>CAXXKH010000018.1:0-291106 GCA_963677545.2 Desulfobacterales bacterium | reverse complement strand
CTTTGCAATCACCTCTTCCGGAGAAAGCCTCTTCAGTGCGCGGCTTTCCGGCGGCATTTCTTTGACAATGACGGTAGAAATACATCCCGGGCATTCAAAGTTACAGCCGGTTGTGCTCACCTGCAGGAATTTTCCGCCCGGGTGGAAATGAAGTATCGGCATGGTTTCAATGGAGATTGGACAAGCCACCAGGTAACGATCCGGATACAACTCCGTCATCCGGTCTCCCGTACGGCGGTACATACCGCAGGCCCCGGTATTTCCCTCTTCTACCCGGCAACCCCGCTCACAGATGTCGCAGGTTATTCGGTTCATGGTGTGTGATCCATTCATGACCTCTTGACGCTCATATGGACAACTCGGTCGGCAATGTGACGTTATAAAATTTTATATGACGTTTTAATCATTCATTTTGAGGAAACCTACTTCATGTATTGTATAAACGTCAAGTGTTTTTTATAAAATACATTATACTTTTCTTCATTTTTCCTGTTCGCCCCGGCAATCAAATGTATTCCATTGGAATTATAAATAATTAATCGTTCAACACCTAACAGTAGGTAGATGTAGTTTTTCAAGTGCCCGTTACTATCACAGGGAGGAATGATGGGGATTGACATGTCTGAAGGCGGAAAAAAGCGATCTCCTGATTCGACGTTGAACGTTCGATATTCGATGTTGGACGTTCATTCTGAAAATTCAATACGACGGGTAAATGCGGATGCCCGGCGCCCCCCCATTCATGTATTGTAAAAACAATTCGTGTAGTCTATAGAATGCATATTGCATCGATTTTGAATATTGGTCCCGCGAGGAAAAGCGGAAGTACAGAGAACAGCTCCAACAGCTGTCCGGAAATACGAAAAGGAGAAGGTTTAATGCTGACAGTTCAAAAACGTCTTATTGAAACACTCATGCCCCAAGCCAAATCCCTGACAATCAAGGATTTGCGCATCGGGCTGGGATACTGCGCCGTACAACTCGACTCGGGCCACGGCGGGGTCGCATGGACCCCGGACGACGATGCGGAGTCCTGCACACATGTCAAGGCAGCCGGGACCTATGCCGGAAGCCCCGCCGGTGAGATCCTGGAATTGCTTGCCCATGAATCATCCAGCCTTCTGAGGGCCGTGGGCCTGGCCACCGCCAATGCAGTGCTGGCATCCCTGCCGCTTCCCCCTGTCGCGGGCAGGGAGGAAATCATCGCTTCGCTTCATATTACCGATTCGGATCATGTGGCAATGGTGGGATACTTCGCTCCGATTGTCGGCAAGCTTCAAAAAGCCGGATGCCGGCTGGACATCGTGGAGTTGGAACCGAAACCGGGGCCGGAAATGCTAACCCCGAAGCAGGGAGAAGAGGCCCTGGCTAAATGCACGGTGGCCATTATCACCGGAACCACCCTGATCAACGGGACCTTTGATGAGATCTCCGCCGCGCTTGGAAATCCACGCGCGGCCGTGCTTCTCGGCCCCTCTTCTCCTCTTTCCGCGGATGTCTTCCATGGGACAAAAATTACCCATGTGGCCGGCAGCCGGGTAAAAGACGCCGAGGCCGTCCTGCGCATCGTCTCCGAAGGCGGCGGCACCATACTGATGAAGCCACATCTGTCGTTTGAAACGGTCAGGACCGATATGGCATCATAGCAGTTGCTCTTGCTCTTAATCCCGTCGTCAATATGGATCAAGAGCAAGATTGACAAACTCGTAAAAAGTCTGAATTAGCCACAAAGGCACAAACACACAAAGTAAAACCTTTTAATATTAGTTTGTAATCTTCGTGGCTTCGTGTCTTCGTGTGAGACAAGTAGTTTTTACGATGTTGTCAAGATTAAGAGCAATAAACAAACCTATCTCTCAAAAGCCTCATATGCTCCAGAACCAAGCTCGATCTGCCGGCAGATTCGTTCCAGAATCGCCTCACGGGACTCCGTTGACGCCGTCAGCATTACGGGCATGGCCGTGCCGGTCCGCGCGCAAAACTGGTCCAGAAGTTCGGGGCGAACGGTCACCACCGCCTTCCGGTACCCCGCCTCTTTCAACAGCTCGAAAGCGGAAACCCACCCCTCGGAGTGCAGCATTTCGATAGGACCGATCTCGTCGATAATCAATACGTCACATGGAAGCGCCCGGTCCAGCCCGGTCTGTCCATGGGCCCATCCCTCGTCGGAAAACCGCCATCTCTTTTCGGTCAGAGACCCCGGAACCGGCTCTTTTTCCGCCAACTGCGTCTGTCGCCCGGTTCTCAGATCCCGGACCATGATCCGGGTTTTGATATCGTTTTCGAAGATCGGCGGCGACAGGATACCGGCGACATCGACACCCTTTGCCGACAAGCGCCGGTGAATCTCCCGGCAGAGCGTTGTCTTTCCGGCGCCCGATACACCGCTAAGGGCGATGATCCTTTCCTCTCCGTAAAGGTTCATCCTTCGCTTCCTTGTTAGAAGCCTGATCAGTCCAGGATTTTTATTTCGATCCGGCGGATATTCTTTACCCAGCGGGGACCCGGCAAAATGTCCATCACGGAGATGAGATCGGCGGAAGAATACTGTTCATACAGCGGTTTTCCCTCTCTCTCGAAGATAACCAGAACACCTTCTCCCGTGGCGGAGTTATAAAGCTCCTGCCAGGCAAAAAGGGTTTTGTATCCATCCTCGGATATCGCCACGAGGTAGGTTTTTTTGGTATCGTTGTGTTCCGGTGCGATGACCTCCGTCAAATTGACAATGTCCGTAAGCAATACACCTTTGCATTTCCCGAGAGATTCCTTGGGATCTCCTTCTCCGCAGATGATCATCACGTCATCCGTTTCCACGATATCCATGCGGCGCAGTTCATCCATGTCAAGCGTTAGAGACCTTTTTACCCGTCCGCTGACCGTCAGATGATATTCATTCTTTTCTTCGCCCTGTTTACCTTCATCCGATTCGTTCACGAGATCCATACGTTTCTTTCACATGTAGTTATATATAGTTAAGTTTTTCACCATATTTAACCGGTGTCTGCCATATAGAGCAGACAAACGACCACCGGGGTGCGTTATCAAGATCCATGTACGCTATAAAACACATTATATGCTTACTCAATGCTTTTTTTGTGACAGGCAGTTTTAGGGAGATTATGGCAACGATACCTGTTCCGTTGTCCTTTCAAGACTGGCGCCGCCTTTTTGTGCAATACTCAGATAATATCTGCTTTCCTTGTCGGAAGGATCGATTTCAACGGCTTTCGTCAGATAAGAAATTGCTTCCCGGCGCTTCCCCTGTCGCAGAAGGGCCGCGCCGAGTTCGCTTAAGATCACGGCATCGTCCGGCGAAAGGGCGAGGGCCGCAGAAAGGCTTGAAACGGCCTTCTCCACCACGCCCTGGCGAAGCATCACCATCCCCAGATATTTATGGGGATCGGCCTCCCCGGGTGACAGGTGAACGGCTTTTTGGAAAACATCGGCGGCTTCTCCAAAGGCGTCGTTTTCAGCCAGGAGCAGCCCTAAAGCTTTTGTCGCGGCCGCATCACCCGGATTCATATCCACCGCCGTACGAAGGTTTGAAACAGCGTCACTCCTTTGTCCAGCGGCGATGAGGGCCAGGGCAAGATTGTAGTAGTCATGGGGATAGCCCCCCATTTCGGCGATTTTATTTTGGATGGCCGATGCCTGAATCTCTCCGCAGCACGTTTTCAATTCCCCGGCGCCGAAAATGTCGTAAGCCGGCGTCAGCACGCGACTGCAGTAATCCGTCACAATCCCCCGGTATCGAATCTTCTCTTCCGGGCCGAGTTTTCCCCAGGGCAGCACATCGAACATGGGGACGTTGGCGGAGGCGGAAAACTCCACGAGATCCAGAAACGTCTTCGCGTCGCTGAATGCTTCCACAATACGCCGGGTCCCCGGGGTCAAACGGCGCTTTTCCGAAAGCAACGCATCGATATTCAACGCCCCGCTGTACAGGGTACGGGGGGCCGCGAACTCCAGCCGGGGCCGATTGTCCGTGTGTATCGGCCCGGAGCCGAAAAGCGCGCCGATATCTTCCGTGACGACAAGATGGGAAAGAAATTCCACCTCGGGAAAGTCCACCAGTCGCGAGGCCCGGGCGAAGTGGGCATGCTTCCGGGCCGTATTCCAGTCCAGTCCCGCGCCGGTAAGGCCCAGCAGCAGATAATCCGTAGGGCCCACCTTGATCATGGCGCCCTCCGGGAAAACCGACGCAAAGGTTCTGCCCAGCATTGAAAACGTATCCCAGTCCATCTCATAGGACTGCAGCCACTGGGCGAAGATGCCGTCCGCGCGCAAACGCCGTCGGGCCATCTGGAAAAACTCCCGGGTATAAAGATTGGCAAGACCGTCCATCCAGGGATTGGAGGGCTCCGAGATAATGACATCATAGCGGCTATGGGTGAGTCCCAGATGGTTTCGGCCGTCCTGGAGAATGAGACGGGTCCGGGGATTTTCCAGGCACGCATTGTTCCAGGGACGAAAATACTTACGGCAGGCATCGGCTACCTGTCTGCTGATTTCCACCACATCGAGGCTTCGAACCGGATATAGAAGTATTTCTCCCGGTGTCATACCGCTTGCAAGCCCCAGCACCATCACATCCCTCGCATCCGGATGAAACAACATGGGGATATGGGCCGACAGGGTCTGGGTACTTCGATCGGCCCATGGGAAGAAGCATCCGCCTTTCCGCTGTTGAACATGGCGTATTCCACGGTCCCGAGACTGGTGACCTCCCTCTCGACCGTGGTAAATCCCGAGGCGCCCTCTCCCTGAAAAACGACCTCGAGTCCCCGGCGGTGTCCGGCGATTTTCTCCGTCCCGTCCAGAATCGCGTCAAGCCAACCGGTTCGTGCCAGATCCGACGACATGGGACCAAAATCCCGGTACCATCCTCTTGAAAGAAGTTCGGTACGCCAGGACGGAAACCGGACCGTGAGAAAAAGCGCCGCAACCAGAAGACATCCGGCCGTAAGGCGTATCCCGACCCGCCCGCCGCTCCGTCCAAAGCCCATGTAGATGCAGGCCGTTGCGAATTGAAGGCCGATCACCAGCCGCAGGGCATTTTCCTTCCCCACCCAGGGGATCAGTACAAACCCGGCGATAAAGGACCCGGCAACGGCGCCGATGGTATTCAAGCCGTAGGCCGTACCCAGGGAACGCCCCACCCCCGCGGGATTCCGGATATAAATCCGATTCACCAGGGGAAAAGCACCCCCCAGAAGAAAAGCCGGGGTCGCCAGGAGGGTAAACAGCACAGCGGATTGAACCAGCATCAGACGACTGAAGCTCTCCTGGTTCTGATAGATGAGCTTCGCGAAAAAAAACTGGCCGTTTCCAAGAAACTGGCTGATCATTAAGGCAACCCCGGCCGCGGCCATCTGCGTAAAAGCAAGCCACAACGGCACGTGTCTTGCTCTGTCGGCGAGCCGGCCGAAATAAATGCCGCCCAATGCCAGGGAGATGATAAAGGTCGCCGCCACCAGTGTAAAACAATACGTGGTAGGTCCGGCGATGAGTCCAAGCAGGCGGGTCCAGAGCACTTCATAGGCCATGACACAAAAGCCGGATACGGTGAAAACGGCTAAGGTCCACGGCAATTCCCGATTTTCTGTTGCATTCCGTATCGCCGAATCAACAACCGGAACATTTGCGGAATTTTTTCTTTCTTCACGCCGCCCGGTCGTTGTGCCCCGATCCGTCAACCTTCGGGAAACAAGAAAGCAGGTAAGGCCCACTGAGACATTCAGCGCGGAAAACAGGCCCAGGGTCATCCAAACCCCCAGTTGCCCGATAAGAAAAAAGCCGCACAACGCGACACCAATGGCCGCTCCTATGGTATTGAGTCCATACAGCCATCCCGTGCGGGCGCCCACATGCTCCAGGCGGTGAACGTAAAATCTGCAGAGCACCGGCAGGGTTGCGCCCATCAGCGCGGTGGGAACGATCAGAACAAATGTGCACCCCACAACCGCGATCGCCTCGTAACACCAGAAATGTGCCATAAGCCGGTCATAGACAAGATGATAACAGGGCTTCACGCCGGCAATGATGAAAGGAACGCTCAGGGCGAATATCCCGATCCCCAGTTCAAGACCACCGTATATGGCGAGAAGCGAGGACCGGGAAGAGACCCGGTCGATGCGCCTGCCGGCCATGTACCCGCCCAGGGCAAGACCGGCCATGAAAACCGACAGCACCGCGGCCACGGCAAAGGGCGCGCTGCCGATCACCTTTTCGATCAGGCGGATCCAGATCACCTGGTAAACCAGTCCGGCGGCGCCGGAAATGAAAAAACAGGCCGCCACCAAAACCGGCATCCACCGGGGCGCCTTCGACTGAAAAGCGGCTTTACGTCTCATGCAGGGGCTCGCCGGGCCTTCCATCCGTAGAAAAACCCGCACAGACCGAAAATAACGGAAATACCCGCCACCACGCCCATGGGTCGATTTTGCCTTGTGGTCGAGACCGTTGGAGCAGCCGTTTCTTCTTCGTCGACATCACCGGATACCGGTATATCGAGAGCCAGCCGATGCCCCATTCCATCTTCCACAACCACCTCCCAGTCGCCTTCCGTGTTCGGTAAAAATGCGAACCGGCCGTTTCCATCGGTCCGTCCGGTTTGAAAAGCAATATCCGAAGCCGGCGACGTGACTTCCACGGCGGCATAGCCCATGGGCTCTCCGTCATCATACATGGCGGTGACGCACCACGCTTCGGCTTTTTCGGCCCATCCTTCCACGCCATGCGCCAGACAGGTCCCGGAGATCGCGGCTGCGAGCATCAAACTACAGAAAATCACAAACAGAATAGACAATGGCTTCATTCGTTATCCTTTCGAACGTTTTCAACAACATCAGGGGAGGTCTTTAAAACGGGTTCCCTCGGGTCCGAAAGCAGGACCCGCCGGAAAAAAACATAGGCGACACCTCCGACGGCAATGGTGCAAAGCCCGATGAGGGCCGCCGCGGGCCGGCTTTTCAGAGAATGGACAATAATCCAGACATTGCAGAGAATAAACACCAGGGGGACCACGGGATAGCCCGGGGTTTTATAACCGCCCCCTTTGTCGCCGGTTCTTCTTCGAAGAATCATGAGCCCCGTTACGGTCAGGGAGGCAAACACGGACAGCGTGAAACCGATATAGACCAGCAGCGTGTCAAAGGAGGCGGTAAATACCATCACCGACGCGATTGCCGCCTGAAAAAAAATCGAGGATGCCGGGGTGTATCGGGTCCGATTCAGTTTCCCGAAAACGGGAAAGAAAATATTGTCCCTGGCCATGGCATAGTAGACCCGGGGGCCCGTCACGATCATGGCGCTCAGCACCGAAAGAATCCCCAGGGCCACGTATCCGCTGAACACCCGGCTGAACTTTTCTCCGAAGAGAAAAACGGCGGCCCGGGCGCCGATATCCACGGTTCCGGACATCTCTTCCGGGGGAATGGCGTAAAGATAGACCGCATTCAGAAGCAGATAGAGCAGAATTACCACTGCTGTCCCCAAATAGAGGGCCCGGGGAATGTTCCGTTGCGGGTTCCGGATTTCCGAACCGAGATAGGCCGCCGCGTTCCAGCCGCTGTAGGCGAAGGAGATAAAGATAAGGGCCACGGCAAATGCTTCGGGAGAGAGTGACGCATCGCCCCCCGGCGTTTCCTGAAAATGGGTAAAAGAACCGTCCCCCAACCAGAATCCCCCCACTGAAAACAGAAGTATCAGAAGAATCTTGAACAGGGTCAAAAAGTTCTGCACGCGGCTGCCGATCCGCAGGCTGTGATAATGGATCAATGAAAAGAGAACGATCACCAGAACAGCCGCCAGGCTCACCGGCGAAAAAACGGCCAGGGAAACACCGAACATCCGAAATGCAATGGCCCCGCCCTCCGGAATAGAGAAGGCCTGAAACAGATACGTGGCAAAGGCAATGCCCGCCGCCGCAATCGGCGCTGAAAATCCGACGATCAGAGAGACCCACCCGGAAAGAAATCCCATGGGCTTTCCGAAACACTCCCGAAGAAATACATATTCGCCCCCGGCCATGGGAAACCGGGCCCCCAGCTCACCGTAACACAGAGCGCCGAACAGGGCGAACAGCCCGCCGCATAGCCAGCAGGGCAGCAGGGCCCGGGGGTCCCCCAGTTCCCCCATGACATATCCGGAGGTGGTAAAAATACCGGTACCGATCATATTGGCGATCACCAGAATCGTTGCCGACGAAAGCCCGATCTCCCGGCGAAGGCCGTTGCCGTTCAATGCTTTTTTCATCTTTTCAACAATTACCTTCGCTGACGGTTTTCATCCATGAAATTGCCGACGTACACAAGATGCTCAAACGGAAATTTCATATCCTTCGTCTCTTTTAAAATCGTATTCAAACGCCCCTTTACCACGTGCTCCTTCTCCTTGTATCCGGCATGGAACACCACGGCAATAGGAGTTTCCGGAGGATAATAACTTTTCAGTTTCTCCACCAGTTTCTCGAATTCCGTGAACATGGTAAAAATCACCATGGTGGGATGAGATCCGGCCAGCTTATCGATACCGCGAAGGGTAGTGAGGACCGCGCCGCCGCCGGACATGATCTCCTTTCCGATGGCGGCATTGGCGGCATTGAAGCAACTGATCCCGGGGATAACCTTCGGATTCAGGTCCGCGAATTCCCTCTGGTACCAGTGGTAGGGACCGCCATAGATGAGAAGATCGCCGCTGCCTATAACCGACACCGTCTTTCCGTCCGCGATGGCGGCCCGAATCTCCGAAATCAGCTTTTTCCTGGATTCCTTGCCCTTCAAACACCTGGCCTTTTTTTCCGGATCATCGATCCTGTCGCAGGCGTTTCGATAGGTGCGCCAGGCGCTCCCGGAGCCGTCAATAATCGTCTTCCCCGACAGGTATTCTGCGAGTTCTTTCTCCGTGTTCTTCCCGCAAATAATCACATCGGAAGCCTTGATGGTGTTGATGGCCCGGAGCGTAATCAGATCCGCGTCACCAACCCCGACGCTCACGAGATAAAATTGGGAAGCGGCCGCCTCCCCGGCAAAAGATTGCCGGGAAAAGCCCATGATCGTAATCGCCGCCACGGCGAGAAATAGAAAAAACCATTTTCGTTTTTTTTCAACAGTCAGCATTTTTGTCTCCAGTCTTTGATAACATACCGATTTCAACAATAGGTGAGGAACTGCAGAGCAGGCGACACTCCCTTCCCTGCTCTACAGTACATGCCATTTTCCGGCCGGGCGCTATTTTACTTCCAGCGTAAACGCCATGCTGTACCGGCACTCATCGCAAACCGCCGCATCCGGATAGGCGGATGTGTTGGAGTAAGTCACCATCCAGTAGCCGGCCTGGGTGGGGGTTATGGTCGCCAAGCCCGCGGCGTCGGTCTCGGTCGCGCAAAGATAGGGTTTCCTTTTCCCTTTTTCCTTCTTATGCGCATCTTCTCTTTTTTTATTTTTGCATCGAAACCGGCGTACTTGGCCTTTATGGAGACACCGGATACCGGTTTCCCCTCAAAGAGAAGCTTGAACGAAAACGCGCTGCCCGCCTTCAAGCTCCCGGATCGGACAGCGGCACGAGTTCCAGGGGCTGGCCCGCGGCATTTTCCAGGTTTTTGGCGTTGCCGCCGGCAATCAGCACCGTTTTTGCACCGATGTGGTAGTTCGTACATTTGATACCATCTTCGACTTTCTTTTTATCCCCGAACTTTCTCCCTTTCGGGGTCATGGTGTAAAACCCGGGTTGGATTCCGACGGTAATCAGATAGGCCCCGGCCTTATCCACTTTCAAACGATAGAGAGCCGCGGAGACCTTCACCATTTCCACGGGAAACCCGTCGGGACCCACCGCGACGATCTCTTCCAGCCGCCCGTCCTTCATCTCCTGGTCCTCCCGGTCCGCGGGATAGGAGTGCCCCCAGCCGATGCCGATATCCACGGTCTCTCCCACCTGGGGAAAGTGGTTCGCGGGATTGAGCCACACATTGTGAGCCGCGACCGGCATGCAGTAAACAAGGACCATAACCGCCGCGAAAATAAGTGCCACGCCATATTTTGTTTTCATTTCTCATCTCCTTTGGTTTTACTGCCCGTATACCATCGGAATACGGGCCGTCTTGAGTTGTTCTTGTTATTTCAGCAGATCCACGCTCTCTTTGAGAAAATCTCCCACATAGAGCAGATATTCAAAAGGAAGTCTGTCGGAACCCACCTGATCCAGAATACTTCCCAGGGTACCGTGCATCACCTTCTCTTTTTCGGCATACCCGGCGCTGAAAACGATGGCTACCGGGGTGTCCGCGCTATAATGTTTGGAAAGACCGTCGACAAACTTCTGGAATTCGGTCCGCATTGTAAACAGCACCATCGTGCTCCGGCTGGCCGCCATCTCCTCCACCGACCATCCCGAAGCCAGAATCACCGAATGGCTGCTTTTCCCTTCGGTCACGCCGGCCCGCAGGGCGGCGTTGGCGGCATTGAAGCAGCTCAGGCCCGGCACCACCTCGGTCTCGATATCGCTGAGTTCCGTAAGGGACCATGCGCAGGGGCCATAGACCAGCGGATCGCCGCCGTCCAGCATGGCCACGGTTTTTCCCTCTGCCACCGCCTTCCTGACCAGAGCGGCGAACTCTTCCTGTTTTTGGTGGTACGTCTCACAGCTCATGGGCTGCCGTCTGCCGCTGGCGTCACCGGTAGATTTTTTATTTTCGCATTTCTGTTTATAGAAAGGGAAAAGCCGGTGATAGCCGCTCAGCACCTCTTTGCCTTCCAGGTACGGTTTGAATTTCCTGGCCATGTTTTCACGCGCGAAGACGAGATCCGCCTTCTTCATCACGTCGATGGCCCGCAGGGTGGCCAGATCCGCGTCTCCGGGGCCGACCCCCACCAGGTAGTACTTTCCTTTTTTATCTCCGGCGGCGGTGGACGCCACTTGGCACCGGGCATTCGCAAGGTCGGTCCCGACATAGACAATAGAGCGTCCCGACTGAACATCGGGAAGGGTTTGGGCATATTCCCCCACAGTGCCCATGATCACGGCCTGGCTTTTCACAACCCCGGCACTCGAAACGATGGCCACCGGGGTGTCCGCCGCATAGGCCTTGGAAAGTCGAGCGAAGAGGGCTTTCATATCCCGGGGCATGAAAATGACCACGGTAGCCCCCTTATGGACCGATAGATCCTCGAGGGTGTCCTTGCGATTGCCGCCCGTGAAGGGCGCGGTAAGAATCACCTCGTTCAGACTGACCTTCAGCGCCGCACTGGCGGCGTTGAAGGCGCTGAGACCGGGGATGAGTTTCGGGTCCAGGTTCTTCAGTTCCTGAAGGCTCCAGATATCCGGTCCGTAGATGGTGGGATCTCCGCTGCTCAGAAGCACCACATGGCGCCCCTTTGAAACGGCCTCCCGCACGAGGGTCGCGAATTCCGCTTGCTTCTGATGGTACTGCTCGCAACTTCTCCCCCGTCTCGATGTATCTTTGTCGGCCTTTTCGGGGCAGGCTTTTCCATAGTACCGGAATAGTACCGAATATCCGGAAAGCACCTGCTTGCCCGTAAAATCTACCCGACCGGCAAATTTCTCTTTGGTTCTCTCGTTACAGAAGACAATATCCGCCTTCTCGATGGCCGCCGCCCCCCGAAGGGTCAGGAGGTCCGCGTCTCCGGGCCCCGTCCCCACGATGGTGTAGCTGCCCGGCGTTTTGGTGTCTCCAGCGGCGATCGCCGGCCCGCCGAGAAGGAAACACCCCGCAGCGAGAATCAGCAACACGCTCGCAAGCACGCTTCGCCTTTGCGAATCAATGACCGTTTGTATGGTTTTCATCTCTGTCCCCTTTTCAATGTTAGAGTTTCAATGTCAGCGACAACCCGAAGGTTCTGTCCGTGGACGGATATCCCCGGCGGCTTTTGTAATCCTCTTCAAACAGGTTTTTGATGTAGAATTTGAGGCTGGCGTCCTTGAAGCCGCCCCAGTTCTTGAAAAGCGTCTGGGTAACGGCGAAATTGACCAACTGGTAGGCCGGGTTGGGCTCCCGCCACCAAGTGTAGACTTCATCGCCGTATTCGTCAACGACGATGTCGCCGTTTTCATCCGTCATCACTTCGGTCACTATCTGCATCTTGTCGCTCTGGTAGTAATAATCCAGCATGAGGTTTGTATTTCTGAAAAGTTTGTACCGCAGGCCCGTGCTTATGGTGTGCTTGGCCTTGTCGTCCACCGCCGTTTTACCGCATATCTCATCCCCCTGGTTGTTGTAATCCTGCCAGGCGTAGGTCAGCGTAAAGGAGAGATCCGTCGTCAGGTGCCCGCCGGCGGTCAGCTCCAGGCCGTGCCGCTGCATCTCTTCGAGGTTCAGCATGTAGTCGCTGTAGCGCAGGTCGCCCGCACCGCCGCCTGAATAATCCGCATAAGCGCTGTTATGGGCCATATAGTCTTCGATTTTGTAAAAGGCATAGTCGAGCATGAGGGAGACATCGCCCCAGAGACGGCGGGTCAGCACCAGATCGTACCCGATGCCGTGCTCCGGCTCCAGCCACGCCCCGGTGGGCCTTCCCTGGGGGTTGTAGTATCCGTGGGAATCCGGTGCGTGCCAGATTTTACTGATGCCCAGGGAGAGGGAGGTGTCCCGCAGCCAGGGGGCAATACCGTCCATCCGGTAGGTCGTATAGGTTTTGGGCACCCATTCGTCCCACTGACGTTCGATCCAGTCGCCCGAGTCCCAAAGGCCCCGGCTGCTCACCCAGATATTGACATCTTCATGCCGAAGCCCCATCTTCACTTCCAGGGCGGGGGTGATTCTCCACTTGTGCTGCAAAAAGACCGCATCCTTGTCGACCCGCTTGTCCTCGTCCGAGCCGTCGTAGAGCGTGGCCTTTTCGTAGCCGATGGTGCTGACGTTCCGGTCGTTCCAGGCATACACATCCTGGACCTTTCCCCCCTCCTGACGCCAGGTGGTAACCCAGTGAGTTCTTCTCAGACCCAGGGAGTGATCGTCGCCGTCGATCCATGTCGAATACGCGCGGTCCCGGTCCTCCTTGCTTTTATAGGCACCCAATGTCACCCTGCCCACGGGCAGGTCCTGCTGGTAATTCAGGCTGTATTTGGCGGCATCCTTGTCCCAGGTCGGCTTCTGGTATCCATCCCAGGAGGAAGCCACCAACTCCGGATCATCGGGATCGTAATCCTCGTTCTCAGAGTTATTTCTCACGGGAACCTCGCGATCGACAATGGAGTAGGAGCCGCTGAAGGTGACAAACCCCTCATAAGGCAGAATAAGCCCGACATTGCCGGAATAGGTCCGGATATCGGTGCCGGTGTTTCGCAGATATCCGTCTGTGGAACTGCTCTGCAATCCGGCCCCGTAGGTGAGAATCTTCGCATTGCCGCTCATGTTCATGCTGTGATTCTGGGTGTTGTAGGAGCGGTAGCTGCTGTTTATCTTGATGTCGGGCTTCAGGGTATCCCGAAGTTTGGGCGCCCGGGTGGTGATATTGACGGCGCCGCCGATGCTCTTGCTGTCATAGAGCGCCGAATGAGGTCCGGCGACGATCTCGATGGTGTCGATATCGAGGGATGACAGCAGGCTGAAATCCACGATATGGGACCCCTTGCGTCCGCCGGTTTTCTGAACGGTCAACCCGTCCACGGCCGTTACGAACCGGCTGGTTTCAAAACCCCGCATGGTAAGGGTGTCCTCATCCGGCACCAGGTCCACCTCACCGCTGAAATCGATGATAGCCTGGCTCTTCAAAAGGTCTTCGATATTGCCGGGGGCATCCACCAGGGTGTATGTATCCACGGATATGACGGTTTCGGACGGGGATATCTCCAAACCCGGCGCGCCGCCCTTCTCCGTTACCCGCATATCCTCCAGTTGCTGGACAGACTCCTGTTCCAGCGCCCTTTTCTTCGCCGCATCCTTTTCATCCTCCGCATCCGACGCCATAACCGCGAATGTACAGAGCAACATCATTGCACAGGCCAGCAGCAATACCGTGCCGAACCAACTTGCAAAACTCCTTTTCATCTCTTCTCTCCTTGTTCAATAGTTGTAGTAACACAGCCAATTTCAAAACGTTCCTTTTGGACCAATCCCCGGGAGGGTGATCCGCTTTAGGCTTGATCCCGCTTGTGCCGGGAAAACGTTTTGAAAATGGCTCAACAGATTACCGGTTTATCCACTGGAACCCTTCGTTCGATTTGAAGATTTTCCGCCCGCCGTTTTACGGGCGATATTGTCCAATTGTTTAATGGCCGAAAGCGCGGCCTTTCGCTGGGACGCAAACCCGGCGGCCCGTTTGAAAGCATTCCGGCAGGTATCGATGTTCTCGTTCTTCAACGCCGCATATCCGGCCATGAGCCAGGCCCGCCCGGCAGCCGGTTCCTCCTTATTCTTGGTTTCCGCAACAGCCCGATAGGCTTCCCCTGCTTCCCGGTATCGCTTAAGCTCGTAAAGAAGATCCGCCTTTACCATCAAAAGATCGTTTCCGCCGTCGTCCTTGCCATACCGCGTCAACGTCGCCAGGGCCTCTTCCGGTTTGCCGAGCTGGCGCAATGCCGTAACGAGCCTTTGAAGCATGCCGGTTTCATTGCTTTCCACAAGCGTCGCCTCGTAAATCGGTGCGGCCTTTGCGGGAATGCCCAATTGCAGATAGAGATCCGCCACAAGCTTTTCTTCCCGCTCCGACAGGGGGGAGAGATACTCACGGATCGTCAGGCTCGCCAGGGCATCCCTGTATGCGCCCTCCTTCAAATAAATATGGGCAAGCGCCTTCCACCATGCCGATCGGCCGGGCGCCTTCTCCGTCAATGATCCGGCGTATTCGCCGGCATCTTCCCACCGGCCGAGACGCATGTACTGGTTCAGCAGTATCTCCTGCCACCTGACTCTTTTATCGTTTGAAGCATTCTCGGCCAGATCCCGAAGATGGGGGATAGCCTGCTCGGCGCGGTCAGCCGACAGGAGCGCCTGGACATAAATTTCCCGCCACTCGGACTGAATCGCATCGGGATGGGCACCGAAGAGTTTCTGAAACATATCGATGCTGGCGTTCCCTTCCTTCGCCATCAGCAGCGTTGTCGCAGCGTAGTAAAGATGTTTCGGATTCTTCTCCGAAGCCCGGTCATAGGCGTTTTCGAAACAATCCGCCGCCCGGACGAATTCCCCCAGTTCGTAGCGGGCCTTGGCCAGGTTCAGCCAGGAAGAGACATGGGCGGGATTTTTTGAAACGGCCCGGTTGAGCACCTCCACCGCCCGCCGGTACTCGCCCTTGAACATGTGGCAGGTGCCCAGGGTAAAGTAGATCCGCGCGTGGTGATATCCGCCGGGGTCGAAATCCCCCGCCTTGAGACCTTTTCCCAGGGCCTCGAAATCGCTCAGAACCTCGATGGCTTTGTCGTAGTCCTTTTCATTCATCAACAGGGCGGCCTTGTATAGAACCGCCCGCGCCCGGTGCGGCAGTTTTACTTTTCGGGAAGCGGCGTCGCATGAATACGGAATGACGCAGAACATCACCGCCATCAAAATGCAGAAAAGAAAATATGTCGGCTGCTTGATCAGGCCGGCCATTGCAATCTTCCTCGACACCTTGTCTACTGCTCCAAATCGAACCATATGGTTGTCTCCGCCCAGGTTTTTACCCGAACTCCACCCACCGTTCCCGCCTCGAACCGCCATCCCGAAACGCACCGAACGACGCTTTGATTAAAAATTTCCGGCGGGTCTGCCTCCATAACAACGGCATTACCGACATAGCCGGACTCATCCACCAGGAACCGCACCCGCGCCCACCCTTCGATCCCCTTGCTTTTGGCTTCAACCGGATAATCCGGAGGAATGCGAACCAGCGTTGTCAAAGGAGAATCCAGCTCATCCATGGTGAAGGTTGCATCGAGATCCGAAGTGTCGAACTCCGGTTCCGGAAGGGAAAACGCCTGAACGCCTTCGGGCAGCTCCGTGTTCACCTCGAAAGGCAGCGTCAACTGATCCAGCGGCATCGGACTCGCGACAACTTTCGGCATTTCGTCGGGATCGAGTTTTCTGGACTCAGGCGGCTCGTTCGCATCCTCCCGCGAATCGTCCGTTTTTCTCTTGAAATGAAGCACATTGATCCGGGGTGCCTGAACCTGAATCGTCGGCTTTGAAGGCGACCGGTCCAACAGATGGGGCATCACCAGAAACAGTGAAAGGTTAAGGAGCCCCGCGCCGAGTACCGACCAGATCCAGGTCGTCCAGTTCTTCCGAAAGATCATTTGGGAATATTGTGTATTGGGATCGTTATCCAGCATGTTCTCAGACTATACTACTTCTTTTACTTTATGATTCCTGTGATTAAGAAGCTTCCGGCATCGCGGCGGCCAGGGAAACATTCTCCGCACCCGCCATGCGGCATCCGTCCATCACCTGGATGGCAACGCCGGTACTGCTGACCTGATCGGCCACAACGATAACAGCGCCTTCGGGATTCTCGGCAAGCGCCCGTTCCACGTTTGCCCGTACGGCCCTGGGATCGATCTCCCGCTGCTCCATAAAAACCCGGTTTTCCGAATCCAGAGCAATCAGGATGGTGGCCTTGTTTTTTACCACCGCCGTGGCGGCCGTGGGCCGATTGACATCGATGCCCGTCTCCTTGACGAAGCTGGTGTTCACCAGGAAGAAAATCAGCAGGATGAACACCATATCGATCAGGGGCGCGATATTCACTTCGCTTTTTTCCCTCTTTTTACGCCGTGATGCGCTTATATTGAGCATCGCTCTATTCCTTCACCCAAGTTGCTGTTTCAAACCGCACTGCGCTTCTATTGAGCATCGCACTGTTCCTCCGTTAAAGCTGACGTCTCAAATAATATCCTACCCTCGCGATATGCCGCTGAAGGTTCCTTGCCCTACGTTCCAGAAAGCCCTTCATGTAAAGACCGGGAATCGCCACCAGGAGGCCGGTCTGTGTCGTAATCAACGCCTCGGAAATGCCGCCGGCCATTCCCCGGGCGTTGCCCGTTCCAAAAACGGACAACACATCGAATGTACCGATCATGCCGGTAACGGTTCCAAGCAGGCCCAGGAGTGGGGCAATCGCGGCCAGGACGCCGATCACCGCCAGATAATCCTCCAGAGAACGGCTTAAGGTCAGCACGGTTTCATCCAGAATGAGACGATCCAGGACCGGAGTATTGCTACGCCGCTGGAGAAATCTGGACACCAGAAGCGACACCGCGCCGCGATACGCTTTCGGATCCGGGAACCGGTTTTCCCGCACATGTTCCCAGGCGACCCGGCCGTTCATGTTTTTCCGATGAAGACGTCTGAAAAAAAAAGCCCGGTCCATAATCAGCAGCCACATGGCGATGCTGACCGCCGCCAGGGGAACCATGATCACTCCGCCGGTGGAAAAATAGTCCTCCAGGAGACGATATTTGGAGAAGAAAAAATTCATCAGCACTGCTCCCGGTGCTTGTGAATGATGTTCACCAGAGTGACGGCTTTTTCTTCCATCTGGCCGATATTTTTATCCACGGCCCGGTTTAAAAGGGTCTGGGCCAGCATCAGTGGAATGGCCACCGACAGCCCCAGCATGGTGGTCACCAACGCTTCGGAAATACCGCCGGACATAAGCCGGGCATCCCCCGTACCGTGAAGGGTAATGACATGAAAGGTGTCGATCATACCGGTAACCGTTCCCAGAAGCCCCAGAAGAGGCGCAATGGCGGCCAGCATCCAAGAGTGGAAAGAAACCGTTCCATGGGCGGGATCTCTTTCAAAATGGCCTCCTGAAGTGCGTTTTCCATCTCTTCCCGCTCGAGCCGGAAATGTTCCAGACCGGCCTGAAGCACCCGGGCCAGGGGTTTTTTTGAAAAATCCCTGCAGATACCGTTTCCGGCATCCCAATCACTTTCGATGCAACGACGTTCGATTCTCTCCATGAACCGGTCCGAGTTCATCCCTTTTCGAACCAAAAAGACAATTCGTTCGATGATAATCAATATCCCGGCAGCCAGTACCGCCAGAATGGGCCAGACGATGGGCCCGCCGCTGGGTATCTGCCCCAGAAGCGACAGGGAATGGGTGAGCTGCTGAAGGGCGCCCCCCGCGGAGATATCCATGGGTACGGCATCGCTTTTTCCATCCATGTAGCGGGATATCTGCTTTTGCATTCCACCGGAGGGAAGATGGGACAGGGCATAAAGTCTTCCATCGGCGGTGACATAATTCAGGAAACCCGTCTCCTCATCCGTTCGGTAGAGCGCGGTGAAAGGTCCCACAAACAGCAGTTCGGCCGTAACGTCCCTTCCCCTGCGGTCCACAATGGGTCCCCGACGCAAGGTGACGGCCCCCGATACATCCATAAGATCGATCAGCGCATCCACCATATCCCGGACGTCATCCATTCCCGGGAACCTTGTCTCATCGGCGATGCCGGGCAGAAAGGTATGTCCATCCGCATCGGAGACGGTCTGAAGACTCCTCGAAAGCAGGGTGTCGATATCCTTGGCATTGATACGGATCACCCCCACCAGCTCCTTTACCACGGCATCGGTTCGGGATATTTCCTCCGAAAGCGTGATCGCCGTTTCGTCCAGGTGCTTCTTCTCATCCGAAAGACGCGATACTTCGCCGGAAAGGGTTTTGTTCTTCGCGGCAAGATTGGAAATTGCGGTTTCCAGCGCGGCCCGGTCCGCCAGCATTTTCTCTCTGCTTTTCGCGGCTTCCGCCTCGGCCTCGGCTTTTTCCGCCGCCGCGCGCTGCGCCAGAGCTTCTCGCGTCTCCCTGGCTTCGGTTTGAAGTGCGCGCATGTCCCGGGCCGAAGGGGAAGAAGTCCAGCACAACAGGATAAAGAAGACCAACAGCAGATATTTCATGTTGAATCTCATGGCGCCACCAGCCTTCCCACCGGCATGGCCAGCAGTTCCACTGATTTTCGTTTGGCCGCAATATCCACGGCCGAGGCAATCACATCTCCATGAACGACGGATAGCGGTTCCCAGTCGTTTTCTACCACATTGAAATATCCGCACTCACTCCCATCCAGGCTCTGATAAAAGAGGCTCAACCGCCCTAAACGGAAAATATTCACCAGCAGTCTTTTGCCTGTCACAACGATGGTTTCCCGGCTGACCTCCGTAGTAAAGCCATACTCCGTCTCCACCAGAAGGGCCTCCATCAGCTTTCGGTATCGTTCGCTGATAGTGATTTCCGGATCGTTCATAAGCTGTTCAAGACGCGTGATACGCTGCCGGCGTTCTTCGGTCAAAAACGGAAGACTCGTTGAAAACTGCGTTTCCAACACATCCATTAATTCAATCAGAAACGGCGACATCCTGGATTCGATCTCCTGGATGTCGGATAGTTGCCGTTTCTTCGATGCAACCCTGGTTTTAGCAATATCAGTCTGTTCCTGAAGCACCTTCTTCTGCTTTTGGAGTTCGGTCTGTTCCTGTTTCAGGGACTCGAAACGAGTCATCAGTTTTTCCTTTTCAACACGCCATTCCGTCTCCGCCTCCTGTGTCGCCCGGCGAGTGTCGATGGCCTGTTGCACCGGCACTTCAATACGGTCGCGGGTATCGCTCCCCGCGACTGGAACCGGAAGCAAGGTGAGTATTGCCAAAAGGAGAAATAAAGATGGTCTATTTTTCATGCTGCAGCCTCCAATAAAAAATCGAACCGTATTAAAATCGGTCCGGAATTCTTTCTTTTTTTCCCTGGATGTGGCGCTAAGAAAAACTGTTTCACTTCAAACGTCAGGACATCTTAGCCGAACCGGTCTTTCAATCGCATCGTTTCCGGTATTGAAACAGTTAGCTTAATAAGAACGGGCAAAAACAGGCAGGCAAACGCTGAACGGCAGTTCAGATCCACTGATGGATTGACGATGGGGGTGTTTTGATGATAATGGATAAAAACACCCCCTCACCGCGAGGGGCGTTACCTGCAGGCGGCCGGTAACTCTTTGGCCGGAGACCGGTCGCCTCTTCATTTCACAAAAAAAGCCACGAAGCTACCCCCCTTTCCTGGGGGGAATAAACCTTCGTGGCTTTTCTTCCGTTTATATATATGCTTCCTGTCGAATGGAAGCGATTGATTATTATTTAATTTTTTGTAAAACTACAACGACTTCTGCCGCCAATTTTCCTGTTTCATACGTCATCAATTTTAAAAAGTCAATATCTTTGTACTGATGTGCGCACCTCTCCTGCGATGATACCGAGGGTAAAAAATCTATTGATTGAAGCCGATTTTCAGATTATCATTTTATACATTTCGCATGAAACATACCGAATTTTCTCCTAAAAAGCATATTTTAACTCAAAGGAGAACATCCGCTGGTTGAATGGATGGTACGAATAGACCTCTTCGTCGGTGATATTGTCCACCGCAAGGGAAAGGTATAGTCCATTTTCGAGCCGGTAGCTGACTTTCCCGTCAAAAATGAAATAGCCATTGTCTCCGCCATACCCATCCCCCGCAGGTCACTATTGTCCATCTCACGGTACGGATCACTTTGAAAGCGGGCGGCAATCATGCCGATCAGTCTTTCCAAGGGGTTGATTTCCAAATACATATTGCCGCTCCATTCCGCGATGCGGGGAACGATTTTCCCCTCCGAGTCCGGGTAGCCGCTGTTTTTGACAATTTCCGGATCAAGGAAAGTAACGTTGACGCCGGATTTAAAATAGCGGTTGAGTCGTTTGATGAAATCAAACTCGATGCCACGGATTCTTACCTCTTCGACATTCTGGTAATAGTTAACCTCCGTTTCGATATTGGTCTGTCTCAAAATATAGTCATCGATGTCATTTTCAAAAAGACTTAACCGGACCTCGCCGTCTTTCATTAATCTCGTTACGCTGAGTTCCTTGGCGAACGTTTTTTCGGTTTTCAGATCCGGATTTGTCCGTGTCGTGTATCCGGTGGACGAATCGATGGATCCATAGAAAATTTCCAGAACGGTTGGAAAACGGTATGCTTCCGCCAGGGATAAACGAAATCTCCAGTGTTCATTATGCTGGTATGTCAATGCCGCCTTCGGGGAGAAATAGTTCTCTTCCCGGTCTTCCAGTTCCCTGACGACAATCGCATCGCTGTTATCAAGCCCCGAAATGGATCCGTCAAATGCTTCCCACCACTCGTATCGTCCACCTAAATAAAGTGTAAATTTACTCGATACTCCCCATTCGTCCTGCAAAAACAAGGCGGTGGTGTTCGTTTTTCCCTCCGAAGCATCTGAAAACACCGTTTTCGAGTTTTCATTCCGCCAGTCCGAAAGGTCCCAGGATTCACCTTCCGAAAATACTGATCGAAATGCAACCCGGCGGTTACCGCATGAGTTTCCCCGATGGGGATCAGACTGCGCCAATCTGCATTGTACCAGCCGTTGGAGGAGTCGTCGAATCCGCCTTCACCACCATTGACCGCCTCCGGTCTTGTGCCGGAAGAACTCATTGTTTTGTTTTTATAATTATCCACATAGGCAAACATCACCCTGGTTTTCACTCCCTTTTCCGGCGCCATTTTGAGTGAAATCCTGTATGCATTGCTTGCCGATTCGCTTTCGCGGTTGCCATAACCACTGAAACTGTATAAATCACTATCGATCGTCAGAGGACCTTCCCAGACCGGATTTCCGTCCGCGTCTCTGAGATAGGTCGCTGCATTTTTCCTATCCTGTTCGCTCGTCGAGAATCGATACTCCGCACTCAAGGTTGTATCCTCGGTAATATCGAAAGCAAAACGGACTTTCCCCATATACTTCAGCTCTTCCCGTTCGCCCTCATCACCGAATATGAAGCGAGATTTACCGGTATTCGGATCATTGTCCCTTAACCATCCCGTAACCGGTACGCCTTCACCGCTGGATGTACTGCCCACTGTTTTGGTATTGAAACTATACGGCTGATAAGCCAGCTCGAAGCGGTTCAGCACCCCGAGCAAATGGAACCTTCCTATTTTATCGCCATAGGTAAGATTCACTTTTGAATATGGCAGGGTCTCGGAATATTTATACACCGAGTAGTTTTGAAAACCATACCCCGTGGATATCAACATCCGCCGCTCTTCCGGTTCTTTCGTCGTAATGGCAACCGCCCCTCCCATGGCATTTCCGGAATACAGGGCGGAAAACGGACCATATGTCACTTCGACGGTATCGATCTCTTCGGGAGAAAGGTCACTCCAATTGACATTCGAATAGGTCGAAGTGAAATCCGTAATTGTCACGCCGTCAGTAACGGCTATGGATCTGCCGCCCCGGCCGAGCCCCCTGATTTTCAACCTGGCATCGGCCCCCGGTTGACGACTGACAACACTTATGGAGGGAAGATATTTCAACGCATCCGACGATGTGGTCAACTGTTTCATCTCCAATTCCGCCTGGTCGACAACCTTGACAACTCCTGCGGCTTTCGTTCCATTTTCAATTCTTTTTTCGACCACTACTATTTCATCCAGCTCGACCACCTTACTATAAACTGTCAAATCTCCAGCAAAGCAAACAAATGGAAGTATTAAAAAAATCATATGAATTAAAATCAAACTTTTATACATACAGGTTTTCCTTTCCGGATCGGGGACTGGATGCGCAAATACAGCGCACCTGTCCCTGTTCAATCCATGGGCCTTGCAGCCAAACAGACTGAATTTTCGAGGCCAATTATAGGCAGCGGCCCCTTTCTTCAACGTCAACAACCGATCTGAAAATGCGGTTATTTCACTTCAAATGTCAGCACGGATGTATATGAATACCGATCACAGGCTTCCTGGTCGGGATACGGCTCGGCGTGACCTATCTTAACCAACCAGACGCCCGGCTTGAAAATTTTAATCTTGCCCTTGCCATCCTTATCCGTCTTAGCGGTATAAGCCCATTCGCCTTCTGTTGAAAATCCGACAAAGGTCGCTGAAATGTCCGTGCTTAAAGGTTTTCCCTTATAGAGCACCTTTATCCGCATGTAATCGCCCGCATCTATATCCCCGGGATCGTTCAAAGGTATTATTTCAAGTGTATGCCCCATTTCCTTGGATAAAACCGATCCATCGCCTTTTCCGAGATTTATGATAGCCTTCCCATATCCACCGGAATAGCTGCATTTTATGACATTCTTCAGTTCCTTTTTGGATTGCGACTTGTATCCTTCAGTGGTTTTGGAGGAAAAACCTTCCTTTCTATTGAGTACCGCAAGATAGGTCCCCTCCTTTTTCAGTGGTTTATCCGTTCTGAAATCGGTTTTGTTTGCACTCGCGACAGTCATCTTTTTTCCATCCGGATCCAGAACAAACAACTCGTCCATTCGTTCAAAATCCTGTAGAACATTACCAACCGGATTGCCGAAACTGTGCCCCCACCCGACATTCAGCATCACGGTTTTCCCTTCGTCGAGCGTATAATCACCCACATTAATCCACATGAAATGCGCATTCGCCGGAACCGCGAAAAACACTATCGCTAAAGCCGTTATGATAATATTTTTTTTCATTCTCTATTTTCTCCCATATAATAATAATCCGTTTATTTTTAACGCCGAAGATGGAAAAATAATCCCCCGGCCGACACACCTGCTGAAACAACATCCGGCATCCGGTTTTCACCTCCTTTCCGAATAATCACTTGCCGTTAATCTTTCCAACGGATTCGTCCATGCAACATCACCGGAACTGAAAAACGACTAACTCGACAAGAAACGACAAACAGGCAGGTAAACGCTGAGCCGAATAGAGCAATAATCTATTAACTGATTGACGACGGAGGTGTTTTAATGGTAGTAGATAAAAACACCCCCTCACCCGAGGGGCGTTACCTGCAGGCGGCCGGTAACTCTTTCGCCGGAGACCGGTCGCCTGTTCGTTTCATAAAAAAAGCCACGAAGCACTTCCCTGCGGGGAAGTAAACCTTCGTGGCTTTCTATCCGTTTATGTCCTTATTAGTAATTTGCGCTTCCCCGACAGATGGAAGCAATCAAATATTTTCGGATTCTCAAAAAAAGCACAGCGACTTCTATCGCAAATTCTCTGACTTCTTATGTCATCTATTTCAGAAAGTCAAGATTTTTTAAACCGTCTTATAATTTACTATGGCCAGATCCCCAGGTTTTCGATATTCACGGCGATCTTGTTGATAGCGCTGACAAATGCCGCCGTTCGAAGGTCGAGATTCGGATCCAGCTGGTTCCTGATTTCCCGGATTTCGTGATAGGCGGTTATCATGGTCTCTTCAAGCCCTGAATTCACCAGTTTCTCTTCACCGGGACCGCCCGCGAGGCGTGCCGCCTCCTTTGGAGAAAATGTCTGTCCGGTCATCCGCTCCAATGCCGCCACGAGCCCTTTGTGAATGTCTTCGTCGAAACGCTTCTCCATGCGCCCGAAACGGACATGGGAGAGATTCTTCAACCATTCGAAATAGGAAACAGTGACACCTCCGGAGTTGGCATAGACATCCGGAAGGACCAGAATACCCCTGTCAATCAGAACCTCCTCGGCATCCGCCGTAGTGGGGCCGTTGGCGCCTTCGGCGATGATTTTGGCCTGAATTCGCAAAGCATTCTGTGGTGTAATCTGATTCTCCAGGGCCGCGGGAACCAGAATGTCGCAGGGCAACTCGAGGGTCCGGGTGCCCGGAAGTATGTTTTCGGCCCCGGGGAAATCCAGTATGGACCCGCGCTCTTTCCGGTGGGCAACGACTTTCTCCAGATCGAGGCCCTTCGAATTGTAGATACCGCCCTCCCACAGTGCGAATCCCACGAGGACAGCACCCTCCTCCTGGAGGAATTTTGCCGCGTGATAGGCCACGTTGCCCAACCCCTGAACGATCACACTCTTTCCTTCCAGACCCGTCGAAAGCCCGAGGCGCTTCATGTCTTCTCCGACCGTGCATGCCTCCCGGATTGCGAAAAAAACACCTCGCCCCGTCGCTTCGACACGTCCCCGAATCCCTCCCAGGCCCACCGGTTTTCCGGTCGTACAGCCGAGAGAATAGAGTTTATCATGGGATAACGCATTGTAGGTGTCGGCAATCCACGCCATCTCCCGGGGCCCCGTCCCCACATCCGGAGCAGGCACGTCGACGCCGGGACCGATGAAATTCTTCTGAACCATCTCGTAGGTGTACCTGCGGGTAATCCGCTCAAGCTCCGCATCCGAATAATCGGAACGGCTGATGCAGACCCCCCCTTTGGCGCCGCCGAAGGGAACATCTACAACCGCGCATTTATAGGTCATCAATGCCGCCAGGGCCATTACTTCATCCTGGTTTACGGCCGTGCTGAAACGGATTCCCCCCTTCGTCGGGAGTTTGTGCTGGCTGTGCTCCACACGCCAGGCACTGAGAACATCGATGCTGCCATTGTCCCGTCTGATAGGGAAGTTGATGTGATAGACGCTGCTGCATTCCCTGATCTGATTGAGCAGGGTCGGGTCATGTGAAGTCAGCGCGGCAGCCCGGTTGAAGTTACGATTGACCTGTTCCCAGAAACTGATTTTTTGTCCCATTTTATCCCCCTTATGGTGTCGTCATCAGGTAACCGCTTTACGATAATATTTGTATCATAAAAGGCCGCGGTGGTGTCAAGGAATCACTTTCTGTTCTACCTACCTCATATTCCATCATATGCTGCTTTTACAGCTTCATAGCTATACTTTCTTTCTAAACGACGTACTATGAAATGCCCACGAGCCATATCCTGGAAATGGTCTATGAACAAGGTATTGATAATAGCTCCCCCAGCCGCACCGATGGCTGGGATGGCTTGAGCCGCCGCTTTTTCCGAGACTTGAATACTGAATCTCTCGGCAACCTGGATTATAAATCGGGCAAGCGCTGGAGCGCCCTCTTCGACAATACCTTTTTCTGCTATATATTCAGCCGCTTCAGTGACTGAACGGGCCAAAGCGGCCCGGACGACAAAATAGCCTGTTTCAGAAGCATCATCAATCGAAGAAGGGCCGCCTAATGCAAATACTGCAATACATGCTAATTTTGCTTCATCCGTAAAGATATCTTCTCCCTCACTTCTTGCGATATCAGCTATGGAGCGTAACATTATTGTTGTTGAAATCGGCAATTCGATCGCCATGGCCGGTAAGCCAAAGAAGCCGCCGACACCACCTGTCGTAGCCACTGCCAATTTGTGCCAGATATTTGATGATCCTTCGCCCGGAGTGTTTCCCATGGTAAAAACCGCGGCCCGGGCAGCTCTGGTTAATGCCGCATGAGATATTTCCACAATTCTTGAACTCCAGTTATCGGGCAGCAATTCAAACCCTTTCTCGATAGGCATACCTATATAGTTCGTTATTTTGGCTGCTACGCTTATGTTTTCCAGAAGCTTTTTTGCTTTTTTCAGATCTTTCAAATCATTTTCTTGCAGTCCCATTGTTTTTCCCACCATTTTATTACGGACATTTTATCAGCAGCCGACAGATCAATATTGTGCACGCTATTCTGCCTGTGGAAAACCATAGCTTCCACTGAACGTTTAAACAGCTGATGTTTTGCAGTCTAAGACTATAGTCCTCCAAACACGCCCGGCCCTGTCTAGTGCAGCGTGTTGGCAGCTTTTTTCTTCAGTAATGATAACGGGCTTGTACAAAATCGATTCTGTCATGGCCAACGACATAAACAAGACGGTGTTCCTGTGTTATTCGACGAGACAAAACACCGGCTCCAAGGAATTTTAATGGTTCAGGTTTGCCGATACCCTGAAAAGGATCACGCATAATCGATTCAATTAATTGACAAATACGAAGCGCTGTTTTTCGATCAGTTTCAACCCAATATTTGAGGTCCTCTCTAAATTCCGGCTGGAATACAGATTCTCTTTTTGTTTTGGTATTGGGTCGTTTTTTTTTACTCAAAACCGACCTCGTTCCGAAGGTCATCGATTGTTTGTGAAACACCAGAGCCTTTTTTAACCCTATCAAGTGCCGTTAGAAGTCGCTTTGCATTTTCAGGTGAACGAAGTAAATGCGCGGTTTCGAGCACACCGGCAAGTTCGTCAGCGGTTATCATTGCGACATCTTCGCGCCCTCGACGCTGAATTATAACGACCTCACGGTTTTCCGTGACCTCATCCATTAAAGAGGCCAGGCTTGCACGAGCTTGAGTGTATGTAGTTTGTATTGCCATATTTCCCCCTGATTTTACGTACAGTAAACCAGTACATGTTTTGAGCGGGATTGTCAATACGCGCAAAAAATAGCTGATTCAAGTGCTTGCCATAATAATCACGCGGCCCGGTGTTTGTGCTCGCGTGGATTTACGGGTGTGTGCCGGGCACGGCACATGTTCTTAAAAGTGCGCCGAATGTATCTTATTTACAGACACTTGGCAAGTCTTAGGTCCAGCGTGTCGAAGATCCCGCCGTCGGGAATGGAGGCGAGTTGGAGTGAAACGGAAACGCGAGCCAAGGGAGAGAGAGTGTGTAGCGAACGGCAACGGCGTAGCGGTATGGCAACGGAGTATCCCGCCAGAAGCGGGATGCTTCGGAAAGAAGCTGCCTTGCCGAGGCGAGGCACCGCGAAGGTACGGGATGACGAATCACGCCTTTGGCGTGACGCAAGCGCCCACCGAGTATAAGGCGCACACACCGGGACGAGACTGCACCTCAAGGCAAAGTCCTCTACCATCTCAAGGTGTGTCCGTAAACTCGGCATTCGTGTACCGAAAGACATGTGTTGACCCCGGGAGATCTCTCATGCTGCCCTGGAGCGTCGCGTGCGAGGCGAATTGGCTGAGGGAAGAGTAATCGACCCCGAACGCATGAGAGAAGTCAGCAGCCCGTCGGCCGTAGCAGAGTAATCGACCCCGAACGCATGAGAGAAGTCAGCAGCCTGTCGGCCGTAGCACGGTAGAGCGAAGGCTGAAGGGCATAGTAGTCGGCGGAAAACGAGCCGGGCCTCCCGAAAACGGGAGAAGTACACCCGGAGGCCTCACTCCAATGAAGGCCCGAACGGTATCTCTGCCGAATGGCTTGGGTAAATGGTCGTGGCTATCAAAGAGCATGTTCTTACCGGCATATTGCAGCGGTAGCTGAAATGGCGGTACCGTTCAGCTTGAATAAAGCCCGGCAGAGAGTAGTATTAGTCATGCCTGCTTTGACCAGCCGAACCGCCGGATACGGACCCGTATTCCGGTGGGTGGGAGGGGCACCCCGTAAGGGGTGTCCCTATCCCTATTGGCGTTAGGATAATGGTTCTTTTGGAAGTTGTGCGCCATGCCATACTGCAACAATCCAGACAACATCGCCTTTGGTTTTATAAAAAAAACGGTACGGTGATATAATTACTTCTCGGTAGGGTAGCTCCGGAAACTCTGGTACAATTCTTCCGGATTCTGGATAATCTTCAAGCCTTCGCAGGATTTTTTCAGCTTTATTACGAAAGTTAATAGCCGCTGAAGGTTTATCCTTTCGAATGTAGGATAGCGCTGAAAAAAATTGAGTTCTGGCAGAAGGTGTAAATTTGACCTTCACGAAGGCTCCTTAGACAAAAGGACATCTGCTTCAGCAAGTACCGTATCGAGGTCATATCCCTGGCCGATTTCGATTTCCTTTTCACCCTTGGCTAAAAGGCGCAGTAGCTCTTTCTCGTGCTCAGATTCCTCATAGGCATCAACACCAATCATTACAGCCGTTGCCCTACCTCTTTGTGTAATTATAAAAGGCTCTTTGCTTTTACGTAATTGTTTCAGTAGATTTGAAGCATCCTTCCTGAGATCACTTATTGGAATGATATTCGATAGCTTGCCCATATTGTACCCCCTTTGGTACTTTTGCTTGTACCACTAACAATATTAAAAGGCAAGTTCTATTATCGGGTTTATCCACTCAATTGGGCGCGACAACGTACAGTTAACCAGCGGCAGTTAGAGAGTAGCGGTCTGTTGGGAAGTTGCTAAATTTGTAGACAGCATCAAGTTTTCAAACCGCCCCGCATTCAGCCGTCTGAGTTTAACTGATTGTTCGTTTTTGAATGGTCTTTTTGCAGCATTGTATTCCTTAATATTTTTGCGCAAAAAACTGTTTAAGCTTTCATTGGATTGCATTGCTCTTATGGCAAGAGTTTTATGCAAATCGCTATCAACTCTCAATTGAAATTTTCCTGAATATTTTTTGCCTGAAATACTTTCGGGTAAAGGTATATTCCCACTTTCATAAATTTCAACCCACTCATCTAATATCTGGCACAATTGTCGATAAACATCTTCTTCATTATCACCATGGCAGCATTTACCAATCCATCCTGGGATTGAACCAACATAGCATTGATCTTCATCTGACCACTCAACAATTTTTAAGTAATGGTCTTTTTTTTTCATTTTTTTGATCTTTCTATCTTAAGTTGAACTTCTTTTTCTTGATATTGCTTTGCATCATCACCAAGTTTACCGGAAATTGTTATGGCGATTCCTTTATGATGAAATAAATTTCGATGGCTGCCTTTTCCGCCCCGATTAATAAATCCCGCTTTTTCAAGATCTTGTATAAGCTGTCTGATTTTTCTTGGCATAATGAATATAGTATCAATGTGGTACTATGATGTCAATATGTATTTTTTTTTGAGAGGGGCGAACGGGCTCTTCAGCGGGAGCGGTTTTTTGCGCTCCGCTGCAAGAGCAAGGTTATACAATTCTTTTATAATGTAGCAGTACTCACCTAATATTCAGCCTGAGAGTTGAACAGCGGCACCAAGCGTCACAGATGCTGCAAGAGCAGCAGGACTTGCTTGCGGCAAAAGATAAGCACCAGCAGCATTAAGAATTATTGCAGCGCAGGCAAGTGTCCTTACAAAGAGTGTGTGTCGTCGACTTTTTCGGATGACTTTGAAGTCCCCTGGGGTAAGTCCCCTGGGGTCGCACCAAGCTAAGGTTTTAGATATTGCAGTATTATAATCCCAGGAATATGAGTTTTCAGGGTCCATATCGACTTTTTGAGCCCCTAAAAATGCATTATACGCGCTTACTTCCTCTCGTAACTCCCAACCATCTTTAGTTGGTGAGATTCGCCGTCCAATCGCCAGTGCTTTTAGCTGTTTTTTAATTTTCTCAACAAAGGTATCGGAACCGATAGCTACAGCTTGTGTCCATGTGGATTCTCTTTGTGATATTTCCTCACCAACCGCTGTTTCCACCCACTTCCGGTGGGCTTCCTGAAAACTTTCGAAATCATCAAACCCACAGAGTTTTTTCAATTGGTCGTAATCTATGAGGATACACTTTCGACGAGGCGCTTGAATCTCTCTATAGCCACCATGAACCCACTGGTTCGGATGTTCAACAGCTCTTGCGCGAACCATATTCAAATCGATGTATACAATACAACGCAACAAGTGCTCCCCGTCTTCAATAATCGTTGCATGATATCGATCTTCCCAAAAACTTCCTTTCCGCTTTTTTCGAATATTGTATTCTTGCCCTGTCCTGCCGGCTACAAGTTGCATTGAACGCGGGATAACATCCAGCCCGGAAGAATCATAGGCCAGCAAGTGAATATGATTTGAGGTAACGGTGTAATTCAGGATGACAAGCCCGTATCGTTTCTTCGCCTCAAAAAGCCATTGCAGCCATCGATGCCGATCCTTGGCATACTTCAGCAAAAATTCCCTTTTATGGCAACGATGGGTAATGTGATAAATTTGACCTGGAACAAAATGTCTGTGTGCTCTGGCCACTTTAATTTCCTATATTGCTCTTTTCATGCTCAAAAAATGCCGTATTGCCCTCTATACGCGTGTATTATTACAATATTTACTATCTTTACAGTTACTTGACTTGGTGCGACCCCTGGAATCCGTCTTCTTTTAAATCCCATTTATCTAAGATGACATCGACTCCAGATTCACGTAGTTCTGTAGCAAGATCAACCACCCATTGTTCATGAGTGGCATTTGACCAACTGTAAGATATGAATAGCTTTGGTGCTGTCATTGTCAATATTCCCCATGGTATAACGTACAGTTAACCAGCGGCAGTTAGAGAGTAGCGGTCTGTTGGGAAGTTGCTAAATTTGTAGACAGCATCAAGTTTTCAAACCGCCCCGCATTCAGCCGTCTGAGTTTAACTGATTGTTCGTTTTTGAATGGTCTTTTTGCAGCATTGTATTCCTTAATATTTTTGCGCAAAAACTGTTTAAGCTTTCATTGGATTGCATTGCTCTTATGGCAAGAGTTTTATGCAAATCGCTATCAACTCTCAATTGAAATTTTCCTGAATATTTTTTGCCTGAAATACTTTCGGGTAAAGGTATATTCCCACTTTCATAAATTTCAACCCACTCATCTAATATCTGGCACAATTGTCGATAAACATCTTCTTCATTATCACCATGGCAGCATTTACCAATCCATCCTGGGATTGAACCAACATAGCATTGATCTTCATCTGACCACTCAACAATTTTTAAGTAATGGTCTTTTTTTTTCATTTTTTGATCTTTCTATCTTAAGTTGAACTTCTTTTTCTTGATATTGCTTTGCATCATCACCAAGTTTACCGGAAATTGTTATGGCGATTCCTTTATGATGAAATAAATTTCGATGGCTGCCTTTTCCGCCCCGATTAATAAATCCCGCTTTTTCAAGATCTTGTATAAGCTGTCTGATTTTTCTTGGCATAATGAATATAGTATCAATGTGGTACTATGATGTCAATATGTATTTTTTTTTGAGAGGGGCGAACGGGCTCTTCAGCGGGAGCGGTTTTTTGCGCTCCGCTGCAAGAGCAAGGTTATACAATTCTTTTATAATGTAGCAGTACTCACCTAATATTCAGCCTGAGAGTTGAACAGCGGCACCAAGCGTCACAGATGCTGCAAGAGCAGCAGGACTTGCTTGCGGCAAAAGATAAGCACCAGCAGCATTAAGAATTATTGCAGCGCAGGCAAGTGTCCTTACAAAGAGTGTGTCGTCGACTTTTTCGGATGACTTCAATATGCTCGTCTTTTGCATCACATACCGATTTTTTTAATCGTTCAATTGAACCAATAATGACTTTAGCGTCAATACTTGTTACATTAGAGTAAGCATAACTACGGACGCTTTTTAATTCACTCAATATCCTCAATCTGGCTGATTTTTTTAATCCTCCAGCTTTTAAAAGCGCGCCCTCAACATTAGCTAAAAAATAATTGAAATGTCCTTCATTCTTGTCACTAAGCATCGCCTCATACCATGATATTTTTATTTCCTCTTCATATATTTTGACTGCGTTAGATATTAAGTTCAAAGAGGTGTTAAGTTTTTCAAGATCAATTCCAGATAGTAATCGACAAGAAAGAATAAGCGATTTGATAATTATAGTATCCCTTTCCTTATCTTCTATCGCAGTGGTAGCCCCTGGGGTCGCACCAAGCTAAGGTTTAGATATTGCAGTATTATAATCCCAGGAATATGAGTTTTCAGGGTCCATATCGACTTTTTGAGCCCCTAAAAATGCATTATACGCGCTTACTTCCTCTCGTAACTCCCAACCATCTTTAGTTGGTGAGATTCGCCGTCCAATCGCCAGTGCTTTTAGCTGTTTTTTGATTTTCTCAACAAAGGTATCGGAACCGACAGCTACAGCTTGTGTCCATGTGGATTCTCTTTGTGATATTTCCTCACCAACCGCTGTTTCCACCCACTTCCGGTGGGCTTCCTGAAAACTTTCGAAATCATCAAACCCACAGAGTTTTTTCAATTGGTCGTAATCTATGAGGATACACTTTCGACGAGGCGCTTGAATCTCTCTATAGCCACCATGAACCCACTGGTTCGGATGTTCAACAGCTCTTGCGCGAACCATATTCAAATCGATGTATACAATACAACGCAACAAGTGCTCCCCGTCTTCAATAATCGTTGCATGATATCGATCTTCCCAAAAACTTCCTTTCCGCTTTTTTCGAATATTGTATTCTTGCCCTGTCCTGCCGGCTACAAGTTGCATTGAACGCGGGATAACATCCAGCCCGGAAGAATCATAGGCCAGCAAGTGAATATGATTTGAGGTAACGGTGTAATTCAGGATGACAAGCCCGTATCGTTTCTTCGCCTCAAAAAGCCATTGCAGCCATCGATGCCGATCCTTGGCATACTTCAGCAAAAATTCCCTTTTATGGCAACGATGGGTAATGTGGTAAATTTGACCTGGAACAAAATGTCTGTGTGCTCTGGCCACTTTAATTTCCTATATTGCTCTTTTCATGCTCAAAAAATGCCGTATTGCCCTCTATACGCGTGTATTTTTACAATATTTACTATCTTTACAGTTACTTGACTTGGTGCGACCCCTGGAATTTGCCCTGGAATTTGACTTATCTATGAGGATACACTTTCGACGAGGCGCTTGAATCTCTCTATAGCCACCATGAACCCACTGGTTCGGATGTTCAACAGCTCTTGCGCGAACCATATTCAAATCGATGTATACAATACAACGCAACAAGTGCTCCCCGTCTTCAATAATCGTTGCATGATATCGATCTTCCCAAAAACTTCCTTTCCGCTTTTTTCGAATATTGTATTCTTGCCCTGTCCTGCCGGCTACAAGTTGCATTGAACGCGGGATAACATCCAGCCCGGAAGAATCATAGGCCAGCAAGTGAATATGATTTGAGGTAACGGTGTAATTCAGGATGACAAGCCCGTATCGTTTCTTCGCCTCAAAAAGCCATTGCAGCCATCGATGCCGATCCTTGGCATACTTCAGCAAAAATTCCCTTTTATGGCAACGATGAGTAATGTGGTAAATTTGACCTGGAACAAAATGTCTGTGTGCTCTGGCCACTTTAATTTCCTATATTGCTCTTTTCATGCTCAAAAAATGCCGTATTGCCCTCTATACGCGTGTATTTTTACAATATTTACTATCTTTACAGTTACTTGACTTGGTGCGACCCCTGGAATGAACGCACAAAAACACGTCGACTTTCATCCAGTTGCCTGGATTTATCCTTCCGGACCGCAACTATACATTTTTCGGAGCTCAATACAGAGCCTGTATCCTCGTTCCACTCAGCTTCGGACCTCCATTACTGGTTTTGCCCGTGAGTTTCTCTAATGAGCTGTTGGCTAAACCTTGCTCATGTGGGACTTCCGCGGATTTACTGCTCATGGCTGAAGCAAGCTTCGCCTGGAGACTTACTGTTCAATCCATTCTCCTCAATGCTAAAGCAAGCCTTGCAGAGAGGTGCACAGCTTTCGCTATGTGCGGTCACCCACTGGGTAACAATATCAAGTTTCATCCGCTCTTAACGCGGAATCCCAGCGATTCGGATTTAGCTGGGCACAAGTATGCCCTGGTTAAGCAATTATGTCTCTTTTGGAAACAGTCTGATAACCTTTTGAACAATACCTCCAACTTTTCTTTCCACAACAGACTCAACCATTGAAAATGCAGGCTCATCAGGGAAAAAATATAGAATACCCACGTTGATTTTTGCCGCCGATAAATACGAAAAAACTTGATCCATAGCAGGTTCCATGTCAGTTGTGTATTTTTTAGCCCTTTTAATTTCCAAGATAATTTTATCATTTTCTTTTTCTAAAACCATATCAGCCAAGGCTTTTAAATTCCCGGATTCAATCGAAACCTCACGACTTATGTCAATCCTATCGTCAGCGAATTGTATAAAAGCAGCAAGGCCACCCAATATTTCAGCTTGATTCCAACCCAATGAAGAGGTTAATGGACGAGAAAATTTAGATGAATAATCTTTTAGCAATTCAATTATTTGTTTCCACAAATCCAAGGTTTGATAGTCCTGAATAATAGCAGTAGGGTTCTCTCCTGTTTTTGATACCTCTTCTTTTTCTCTGTCAAAAGCAGACTTTTCTATAAGCTGATCTAAAAGGATGATAATAAAGGCACATATACTAACAATCGCAAGAAATGATTCCTGTTCTGTAAAGAATAACTTGTAGTCATGCGTAGATGGATTCCTCCACTCAACTCGATAGTTTTTTAATAAAGATGAAACTCTTTCCCTTAAAATATTGTTTGTTTCTAAATATTTCTCAATCTGAAAAGGATTCTTTGTTACTGGATCTTGTTGAGTTAATATGGCGTATGCTTCCTTCAAAATACCTTCAAAAGCGTGATTAGTCCTATAGATAGCGTCGGTGAATAGAAAGTCGTTATTTTCTTGCTTCCCTCTCTCGCGATGTTTTTCCGCGATTTCAATATGGAGTACCACAGATTCCAGCCCTGAAAAATGTGGGGTGTTTACGAATCTACCTATTTTTTCTTTGATAAGTTTGATTAGGTCCATGATACCTCGTGCTTAACGTACAGTTAACCAGCGGCAGTTAGAGAGTAGCGGTCTGTTGGGAAGTTGCTAAATTTGTAGACAGCATCAAGTTTTCAAACCGCCCCGCATTCAGCCGTCTGAGTTTAACTGATTGTTCGTTTTTGAATGGTCTTTTTGCAGCATTGTATTCCTTAATATTTTTGCGCAAAAACTGTTTAAGCTTTCATTGGATTGCATTGCTCTTATGGCAAGAGTTTTATGCAAATCGCTATCAACTCTCAATTGAAATTTTCCTGAATATTTTTTGCCTGAAATACTTTCGGGTAAAGGTATATTCCCACTTTCATAAATTTCAACCCACTCATCTAATATCTGGCACAATTGTCGATAAACATCTTCTTCATTATCACCATGGCAGCATTTACCAATCCATCCTGGGATTGAACCAACATAGCATTGATCTTCATCTGACCACTCAACAATTTTTAAGTAATGGTCTTTTTTTTTCATTTTTTTGATCTTTCTATCTTAAGTTGAACTTCTTTTTCTTGATATTGCTTTGCATCATCACCAAGTTTACCGGAAATTGTTATGGCGATTCCTTTATGATGAAATAAATTTCGATGGCTGCCTTTTCCGCCCCGATTAATAAATCCCGCTTTTTCAAGATCTTGTATAAGCTGTCTGATTTTTCTTGGCATAATGAATATAGTATCAATGTGGTACTATGATGTCAATATGTATTTTTTTTTGAGTGGGGCGAACGGGCTCTTCAGCGGGAGCGGTTTTTTGCGCTCCGCTGCAAGAGCAAGGTTATACAATTCTTTTATAATGTAGCAGTACTCACCTATTCAGCCTGAGAGTTGAACAGCGGCACCAAGCGTCACAGATGCTGCAAGAGCAGCAGGACTTGCTTGCGGCAAAAGATAAGCACCAGCAGCATTAAGAATTATTGCAGCGCAGGCAAGTGTCCTTACAAAGAGTGTGTGTCGTCGACTTTTTCGGATGACTTTGAAGTCCCCTGGGGTCGCACCAAGCTAAGGTTTTGAGTCCCCTGGGGTCGCACCAAGCTAAGGTTTAGATATTGCTGCATTATAATCCCAGGAATATGAGTTTTCAGGGTCCATATCGACTTTTTGAGCCCCTAAAAACTGTAGCCCCTGGGGTCGCACCAAGCTAAGGTGTAGATATTGCAGCATTATAATCCCAGGAATATGAGTTTTCAGGGTCCATATCGACTTTTTGAGCCCCTAAAAATGCATTATACGCGCTTACTTCCTCTCGTAACTCCCAACCATCTTTAGTTGGTGAGATTCGCCGTCCAATCGCCAGTGCTTTTAGCTGTTTTTTGATTTTCTCAACAAAGGTATCGGTACCGACAGCTACAGCTTGTGTCCATGTGGATTCTCTTTGTGATATTTCCTCACCAACCGCTGTTTCCACCCACTTCCGGTGGGCTTCCTGAAAACTTTCGAAATCATCAAACCCACAGAGTTTTTTCAATTGGTCGTAATCTATGAGGATACACTTTCGACGAGGCGCTTGAATCTCTCTATAGCCACCATGAACCCACTGGTTCGGATGTTCAACAGCTCTTGCGCGAACCATATTCAAATCGATGTATACAATACAACGCAACAAGTGCTCCCCGTCTTCAATAATCGTTGCATGATATCGATCTTCCCAAAAACTTCCTTTCCGCTTTTTTCGAATATTGTATTCTAGCCCTGTCCTGCCGGCTACAAGTTGCATTGAACGCGGGATAACATCCAGCCCGGAAGAATCATAGGCCAGCAAGTGAATATGATTTGAGGTAACGGTGTAATTCAGGATGACAAGCCCGTATCGTTTCTTCGCCTCAAAAAGCCATTGCAGCCATCGATGCCGATCCTTGGCATACTTCAGCAAAAATTCCCTTTTATGGCAACGATGGGTAATGTGGTAAATTTGACCTGGAACAAAATGTCTGTGTGCTCTGGCCACTTTAATTTCCTATATTGCTCTTTTCATGCTCAAAAAATGCCGTATTGCCCTCTATACGCGTGTATTTTTACAATATTTACCATCTTTACAGTTACTTGACTTGGTGCGACCCCTGGAATGTCATTTCCTTTAAATAAAAAACTTTGTTCTTCTCCCACTGCTGAATTTCCCCCATTAGGAAACCAATTATTCTATTTTCTGATTTTGCCTTTATTGCAATTGTTTTCGGGCTGTTAAAAAAATCGTTTAGTCTTTCAAAGGCATTTTCGATGTCCCAGTTTTCATTCCATGGCGGTTTTTTGAAAATAGATGTAAAAAGTTCTGAACACTCAACTATATCATCATGATCAATATCAGAAAATATGATTTCCATTGTTTCTTTCTGCAGGTAACGCCGGGCATCAGTGGGCGCCTCGCTTTTGGCGCTCCACTGAATGCCCTGGTTCGGTATTTTTACTATGGGAAACGCACCTTTTTCTTTATCATATCTGTTAATTCGAAATACAATTTTTTATCTTCTTCTTTGACTTTATTCTTATCGTCTTGAATATAGCTTGCAAACAAATTAAATGACCAATGCAGATACACTCCATTTCTAATTACGCCGAGTGTTTTATTGAACTCTTCAATTAGGTCGGTAGAATCTTTGTCGGATAATCGTAAATTCATAATTTCATAGATCAAAATTAAGGCAATTTCCTCTTGCCGCTTCGTATATTTCTTGGCAAGGTTACACGTTTCTATTGCACTATCATATCTGTTGTTAATAGATTGAATTTCTGCATAGCAGCTTAGAAAGAAAAAGCTATCGCCATCTGGAAAAATATTTGAGAAACTCTCCCAAATTTTAAATGCCTTATCAAATCTTTCTATCGATTCGTCTCGATTGTAATAAGCTATATCGAGTCCATACTTGACATAATTATTAAATGAATACCCTAAGCTTACTATTTCTTTTGCTTTTTTTTCAGCTTCTGCAATAATGTTTTGTAATGCCTCACTGCTTTTTTCTTTGATTTCTATTGAAATATAGTCCTCGTTTAGAATTTCATGCACACCTTTCGAAGCTTCTTCGCGCGCTGCTTCTGAAGAAATGCCTTCTACAATATATTTAAAAGCGCCTATACCAATCAAGCTGATTAAGGTAAAAATAATCAATGCATAATTTCTATATGAAGAGAACCTTATAGCGTTTTTTTGTTGGTATTGTTCAACACGCTCTTTGAGAACCTCTAACTCTGTTTCAAGCTTATTTATTTTTTTATTATCATCGTTCATATGCCACTCTTTCAATTAATGATGTAATTTTATGTGCCGAACGAGCCGGTCAGGCTGCAACCAGGGCTTCCACTGACCTTTTAAGTATTTGATAAATTCCAGTTCGGCACCTTTTTCAAAAGTGCCCAGCCCTGGTGTTCCCTTATGTTGCGAGTTTGCCTAACCTTCCAAAATAATTAAAAATACTGACGGAACTTTCGGATTTGGCGTTTTGCGTAAAATTTCAATAAGATAGCGCGTAAACATACGGTTTTTTAAAAAAACTGTCAACATAACAATTTGGCGCCGGGCAGACTTCTCCTTCTTGGGCGAGACGGTCTTGTTTACAGCCGGTCGAGCCAGTTTAAAATTTTGTCCCTGTCACCCCAGTCAAGCAGCTCGTCGAGCTTCCTGTCCTGGTTCATGAGGGATTTCGTATGTGCGATATACTCCTTCTGGATCTCTTTTTTAATCGATGTTTCGAGTTTGAGATAAATCATGGTCGATTCCAGTCGCTCATGGCCCAGACGATTTTTTATGTCCGTCAGCGCATACCCGGCATTCAGCATGTGTATTGCACAGCTGTGACGAAAGCTGTGGACCGGGTTGAGATACTTGAGGCGTTTATTCGAAAGCGTCTTTTCAAGATACCGGCGGCATAAGCGGTGGATGCCGAAGCGTGTTAACGGAGCGCGGCGCTGGTTGGTGAACAGTGCCGTTCCATGGGGCGGCATCGGCTCTTTTCGATGCTTTGCAATATACTTTTCCAAAAGCTGCGCGGTTTTCGGCCAAAGTTCCAAAATCCGGGTGCGGCTTCCCTTGCCCAGAAGGGTAAGTCGCCTGGTGTCGGGATCAAAATCGTCCAGAGACAGGCCGGCGATCTCGAAGGCCCGCGCGCCGGAGTCGTAGAGCAGGTGTAAAAGGACGTAATCCCGGAAGCCCTCGTTTTTCTTTAAATCGACGCTGTCAAGCACCTTCTGTATCTCCTGGTGAGTCAAATATCCCACCAGGGGCTTATGGGTGCGTTTCCGGTGAAGACTTTCGATCCCGTCGCACAAGCGGCGATGCTCGGGATACAGCAGTCGGATCATCACCGCCAGTGATTTGACGGCCGCCAGGCGGTGGTTCCGGGTTCGAGCGCTGTTGCCCCTGTCTTTCTCAAGGTGGTTCAAAAACGAGAGCACCGTTTCGATGCTCAGATGTTCTATCCGCAGCGAGTCCGGCTTGATGCCGTACTTTTTGGCGGTGTAGGGCAGTAGAAGCCGGAAGGTGTCCCGATATGCTTTCACGGTGCTGTGGCTGCATCCTTTCATCTCGGTCATATACTCCGAGAAAAATCTATGAATGCAGACGGAGAGCCTCATAACAGCGCCTTCCGGGCAAGAGCGAACAGTGCATTTCGGTTATCGGCATCCAGCACTTTCAGATAGACCGCCGTATAGGTGTAATGGCTGTGCCCCATATATACCGAGAGGATCGGCAGCGCATGTCGCGGCGATCCGCCCCGATCCCGGATTGCCTTCAGGGTGTTGACCGCAAAGGAGTGGCGCAGGCTGTGGGGAGTGGGCTTGCCGAACCGGATAGACCCAAGTCGTCTCTCGGGGGGGTGAGGTCCCAGCGACCGGTTGAAAAAACTCCGGACAATCTGAGCGGATACGTTTTTACATCTCTCGCCGGGAAAAAGAATAGGGCCGTTCGGGCCGAGCTGCTTTCGAACGGAGAGGTAACCGTCCATCGCAGTTACCAGCGAACGCGGCAGGGGGATGATCCGGCTCTTTTTGAACTTGGTCTTGCGGATATGGATCGTTCCCTCTTCGCGGCAGTAATCGTCAACGCTTAGGCGAAGGGGTTCGGATATCCGCAATCCGCACCGGGCGAGCAGGAGCAGGATCATGTACCGTTTGAGATCCGTAAAGAAGTGGTCGCCGGTGCGGCGGATGCGGCCTTTTGCGGTCGCAAGCAGCGCTTCCGTCTCTTTTTCCGAGAAGATGTAAGGGATGAACGTCTCCGGCCTGTTTCGGGGGATATCGGTCAGGGGGTTTTCCGGCACGATCTCCAGACGCTGCAAATAGTCGAAAAAAGCCCGGGCCGTGCTCACAATGCCGTTTACAGTTTTAGGAGCGTAGAGAAGAGCTGTTTTAAACTTCAGAAAATAGAGCGGCGTCATCTCCTCACCAGGATGTGCCATGACGTACCGGTCCAGGTGCCTCAGATAGGTCCGCAAATGGGTTCTGGAATAGCCCAGGGAGACCCTGTAGGCGATGAAGGCCTCCATTAAATCTGATAGATTGCTTTCAAACGGTCTCATCGAACAGTACCCGCCGCATGAGGGTTGTATGGATCCGCAGGTATCGCTGGGTGCTTTTCAGCGCCTGATGGCCCATCATCTCCTTGATGTCAAAAACCGAGCGCCCCTGCTCGAGCAATTGATGGGCAAAGGTATGCCGAAGGCAGTAGGCGCTCTTCGAAAGGCCCGCCCGGCGCATGCAGGCGCCGATCTCTTTAGAAACCCGGTTGGCGGAAAGGGGCCGATCGTCTTTCAGGTGAAGGAACACGGCCCGTTCGGCTCCCTTGGGCCGGGCATACAGCACGTAGGCCGTGAGCGCCTTCAAGGCCTCTTCGGACAGGGAGACTACCGCCGGTTGGTTGTTCTTCCGATACGGCAGTGAGAGTTCCCCTGCGCAAAACCCGATATCATCAATCGTCATAAGGCTGACCTCCTTTGGTCTCAGGCCGAGGGTAAAGCCCAGGTAGATCATGGCATTGGCCCGAAGGTCCCGTTCGGTGTCGAAGCGCATACGGTCGAACAGCAGACGGATCTCTTCTCGCGTAAGATGTCTCGGAGGAAGATTTCTTTCGAAAACCCGCTTATTTCTCAAAAAAAAGGCAAGATTTTTTCGGATCAGGCCGGTCATGAAGAGATGTTTCAAAAACCCCCTCAAACAGGAACGGTATTTGTTCCGGGTTTCCACGGTCAGATGATCATAGGCGCCGGCCATGAAGCGGTCCAGCCGGTCGATAGTGATCTCTTCCAGTGTCAGGCCCCTTTTCGAGAGATACTCCCAAAATGCCGTGAGAACGATCCGGTGGGGCCAGGGGTTGTTGGGATAAAGATCGACCACATAGGAAAGGTAGCTCGAAAAGGGTTCCGGCAGCTTCCGGTGGTAATGCCCCATGGCCGTGTCGATCAATCCCTTCCGGTACAGGTGTCGTGAAAATGGCCGGACTGCCTTCTTGACATTGGTGCGGCCGTAGGCGGCTTGAAATTGTTCGAGGAACGTTTCGGTGAAAACGTCCCGTTCATCCCGTTCTTCCACAAAAAAGACGAAGCGCTTTAATACTCTTCTTTTGTCTTTCAGGGTGGATGGAGACATCCCTTCTTCTTCCAGGTATTCCAGGTATGAGACCGATTGCTCGGACAGCATCTTCATGAAGGCATTATTCATTGTTCAACCTTTTGAGGTACCGCACGCTGTCCACAAAGCTCAGGTTCCCGCGGATCATGGCAAGATCGATGGTGTTGAAATTCCTCCGGCAATTGAAACATCTTGCCAGGTTGGTCTCTTCTTTGACGGCGGTGTGAAAACCGAAGCACAAAGGGCACTCGAAACGCAGATAGCCGTCCGTGATCCTATGTTCAATTTTCAGCTTTTCGATCAGCTTGTTTATGGGAATGGAATTCCTCAGCTCGTAAAGCTCACCGGCCGAAAAGGTCATAATGCCTCCGTTTTATCACGTTCGGTATAATCGTCAGGGCCGTCTTCTTGGAAACGCGTTGACAATTTTGCCGTATACGCCGCAAAAACCGCACCTGGGCCTCTGATTCTTTATGTACGGGAACTTCAATAGCCGAAAAAAAAACGGTCTTGTAGTGGCATCAGCCATGGTTTTTTTAACCCGGCCCAATCTCCGCTTCTTTTCATTCTCCCGGTGGGCTGTTTTGCCTTTTTCGGTCCGTCGGTATTTCTTCTGGGATCTCCGGTGGGATATTTTTTGAGCTTTGATCCGGCAGGCGGTGCCGCAATATACATGACCTCGGTAGCATTCTCGGCACATTACGAAACAAGTCTTGCAGTGCCGGCACTTGATTTCTATCAGCAGGACATCAGTTTGGCACATACCCCATCGCTTTCTTCTTGTAAGAGAACGAAAGCGATGGTATCCTTGAACATCTTTGTTGGCTTCCGTAGTCACTTACGGAACGTCGCTTAAAGGCCTGAAGCTGCTACTTCAGGCCTTTTCTTTTTTCCTCAAAGAAAAATTCAACGCACAACAACGTATCATGGCAAATTGTTCTATCGCAATATCTGTCCCTATTCAAGAAAGGGCGGGGTACGCAGGATAATTTTTATTTTTTTGCGGGGTATGGCGGGGTAGCGGGGTACTGCAGGGTATAAAACTCGCTACATAATTCGATCTCGCAACATAAGGTCTGCTGGATTTGATTGTTGGCTGACCAGTTATATATACTTCTTCATTGGGATAAATCGCATTCCATTTTCGTTTTGTTCTTCACCATTCTTAACAAATCCATCATTCTGATAAAATGACAGCGAATTTGGTGATGAGCTGACCGTAATATTATCCAACTGCGGGTTTCTCCTTAAACAGTTATCGATACTGAATTGAATTAGACCCGTTCCGATTCCGAGCCTTTGAAATTCAGGCTTAACAAAAAGAAGAGCAATATGATTGGTTTTGATTATAGATAACATTCCAACACATTTCCCTAAATGCTCAGCAACCGCCGTGAACTTTTCAGCACTTGTTTCCTTTAAAAAATCAATTGTTAGCATGCCAAGAAAAGTTTCTATTCCGTTTTGGGAATAGTTCGGTGCAACATATTTGTGAAAAACTTTCAATATCAAATCATATATGTCATTTTCTTCACCGCTTTTCATCAAACGGTATATAAATTTATAGCTATTGTTCATGATATTTTCACAGCCAACGTCGCAAATAACCGGTGCAAATGGAGCGCAGCGGAATTTGCATCCGAGTTAATTTGCCTTGTTAGGTGTTTTTGTTTTATCCGGCACAAAGACCACTTTTTTCTCCTCCTCAAGTTTTCCTACAATCATAAACTTTCCTGTAATATTGCCTGCATTGAAATCAACCACGGCTGCCTCAGTTATATTTTCATCAGCTTCCCTGTATTGAATCATTTTAAAAGGGATGAACTCATCTAGAATAGAATAATGTAATGATATAATTACAAATTTCACAGGGCAACTTTCCCCCGTTTGTATATTTCTCATTATTAAGTTGTCGCCATTGAATTTGACGTTTATGACTGCCTTTTCAACAGGTTCTAAAGTTTCTGGTAATAGTTTCGTTAATTGAGATAGCGCATTTGAGGTGAGAATTTCTTGTGTCAGAAGGTTCCCCTCAGCATCCACAACTTCCATATTTTCCTTATCTGCGATGCCTTCTTTTTCAGGGTAAAAAGTCCAATTGTGATGTAACAAGCGTTTCGATAGAATATGCACACCTTGAGCAAGCATCCAATCAAAAGATTTAACCTCTTCAATATCTAAACATCGGATACCCAAAAAGTCGGATTTTTTTCTAGCAGTATTATAAAAACCCATTGACGATACTATTACGCCATGGTCCACACCAGTATCTTGGCATTTTTTCCAAAAACTTTCGACTTGATTGACAGTTATCGGCCTGGACCTATCTCTGCATTCAATGGCAATTATTACTTTATGATGTGCTTGATTAATTGTTAATACCACATCATGTTCACGCAATTTCCCTGTTATTTTATCTCTTAACCGCTTTGGCGAATCAACAGAAACATTGCTAGAATCTCCAAGCACCTTCTCAAGACTTGAAACAAGTTTTTCAAGTGATTTCCCTGTTTTTGGCATAAGAGTATTCTTTTTCTACACACCTAACATGGATTAGACGTCGTTTATATATATGCCAACTCTTTCTATATATAGGTTCGTAGTTTATAGATATAGGAATTAGGTTCCTATATCTATAAACTATAAACCATCCAATTCATCAATCATCCTTCTTTCATGAATGGAGAAATGATACTGGCACAAATACCGAAAAACGAATTTTACATCTTGGGTTGGCTCTGATTTCAGATATCTTAAAGGGACTGATATGTCAAAAGCTTTAATATATCGCCGATTAATAACAGCCTCGGCTACGATATCACCATCTGAAGTTTTTAAATCCACCCGACCTGACGCGATAAAAAAACGGGAGCGATAAAATCGCTCCCGTTCAGTAATTACGAGGGTTAAAAGTAGCTGCTGATCCTATTGCTGCAACATTGGGATTAACAAACCATCAGCCCAGTTTCCCTTTGCTTTTCATCACATCCGCAACGTCCTTCATGCCCAACTTGGCCAACGTCTTTTTAGTGGGCCATCCGGTATCAACATCCCAGCCTTCCAGCTTATAGAAGTTCGTCTTGAACTCTTCGACACCGTCCCTGTCCAGATAGAGATCGTTCTGGTCTTCAAAACTCCATTTGCCGTCGATGTAAACGGGTTTGTTGCCGCCTATGGGAAAGGTGGCGCCGGGCATATGCATGAAGGGGGCGAATTTCTCCTGGTCCCGATGTCTTCCCGCCATGACTCGTATGGCCCGCTCCATATTCCAAATTTTTCTACCCTTCTCGATCGTATCCGCAAACGTGTCTTTACTGCCGGTAACCGCTTTGTAGTACCGGTATTCCAGATCCGGGCTGGGTCCGGCGATTCCTTTCGGCCCACTACTTTGAAAGTTGGGCAGCAGCATTTCGCAGATGTTTAGGGATTCGTTATAAAATCCCGCGTAACGCCTTGCCCAGGCCAGCATTTTGGCCTTGTGCGGGGAGTAGATACCGGTTTTTCTAGCTTCTTCGCCCTTCCATGAATTGCTGAACATGATGGGGTCGTCGTCAAACGGCACAACCTTTTTGGCCAGCATGTCGACGAGTTCTTCCGCCGTATAGGTGGCCGGGCCGCCGAATCCGCCGCCTCCGGATATACTGAAGAACCCATGCCACATGGGGTCGCCGGACATGAATATATAGCTGTAGGCCCATTCCACACCGGGAAGGCAATGATGCCAGCTCGCCCCCCATGCGGGAAGACGCAGGGTGCCGGCATTCATATCCTCTTCCAGCCGTCCCCACTTGTGGGCCGCCTCCAGTACCCCGTCCGCCAGATCGGCGCCGATCCCGACTCGCCGGGCAATGGCATCACAGAAGACCTCACGGAATTTCAGGGTGTCCCACTGATCCATCGGCAAGGGGTAGGACTCAATCTGCTTGCCCGGGCCAAGCACCCCGATCTCATACAGGTATTTGATATACCATCCCATCCCGGGCTCCATGGGCACCATCCCCTTGAAGGCCGGCGGCGCATCTTTCACGGGCAGCGTGATGGCGCCGCCGAATTTCGTCGCCCAAGTGCAGATACCGGATTTGATGGCAATTTCCGCCCCGCGCATCCGAACCTCCGGGTCCCCGCCCCCCAGTTGACCGGGCGTCTGTTTGCCCATGTACCAGTATTCATCGGCACACATGGATTCGCCCCCGTAGTAGGAGTTGCGCTTCCGGTCGTTGTTGAGGCAGGGCATACACGCGGCCGTACCCGGTTGAGGGTAGGTGATTTTCGGGAAATTCCGTGTATGCCAAAGCCGTGTATCCACAATGCCCGCGGGATCCGCCACCTCGACAGCGCCTGTCCCTATCACACTGACAGCCTTCAGGTTTTTCGACCCGAACACCCCGCCGAACCCGCCGGTACGGGCACTGATGCCGCTGCCGTGTATCAGGGCGGCCACCTTTGTCATGGCCTCTCCTATCGGCCCGATGCATACAATCTGGGGCAGTGCGGTCGTGTAGTCTTTATCTACTTTCTGCCATTGTTGTCCGAACCGTGTCCGTCCGATGACGGCGGATGTAATTTCATCCTGGGACTCGTAAGTATCCAACCCCCATAAGCGGGTACCGTCTTCGATCGTCACTTTGTCGTTAATGATATTGATCCAGACGGGCTTGTCCGATCTTCCGTGCACCACGACCCCATCCCACCCGGCGAGTTTCAGCATCGTGGCGAACCTGCCGCCGAAACTGGTCCTGTGAAACAAAGCGGAGGGGTACGTCTCCGGCGCGATGCCGCTGACACTTGTCCGAGCACCGCCGGGAACACCCGTGGCGGCCAGGGGACCGGACATCAGGGAAATGACATTGCGCGGATCGAATGCGTCCTGCAGATCCCAGCCGCCGGGGGCTATGGCCAGGTCCCAGAATATGGCGGCGCCCATTCCGACGCCTCCGCCCCACTCTTCATACCTGGCCGTGTCGATCGTACCAATATCTTTTGTCGTCAGATTTATCTTCAGTATTTTTCCTGCGTATCCGTTTCCCATTTTCTATTCCCCTCCCTTCTTCACCGATGAGTTGTCGCCTGCCGGGGGCATTCCCATTCCGCGGGGGCCCATCTTACGAGGCGGTGGCGCAAGGTTGACATCATACCCATCAATGTCCCTCTGAGGCGGGGCTTTCGTAACCAGTTTAAGCGCGTTGACCGGACAGGTTTCGACACAGGCCTGTTTGCCGTCCGGCCCCCCCTTTTCGTTCCAGTAGGGTGCGCTCTCGCAAAGATCGCACTTAGTGGACACTTTCTTGACGGCATTCCAGATTGTCCGGTGCGGCTTTTGAGGGCAGGACTGGATACACATCTGGCATCCGATGCATTTCGTCGCGTCGATTCTCCGTATGTTGCCGTTGGCCACATCAACATGGCAGGCGCCCGTCGGGCAGTTCTGTACGCAAAGGGGCGTAACACATTGCCGGCACACCGATATGACAACGTCATAGGGATACTTTACAAAGGATGGGGCATCCTTGATGATCTGGATTCGGGACAGTGTCGGATTCGCCACGCCCTCGTGTGTCATGGAACAGGCATACATGCAACTTTGGCAACCAAGGCAAAGCCTGCTGTCGTAAACAAGGTACCCCTTGGATTCCGGGTAGGATACCTTCGTGGAAGCCGCCTCGGCCGTACCGGTCACACCTGCCGCCAACGTCCCCGCGGCCAGAGCGGCACCGCTTCCGACCAGAAATTCGCGCCGATTCATCTCTTTCTTCTTTTCTTCGGATTTTTCAGATACAGCCATAGCGCTTTCTCCTTGTTTGGGTTTTAACATGAAATTTTCGATATTTTATTCCTGACTGATCGGAATGTCCACCTTTTTCTCGTATCTGAAGCAAGATAACACAAACAAAAAAACGCACACAGGCAACTGCCTGTGTGCGCTCTTATATCTTAATCCGTAACCGCCACTTGCCGATGGATTAAAAAAAGTTATACCTCAGGGTCAATGCCACGGTACGGGGACGCCCCGGCGTCCCTTGAAGCCCATACGACACACCATAGGCATCAACGACATCATTGGTATTTCCATCATACGCCTTTAAAGCGGGATAATTGATCCAGTAGAATTCATCGAACAGGTTTTGCGCCTCCAGAGAAATGGACCAGTGTCCACCCGCCGAAGAATAGGTCAACCGGCCGTTGTACAGCGTATAATCCGGGATAACATTGCCCGGGATCGGCTTTCTGTCAACCGCGCCGGTGGTACGTTCCCCCTGATAGAACATATCTATACGTGGAATCAGAACCGATCCGTCAGAGAAATCGATTTTGTATTGAAGGCCCGCGCTGTAATTCCAATCCGCCTGGAGATCATAGTCCGGGTGAATATAACCCAACTCATCCGAGTCGACATCGGTCTCATAGTTATACCAGCCGATGGAAGCATTGAAATCCAGATTTCTGATCGGTCGTGCCAGTATGTCGAGCTCAACGCCTTTCGATACGCCGGGCGCACTGAAGTACACGTTCCAGTATTGAGGCGTCATGTTATTCTGAGCCACCCATGAGTCGGGGGGGCACGTACCGGTATAATTCGGTGCACCCGGATCGTCACCGAGCGGATCCGTACACTGGTAACCGAAGGTAACGGAAACACGCGGGTCGTAAATATTATAGAATGCCGCCGCGTTCACTCTCAAGCGATTGTCGAAAAACTGGGTCTTGGTGCCGATTTCATACATCAGTATTTTTTCATCGGGTGTCGGCAGAAGCTGGGCCTTGGTGTATGGCCTGGGTTGTGCGCCTTCGGACCGGAAACCGGTAGCCACTGTGAAATAAGTCATAAAATCATCAGTGAACGCATAATCCGCGCTCAACTTCCAATCCCAATGGGTACCGCCATACTCCAGGGGATCTTCGATTTGAAACAACTGGGTGTGATCAAAAGCAAAGCTTTTGCTCTCATCGGTCATCCTGCCGCCGCCTGTAAACGTTTCAGAGCTTGTCGGTTTATCCTTAATCAAAGAGAAGTCATAGCTGCCGGAGAAGTCGAGGCGACTTAATTCCCCATACGTCACCTGGAGATGCCCGGTGTTATCCCCCCGGGGGGTTTTGGAAATGAGCCGGATGGCTCCGCCGATAGCATTTTTGCCGAACAGGGTTCCCTGGGGTCCGCGCAACACCTCGACACGTTCCAGATCGACCAGATCCATAGTCGAACCAACAACCGTCTCGTTAAAAACGTCGTCAACGTAAACAACAACACCCGGCTCAAAGGCAGGAATAAAATCACTCTGATCGACACCGCGTATACCGATATAAGCGTTAGGCCCCCAGGCATTGGCTTGTTCGCGAATAGCTGAATTGGGAATGATCAAACCCAAATCGGTGACTGATTTGATGGCCCGCTCCTCCAGTGTTTCTCCGGTAACAGCAGTGATTGCAATCGGTATTTCCTGAAGATTCTTTTCAGTAAACTCGGCTGTTACGGTAATTTCCTCGAGCATGAATTCATTCTCCGCCCCCTCCTGGGCTGTTGCCGTACTGCAAAATACTACCACGCCCCCAACGACAGCAAATAACAGATGTGCAAACAGAGTTCGCCAGCTTATTTTTTTCATTCAGTTCCCCCTTAAAACCAAAAAGTTAATCGTATGAGCCATTTTCGAAACAGCCCGTCAACAAAATTATTGGCGGGCTGTTTCAGTACAGCGCTGATTCGAGTCAGTTTTTAAAACGAATACTTGACTGCCAGGTAGAATCTACGGCCAAAAGTATCGTGGTTGATAATGTAGCTGCCACGGGCATTGTTGGTTGAATTCGCGCCAATCACCTCCGGTTCGGCGTAAAGCAGGTTATCGATGCCGCCGCGCACTTCCAGATTGTCGCCGATGATATAGCGGGCAAACAGATCGAATTGATCATAGGAGTTTACGCTTTTAACATCGGAGGCACTACCGGGCTGTGGATCCAGCTCGGGCAGATGCATCCAGCGCAGACCACCGGAGAATCCGCCGACGCTGTAGTTAAAGGTGGTAAGCGTTCGGTAATCGAAGGATGAATTGACTGTGGTTCCCGTATAGTCAATAACTTCCGCCCCCGGGAATGGTTGTACCGAATATTCTTCGAGAACACTCAGCAGCATATTAACCCCCAGGTTGCCGGGAATAAATCCAAGCCCGATGTCGGAGAACTCAGACCTCCAATTGATTTGAACATCGTATCCCTCGGAGACCAGTGACCCCTGGTTGATATAGGCTGCCTGGAATTTTCGGTCGGCGCCGAAATTATTGATCCCATCGTCCAGGTACTCCCGATTGATGAGCGCGCAAAACGGGCTGCCGGCCGCCAATTCTTCACCGGTGTAAGTGCCGGGAGCCGAGCCGATCAAGGGGTTGTACTGGGCATCCATGCACTGCTGATACACCGTCATATGCTCGGGGACGCCGATCGCGCCCTCGACTTCCGCTTTGAAATAGTCGACGGAAAGCCGCAGATTTCGCAGAGCCGGCGTCTTTAAGGGCGAGTCGATAACAATCCCCAGAGTCTTGGTATCTGCTTCCTCGGATTCCAGGTTCGGATTACCCGCCGTTACCGCCAGGTCATAGGGAAAGTAAGCCTCCGTACCAAAGACGGTATACTTCCAGTCATTCGCACTGCCCCCGGGTACGTACAGATCAAAGCCTTCCGGCGCGCCATCGCGAACCATCAGGTGTTGACACAGGACCTGCAGATTATAGCGGTTGGGGTTTGTATCTTTATTGCCCCAGTCCGGTACTTCCGCCCAGGCGCCACAAGTATCCGGTGCGGCCGTTCCGGCCAGGCCGGTAATGCTGCTGGAACCTTTCGGCGTAAACAGCTCGGCGATATTCGGCGCGCGGTTTGCCTTCTGCACGCCCCCGCGGAAACGAACCCAATCGGTGACGGCCCAATCCGCCATTAATTTATAGGTCTCCACTTTTTCCGAGATACTGTAATCCGATTGGCGCCAGCCCGGTTCCACGCTCAAGCTTTTTATGAAAGGCAAGTCCTTGAGGATCGGGATCAGTAACTCCCCGTAAATCTCGGATACATCGGTATTCCCCCTTACAGGCACCGGCAACGCAAGATTACCGACGGCATTAGGGAAATCCTGGTTGGCGTTATAACCGGTGTCGGGATCGAATCGAAATTCTTCTTCGCGATAACTGGTACCTACCGCAAACTGGAGATCCCCGGACCAGGGCAATTCGATAATACTGCCCTGCATGTTGGCTTCAAAAACATTTTGTATCAGTGTCGTGATGGAGTTCATGCGAAGCGTCAGGTAATCGGCACAATCCTGACTGACGGTGCGCGAAGTGTTGAAGCTGCCGTCTTCGTTAAATACGGGGATGCCGCTGGTGCAGTTACCGGTAACGGCGATGGGATACGACCCGCTAAAGCCTCTGCCGTACTGGTTGGATTCAAATACTTCCTGGGCCCTTGGTAAATATGTAAACCCTTCGAGTTGCTGAGCGTTGAGCGTTGACTCGCCGTGGGAATAATAGACATCCCAGGTCCAGTCATCCATGAACTCGAATCCAAATTTAAACTCGCCACGCAGACCACCGCTGATCTGAAATACGTTACTTGTCGATAATGTCTGATAAGGCGGGAGGTAATGATGACCGCTTTCGTAATTCCAGGTCGCATCCGGATCCGGCCGTGAATTCAGCAAATCGGCCAGCGCGGCAGGCACCGGATGATGAGCAAAACCAGGAGGCCCTTGACCGAACTCCGGTGAATCGGGATCGTCATAGAGCGGGTTATAGGGCATGTTGATGCCCCAGATGTTAAAATATCCCTGTCTGCCGCCGACCGCCAGCACTTCGATCTTCGAATAGCGCAGATCCACATAAAACTCGGTATTATCCGTCACATCGAACTTTGCGGATCCAAAAAGCGAATAACGCTCCATGGGTATCTGGAGATAGCTTTCATCCGGATTGATCCAGCCAAGCGTACCGTCCGGATTGACTTTAAAACCGGTACCATATCCCAGGGGACCGGTATAGGGGTGGGCCGGATCCAACGGATCGGATGAGCTGAATACATTGTTGTTATAATCGACGGTGTATGAGGCCGCCCCCCAACCCGCGGCCGGCATGTTACCGCTAGCCGGATTAAAGGTAACCAGATTGGAAGTGCCGATACCGCCTGAATCGGTACCGGGATCCTTCCAGCCATCGGTTACAAAATCGCGATCTTTGCCCATGATATTATCGCGATCGGAATAGCTGAACCCCAGCATGACACTACCGCGACCACCAGCGATCCCGGATCCCAACAGACCGTTGAATTGTAACTCTTCGCCGTCGCCTTCCTGGGTGATGCCGTATTGGACATCAAATACCGCGCCTTCGAAATCTTTCTTCAGCTTCAGATTCACGACACCGGCAATGGCATCGGCGCCATAAACGGCGGCGGCGCCGCCGGTAATGACCTCGACCGACTCGACGGCGGCGGAGGGAATGGTATTGAGGTCGACCACCAGCATCGCGTTAACGGGCTGGACACGTTTACCATCCACCAGAACCAGTGTTCTGTTCGTTCCCAACCCTCTCAGGTTAACCGTTGCAGCACCCGGTGTAGCCGTCGCCGCAGGAAATGGTGTGCCGGCATCACTGCCCACTGCTTGAGTGCCGGCCGGAACGAATTGCGGCAATTGGTTCAGCGCCGATTCGATACCGATATTGGATCGTTCTTCAAATGTACCGGCTTCGATGGTGACGATCGGGCTGGATGACTCGAAATCGCGGCGGACAATTCGTGAACCGGTGACCACAATTTCCTCCAGCACGAACTGATCTTCATCCGACTCATCCTGGGCCACTGCCATCCCGCATGTGAGTGCCATGCAGAGAGCCAATATAAGAGTTAACATGTATTGAATCTCAATCCTTTGACCTTCTTTTTTCATACGCCCCCCTTCTTATGAAAAAATTAATACTAAATGAGCCATTTTCAAAACGTTTTCCCTGCACAAGCGGGATCAAGCCCAAAGCGCATCGCCCTCCTGGGGATCGGCCAAAACGGGACGTTTCGAAATTGGCTGGAATGTTTCCCAGCTCCCTGTTTGGAAAAAATACCACCCCCCTCCATCAGATAAAGAAAACGATCTTTTGCTTCCGCGAATCGAAATAAACTCAGGTGTTTTAAAAAACTGCTTTGGAACAGATTAAAACAAGGCCGGAAGGTAAAAGCCCAATCCAGTTTTAGTTGAAACGACTGTAGTCACGAATCACTTCTCAAAAACAGATGAACATCAACCCCAAATACTAGCTACTGCTTCCTCAGAACGAGAATTGCTGAAATGATAGTCAAACAAGCCTGAAATTACACCGTACCTCAATAGATATCGTTGCCGCATTTCTCCGCAACACTCCATTGTTATCGGGTAATAATAGTAAATAACACTTGCTTTTTTTTAGATTTTTTTTCGAAACCATCAATCTCGGAGCGTATATTTTATAATAGCAGGAAATACTTTTGTCAAGCTAAACTTCTTAAGCATCCGACAAACAAAAAGAGCCCGCCAACAAAATTGTCGGCGGGCTCTTTAAGTGAAGAGATAGTTCAAGTTTGCTTCTAAAACGAATATTTTACTGCCAGGTAGAATCTGCGACCAATAGTATCGTGGCTGCCAATGGAAGTGCCAAGATTGTTGTCAGTTGAACTTGCGCCGACAGGCTCGGGTTCGGCATTAAACAGGTTATCGATGCCGCCGCGCAGTTCCAGGCGGTCACCGATGATATAGCGGGCAAACAGATCAAATTCATCATGGGAGTCTACGCCTTGAACATCGGGGGGATCACTGGGCGCTGGATCCAACTCCGGTAAATGCATCCAGCGTAAACCACCGGAGAATCTACCGACACTGTAAGTAAAAGTGGTAAGCGTTTGGTAATCGAAGGATGTATTGACCGTGGTTCCCGTGTAGTCAATAACTTGTGCACCCGCGTACGGCTCCACCGCATATTCTTCGAGAATACTCAGCAGCATATTCACCCCGACGCGTCCTGGGACCGAATCAAGTCCGATGTCGGCGAAATCTGCACTCCAATTGACTTGAACATCGAAGCCCTCGGAGAACAGCCCCCCCTGGTTAATGAAGGTCGCTTTGAAATTTCGGTCGGCGCCGAAAATGTTCATGCCATCATTTAGGTACTCTCGGTTGATGAGAGCACAATAGGGGTTGCCGTCCGCCAATTGTTCGCCGGTGTAGGTGCCGGGAGCTGAGGCCATCAAGGGGTTGTACTGAGGATCCAAACATTGCTGATAAATCGTATTGTGTCCGGGGGTGCCGATCGCACCATCAACTTCGATGTCGTAATAATCGACGGAAAGCCGTAAATTTTTCAGAGCCGGCACTGAAAAAGGCGAGTCGATGACGATCCCCAGGGTCTGGGTATCGGCCTCCTCGGATTCCAGGTTTGGATTACCCCCCGTTATTCCTAAGACATAAGGAAAGTAAAAGCTCCCACCAAAGACGTTATACTGCCAGTCGTTTGCACTTCCCCCGGGGACATACAGGTGAAAGTTTTCCGGCGCGCCGTCGCGGACCATTAAGTGTTGACACAGGGTCTGCACATTTAAGCGGTTGGGGTTTGTAGCTTTATTGCCCCAATCCGGCCCTTGGGACCAGGCGCCACAGGAATCTTGGCCGACTGTAATGGTGCTGGCGCCTACTGGCATAAACAGCTCGGCGATATTTGGCGCACGGTTTGCCTTCTGCACGCCCCCGCGGAAACGAACCCAATCGGTGACGGCCCAATCCGCCATGACCTTATAGGTCTCCACGCCTCCCTCGGTACTGTAATCCGAATAGCGATAGCCCGGTTCCAGGGTCAGGCTTTTTATGAATGGCAGGTCTTTGAGGATCGGGATCAACAGCTCTCCATAAACCTCGGACACATCGGTATTCCCCTTCACAGCCACCGGCAACGCAATATTGCCGACGACATTGGCAAATGCTTGGTTGGCGTTAAAACCACTGTCGGGATTAAAGAGAAATTCTTCTTCGCGGTAACTGGCGCCCGCCGCAAACTGAATCTTTCCGGACCAGGGCAATTCAAAAAGACTGCCCTGCATGTTGGCTTCAAAAATATTCTGTTCCAGGGTAGTGTCGTGGTTCATGCGAATGGTCATGTAATCGGCACAATCCTGGCTGACGTAGGACGAAGTGTTGAAACTGCCATCTTCGTTAAATATCGGAAGTCCACTTTCACAGGAAGTGATAACGGATACTTGACCCGTCCCCGAATAACCCTTGCCAAAATAGTCGGCTGAAAACAATTCCTGGGACCTTGGTAAATGGGCAAACCCTTCGAGTTGCTGAGTGGTAACCGTTGAATTGCCGTGAGAAACATACACTTCCCAGGTCCAATCATCGGTGAATCCGGATCCAAAAAACTCACCGCGCAGACCACCGCTTAACTGATATATGTTACTTGTCGTTTGTGTTCGATACGGCGGCAAGTAATGCATACCGCCTTCGTAAGTCCAGGTCGCATCCGGATCCGGCCGTGAATTCAGCAAATCGGCCAGCGCGGCAGGCACCGGATGATGAGCAAAACCGGAAGGCCCTTGACCGAACTCCGGTGAATCGGGATCATCATAGAGCGGGTTGTAGGGCATGTTTATGCCCCAAATGTTAAAAAATTGCTGTTGGTTGGCGATCGATAGCGTTTGGATCTCCGAATAGCGCAGATCCACATAAAACTCGATGGTGTCCGTCAGATCAAACGTTGAAGATCCAAAAAGCGAATATCGCTCCATGGGCAATTGCAAATAGTTCTGGTCTTTATTGAAATAGATAAGCGTACCGTCCGGATTAATTTTAAAACCGGAGTCATATCCTAAGGGACCCGTATACGGGTGGGCCGGGTTAAACGGATCGGCTTGGTCAAATACGTTGTTGTTTTGATCGACGTAGTATAGAGCCGCACCCCAACCCGCGGTTGGTAAATTAGAGGAACCCGGATTAAAGGCGGGCAGGTTGGAGGTGCCTAAAGGCTGGTTCCCGGAGGAATCGGTGCCGGGGTCTTTCCAACCGTCGACAACCCAATCGCGATCTTTACCATAGATAATTCTTCGATCTGAATAGCTGAACCCCAACATGACATTGCCGCGACTACCGGCGATTCCGGAACCCACCAGGCCGTTGAATTGTAATTCTTCGCCGTCACCTTCCTGGGTAATGCCATATTGAACATCGAACTGCGCGCCTTCGAAATCTTTCTTCAGTTTCAGGTTCACGACACCGGCAATGGCATCGGCGCCATAAACGGCGGCGGCGCCACCGGTAATGACCTCGACTGATTGGACGGCGGCGGAGGGGATGGAATTGAGGTCGACCACCAACATCGCATTAATGGGCTGGACTCGTTTACCATCCACCAGAACCAGGGTTCTATTCAATCCCAACCCTCTCAGGTTTACCGTTGCGGCGCCCGGTGCTGCCGTCGCTGAAGGAAGTGGCGTGCTGGCGCTGCTTCTTGCGGATTGAGTGCCGGCCGGAACGAATTGCGGCAATTGGTTCAGCGCCGATTCGATACCGATATTGGATCGTTCTTCGAATGTACCGGCTTCGATGGTGACGATTGGGCTGGATGACTCGAAATCGCGACGAACGATTCGTGAACCGGTGACGACTATCTCTTCCAGCACGAACGTATCGTCATCCGACTCATCCTGGGCCATCGTTGTTCCGCAGGATAGCACCATGCCGGCAACAATAATAAATAAAGTTAACCGCTTTAATTTTTTCATGTTGTCCCCCCTTAAAATGAATAAATTAATAAATATGCTTTCTTTTGTTTCTATCCGGGAATAGCTACCACCTCCCTCCACCAGGTAAAAAACGATTTAACGTTTTTGAGAAGTTAAACATGTTTTAGGACAAAGTTGAAACAGACTTGAAGGTAAAAGCCCATACCAGTTTTAGTTGAAACGACTGTAATTACGAATCACTTCTCAAAAACAGATGAACATCAAACCCAAATACGAACCACTGCTTCCTCAGAACGAGAATTGCTGAAATGATAGTCAAACAAGCCTGAAATTACATCCTACCGCAATAGACACCGTTGGCGCATTTCCCCGCAACACTTCATTGTTATTGGGCAATAATAGTAAATAACACTTGTTTTTTTAGACTTTTTTCGAAACCGTGAATTTTGGAGCACACATTTTACATTTATAGGAAACACTTTTTTATAATAACGGGAAATATTTTTGTCAAGCGAAACTTCACAAGAACAAAAAACGCACGCAAGCAGATGACTGGTGGACAAAACCGTACGCTGTTTTTTCTACAATGAAAAAAGCGCACTCCTGATATGCACCTGTTTGCGGGCGCGGATATACCTCAAACGGGAAAAGCCCGATGACCTGCGCCAGGCTCAGTTTCAGCCATTTAAATATGCTATATATTTAAACAGTTAAAATATATCCGCCCCAATTCTTGATCAGATTCAGCCGCTGCCGGACTACTTGTTTTTCTTATTGTTCTTCGCGACGTAAGTGGGCCGTCCGCCTGTGGTTATCTTATCCGGCCGCACCGATGCTTCCGGAGTAATGCTGACATCGATAAAAATAAAAGGCTTGCCGACTCGTTTAATATCCAGCGGACAATGCCTTGTGCCCTTTGGGATGAAGATGTAGCAGGGATAGTTGATTTTTAATACCCGGTCACCATATGTAAATTCGACATCAGCATCGAAATCGGCAAAATTATTGGTATCCCCGATAAGGTAGACCCACTGGTCAAAAGGGTGTACATGCGTCGGATTTCCAAGGGAATCGGGTTCGGTGATGCGAGCAAATCCCATTGACAAGGCGGATTCGGGGATGTCAGTTGGTCCCAACCCTGTAACCATTGGTGCTTTGATTGTATCGTGTATTGATTTCCAGGGTTTCAGTTCAACAACATTCGGTTCACGCATAACATTCTCTAATTTAGCCATGCCTGCCATGAGTGTCTCCTCTATTTAAAGTTTTGATTTGATAAGGACTTGCTTATGTAGTAAAGACATATAGAAAAATCTGGGTTGTGTGTCAACAATATATATATTGAACAAAGGAGAACACTGATATGTCCACTGTTTCCTCCCCGTCACGCACAGTAAACCCTTGGTGGATAGCCATCGTCTGCGGCATGGCCTCTTACATCGATTCCTGCGCTCTTATCGGTTCCGGTATCGCGCTTGTCATCTACCAGCATTCAATCGGAACGACGCGTACACAAATCAGTTTACTGTCTTTCGCGTTAATTCTCTGTATCGCCACTGGCGCATTTATAGGTGGACGGCTTGGAGACAAATACGGACGCCGTTCGGTCTTTATCGTTACAATGGCGATGATTGTCGTCGGAGCTGCCCTGTTAACGTTAATGACGGCATTTCCCTGGCTGCTGATCGGCACGATTTTTGTCGGGCTCGGCGCCGGCGCCGATCTTCCCGTCTCCCTGGCGTCTGTAGCGGAAACAGCAACAAATGAAAATCGCGGGAAGCTTCTCGGACTCAGCCAGATCATGTGGATTCTGGGCATGTTTGGCGCGATAGTATGTTCTTCATTTGTCGGAGACATGGGTCGTATCGGCGGTCAGATAATGTACGGTCAAGTGGGCGTCATTGCTTTTATCACGATGATTCTGCGTCTGGGAATCCCCGAGTCGGAAAAATGGAAGACAGCCCATACACAACATCTTTCCGGTGCAAACACCATCCAGGCAAAACGAGCTTCCATCAAGGACCTGCTCAAACCGCCGTTTCTGAAACCATTCATCGTTTTACTTCTCTTCTATTCGTTCACCAACCTGGGCGCCAACACAAATGGCCAATTCGGCACCTACATGTGGGTAAATGTGGTTGGTACAGGTGTTGCGTTTGCTTCCAGAATCAGCCTGATCGGATTTGTTATCAGTATTTTCTGGTCCTACTGGTTCATGTGCATCTCCGATACGCCAAAGCGGTTTACCTATTTTCAAATCGGCGCCGTGGCGTTGGTTCTGATGTTCCTTGTCCCCGGCATTTTCGGCTTCTCGATCCTCACGCTTCTCATAAGTCACCTGCTCGGCGGTGTCGGTCTCGGTTTCGCTTTCGAGGCAATCATGAAACTCTGGACACAGGAATCTTTCCCAACGCTGATACGCACAACGGCACAGGGGGCGATCATCACAATGGCACGCATTCCCGCGGCGTTATTAGCTCTATTCACTCCGCAAATGATGGATTTTGCACCACGGACACTTTACTTCCTGCTGGCGGGGGTAAGCTTTGTCGGTTTGGCTGTCGCCTGGATTGGTTTCCATAAAGACGCCGTCAACGAATTTGATGTCGAGGAACAGGTCGATGAAACAGATTACGCTTATGCGGCAGCCAATTGAACCCCAATGTTGCATAAATATATTCCTCATAAAAACATCCATTTCTCGCGCAGAGACGCTGAGACGAAGAGGAAAACCGATAGAAGATGGAAGACCGCTCCGCTCGGACGAGGGAAGATATAAACGCTCCATTTTTTCCTATCACTCCTCCTTTATGAACAAATAGGGCTTAGCAAGAAGAATATAGTTCAGCTCTGATAGGGAGACGTTATGAACAGGGACGATATGCTCGAAAGAATCGCCGATTCTACTCGGATATGGGATTTTATTGTAATCGGCGGCGGCGCCACAGGTGTCGGGATCGCCCTTGAAGCTGTCTCCAGAGGGTATCGGGTCCTTTTGCTCGAGCAACAGGATTTTTCATCCGGCACCTCGAGCCGGAGCACCAAGTTGATCCATGGCGGTGTGCGCTATCTCCAGCAGGGCAATGTATCTCTCGTTCTGGAAGCGTTGAAAGAGCGCGGCAAACTGCGGCGTAACGCCCCCCATCTCGTCCACGATTTGCCCTTTATCGTGCCGACCTACGACTGGTGGGAAGGACCGTTCTACGGTATCGGTTTGAAAGTCTACGATATGCTCGCCGGGAAAGAGGGTTTCGGGCCTTCCAAAATTCTATCGAAAAAAGAGACGCTCGATCAAATTCCGACGGTGGAAACCGAAGGGCTGAGGGGCGGTGTCATCTACCACGACGGGCAGTTCGACGACGCCCGTCTGGTTATCAACCTTGCCCAGACAGCCGCCGGGCAGGGCGCCGCTCTGATTAACTATATGAAGGTTACAAAACTGCTGAAAAATAACGGCCTGATTTCCGGCGTTGTCGCCTGCGACCTTGAAAACGACCGGGAATACGAACTGAAATCCCGTTCGGTTATTAATGCAACGGGCGTCTTCAGTGACCGGGTCCGCCGACTGGACGATCCCGCGACACCACCGTTTATCAAACCGAGCCAGGGGATTCACATCGTTCTTGAAAAATCCTTTCTGCCGGGGGAGACGGCCATCATGGTCCCGCATACGGACGACGGGCGGGTGCTTTTCGCAATCCCCTGGCATGACCGTGTGATTGTCGGCACCACCGACACCCCGGTGGAAAAGGTATCCATGGCGCCGTTACCCATGCCGGAAGAAATAGATTTTCTACTCAAGCATGCCGCCCGATATCTTTCCAATGATCCCGCCCCCGGCGATGTATTGAGCGTTTTTGCAGGCCTGCGCCCCCTTGTAAGCAATACGGAACACCTGGATACTGCAACAATTTCTCGTGAACATACCATCTCAATTTCACGAACGGGCCTAATAACCATTGCCGGCGGCAAATGGACTACCTACCGCAAAATGGCGGAAGAGACCGTCGACCAGGCGATTGAAATCGCCCAATTGGAGAACTATCCCTCCGTAAGCGAGAATCTGCAGATACACGGCTACCACAATCACTCCCACAAGTTCGGCAATCTTGCGGTGTATGGTTCGGACGCCCTTGAAATAGAAAAAATGGTAAAGAAAAAACCTGCCTTGGGTGTAAAATTATCGGATGGCATCACACTGCCCGCGGAAGTCCTTTGGGCAGTCGAAAATGAGATGGCACGCACGGTGGAAGATTTCCTGGCACGCCGCCGCCGTACGTTATTCCTGGATGCCCGCGCATCTATCGACATGGCGCCGGTGGTGGCAAAGCTTATGGATTCAATATTGAAAAAAGGGCGGAAATGGCAAAAGATCCAAGTCGAATTATTTCGCAAAACAGCAACGGACTACCTGGTTCATTAAACGGAGGAACCCATGGCACAAGATGAAATTGGTGTTGAAACAGACAAGCTACCCGCAAAAACAGTGTTATCCGGTCTTTCAGCGGTTTTTCTCACCTACTTTTTAACATTCTCAATGATTCTTGGCCTGAGCATCGCTTCACCCATGATTGCAGCCGATTTGAACGGGATGGATCTGTTTGCATGGGCCATATCGTTACCCGCTTGTGCGATGGCTTTTACCACGCTGTTCTTTGGGAAGTTATCCGATATGTATGGGCGCAGAACGATGTTGTCGACCTCTCTGTTTTTTTTCATTTCAGGGTCAATCCTTGCTGCACTCAGCCAATCTTTTGTCTTTAATATTTTTGCCCGGATAGTCGGTGGACTGGGCGTAGGCGCATTGGCAGCGCTCTGTAACTCGGTAATCGGAGATCTGTATGTTGACCCTGTAAAACGGAGTAAATGGACCGGGCTACTGAATATTTCGTCCGTTGTCGCTTCATTCATTGCGCCGATACTGGTCGGGATCATCACCGACAGTCTCAGCTGGCGCTACTTTTTCTGGGCAACAATCCCAGTGGCATTGATCTGTATTGTACTTGTGGTGATTGGTTTGCCCGCACAAAAAGAGCGTACGAAACACAGAATTGATTTTGCCGGTTCCGTTCTGTTGCTCGTAGCGTTGTCGTCCATGATTCTCGGCGTCTCTTTTACAGACCGGCAACCCTGGATCTCTTTCCATGTTCTGGGTCTGCTTACCATATCCCTGATTTTCTGGTGTTTGTTCATCAGTGTTGAACGCAAGGTACAGGAACCGATCCTGGATCCTCAGGTGTTTACCAACCGCACCTTCTTGACCGCCGCCGTAGCTGCTTTTCTCTCCTTTTTCGGAATGATAGCCATCATGAACTATTTTCCCCTTTTTCTTCAGGGTGTACAAGGGACGAGTGCTAAAATAAGCGGGGCGATCCTGACGCCTTTCAGTGCGTTAATGACCATCATGGCGGTTTTTGCGGGTTTGCTGATAGCCAAAACAAAGCGCTACAAATGGTTGCTGATCACGAGTTATGCGGTGCTTACAGCTGCGATGTTCTGTCTGGTTTTCTTCAATCGGACAACCCCATTGTGGTTTGGTGTTGTTGTGATGGTGCTGGGCGGATTGGGTGTGGGTTCCATTCCCACAACAAACATTCTGCTCGTTCAATTTGCGCTGCCAAAACGATTCAGGGGAATATCCATAGCAGCCATCTTTTTTGTCGTGGCGGTTGGTACTGCGAGCGCTCCGGCGATTCTGGGCCCCCCCATGAATGTCACCTACCAGAAAAAGCTTGCAGATTTGCTTCCACGGGATCTTAGCAGTCATATCGATGCGGCGACCCTGGAATCCATTGCAGATCCCAGTGTGCTACTGTCAAAGGACGCACTGTCGAAGCTTGAATCCGCATGCAGCCGGATTGAAGACAACAATCCGATGCTTTTCGATCAGACCGTCGAAGCCATACGCAATGCACTGCGGTCCGGCTTGAGGGTTCTCTTTCTGATCGGTGCCATTGCCTTATTGATCGCTTTGCTTATCATCCTTACTATTCCTGAAGTATCGATGGATGTAGAGGTCCATGACAAAACCCCACACTAAATCAAGCGCAATCCTTTTCATTGTTTTTCAATACTACCTTTTTTTGATTATCATAAGGAAGCATAAATACTGCTATGATATAAAAGAGTGCCACAGCAAAAAAACCTGTAATTAAAGCAGCCAATATAAATACTAATCTTACCAGGTTCGAGCTTATCTCAAAATAGTCAGCAATCGCTCCGCAAACGCCTCCAAGCTGACGGTTATCGGATCGTCTCCTCAGCTGTTTAGTAGTTTTCGAAGTAGAGGTTTCCAGAAGCGCTTTTCTGTTAATTTCGGCAAGTAACTTTTCACCATCATCGATGCCAATTTTGCCCTGTTGAATCATTTCAAGAATCTTCCGCTGATTATTGATAAAATCGGAAGAGAAAAAAGGAGATGTTTCCTGGTCGTTAGCGGGCTTGTTATCTCCCCTTAAACGAATTATCAAATAAGATAATAATATGGTAGGAATTACTACTACTGCTGTAAAAATGGTTAACATTAAAATTATCTCCGTATGACCTAAACCAAACATGTAGCGCCTCCTTTTATCTCAGCCAATTTCAAAACACGTCATTTCGAACAATTCTGCATTGGCCGATCCGCTCTGAGCTTGATTCCACATCCAGAGGGAACCGTTTTAAAAATGGCTCGTTCGTGTTATAAATCTCTCAGCAATTTAATGGCCTCCTCCGCTTTTATTTTTCCCTGGTCAAGCTTATCCAGTATCTCTTCCCGGTATTTCTGATCTCTTGATATTTCTTGGGTTAATAATTCAATAATCCGGTTCAGCCTGTTTCTCATTGTGGGGTATGAGATACCCAGCTGTTTGCTCATGGCTTTCAGACTTCCGCTTAACCGCACGAACAGCTCTATGAACTCCCTGTCTTCCGCTGATAAGCGAGCCAACCGCGGGATTTGGATTTCCCCTTCGATAGCGATACCGCAACCCTTACAGCGAAGCCTTTCAATATGGAGTTCATCTCCACAGAACGAACATTTTCCCGTTAGTTTTTTCATAATAAGTAAATTTTTTCAAAGTTTTTAGCTCGTTTTTTTAATTTAATTAAAACATATTTTATATATTGTCAATAAAAAATGGCTCAAATTCAATTTTATTTCTCTGCCAATTCTTTCTTGACATACCATCAGGCGCTTGGCATACACTCGGCTCCAGGAAGCGAGTCCCTAACTGCTATTTGAGGAGAGGAGACCGCCATGGCGGATATCATACGAATCGCCCTCACTGTTATATTTCTTCTTATTTTCAATGCCCAACCCTTCGCTATTGGAAAAGCCGACGGAAAGGATTTCGATAAACAACGTGTCCAGATGGTGGAAAGGCAGCTTCAGGGGCGCGACATCACAGCCTCGGATGTTCTCAAGGCCATGTCAAAGGTTCCCCGTCATCTCTTCGTTCCCCCCGAGGCGCGACGATTTTCCTACCAGGACTCCCCGCTTCCCATCGGTTACGGACAAACCATCTCCCAGCCCTATATTGTCGCCTTGATGTCCCAGCTCTTATTGCCCAGGCCCGGAGAGAAAGTATTGGAAATCGGTACCGGTTCGGGATACCAAGCGGCTGTCCTGGCCGAATTGAAGGCCACGGTTTTTACGGTTGAAATTGTCCCGGAACTGGCGCTTCAATCCAGCGCTGTGCTCGACAAACTCGGATATAATGTCAAAGTGAAAACCGGCGACGGTTACCAGGGGTGGCCCGAGCATGCACCCTTTGACGGCATCATCGTCACCTGCGCGCCGACCGCTGTTCCGGAACCGCTCAAAAAACAGCTCGCCGAAGGGGGACGCATGGTCATCCCCGCGGGGGAAAGCAATCGTCAAAAGCTGTATTTGTTAAAGAAGAAAGAAGGCAAAATTGTCCAGCAAAACATCATCGACGTTCGATTTGTGCCCATGGTGGATTCGACGGGAAAGATATATTGAAAAAAACTGAGAATTCAGGAAGCCCCAACGCCGGGGTCTTCGACAGAAGCCGGTAATATGGTTGATATCAACATACCACCTTGTTTCTTCCATCACGTTTTGCCTTGTATAGATTCCTGTCGGCATTCTTGATAACGCTATCGACATCCTTGATTTGATCAGAAATATTGGCGACACCGCAGCTGACGGTCACCACTCCGATTCTTTGAAAGCTATGCGATGAAACCATTTCCCGGATTTTTTCGGCTACAACGGCCGCTTCTTCCCCGGATGTTTCCGGTAGAAGCACGATAAATTCCTCTCCGCCATACCTGCCAATCAGATCGGTTTTTCGGATGTTTTTTTTCATCACAGCTGCAATCCCCATGAGCACAAGGTCTCCGGAACTGTGACCAAACACATCATTTACCTTCTTGAAATGGTCGACATCGATCATGATAAGGGAAAAGGGCCGCCCGCTGCCACTGTCTGCCGTTATTGCACGGCTGATTTTTTCGGCGTCATCATTGGAAATAACGTCTTTGAGAAAACACACTTCGGACAGATCGCGGTCCATCAAATAGCGATCATCCAAAAACCATGGAAGGTAGTTGGTTATTTCACTGCCGATCACCTTTTTCATCACCTGACTTTTCAGAATGATGAACTGCGTTGTTTCGTTGAATCTGTCACTGAATTCATCAATGACACTATTCATAGACACACTTATTTCAACAGAACCAATATGCAAAGTATCGTTTTTTTCGGGAGCACAATCAGATATACCGGCCGTTCGCATCACACTTGTTGAATCCATCCAGATAGAGAGTCTCCGCCCGCATAGCGGGAGGCCTCAGGAAGTCCCCACCGAGGGGGGCGGTTACGTAAAGGAAAGCCCCTGTCGAAGATCCCGGCGTCGGGAACACCATATCAGTGTCGTTTCTGATCAATCCGGGCGCTTCGGCTCCCGGCGGTGGGGCTGATTTCCGACCTCAGATTTCCGACCTCCGTTTTTTTCCAAGCACCCGCGGCAAAAAAATCAGAAACACCCCCCCGATGAGAAAAGACAAATAGGGCGACACCCCGAAACCGGCCGGAAGAAATCCAAATACAATGGTAACCACCGCGGTCACCAGGGCAAAAGGAATCTGGGTCCTGATGTGATCGTGGGGTTCGACGTCGCAGGAGATTGAAGAGACAATCGTTGTGTCACTGAAAGGCGAGCAGTGATCCCCGAATACTGCTCCGCTGAATACCGCGGCCACCGAAATCTGCAGGTAAGTTTCCTGGCCTCCCGGCGCCATCAAGTGACATGCCGTAGCGGCAATAGGAATCGCCAGAGGGAACATGATCCCCATGGTTCCCCAGGAAGTGCCCGTGGAAAAAGAGACCAGCGACGCAGTGATGAATATGAGGACCGGCACAAGCACCGCGATGTCTGTTTTCTCCACCAGCGAAGAGAGATATTGTGCGGTTTCCAGTGCATCGAGCACGCTGCCGATGATCCATGCCGCCACCAGAATGAAGACGGGGCCGATAAGAGACCGGGCACCCTCCAGAAACGCCACGCCCCCCTGGAACAAGCGGCCGTTTTCGTGCGGGGGAAAAAGAAGTATGGCAACAAGAGAAGAGAACAAACCGGATATCACCAGCACGAGAGGACCGGCGTCCGACCCAAATGCCGCGGTGATCTTACCAAGGGTAACCGGCCAGAGGGAAACCGGGCAACCCAGAAAATAGAACACGCCAAAAAACGACAGGATCAACGTTGCAAGCGGTATCATTACCGCATTCATCCCGGCGCCGTTCAGACCGCTGTCGTCCATATTGTTTTTCGCGTTTTTCGCGAGCAAAAATGCCTCGTTCTCAAACGTTCGCATGGCCCCCGGGTTGAACCGCTGAAAAATGGAAACAAACAGGACAACCAGTGTAAACCAGCAGTAGAAATTGAATGGTACCGACCTGATAAACACCAGGTACGGGTTGACATCGAGATCGGCAAGCTGGAATCCCTCTTTTATCATGGAAAGCTGGTAAGCGATCCAGGTGGAGATAAAGGCGATGCAGGCTACGGCGGAAGAAGTGGAATCGACAATATAGGAAAGCTTTACCTTGGACACACCGCATTTTTCGGCCATGTCTTTGCAAACCCCTCCCACCATCATGCTATTGGCGAGCCCGTCAAAAAAACAGAGAATGCCCAACCCGGCAGCCGCAATCTGAAACCGCCGGGAAGCATCCCCGCCCCTTCGAAGAAACAGGTGCAGCAACACCTGGAACCCTCCTCCCTTATTCAAAACAGAGGCAAACCCTCCGAGTATCAGTGTAAAGAGAATGGCGCCGACCTTCCAGGAGCTTTCGAAACTCGGCGCAAGATGGGCTGCGAAAAGATCCAGATACGCCTGCCAGGGATTTCCGTTGCTTAAAATCAGAGCGCCGGCAAATGCCCCCAAAAGAAGTCCCCACAACGCCCTGTGAGTAATCATCACCACCACCAGCGACACGACAACCGGCCAGAGGGTTTTCAAGCGGGTATCCAGGGGAAGCACAAGCCATGTGAGAACAACCACTCCGATAACAATAGCGATTTTCTGTTTCTCGGTCATATGAATCAATACCGCTCAAATGATGCATTTAGAGATTGTCTCTATGAGAAAAACGTCAATTGCCTCTGCCAATTTCAAAACGGCTCATTTCGTCCGCTTTACGCATTGGTCAACCCGCTTTACGCATGATTTCACACATGGTGGGGAACCGTTTTGAAAATGGCTCGCCTGTTTTTATAACACGGAATACCTATTCACGGCTATACCTATCACTTTTAGTTTATACTGTTGACATCCGAAACCCGATAGCATTAACTTGGTATCTCAACCTTCGGGTTTCTTTAATGGCAAAAGGGAAGCTATATCCATTCGAGTTTCAGCAGTTAGAGTTCAAGGGGTCGAGGGGCCGAGTGAAGCACATTTATTCATCGAAAAATTGGTCTTGATTGTCATAAATCCGCGACCATTTTCATTTGCCTCAATAAGGGTAACCTGTATCTTTTCCCTTGAACCCTTGAATCCTCGAATCCTTGAACCCTGAAAGAGGTATTAGTATTCTTTTTAGAATCAAGGCTCCTCCAATAAATTGGTGATAAAAAGGACATCATGCGGAATTTACTATTTGTCGGCATCGGCGGTTTCGCCGGGGCACTTCTCAGGTACCTGGTCAGCGGCTATATCCAAAATCTGTCCCACCGGATCGATTTCCCCTATGGAACCCTTGCGGTCAATCTGACGGGATGCTTTTTGATAGGGGCCCTGTCTCAACTGGTCGAACTTCAGTGGGATATTACCGCCGAGATCCGTTTGATGCTGATGGTCGGACTGCTAGGCTCTTTTACAACCTATTCCACTTTTGGAAACGAAACGCTAACCCTGATCCAGGATCAACGGTTGTTTCTGGCGGCAATGAATATCGGAACACATCTGTTTTTTGGATTGCTGGCTGTATTACTCGGCCAGCTCGCTGTAACCACCCTATGGAGGTAATACGATGAAACTCCCGCCCGAAGGCAAACTCCTGAGAATATTTGTCGGAGAAAGCGATAGACACGAGGGAAAACCGCTCTACGAGTGGCTCGTCCTCGAGGCAAAAGCACAGGGATTGGCAGGCGCCACCGCCCTTCGCGGGCTCATGGGCTTCGGCGCCAACAGCAGGATCCATACCTCAAAAATTCTTCGGCTCTCTCACGACCTGCCGATTATCATTGAAATTGTCGATACGAATGAAAAGATACAAGGCTTTCTCTCCAGGATCGAAAATGCACTCCAGGGAGGCCTGGTAACACTTGAAAAGGCGGAAGTGCAAATCTACAATCCCTCCCCAAATAAATAATTCGTTGCCAGAGCGGTTCTTCTGAAAAAAATTAAGGAAAAATAAAAATCACTTGCTTAATTTGTCGTATTATAGATAATTTTCTGATAGTATTGGTAGCTTGACATTCGGATTGGTTGTTATAAAGTGCCAAAAATTTGATTCTGTGCACCCAGTTTCGGAACGTTTCATTCCCTCCGATTTTAGCGGAGTTTTATGTGCGGTCCTGCATTGGCCGATTCACTTTGCGCCTGATTTCACGTATGGCGGAAAAACGTTTTGAAAATGGCCGTATTGAGCCATTATTTTGAGAGGATATTCCTGAGTAGAAAGGAGCTGTAATGAAAAAAAACATTATGAAAACAATGTGCACCGATCCCGCGGGAAAGCAGGAGGTGCTGCAGGGAAATATCGCCTTTGCAGTGGGTTGTGTTCGAAGCGGCATTCACAGCGTTGACGGATACCCGGGAACACCGAGCACCGAAGTGATCGATCGCGGACTGTCCCAGGTCCAGGACATGATCAAGGTCGGGTGGTCGACAAACGAAGCCGTGGCCGTCGGCGTCGGTTTCGGATACACCCTGGCCGGCAACGATGCCGTCGTCACCATGAAAATCCCCGGTCTTTTCCAGGCCGGTGATGTTTTTACCAGTTCCTCCTTTTTCAATGACACCCGGGGAGCGCTCGTTTATTATATTGCGTCCGATTTCACCCCAAGCTCCACCCAGCATCTGGTGGACCCGAGATATCTTTTTAAAACCTGCTTTCTACCGGTACTCGAACCCGCCAGCCACCAGGACATGCTTGAAGCCCCCGGCATCGCCGCGGACATCGGAAGAAAATACAACACACCGGTGGTCATCCTGGCCTCGGGAACCCTGTGCCACAGCGAGGGACTGGTCACCTTGAATCCCACACGGAAAGTCGACCCGGTTTCCATGCCTGAAAGCTTGAGGGCCTTCAACCTGCTGCCCGGTATCGCCAGGATGAATTATGACCGGGTTGTGGCCGAAAGGATGCCGGCGCTTCAGAAAATGGTGGAAGAATCCCCCCTCAACAGGCGAATAAAAGGAGACGGTGAGATCGGGATCATCACCTATGGCGCCAATACCATTTTTGCCCGGGAGGCAGCCGCAACCCTTGGCAAGGATATAGACATCCTCTCCCTCGGGTTTACCAATCCGCTCCCCATGGATCTTATCCGCTCCTTCCGCGATGACATCAAAGGCGATATTTACGTCATCGAGGATGGCTACCGGTATCTCCAGGAGGCACTTACCGCTGCCGGTCTCACCGTAAAAGGCAAAGCCGAACTCAGCAACCAGACGGAGTGGAGCCCCGCACTGATAGCCGAAACCCTTGGCACAGCCATCCAAAAACGGGAAAGCCTCGGAGAACCCGCGAAGCGTCCGCCCATGATCTGCCCGGGCTGCCCCTACCGCCTCTTTGCCGAAGCCGTTGCCAAGCATAAGAAACGCGGCACCATCGAGTACGCCTTTGGCGACATCGGCTGCAACGCGCTGCTCTATTTCATGAATGCCCTGGATACCGGCCTCGCCATGGGCGCCAGCGAGAGCAAACGCATCGGCTATGCACTTGCCAAACCGGAAACAGCGGCCAAGTGCGTCAGCATCATCGGCGACAGTACCGAGTGCCACTCCGGTATGGACGCCACGAGGAACGCGGTCTTCCGCAACGTTCCCGGGGTAAAAATCATTCTTGACAACTACTGGACGGCCATGACCGGCGGCCAGCCCGCCCCCACGTCTCCGGTGAACCTGGCCGGCGAAAAGGTCAATTTCGACCTTGTCAAAGCCCTGGAAGGCACCGGCACTTCGGTGGCGACCGTGGATGCCTATAATCGAAAAGAGGTCCGGAAATCACTCCGCGACGTGCTCAAGCGCGCGGCTGAAGGAGAATATGTAACCCTGGTAGTTCGAGGCAGCTGCATCAAAAAGGTGCCCAACAGCAAAAAAGTGAGACAGATTGAAATCGATCAGAGCAAATGCGACAAATGCCATACCTGCCTGATGTGCCCGGGTATTGAAAAGGGCGAAGACGACTTCCCGGTTTTCAACAACCTCTGCTCGGGTTGCGGCGGCAACACGCCGGCCTGTGCCCAGATGTGCCCCTTCGATGCGATGGTTCCCATCACCGAAAAAGCCGAGACCGCCGCCAAAACAGAGATCGAAGCGCCGCCTGAAATAGGCGCTGTCAGCATCTCCAAGGAGACACTGCCTGAAAAACTGAGCGTGGCCATCCGTGGTGTGGGCGGTCAGGGCAATCTTTTCTTCGGACGGGTACTCACCCAGCTGGCGTTCCTGGCCGGGTATGGCGACACCAACATCGTCAAGGGCGAAACCCACGGTATGGCCCAGATGGGCGGCCCCGTTATCAGCACCTTCTCCTGCGGGAAGGCCTTCAGCCCCGTCCTGATGCCGGGCAGCACGGATTGCCTGATCTGCATGGAAGCCAGCGAAATCCTGAGACCCGGCTACCTTGAACTGATCAAGGAAGGCGGCCGTATCCTCCTGGCAAAAACAGAGATCCTGCCGATGGGTACCACCCAGGACGAGTATCCGGATATGGAAAAAATCAAGGCCGCCCTCACGGATATTACCATCAACGAGATCGATATCCTGGCCAAGGCCATCGAACTGGGAGACACCTCCGGCCGGTCGGCAAATGTCGTCATGATGGGTGCCCTGAGCAATGTCTCGCCGTTCAACACGCTGCCTGCCGAGTTGTGGCTGCAGGCCCTTAAAGGCGTCAGCCCGACACTCGGTATCTGGTCCGCCAACTACAAGGCATTTATGGCTGGACGGGAAATGATTACTGAGTAAACAGCAAAAGAAATGAATGTCGGACATTGAACATTGGATAAGGGATAAGAAAACCGTTTACGAAATAATTACTTCTTAAAAAAGCTAATTATCTCGCAAAGGCGCAAAGGCCGCCAAGAAAAACATTTAAATATTTAGTAGTTGCCTTTGCGATCTTGGCGTCTTCGCTATTTGAAAATGGCTCAATAGTATGGAAATTCTAAACAGATAGAAATCCGCCCGCTGTTGACTGTTGACTGTTGACTGTTGACTGTCGGCTGTCGACTTTCGGCTTCAGGAGGTTAAAATAGTGACCGCAAGAAAATCAACATACGAATACCTGTTTCAACCCGAAAGCATTGCCGTCGTCGGGGCCAGCAGCGATGTTCTCAAGCCCGGCGGCCGTGTTTTTCAAAATATCAAGGAGAATGGATACGAAGGCGCCTTATGGCCTGTAAATCCCAAAAACAAAGAAGTTCAGGGGATTCCCGCCTTTAAAACGATCGATACGCTTCCCGGCGCACCGGACCTGGCCATCCTGGCCATCCCGTCCAGGTTCGCCATTGCCGCCATCCAGTCCCTCGCCGACAAAGGCACCGGGGCGGTGATCATTCTGACCGCCGGTTTCGGCGAAAAGGACGAGGCCGGCAAAGAGATGGAACGGGAAATGCTCAAAATCGGCCATGCCGCCGGCATGGCCCTGATCGGCCCCAACTGCTCCGGTTTTCTGACCAACACCTACAAGGGCAAATTTGCCGGCATCGTTCCGAAGCTTCCCGGCAAGGCTGTGGATATCATCAGCGGCTCCGGCGCCACCGTGGACTATATCATGGAACAGGCCGACCGGCGGGGTCTCTCTTTCGGCATGGTTATCAACCTGGGCAACTCCATTCAATATGGCGTGGAAGACCTGATCAAAATGTACGATGAGCAGTACGGCCCGGAGAATGCCAGGGTGCTTATGATCTACATGGAGTCGGTCAAAAAGCCCAAAATGCTCCTCGAACATGCCGGAAGCCTGATAAAGAAAGGCTGCGCCATCGTCGGCATCAAATCCGGCGCCACCCCGGCCGGGGAACGCGCCGCCGCCAGCCACACCGGCGCCATGGCGAGTCCCGATACGGCGGTCCAGGCTCTGTTTGAAAAGGCAGGCATCATTCGTGTCCAAAGCAAAGCGGAGCTGATCGATACCGCCTGTGCCCTGGTCGCCTGCCGGGGAACACTCAAGGGGTGTAATATCTGCGTTCTCACGGACGCCGGCGGCCCGGGCGTCATGATGTCCGACGAGGTTTTTCGTCTGGGACTGTCCATGGCAAACTTCAAGGAGAGTACTCTGAAACGCCTGGCGGAACTGCTGCCGCCCGAAGCGGCATGGGCAAACCCAATCGACTGCCTGCCGAGCCGTAATGCGGAACTCATCCATAATATCATTACCCTTCTGGGTGAGGAAGAAGCCGGAAATGTGGATGCCATTGCCGTCATAACCGGCAATTCGGGCATGTCGGATAACGCTCCCATCTACAACGCCATCGCCGAGGCCATGAAAAAAAGCCCCATCCCTGTTCTGCCGGTGCTCTCATCCCTGACAACCGCCATCGAGCTGATCGATCATTTCCGCTCGGACGGCAGTGTCTATTTCCAGGACGAAGTATCCATGGCAAAGGCCCTGGACAAAATATGCGTCCGGAACCAGACTGAAACAGTCACGTCATCCCTTCCCGGATACGACAAAACCGCTATCGAAGCCGTGTTGAATGAAAAAAGCGACGTGCTTTCCCCGATGACGTGGATGCGCTTTTAAAAGCAGCCGGATTCAGCCTGCCGGCCCTTGTGACCATTACAGACAAGGCGGAGCTGGCCGCGGCCTGCGAAACGGTCGGTTTCCCCCTGGTGGCGAAAGTCGTCGGCCCGCTTCACAAAAGTGATGTCGGCGGCGTAAAGGTCGGCATCACGAATCTTTCCGAAGCCGAACAAGCCTATGACCACATGATGAAAATAGAAGACGCTACCGGCGTTCTGCTCCAATCCATGGTAAGCGGCACCGAAATGATTCTCGGCGTCAGCCGGGAAGAAAGTTACGGTCATCTGATCATGTTCGGACTGGGAGGTATTTACACGGAAGTCTTGAAAGACGTCCGTTTTGCACTCGCTCCACTCTCCTCCTCCGAAAGCATGGAAATGGTTCAGGGCATCAGGAGCTTCCCCATCCTGAAAGGGGTTCGCGGCCAGGAAGCAGTCGATATCGAGCGGATAGCGGACAACCTCCAGAGACTCGGACGCCTGGTTACCGATTTCCCCCGGATCAAGGAGATGGACATCAACCCGTTGAAGGGTACCGGCGATGCGCTTTATGCCGTGGATGCCCGGGTTATTTTAACACCTTGCACCAAGGGACAAAATCAAATATAAAAGTAGGCTTAACCCTGTTTTTTTTGTAATCAATTAAACACAAGGAGGTAGTTTTCCATGTCCGAACAAGTGTTTACGAATCTAACGAATGGAGGACCTATTTCCGTGTATGTGAAGGACGGTAAAATAACACGGATACGTCCGATGCAAATACCGGAAGAGGAATACAAGCCATGGGTAATCGAAGCCGATGGTAAAAAATATTCTCCTCCGAAGGCCATGCACTGTGCCCCGCCGGTTTATTCAGAAAGGGATCGTTTCTATTCTGAAAACCGGATTCTATATCCCCTGAAGCGCGTGGATTCGATCCCAAGGGTGAAAGGAATCCTCAAAACCGCGGGAAATCCGGTTATGAGCGGATAAGCTGGGACGAAGCACTCGATATCGTTTCCGGTGAAATAAAAAGAATTACGGAAGAGTACGGGGGCTCCGCCATTACGGGTATGACCTCGTCCCATCACAACTGGGGGGTCGTGGGGTATAAAATGGGTCCCTTTCACCGGTTCATGCATATGCTGAACTATACTCCCGTCCTGGACAATCCGGACAGTTGGGAAGGCTGGCACTGGGGCGCCACGCACACCTATGGATTCTACTGGCGCCTGGGCATGCCCGAACAATTCGATCTGCTGGAAGATGCGCTCAAGCATACGGAGATGATCGTCTTCTGGTCCAATGACCCGGACACGACCCGGGGCACCTACAGCGGGCAGGAATCCTCGATCTGGCGCGTGTGGCTGAAAGAAAAGGGAGTAAAATGCGTTTTTATCGATCCGTTTTACAATTACACCAACGCCGTCATGGACGGCACCTGGCTGGCCCCCAGGCCCGGCTCCGACACGGCAATCGCCATGGCAATTACATATGTGTGGATTACCGAAAACACATATGACAAGACCTATATAAAAGAGAAAACGTTCGGCTTCGATGATTTTAAAAATTACATCCTGGGCGTCGGCGATGACAACTACGCCAAGACACCCGAATGGCTGAAGCGGAATCCGGTATTCCGGCTCGCAAAATCAAAGCCCTTGCCAGGGAGTGGGCATCCAAAAAAAACCTGCCTCAGCAGCGGCTGCCGCGGCGGCCAGGGCAGCGCCTGCCGTACGGCCTTTGGAACGGAATGGGCCAGGATGATGGTTCTTCTCCAGGCGATGCAGGGACTGGGGAAACCCGGCATATCCATCTGGGGAACGACAATGGGTGCCCCGGCTGACAGTGACCCCTGGTTCCCGGCATACGCGGAACCCCAGGGGCAGATGGGCAGGGCCAATATTGCAAAGAAAAAACTCTGCTTTGAAAACAAAACAAAACAGAGGCTTTTCCGGCTGACGCTGCCGGAAGCCGTACTCACCGGCAAGGAAGAGTTCTGGGGCGATGGGTTCTGCGGACAGTCTCTGGAGCAGCAGTTCGTCCACAACCTGTATCCCATGGAAGGCCATTCAAAAGTAAAAATGTTCTACCGCTACGGCGGCTCATTCTTCGGGACCATGTCCGAGACAAGCAAATGGGTGAACATGTACCAGAGCAGTGAACTTGAATTCGTCGTCAATCAGGACTGCTGGTATGGCGGCGAAGCGAAATTCGCCGACATCATTCTTCCGGCCTGTACGAATCTTGAACGCAACGACATCGGAGAGTGGGCGGCATGCGGGGGATATACGACGAATGCACATATCGGATGCAACTACAGAGTGCTTGTTCGTCAGCAGAAATGTATCGAACCCCTGGGAGAGTCGAAGTCCGATTATGAAATCCTTTCGCTGGTTGCCGACCGCCTGGGAATGAAAGAACTCTTCACGGAAGGAAATACCGAAGACGACTGGGCAAAACTCTTCTTTGAATCCTCTGACCTGTCGAAAAAAATATCCTGGGAAAAGTTCAACGAAAAAGGATATTATTTGACACCTGTCCCCGACGATTACAAGCCGACGCCCAGTATGCGCTGGTTCGCGGAGGGCAGGGATTGCGATACGCCCGACACCAGTAATCCGAAAAAGGGAACCGACAAGGCAAAGGAGTTGGGAACATATACGGGTAAAATAGAATTCGCCTCGGAAAGCCTGCGGCAGAATATGCCGGACGATAAGGAGCGGCCGATTGTCCCTCATTTCATTCCTTCTTGGGAAGGCTACAAGAGCGACCCTTTCAAAAAATATCCGCTTCAAATCATTCTGCCGCATCCAAGATTCTCATTTCATACCCATTATGACAATCACGCCCAATGGCTGAACGATATTGCCGGACATCGGGTGAAAAAAGACGGGTATTACTGGTGGCCGGCGCGTATCAACCCCATCGATGCGAAAGCCAGAAACATTAAAGGCGGTGATATTGTCGAACTCTACAACGACCGGGCATCCGTCCTTTGCATTGCCGATGTAACGGAACGTATTCGGGAGGGTGTGATACACAGCTATGGATGCTCGGCAAAATATGACCCCCTGGTACCGGGAAAAGCAGATTCCACCGACAAGGCGGGATGTGTCAACATGCTTACGACATCGAAACTGGTCTCGAAGCATGCATCGGGGTGTACCCCGAATTCCTGTGTTTGCGAAATCAGAAAGTGGGAGGGATGATACATGGCAAGATATGGAATAGCAATTGACATCGAAAAATGTACGGGATGTTTCTCATGTTTTCTGGCCTGCAGGGATGAATATGTCGGCAATGACTATCCGCCGCTATCCATCGCGCAGCCGAAGAATGCCCAGAAGTGGATAGATGTCAAAGAAATCGAATATGGAAATGGTAGTAAACTCAAAATGGATTACATACCGGTGATGTGCCAGCATTGTGAGGAGGCCCCTTGCATGGCCGCCGGACCTGAAGGCGCCGTTTACAGACGCGATGACGGTATCGTCATCATAGATCCTGAAAAAGCCAAAGGGCATAAAGAAATTCTGGATGCCTGCCCTTACCGCGTGATCTCCTGGAATGAAGAGAAAAATGTGCCGCAAAAATGCACGATGTGCGCGCACATGCTCGACAGCGGCGAAAAGACGGTCCGTTGCGTTGAAGTCTGCCCCACCGGCGCCATGGTATTCGGTGATATGGCCGACCCGGACAGCAAGATCTCGAAATTGCTCGCGGCAAAGGCGGAAAAAGTGGAAGACTTCAAGCCTGAATTCGGAACAAAACCGGCGGTCAAGTATTTAAGCCTTCCCAAACCCTTCATTGCGGGGGAAGTCATTTTGTCCGACAAGCCGGACGAATGTTTGAAGGGGGCGACGGTTACTTTAACGGACGATGCCGGCAATACCGTTCTGGAAACGGAAACGGATTTCTTTGGTGATTTTGAATTCAAAGGTCTTGCAAAAGGGATCGATTACACCCTGACGGCAGTGTTTGAAGGTTATTTCCAGGAGGAGATGACGGTTCGAACAAACAGCAGCAAAAACGTCGGTATTATTAAGTTGAGGGCTAAATAACACAGCCAATTTCAAAACGACTCATTTTGTCCGACCTCCAGGCGGGCGATCCGCCTTGGACCTGATTTCGCTTATGGCGGGAAACGTTTTGAAAATGGCTCAACTGCATTACATATAAAAATCGCCGGACCTGAACCGTGTCCGGCGATCCATCCTGATAAAAACCCGAGGCGGCGATGCAGTATTGATCGCCGCCTTCTTTATATAAAAATATATTGACCAACTTCAGCTGATACAATATCTACTTTTTATGTTATTTTGTAACTTTTAAACGTCAGTTGCATGTTCAGGCAACAGAAAAGAAAGCAGTGAGACAATGAAACCAACCAATCACCTGATATGTACTCTATTCGCCGTTTTGACAGTTCTGACGGGTTTGGGATCCGGAACGATGGTCGGCATCTCAGCCGCCGCGGAACCCGAAGTTGTCGTGTTTGCGGCCGCCTCCACCACCAACGCCGTCACTGAAATTGGCGCGATGTACGAAGCCCGACAACTTGGCCGGATCACACTGTCATTCGCCTCCTCCTCTACCCTTGCCAAGCAGATCGATAATGGGGCGCCCGCCGATGTCTATATTTCGGCCAATAAAAAATGGATGGACTACCTCGAAAAAAAGCACCTGCTGAACAGTGGCAGTCGCGTTGATCTCTTGAGTAACCGGATCGTCCTGATTGTCCCGGTGGACAGCACCATAAAAAAAATTGATGTGTCGCCCGGCTTTTCGTTGGTCACTGCCCTGGGCGGGGAGGGACGTCTGTCCATAGGAGATCCGGATCATGTACCAGCCGGCACTTACGGCAGGAAGGCCCTGGAAAACCTGGGAAGCTGGAACTCGCTCAAAGATCGTCTCGCCCCGATGAAAGACGTTCGCGCGGCGCTGGTCCTGGTGGAACGTAATGAAGCCCCCATAGGACTCGTATATGCAACGGATGCCGCAATTTCCAGCAAGGTCCGGGTGGCGGCAACGTTTCCGCTCGACTCCCACCCCCCGATTGTGTATCCCGTGGCGACAATAGCCGACGGGAAGGCAGCCGAAGCGAAGAAATTTTTATCCTTCCTGCAATCCTCGGACGCCCGGAAGGTTTTTGAAAAATACGGATTCAGTGTGAAGTAACTATGGATTTTATGTGAAACGATGGATTTCTTTCATCTAACGGGGGTGGAGCTGGAAGCCCTGAAGCTGAGCCTGTGGGTGTCCGGATGGGCTGTGATCGTCAGTCTTCCGGCAGGCATCCTGGCGGCCTGGATCCTGGCGCGGCTGCAATTCCCGGGAAAAAACCTCCTGGACGGGTTGGTGCATCTGCCGCTGGTGCTGCCGCCGGTGGTTATCGGGTATCTGCTGTTGGTACTGCTGGGAAGAAACGGCATCATTGGCGCCTTCCTGAACAAATACCTGGGAGTAACGCTGGCCTTTAACTGGAAAGGGGCGGCGCTGGCCGCCGCTGTCATGGCGTTTCCTCTGCTTGTCCGGTCCGTCCGCCTCTCCATGGAAAACGTTGACCAGGGGTTGGAAGCAGCGGCTCGAACCCTCGGGGCCGGACCGGTACGTGTTTTCTTCACCGTCACCCTGCCCCTGATGGTACCGGGCATTATTACCGGCACCATCCTCGCTTTTGCCCGCAGCCTGGGCGAATTCGGCGCCACAATCACCTTTGCGTCCAACATTCCGGGGCGAACCCAGACGCTGCCCCTTGCACTTTATACCCTGACACAGGTCCCCGATGGAGAAACCGGCGCTATGCGTCTATGCATCCTTTCCATGATTATCGCCATGACCGCCCTGGTATTGTCCGAAATAATGTCCAGGCGGTTTGCCGCGCGTATGAGGGGGTAATTTGATATCCTGTGTTATAATAATACGAGAAGCAGGGTTTGCCGCGCGTATGAGGGGGTAATATTATGAGCTGGTATAACATGCTTACTGGTAAGTTCTCCGAATATATGAAGGGGTAAACAACGTGGAGATATGCATTTCACACAAGCAGGGCGATTTCAATCTCGACGTTGCGTTCCAGGGGGCCGAGTCCGGCGTAACCTCTCTTTTCGGGCCCTCGGGGGCCGGAAAAACCACGGTCGTCAACAGTGTGGCGGGCCTGCTTCAGCCCGATTCGGGTCGGATTACCATCAATGATCTCTGCCTCTTTAATTCCGCCCGGGGTATCCATCTTCCCCCCGAAAAACGCCGCATCGGCTATGTCTTTCAAGATGGTCGCCTGCTGCCCCATCTATCGGTGCACGCCAATCTTACCTACGGGATGAACCGCACACCCGCCCATCGGCGCTTTGTGAAATTCGATCAGGTCGTGGACATCCTCGGCATCGGCCATCTTCTTGGCCGACGTCCGGCCAGGCTGTCCGGAGGGGAAAAACAGCGCGTCGCCATCGGCCGCGCCCTGCTGACAAGCCCGGCCCTGCTGCTGATGGATGAGCCACTGGCAGCCCTGGATTCGGCACGCAAAACCGAACTGCTCCCGTTCATCATGCGACTGAGCCGTGAATTTGCGATACCGATTCTCTACGTCAGCCATGCAATGGATGAGATTCTCAATCTGGCCACCCGAATCGTAATGATGCATGATGGCCAAGTTACGGCCGCCGGGGACCTGGAAGACCTTTTATCCCGATCGGATCTCCAGCACCATTTTGGAGACTCCGAAAACGGTTCGGTTATTTCAACAGTGGTGGATATCCCCCGGGATGATTTCGGCCTGACCCACCTGCGATTCGGTGATAAAATTCTCAAGGTGGGGGGGATGAATACAATAAAGGGGGAACCGGTTCGGGTAAGGATCCCGGCCCGGCATGTGGCGATTGCGTTGGAACCGCCGGTCCGCACCAGTTTTCAGAATATATTTCCCGGAGAAATCAAGGAAATTGTCGAGAATGACTCCCCTTTCGTGGCCATCCGTCTCGATATCGGGCGTCCCCTCTGGGCCCGAATCACCCGTCAGACGTTTCTCGATCTGAATCTGAAAACCGGCCGGAACGTTTTTGCCTTGATTAAGAGCGTGGCAATTTCCCTGGGCACATCGAGTGAATTCAATTAAGTGACAAAAAACCGATGGATGAGGGAAGACCGCTTCGCTAGGACGAGGGACGAAAAAGCAACCGCAAAAGTTCTTTTCGTTTTTGCGTCCCTCTTCCATCATCCATCTTCCATCGGTCTTTACTCGGCCTCCGGCGCAACGATCTCAGCCTTGTTGATAACGATCGGCGTTGTGGGAACGTCATCGTGCATGCCTTTGCGACCCGTCGGAACCCCCTTCATCTTGTTTACAATCCCGTGGCCCTTTACAACCTTTCCGAAAACGGCATATCCCCATCCCTGGGGCGTTTTGGCAGTATGGTTCAGGAAGTCGTTCTTTTTTACATTGATAAAAAATTGCGCGGTCGCGCTATGCGGATCCTGGGTCCGGGCCATGGCCACGGTATAGGCATCATTGGACAGGCCGTTATCCGCTTCGTTTTCGACAGGCGCACCCGTTGACTTTTCCTTCATATCCTCAGTCATTCCCCCGCCCTGGATCATGAAACCGTCAATAATCCGGTGAAAGATGGTACCGTCATAATGACCGTCTTCCACGTACTTTACAAAATTGGCCGTGGTTTGAGGCGCTTTTTCCTCGTTCAGCTCAATGATGATATCTCCCATACTGGTGCCTAATTGTACATTCATGTCGAAAATCCTTTCCGGTTTCTCTCTAATTATTTAATTGGCTGCCTGGCAGCGACTCATACTTAAACAAATTTGCAGCAACCCATCGTCTGTCTATATCATAAGGGTGCCCTGAGTCAATGAAACGTGGATGAGTACCAAGGCAATCGCAAGCAACCTGTCGTAGAGCCAGGCGTTGGGGAAAGCTGATTATTCAACATAGAGCGGTTGATATAGGCAATGAATTTCAGAACACTCCTCCTATGAACACGCTTCCATTAACCACCATGCAATCGCCATAGGGGACGGGGATGAAAAAATGCTTTTTTCATCTAACCGGTTTGTGTTACGGCATGTAAATAAGAGCAGAATATCAATGTCAACGCATAATTTCATCTCCGTCCCAAAAAAATGCAAATGAGTACTAAAGTTTTGAATCGATCAGGGCGATAGAGAAAACAATGAATCATTACGCTTTTGTTAGTGCCTTTGTCCGACAATCGGATAAAAGCACAATCTGATGATTCGAATAGTTAATGGTGTTTATTTAATCACATTAGATTCAGAAGGAGATCCATATTATGAAGAAATTGTTCGATTTTGCACCTGATAGCTCATTAAAAAACAAATTCAGTAACCACCGCTTTGCACTCGCCGCGGTGCTGTTGTTGGGATTGATTATCGCTGTAACCGCAACCGCAATGGCTGCAACCGAATACGATGCTTCGGACGTCGATAAACCCCCCAAACTCGTTCGTCAAATGCCTATAAAGTTTCCGGCCGATGCGAAAAGGAAAGGCATCACGGGTCAGGTAGTGGTCCGCTGTTTGATCGGAACAGATGGAAAAGCTGGCAAAATGGAAATTGTCGAGTCGGAACCCGCCGGCATTTTTGATGAAAGCGCGATATCGACGCTGAAATACTGGCAGTTCAGACCCGGCGTAAAGTCGGGAGAAATGGTAGCTACTTGGGTAAAAGTACCGTTTAAATTCGAATAGCGTTTTTATGCCTTTTTGCTGGATTCGTAAAAGTCCCTTTTTTTGTCATTTCCACGAATCACCCTGATACATCCCAGGGCGATACAACCAATGATGAAAAAGGGGCCCGGCAACTTTTGCGAATTCATGGAGAAGTTACGCAAAAAATTAAAAGCTTTTAAATCAAAATGCGCCGGAAAGGAGACAGATCATGGGGAATATAACAATGCTCAATCTGCAACAAATCAAGCCAATTGAGGAAAATCGTAAACCAAATATCCTTTTAGCGGCGGCGCTGTTTCTGCTCTCGTGGATGATCGTCTCCGTTACCATTGGAGCCAACGCGGCTGAATATGACGCCTCGGATGTCGATAAACCGCCAAAACTCGTCCGCCAGATGGAGCCCAAATATCCCCCCGATGCCAAACGAACGAAAACGGAAGGACGGGTAGTGGTGCGTTGTCTGATAACCGCGAAGGGCAAGGCCGACAAGATGGAAATTGTCGAATCCGAACCCGCGGGTGTTTTTGACGAAAGCGCAATGAAAGCGATAAAATACTGGCAGTTCAGGCCGGGTGTTTTAAAAGGGGAGATGGTAGACACCTGGGTAAAAATCCCTTTGACCTTTGAACCGTAAAATTTCGCTTTTATTTGATATATTCAAACCCTTATGGAACTCGCGTTTTTTTATTGAGGGGAATTACTATCTCAATTTATTGATTCGATTATAACCAGGGAGATTAAAATGTTACGGAAATTGAAATTGGGAAGCAAAATGATTATTTCATTTTTGCTGGTTGGCGTACTTCCGTTCGGTGTCGTCGGGTTGGCTTCCCTCTGGAAAGCGAGCAGCGCGCTCGAAAAACAAGCCTTCAGTCAGCTCGAAGCGGTTCAAACCCTCAAAAAAAAGCAGCTCGAAAATTATTTTGATCAGATCAAAATAAACATGAACAGCGTGAAATCCAACTCCACGTTTGTCTCGGCCATGGAAGAATTCGCCTCCGCGTTTGAGGACGGCGGCACGGACGGAGACATGTGGGGGGTATCCGAACAATTTTACAGAGAGCCGATCACCGTCGTCATAGGGGAATACGGTTACGAGGATCTGTATCTGATTTCAAAAAAGGGCGACATTGTCTATTCGGATAAAAAATCAAGTGATCTGGGGAAAAACGTCACCGCCGGCAGTCTCAAGAAGTCAGGATTGGGTATTGCCTTTAAAGCGACTGAACACCAGGAAATCGCTTTCGGTGATTTTGCCCCTTATGAACCCGCGGGGAACAAACCGGCCTGTTTTGTAGCTGCCCGTATTCTAAGCCTGGATGGTGAGTGGTCGGGTTCAGTCGCCATTCGCGTGCCATTGAGTAAAATCAACAGCATCACCCAGGATCGCACCGGCATGGGAGAAACGGGAGAATCGTATCTTGTCGGCCCGGACAAATTGATGCGTTCCGATTCCTATAATGACCCGAAATTTCATACAGTGAACGCCTCTTTTCAGAACCCGGAAAAGGGTAGCGTCGACACCGACGCGACCCGCGCTGCTCTGGCCGGTAAAAGCGGTCAAGGCGTGATTGAAGATTATAGAAACGTCAACGCACTGACCTTTTATGAACCTCTCGAGCTTTTCGATACGCAGTGGGCGTTCATTACCGAAATAGAGGAATCGGAAGCTTTCCAAGCCGTCAGCAGCCTGCAACTATGGATCGGAATCATTGCGATACTGGCACTTTGCGGTATTCTGCTGGTGGCCTGGTTCATCACCCGAAGCATCGCCACACCGATCAATCGGATCATCGCCAAGTTGCGGGATGGTTCGGATCAGGTCAATTCGGCATCGACCCTCGTCGCAACAGCCAGTCAATCCCTGGCCGACGGCTCTTCGGACCAGGCCGCTTCCATTGAAGAGACCTCTTCCGCGCTTGAAGAGATGTCCGCGATGACCAAACAGAATTCGGACCATGCCGATCAGGCCAATGCGATCATGGTAAAGGCCCGGGGCATCGTCGAAAATGCAAATGCGTCCATGGGCACATTGACGGCATCGATGACGGAAATCTCCCAATCGAGTGATGAAACATCTAAAATCGTGAAAACAATCGATGAGATCGCATTCCAGACAAACCTTCTTGCTTTGAACGCCGCGGTTGAAGCTGCCCGGGCAGGAGAAGCAGGCGCCGGATTTGCCGTGGTTGCCGATGAAGTCCGCAACCTGGCACTCAGGGCGACCGAGGCGGCAAAGGGTACTGCCGATTTAATCGACGCAAATGTCAAACGGATTACCCGCGGTTCGGAAATAGTCAGTGCTACAAACACGGCATTTCAGGAGATGGCGCAATCATCTTCCTCCGCGGAAGAACTAGTTGCTGAAATCGCATCGGCTTCCAAAGAGCAGGCCCATGGGATCAATCAGATCAGCGTAGCCGTCACGGAAATCGACCGGAAAGTCCAGGAAGCAGCGGCTACGGCCGAAGAATCCGCCTCCGCGTCCGAAGAGATGAGCAAGCAGTCACAGGAAATGAAGGAAATTGTTGAAGAGCTGGTCCTTATTGTCGGATCGGACGATGGACAGCACAACCGGGTAAGGAGAAATGTTTCTTTCAGGAAAACCGCTGGGAAAAAACCAGTGGGACAACCGAAAAAATCGGTTGCGCAAAAGGCTGGAAATCAACAATATGACCGTCAGCAGCAACTGCCCGGCGCCAATAATGATGATAATGGAATAGATCTTTTTTAAAAAACGATATAGTCGATGCCACGAACAGCCCGTATAGACGCGCCCGGAGCCCTGCAACATATCATATGCCGGGGTATTGAGCGACGTTCAATCTTCCGGGACGATGATGACCGAAAAGACTTCATTACTCGATTAAACCGGGTTGTTTCGGAATCGAAAACCCCCTGTTACGCGTGGGCGTTGATGACGAATCATTTTCACCTGCTGCTTCGAAGCGGTGAAGTGCCCATTTCAACGGTGATGCGACGACTCCTCACGGGGTATGCCATCGGATTCAACCGCCGCCATAAAAGATCCGGCCGGTTATTTCAGAACAGGTACAAATCCGTCCTTTGTCAGGAAGAACGCTACTTTTTGGAACTGGTACGATACATTCACCTGAACCCGATCCGGGCGGGACTTGTATCGGACCTGGACGATCTGGACACCTACCCTTGCTGCGGCCATGGCGCTTTAATGGGAAGAGTTGTCGCTCCCTTTCAGGACACGACCGCTGTTCTGTCTCAATTTTCCCCGAAAACAACCGCGGCAAGAGAGCAATATCGTCTTTTCATAAGTAAAGGCGTGTCCCAGGGCCGCAGGCCGGAACTCACCGGTGGCGGATTGCTTCGAAGCGCGGGCGGATGGGGTGTCTTGAAAACAATGAAGCGGATGAAAGCGCACATAAAAGGAGATGAGCGCATTCTCGGCGACAGTGCCTTTGTTCAAGCCGTTTTGAACCAGTCAAAAGAAAATTATGAGCGCAGCTATCGCCTCAAAACCCAGGGGTATACCTTTGAAACGATTGTACGGAGGGCCTCCGAATTGCTCGATGTGCCCGTAAAAGCAATCATGTCCGGCGGGAAACAGCCTGACCGCGTCAAAGCCCGAAGCCTCGCTGCCTTCTGGGCGGTTAAAAAACTGGGCATGAACGGCACCACCGTCGGCCGAAAGATCGGTCTCAGCCAGTCGGCCGTGAGCCGGGCGGTACAGCGGGGTGAACAACTCTCGGAAGAACTGTCCGTCACCATGGAAAAAGAATCGCTTCTGTCCGATACCACCCTCGCGTCCTGAAAAACAGACCGTCCCCAGCCGACCAGGATATCCACATTTGGATTGTTGATAGAGTCCATAGTGATTTTTGGGTACCCGGTTGACAATATGCAAACCATGGACTACCTTCAGGTCGCTCATTTGCCACGTCAGTTCCGGGCAGATGGCACCGAATATCACTATGAGTCTATTCCCGGTAAACATCTACCTTTATCTCTTTATCAATGGAGGCGATATGAAAACAACGCGGATAAGAAACTTTGCTGTTATCATTTGGGTTGCAATGATTCTTATACCAAACGGAGCGACTTTCGCGGAGGAACAGGAAAAAAAATGGGAAGATTCGGCGGAGTTGTCATATGTGCAGACCGGCGGTAACACGGATGTCATGACCTTTTCCGGCAATAACACGCTCAAATACAATTTCTCGGAAAAATGGGCGAGCACCTGGAAACTCGGGGCCTTATATGGCGAAACGGACGGTGAAAACAATGCCGAACGCTATTATACGGATATTCAGACGGATTACAACGCATCGGACACCCTCTTTTACTATCTTAAAGCCGGATGGCTCAAAGATAAATTCGCCGGGATAGACAGCCGTGTGTATCTGGGACCGGGGGCAGGTTACAAGTTTCTGAAGGGAGATCGTCAGTTTCTATCCGCTGAAGCCGGTTTGAATTATGCAACGGAATCCTATACGGATGATACGGACAGCGATTTCCTCGAAGGGCGCGTTCTCGGCAAATATGAATTCGTTTTCAATTCCAAGACAAAATTTACCCAAACCGCTGAATACCTGCACAATTTTGACAACAGCGAAAAATACCGCATCAACACGCTCACGGGACTGGTCACGCAATTGACCGATATGTTTTCACTGAAAATTTCCTATGAGATCAAATTCCAGAACGAGCCGTCACCCGAAACCCTGGACCAAACGGATACGCTCTTTTCAGTCGCTCTGGTGGTCAATTTCTAAGCCTTAAAAAGAGTCTTAATCTCACGCTAAACCGCGAATAACGCTAAGAAAAACAATAAAAAATATTGTGTCGCCTTTGCGTTCTTTGCGGCTTTGCGAGAGAATTAGTTAACGATCTTTTCCTTTCTGGAAATCCACACAAAAAAAGTTCTTGACAGTAGCGTATTGGTGTATTACTTGATCAATACACTGATACGGAGGATTACATCAGCATGTTACTTGTTATCGATCATCACAGCGGCGTTCCGATATACCGCCAGATCATGGATCAGGTCAGGGAGCAAATAATGGCAGGTCTTTTAAAAGAAGGGGAGCAGGTGATGACGGTCAGGGAATTGGCCGCCTCTCTGAAGGTAAATCCCATGACGGTCAGCAAGGCCTACTCGGCCATGGAGATGGAAGGTCTGCTGGAACGACGCCGGGGTATCGGACTGTTTGTGGCCGCCATCCGTTCCTCTAAAAAAGAGAAGGCGAAAGAGAAGGCTCTGGAGGCGCTTTTGGCCAAGGCCGTAACAATGGCGGTGCAATTCGATATCTCTGAAAAAGAGACACAACGGATACTCGGGAATTTGTTTGCAAAATACAAATCTTAAGAGCCATTTTCAAAACGTTTTCCCGCCATGCGTAAAATTAGGCGCAAAGCGAATCAGCCAACGCAGAAGCCGAACGAAATGAAACGTTTTGAAATTGGCTGTGAAGACCGGAGGAAAGGAAATGAATAACGCCGAACCGATTGTCAAGATCAGAGGTCTGAGGAAAACCTTCAACAATAAAACGGCCATTGAAGCCGTTCACCTGGATATTCCGCCGGGTCGGATCATCGGTCTCCTCGGTCCGAACGGATGCGGGAAAAGCACCCTGATCCGTCATATGATCGGCCTGTATCTGCCGACCAGGGGGACCTGTGTCACCTTCGGATGCGAAGCGGCGAAACTCGGCCCGAAGGAATTGTCCCGGATCGGGTATGTTCACCAGGAAGGAGAACTGATCGACTGGATGACGGTGAAGCAACTCATCCGTTATGTCGCCGCCTACTATCCGAACTGGAATACGGACCTCGAGAACCGCTATGTGGAAGATTTCGAGATTCACCTGAAGGACCGGGTCGGCGCCCTCTCCCCCGGTCAACGCCAGAAGCTTGCCATCCTGCTTGCCATCGGTCATGAACCCGAGCTGCTCATCCTGGATGAGCCCGCCACGGCCCTGGATCCCATTGCCCGGGCCCAGTTCCTGGATCTCCTGCTCAACATCATTCAGCAGGAGAAAAAAACCATTCTGATCTCTTCCCACATCTTGAGCGATGTGGAGAAGGTGATCGATCACGTTGTCATCATGAAAGGTGGACACATCGTCGAAGACCGCAACTTCGATGAGCTTCGGGAACAGTATCTTCAGGTGCGCCTGACATCCCCCGACACCCCGCTTCCGGAGACACTGCCGTTTGAGAATGTCCTTTCCTGCGTCAGGAACAACGGCCAGGCACTTCTGACCCTGGCGGCGCCTTGCATCGAAACCATCAGAAAGCAGGCGGAAGAGATCAACTGCGGAATCGATACGCTTCCCCTGCCCCTCGATGATATTTATAAAATCGTAATGGGCGCAACGCACCGAACCGACAACCTTTCCGTCGACAGGAATTAGAAGGAAGCGAACCATGAGTCCCTTAGCCGCAAACCTCAAACATCTCTATCAATTCCGGTTCATGTGGATATACCATTTGATATTGGTTTCGGGAATTTTGTCTCTATTCACGGGGATGATGACTATTGGCACATCCGGGGATCTGTCCGAGGTTTCATGGATAATGTTTATATTAGTCGGTGAAATGTTTGGCATGGCGATAACCGGGACATCCGCCAGACCGTTTTCGTTTTGCCTGCCGAATCATGAGCGGGCAGTAAAGAAAATGCTGCTTACGATTTGGATGGCGGTGATGCTCCTCTGTCTGCTTGTCGTATCGATACTATATTTATTCAATGTTCATATCGTTCCTTCACTTTTCATTGCTTCGATATGCCTGATGAGCCTCTGTTTCTGGTCGGGAGTATCCGTGTTCATCCGAAAATTTGGGTTTATTCCCCTGTTTTTCTCGATGACGGCGTTTTTGATCATATCCTTCAAGGACATGGGCACGACCATTTTTCCCGCCGTCGCAAATCATCTCTGGATACTTGTGCTCTCGAGCGGCATCTTGTGTTTTTTGATCTATCATGCCACTGGAAGCAGGAGAAACCACCGTCAATTATGCACAACGCCCTGGTTTGGATTCGGGGACAGCAGCCAATCAAGGCAGAGGCTCATCAAACGGAAGTGGATGCGCCAGGCGGAAAAACACACCACCGGTAAAACGGATGATTTGTATAGCAAATACATTACCGATCGCATACGATCAAAGCATCATTCAGGGCTCATCCCCCATCTGTGGGGCCAGGTGTATCTCCTTACCGCACCGATTTTCAGTCGCTGGAAATTCCTGTGGATTCCTTTTTTATTCGCATATATCATGCTGATTCTCGTTCCTTGCGTTATCATCGAATCCACCAAACCGGGTTTCTTTTACTTCTTTGACGGGATGATGCTTATCTTTTCAAGCTTCGCCTTCAGCATTCTATTCACGAATCAGCGGTTCAAGTATTTCCTGTTTCCGGGTCGAAACGTTCATTTTTTCCGGGGAATTGTTGTTTTGCTTACAACCATGCTGCTCTCTCTCGGTTTTTTTGGAATATCGATCCTGTCGTTCAATTATCTGTCGACACTCTTTCCGGAAATAACCGTGATGGGCCGATCCCTCACCTTTTTATCTATTCCACCGATAATGTTAATCATCCCGCTCATCCATGTGCCGCTATTCGGCGGACTCTTCATCCTCTTCAAGGGGATTGTTCTAAGAATAGCACTGACGGTTACAGGCGTTATTACCCTGATCGTTACAATTTTCGGAATGCCCTCCATGGAGACGGCCCCATTTTTTCTAAATATAGCGGTCGTTGTTATTGCCGCGGCAATCACCTGGGGATTTCACCTGGCGGCGCTGTATTATACCAGCATGAAACGATCCCTATGCTGAAAGGGAGATTACCAAAATAAATGTAAATATGAAGGCTAACACATTAACTATCAGGGGGGTAAGAATATGAAACTCAGTTCATTGTTATCCGTTGTTTTTGTATTTCTTGTTGCTATCGGAACCGCTACAGCCCAGTTAGCCGCTCCGGATTACAAATCACCACTCACAATTAAAAACCTGGACATAACGTTTACAGTCAACGCGGATGGCACCTATACCCAGGAGGTAAATGGGAAAATCCGGATTAACATCGATCAGGCGGTCCAGTCAGCGGCTCAAACCTATATTCCGTACAGCGAAACCCTTCAGTCCCTTGAGGTGATTGAAGCCTATACGGAAACAGGCGAGGGGGAAAAAATCCCCGTTCCCGAGGACAAGATAATCACACAACAAAGCCCGGTCAGTACAACAGCGCCGGCATTTGACGATATCAAAGTCACGGCAATCGTGTTTCCTAAAATCACGGTCGGCGCCACTAAAACCTACCACTACAAGCTGACGCAGACCACGCCGCTATTCGAAAACCATTTCTCGATGTTCGATATGATTCCGCAAAGTGTCGATTTCGAATCAGCGGTTTACACACTGATTGCACCGGAAGAGCTGGAAATGCATATTCAGGCCATAGGTATTGAAGGGGGGCGGGTTAAATCCGATACGCCCGGCAAATCCAAATACGTCTGGACGGTCAAAGATACAAAAGGGCAGGCACCCGAACAAGGAGCAATCAACGAGGCGAACTACAGCCCCCGTATCACCGTGACGACCTTCGCCGACTATGCTGAAGTTGCCGAAGCCTATCTGGCACGTGCGGCGGACAAGGAAAAAGTAACGGATGAGGTGCAAACGCTTGCCGACGAAATTACAGCCGGTATAAAAAGCCCGCGTGAGCAGGCAGCGGCACTATATAATCACGTGACCGGAGAAATTCGGTATGTGGCCCTCAGTTTCGGCACAGGCGGTGTTGTGCCGCGAGACGCCGATACCATCATTCAAACCGGATATGGCGATTGCAAGGATAAAGTTGTTCTGCTGAATGCGCTGCTCGCCGCCAAAGATATCGAATCGGCACCGGTTCTTATCAATGCGGGCGATGTCTATTGGCTGCCGGATGTCGCGCTGCCGGTGGGCATCTTCAACCATGCCATCACCTATCTGCCCGAGTTCGATCTATTCCTGGATCCTACGGCCGAAACCGCGCCTTTCGGTGTGCTGCCGGTCAAGGAATACAGCAAGTTTGCCCTGGTCACTCGTGGGTTCGACAAGGAGGCCGGCATTAAGATGCTTCCCGAACCATCTCCTGAAATATCCAACATAAAGACCGTCACTACCGTTACGATTGCTGATGACGGTTCCGCGAAAGGCAAAGCAAGTATCACGGCAGATGGGGGAATGGAGTTTGTGTTGCGCACTCTCAAGGCTTCCATACCACCAGGCCAGGAGGCCATGGCCGCCCGCTCGTTATTGGCAAGATCAGGCCAACAGGGTGAAGGTATGATAACAGGAAGCGATCCACGTAATCTTGCTGAAGATATCCGGGTTGAAACAGAGTTCACCACCCAGAACGCCATGATGTTACCGGGACCGGGAGCCTTCATGATACCGGCCGGGATAGCCATTCCATCCCCAATTGCCGGGCTTGCGTTTGCAACTGCTAAGCCCGAAATGAAGTTTTCCAGTTACCATAGCGGGTACGAAAAGGTTGAAATCACATCCGTGACCGTTCCCGATAGTGTAAAGATAACGCACTTACCCAAGAATGTAACTGTACAGAATGAATATGGGAAATACACTGCGACCTATAAACGGGACGCGCAGACCATCAAGGTGGAACGTCACCTTACCGTTAAAACGCCCCGGGGGTTATGTTCGCCGGAAAAATATCCGCTCATCCGCGAACTCGGCCAGGCCATCGGGCGGGATTTCCGGGCACAAGTAACGTTTGGAGAATAATACAAGTTTCGGGTGTCAGGTGTCAGGTGTCAGGTGTCAGGGACTACAAGAGTCGCGCCGACTGACACCTGACACCTGACACCTGTCGAAGATTCCGGCGTCGGGGACACCCGAAACCTGATTATTCTGATCCCTACTCAGTTGAAACCCGCCGTCCTATCTGATAATGATATCATCGCACTCAAAAAGGAGACATGAATGGGATCGCACAAATCAATTCTGAAAGTAACCTACGCCACTGTCGGGCTGGCGATCATCGCCGTAATTGCCCTCACCATATACCAGCAGCGGCAAATAAAAAAAATAATCAAAGCCAAGTCCACCGAGGTTTCGAGCAGCAAACAGTCCGAAAATGTCCCGGGGAATGCCGCCGGACACGGCGGGGCCGAAATCAAAAAAGACTCCGCCACACGGGACGATTCGTATGACGTGTTATTCAAGGACCTTGCGCTTTCTCCGGAAAAACAGCGTGCACTGGAAGCGATTTTCCACGATCTGAAGATACGGAAGACGGATATGAGCGTGGAGATGCTGGATACATCCATCCCGGAAGAAAAACGGGGGGAAATTCGGCTGAATCTGGAAATACTTAAAATTGACATCAATAAAAAAATACATGACCTTATCGGCAGGGAAAACTTCGAGAAGTATGTGTCGTATGAAGAAAGGTTGAGAGAGAGAACGCTTCTGGCCGCCTTTTTCAGGTCCCTCAGCCCGAATGAATTACCGGCCAAGGCCCGGGAACAGGCGTTCATCGATGCCATGTTCGAAAAACGGAAAAAAATCGAAGCCGAACATTCCTTTCGAAACGATGAAACACAGTCCGAGGCCGACCTTGAATCGCAGGTATCGCGTGTTATGGAAGTGACGGATCAGACCTATTCGGAATATATCAAGGTGGCCGGCATGTATCTGCCACCGCCTCAGGTCGAGCAGTTCAAGAATTATCTGGACCAGCGGCGTGACACGATGACAGTGTCATTAAACGCAATGCGGCAGGTATTCGGGAACGACTCCGTTTCCGGCCAGACCGATAATTAACCACGTATAACAAACCCGAAATGAGCGCTTACCAGAAAGAGCAACTCGAAACCCTGCGGCAAGTCCGGGAACGCCTTTCCGGCTTGAAGCCTCTCCTGCTTGAAACCGTCGGGCCGTCCCTTTCGGACTACCTGGCATTCCGGCGGGAAACCGACCGGTTTCTGGAAACCCACTTTTCAGACCTGTGCAACCAGAGCTGCTACCAGAGTCAATTAAGCGCCTGCTGTTCGAAAGAAGGTATCATCACCTTTTTCGCCGATGTGGTCATCAACGCCATCCATTCGCCTGAAAACAGACTTGACCAAATAGACACCCTGCTTCAGACGTCGAACGAAAGCGGTAAATGTATCTATCTGGGATCCGCCGGATGCCTGTGGGAAATAAAACCGATCGTCTGCCAGATGTTTCTCTGCGACAGGGCCGAAAAAGAAGTATTTTCCAAAAATCCTTCCGCGCAAACGACGTGGGAGAAACTGAAACAGAGGAAAGAAAACTTCACCTGGCCGGACAAACCGGTGCTCTTCGATTATATCGAGACGGTCTTTCTAAATGAAGGCCTCACCTCCTCACTGATGTATCTTCATAACAGCCCCGGTCTCCTGAATGTTAAGGAAAAAGCGGGTTTGCGTTGATTTTTTTCTGATTTATTTCAGGTTATTGAAAATATATTCAACATTTTTGGTCCCAAAGGTAAAAGAGGGAGGAAAAGAGGAAAAATCAGGGGTGTTTTCTGTGTTTGAAATGCATGTGATTTCCCAAACCTTGCCCAAATTGTCCGATCATTGTCACTGCTGGAATGTGAGACACATTTAAGACTTATCTTTGATACTTTTCCCAGCTGATTGCTGTAGGAGCATAGGTGCTATTAAAAATTTACAGTACCAATCTGCTTTTCTATGCTCTATCTCATGTAACGAATGATCTACGATATTTGATAAAAACCATAAGAATGGAGGCGCTAAAGATTTAGGGATACCTGTTGTCCCCATCTCTCCTTGGGCTACAAATTTATCATCTGTAAACATTTGATCCGGTCCATTAGCGAAGCCATTTTTCCCACGTGGCATAATAAAACCTTGATTAAGAATGAAAAACATATTTGGTCTTAAGGTAACAGGAACGGACTCAAGAAGTTGGTTGATTTTTTTTGCAGCCTCAATTGATGACCATATAGATTCATACGCAAAAATAAAAAATGCAATTTTCACGCTTGGTTCTTCTTTATAAAAATTATCTGACATTCCATGTGGATATGCCAGTTTTTTTAAGCTAACGCAATTGAGGATTATTTTTCTCAATTCAGATAAATTCATTTTTGATTTTATTTCAACAGAGCCAAGAATCGTATCTATAGGAAAGTACGTAGTATTTTCTGTTCTAATAAAAGTAGCTGTCCGATTACTATCCAACAATAAGCAATCTTGTTCGGAGCTTTTTGTAGCATACTCGTTAATAGCAAATCCACGAGAGAGTAATACTGAGGAAGGTAATACATTTTTTAAAACTTTAGTAAAGTCTCCTTCTCTTTCGTTACCACGGTATCTCGGATGTTCAATTGAAGAACTTTGTTTTTTCAATGATTCTAATTGTTTTAGTATGTTTTTGTACCAGTTAATTATAAAATTTGTTTCGAGGGGGCTCGATGTCATAAGACTTTTTAATCTATCATTAAATTGGCTTTGATTCATTATAGTATTCCGAAGCTTGCATATTTATTTATCAAGTTGAAAACAAAGAGGTAACTTACTGGTTATTACGAATTGTGAGTTATTTTCCATAGTCTTTATTAGTGGGAGGCTCTGAAAATCAAGGCCGTTAAGAGCTTAAATACAAAAACAAATATAGTATTAGTTTCCATATATTAAAAGCAGCTCAATTGTCAAAAGAATTAAAATTGAGCTTATCATCGTCCTTTTTCAACCCATAAAGTAATCCATAGCTTGTTCGATTTGGAACTTTGGAATTATCTATCACAATATGGATAATAGGACAGAAGAGAACAACCATTTAATTTTCGTTAATGACTCCCCCGCCGTTTATAATACCGAAAGACATCCTCGATTTTTTTTCTCGTTACCACATCCTCGCTGATGTTGGCTACAAAAGGGATCACGGATTCCTCGTATGCCTTTACTTTCTCATAATTGGCAAGGGGCCATCGATCATACTGGTCTCTGAATGTCGAAGAAAATGGGAAAAACAGGTGGGCGGGGCTGTTGTCGGTCATCACCGACGGCGAGCCGGAAAGCATCTTTTTGACATTCCCTTCACCCATGGCAAAATAGCTGAGCATCTCAAAAGGATTATCCAGGCCGACCAGTTTCAGGTCGTTCCGAATGTCGGGCGCCGTCACTCGTTTTTGAAACGTCTGCCAGTCGATTTCAAGCACATCCGGTGTCGCGAGCAGCAGGGTATACCCCTGTCCCACACGCCAGATGGAGGTGTGTTCGAAAACATCCGAAAAGGTTCGAACGATACCGAGGTATTGATCCGTTGTGAGTCCGTGAAAGGGCAGCCACTGAAGGAAAATGCCGTTTTCGGAGAGCCGGTTCCGGACAATCCGGTAGAATTCCTGAGTAAACAGCACCCAGGAATCATACACCCGGGGATGCGTGGCATCGGAGATGATAATCGAATACCGTTTCCGGCTCGTCTGGAGAAAATGGCGCGCGTCGTCGCTGTATAGCGAGATGCCGCTGTTTTGGATGATGCGATTATTGTAGGTCTCGAAATACGGCGCGATATCCCGGGCCTGGGAGGCCAGATCGACACAATCCAGGTGATCCGCAAACAGGATCGCCGTCCCGGCGGCGATACCGGCGCCGAAAGTGATCATCAGGGCATCCTCCGGTTTCTCGTGAAGCAGTCCCGGAAGCGCGCCCATCAATTTAAAGGTTCTTATGGAGAGATAACTCGTATCCACCTCCGGAATACCATTCAGATATAACGCCCTGTTTTTGTCGGGCCGCTCAAAAACCGTCGCGGTTGTCGAAACGGATTCCTTGTAGTAAATAAGGTCGCCCCCGGGATCGAGCGTCGCGTATTTCCGGGGGAAATAATCCGACGGCATGGCGATATACGCGGATACGAAAAACAGGACGAACACGCCGACGAAAGTATACCGGGGTTTACCTCCTATAGACAAAAAACCGATCAATGCCCCGATGGTCAGGTTCAAGCCGGACAGGAGCAATATGCTGTTCCTGAACCCGAGCGATCCGATGAGAATAAATCCCGCGGACAGCCCCCCTAAAACGCATCCCGCCGTGTTGACGGCATACACCACGCCAATACTCCTGCCGATATCGCCTTTGAACTGCTGGTAGATCCGCGCCCCCACCGGGAAGGCAATCCCCATCAGTACGGTCGGCACGAGAATGCCGAGCGGCAGAGAAGAAATCAGAAACTTCAGATAGACCTGGTCCGGCACATTGGGATTCGTGTGAATCATGAAAGGAAAGCAGAAGGCCGAAACACCGATGCCAACTTCCACGACGGCAAACAACAGAATCGGTGATTTGACGAATCGGTAACATCCGGCAAGCATAAAACTTCCCAGGGCAATTCCCGCCAGGAATCCCATGAGGATAATAGTGAAAGAGTAGACTGAGTTGTCGATCGTCAGGATAAGCAGGCGGGTCCAGATGATTTGATAGGCGATTGCGCAGAAGCCCGATATTCCGAGAGCGATCAGCACCAGGGTGACAATCCTTCCGACCGGCCGCTTCTCTTTTCGACCAACGCCGCGCGCTTTTTTCAAGGATGCTTTCCCGGGAATATCCTGCTTTTTTTCCAGGGCGCCCGCCCAGACGGCAAAAATACCCACGGCGAGATTCAAAGCGGCAGCCAGCAACAAACTGCCGCTGTGCCCCAGAAGCTTGATCAGAAAAAAACCCGCCAGGAAAGCACCCGCAAAGGATCCCGCTGTATTGACACCATATAGAATGGCGGTATTTTTGGTAAACAGCCCCTCCCTGGAGATAACGTGCCTGCCGATAACGGCAAGGGTGCCGCCCATCAGGAAGGTTGGTACGATCAGCATGCAGAAACAGAGAAAAAACCGGGTCATTACCTGGAGCAGGCTTCCCGATCCGGAAAGATGCGAAATCCACGCCTCCAGGGGAACAATCGCCCGGATTATCAGCGAAACGACACTGGCCGAAATCGCGACACCCGTTTCGAGACAACCGAAAAGGAACAGGGGCGAGCGCCTGGCTTTATCCACGCGACTGCCCCAGTAAAGTCCCCCCAATGAGAGACCCGCCATAAAAGCCGTCAGAATCGTGGTGGTGGCCAGCGTGGTATTGCCCATCACGAGAACCAGCATTCGGCTCCACACTACTTCATAGACAAGCGCACAAAAACCGGATATGAAAAATAACAGGTAGGCAAACAACTTCCGTAAAGGTGATAGGGGCGTCTTCATGGGTATCCCGTCCTTGAATGGTGTTGTTAATTCCGGTTGTTTGTAATAAACTTTCGGCACAAAATCAACAGCTTAATCAGGAAATACATCTTCATAACAGCCCTGGTCTCCTCCGGCTGAAAAGCGGGCGGGGCTGATCTGAAAAGGAGTTTATTGAATATATGAAAAAAATCATCATCTCGGTAATAGGGCAGGATCGCCCGGGCATAGTGGCCGCACTCTCGGATGCACTGCATACGCTGGACTGCAACATCGAAAACGTCAGTCAGACCATTTTGCAGTCCGTATTCGGAGCAATCCTCATCGTGGCCGCACCCGAAGAGATCGCGGATGAAACCATAAAAGCTTCCCTTGACCAGGCCGTGGCGCACCTCTCCCTCGAAGTCATCATCACCCGGTTTCCCGTCATGACGTCAGCAGCGCCTTCGCCTGAAAAGGGCGATCCGTTCGTTATCACCACCACGGGCCCGGACAGAAAAGGACTCGTGGCCGAAACGACAAAAGTCCTTGCGGATCACGGCGTCAACATCACAAACCTCAAAGCGGTGTTCAAGGGCGGGGACGATCCCTTTCAAAATCTGATGATCTACGAGGTAACCGTACCCGGCCATGTGGTACTGGCGGATTTGCACCGGGATTTAAAGGCCGCTGCGTCCAGACTGGGTCTCGACATCAACATTCAGCATCGGCACATTTTCGAAACCATGAGCCGTATATAATAATTAGGACACCATTATGCTAAGCGAACACGAAATAATCTCCACCCTGGAGATGCTCAAATACGAACATCTGGACCTTCGCACCGTTACCCTGGGAATCAATCTGACGGACTGCGCCAGTGATGATCTCGCGCGGTTCAGCGATAACATCGCGCGTCGGATTACGACACTGGCGGGCACGCTGGTGAAAACCTGCGAAGAGATTTCCGAGAAATTCGGCATCCCGGTGGTCAACAAACGGATTTCCGTAAGCCCCATGGCGGTTGTGGGGGCCCCCTTCTCTTCTTCCCAGTTCGTCGATATCGCGAAAGTGCTCGACACCGCGGCGGAGTCGGTCGGCGTGGATTTTATCGGCGGATTCAGTGCCCTGGTGGAAAAGGGAATGGCCAAAGGAGATATCTCTCTCATCGACGCCATCCCCCAGGCCATGGCGGAAACGAACCGTGTCTGCACCTCCATCAACGTTGCAACCACGCGGGCCGGCATCAACATGGACGCGGTCCTGAAAATGGGTCAAATCCTCCGTGAAGCCGCGGCGCTGACGGCCGATTCGGATGGCCTGGGGTGTGCCAAGCTCTGTATTTTCTCAAACATCCCCCAGGACATTCCCTTCATGGCCGGCGCATACCTCGGTATCGGAGAACCGAATGCCGTCATCAACGTGGGCGTCAGCGGCCCGGGGGTCGTCAAAAAAGCAGTGGAGCGCGCCCTGTCAGCGAACCCCGGCCTCAACCTGGGAGAACTCTCGGAGGTTATCAAAAGAACGGCCTATAAAATCACCCGGGCCGGTGAGCTGATCGGACATGAAGTGGCCCGGGCGTTGGGAATTTCTTTCGGGGTTGTCGACCTCTCCCTGGCGCCGACACCCAATGTCGGAGACAGCGTGGGGGAAATATTTCAGAGCCTGGGGCTCCCCGCTATCGGGTCACCCGGCAGCACCGCGGCCCTGGCATTGATAAACGACGCGGTAAAAAAAGGGGGGGCCTTTGCAAGCTCCCATGTGGGCGGATTGAGCGGTGCGTTTATTCCGGTAAGTGAAGACCTGAACATTGCCGAGGCCGCTCAAAAGGGAGATCTGTGCCTTGAAAAACTGGAGGCCATGACCAGCGTCTGCTCCGTGGGGCTGGACATGGTACCGCTGCCGGGGGACACTTCCGCGGAGACCTTATCGGCCATCATCGCCGATGAAATGGCCATCGGTGTGATCAACAAGAAGACAACCGCCGCGCGCCTTATCCCCGTCCCCGGGAAAAAGGCAGGCGAAAAAGCACATTTCGGGGGACTCCTCGGTCACGCCATCATCATGGACGTTCGGCAGGCCGTAAGCGAGAATTCGTTTGTCCGCCGGGGCGGGAGAATTCCCGCGCCGATACAAAGCCTGGTGAACTGATAAAAAAGTACTACTCGGCTTTAATCTGCGAAGGATCCGTCACCTTGATGGACCCGCCGCCGTTCGGGTTTTTATAGATTTCTCCCTCTACACAAATCTCCTTGTCTTTATACATGTCCTCGGGCAATTTATCCTTCATTGAATCAGGTATTTCAATCCCGACACAACCCGATTCCATGACCGCTGCGCCCATCCCCAGGATTGTGCTGCCTTGATAAGCCATTGTTTCGACAATCTTCCCGCAGACCGTTGCCTTTTCACCGATATGATCCGCTGCTTCCGAATACTTGTATTCCGCGGCAAATGAAGCAGAAGCAAAAAAACCGGTAACCATTTGCTCAAAGCCGAGTATTATTAATTAGGCTTGGTGGCTATATTAACCAACCATCGGTTATTCAAACTAAGCCGAGGTATATTGTACCAGGGCACAAGACGCCATGACAGATCTTACATATTGATATTTTTACCAAATACATTCAATCGGCATATTGGTATGGTTCATGCTTTAAGAGTTATAAAATTGCTTTTGTACGATCCGTTATACTCTGATGAATTAAATCTTTTATATAATTTGGGAGGTTGGGAATGAAGACGTTCGTAAAGGTTCTCCTTTTATTTATCTTTCTCGCGGCCATTGTTGTAGGGGGATATTCCTGGGCGAAAAGCCGAAAGCCCCAGGATCAGGGATTCACCCTGGTATCGGTAGTCAAAGGAGACATTACCGAAAAGGCGATCGCTATCGGACAGATTGAACCCCGCCAGGAGTTTCATATCAAATCAAAGATATCGGGGATTGTGAAAAAATGCCCGGCGGAGGTTGGCGACCGGATACAAAGAGGAGACCCCATCATAGAGATCAGCCCCGACCCCACTCCGGATGAACTCCTCGAAGTGGAGAATATGGTAAAGACCGCCCAGATTTCCTTTAACCGGGCAAAAATAGACCTGGAAAACTCCCGGAAACTCGCAAAAGAGGGAATAGAGTCCTTAAACGACCTCGATGTTCAAAAAGACACCTATGAACGTGCACGAATCGAATTGGCGAAAGCCAAAGACCGGTTGCAATTGATCATGGAAGGACGTATCAGCGGCCGTGGGAAAAATATGGAGACGATAATACGGGCGCCTTCCGAAGGCATCCTTCTACAGCGCCTCGTAAATCCGGGAGATCCCGTGGTTCCCCTCACGAGCTATCAGGCGGGGACCGATCTCGCGACCCTTGCCGATATGAGCAACCTGGTCTTTAAAGGCACGGTTGATGAGATAGATGTCGGCAAATTGAAAACAGGGATGTCGGTCCGTCTGAAAATCGGTGCATTGCCGGATCAGGCTGTCACCGGAAAATTAACCCGAATTGCCCCCCAAGCGATTGAAAAAGACAATGCAAAACTGTTCGAGGTGGAAATCGAAATGGATCCGGTTGAGGATATCGTGCTCCGTGCGGGATATTCCGCCAATGCCGATATCGTCATTCGCGAAAAGAAGAACATCCTCCTCGTTCCTGAGCGGCTGGTGATTTTCGAGGATGACGGTGCAAAGACATTTGTTGAAGTGCCTGGAGACACACCCGAAGCAGCGCCAAGGAAAGTGGAAGTAGCCGTCGGCCTGTCGGATGGCCTTAACATAGAAGTCACATCCGGTCTCGCCGAAGGTGAAGAACTTGTGCAGCGACCGCCAAGAGAGATCACGGGATAGGACAAAGCTCATGTTGAATATCTTCCGCCAGCTTATGCGTGATACCCGCAGTCAGAAACTGCGCACCCTGCTTACCCTCTTCGGGATGATCTGGGGGACCGCCGCCGTGAGCCTGTTGCTGGCATTCGGCGACGGCCTCCACAAACGGCTTCTCAAAGACAATCTGGGGATTGGCAATGGCGTGGTTATCGCTTGGCCCGCGCGAACCGCCATGCCCTTCGAGGGGCTGTCAAAAGGCCGCTATATCAAGATAGACGACTCTGATATCCACCTGTTGAGGAATAAGACCTTCGGCGCCGTCTTTTCCGCTGAATATATGCAGGGCTTCAAACTCCAGCGCGGTACAAAGGTCCTTTCCGTCGGAGTGTCAGGTGTCGATCCGGACTTCAGCGAAATCCGCAACCTGATCCCGGAAGCGGGCGGCCGCTTTATCAATCCCCTGGACCAGGAATTGAAAAGAAGAGTGGCATTTATTGGCAATGAACTTGCTGAACAGGTATTCGCACGGGAATCTCCGGTCGGCCGGACGATCCAGCTCCAGGGATCACCCTTTCTGATTGTCGGTGTACTTAAAAAGAAAACCCAGAACTCCAGCTATAGTGGACGGGACAGCGGAAAGATCTATATACCCGCCGCTACATTCCGGATGATGACGGGTCAGAAATACGTCGGTAATTTTGTTTTTTTCTCCAGAGACATTTCACAAACGGAAGCACTGATAAAGAATGTGCGACAAATCATGGCCGCCCGGCACCGGTTTGATCCCGGAGATGAGCAGGCAATCGGTTTCTGGGACACAACTGAAAATACAAAATTCTTCAATTCATTTATGACGGCTTTCAAAATTTTCCTGGGAATTATCGGCAGCCTGACCATGATTGTCGGCGGGATAGGCATCTCGAATATTATGAATGTGGTGGTTGAAGAGAGAACCCGGGAAATCGGAATAAAAATGGCCCTGGGCGCAAAACCGCGCATGATACTTGCCCAGTTTCTGATCGAAACCCTGACGATAACCGCTGTTGGCGGTAGTATCGGTATGCTGATAACCATGGGAATCTGCGCTGTTTTCCCCGCGCTCAACCTGACCGAATATGTGGGCATTCCCACCATTTCGACGGGAGCAGCCATTCTCACAATTACAATACTGGGGTTGATCGGTTTTATTTCAGGCTTTTTCCCGGCACGTTCGGCGGCTAATCTGGACCCGGTTACGGCCATGAAGATGTAAGGAGAGATAATGCGTAAACCCAGACCAGGCCTCATACTCAACCTCTTTTTAAAAGCAAGCCGTGTGCAGAAAAAAAGGGCTGTTCTGACGATAGCCTCGATTGCCTGGGGATCACTCTCCCTGCTTCTGCTACTTGCCTTCGGAGAAGGCCTGAGCCTCTCCATCGCCAAAGGCATGAACGGTATGGGCAGCAACCTTGCAGTCATATGGCCCGGCACCACCAGCCTCATCTGGCAGGGTCTGCCGGCAGGGCGCGCCATCCGGCCGACTATCGATGACATCGCCCTGCTGAGGGAACGTCTCCCAAACCTGCAAGAGGTTTCCGGGGAAATACATAGAAGAGGGGTCATTGTAAACTATGGTGATACGACCACTACCGCACAGGTAAAAGGGGTCACCCATGGTTTTGGTGAAATTCGAAACCATATTCCCCGGTCCGGCGGAAGATTCCTCGATACAATGGATGAAAAGCAGAGACGCAGGGTGGCCTTTATCGGTAATGAACTGGCCGAAAAAATATTTGGAAAAGAAGATCCGGTTGGAAAGGGATTCCTTCTGGATAGAGTCCCCTATACGATAATCGGTGTCATGATGCCCAAAGTAACAATGGGAAATTATAACGGCATGGATAAGGACCAGATCGCCATCCCGATTACCACATTTAAGGCACAATACGGTACGGACAAAGTAGAAGTTATCGTAGTGAAATCGGACATCCCGGAACGTCTGGGGTTTGTTCTCGAGGAAATGCATAAAATCCTCGGGGCAAAATATGGATTCGACCCAAAGGACGAACGTGTATTCGGTATATGGGACACTGTAGAAGACGGTAAAATAACACGTAATGTACTTCTTGGCATAAAGATTTTTCTTGGAATCATCGGCGCCCTCACCCTTATCATCGGCGGTGTGGGTGTCGCAAACATCATGTATGCGGTGGTTAAGGAACGCGTCAGAGAAATAGGCGTAAAGATGGCCCTGGGCGCCCGTCGGGGATGGGTGACATGGCCGATCGTACTCGAAGGCATGATGTATACTTTTCTGGGAGGCGCCATCGGTCTGATCATGGCCATGGGGGCCATTATTCTTCTCGATCAGTTACCGACCGAAGGAAATGAAGCCCTGGAAATGCTCGGAAAGCCGACGCTGTCCATATCAATCGGTATCGTCTCCGCATCCATTCTGGGCATTATCGGCCTTGTGGCCGGATATTTTCCCGCCCGGCGGGCGGCATCCATCAATCCCGCGGAAACCCTCCGCTACGAGTGAGATATTTATGCTAATAAGCAACTTCTTCAAAAAGCGGTAACTCTCAACCACATGCGAGGTATTCATGTTAATAAGCAATTTCTTTAAAAATGGGAAAAATAACCACACACCGAAAAACGGTGAAGTGATCAGCCTGAAGGAACTCTCCAAGGTCTACAACACCGGCAAGGTCAAGGTCGAAGCGCTCAAGGGTGTCGATCTCACGGTGAACAAAGGTGAAATGGTCGCCATCACGGGGCCGTCCGGCTCGGGAAAAAGTACGTTGATGAATCTTATCGGCTGCCTGGATACCGCGACATCGGGCAGTTATCACCTGAGGGGTGAAGCGGTTTCGGGATTGAGCCGGGAAGAACTCGCCGGGATACGCAACCGGAGGGTTGGGTTCATTTTTCAGAGCTTCAATCTGCTGCCTCAAATATCCGCGTTTGAAAATGTCGAGATGCCGCTTCTTTTTGGTGCCGTCCCCCGCCGAAAACGAAGGGAAAAAGTGATGGAATTGATGGAACGCGTCGGTCTTTCTGAACGTGTGGACCATAAACCCACGGAGCTATCCGGCGGCCAGATGCAGCGGGTCGCCATCGCACGCGCACTTGCAATGGATCCTGATATCATTCTGGCGGACGAGCCCACCGGGAATCTCGACACCAGCTCGGGAGGCGACATCATGAATCTCTTCCAGGATCTATGGGAACAGGGGCGTACCATCCTCGTCATCACCCACGATCCTGCCCTGGCCAAAAGAGCGCCCAGGCAGGTGGAGATAAGGGACGGGAGGATTACGCAGGATAACAGGAATCAGTAAATCAGCAGGACAGCATATCCCCCCCATCTATAACCATTACAGTTCCCGTCACCTGTGCAGAGGCCGGCGACGCCAGGTATACCGCCATCGCCCCCACTTCGATCGGTTCACCGAATCGTCGGGCAGGCATCTGGTTTATGATATATGCGAACTCTTCTTTCGGGATAAATTTGGAAAGCTCGGAATTCGTAAACCCGGGGCCGATGGCGTTTACGCGAATATCGTACTTGCCCAGCTCAACCGCCATACAGCGGGTAAAATGGTTGGCCGCGGCCTTGGCGCTGTGGTACGGGCTCATGGGTTGTGTTTTGTTATGGATGGAATCATTTTTTTTTCCTTTCTCAATTAGTGTCGGGTCTGAAACAGTATTTTAATTTCGTTAATTGTCTGTGAAGAAAAGTCCGTTTAATAAAGTGTAACCGTAGCTGTCAATCTTTAAGCGCTATACAGCTTCTGCCAAACGGCGCCACGGTTTCCACCGTGAGAGTTACAGCCCCCCAGTTTTCTTCCACCAGCCCTGAGAGGAGATAGGGACGTCCCCAATCCAGCAGGTGGCAGAAACGCTTGTAGACAGTCGGGAAAAAAGTACTCTCGACAACTCCCGTGTCGTCTTCAAAGGTGAGAAACTCCATGGTCTCACCGCGTCTGGTGCGAACCTTCTTGCCGGTAATAAGCCAGCCGGCGATGCGCACCCGCCGTCCGACATATTTCTGAATGTCCTCCGCCGGAACACTCCCCGAACGCTTCATGGCATTTTTAAAAAATACCATGGGGTGGCGGTCACAGAGAAACCCCAGTACCGAAAACTCATCCCGCAGCCGGGCCATCACATCATCCGGGGGGAGTGACGGCATGGGGACATCCGATTCCCCAAAAGCATCCCCGAACAGGGAGGTATGCGCCGGCTTTGCCCGCCGGGCAGCCCCCCGACGAATGAGCGCCCATGTGAGGTCCGCCCTGCCGCCCGCAGGGCTGAATCCATCCAGGGCGCCGCAACGTACAAGCTGCCGGGCCTCGTCCTCATGGGGATCCACGCGGTGAAGAAAATCTTTCAGGCTTTGATACGGCTGCCGACCTCGCCGGGTAACAATTCGGGTCTGGGTATCCGCCGAAAGCCCCTTGACGGATAGCAGCCCCACCCGTACGGTTTTGCCCCGCCCGGCCCAACGGATCTCGCTCCGGTTCACGTCCGGCGGCAGAATCGTCAATCCCAGGCGCCGGGCCTCGGACACGTAAGCAAATATGCTGTAGAAACCGCCCTGGTTGCTGATCACGGCGGCCATGAACTCTGCCGGGAAATGGGTCTTCAGGTAAGCGGCCTGGAAAGAGACCCGGGCGTAAGAGGCGCTGTGGGGTTTACAGAAGGAGTATCCGTCGAAACTGAGAATCATCTCCCAGATATCCTCGATCTGTTTCTCCGACACCCCCCCGGCACTCGCCCCTTTCCGGAAACGATCGAAAAAATCCCGTAACGCGTGGGCACGGTCTTTTTTGGAGAGAATCTTCCGCAATCCGTCCGCCTCGGCAGGCGAGAACCCGGCCAGCGCCGTGGCAACCCGGGAGACATCTTCCTGGTACACCATGATGCCGAACGTCTCTTCCAGAACATCGGAAAGAAGGGGATGAATCGGTTCCCACGCCTCACCGTGTAGGCGCCGCAGATACTTCTGAATGTAAACGTTTGCCGCCGGCCGGATAATACTGCTGTGGATCACCAGATGTTCGAAGTCTCCCCTGCCCGCCTTTTTCTGAAGCAGCCGCATGGCCGGGCTTTCGATGTAGAAGCATCCCATGGTCCTGCCCGCCGCCACTTCTCCCTGTGTGGCCGGATCATCTTCGGGTTCCCAGCGGTTTTCATCCAGAGCCTCACCGTTCTTCCGCACATTCGTGACAGCATCCCGGATCACCCCCAGGCTCCGGTTCCCGAGAAGATCGATCTTCACGAGGCCCGCCGTCTCCACGCCGTCTTTTTCCCACTGGACAATGGGAACGCCCTTGGGCGCCTCCTGAATAGGCACATATGTATCGATGGGGCCGGGCGTAATCACCACCCCGCCGGGATGGACCGACAGGTAACGCGGCGCCCCCACGATGCGGCGGGCCATTCCGAGAATCTCCGGCCAGGGCGCCGGCAGCTCGAGCCCCCGGCTCTCAGGGCGCTCCATCAGCGCCGCCGCCATGTCCGTATCGGCTTCGTCGAGCCGCCAGAAGGGGGGCAAGCGTCTGGCAACCCGCCCGATCTCTCCGTCCGACAGCCCGTATACCTTGGCTGTTTCCCGAACCGCCATACGCGGCTGAAAGCAGATATGGTTGGACACCATGGCGGCCCGGCCATGGAACCGGTGGAGCACATCCTTGATCACCCCGTCCCGTTCATCCCAGGCAAAATCCACGTCGATATCCGGCGGATCGCTTCTTCCCGGATTCAAGAATCGTTCGAAGTAGAGATTGTGCTTGACCGGACACACATTCGTGATTTGAAGACAGTAGGCCACCAGGGAGGCGGCCCCCGAACCGCGCCCGCAGGTGCGGGGGCTCCGGGCGACGATCTCCCGCACAATAAGGAAGTACGAAGAAAATCCCATCTGCCCGATAATTCGGAGTTCATGTTCGAGGCGATCCACTACCGCTTCGGAGAGTTCTTTCCCATAGCGACGACGGGCGCCGGCATATGCCGCCCGGCGCAGCTTGCCGTCAGCGCTCTCCCCTCCCTTTCCCTCCCAGGGCGGCAGCACAATCCCGAAATCCGGACCGGTAAACGTCAACCGTTCGGACAGGACCGCCGCGGCACGGAGCGCTTCCGGGCATATTTCAAACCGACGCCGGTACTCCGATGGCGATGCCAGCCAGGCATCGGTCGGCGCAACATCCCCCTTCCCGAGTCTGGAAATTGACGTGTTGCCGTCGATGGCCCGAAGCAGACGGTGAACCGCCCACTCTTCGGCCGATAGAAAAAAGCTTCCCGGCGTTGCCGCCACCGGCGCCCCGAGGCGCCGGGCCGCCTGCCGAAGCGGACGGCCGGCGGGAATCGGTCGTCGGGGCATCGCCCCCGCCACGCAGCACCCCGCCTCGTACCAGGTGACAAGAAGATCCGGATCCCGGGTCAGGATCACCAATCCCCGGCCATTTGCCGCCAGGGCGGATGCCAGGTCAAAGGTCTTGTCCCTATGCCGCCGGGTAAGCACACGGCAGAGGTTCCGGTACCCTTCCGGGGTTTCCACCAGGCAGACCGCCCGTCGGGACGTCGTCCGGTCCGTCACTTCGGCCCCCACCACGGGCGAAATACCGTGACACCGGCAGGCCGCTAAAAACGGCCACAATCCGCACAGGTTGTCGGTGTCCGTAAGCGCCAAGCGGGTATACCCCAGGCCCCGGGCCGTCCGGCAGATCCGCTCCGGATCGGCCGTGCCCCACATGAAGGAGTAGTGGGATCGAACAGTTAGGGGGAGCATGAAGCCACCCTCCCCCACCCCACCGACTCCCCGCCGAAGCGATCCCGGATACCATCCAGAGCCGTCACCAGTGCCGTGCGTTTTTCTTCCGCTTTTCGCTCTGTGGAGAAAAGCGGCTGCTGGGCGGGCGGGAAGGTAAGCCGGTCACAAACCAGACGCATATAACGAATCCGGACCCGTCGCTGCCAGGCCGCCCGAAACACCATTCGGGCCGGTTCGAAGAGGAGGATATCGTTGGCAGATGCCGGCCGGATTCCCATGGAACGGATCCGGCGAACCCCATCCGAATAGTTCACAAAAATACCGATTCTCCGGGCCGCCAGACGACGCTCCCTCAACTTCCGGCCCACTTGCTCCACCAGCCGGTAAAGCGTTCCCTCCAACACCGCGTCATCGTTGGTATCCGTGTCAAACGTGTGCTCCGCGGTCGCTTTGGGCGGTGATGATCCCGCCGGCCGCACCGGTGTCGAATCGACCCCCCGGAGTGTTTCGTTAAGAAAGGCGGCGCGTGTTCCGAAAATTACTTCGAGCTGCGGCGAATTCAAAACCGTCGCCTGATCTACCCGGATCATGTTCAGGGAGCGGAAGCAAGCAAGGTCCGCCGCCTCCAGGCCGGGAAGAAGTTCAAGGGGCAGCGGGGCCAGGAAGTCCTCTTCCTCACCCGCCCCCACGGCATATTCGCCCAGCGGTTTCACCAGGCGGGTCGCCACCTTGGCAACCAGCTTGCTGGGTGCAATGGACCAGATGGGGGCCAACCCCAGGTCGGTTCTGATCCGGCGCTGCAACCGCCAGGCAACGTCCATGGGCGGGCCCAGAAGACGGCTGGTGCCGGTGACGTCCATGAAGAGGTGCCCGTCATCCTCCCCCCGCTCTATGAGGGGCGAGCAGGGCAGCGCCTGCTTCATCAGCGCGTCCATGGCCCGTTCGTAGCGGTCCGTGTGGGGCGGCAGCACCCGGGCATCCCGGCACCTCCGAAGCGCCCGATCGAGTGGCATGCCCTTGCGAACCCCCGCCCGGTATGCTTCCTCGCTCATGTCATACACCGCCGCCCGGGCAGCGCCCCGGGGTGAAATGATCACCGGCCGCCCGTGAAGCCGGCAATCCATTCCCCGCTCCACGGCTACCGCGAAATCGGCGACATTGAGATGTACGATGTAACGTTCCATTCCTGAACTTTAGGTGCCCAAAATGTAAATGTCAATGTAAATATAAATTATAAACATAACATAAACGCAAGAGGCAAAGGCGGACAACAAAATCAGAGTGTTATGTATAAAACGGAATAACGGCGGCCCGAAAAACCAAAATTTCCGATCTTGAAAACTGCGGTTCATTTCCGGATCAAACATTGGAAATAAAATCAAATTGTGCTATATTCAGTAAAAAATCATGGGGACAAAATGAAAGAATTCAATGTGATCATAGAAATAGAACGGCCAATCCCCAATGAATTTATCGACGCCCAAAAAATAGCAATAAACGCATGATCACACACCCATCAATAACCGGTAGCCGTTTAGCCCGGGCACTTCGCAAATTTGGATTCGAAGTAATACGTAAAAAAGGCAGCGTCAACTGCCTCTGACCTGGCCATGAGGACCAAGTTTTCAACAGCGTAACAAATAAACAGGAGCACTATCATGACGGAAAAAATCGATTTCACCTTAAACGGCAAACCGGTCAGCCTGGAAGTCGACGGTGACCGGGATCTCCTTTGGGTGCTTCGCACCGATCTCGGGCTCACGGGCACCAAGTACGGCTGCGGGGAAGGCCTGTGCGGCGCCTGCACGGTGCTTGTCAACGGGGAAGCGGTACCTTCCTGCCAGATGAGCGTTCGATACGTGCAGGGTGCGGACGTGGTTACCATCGAGGGGCTGGAAAAGGACGGTGAACTGCATCCGCTGCAAAAAGCCTTCGTGAAACACGATGCCCTGCAATGCGGCTTCTGCACCCCCGGCATGATTCTCAAGGCACACAGTTTCCTCTCCGAAAAACCGGATGCCTCCCGAAAAGCGATCAGCGATGCCATGGAGGGCAACCTCTGCCGCTGCGGCGCGCACGTGAGAATCCTGGAGGCCGTCTCCGAGGCCGCCAAAGAGATGAAAGGGGGGAAACAGCGATGAAAGAGATAACATCAGCAAACTCCGGCAAGATTTCATCATTCTCCCCTCCCGTTGATCGCAGGGAATTTCTCAAAACGATGGGGATTCTGGGCGGCGGCATTCTCGTCTACTGCACGGTTGGAGATTCCCTTGCCCAGGAGGGGGGAAGGCCGGGGCCCCGCTCGCTCTACCCCGAGGACTGGAACGCCTACCTGAGAATAGGTACCGATGGAAAAGTGACGTGTTTTACGGGCAAAATCGATATGGGGCAAGGGACCATCACCTCTCTCCCCCAGATCGTGGCGGAGGAACTCAGCGTCGCCTATGAGTCGGTCGGCATCATTATGGGGGACACGGATCTGTGCCCCTGGGACATGGGCACCTTCGGCTCCATGAATATCCGCCTGTTCGGACCCGCCCTTCGAAAAGCGGCCGTCGAGGCCAGGGGCGTTCTGAAGGAACTCGGCGCCGAAAAGCTCGGGTGCCCCGTGAAGCAGTTGATCGCACAGGACGGTGTCGTATTCGACAAGACCCGGCCCGACAAAAAAATCACTTATGGGGAACTGGCCAGAGGCAACATAATCGAGCGTCATCTGAAAGAGATTCCACCCGAAACATCGCCCGCGGATTTCAAAATCATGGGCAAACCCTATCCGCACCAGGATGGCCGCGACAAGGTGACCGGCCGGGCCAAATACACGGGCGACATCAGACTCCCCGGGATGCTCTACGCCGCCATCCTGAGGCCGCCTGCCCACGGTGCAAAACTTAAAAGCGTGGATCTGTCCGGCGCCAGGCAGGTGGAAGGCGCCACCGTCATTCAGGACGATGATCTGATCGCGGTGCTGCATCCACTCCCTGACCGGGCCAGAAAAGCCGTTGAAAAAATAAAAGCCGAGTTTGAAGTGCCCGCGACGGAGACCGACAACGAAACCATTTACGACCATCTGTTGTCGGTAACGCCCAAGGGCAGAATAATATCCCGGGGCGGAGATATCCGGGAGGGCCGAAAGCTCGCAAAACATGTCTTCGAAGAAACGTATAAAGTGGGGTATCTGGCCCATGCTCCCATGGAAACCCACACGGCGGTTGCAAAAATGGAAAACGGCAGGATGACTGTCTGGTCGTCCACGCAGACCCCTTTTCCGCTCAAGGATTCCGTGGCCAGGGCATTGGGCATGCCGCCCGAAAACGTCCGGGTTCTCCCCCCCTTCGTGGGAGGTGGATTCGGAGGCAAATCAACCAACAAAGAGGCTTTGGAGGCGGCCAGACTGGCCAAACTGACCGGCAAACCGATCCAGGTCTGCTACAGCCGGTCGGAAGAGTTTTTTTACAATGCGTTCGGCCCCGCCGCGGTGGTCAAGATCGCGTCCGGCATTGACAAATCGGGCAATATCGTATTCTGGGATTATACTTCTTATCATGCGGGAGACAGAAACGCCGAAGCCAGGTATAATATCCCCCACCACCTTACTACCACCGTCGGGAGCTGGATGATGGCCGCCAAAGGCGCCCACGCTTTCGATGTCGGCGCCTGGCGCGCACCGGGCGCCGGATTCAACGGCTTTGCAAGGGATCTTCATTTCAATCTGATGGCGGAGAAGGCAGGAATCGATCCCCTGGAATTCCGTCTGAGACACCTGAAGGACGGACGGATGAAGGGAGTTCTCAAAGCAGCGGCTGAAAAAATCGGGTGGAAGCCCCATAAGGGCCCGAGCGGCAGGGGCTGGGGAATATCCTGCAGCCTCGATGCAAATTCATACGTGGCATTTATGGGCGAGATCGAGGTCGATAAAAAGAGCGGAAAGGTACGGCTCAAAAAAATCGTCTGCGCCCAGGATATGGGGCTGTGTGTAAACCCTCAAGGATCCACAATTCAGATGGAAGGCGCCATGACCATGGGATTGGGCTATGCCCTGAGCGAAGAGGTCAGATTTAAAGGCGGTAAAATTCTCGACGAGAATTTCGGCACCTACGAAATCCCCCGCTTCTCCTGGCTGCCCGAAATCGAAACGATCATTATCGATAATATGGACAAGCCGGCACAGGGGTGCGGAGAACCCCCAATTGTCGGCATGGGCGCCGTTATCGCCACCGGCATTCACGACGCTACCGGAGCCAAGGTTTTCAGGCTTCCCATGACACCCCCCAGGGTGAAAGAGGCCCTCGGCAGGGTCTGAAAATTATCATTAACAATCCTACCTGAACTCGAAAAAGGAGGGAAACAGCACTAAGGATGAAGTTAGATGAAAACTGGTTTACACTAGATCAGATCGACGGGGAAAGTTATATCATAAGCGAATATCGCCACTGGGAAGAGACGCATTGCTACCTCCTGAATGGTTGTGAACGGAGTCTGCTGATCGATACCGGGCTTGGAATCTGTAACATATATGACGAAGTCATACGGCTGACGGACAAACCCGTCACCGCCGTCGCAACACATATTCACTGGGACCATATCGGCGGTCATGAATTCTTCGCGGATTTTTACGCGCACGAGAATGAACTGAACTGGCTGAACGGAGAATTCCCCCTGACAATGGAGCAGGTCAAAGAGATGGTCGTTGACCGCTGTGATTTGCCGGAAGGTTTTGACGTAAACAACTACGCGTTCTTTCAGGGCAACCCGACAAAAGTGCTGAAGGGCAATGAGACAATCGATCTTGGAGATCGCCTTGTTCAAACAGTCCATACGCCCGGCCATTCGCCGGGGCATATCTGTTTCTGGGAAAAAGAGCGCGGTTACCTTTTTACCGGAGACCTGGTTTACAAAGACACTCTGTTTGCCTATTTCCCCTCCACCGATCCGGAAGCATACCTCAATTCCCTGGAGCAGATATCGACATTGCCGGTGAAGAATGTGTTTCCGGCACACCACACCCTGGACATTCAGCCTGAGATCCTCGGCAGAATGCGTGACGCTTTTCGGCAGTTGAAATCCGAAGGCAAGCTGCATCATGGCAGCGGAACATTTGACTATGGCGACTGGGCTGTATGGCTGTAATCGGATTACATCATTGGATCATTGGATCATTGGATGAATTGCTTTAAGTGGTGAATTTTTCCCATCATTTGGATTTTTATAAGGCTCTATGACTGTTTTTTAAGAGATTGAACGTCGAACATCGAACGTCCAACGTCCAATTTTGAATGTGGAGTTCGCTTCGCTCCACCATTTTTATATAAATTAGAGGTTATTCATTTACGTTTGTGAAGCAGTGCCCAAAAAACGCTTAAAATCGGTAGCATACCTTATTCGACGTTCGATGTTGGAAGTTCGATGTTCGATGTTCATCTTTTAAATCATTCAATACCAAATCCAAATTCGGTTACCCTGCCCCCCTGGCCCGGCTACTGTTTACAACAATCGCGGAATTGCTTATAAGAAATCCTGTGATCTGGAGAAAGCTATTGCAGATTGCTTACGGTTAAGCCGTCGAATTAGCCCCCGGTTATACGCTCGCCTACTACAACAGAAGGACAGCTTATATCGAATCCGGTGAATTAAAACAGGCCATCGCGGGCTTTGAACGACATATAGAGCTTTCTCCCGACGCAATGTACCAGTCGAATGCATTGGATATGATTGAATATAAGGAAGCACCATGTCTGAAAAACCAACCTATGAAACACTCGAGAAACGAATCCAGGAACTGGAAAAAGCATATTCGGAAAGCAAGCAGTCGGAAGCAGCGCTCCGGGAAACCGAGGAAATATTCAAATGTTTTCTTGAAAACAGTCCGATTTATGTCTTTTTCAAGGATAGAGATATGAGATCCATTAAACTCAGCAGAAATTATGAACAAATGCTGGGCAAACCGCTGAACGAACTTCTCGGCAAAACAATGGACGAGATTTTCCCTTCCGACCTCGCGAAAAAAATGATTGCCGATGATTTGAAAATATTGAACGAGGGCAAACTTGTCGTTGTTGATGAAGAATTCAGCGGAACATATTATACAACAACGAAGTTCCCGATTTTTATTGACGGAAAACCCCGTTACCTGGCCGGATATACGATAGATATCACCGATCATAAAACAGCCGAGGATGCGTTACGGGAAAGCGAGGCACAGCTTCGGGATCGTAACAGTTTTATTCAGGCGATATTGGACAACCTGCCAATCGGTCTTTCCGTCAATTATCTTGAAAGCGATTCGTCGAGTTACATGAACAAGCAGTATACAGAGATTCACGGGTGGCCGAAAAAAGAACTGAATACCATTCAGAAGCTTTTTGAAAATGTCTTTCCCGACCCCGCATACCGCGAGGAAATTCTGAAAAAAATGCTGGCGGATATCGATTCACATGATCCGGACCGCATGCAGTGGGACAATATTGAAATCATCACAAGGGATGGAAAAAAGAAAGTTGTCAATATCAAAAACATCCCGCTTTTTGAGCAAAACATGATGATAGGGACGGTTCAGGATATAACCGAACACAAGCGGGCGGAGGAAGAACGGGAGAAACTCCAGGGGCAATTGGCACAGGCCCAAAAGATGGAATCCGTCGGTCGACTGGCCGGTGGGGTGGCCCACGACTTCAACAATATGCTCAGCGTCATCATCGGCAATGCGGAATTTGCCATGGACCGTGTGGCCCTGGAAGATCCACTTCACAAAACGTTAAAGAATATCCTCGATGCCGCGACACGTTCCGCGGAGGTTACCCGGCAATTGCTGGCCTTCGCCCGCAAACAGACCATCGCCCCCAAAGTACTTGATTTGAACGAAACGGTCGAAAACATGCTTTCCATGCTTCGGCGCCTCATCGGTGAGGATATTGATCTGATCTGGCTACCGGGAGCAGATATCCGCCATGTTAAAATAGACCCGTCACAGATCAATCAGATTCTGGCCAATCTGTGTGTTAATGCCCGGGACGCTATTGCCGACGTGGGCAGAATTACCATTGAAACGAATGCGGCAACCTTTGACGAAACTTATTGCGCCGACCATGCCGGTTTTATTCCGGGGAACTTTACTCTTTTAGCCGTCAGTGATGACGGTTGCGGTATGGATCGTCAAACCATGGATAAGCTGTTCGAGCCTTTTTTCACCACCAAGGGTATTGGAAAAGGCACCGGGTTGGGGATGTCTATGGTGTATGGCATCGTCAAACAGAACAACGGATTTATCAATGTCTACAGTGAACCGGGCCAGGGAACCACTTTTAAAATCTATCTGCCTCCGTATAAGACCGAAACTGACTGCATTGTTAAAGAAAAAGCGACCGGCTCAGATGACTGTGGAAATGAAACCATCCTGTTGGTTGAAGACGAACCGTCGATTCTGGAAATAACAGGGGCAATGCTTGAACAATTCGGCTATGCCGTGCTTTCGGCAAACTCACCGGATAAGGCAATTGAAATGGCCCGGGAACATTCCGGTGAGATTCACTTGCTGATGACCGATGTGGTGATGCCCGAAATGAACGGGCGCGACCTGGCCCGAAACCTGTTATCGCTTTATCCGGACATCAAACGCCTCTTCATGTCGGGGTACACGGCCAATGTCATTGCACACCATGGGGTTCTGGATGAGGGTGTAAATTTCATACAAAAACCGTTCATGGCAAAAGATCTTGCCCTCAAACTGCGCGAAATACTGGACGACTCGACTACCTGACGCTATCGATAAACGCCTCGGCGGCGATGGAAAGGGAGAGGTTTTTCGGTGTTACGACACCGATTTTCCTCGGTGGTATGTCCGGCGTAACGGGGATTTCATAGAGAAGCCCCCGCCTGAGATCTTCCTGGACAAAATCCCGAATCACGGCCGCAACACCGAGTCCTATCCGGGCAAATTCCGCCAGGAACTCAAGGCTGCTGACTTCGATCTCCGGCTGAAGAGAAACACTATTTTCCGCAAGGTAGGCATCGATATACTCTCGAGTCACATTCTCTTTTTCCAGCATCATCAGCGGATAACGGGAAAGGGCCGTCAGGGGAAGCGAGTTTCGCAATTCAGGATACTGGCACCCCGCGACAAAAATATCCTGAATCGCCATCAGTTCGTGAAACAAAAATCGGGAGCGGTCCATCGGAATGCTGATGATCCCGAAATCGATATGTCCCTGTTCAAGCAATTTCAGCGTCTCCGGCGAGGTCCGGTTCACGATGGCGATACGAATCCCTGGATATTTTTTATGAAACGCCTCGAGATGGGGAATAAAATAATGCCGGCACAGGATACTGCTGATGCCCACCTTCACCAGACCCTGCCCCTTGTTCCGGACCTTCTTGAGTACCCGCTCACCGTTCCGAAGATGTTCGAAACCATATTTCACATAATCAAACAGGATCCTGCCTTCGGTGGTCAGACGCACCCCCTTCGAACTCCGTTGAAAAAGCGTACAGCCAATCAGATCCTCCAGCTTTTTAACCGACTTGGTAACGGCCGGCTGGCTGACATGCAGCTCCCGGGCGGCCGCTGAAATCGTGCCGCACTCCGCGACAATGTGAAATACTCTGTAGAGTTCCGCGTCGATCATTATAACCTCTGGTTATTATATCTATGAAATATATGTATTTTACTCATATAATATTTTTCGGTATCTGTTCAACATAAAAACAATCAGAACAGAAGAGCCTTTTTCAAAACAGCTCGGGAGGGGAGGGACTGGAAATGAACGTCATCGAAAAAATTTTAGCGGCACACAGCACGGAGACCGTTGTGCGCCCGGGCCAGATTATCGATGTAAAGCCGGACTATGTGATGGCAAACGACGCTACCGCCTGCCTGGCCATCGATGTTTTTGCAGGCCGGCTGAATGCGGAAACGGTATTCGATCCTGAAAGCGTCATCCTGGTCATGGATCACTACACGCCGAGCAGCTCCGTAAACGCCGCCGACACCCACAACAAAATGCGCGCGTTCGCCCGAAAACAGGGTTTAAAAAACGTCTACGACGGCATGGGGATTTGTCATCAGTTGATGATAGAGTATCATGTAGAACCCGGGCAGTTGATCGTCGGGGCGGATTCGCATACCTGCAGCTACGGCGCACTGGGAGCGCTGGCCACGGGAATGGGCTCGACAGATGTCGCCGTGGCATGGAAAGAGGGAAAAATCTGGATAAAAGTGCCGGAAGCCATTCGGATCGATGTGATGGGCGCATGGCCCGCCGGTGTCTGCGCCAAGGACTTGATTCTGAAAATTATCGGGGACCTGACGGCTCAGGGAGCCACCTACAAGGCACTCTGCTTTGGTGGAACGGCTATTGGCGCACTCCCTGTATCGGAGCGGATAACCCTTTGCAATATGGTTATCGAGGCCGGGGCCAAGTTCGGATACATTGCGCCGGATGAGAAAACCGACATTCACCTGAAGGCGGCGGGGCGGACATCATACGCCAGCTTTACCGACGATTCGGATGCGGTGTATGAGCAGGTTCTGACCTATGATGTCTCCCGTCTGGCGCCCCAGATCGCCTCCCCTCACAGCGTCGACAACGTCTGCGAAATCGAAAGATTTGAAGGGATGGCCATCGACGAATGCTTCCTGGGCGCCTGCACCAACGGCAGGTATGAAGATCTGGCAATCGCCGCATCGATACTGAACGGCCGGAAAATTGCCGACACCCTCCGGTTCCTGGTCACTCCGGCATCCCGGGATATCTATCTTCGGGCCGTACAATCCGGAATCATCGCAACCCTTGTCGAAAGCGGGGCCATGGTCAACGCACCGGGTTGCAGTGCCTGCTTCGGGGGTACCGGCGGCATCCTCGGCAGAAGCGAGAAGCTTTTGAGTACGGCGAACAGAAACTTCAGGGGCAGGGTCGGCAGTCCGGACAGTGAAATATACCTGGCAAGTCCGGCGGTGGTCGCCGCTTCGGCCCTCAACGGCACTATTACGGATCCAAGGAGGATATCGAGATGATACAGGGAAAAGCGATAAAATTCGGAAGAAATGTCGATACCGATCAGATTATCGGCGCCCACCATCTGAGCCGGCCGTCTATCCGGGACATGGCGCCGTTTACCTTTGAGAACACCCCCCGGTTTGTCGAGCATTTTGCAGAGGGGGATATCATCGTTGCGGAGGATAACTTCGGCTGCGGCTCTTCCAGAGAGCAGGCACCCGCTGTCTTGAAACTTCGGGGAATTGGTGCCATCGTGGCCCGCAGCTTTGCGCGTATCTTTTTCAGGAATGCGATCAATCTGGGAATTCCCCTCATCGAGTGTCCGGAAGCCGATAAAATCGATCATCTCGAAATGCTTGAAATCGATGATGATCGGATTCGATGCCTGAAAACCGGGAAGGGATATGACATCATTCCCCTCCCCCTCTTTATTCGGAGCATTTTGGTTGATGGCGGTATCATCGCCCATCTCCAACGGAAAGAGACAGATACTCAACGTGACGTTAATTTATCTCGGCGATGAAACAGTTCTCCTTTTTTTCTCTTGCTCTTAATCTTAATCTTAATCTTGATCTTGATCGATATCAACGACGGGATTAAGAGCAAGATTAAGAGCAAGCGCAAGACGAGTGTTACAGTTTTCTCCTTTCTGTCCAATCTGAAAAAATCTTTCACCACTCAAAAAAAATACTTGACATCACACACTGTTTGTCATACAGTATGTACCACACAGCGTATGGCAAACAGTTAATGGTGAATGGACTATGAACACAGACCGATTTGAAGCCCTTCGACTGGAATTACGACGTGGATGTTTAAGTCTGGCGGTATTGGCCCAGCTCCGCGTCGAACACTACGGTTATACACTTCGCAAGGCCCTGTCCGACCAGGGTCTGGATATCGATGAAAATACTCTATATCCACTTCTCCGTCGTCTTGAGAAACAGGGGCTCCTTACCAGTGAATGGCGTGAAGAGAACAAGCGAAAAAAACGTTTCTATCGCCTGTCAACAGAAGGAGAGGGAACCTTTGGCCAGCTATTGGATGAATGGCAGAAAATCAACCAGGCGCTTGATCGAATAATTGAGGCATAACAATGGAACTTCTCGAACAATATCTAAACGTCATCAAAATGTATCTGCCCCGGGATCAGAGGGACGATATTGTCAATGAGCTACAGGAAAATCTGCTTTCTGAAATGGAAGACAGAGAAAGCGAACTTGGTCGATCCCTGAACGAAAACGAACAGGCCGAGCTCCTCCAACAGCACGGGCATCCACAAGTGGTAGCCAGGCGTTATGCCCCCGATCAGCCGAACGTAGCCTTTGGCCGCCAATTGATCAGCCCGGAAAGTTATCCGATCTATATAAGAGTCCTTTGGATTGTATTGGGATGTATGGCCGTCGTACACATTTCGCTGGTGCTCCTCGGGAAATCTCTCGGAATAGGCGCTTTTATAAGCAGCATGTTCTGGACGTTTGTCAGCTCGACGCTGATATTCAGTTTAACAGAGATTATATTCAAAAAAACAAAACATTATTGTCTAGTTCCATCGATGCATTATTTCCCGCTACCGAAATGGATACCGGTAACGGGATTTTTTGTTCTGACCGCCTGCACCCTCTGGTGGGCAACAATTCCATTTTCCCCCTGGCTTGTCCTCGGTACGACAACCGGAGAGATGGAACTAACCACCACGTGGCACTCCTTTTACTGGCCTGTGCTGATTCTTCTCCTTGTCAACACCGTCCAACGGGGAGTTATTCTGCTTCGCCCAAAATGGATGTGGTTTTCAATGCCGATACGACTGGCTATTTATTTTATAGGCTTCGCCATGCTTTATTTCATGCTGGACGGGTATCCCTATGTATCGGTGTCCCACGTTGCAGCAGCCGATCCGGGTATCGATACGCTTGTCCATAACACCAACCAGATCATATATGGGCTTCTTTTGGTTGGGGCGCCAGTCTACTGGTTTATCAGCATCGTTATATGCGGATGGTTTTTTATAAAAGGAATCCGGCATTGGCGTTGGCTTCGGCAAAACAAGCAATAGCTCATTGTATAACTACAGGGGGGACACATTCCATGCCTGATAATCAGCATTCTCAAACATCGGATATCAGTGGAGAGTATATGGATAACTCTATTGCGTCAGAATCACGGACACGGAATGGGGCAATCGCGGAGTTGAGCGATGTTTATAAACACTACGGCAGCACGGTTGCGCTCGATGGCATCGATCTAAAAGTTCCATCTGGAAAGCTTCTTGCCGTACTCGGTTCGAACGGAGCTGGGAAAACCACTGCTATTTCTCTACTGCTCGGCCTTCAAAAACCCGATGCGGGAGAAGTTAAGCTCTTTGGTCAATCGCCTTTAAATATTGAAGCCCGGCGTCAGGTTGGCGTGATGCTGCAGGAGGTTACGTTGGCACCTGAGTTGAGAGCGAAGGATCTCATGGATCTTACCGCAAGCTACTACCCTTCTCCACTAAGCACGGAGGAGGTAATGGCGCTGACCAATACCACCCATCTTGCGAAGCGACCTTGTGGGAAAATGTCCGGGGGTCAGAAACGTCAGGTACAGTTTGCCATGGCGCTTGTCGGACGACCGAAACTGCTCTTCTTGGATGAGCCCACGGTCGGGCCGGATATTCAGGCGCGGGAAACCATGTGGGCTATACTGCGCCGGTTGGTAAGCCAGGGGGCCTCCATCGTCCTTACCACCCACTATCTCGAAGAAGCGGAAGCACTGGCCGATCAAGTGGTCGTGCTGGCCCGTGGGAAAGTAGTCGCCCGGGGAAGTGTGGATGAAGTGCGTGCCCGGGTGGCGCAGAAACAAATCCGCTGCCTGACGAAACTCGATATGGATGGGATAAGCGGTTGGTCGGGTGTTGAAAACGTACGTATGGAAAACGACCGGATGCAAATAACGGTAACGGATGCAGAATCGGTGGTACGTCGGCTGCTTGCGGAGGATGCCGGACTTCTCGAACTTGAGGTCAGCCGCGCGGGTCTTGCGGAAGCATTCACGGAAATCACACAGGAGGCGATACAATGAATACGAGAGTGATAGAAATCAACACGGGAGTTTCAAACCCATCGATGCCTTTCAGCAGAATTCTAAGGGCCTATTTCATTGAATCCAAGTATGCCTTCCTCTCTGCCCTGAGAGAGCCTGCTTTCTCCGTTCCAATGGTGGCATTACCAATCTTTTTATACCTGCTTCTCGCGGGTTTGGTATTAGGTCCCGGCGTCATTGACAATCCAAATGCATCCCTGTTTCTATTCAGCGGTTTTCTGGTTTACGCGGTCTCCGGTCCGGGGCTGTTCGGACTCGGTGCGGGACTGGCTGCGGAAAGGCAGTCCGGAGTTCTGAAACTGAAAAGAGCCCAGCCGATGCCCCCGGCGGCCTGTCTGATTGGTAAAATGGTCATGGCGATGTGTTTTACCGGCATCGTCGCCCTCTTTCTGATTCCGCTGGCGATATGGATCGGTCCCATGACCCCGACAACCGGCCAGGCCATGGGCCTCATGCTTCTCTGCATACTCGGCGTACTGCCGTTCTGCGCCATCGGTTTTCTGATCGGCACACTTGTATCGGGCACGGCGGCGCCCGGAATCATCAATGTTATCTTCTTCCCAATGCTATATCTTTCCGGGCTCTTCTTCCCCCTCCCGAAAGTACTCGAAACCTGGGCTGTTATCTGGCCGACGTATCATCTGAACCAGATCGCAGCGCATATCGCCGGACTGGAAAGCAGAATCGACATAAAAATCTGCGTCGCTCTTCTTCTGGGAATAACTGTAATTTGTACCGCCCTGGCTGCCCGGCGTTTTTCCCGCGTAGGGTAGTACTATTTTTATGGTTCTTGATTAATAAAAATTCTATTCTATCAAAGGTTCGGCTTAACCTGTGTTCTATTATTATCACATAGCTTTCCTAAATATCTGGAACACAAGATGTTGTTCTCGGTTTTTTATAGTTGGCGCCGAAGTGCCTGGCGACGGTAAATAGATATTCATTATGTTTTGGGCCCTCTTTTTTTTACAGCTATCACGATGCTATCTTAAAATATGAATTTTAATGAAGTGAGTTTTATCAAATTCCTATTTTAGTGCGCTAATCAAGGTGACCCCGCTCCTTATATTGGATATTATTCTCATATCAAAGGTTCGGCTGTACTTGTGATATTGAATGGATATCTAAGGATTTTTGGATATATTCTATATACAGATTTATCACTGCTATCTATGGAAAGCCCAAAAGGAACATAAATTCAAGAATACTTGAATATTTTAGCTGTATGTCCTAAACTTTCTCCCCTGTCCCCTCTGCCGCCCTTAGAAAACCGACGGCTATGTAGAGAGTGGTCTTTTTTACACGCTTTTTGATTTAACATGTTTATCAATTAGATTTTTGATGCTTTTATCATTGAAAGGTATCTCAATATAGTCGGCATATCCAAGTTTTTCAAAATTATCCGGAATTTTATTATTCCAATTTAAACATAAGATAACCGGTGTTTGTTTATTAAATTTCCTGAACACGTCTCGTATTGTATAATCTTCTGGATCCCATTGCCATTCAAAAGCTATATCAATGCTAGAATTTTTTATTAGATTATTTAATAATTTTTCATCATGTGACCAAATGGTCTTGTAACCCATCATTTCGAATATATCACAGAACGCTTTGTCTAATTTATGTGGGAGCAAAACAACAATTTCTTTTATACTTAAAGCTTTATCATCTATTTCAGAATCAAATAAGCTTCTTTGACTTTTTATTACATTGATGAGCCTAATTCTACGATTCTTTGCTTTGTATTTTTCAATGCGTTCACGCTTCTCAAGAGAGTTAACACCCCGCATGACTCTCTTTTCGAACTCCACACGGGGATTTCCACGAGTTAATACATTCACTTCTTTTAGAACGCGAGAGGTCAATGAATGTAACGTACAGGACTGATTCGGGCATTTTGCTAATACTGAAAGGATAGTATCCTTTATCTCTGCGATGGTTATCTCATCTGATCGACGGCTTACTTGTTTAAAGTCGCCTTCCGAGTCGTCCGCTGAGTAATTTTCGTCGTCATATTCGGTTTCTTCATCGTTATCTTCGGTAGTATCGACGTTGTACTCGTTAAACCCACTTGTTGTAATTTCGACTTGCTGGGGTGCTTCAGCATGAAGTGAACGTGGAAAAATGTCTCGTTCCTCCAACGCTTGCCATAGTCCATTGAGTGCGCTATCTTTGTTAGAATAGAAAACCGCTTCCCTCACACGAAAGAACTCCCAGCCGCAGCGCTCTAATTGGCGCTGGCGTTGCATGTCAGCCTCGTAACGATCGGGACCATGCCAATAATCTCCATCGCACTCGACAGCCAGCCTTGCCTGTCCGCCCTCAACCACGAGATCAATTCGCTTCCCGGCAACTTCTTGCTGGGCAAGCACATTGAAATCTTTGCGAAGTAGTTCTAAAGCGACATCAACCTCAAACCAGCTTTCGAATGGTGCGGGAGGATTCACGACGCGCCGATTATCCTGCACAGCACGTCGCTCCAGTTCATCCCGCTCGATTCCCGCAATTTGCTGAGGTTTCGTGTTCTCGAAGAAATCAAGCAAATATCGCCGAAGACACGAAGTGCTGAGATCGTCACAGGTGACGGAATGGAAAAGAATCATCCTATCACGGGCGCGACTGGCTGCTACATTAAAGCGGCGCTCGTCTGCTGCCTTTGTGAGAGGACCGATTCTTTCATTATTGGCTGCTACGAGCGACAGAAACATGATGTCGCGTTCATCGCCTTGAAAACTGTATGGGTTGCCACAAACCAGGCGACGCCTTTCCATTTCCTCGGCACCCAGTCTTTCTAACAACTGGTTCTCGATCAAAGCTGCTTGCGCTTCGCCTTGAAGCACCACCACACCCATTGTCTTGCGATTGTACTGGCTGTCGTCGCACATTTCGGCGATTCTTTCGACAATGAATGCGGCTTCTGGGCGGTTGATAATCCTGTTGTTAGAACCTTCACGATATCCGTTGCTAACAAAAACATGCTCTAACGGCGGCTGCCGGTTTGGGCCATACTGTCTCAAGGGAATCAGCGGTGTATTCGAATAGCAGAGGTCGTTGCTGAAGCGGATAATTTCCGGCATGCAACGGAAATGCTCACGTAGCGTGATCCGCCGGGTTCCATAACGAAGTTTTCCGTGATCGAATAAGCTGCTTTCAATATCGAATGACGACTTGAACTGGAAATCGTGTAGGAATTCTTGCATCAGGAGATGCACGGCGTTGCGAGGCAAACCCACTGCATCTGGGCTGATCTGCTTGTCATCGCCAACGATCAATATCTTCTTACTAAGGTAAAACAAGGGTAGCGCTTCGATGCCACATTGTGAAGCTTCGTCAACGATAATCACATCGAACATACCGGGTGCGGGATAAACAGTGTCCCAAACGCGGTGAAGTGGCATTACCCACGCTGGAACCGCTTCTCGGCATTCATTCAAGTGCTCTTGTGCTTCGCGACGATGACGTGGCGCGTGTTTCCCCGTCCCTTTTCCAAGGCGCCGCATGGACTGCTGCCAAGCTTCCATGTGGCGACGATGTCGATCTTCGATTTTCCTTGGCGAATCAGGTGAAAAACAGAATGACCAGGCATGCAACGAAGCTAATTTCGCGATAATCCTATTAATATCATCCTCGATTTGTTTTGCGCGTTTGGCGAGCGCTGGTACGTCTTCCTTTCGAATGTAATCCTTTATCCAATACCGCGCCTGTGCCCAATGCCAGGCGTCTCCAATACTCTGTATTCGTTCCTTCCAAACTGGTTCATTGCAGGTTTGTTCCAAGGACTTCGTGAATTGCGGAAGCAAACGTCCCAATTTAGAGATATATTCATCCACTTTCCGAAGGCGCAGGCGTTGCTTATCCAAATTCTGAATTATATTTGAGCATGAAGCGAATCTATCTATATCACGGCGGCGAATGGTGTTCAGCAAATCGTTTGTTATCGGATGTGCGCCAATATTGGCAGTCAAGCTAGAAATCGACATCTCAATACTCTGGATTTCTTCGATGGCAAGCTTCTTGTTGATTCGAGCCATTGCATGGCGACATGAGGAGAGAATCCTTTCAACTTGAGATTCGTCAATCCATACTGGCTCATTTACACCTGGGCATTGGTTTATCGCTTCCCGGCATTTGGCAATGGATTCTTCTATTCCTAAGGCATTCTCAAGCGCGTCCTGCAATGATTTGAGTGATATCAATTGGAGAGCATAAGGCCCTTTAGCCTTTTCCTGGCGCCCTTTCCAAAACTCCCATGCCTTTTCGCATTCAACACGAACATAAAGCGCGTCGGAAAGAGTTGAGAACTGTTCGACTGACGAGCATGGGCGTCCGCCAATTTTTACAGTCTTGATTACGTACAACCGCTCTTTCACCGGTCTAGGCCGGAACATCCCCCACCCAAGTTTCCCGCCGTCCTCCATGTGTTCTTTCAGTTTGCGGGCGTCTTCATACAATGACTTGACATCTGTAACGTCCTGAAATTCGATTCGGGTCTCATCGGCGACTGTAACGAACTTTTCAATTGACGTAATAGAATCTCGCGTAAGACGATGAAGCTCATGCCACAAAGACGAATTGCCGCTTAGAATATCGCTCATGGCATCATTCATCCATGAATACTGTGTCGCGAGGAGTCTCCTGCGTGTGTCCCGAAAAGTTGAGAAAGCGTTACGAATCACCTCAATGACCGGAGGCTTGTTTTTTGCTAAATAAGTGGCAAACCGCTCATCGGCCCCTGGGGCAGAGTTTTGCTCTTCTTCAGTCGCACTTGCCTCATTTCTCACAAGATTAGCAAAGTGCTCAGGAGATGGCAGCGTTTCTGGCCATGCAAGGCCGATTTCTCTGCGCTTCTCTGGTGTGTATTGACGTAGCGCCACAAGTATGGTTCGCAAATCGTTTGAAGAGATTTGACAGGTTTTGTCTAAAGGCACGGAATCCGTGAACCATTCGTATTCGGTTTGGTCGCGGCTCACAGCTTCGGCGATTCTGGCAGCCGTCCCTCGATAGGCGCCATCCGCTATAGACTGCGTATGCGTTTCGGACTCTCGAATGTCGCGGAGCCGACGGCTAACTCTGGCCTTCTCCTCGCGAAGATTTCGAAGGCGTTCTTCAAGTTCTCTACACTCGAATTTGGCGCGATCTTCATTCCACTCCCCATTTTTCCGGAGAATGCCACCAACGCTGGATTCGAGAGAACGGCGTTCTTCAAGTCCACTTCCAAGCAGATTGATGCAGAGGGGACGCAACTCGTCAGGCACCAATCCTTCAAGAACCTTGAGTGCACGGGGCGTTTTCGCAGTGATGAGCGTTCGCTGTCCCGTGGCAAGCAGATGGCAAATCAGATTGGCAATGGTATGTGATTTCCCTGTGCCCGGTGGCCCTTGCACAAGCACACCGCTTGCTGATCGAATTTTATCAACAATGCGGCGTTGCTCATCGTTGGATGGTTTGGGGAAAAAGATTTCACCATCGAATACACTGCTTGCCTCTTCCGATCCATCTGGCGATTCAAGGCTGTCCTTCGGACGGATTTCAGCGAGGTCTGCGAATTCACCAGGGATGCCTTCGCCGGCCTCAATCTGTTCCTTGATCCGTTTCAGGGTTTCAGTAAGACCTTTGGCGGAACGCTTTCGAAGGATTAAAGCCGGAGCATATTCCACGACGGGTTTCGGCGAGGAGTGTATGTTCTTCGATTCCAGTGAGTCGTCATATTCACCTTGTGAGTTGATTGAATGCACCAGGGCTTGAAGGACTCCTTCGATACAACCTTTTTCCCAAGGATCGTCTTCGGCTGCAGCCATTGAACTTTTCGCAGCTTCCTCCGCGCGTGTCGGTTGCTCCTCGATATCCAGCATATCAAGTTCAGGGCGCAGCTTGGCGCCCTCGTTGTGGGGATGAACAGTGAATTTCCCTAAGCGGGCTTCAAACTCCAGAATGGCGTCGGCAACGATCAAATGCCGCCGGGCGCGTTGCCCGGCTGGTGTTTGCCACGTCAGTAGTCCCAGACCAAGCACGAGTTCATATTCCTCGCCAAGCCGTAGTTGTTCTTGATAGATGCTAAAGAGCGAAGAATAAATCTTGTGTACCTTCTCCCACGCATTGTGTTCTTCTGTCCATGGCAGCCACTTGTCTTCAATATAGTTATCCCAGACTTGTTGAACTTCGGGATTGTCAGCAATACGTTCAGTATGCGAGATAAGTTCCGGCTGGTCTGATTCCTCGTTCCAATCGGAATTTGGCATTTGTTGAGTGATTTCAGGGAAAAGTTCGGGAAGGTCATTCTTGTTGTGGAGTGAAGACCGATTAACCCAGTCTTTACATCGAACGGGAACCGGTGGCAATCCCGGCTCCCGCCGGTTTTTCACTTCCAGCCATACTTCTGATTCGTATTCTTCATTCCGCCCCCATGCCTGGGTGAAACAACCCTGGTCATGTGGGACACTTGAGAGCCATAGAACTTTCTCATACTCATCGATACTGCGAATCAATTTCGAACGCAGAGTAGCCAGCCGGAGCAGATAATCGACCAATCGGATAGCTTTATGTGATTCAGGGTTAAGTATCTGTGGTTTATTCACTGCTTCACTCATCTCCCCAAGAAATAAAGCTTTACCCCCTGTCTTTTGTTATCAATTTGGAATTGTTGAAATAATACCCTCCCCCCCATAAAAAGCAAGCTAAAAATATCTCTCTTTCATGCATATGTAGTGGGTCTGTGATAGTCACTTTCCAGATTGGCTAACCAACCATATCCATGGTTAGTGACAAGAAACATTTCTCGCAAATCATATTCTCATATCTAAGGTTTTACTGAACCTGTGTAATTGGAGAGCTACTGTAGTTTTGCCACCTTTTTTTAAGTCAGATATCAGCTATCTATGCAAACGTTAATTATGTCAAGAAATAGTCAAAAGTCGACTCACCCAACATATTATCGCGTAAAAGCTTTTAACCTTCCCCGCCAAGGTTTTGTGGGGTTTTCGAAGACTACCTTTAGATTTGGTCTGAACCAATCCATCTCATTCAAATGTTCTCAAGCGAACAGAGAACTCAGTATTTTTCATCTCTACACGCGCCTCATCATTCCGCGCCCAATCGTTGCGCAGAAGCTTACAGTCGCTACGCTTGCCCTGCTCAGCTATAACATCGCAAAGAAACCGATAAGCATCGTTGGTACGTCTATTTTCCGCATATCGTGCCGCACGTTGCACAAGCTCATTCGCTGTCATCCCAGCTTGCATCCTTTTTTCAGCCCAAAAATGTGTTTCGATTCTGGAGCGTCGATCCTGGGCTATCCTTCTATCCAACCACAAAAAATCTTCTGCCTCATCAACTCTTGCATAAAGTCTATCTTCCGGAAAGGAGAATAACGGATCGAGGTGCTCGTGTCGCCATTCAAACCATCCATAATCATTACAAGCTTCCCACAGACTCCACTTTACGTGGTCAGACAAGTACTGAAAATATGGTAGTATCGCTTCGATTTGAGCTCTCCTCTTGATACCTGGTCGGTTGTATGTTTTGATGCCGATACGACTGTCAAAAAACTCAAGAAGCTTCTCTGGTTCATCCGACTGCTTGATCGCCACATCCGCAACCGCAAGACTTTCCGGGGTTGCGAGATAAATCAGCGCAACCAAATAGTTCTTTTTATATTGGGCCTGGTCCCAGTTTTCTATAATTGTATGTAGGGCGAACTCGTCATCACGGTCGCTAAGTAGTTCAGGCAAAAAATTGTCAGCATGAAAATATCCTTCAGGCTCCTTTTCATAGAACTTCCGCCGTCGCACAAAAAGTTCGCGGATGACATCTTCCAAACCGTTCGTGCCGACATACCTGGCGTATTGAAGCCAATACGAGTCGTTCACCTCTTTGAGGATCATCTGCCCCAATTCAGTCTTTGCGCTTGCGTCTCGGTTCATTAAACGCGCGCGCAATGCGCTATCCTCCAGGCCTCTTGGTGGAGATGATGTGAGTTTCCTCAGATCTTCTTGATTGAGTCTCGTGCTCCAGAGTTCGAATGACCTGCGCCGCACCCAAATGTCATTGTCGTGGTTTTCCCATTCGGCTTTCAACGCAGTACGAGAGCGCTCGCTCATCTGTCTGACACCCTGACGGCGCATACGGCTCCATTGGTTAACAAAGATCATCCCCCATGGATTGAATCTGTCCGTGCCTTCGCAGCGACGATCCACCTCAGCTACCGCCCTTGCGATATATTTAACCGCTTCTGGATGATCTGCATTCTCTAGAATCGATGCCACAGGGCTTTTAAGTTCAGGAAATCGCTGCGGCAACTCCAGTAGATAGCCGATGATCCGATCAGAAGGATCCCGCCGTACGGCGCCGCCAAGAGCGTAACGAGATATATCATATCGCGGGTTCGAGTGCTTTCTCTCGTCATCCATATCTGGTAAGTTTGCCCAGGCTCGAACAATTTCCTCCACGAATGTATTATCCCGCCCAACAACGCACCGCATGACCGCGTATAGCATGCCAGCTGTTAGAGTGCGTCCGTCGGCGACATATGTGCTCCATCGCCCTTTAAGTGGAGTAACCAGTTCGGCCTCGCCGATTTCTCCCGCAAGGTAGAGCGCGCCCTGTTCCAGTTTTTCGGACCCATTAAATTCGGATAGATAACTTCCAACTTCGCGTACCCAGGCTTCCCCGACCGTACTGCGTATATGAGTCAGGAGCTCATCCCGCCGTGGCGAGGTCATAAATGGTTCATGGTGATAGCAGAACTCCGCTGCCGATTTGACGCATCCGTTTCGTGCCAGCCCTTCTTGCCGGAAGAAACTATGCTCTCCCGCTGCCTCCAACAAACACCGAACATCGGTGCCGTCCAACTGGGCGAGTACAAACTGAATAGCATGCATCTGGCTCTTCGGCCCCGTTAGAAAATCGGAGGACACCAACCGCTCTTTGCATAGCCTGAAAACCTGGTGCCTGAGATTGCTTTTCACACGCACAGCCATTGAGAAAACGTGGAAGACCGCTAACGGAGAAATGGCATCGCATAGCGTTTCAACGTTAGCGCTTGCAGCTTGAGAAAATACGGCTGCACCGATGACTTCCGCCAAAAAAGGGTCTTTCATGATTTCCGGAATTTCGACGCTGTCTCGGATAAGCGCGACCACATGTTCAACCAGGATAAAGTCGCGAACGCGGTCATGACGAAATCGTAGCCTATCAGCACCGTCTATGCTGATGACGGCTCCATCGTGAATCAATCGCCGAAATCGTTCCTCCTGGTCATTCCGCCGCATCACCTCCATGGCGTCATCGAAGTCAGGGGTTAAGACACGCTCGGTGAGCATGTATTCGCTTAGTAGCATCAAGCATTGTCTGTATTCTGACTTTCTGTACCGGCCATCTGCAGTTAATCGTGCCAATGCGTCGTCAACATAAATGCTAATAGTGCTCGCCGGATCAAGCTTTTCCCAATCGGCCGTAAGCCCAATAAGCAAGGGGTCATAATTGAGCGTCCTCGCCGCTTCAGAAGCCTGCAAACGCGTGAGTGTGATCGTTTTGTCTGAGCGCCTCAGGACCGCTTCCGTCGCCTCGTCCCGGCTGTAGTCCGCAAGGTATAGCGACGCCCTGTCAATTCTCTCCCGTTCATCTCGCGTCATGACCTGAATATGCTCCGGCCACACTGGGCACAAAATCTTAAGGCGCGGATTGAAACGCTGGCTTTTTTCAGAGTCCCGGCCAGAAGCCGAGGCGGTCCATCGAAACAGCTTCCGGATCAGATCTGTTGGCGCGCTCGCTCGACTGATGTCTTCAACCCAAAGAAAAACGCCTGGCGCCCCCGACACCTCCGTCACGGCATTCTGAAAGCTCGTCTCGCTCAGTCCCGGTGCATACGCCTTCAGTAGGCGCGCAAGCGCTTCCTCCAGCGAAATTGACGCCGCCAATATTTCCTCATTGAGGATCAGACAAACACCGTCTATGGTCTCGACACGCTTCGCCCAATCATAACAAAGCACCGACTTTCCCGTTCCAGATCGTCCCTGAACAAAAACCAAATCGTCATTGCTGGCAAAGCGATCATCCAGTTGCTCGGATAATTTCCGAGGGACATATTCAGCGGGATCACCGACTGGCCGCGCGTCCTCGATTGTCTGAGTAGCGATCTTCCTCAAAAGTTCGGACGACAAGCGCTGCTGCGGCATGCCGAGATATTGATGGCGCAGCCACTGACCATCCGGATTAACATCGAGGACATGAGCGAGTCTGCTTCCCGGCCAGATTTCGATCGTTAGCTCATTATCGACCGCCATCGCTTCGATGTCCGTGACAAGATCGCTGTTTGGTTCGACAGAACAGGTCAGAATTAAGATTCGATTATGCTCGCCAACCCGCGCCGACGCAGATTCGAATAAACGGATCGCTTTCGCCACGTCACCCTCAGTCGGATCCAGCCATTTCGATCGTAGCTTGGCTCTTTTCGTGGTGGTGTGATGGGCTATAATCGCCAGTCTTTCACCATCAGGTGTAATCGCATACAGGATACCATCCGCAGGGTCGGCTATTGTTTTTCCACGAACATTTGTGCCTGTTTCCACAATCCCGTGATAAGCAGGCTCCGCAATTCTAAGAATAGCGGCAGCCAGACGTTCAAACAAACCTTCATCTGTGATGTCCGACAGCCTTTCTCGAGTCAGGGAGGGCGCCAAAGTCTTTGCTCTTTTGTCGTGCAAGTTGGCGTCGCTGTTTGCCGCCTTCGGCGAAGTCTTTGAAGCTCCCGAACTCATTGATTCGCCTCCTTGTAAAGGCGCTCTAAAAACTCGGTCTCAACCGTCACTCCTGCCGCCATGAGGGCCTCACAAACAGCATTCCATGCTGATATATCGGACAGAACCACCGCCTTTTGTCCGATGGTGAGAACCCGGTTCCCGACACCGAGCTCGTTCCAGAAACGATTATTCGCTTCTTTTACCCAGCACTCCGCCGTAACAGCGAGCGGCCCCTCAGCCGTCGATGGGTCCAGGCATTCGAGGACATTCAGATACAGGTGGGCAATGGTCGGGCATGATGGCGCCTCGCCGGCGATCTCCGACAGCAGTGGCAAGAACAGCGTTAGTTCAGCGTCGGATAAACCCTTCGTATAAGACTGCCCATTGCCAAACCCATAGCTCAACCGCATGTAAAATGCGCTAACGAGCTCTTTTAGGTGAATCTCCATGCGACCGTCTCTCGATGACCGCAAATGGTTGCGCCAATGCCATGTCTCCTTTAGGCGTGGCCAGAAAGCCTCACGCACCGATAACAGGTAGGCTCGATCCGCCGTATCTCCTTCAATATGACGAAGATCACTCTGCACGATGAACGCCGCCGCAGCGTCGATGAAAGCTTCATCTGAAAAGGCTTTGAGCACGTCGATTACCAGTTCCTGGCACATTTCATCCGGCCATTGACGGGCATGCGCCGCCGCATAGTCCATCAAGCCGCGCGTCCAGACACGCTCGATGTCGCTCTCGTCTTCTCCGGCCTCCCCCGACCTGTTTGTCTCCAGAAGCCAGTCGCGATTGGCGCGCATCACCGCCCTCGACGTCGATCCGGCGCTTGGGCCAAGGCGCGTTAGAATCCGCAACCAGGCCGTTCCGGTCCTTTCATCGTAATAATAGTCCGGCCACTCCGATTCGCGCGAGGTGCGTTTTCCTGCGCCACCTGCTCCTCCTATCATCAGGGGCCGTTTTCGACGCCGAGATCGTCGTGGCGGAGGCAACGGCCAGTCCGGCTCCGCACCACCTTTCCGCCATTGCCATTCTGCTTCGATACGTGAGGCAAGGAGCGACTCCAAGTCGGCGCGGCGTTTGTCGTAAGCCGCTTCATCCTCGCCATAATGCGCGCGCCGCGGGATCATGCAGGCGAGGAGCGCGATTCGGCTAAGCGAGATCAAAAGCTTTTGATCGATCTTCTCGGCTGCGCCTCCATGACGCAGAAATGCAGGCGCAGCGCTTGCGGGATATGTGGCCACGACCTGCAGGAGATCTTCCACATCCTCCTCATCTCCGGAAGCAGCCGCAAGGTAAAGACGCCCAGCGATCGCTATTGCGTGAGCGTCGTACATGACATCATCGCGAGGTGAGGTTCTCGACCGATCCTGAAATTGCAGCGCCTGCTCAAAGATCGAATTAATCTCTTGCCGACGCCGCATTACCTCTTCCTGATGCCCAACTCGGGCGAGGAACGCCGCGGCGGAGACTCGCGTAAGCCAGGGATCGTTCGGATCATGAGACGGCTCCTCTTCGCCTGGAGCGGCAGTGACAGTCTCGTCCAAGATCGCTTCTGCATCGGCGGCGCTTACATTGAAGGTTTTTGTTTCGTCGTTCATCGCAGCACGGACCGCCAGCGATCGGGTGAACGTCAATTGCTCCGCATTCGCCTTTGCCGCCCTCTCTTCCAGCCATTTTTTCTGTCCGGGAGGCCACTTATAAATCCATCCCTCGTGTTCCTCGCCCGCCGTGTCCTTTTCAGTGACAAGTTCATAATTGTCCCGAGAGACGAGACGGAGCGCATGGGCCGCCATGAATTGCGGCGAAGCCCAGTCGACCGCGTCGTCGATCCACGGCCCAAGCCGGCTCACCGCCGCTTCAAACTGTGAACGCAATGCGCATAGTTCTTCCCTGGACAGATTGAAGACAAGCTGAGGTATGACGTTATGCAGCGCGATGAAGCGCGAGCCACGATCAGCCAAATCTTTCTCGACAGCTTGATCGGCTGCCAGTCCCGTCCGCCAACCACTTCCCAAAACTCCTCCACTCATTCGATCGACAGTGTCAATATTGGCGCGGCCGGTGTCGAGCGCAAGCGTTTCCGGAGAAACCAGTATGTCTCGGAGAAGCGCTCCGTTCAGGGATGAATGAGACAGGACAAGATCGACAATAAGGAGCCAAAACGCGCCAAAGATCGGCCCATCGGCCATGATGTCTCCGATCACAGCATCAAGCGTCTCGCCCCCGTCAAGTCTCCTATGCGCCCAGTGCTCCATCGCCGATAGTGCCTTGGCCAGCATGGCCGACGGCGCGCGTCCGCGCGACCATCCATAACTGAACATCGCCTCAATCCTGTGCGTCTTTCCCAGGAACTGAACCGAAAATTCCGGATAACCATCCTCAACCGCACACGCTCTCTCGGTTAGGGTTCTGATGAACGCAACGCCCGTAGAGGGCGCCGCTTGAAGGATTTCTGTGAACACACCAATGCCGCATTGGCCGAGCACGAAAGGACCGTTAACACGAGACATCGCATAGGAGCGACGCGCTGGCTTCCTATGAAATTCGTCTTCCTCCTCGTCATCTTCAAGTGTGCGTAGAAAGGCGGCAACGAATTCAGCAGGCGCCGCGCCCGGCAACCGTCCGGGAGATTTGAGGATCTGGTTCATCGCCTCTTCCGGCCGCTTCGAGTCCTTGACAGCGTTGAGATAACGTGCCGCGGCGCCAGGAGAGGTCATCGCAAATAGTGCAAGATAGAGTCGGGCCGTATCACGTGCATCGTTCGTCACAGCGTATTTGATTTTCGGAAGGGGCTCTCCATATCGTGGCAAAGGACGGTCTCTATGTTCTATAGCCGCAACCAGAATATCGGCGTAGCGGTCAAGCAAAATCGGCGCTATGGTTTTTTCGCCAAACGCTGCAAGGACAAGCCATTTCTGGAAAAGATCAACAGCTGCTGACAACGCTGTCGCTCCCAACTGGCCAAACCGCTTCAAGCACCACAAGATCAGTCGCGTCCATTCCGGCCCTTTCGGAATGGTCATCCCCTCCGGCACGGCGACCTCTTCCGGCAGGATCTCCTTGAACAGGGGGGCCACTGACTGCGTATGCGACGCGACAAAGCGTCTGAGCAACCGTGCCGCACGACGCCCTTCATCTTCGAGCAGAAAAGCATCGTATCGCACGAGCAACTCGTCTGCGCGTTCGGACCGGACGAGCGCCAATAGAGCCAGCCCCGCCCATCCGGGCACGCCGCCTTCCGTCTCCAGGTGCGCGAGCAGTTTCGGCCATGCCTCGTCCTTACTACATTCGGCTATCATCCGACACGCCAGCTCAAATCCGCGCGCCATCCAGAAGGGCGGAGGGGCGTCCAATCCCAACCTGTCAATCACGTCAGGATCATCGAATAGAATACAGGCAATCGCCCAATCTGAAAACAGGTCATGCCGGAATCGGACCCGATCCGGATGGATCTCGACGAGCACCTCCTCTGCGATCAATTCTGCAACAGCCTGAGCGTCCTGTCCGGAAACATCGACAAGCCCAGCATTGTCGATGAGGTCGTTGGCGACAGCGTTGAGCACCCGCTTGCGGGAGTGTATCTCACCACTTGTTCGCTTGCCCGTCCCCGCTGCGCCGGATGCCTGCCAGTCTATCGCCAGCGCAGCTTCGCTGATCGCTTCCGTCTTATTGAGGCGCGTGCTGACCAGCATTCGCAATTTCAGCAAATTGCGGGATAGCAGTTTCGCCGGGTGGTCGGGCCTCAGGAGGGGCGCGAGTTGTGGGGCGGCCTTGGCAAGCGCTTCGGCCTCGTCATCGTCGAGCCCTTCCACGAACATGCGTCCGCGTGCAGACAAGCGCGAGAATACCTCTTCGCCAATCCAGAGGGCGCCCTCATCCTCCCATCCGGGTTGCGCGGTGAACAGCACCGTCATGCCACTACAACTCAGAGCCGCCCGCAGAAGGTCAATAACCGTTTTTTGTTGTGCGCTGTCGCGAAATCTGTCGAGGCCGTCAATACAAAGATAGGCGCCGCCATCGCAGGCGAGATCGGACAGTAATTCATCAGCTGTGGCTTCGATGCCAAAAATGGCCCGCATCGCTGGCCAGCCGCCAGATGGCGTCCGGTCCGGAGCCAACACCAAAATGCGCGAGACCGCCTCGCGCGCCTCGATAGCACTTCTCAGCAGGCCGGATTTACCGGCGCCACTGGGTCCCGATATTTCAACTACGCCGCCCTGCGTTTCCGCCGCCCGAAGCAGCCCCTCCAATTCACGCCGTGACTTTTCCCGCGCGAGCCGGCAATCCTTAATCGTGATACCGATGTCTTGGAGCGCATGGCGACTCAGTTCCTCGATATGGCGGCGCGCTACGGCAAGCCCTGGCACCGCGCCGATGCTTACGCCGAGGTCATTCAGCTTTAGAACCAATTCTTCTCGGTCCAATTCACCGCCGATTGCGTCGGCGCGAAGAATGAGCCCGAATAACGAGTCATAAAGAGCGACGCCGCTTTTCTCAGACGCCAAATGCCGCGCACGCAGTCGATCATGATACTCCGCCATAGAGTTCGGACGTGCATAGTCGAAGGTCAGAACCGAAAATGACCGAAGGATGTCATACAGAACGTCGTCCCCCGTTACATCCTTCGCCGCAAGGAGCGCTCTTAATGCGGTCACGAACGCCCGCATATCTTTGTTGCCGCGTCCAGGCGTCTCCAGAAGCTTTAGGAACGACTCGGTGTCAATCGTTTGCTGTGCCAGTTCCAGCACTTCCTGCACACCATTCTCGATTACACCCGTCGTCCGTTCAATTGCGACGGCGAAGCGTCGATCCTGCTGGATCTTTCGCGCCCTGACGATCCCGTCCACGACAGACTGGAAATTGGCATCGTTTTCCGTAAACGCCATCGACCGTTTGACCTGAACCTCAAGACACCGTTCCTCGCCCTGAGGTGTCGTGCCCCGCACGATGACGTCATCAAGCGGATGGCCTTGGCCGCCTCTCTGGAACTCAAGCCGAGAGACGACCGCACCCGGCAGTCCAAGCGGCTCAGTGTTCGCCAGCAAGGCAAGCGCATAATGCGTTCCGACTTTCGTCTCAAACTGGCCGCCTGCTGGTCCAGTAGATCGAGGGCTTGAGTCTTTTTCAGTAGGACACATGTTGAGAGCACCAAATCCAAACAAAAAACTTCATTTCAGGATTGCCTCATAAGCATCTTTCGTCGAACCGTAGCAGTATCTATGCCCGAGCTTTCCGCAACAAAAGGGGCAAGTCAGTTCTTGGCTATTTTTTAATGAAAAAACAATATGATGTTAAGAAATTCAACATTTATCCTATAGAAATGTTTGAAAAATGCAAGAATGGATTGTGGTTTTTTAACCTAATATATTGTTTGATAGGCAATGTCCCTTATTGCTATCTAAAATTGACCAGGTTAATTATTACAAGGTTCGCCAAACCTGCGATAGCTTGCCAGTATCCCAGCATAATGCGACAAAGGGAAACCTTTGATACGTCTGTAATATCAAACGAAACCATAAAATATAGAGAGCTTACCACTATCAAAGCTTTTATATTTCATGGGCAATGGATGCACTTAAAACCTATCAGCCCAATCCGGATGAGGTGTTGAAACAATTGCTATTCTATTCCACCATCGAGTCCAGGATAGTGTTGGCCTCTTCCATCTCTTCCTTTGAAATCTTGCCATCCGCGTCAAAATCGAACGTATTTAGCAGGTTTTCTCTCTGGACGCTGTTTTCCCGAAACAGGGTCTTTCGTTCATTCGAATTTTCCTCGTATAACCCCTGCCGTTCGGTGCTGTTCTCTCCATAAAGCGCCTCTACCATCTCCTTGTTTTCGGCAATTTCATCTCTGGAAATCGTACCGTCGCCGCTGATGTCGATAGACGCTTTCAACTCCTTGCGCTGACTGCTGTTCTCGTCAAAAAGTGCATGCCGTTGGGGCATGTTTTCATTGAAGGCAGCTCTACGCTCTTGACTGTTTTCGTTATATTGATTACGGATCGGATTTTCTGTCGCCTCGACTCCCCCACCCATCTTTATTCCTAAAGCGTCTATCGCTTCTTCACCACGAATGCTGTCGCGACGCTCTGCTTTGCGCTCTTCCTGCCTTTCCGTCCTGCGATCAATGATGTTATCGGTTGTCTCCTCATTCAGAATTGTTCCCCCTCTCAGGGAATCCCGCCGTTCCGTTTTCCGATCCATCATTCTATCCGTTCTGCGCTCAATCTTTCGGTCGGTCTTTTTTTCTCTGGCATAACTATCCCTTGTACAAACTGAAAGAAGCATGGACAAACAGAAGAGAGTTCCTGTCAAGAATAATAAATACTTTTTCATAACCATCTCCTTGCTGGTTCAGCATCACAGTTCGAAACTTACGGATTCATTCCTTCCTTTTCGACAATAAAATATGCTTTATTGTAATGAAGCAAAAATAAGACGCTGCTCCTTGAGCGGATCAAATACTACTCTGCTTTCGGTGTCAAATATCATCATAGGCCGCTTTGCTTTATTATATGCTTCCCAGTTCGGAAGACCGCTCTTCGGGGTGTTGGGATTTCCGGTTGCGGCAAAGGCAATCCATGTTTCGCTCAGTTTGGCCGCCAGATGTTGTGCTTCTTCTCCGCTGCCTGTCAGTCCGACACCGCCACCTTCCACATTGAATTGGTGAATTGCTGAATTGTGAATTGGGGTCGGGCCAATTGGGTGAATTGGGGACGGGTCCAAGATAACGTACTTGGAATATAGAAAATAGCCTCCAAAATACCCTCCAAAACAGGGCTAAAAAAACCTGTTTCTCATTTTAACCGCGATATTTTTTGATAAAAGACCCAACCGCTTGGCAACCGGGCATTTTGCCAGGAAGGCTTACATTTTCACCTTAATATCGGCAACAACCGGTAGATGATCGCTGGCAACTTTGGAGACCCGGAGACGACATCGCCGACCGCCCACGATTTCCAACGCACCCCGGCAGAATATTTTATCCAAGCCGCCGCGTGGTGAAAAGGAAGGATAAGTAAGAAAGGATTTCTGATACCCCCAGCCGTGGTTGGTGGCGCATTCAAATTCCAATATCTCGGTAAAGATGGGCGCCAGGCGCGTCTGCCAGTCATTCAGGTCACCGCCTACCAGGCAGGAATCCTGCAAGCCAAGGGCACGGAACTCGTCGGAGCGCACCAGCATGCCGATTTGGCGAGGCCTTTCCTTAAAAGACAACCCAAGATGAAGATTAAAGACCGCGATTTCCGCATGCCCCATGTTTTTTGCGGGCAGAGCGATGCCGGTATACAAACAACCCCGGGCCTTACCGGATTCAATGGTTAGATCGATATTCCGTTCGTTAACAATGGGATATCGGCTCAAGGTAGCGTTCCCGTACATCCCCTCACGCAGCTTCACATTAAGCCCCACCGCATGATGTGGATACCCGAGACGGTCGGCCAATTCCTGGGCCAGGTCCAACCCCCGGGAGCGGGGCACCCCTACATCCACTTCCTGCAGCAGGACGATATCGGCGTCATGGTGTGCCAGTATCGTGGCAATGCGTTGAGGACGGAAACGGCGGTCAAGCCCGATGGCCCGGTGAATATTATATGATAGAACACGTAGGTTCATGCTTCTCCCTCTTGGGCCTTGGCTGTGGCAGCCACTTTTTCAGCAGGCTATCCCCTATATTCCCCGTTTAGTGATAACATATACCACCAGCCTGACCTTCTTTCGAAGAGATAATCTCATGATCAATATGTTGTGGCGAACCTTCCAGGTGCTGATGTTGTGATACCACTATCAGAAATTTTATAGCTCATGTGTAATGAGTGTGACCTTAAGCTTATGGAGTCATGCCGGATTTTTCAAAAATAAGGCGTTGCTCCTTAAGCGGATCAAGTGCCACCCTGCTTTCGTTGTCCAATATCAACACGGGCCGCTTTTCAGTATCATAGGGCTCCCAGTGGGGAAGACCGCTCTTCGGGGTGTTGGGATTTCCGGTCGCGGCAAAGGCAATCCATGTTTCGCTCAGTTTGGCCGCCAGATGTTGTGCTTCTTCTCCGCCGCCCGTCAGCCCGACACCGCCGCCTTCGATGTTATCGAAGACGAAAGGCATCTCCAGGCCGTGGGGAGAGATGAGCTTTCCGCCCAGGACCGGGGTTTCCCAGTCGAACCGGTAGAGGTAGGCCGGCGCCATGCCCAGGGCCGTTTTCCGCTCGGCTATGGCAACCGAACCGGATCCCATCATTGAATAGCTGGCGATGTGAAAGTAAATTGCGGAGGGAGACATCCCGGGATACTCTTTGCGGTACAGTTCGATGAGCGTGTCCGTATCGGCGCCCGCAAGTTTCTCGACCCGGCTCCGCATCCCCGCTTCATCCAGGGACCAGAGTTCTTCCTGACCCAGGGAGAAGACCGTGGCCTCTGTTTTGTTCCAGCCCACCATGACCGGCACATTCTCGGACACCGCGGATGCCGTGGGATAAAAGGGGTGGGCCGGGAGAACTTCAGGGTCGAGCACCGGCCGGAACCCTCTCCCGCCCTGCGCGGCCATTTTGGCGTTGACGGCGAAATGCGCGGATAGAATTTTATCCGTCGGCAGTTTCTGTATTTCGGGCAGGTCTTCGGGTTTGATCCCCAGTTCCTCCAGCAGAAGCTCGGCTGTCCGGGTTGCCGGTTCCCGCTCCTCCACCTTGATGCCCGGTCCGCTCTCGATCACGGCGGCATGAAAAAGGCCCTTCGCGGGAGGACTGGCCAGCAGCATGGAGACCTTTGCGCCGCCTCCCGATTCCCCGAAAATCATCACCCTGTTCGGATCGCCGCCGAACCGTTCAATGTTGTCCCGCACCCACTCCAGGGCGAAAATAATGTCCAGTTGCCCGGCGTTACCGGAATGGGCATATTCCCGTCCGCCGATATCTCCGAAATGGGTGTATCCGAACACGTTCAGTCTGTGATTGACGCCGACCAGGACCGCACCCCGGCGAGCCAAGTTGGTTCCGTCGTAAAGAAGGTCTGAAGACGATCCCTGGGAAAATCCGCCGCCATGCAGCCATACCATTACCGGTCGCTTCTCCCCGGAATCGAGGGTTGGCGTCCAAAGATTCAGAAACAGGCAGTCTTCACTTTCGGGAGTCGGAACCCGAAAGCCGTCCGAGGCAAGCAATATCCGGCCGATTTCGGTATCCGGGGACATACCGCCCCGCAGGGCCGGGTTGGTCTGGGGTGCCCGGTACCCATAGGAAGAGGCGTCCCGGATTTCCGTCCAAGGCGCCGGCGGCTTGGGAGGCATGAAACGATTCGTGCCGCCCGTGGAAGCGCCGTAGCGTACGCCGCGAAAGGTATATATCCCTTTATTGATATAACCGCGCACCTTTCCGTAACCGGTTTCCACAAGGGGTTCCACCACCGGCGGGATGGTGTTTTCGGGTTCTTTTTGACATCCGGGGGAAAATCCCACCGCAAGCCCGCCCGCGGTAAATGCCATCGCGCGGAACAGTGACCGACGGCTGACCGGTTGTTGAAGCATTGAATCACTGATATGATCGATTTCTCGTTTCATGGCATCTCCCTGCATTCGAAGTTGTTAGCGTCTTTGCTGTCTCCCCTGCCGGTATAATGAGGATATTCCGGGTAGGGGCAGAGGGGCCGGCTCAGCCCCGGCAGATTTCTACCGGAAGCGGTGATCCTTTCAGGGGCGGTTCCTTTCTCCACCCAGTTTACAATAGCACTGAGCATATCGAACATATCAACGGTTGTTTCGCCTCCACTGCAATGTCCCATTCCCGGCACAAGGAAAAGCCTGCTCCATTCCGAGACTTTTTCGTATCCACCGTTATCCCTTATGAGCCGTTTATAGTAATCGACGGTATCAAGCGCTGAAAACCATGGATCGCTTGCGCCGTGATAAAAAATAAGTTTTCCCCCATGTCCTGAAAAAGTGCTCAGGTTTGTCCATAGAAAGGTATTTCCGGCCGCCGCCGCGCCATCGGTTTTTTCAATATATTCCCTGTCCACATCCATTTCGGTCTCTTTTGTCGGCGGCCCCAGCGCACTGTTGGTCATCACCATGAGCCCCGGGATAAAGTCTTTGGCGTTCACACCGGTATCGATTAAAAACGGTGAATACACCTGGTTTCCGCAGGATGTGACAGGCCCCGCCAGCCCCTGTTTAACTGCCTTTACCTGTTTTTCAGTCAAACAACCGTCCGTTTTTGCACCCCGGCATGTAAGATCCGCGGGATCGAAATCACACCCCTCGATATTGAAAACCATACCGTCTTCGACACCGTCTTTACCGTCACAGGCTCCGAGGAATGAATCCACAAGCAGATTCAGATCTTTTTCCGGAAGCCCCCCTCCGGGGACAGGATCACCGTTCTGGTCATGAGGCGCCGCCTGGTTGAGGGAGACCTGCATCCATTTTGTGCCGAGATTTGAATAATTGGTTCTCATGGCGGGTGCTCCGGAAACGATGCCGTCATAGTAGTCCGGATACCGCTGGGACATGATCATCGCTTCCCGGCCGCCGGTGGAACAGCCCACATAATAGGAATATTCGACCGGCTTCGAGTAATATTCTGTTACTATCTTCTTACCGACTACCGTTACCTTTCCGATGGCTTTATACAGGAAGTTCATATATGCTTCCTGGTCTGCCATAAAGGCGCCGTCAAAACCCCTCCCGGAGCTTTTATGTCCCGTATCGGAAGTGATGACCGCAAACCCCCTTGCCAGTGCCGGAATACCACCGCCCTGATTACCGATGGGGTCGGCAACGTTCCCATTGAGCCCTCCCCCTCCCTGGAACATGAATCGCCCGTTCCAGTTTTCGGGTAGGGCAAGTGCAAATCCTATGGCGTAAGGTTTGCCTTCGTATCCTATGCGCTTGTCGATTTCACCGTCTACACGGCAATACCCGGGTATTACCCCATCATACGCAGGCGACCCGAAGGCAGAGGGCTTAAGCTTCCCTTCCGGGATTGCAGCAGCCTTATTAATAGTAATGTTGAAACCTTCCATGTTGAACCGCATAAGATCTTCGCAATTGTTTTGCTTTGCGAAAACACTCGAAACAGGCAGGAAACACAACAACAGGCAATTCAGGAAAAAGAGTTTAAACAGGGTCTTCATTTTTCGTCCTCCGGCATATAGTGGTGAAAACGGTTCAAGGGTGACTCATTTGTCTTTAGGGTAAAATGAAGGGGAGTTGCTTCTTTAGCCGAAATTCATGTCAGAACTGCGATGGGTTGTCAAGCTTCAGACGATAATTGTGGCATCGGTCGTCACGAATTTGTTGACTTTATCAACAATCAAGGTTATTATGATTGGTTACCGGCTTTTCATTGGATAGCCGTCTGCGCCAAATTCAGTTAAGGATCTGATATCTGGACGCAAGCAATTAACTGGATTTGGGATACCTGAAATGAAAAATATATCAACCGCACAATCCATTGCCCCGGATCGCGATACCGGGCAATTATCAAACAGATCACTCATTCTGTTCATTGCACTGCTGACCTCATTCCCAGCATTGTCAACCGACCTCTACATGCCGGCGCTGCCGACAATGAGCGATCAGTTGGGGGCGCCGGTGGCGCTGGTCAATCTGACACTGGTGCTTTTTTTTGTGTTCTTGAGTATCAGTGCCCTGTTCTGGGGTCCCATGTCGGATAAATACGGCCGAAAAAAAGTCCTGCTGGCCACCCTGCCCATATATACGATCGCGAGTGTTCTCTGCGTCATCAGCGGCAGTGTTTACCAGTTGATCGCGGCTCGAATTCTACAGGCGATCGGCGCCGGCGCCTCCACCGCGGTAACCCTGGCCATCATCAAGGATGCATTCCCCGGAAGAGCGAGGGAGAAAGCCATCGCCATGGTTGCGATCGTAGGCGGCGTCGGACCGATTATAGCGCCTACCATCGGCGCGCAAATCCTGCGACTGGTTTCATGGCGAGGGTCATTCGTCCTTTTAGCCCTGGTGGGGTGCTTCTCCTTCGTATTCGTTCTTTTTTTCAAAGAGACCAATAAAGAACCGACACAGCTGAGCATACCCAGAACCACCCTCAAACTTTTCACGGTCCTGCGGAACTTCCAGTTTACCAAACTGGTGTTGATTTTTGGTTTGAGGATGTTTGTCGGTATGAGTTATATCAGTATCTCTTCTTATATTTTTATTAAAAAATTTGGATTGAGCGAGGAAATCTACAGCATCTATTTCGGCTGTACCGCGATGTGCTTCGCGATCGGCGGCCCCTTGTATCTGTTTATAACACGATATGTCCGGGCGCTCTCTATTATATCTTCCAGCTTCGTAATGCTCGGGCTTGGCGGTATTCTCATCATATCCATCGGAGGATTGCATCCCGCGTTATTCGCCGCCGCCATCGCTATCTCTTTTATTGCCTCCTCAACGAGCGGTCCCCCGGCCAACAGTCTGCTTCTGGAACAGCAGGACAAGGACATCGGTTCGGCATCTTCCGTCATCAACAGCGTTTTCATAGCGTGTGGAAGCATGGGAATGCTGTTTATTTCGCTCGACTGGAGTGATCGGGTATTTGTGCTGGGAAGCATGAACATCTGCGCCGGGTTCGGTGGATATGTGCTCTGGAGATTGGCCAAAAACCACTGCAGAATTCCCAGGCATTTTCTCAGTACGAGTGCCGGGACAGGGTCTAAACCCCTTCGCCGTTAATCGAAAATCCATTCAGGTGGGATAAGGCGCTCAAGAGAGTCATGCAAATCCCCGGGCAGCAGATCGAGTCCGACCTGGTAGGAAGCATTCATCCAGCCGAATCCTTCGCGTGTAATGTAGCTGAACTTCGTTCCGACGTTCCCGTATTCCGCGAAAACCTGGTGGGATCTTTTCACGACATCCAGTTTTTCAGGAATGGTGCCGTTATAATCCGCGGCATTCCGCGTGATCGTATAGAGCCACCGATATATCAACCGCTGAGTAATCGAATCATATCCGTAATTGATTAGCCCCTGCCATGCGAGCATCTGGTGCGGGGCCCAACCGTTGGGGTAATCCCACTGACGTTCCGATCGGCGATTCCGGACACTCTCCAGGGATTTTTTCGATGAAGCGGCAATGCCACCCGGCATTTCCAGTTCCGGCAATGCATGGCGGACGATCGACGATACCTGGTCGGGGGTTGCCAGCCCCGCCCAGAGCGGATAGAAAGCGGTTGCGCTCACATAGGAATGACGCGATTTTTTGACCCGATAGTCGTAATCGAAAAACATGCCCTGTTCTTCATCCCACAGGTATTCGATCATCAACCGTTTTCTTTCTTCCGCGCGCGCCTTCCAGGTCGCCCCCTTTTCGGTTTTACCATTCGACAGTCTCAACGTCCCGCCGAACTCTTTATCGATTGCCCCGGCGATATCGGTTTCGATTTTATAAAGAAGGGAATTGAGATCCACGGTTACGAAATCGGCACACCGGTCTCCATCCCAGTTCCAGCGATAAGTCGTATCGTGCCCGGATTCACGAACGGCACGGTCGTGGACAAAAAACCCGTCCAGTGCCGGGGACTGGATTTCACCCGCCCGATATTTCTCCTCGAAGATTTTCGGATCCATACCGTGGGCATCGGCGTATTGTTGAAATATCGCGTTGAAATGCCCGGGTTCCACTTCAGGTGGAGGGCCTTTGCCGCTGCCGAAATAGCGGCTCAACCCGATTTCCGTCAAGTGATCCGCATTCATCCATACGTCATAATACTCTTTGATCGCGGCACGAAAGACATTTTCAAGCCATCGCTTCGATATATCGTCTTTCGGAAGCCGGGCATACACCGCGAGTGCCATAGAGGTCAGAAACGGCGGTTGGGACCGTGTGAGATAGTAGGTTCGATTTGCATTCAGGATTTTTCCATAATGCCCGATCTCGTAAACAAAGTTGTCCACCATGGCTCTTGCAAGCCCGACATACTCGTCCCGGATCAGGCCCAGTGCTTCGAAATAGCTGTCCCATCCGTACATCTCGTTGAAGCGCCCGCCGGGGACAACGAACGGCATCCCGGAATAGGTCCCATTCTTTTCCGGAATGAGCTTGAGGGTCAACAGCCCGTGTCCGCCGGCCAGCTCTTCTGCAACGTAATCGGGGGTGATCTTCTCCGGCAAACGTACTACCCTGAGTTTCAGGTCCGGTTGCTGTTCCGCCACTTTTGCGAAATAATCAAAGGCGGCCGAATCCGTGGCCGGGACATACAGGAAATGGTTTCCGGCGGAAGCGTACTTGTCGTCGCTCAGGATCTTTTTCAGATTGGTGCCATCGATCCTGCGCGTCAGACCGTCCCAATATGTTTCGCGAATCAGACGCGAAGTCCGCCGGACCGGGTTTTCAAATATTCTTTCGTAATTGATGCGGCTCTGTCCCGTTTCCTGGGCGATTTTCAGTTCCTGTAGAAGGTTGGCCAAATGATATGTGCCGGATACTTCGTAGGTCTTGCCATCCCGCGCGGCCAGCCAAAAGCGCCTGTCGCCCCGGCCGTTATCCTCCGGACCGGCATCATCGACCGTGATCTTCCGGTCGTTGTTCGTATCTTCTTCCGCGAGGAGCTGTTTGAGATTGGCATCGATATCGACAATGGGAGAAGGAAATGGCTGTGCGTCAGAGCCATATAGCTCAGGGCAAAACAGCCTGGTTTCAGACAGTAGCAAAAGGACTGCAAAGAAGATGAACGTCCAACATCCAACGTCCAACATCCAACGTCGAATTAAAAGAGACAACCAACACATAATAGCCACCGATCTGTTTCTTACTCTAGAACAGGGGTCATTCGATTGTTTGATTTCTGTTTTCTATTGTCAACGATGGAGCGAATCGATTTCCACATTCGATGTTGGACGTTGGGTGTTCGATGTTCGACGTTCATTTGTTAATCGATTGAAGGCACATAATAGTCAATCGGGGGGAAATCGCTCAAGTCCCGTGATATCCCCGCTTTTAAAAATGAATTGACCCACCTGACAATATTGTGTCTCTGCACCAGCCGTCTCAAACGGCTCATCCGTTCTTTTCTCTCTTCATACCCCATATTATAGGCACGAAAGATCGCATCCGCCATACCGTCTATATCATATGGATTTACCATCAACGCATACTTCTGGAACTGGGCGGCCGCCCCGGCAAACTCGCTCAGGATCAACACACCGTTCTCCTCGATATTGCAGGTGCAGTATTCCTTGGACACCAGATTCATACCGTCTTTCAGGGGCGTGACCAATGCCATTTCGCAGGTGCGGTAGTAAGCGAGTAGTTGGGTCCGTGTCAGTGACCTGAATTGATAGTTGATCGGCGCCCAGCCGACTTCCGTATATCTGCCGTTGATCCTCCCCACCAGCTCCTCGATCTCCCGGCGCAATTCCTGGTACTCGGGAACCTCCGTCCTGCTGGGCACCACGATCTGAACCAGCGTGATTTTGCGTTTTAGCGCCGGGTATGTCTGGAGTGCACGATCCAGGGCGTAAAGCCGATTCGGAATACCTTTGGTATAATCCAACCGGTCTATTCCGATAATCAGGTTCCTTTCCGGCAGGTTCGCGTGAACGATCCAGGCCTGTTTCGCAACCTCTTCGCTTTTTGCCTGTGTTTCGAAATCATTGTAATCGATGCTGATAGGAAAAGCGCCGATCCGGATGGTCCGGTCACCGATTATCGCTTCGCTCACATGCCCCTTTCCGGACATGCGCACGGCGGGATACAGGGTTCTGAGACATTGAATGAAATTCCGCCTGTCTCTCATTGTTTGGAATCCGATCAAATCATATTCTAGCAGTCCGTGAAGAACTTCGGATCGCCAGGGCAATTTCAAGAAGATATCCAGCGGCGGGAAAGGCACATGGAGAAAAAAACCGGTCTTTCTTTCCACACTGAGTCGCTTGAGTTCTTCCGCCACAAGCACCAGGTGATAATCCTGAACCCATACATAATCACCGGCATCGGTATTCGCGGCGATCTGTTTGGCAAATTTGCGGTTCACCTGCCGGTATATATACCAATAGGTCGGATTGAAATTACACCGCGATACGAGATCATGAAAAAGCGGCCAGAGTATTTCATTTGAAAAGCCGTAATAATACTTCTCGATTTCCTCATGGGTGAGATTTACCGGGCAAAGGGAATATCCGGACTCTTCTTCTCCCTTTCGAATCGATTTCCGACGTTCCGTAGCTCCTTCCGAGCCCAGCCACCCGATCCATATACCGCCCCGGTCTCGCAAAACAGGACTGAGCGATCTGACCAGCCCCCCGGAACCGGGTTTGAACTGCCATTTCCCCTCCTCATCCTTGTATGCCACTACGGGAAGCCTGTTGGAAACAATCGCTAATTTGGACATCAGACTCCTTCCCTAATTTTTCAGCCAAACGTTTCAAGCCAGAAATCCAGAAATGCCGCCACCGCCCCGCAGTCCTTCAGATACCCCGTTGCATGGCTTTGTGAATCTTCCGGTCCGACGCGAATACCCGTTCCCCTGCCCCGGACCGCTCTGAAAGCGTCCTCATCGGTCTGGTCATCACCGATATAGATAAAATATGTCCCGGGATGACTTTCCTCCATCAGCGTTTCCAATGCCCTGCCCTTGTCCCACCCGATGGCGCGCAACTCGATTCCGCCGTTAAACAGCCGGACCTCCAGATTATTATCGGCTTCAAGTTCCGACCAGACCTTTTTTATTTCCGATTTTATCTTTTCAGCGGACGCCGCATCCAGCCCCCGGGTGTGGATCGCGACACTTGCCGCCTTCGATTCGATCTTTTCAGGATCGCAGAAGAGTGCCGCCTCCCGTTTCGCATGCGCCAATCCCGTTGCCTGAACCGGTGAAAGCGGACGCGGACGCACGGGTCGTCCCGGCTTCTTCTCTTCCCATCCGTGTGCGCCTATGATCGTAATGTTTTCCAGTCCAAGAAGGGTCCCTACTTCATGAACCGGGCGACCTGAAATCACTGCAGCGCTTGTCGCCGGCAGATTCGAAATGCGTTCAAGCGCGGATCTTGCCCCCTCTACCGGAAAGGCTTCCATACGCTCGATTCGGAAAGGCGCCAGCGTCCCGTCGTAATCAATGGCAAGGAATCTGCTGTGGGTGTTTTTCAGATTCGTCCAAAGATGAGGGATTCCCTTGACTTGCATCGCCACACGCTCCGTTTCCCTAGAACGGGATCTCGATACGATCGGAGTCAGCGCGGGTCAGTGCGATCATCATTGTCAGATATTCTCTTAAATGCCGGGTCAGCAGGAAATTTTCCAGCACGAACTGCCGGGCCTTGCGCCCCATCTCCCGCATTCTGTCTTTATAGTGAAGGAGGTATCGTATGCGCAGCGCGCCCCCTTCCGGTGAATTGACCAGAAATCCGGTATGATAATTGATTACCTGGAGGCGGATTCCGCCCGTATCCCCCCCGATCACCGGCTTGCCCTTCCACATCGCTTCGGTGACGGTGAGGCCGAATCCTTCCCGGATCGATTTCTGCATGACAATGTCCGATATACGCTGGAGTGCATTGATCGTGCGGTGTGCATCCGGGGGTAGCAGTAACAGGTGAATATCCGGATCGTCCTTGGCCGCGGCCTCCACTTCATCGAATACGGCCCTCCCCTCCGGATCGTCCGTCGCGCCGCCGCCCGCAAGCACCAGTTGAATGGGCAGAAATTTCTGGGCCAGTTTGTAAGCTTCGATTACACCGAGCGGATCCTTGAACCGGTCGAAACGGGACACCTGGGTTACAATGGGACGATTTCGGTCAAGGCTGAATTCTTCCGCAATCCCGTCGAGTTCCTCCCCGGGAAGATCCATGTTTTTGAGGCTTAACGGGTCGATGCTGGGCGGAATAAGATAGGTCGGATGCGGCATGGGCTGGGCGAAATCAGCCAGGGACCATATACTCGCATTGTAATCGAGCACAAACTTCCGAAGGTATTTCCACACCGGACGATACGGCCGGCTGACATCGATATGGCATCGCCATATCCACGGCCCCCGTCTTTTCCGCATGTACCCCAGCAGGGGCGCGGGTTGGGGATCGTGAATAAACACCAGGTCCGCATTCTCGAGGCGATCTCTCAGCTTCTCGGCGTTTTCAGCATTTGTTCGTTCATACTGGTCAAGCAGCTCCTGGGGAATCCGGACCATGTTTCCCTGGATGGCATTGTGAAATCCCTTGGTGCATTCATAGAATGCGCTGTTCCCGGTAATCACCTCCCAGGACGCGTCTATTCCCAGTTCCCGCTTCAGGGGAATCATCCTGTGAAGAATTTCCGCGACTCCCCCGCCTTCCTTGGTTGAGTTGACGTGGACGACTTTCATTCCGGAAAGCGGCCCGGCAAGACGGCGCAACTGCTCGATCACATCTTCTCCGACAACGGCCGCATACTGGTCAAGATTCGGATTACCGTTCATGGGCCCTCGCTTCCTTCATTCGTTCCGAGAACACTTCCGCAATCTGCGTACGCAGTTCCACAAGAGACGAAAAATAAGGATCGATGCGCTTCAACGCCTCTATTACGCCCCTGTATTTGTCCCCGGCCGATTCGAGCCATAGTGTGAAATCGTCCACAGCCCTCTGGGATCGGCGCCGTGCGTCGATAAAATGGTAAAAAATACTGCTCACGGAAAGATGCGGGATCAACACGCGCATTTCCTCGGGCCGATTGATCCGTTTCAGCGTGTCGACAACCACAATTTGTGAATGGATAAAATGAAAATGATGGCCGGATTTGGCCCAGGGGACCATCTCGGTTTCGTCGAGACGTTCGTCGATGACATCCAGCAGCTCATAACGAAGATCTTCCAGGTCATCACAGTCCGTCGGGTCAATGATCCCAAGCCTTTCGGCCAGGCCGCCGTCGTGCAATCCGGTGTTCGCCCAGGAGGCAAAATCATTCTGATATTCCGGATTGTCGAATTTGGAATGAAGCAACCCGCCCCAAAAATGGTAGTAGATGCAATCCGTTGAGATCGACTCCAGGCGATTTCGCAGTTCCAGCAGGTTCTGCGCTTTTATTCCCGTGGCGATGGCCAACAATGTGCAATCTTTGACTGCAAACGGTCCGTCCATGCCGATTCTCCTTTATCAGTAACCAATGAGCCATTTTCAAACAGTATATTAAAAATCGGCTTCAATGTCACCCTATTTCAACCCCATGACCAGCCGATACGCCCAGTTCAGGAGAAAAAGCCCGCAGACCAGGCACACAATTTTTCGGCGGCGTGCCGGGGTCGAACGAAACAGAGGGCCGGGAAGAAGAACCATACCGGATATCAGCGCAGAGGCGTTCCAGACAAACAGGACAACCGTAAAGAGATAAAGCCCGAAAACCAGGGGACAATTGATCAGAGCCGTTCCCCACTCCCCCGCGGCGACAGCCCAGAAAGAGCGGGTAAATCCGCAAAAAGGGCACGGAATTCCCGTCACGCGAAGGAACGTGCAGGGAATAAGCGGCAGGCCCTGGGGCGTTGTCACGTATGGCAATAATAGAGCGCTTCCCGAAATAACGGCAAGTGGAAGATGATACACGATTACATCCCAATAGGACCGGGGACGCCTCCATGAGATCCAGGAGTAAAGTCCCCGGGTTTTATCAGGAAGACGCCCCGTCACTGCCAAACACATCCCTGTATGTAACGGCAAGAATGGTGTAGTTTATAGGCATCGTAACAATGACACCGATACCGCACGCTATCGCGCCGATCTGACCGATAATACCGGCCACGAGGGCCAGACCCAGGAAAGGGAAGAAAGCGGGTTTGACCTTCTCGATACTGGCCATCGATGCCGACCAGAAATCCATATTCCGTTCCACGATCAGGAAAAGCCCGAACATCAGAAATGCGTTTGCCGCCACACTGAGGCATACACTTAACAGGGTCCCGATGCAGGGGATAAACGACAGGATCACACACGCCACGAAAATGAGTACGAACCACACCAGGATGAAAAGAAAAGTGGGAAGAAAAAACCGGAACCCATCAAAAACATCCTTCACCACCGGTGGCGGCTGTTTCCCGTCCCGCAGCCTGATGACAATCATGATCAACCCGGCAATCATCGGGCCGCTCAGAATCCCCAGCGTAACTACCGTCAGAAGAACGGCAATGAGCGAGGAGAGAATGAGAACTCCCAGGTTGTTTTTATAAATAAAAAATCCCTCTTTTATCCAGTCGCCGAATTTGTCTAAGACATCTGTCATGGAGAATGGCCCTCCTGTTTAGAATGGCATAAAATTGTGAATCGAGAGAAAGGTGCTAATACGACGAAAGACTAAACGTTTATGAGATATTCATTTCAGAATTAGGATATGTTGTCAAGCATAGGTTGCTGAACAATCGGGGTAATCGTATTTGCACCTGGCATTGAAATCGACTCCCATATAGTTGCACTTATAATCGCATTTCTATATATATCTCCATCGTTGATGATGTCTACCGGATTCAAAACTGAGTTGAAGCCATGCCAACCACATCTTACCACCATGACGTTTTTATAGAGGATGAGTCCCTGCGGGACGGATTGCAGATGGAATCCCGGATATTCAGCCTGGAAGAAAAACTTGCTTTATACCGAATTCTGAAAAAGGCGGGAATACCCAGAATACAGGTAGGCTCTTTCGTACACCCCGAGACCGTTCCCCAGATGGCGGATACGGAATCTCTCATACAGGCTATCGGCAAGGAGACAGATACGGTTCTCTCTGCTTTGATCCTCAATGAGAAGGGGCTTGAGCGGGCAATCTCCCGCGGCATTCCCCACGTGAGCATGTCGGTTTCCGTCAGTGATGCACACAGCCGAAAAAATACCGGGAAACCGGCCGCAGAGGCCCTGGCATCCATGAGCCGCCTGATTCTACCGGCGCTCCAATCGGGAATTCAGGCACGTGCCGGCCTGCAATGTGTGTTTGGATGTGTTTACGAAGGGGAAATTACCGAGTCGGCTGTTTTGCGGGCAGCCGGGAAATTGGCCGAATCCGGCGCGGAGGAAATCAACCTTGCCGATACGACAGGCATGGCAACCCCCCAGGCTATCCGCAAAATGGTAACCGCCCTGAAGCGGGAACTCCCCCATGTAGCCCTCTCCCTTCACCTGCACGACACTCGCGGCCTGGGATTGGCCAACCTGTTCAGTGGTTATGAAACAGGCATCCGCTCCTTCGACGTATGTGCCGGCGGATTGGGCGGCTGCCCGTTTGTAAAGGGCGCCGCCGGAAACGTAGCCGCGGAGGATGTCGTGAACCTGTTTGAAACAATGGGCGTCAGGACGGGAATTGATATAAAGACGGTGTGCGAAGCCGTAGGCTTTCTGGAAAAAATCCTTAGGCGGCACTTGCCGGGGCGTATGAAAAGGGTGATGGAAAACTACCCGAACACTTAGCACGGGCCGGTGTAAAGAGGCTTCAGGTTTCAGGTGTCAGGTATCAGGTTTCGGGGTCGGTTTGAAAGATATCGAGCAAATGACACGCCACTTCCTCCGGAGTTCTTCCGGAGGTAATAATCTGCTGAAAGCGACCATACCCCCCTGCCCGCTGTTTCAGAATCTCCCTTATATGGCGCATGGGGTCTTCCACATTCAGCAACGGGCGGATGGAATGTTTATCGTTTGAAACACGGTCGAAAATTTCCTCGGGCGTCGCCACCAGACAAAAAACCCTCCCTCGGCGACTCAATGCCGCCGCATTAACCGGGTCCATCATTAATCCTCCCCCGGTGGAAACGACCAGTCCCTCCTTATCTCCCAACTCCCGCGCCAACTCCCTTTCCATCCGGCGAAAATCAGCTTCCCCTTTTTTATCAAATATCTCGGCGATCGACATCCCGCTGCGTTTGACAATCAGGTCATCGGTATCGAGAAACTCATATCCCAACCGGTCTGCCAGCATTTTTCCGGTGACCGTTTTTCCAGTCGCCATGAATCCGGTCAGTATTATGTTCGGCCTGGACATTTTGAATGCCCCCTTTTATATATTTATTTTAAATTTCAAGCTATTATGGAGTATACAATTGTCACGTTGATGTCAAGGCATTGCACCGAAAATAAGCACCCTGAAATCATACGAACCGGCGCCGTGTTGGGCACTAATGTGCACACCCAAACAGCCGGGAGAAGCTGGCCACAAACCGGAGAAGAATTCAGAGATATCCCCCCACACACACTGCTGAAATGCCGTAACCAATCGATATAACTGCATTCCAGCCGCCGGCACACACTCCGGATCGGCAGCGACCCGGCCGGAAAAAGTTCCTGGTATGAAAATTGCTTTTATAGCCATTACTTGGACGGCATTTGTGTCCGGAAGAAATTTTGACGGAATGAGGGGGGGGGAATGAAAAAAATCGTTATTATAGGCGGCACGGGAACAATCGGCCAGGCGGTTTCAAATCTCATGATGAAGGAAAATCAAGTCGTTTGCGTCGGGAAAAAACGCGGCAATCACACCGTAGACCTGGCATACGATGCCTCCATTGGAAGGCTGTTAAAAAAAATCGGGTCGTTTGACGGGCTCATTTGTACCGCAGGCACATGCCGGTTCGGAAATATCAATGAAGCGAGCGACAACGACTACCTGTCCGGCCTTTACGGCAAACTGATGGGTCAGGTAAACCTTGTCCGCATCGCGCTGCGACATATTAATCCGAAGGGTTCAATCACATTGACGGCCGGTATCTTTGCACGCGAACCCTGGCCGGGAACGGCGCCAACCGCCATGGTGGATGCCGCGATCGAGGGCTTTGTCCGCGCCGCGGCCCTGGATGTGACAAATGGTGTTCGAATCAATGCCGTCAGCCCTATTCTCATCAATATCACTGCAAAAAAAATGGGGATGAATACAGTGGGAACCATGTCGCCGGAGGAAACCGCAAAGGCATATCAAGCCAGCGTGGAAGGCGATATGACAGGCCAGATTCTTGACGTACGAAAATACGGTGAAATTGAAACAACCAATCACACCGGCAGTGTTATGCCCGAAGCGCGGGCCGCCGCCTGATTAATTCATTACAGGCACTTCTCTTTAAATCGAAGTCCATTCTCCACAGCCTGGCCCCGGACATGGTTGTTGAAAAAGACAACCCCGCTCCGGACCTCACCGGCCATTTGCCCGATAGTCCCGCTTAATTGCTCGAATTCGGCATCACTATAGGTGTAATCAAATTTTTTCTGCATATTGCCGGAACGCCATCCCTGAAGGTTTCGGCCGTGGAGACGCACGTATATCAAATCCGGATTCGTCACAACGTCCAGGAATGGAAACAGGGTGGGCAGATCCGGTGCATCCACTGTCACCAGGGTGATCTTTCGACGCCTCAATTCAGCAAACACCCGGTCATCCATCCAGGAACGATGTCTGAATTCGACGGCCAGGGGGAGTCCGGCCAATTCGTCCATAAGCGCCGCCAGATACCGGCGATTTGTCGGGCTCCGGTCAAAAAAAGGCGCCAGTTGCACCAGAACCGCCACGAGTTGCCGGGACTGCATCAGCGGTGCAATACCTTCCCGATACCGTGCCACCTGCCCGCGCCACTCCCCGGATGCCACTTCATGGGTCATGGTCCGGGTCAACTTGACGGCGAATCGGAATTCCGGCGGCACTTGGCCCCGCATCCGCTCAAGCATCCGGGCTTTGGGCATCTGGTACCAGGTGAAATTCAGTTCCGTAACCGAAAATGTCCCGGCATAATGGGCCAGCATATGGGCCGACTTGATACCTTTCGGATAAAACCCGGCATCCACCCATTCGGTGTAGGAATAGCCGCTGGTACCAACCTGGATGTATGGTTTAATGCTTCTGTTCATAAATATTGGTGTCGTATCATGTATTGTAGCCTCGACCCATATTTCTGGTGTCAGGTGTCGGGTGTCAGTTACTACACTCGCCACTCCTGACACCTGAAACCTGACACCTGAAACCTGTCTACACCCTCGCCATCACATCCGGTCCCCGGTGAATACCGACAATCTTACCCTGAACAAGCACCTCTTCAAAACGATATCGCATGGGGGCGTATTCCGGATTTTCCGGTCGCAACTCGATATAATCCTTGTGTAAAAAGAACCGCTTGACCGTGGCTTCCTCCCCGCGAATCAAGGCCACGACGATCTCCCTGTTTTTGGCATACTGACGCGGCTCACACACGGCCAGATCCCCATCCAGCATACCGGCATTTTTCATGGAATCGCCTTTAATACGAAGCGCGAACAGATTCCGCCCCCGATATACCCCGGCGTCCAGGACAATGCTCCCCTCCCACTCCTGCTGGGCGTACATGGGGAGTCCGGCGGTCACCCGTCCGATAATAGGCACTTCACACCACCTTTGGAGAGCCGCCGTCTCCTGAACGCGATTGAGCAGATATACAGCCCTGCTGTAGCGCCCTTCCCGCCTCACATGCCCCTTCTCTTCCAGTACTCTCAATCCTTGCGCGACAGCGGCATGACTCACTTCCAAATCCGAAGCCGCCCTGCGCAGACTCGGCGATTTGCCCTCCCGGGCGATCACCTGCCGGTAATAGTCAAGAAGCCGCTGTTGCTTATCGGTGAGCGTTTCGGACATGATGAAACTCCCTTTTTCTCCTGCTAAGACACGTTTCGAAATCGGAATCGTATAAATGACCAATGACCAATGACCAATGACCAATGACCAATGACCAATTTTACCATCCGGAATGTAAATGTCAATGTAAATATAAAAGGATTGACAGGCAGGAACAATATACAAGATCAATAGCGATGTGATGGATTCATTCTTTAGAAATCCAGACCGCAAGCAAAAATATCATTACTGTGATAGAAATGTTAAAACTTTTCCGGCCACTTCATTGAGGTATGTATCACCCTTAGAATATACAAAATCCCTTCCTTTTCGAGGTAAGGTAAAATATAGGGCAACCCTGAAACAATCAGTTCGCGTGTCCCTGGAACTCTTCCAGGACGTCCCAATCCGGGCTGCTTAGCCAAAATTTGTGAGGTATTCCATATTTTTTGGGCAACACCAACAGCAGCGGCAGGCTTGTCGGCAGCGATATATTCAACGGCGCTATCCAGGTTTTCGAGGGCCTTACGGGTCCATTTAACTCGCATCTACACCCCACTTGCGGAAGCCGGCGGATACGTCGTCCTCTGTCGCGATTTCGCCTCGTTCTATCTCTTTCAAGCCGTCTTTAACCTCCTGAACAAACCACTCTTCATAGTGTAAAAACTTCTCTATGGCCTCTTTGATTACCCAGGATCGTGAGCGGCTCAGCGCATCCGCCAAACAATCAATACGGCCCAGCATATCATCTTCGATACGAATAGTTGTCGTTTTCATAAAGCACCTCCTTATATTAATAGTGAATACATCATAATACAACTAAATACAAGGATGCAAAGAGAATTGGATACCGTAGCAATACGCTAAAGTATCTATGGTTCCTAAAATTTCAGCAGCTACCCCCTCAAGCCGGAAGGGTATCCACCGCGGCAAAACGGGGTTCGTGGAGGGGGATCAGCATATCCGCCATGGCTTTGACTTGTGCCATGATATCGTAGGCCCGGTAGGTATTGACCGGAGTCCCCGGAGGGATCACATCCATTTCCATGGCCCGTATCGCCTTGGGCGGGTAGAAATTCTCCTCGATCACGCAGAACCCGGTGATGACAGCCCGGCCGGCGCCCGTCGCAACAATAACCGTAAGGCCGCCTTCGGTGTGCACCGGCGTATGCATGACCCGGATACCGGGCAGCAGTTCACCGTCTTCGCGCACGATGCGCAACTGGCCGTTGGCCTCGACGTCCTCTTCTCCTTCAGCCCAGCCGGCCTTTCTTCTCGAGTGCATCCGCAACCCGACCGAGATTCATCTTCTCGAGAGTGTCCCGTGTCGGGCAACCATTTTCGGGATTATACCCTTCAAACTTGTAGAACTTCGTTTTGAAATCTTCCATTTTTTTCCGGTCCAGCGTGCGCCCGGCCCCGGTGTCGTATTTCCATTTGCCGTCCACATACATGGGCATAATCTCACCCGCGGTCGGTTTGTCGTAGAGATAGTCGGGGAACACCTCCATGTCACGATGTCTTCCCTGGAGCACCCATATGGACCTGTCAAGGGTATATATCTTGCGCCCCAGTGCCATACCATCCGAAAAGGTCAGGTTGTTTCCCGTAACCGCATTCCAGAATCTCGGTTCCGCTTCGGGTGTCGGGCCTCTCCTGTCAGCGGTATTGTTGGTAATGCACATGGGCCATCTCCAGCCGCAGAAACCGCCGCCGCCGATCCAGAATTTTTCGTAATGTTTGATCCATGCCACCTGCTTTACCTTGGAATCCGAATATATCCCCGTGGGTCCGTCGCTGTGATCGATCATAAAGGGGTCGCCCTGGTAGGGCACCATGGCGTCCGTGTACAGTTTCGATACCTCTTCCGCCGTGAGATAGGGGTCTCCTGTCAATGCCATCCAGTGGAGCGGATAATTGGCCATCATATGAAGCATCAGATCGCGCTCTCCCAGGATGGAAGAAAATCCCCATTCCGCTTCGACAACAGGATCGTAATGGATGGCACATCCCCAGAAGGCCAGGTTCAGGTCACCGCTGTTGACGTCTTCATCGTATCGTCCGATTTTCTGGGCAAACCGGGCACAGCCCTCCGCAAGGTCGTCGCCGATCCCTTCACGGGTGGCGATCTGTCGTATCAGCGCCTCGACATAGGTAAAGGAACCCGGCATGTCTAAAGGAAGATTGGTATCGATCTGTTTTCCTTTTCCGAGGATTCCCTTTTTGTGAAGTATATCGACATACCTCAAAATCGGTTGGAACTGCCAGTGTCCGACACCATACCGGTGCATCAGGTCACTTCCCTGACGGGTGAATTTTAACGATCCGTCCACCTGGACCGTCAGCGTTCCCGCACAGACCGATTCATTGGTATCGCCGGTTGCCAGACGCATCCGGCATCCCCTGGGGCAAGACGCACACGCGGCGGCCCTTGCCGGCGTCAGCGGAAAATCCTTGTTAAGAGTATTCCCTCCGCTTGGGCGGCCGCTGATCAATGCATAGGGGCCGCCTTTTCCGAATCTCTCCGCCTCTCTGGGATTGTCCACATCCCACTGGAATTTCTTGAACCACAGCCTTGCATCCATAAAGGCCCGGGGATCGGCAATGGGGACATCTCCCGACCCGATGGCGCTGATGGCTTTGAGATTTTTCGATCCGAACACGCCGCCGAAACCGCACAGAGCCGCCTGTGATCCCGGGCCATGCAGCAGGCATCCCAGACGGCTTTTATTCTCGCCGGCGGGACCGCAGCATACGACCGCCGGTATCTGGGTCGTAAACTGGTTTTGTGCCAGTTCCGCCCACTCTCCCCATTTATAGTTTTTGTCCGGCATGACACGCCGTGAAATCTCCTGCTGAGTATCCCAGGTATCCATTCCCCAGATACCGTTGGCGCTCTCGATTTTCACATCATCATTGATAATATTGATCCACACGGGATCATCCGAGGCGCCTTCAACCACAATACCATCCCATCCCGCGAACTTGAGCTGTGCGGTAAACCGCCCGCCAAAATTGCTGTGCCCGAACCACTCCACGGGGTACAGCATGGGCCCGAGCCCCTGTACCTCGCACCTGCCGGAACCGGGCATGAATGTGCCGGAAAAGGGAGAAGTCATCATGATAATAAGGTTCCTTGGATCAAATGCCTCGAACGGCAATTGATCCCCCACCAGATCAAAGAATATGGCGGACCCCATTCCGTGGCCGCCGCCGAATTCCAGATATTTTTCCGTATTCAATTGACTGATCGTCTTTGTGGAGAGGTTGACTCTCAATATTTTTCCGGTGTATCCGCCGTTCATCATTCCTCACCTCCTTCCATTCCGGGCCAATCGAGGCTCACTTTGGGCGCCACTTCGCTGCTGTCCACCAGCCCCAGGTTATACCAGTGATCGTTCCTGAGGTTTACATCATATCCTTCCGTCTCTTTCTGATCCGGCATTTCGGATACGAACCGAATCGCCTGGGCCGGGCAGGCCTCCACACACGCCTGCTTGCCTTCAGGGCCTCCTTTTTCATTCCAGTAGGGAGTGTCTATGCATAAATCGCATTTCGATGATTTATATTTGCCGTTAATTTCAACCCATACCGTACGGTGCGGCTGCTGGGGACACATCTTGATGCAGGTCCCGCAACCGATACATTTATCCCCGTCTATTCTTCTCACATTCCCGTTCTCGGTATCGATGAAAGCAGCGCCCACCGGGCAGTTCTGTACACAAACCGGGACCTTGCATTGCCTGCACAAAGCCATTTCAATATCATTCGGGAATTTTCCCCATGAATCCTGCATGATCTGGATGCGTGACCGCGATAAACTCTGAACGCCATAATGCGTGAGTGAACAGGCCAGCATGCACGTCGTACACCCCGTACATTTCTTGCTGTCATAAACAAGGTACCCTTTGGACGCCGGATAGGTAATCTTTTCATCGTCGGCCCTCGCCTGTGTCCCGGCCATTAATGTGCCGGCGGCAATCGATCCTCCCGTTACCAGAAAATCACGTCTTGAGAGTCCTTTTGGGGAAATCGTATCTTTTTTTTCATCTTCGGCCATGGGATTAGCTCCTGTCGAGTGGATAAATGTTGAGATTGTCAGTCGATTCTCCAGAGGTTGGGTTTTTTCTATCAGGATTGAATTGTATGGATTTCTGATGTGTAAGTCAATTTGAAATCAGGTTATTCGAGATTTCAAATAAACGTTTAAAACAAACGACAGAACAAAAAAAAACTTGACTTTCAAACGATCGTTTGAAACATATGTTATAAAAGGAGTCGCCATGGTAGAAGCAGGCAGCAATCGCACTAAAGAACGAATTTTGGAAAACGCAGAAATCCTTTTTGCCGAAAAAGGATTCCATGGCGTCAGCATCAGGGAAATCACGACAGCCGCGAAATGCAATATGGCATCGGTCCATTACCATTTCAACAACAAGCTGAATCTATATCTCGAGGTATTCCGCGCCCGCTGGGTACCGAGAGAGAAACGGATGTATGATGCATTTTTAGCATCATTAGAGGGAGAAAAGGAACCGGTACCCAGCAAGATCGTCACAGCCCTGGCCCGTGCGTATCTCATTGGCCCGCTGTCAGACGAGGAACATCGACGGCATCGGCAACTGATTATCCGGGAAATGAACACCCCCACCGAGGCGTTTGAGTTGGCGGCCAATGAGAGCATAAGGCCCCTTTTCGAGACCCTGTATAACTTTCTGAAACCTTCTCTATATAAAGGACCGGAAGGAAACCTGATATTCGACATTATGAGCATTTTCGGGATCGTTCTGTACCTGAATTATTCAAGACCCATAATATCGCTTGTTACGGGAAAAGCGTATGACGATACCTTCAAGACCCTGTTGATAGACCAGATGGTGCGATTCTCCTTAAACGGCTTAAACGTATAATTTTAAGCACCAACTATTCATAAACAGTAATAAGCAACTTTTTGGGGAGGCATTTATAATGATAGATAAATTCAAATTGGATGGAAAAATCGCTTTTGTCATTGGCGGCGCCGGCGGCATCGGTAGCGGGTTGTCCCTGGGCATGAGCCAGGCCGGCGCAACAGTGGTGATTGGCGGTGTGCGGCCCATGGACGTTTTGAACGAAAGTGCCGCCACGCTGAAAGCCGAGACCGGCAACGATACCATGGCCGTCCGGGTGGATGTTACCAGCGAAAAGAGCATGCAGGCAGCCGTTGACGCCATTGTCGAAAAATACGGCACCATCGACATCCTTGTGAACGCCTTCGGCATTAACCGGAAATGCGCCGCCCTGGAATTCCCCATGGATAACTGGGACAAAATGTTCGACATCAATGTTAAGGGCACCATGATTGCCTGCAAGGTAGTGGCCAATCTGATGAAGAAAAAAGGCAAGGGCAGCATTATCAATATGTCTTCGGTACGCGGCATCCGCGGGTACACCGGCGGCAACGCCGCCTATTGCGGCACCAAAGGCGCCGTGGAACTGATCACCAAGACCCTGGCCATCGAACTGGCGCCCTACAATATCCGCGTCAATGCCATCGGCCCCTCCCTCGTCATCACCCAGGGCACCATTCACATCCAGAACGATCCTGAACTGGCTGAAAAGTACAAGAAGCAGATTCCGCTGGGACGCCTGGCACTGCCCGAGGATATGGCCGGTCCCACGGTATTTCTGGCGTCCGATGCCGCCGGCTTTGTTAACGGACAGACAATATATATTGATGGCGGTGCGACCGCTTCTTGATAAATAAGGAGAAATTTTATGACAATTGTAAAAGACCCATACTCAGGGTTGCAACTGGTTGAACTCAGCCACAAATGGGGCCATGGCGTACCATCCTACCCGGGGCAGGATGATGTAAAGATGGTGCGCGCCGTCAAGCACGCACAACACGGCGTTCTCGCATGGCGGATCAACACGGTCCTGCACACCGGCACCCATATGAACGCCCCCATCCATATGATCCAGAAAGGCAAACCCCTTTCCGAAGTTTCCCCGGATCGTTTTTTCGGCAACGGTGTTATCCTGGGCATTCCCAAAACAAGCTATGAAACAATCACCGCAAAAGACCTGGAGGCCGCGACACCGGCGGTCCAGGAAGGCGATATTGTCGTCATCGTCACCGGATGGCATCATAAATATTCCGACGCGCTTGAATATTACGGAGAGTCCCCGGGCCTCACGAAGGATGCCGCCGAGTGGCTGGTTTCCAAAAAAGTGAAGATGGTCGCCGTAGACACCCAGCAGATCGACCACCCCCTGGCAACTTCCCTGGGGCCCCATCGAGGCGGCCCCACCATGAGACGCCTGGCCAAAGAGTACTCCGAAACAACCGGTCTCGACCCGAAAAAAGAGCACGGCGAATGGAATGCCGCCCATAAGGTCCTTCTGGGCGCCGATATTCCCACCATCGAGCAGGTGGGCGGCGATGTGGACATCCTTGTCGGCAAACGGGTCACCCTTGCGGCAACGCCATGGAAACTGCAACCCGGTGATGCCTGCCCCGTGCGGTTCATTGCCATGATGGATCCCAGCGGCAATCTTCGTGTCGACGCTGGCAACTGACAACCCCAAATAAAGATAATGGAATCATATTATGAGCCTTGAAATATATGACTTAACACACACATTCCATCAGTTTTCGCCGGAATGGCCGTCAACCCCCAGTGTCAACCTGACCGTCAAAAAGTTCCATGCCAAGGACGGTATCTTTGAAATCAACTGGGAAGGCATTATGCACCGGTGCACCCATATGGACGCACCACTCCATGTAACTGAAAACACGCCAACCATTGCCGATTACCCCCTGTGGCGGCTCGCCGGTACCGGTGTTTGCGTCTCCATCCCCATGGGCAAATGGGGAATGATCACACCCGACGACCTGGAAAAAGCCACCCCGAAAATAGAGGAGGGCGATATCGTCATGATCAACACCGGTTTCCATCACAAATGGGCCGATACAGACGAATATTTCGCTTATGGCTGCGGTATGACAGCCGCCGGCGCCCAATGGCTGGTGGACAAAAAGGTCAAATGCGTGGGCTACGGCCACCAGGCCAACGACCACCCCATTGCCACCAAACTGGTGGACCACGGTCTTGGCCCCACACAGCCCCATCTGATTGATGAATACAAGGAATTCACCGGCCGCGATGCCAAGGAGGATTTCCCGGATTGGGAACCGGCCCACAAGATTCTCATGTGTAAGGGCGGTATTCCGGGCATCGAGAATGTTGGTGGCGACATCGACAAAGTCACCGGCAAGCGCTGCTTCTTCACTGCCTTTCCGTGGCGATGGATGGAAGGAGACGGCTGCATTGTACGGATTCTGGCCATCATCGATCCGGACCAGACGTTCCGTTTTGAAACAGGAGAATAATTGCTACAGCCAATATTAGACTGTATGTTTTAAACCTATAATCTGCCTGATAAGGAGGGGAATGCTATGGAAATAAAGAAGATATGCGTTTTGGGCGCCGGGCTTATGGGAAACGGGATCGCTCAGACCTGTGCCCAGGCCGGCTATGAAGTGACCATGCGTGACATCGAGCAGCGCTTTATAGACAGCGGCATGAACATGATCAGAAAAAACCTCTCCAGGGATGTTGATAAGGGAAGAAAAACCCAGGCGGATATGGACGCCATTCTGTCCAGAATTACCCCCACGCTCGACTTGAAAGAGGCCGCTGCCGATGTGGATGTCGTCATCGAAGTGGTGATCGAGGTTCTTGAAATCAAGAAAACACTCTTCAACGAACTTGAAGAGATCGTACCGGCACACTGCCTTTTCTTCTCGAATACATCCGGACTGAGCATAACGGAAATGGCCGCCACCACCAAAAGGCCGGACCGGTTCATCGGCACCCATTTCTTCAACCCGGTGCCGGTCATGCGTCTTCTCGAGATCATCAAAGGGTATGAGACAACGGACGAAACCCTTGCCATCGCTAAGAAATGGGGAGAAACCCTGGGCAAGGAGGTCATCGTCGTCAACGAAGCCCCGGCCTTTGCCGTCAACAGGATTTTGTGCCCCATGCTCAATGAGGCGTTCTTCGCTCTGGAAACCGGAGTCGCCAGTGCGGAGGATCTCGACAAGGGCATGGTCCTGGGATGCAATCAACCCATCGGTCCGCTTGCCCTTTCGGACCTTATCGGGCTGGATACGCTTCTGAGGATAATGGAAGGGCTGCATAAGGAACTGGGGGATAAATACCGGCCCGCACCGCTGCTGACGAAACTTGTCAGGGCAGGCAACCTTGGCAAAAAGACGGGCAAAGGCGTATATGATTACGGGAAGAAATAAAACCTGTTGCCCTCTCCTGCATAAATCTTGCTCTTAATCTTGCTCTTAATCTTGATCTATATTTACGAAGAGATTAAGAGCAAGAAAAGAGGGAAGAAAGCCCGCCGATTTTTTCAACGACTTCGAGTTACGCCGAATTATACAATCCACCCATTTTTGAGAAACCTCATCAAAATTCGAGGGGGTTTCTTAAATATTGCCTCATGACACACCAATAAATAGCTTGATATACCCACCGCCATCGTGTATAGTCTGCCGGTTCTCCTGCTGGTATTCAACATATAATCCGCCGCAGTTGAGCCATTTTCAAAACTGCTCCCCGATGCACTGCGGAGTAATCGTGCAGCACAAAGGTCGGGCAATATAAGGATTTTGAAATTGGCTGAGTTGAGCCATTTTCAAAGCTGCTCCCCGACACACTACGGAGTATAAGTGCAGTACAAAGTCGGTCAATGTGAGTGTTTTGAAATTGGCTGAGTTGAACATCCATAAACATGACCGGATATCGCTTTTTCTCCGGCGATTTCTTACTGTAAAACCAATAGAGGGGCTGCAAATGAAATACTGGCGCGTTCCTTTTGATTCCGATGTTATCGAAATTACAAAAGGGAATGTTTTTATTATCGATGATCGATGCAAGGGGTGTGGCTATTGTATTGAGTTCTGCCCCCGGAGCATTCTGGCTTTTTCCACCCGTTTCAACAAGAAAGGCTACCATCCGCCCGAAGCCCTTAAACCCGATGAATGCGTAAACTGCCACTATTGCGAAATCATCTGCCCTGAATTCGCTATTTATTCGGTGGAAGCCGACCAACAGCAACCATAAACTTTTTTGGAATGAACTAAAATGAACCCAGCCGTTCTTACCGGTGAACATTACATAACAGGAGATGAGGCGTGCGCCGAAGGCGCCCTGGCGGCCGGCTGCCGGTTTTTCGGCGGCTATCCCATCACGCCCGCCACCGAAATTGCCGAGCGGATGTCGGCCCGCCTGCCCCAGATAGGGGGAACCTTCATCCAGATGGAAGATGAAATCGCCGCCATGGCTTCCATCCTGGGGGCCGCCTGGTCCGGACAAAAAAGCATGACATCCACTTCAGGGCCGGGTTTCAGCCTGATGATGGAAAATATAGGCCTGGGCGTCTGCACCGAAACCCCCTGTGTCGTTGTCAACGTCCAGCGCGGCGGACCCTCGACGGGCCTGCCCACCATGGGCGCCCAGGCTGACATGATGCAGGCCCGCTGGGGGTCCCACGGCCATTACGAGATCATTGCCCTGGCGCCCTCATCGGGTCAGGAAATCTTTGACCAGACCATCACGGCCTTTAACCTGAGTGAAAAATATCGTACGCCGGTACTCCTGATGACCGACGAGGTCATCGGCCACATGAGTGAAAAGGTAATTATTCCCGAAGCCGACACCATTCAGACCATCTCCCGGCCCAAACCCAGCGGCCGAAAAGATCGTTTCAAGCTCTACAAGCCCGGCAAAAACGGCGTAGCGCCCATGCCCGCCGCCGGTGACGGGTATAATATCCATGTCACCGGACTCACCCATGATGAGAGGGGATATCCGGTCATGTCGGTAGAAACACAGGCCGAGATGATGGAGCGATTGACCCGGAAAATTCAGGACAACCTCGACGATATCATTATGACCGAATCCCATATGCTTGAAGACGCCGATATTGTGCTGGTCTCCTACGGCATCTCGGCCCGGACCAGCCTGGCCGCCATGCACCAGGCCCGGGAAATGGGAATGAAAGTGGGCTTGCTGCGATTGATGACCATCTGGCCTTTTGCGGAGGCTCAAATCAAAGCGCTGGCCTCCCGGGTCAAGGGATTCGTCACGGTTGAAATCAACCTGGGCCAGATACATCTCGAAGTGACGCGCTCTGCCGGCGGACAGGCGCCGTGTCATCTGGTGGGCCACGCCGGTGGTACCGTCATCACCCCGGAACAGGTTCTCGCCAAGATAAAGGAGGTGCTCTAATGACCGCCACTTCAGCGGCAGCCGCCGCACCCGCACTTTCGCATCCCCTGGATGACTTGATACGAACGGATCGAATCCCGCACATCTGGTGCCCGGGATGCGGCACCGGCACCGTATTCTCCTCCTGCCTGACGGCCATGAAGTCCAGCGGAATCGATCTGCAAAAAACGACCATGGTATCCGGAATCGGATGTTCCGGCCGTGGCGCCGGTTATGTCATGCTGGATTCTTTTCACACCACCCATGGCCGGGCCATCCCCTTTGCCACCGGGCTGAAACTGGGGAATCCCGAGCTGAACGTCGTGGTCTTCAGTGGCGATGGCGATCTGTTTGCCATTGGCGGCAACCACTTTATCCACGCGGCACGGCGCAATATCGACATGACGGTTATCTGTGTCAACAACCTGACCTATGGCATGACCGGCGGCCAGGTGGCCGCAACAACGCCCCACATGGCCAAAACCACCACTACGCAAACGGGTAATCCGGACTCGCCGTTCAATCTGCCGCTGCTGGCCTGGGCTTCCGGCGCCACCTTTGTGGCCCGGTGGACCATGCTGCATACCCGGGAACTGACGGACTGCATCCAGACCGCTATTTTGAAAAGCGGATTTTCCTTTATCGAAGTGCTGGCGCCCTGCCCCACCAACTATGGACGGCGCAACAAGGAAAAGACCATGGACACCCTCAATCTCTACCGGGACAAAACCATTATTCGAAACAACGCCGATCCGGCCGATCTGGATATCGACTTCCAGAAGGAGGTGATCCTGGGCGAATTCGTCAACAAAGAACGCGCCACCTGTATCGAGAACTATGATCGGACATGCAGGATAATGTAAAAACAGGAAAACGCCATTTTTAAAACGGTTTGAAATTGGCTGTAAGAACTAACATACAGGAAACGTCATGCAGAAAAAAATCATCATAACGGGCTTCGGCGGTCAGGGAGTCATCCTGGCCGGCCGCATCGTCGGAAAAGCCGCCGCCATCCGGGACAAACTCGAAAGTTCCCTGGTACAATCCTATGGCCCGGAATCCCGGGGGGGGGCTTGCAGCGTCCAGGTAACCATCGCGGATTCGCAAATTTATTATCCCTATATCACGATACCGGACATCCTCGTTTGCATGTCCCAGGCCGGCTACGACAAATACCATGACCAGTTGACGGAACATACTGTTTTAATTGTCGACCAGGATTTGGTCACGCCCCGGGACAACCGGGAATATTTTGCAATACCCGCGACCCGGTTTGCCGAGGAGATGGGCCTCAAAATGATGGCCAATATCATCATGATCGGATTTTTCGTCGGGATTACGGAGGCGGTTTCTCTGGAATCCGCCCGAGACACGGTGGCCGAATCCGTCCCCCCAAAAACCGTGGAAACAAACCTCAAGGCATTTGAACGGGGCTGGGATTTTGCACAGGCCACCCTCAAGAGCCGCCGGAAAAAGGCCGCCGGTCATATAGGAGTCGTTGCATGAAAAGCCCGAAAAACCGGCTACATAATGTCATGATTGTCGGCGCGACACCCGCCGGGATTGCCGCCGCGAATAAGTTGGGTGAGCTTGGCATCCCCGTCACGCTTGTGGAATCGGATTCGGACCTGAACAAAAAACTTTCCGACGAAAGTTACAGGCTGGATTCCGGCGTACCGTTCAATTACGGTTATCGGCCCGGACTGATCCGGATAATGCGCAACCCGAGCATCCGATGTATTACACCGGCCACTATTCGAAAGGTCCGCCACAGCCAGCAGGGATTCAATGTCCGAATCGACCGCCGGCAAACCTTCGTAGACCCTGCCCGTTGTACGCTTTGCGGACGGTGTGTGGAAATCTGTCCCGTCACCACCGCCAACGGCGGCAAACCGATTCAAATCAACAGTCGGTTGAGCCTGCCGGGTCAAGCCGTCATCGACAAACGCAGGCAGCCCCTCTGCCAGGCGAACTGCCCCCTGGGTGTCAATCCCCAGGGATATCTCGCCCTGGCCGGCGCCGGCAGGTATCGTGAAGCCCTGGAGTTGATCCGGCGTGACAATGTCCTCCCTTCCATTTGCGGCAGAATATGCACCCACCCCTGTGAAGATGCATGCCGCAGGGCGGAGCTGGATGAGCCCCTTGCCATTCGGGACATCAAACGATTCGTGGCCGACGCTGCCCTGCCGGAAAAAGCAGCCCGAAGGGAAACCCCGCTGCCCTCCCGGAAGGAACGCATTGCCGTTATCGGCAGCGGTCCCGCGGGCCTGGCAGCCGCGGCCGATCTGGCCCGTCAGGGATTCGACGTAACGATCTTTGAAAAAGAAAATGGCGCCGGTGGCCTGCTCCGTTACGGCATCGGGCCCCACCGCCTGCCCCGGGATATCCTCGATCAGGAACTTCAAATCGTTCTGGCGGAAGGGATTCACCTTATCACGAACCGCCCCGTCAATATCTTCACGGACCTGCCGGAACTCAAGAAAACATTCAATGCCGTTGTACTGGCGACCGGCTCCTGGGCGGACCGAAGACTGGGAGCCCCGGGAGAAGACCTGAAAGGCGTCCAGGGATGTCTGGCGTTTCTGGAAAAAGTATACCGCGAACAAATCACCCGGTTTGACGGACGCGTTGCGGTCATCGGTGACGGAAATGCCGCCTTTGACCTGGCCCGGACGTTGAAACGGCTGGGCGCCGATGTCACCATTCTCTCCTGGTTCGCAAAAGAGGCGATCCCCGCGGATCCCCATGAGCTTGAAAGCGCCCTTGCGGAAGGAATTCGTATCAAAGACAACTGCAAGGTAGTAGAATTTATCGGGAACAATGGAACCATGCAGTGCCTGAGCCTGAAACCGACCCGGCCCGGTCGTGATCCCGATGAAAACGGGATTGCCTGGCCGGAGATCATCCCCGACAGCCCGGCGTTTGAGTTGCCGTTTGACCAGGCGTTTGTGGCCATCGGCCAGACAGGCGCCTACCGTGGCGCCCCGACCGGAAAAGGTCTCGGCATCAACGACTATGGATATATCCGTGTCGATAAAAAAGGATGCACAACGGTTGACGGTGTTTATGCCACCGGTGATGCGGTGACGGGCGCCACCTCCGTCGTCCAGGCCATGGCCCATGGCCGCGGAATCGCCGCCCGGATCATAAAAGATCTTACCGGGTCGGAAGCAAAGGGGGTGATGCGACCGCGAAGACCGGAAGAGAAAGATTTTGATCCCATTCAACCCGGTATGGAGACTCAGCCGCGCACATGCATGCCGGAATCGGATGCCTCTCTAAGATGTGGGGACTTCAGCGAAGTGGCCCTTGGTTATAATGAAGATCAGGTGTGCGGCGAAGCGGCACGCTGTCTGCAATGCGGGAGTTGTTCCGAGTGTCTCGAATGCCTCAAGGTCTGTGAGGCCCAGCAGGCCATTCGCCACGATGAACCGATGGAAGAAATGACGGAAAACACCGGTGTTCTGATTGTCACCGATCCCTCCATGGCGCCGGGCATCAAGGGAGAGGATGTTATTCGGGCATACGGCCCGCCCACCGCAAAAGGCGACGTGCAGGCAATGGTCCAGCGCGGCTTTGCCTCGGCTGCGAAAGCCCTGCTGCTGCTTCAGGAAACCGCCACGCGTCTTAAAGGTCACGGGGTTTCTTTTGTGCCGCTGGACACCGAATTACCGAAAGAGATACGTATCGGCGTGTTTGCCTGCCGCTGCAACAACTCCCTCGGCTGGTCCACGGAGATAGACGATTATCTGGATGGCCTGGTGGAACGGTCTGAAGTCGTACACGCCGAGACGATTCCCTCGGCTTGTATCCCCGAAGGAATCACCCGGATACTGAACAGCGTTAGAGAAAAAGCGCTTACCCGTATCGTTCTTGCCTCCTGTGTCTGTTGCCCTCTGGACTACATCTGCAGCGCATGCACCGATCAGCGCAGCCGTCTGAAAGAAGGTCTGTTCAACGGTACCGGCATCAGTCGCGCCATGGTCCAGACATGCAACCTGCGCGGAGAAGTGTTGCGGCTGATGGCACAGGACGAGCCCCTCGCCGTTGACCTGTTCAAGGGACTCATCAACCGCAGTGTCGGGCGCGCATCCCAACTGCTCTCCTTTCCTGCCCCGTCCCGAACCTTCAACTTCACGACCGCTGTCATCGGCCAAACCGAGGCCGCCGTCACAAGTGCGATGACCCTGGCCCAGCTTGGATTCGAGATCTACATGTTCGGCACGGTCAAGCATCCCCTGACCGAGTTCCCCGAGCATTCAAACATTCACGGTTTTATCGATTCGGAAGTCACTGCCATCAGCGGCACACTGGGTGACTTCCAGGTCCGTGTCCGCACGGGCGAAGTCGTAAGAACGTATACGGCGGGCAGCTTGATTCTGGGTGAAAAATCCCGCAACATCGCACTGTATCATACACACCGTGATTTGCCCGGTAAAACAGTCCAATCGAAAAGACAAAAACGCGAGGTGGTAGATGTGCCGTTTATACAGCCCGGAACGACATCCATCTCCGGTCTGTTCCTGGCGGATCCGCCCGGCATCCAGATTTCCAAGAACACCCAGGGCATGGCGGCGGCTGTTCTATCGGCGGCCGCAATTCCCCGGGGCCCACGCCAGTACCGGGGCTTCCTGGTCACTGTCAATGGAGACCGGTGCAGGAGTTGCGGACGCTGTTTAAAGGCCTGCCCGTATCAGGCCATCTCCCTGAAACCAAACAGCCTGGGCGGCTTCATCGCCGTGGTGGACACGACACTCTGCAAGGGCTGTGGTAACTGTATATCCGTGTGCCCATGCAATGCCGCGGACAGCCCGTACCGGGACCAGGCGTATCTGGAACAGACCCTTGAAGAATTGCTTGTGGGGTAAAAACAGAAGTCAGAGGTCAGCCCCGCCGCTGGCCGCCGAAGCGTCCAGTTTGATCAAAAAACATGACCCCAAAAAACGGGGTCAGATATGAGAGATCGGAAGTCAGAAAAGAAACGAGAAATATATGGAAGACATTAAAATTGTATTATTTTGCTGTAACTGGAGTCCCCACGCCGCCCTTCTGACCCTGCAGGAACAAGGGGCGGACATCCCGACCGAGATTCAAATGGTGAGAATTCCCTGCAGCGGAAGAATCAGCAAAGCCCTGCTGTTCAAACCGTTTGAGTTGGGCGCTGACGGCGTTATTCTCATGGGATGTGAATCCGGCGCTTGCCGCTACGGCAGCGGAACGTCCACCGCCCAGAAAAACACTGCCGAAACACGCGAAATTCTTACCCTGCTGGGACTCGGTAAAGAGCGACTCGCCCTCAAAAATTTTCTGCCGGATGAACCCGGCACACTGCTTCTCTTTCTGAAAGAGTTCGTCTCTGAAATAAAACGGATGGGCAAAAGCCCCGTTCGGCCGCCGGCATCCCAATGGGAAGAACCTGCTGAACTGGACACACCCGAGGCGATCGTGGCGGCACATGATGTCTTCTCCTGTCAGGACTGCGGTAAATGCACATCGGCCTGTTCACTGGCCCTGGCGGGAAAACCCTTTTCCCCCCGGGCCATCGCAAATGATATCATCGCCGGCCGGGCCGATTCGCCGGAAGTGCGTGCATCGGTCAACGCCTGCCTGACCTGCGGCGTGTGCTATGAACGCTGCCCGTCGGCTGTCAACTTCCCAGAATTTATCAAAGACATGCGGACATACTACCACCGGCGCAATTTGGCCGAAGCGCCTTCGCACGGCGGTTTTTTCCAAAGCATGATGCGCGCCATGACGGCTGAGGAGTTGGAACCTCAAAGATGGCGCAATTTACCGGAGGGCATCCGGATTCAAAAAAAGAGTCCGATTCTTTTTTTCGGCGGATGCGCCGCCTATTTCGATATTTTCTTCCGGGAGTTTCTGTCGGTCAACACTCACAACATTCTGGAAGACAGCCTGCGGCTGCTTAACTTCTTCGATATCGAACCCGCGGTTCTGGAAAATGAACGCTGCTGCGGTCACGATCTTCTCTGGACAGGAGACCGCGCGAACTTTCTGCGCCTCGCACGTCTCAACGCTCAAGCCATCGCGGAAAGCGGCGCCGAGGAACTGATCACGGCATGTGCGGAATGCCATCACACACTTCTCAATGAATACGCCCGCTACGGTATCGAGTTGCCGATTAAAATAACCCATATGCATGCCTTCCTGGAAAGGGAAATCGAAAAGGGGGCGGTGGGTTTCAAATCTCTCGGCGCATCCGTGACATTTCAGGATGCCTGCCGCCAAAGTCGCTTTAACGGTCAGTCATCCCTGCCACGCAAGCTCATTCGCTATTTTGCTCCGGACGATTTGCCCGAATCTTCGACGATAAGCACCTGTTGCGGCAACAGCGCCTGGACCGGCTGCGACAGTTACAGCAAGGCCATGCAGGTCGACAAGCTTTTGCGAGTCCGCGACACCGGCAGCGGCAGTGACCTGCTGCTCACGGCATGCCCCAAATGTCAGATCCACCTGCGCTGTGCCATGGAGGATGCCATACGCGGCAAAGAACTCAAAATAGAGACGATGGATCTTACCAGTGCCATCGCAAAAACCATCTACTGGAAGTAAATAGGTATCATACCAGCAAGGGAACATCATGATCTCATCAAAAAACGAAACAAATTCGAAACCGCCTTCCGCCAATCCGGAGGAGACACTGCGCATCGGTGTTTATGTATGCCACTGCGGCCTCAACATTGCCCAGAGCGTCGATTGCGACGGCGTGGCCGCCGAAGCCGCTCAATTGCCTGATGTCAGCATCGCCAAGGGAATCGGCTACGCCTGCAGTGAGCCCGGCCAACGCGAAATTCGGGAAGACATCGAAGAACACGACCTGAACCGTATCGTTGTTGCCTCCTGTTCACCGAGACTTCATGAACCCACATTTCGCCAGATGCTCCAGGCGGCGGGCCTCAACCCGTATCTGCTCGAGATGGCCAACCTTCGGGAACAGTGCAGCTGGGTCCACATGAACGATAAACCCGCGGCGACAGCCAAAGCCTATGACCTTGTCAAAATGGCGATAGCCCGCGCACGCAACCTCACGACGCTGAAAGAGACCAAACTGCCCATGACCCAGCGGGCACTCGTAATCGGCGGCGGCATTGCGGGTATTCAGGCGGCATTGGATCTGGCGGATACCGGGTTCAATGTGACCATGGTTGAAAAGCAACCATCCATTGGCGGGGTCATGGCTCAGCTTGACAAGACCTTCCCCACCATGGACTGTTCCATCTGAATTCTCGGTCCGAAAATGACGGATGCCGGTCGGCATCCACGAATTACAATCCACACCTTGAGCGAGGTTGTGGATATTAAAGGGTACGTGGGTAACTTCAACGTCAAGATTGTCAAGAAAGCCCGCTACGTCAATGAAAAAGAGTGCACCGCCTGCGGTGACTGTGCCGAGGTCTGTCCCGTGGTTCGCCCGGACGAATTCAACATCGGCCTCTCTTCGAGAAAAGCCATCTATTCGCCGTTTCCCCAGGCGGTTCCCTCGGCGTATGTGCTGAACCCCAATGAATGCCTGGGCAACAATCCCACGGTATGCAACAAATGCCTGGAGGCCTGTGAAAAAAAGTGTATCGACTTTCACATGTCCGACGAAACGATCAACGAGCAGGTCGGTACCATTATCGTCTCAACCGGTCTTGAACCCCATGATCCGCGCATCCTCGATGAATACGGCTACACCCGTTTTGAAAACGTGCTCACCAGTCTGGAGTTCGAACGTCTCGTCAATGCCGGCGGTCCTACGCAGGGTGAACTGCTCAGGCCCACGGATCACAAGAAACCGAAATCGGTGGGATTCATACAATGCGTGGGCTCCCGTTCCGCCCGCAGGGGCAAACCGTATTGCTCCAATACATGCTGCATGAACACGATCAAAAGCACGCTGGTGCTCAAAGAGCATTATCCGGATATGGCAATCAAAGTCTTTTATATCGATATCCGGGCCTTCGGCAAAGGATTTGAAGATCTCTATACCCGCAGCCGGCGCGTGGGAACCCACTACGTCCGGGGCCTTCCCGGGAATGTAGAAGAACTTCCGGACGGAAGTCTTCGTGTGGCCGTTGAAAATACAGCCAGCGGCACGCTGGTATATTTCGATCTGGACATGCTGGTGCTGGCCGTTGGAATGGAACCTGCCGCGAGTACCCAGAAACTCCAGGAGATGCTCGGTTTGCAGCTGACGTCGGATGGCTTTTTTCTCGAGGCCCATCCCAAACTGCAGCCCGTGGACGCCGCGACCCGGGGTATCTTTTACGCCGGTTGTGCCGAGGGGCCGAAGGACATCAAGGAGAGTGTCACCCAGGCGTCCGCCGCTGCCATACGGGCGATCCGTCTGATGCAGGCCGACCAGATCACCGCGGAGGCAATCACCTCCGAAATAGACCCCGATCTGTGCAGGGCCTGCGGCAAATGCGCCGAGGTCTGTCCTTACAATGCCATCAGCGTCGATCCGAAGAAAAAGCAGCCGGCCGTTGTCGCCACGGCCGCGTGCAGCGGCTGCGGCACCTGCGCCGCCGAATGTCCTTTCGGGGCCATCACCATGCACCATTTCACGGACGCTCAGATCATCGCGCAGATCAATGCCCTGCTGGAGCAGCAGCCCGAAGAAAAGATACTGACATTCGCCTGCAACTGGTGCTCCTACGCCGGAGCGGACTACGCAGGTGTTTCACGACTCCAGTACCCGCCCAACGCCCGCGTAATCCGCACCATGTGCTCGGGCCGTGTGAACGACAAGTTTATCTGGCACGCCTTCAAGAAAGGAGTCCCGGCGATTCTGGTTTCCGGATGCCATATCGGCGATTGTCATTACATCGACGCGAATCATTGGACCGAAAAACGAATTGAAAAGGTCCACAAAAAAATGGAGAAGCTGGGCATTCGTCCCGAACGGCTGCAGTTGGAGTGGATCAGCGCCGCCGAAGGTGTTCGCTTCGCCGATGTCATGACCCGGATGGAGGACCTTCGAAAAAAGGTTTCCCGCCAGGAAATTGCTGAAACCATTGCGGTTCTTGAATCGAAATAGACGAGGAGGCCAGCCGATAGGCCGGTCACGTGTAAGGTACAATTTAAGGGGAGAACTGTGGGCACACAGGGTTCTGTGATTGCCTATAGCGCGCTTTAGGCACTTGACTGCATCAACAGTTCCTTACCGATTACCCTGTATCACTCACTTTTCAGGATATTCATAGCCTAACATTTATGGTATAATGTGGCAGCAAGTTCCTATCGTTCAGTAACCTTTTAAGGACACCGGGAGGATAACCATGGCCACGCAACAATTCACACAGGCAGATCTATTTTGGGGGATGAGCATAGAATTCATTAAATCTGTAACGGATCTGGCGGTCCATATAACATGCCATGAAGGAGACAAGCTGTTCGAAAACGGAGATCAGGCGGACCGTTTTTATATCCTGCTCAAGGGCAGTGTCATAATGGAGCGGGGTAAAGACAAACTCTACACCGCCGAAAAACCGGGAGAAATTTTCGGGTGGTCCGCCCTGATTCACCGCGATGATTACGCCGCCTCCGCCACATGTAATGAGAAGTCGGAACTGCTGAATATCAAGCGGGAACCATTCTTGAAGCTTCTTGAAAACTCGCCGAAAGATAAGGCCACCCTGTATGATCGTCTGGCAAAAATGCTGGGCAACCAGCTCCTGGAGGTCTATATTACTGCTACCTGCTGAGAGCGTCCCAAAGATTTATTGTTTTTAAGGAGTGTTAGTGATGAAATCCGTCAGTAAAATCAGCGTTAAATCCAAAGAGCCTGAGGCGATAGAGCCTTATGACAAAGAATGGGGAGTGGGGGTTTCCGCGATAGCCGAAAATCCGTCTCCGTTTCCACGGATCAATAATATTCTAAAATGGCTTAAGGAAAGAGATACAACAGCAGATCATCAGCGTGCGGTAATCTATACCGAAGGATATTTTAAAAAATACAACGCATATCCCCAGATACTCAAGTGCGCGATGACATACCGGGATGTGTTGCGGAATGTTAAAATAAACATCTGGCCCGATGAACTTATTGTCGGCGAATTAGCCGCCCCCGCTAAAAGCGCTCCGGTATATCCTGAATTTTCTATCGACTGGCTTTGCGATGAAATGGTCAACGCACCGCTCGACCAGAGGCGCAATGACCGGTATGTGATAGATGATGAGACAAAGGAGGCGCTCTTCAATATCCAGAAATACTGGAAAGGAAACACTCTTGAAGAGCATATTCTGAGCACCCTTACAGAAGAAGAACGGAAAGGCTCGCATCTTGAAAAAGGAGTGAATTTTTTCGGATTGTACGTTTCAGCCGGCGTGGGGCATGTTTGTGCCAATTATGAAAAGCTGTTTACCCTCGGCTTTGGCGGAATCAGGGAACAGATAATTGAGAACAGGGCAAAACTGAACACCTCGAACCCTGAGGATCTTACAAAAAAAGAATTTTACGATGCCGCGCTGATATCCCTTGAAGGGGCTGTTACGTATATTAAGCGTTATGCACAACTGGCCGCTGAAATGGCGGAGAATGAAACCGATGAACGGCGAAAGAGTGAGCTTGTTCGCATTTCATCGAACTGCGCATGGGTTGCGGAAGACGCCCCGAGGGATTTCTGGGAAGCAATACAGCTCTGGCACATTGCAACCAATATGATCATCATTGAAACAAACGGGCATTCCGTGACATACGGACGTTTCGATCAGCTGTTTTATCCCTTTTACAAGAATGATGTGGCCAAAGGGACCCTTACAAGAGAGTTTATCCAGGAACTGATCGAGATGTCCTTTCTGAAAATTCATGAATTGTGCAAGATCCGTGATAAAGCCGCCATTGTTTTTTCAAGCGGCACCATAATGGGGGGAACGGCCCTGGATGTGGGCGGTGTCGATAAAGATGGAAATGACGCAACCAATGATCTCAGCTACATGGTGCTGGATGCCCATGCCCATACTAGAATTCCGAATCCCTGGATGGGTGTCAGGCTTCATGAAAATGCACCGAGAGAATTCAAGATAAAGACCTTTAACGTCATACGGATCGGTACAGGTGAACCCAAGGTATTCAATGATTCTGAGATGATCAAGTCCCTTTTGAACTATGACAAGCCCCTGGAAGACGCCAGGAACTATGTCGGTGTTGGATGCGTTGAGCCCTGCGTGCCGGGTAAAACATACGGGTGGCATGATTCAAGCTCATTTAACATCGCAAAGGTTTTGCAGCTTGCCATAAACGGCGGGCGCTGTATCGACTGTGGTGAACAGTGCCCCAGGTATAAAAAATGTGCGGGAAGCGGCGGCAGGCTCGGCATCGATACGGGCAGCCTCGAGACCTTCAAATCATTTGATGATGTGATGGCATCATTTGATAAACAGATGGAATACTGGTGTGACTTAATGATCAGCCAGGTCAATAAGGTGGACCTGGCCCACCAGAGACTGAAACCGTTGCCTTATCTTTCCCTGCTTATTGATGACTGTATCGGAAAAGGCAAGGATGTGTCAGCGGGCGGTGCATTATACAATCACAGCGGTCCGCAGGGGGTCGGCATCGGAACCGTGGCAGACGGTCTTACCGCGATCAAGCAGCTTGTGTTCGACGAAAAAAGGACTGATGGGAAAACCTTTCTGGAGGCAATGAAATCGAACTGGGAAGGGCATGAACCATTATATGCCCTGGTAAACAGTGACAAAATGCACTGCTACGGAAACGATGACGACTATGCGGATGATGTCGCAAAGTTTGTTGCCGCAACATACTGTAAACATGTTGAACACAAGCCGACTCCCCATGGTGGTGAATATATGCCCGGGGTATTTTCCGTTTCACAAAATGTCATGGCCGGGTTTTATACAGCTGCCACACCGGACGGCAGAAAGGCCTATGAACCTCTTTCCGACTGCATCGGCCCTGTTCACACGGAAATGTCATCACATGACAGGAACGGCCCGACTGCAATTGCCAAATCAGTGGCAAAACTCGATCACAGTCGTATCGGAAACGGCATTATCCTTAACTGGAAATTCAGCCCGGGAGCTGTTTCAGGCGAAACCGGCAGGGATAACCTTATCTCTCTCATGGACGTTTATTTTGACTACAAAGGCATGCAGAGTCAGTTCAATATTGTCGGCAAGGATGTTCTGATCTGCGCGCAAAAGGAACCGGATAATTATCAAGACCTTCTTGTGCGTATTGCCGGCTATAGCGCCTATTTTGTCGAACTGAGCGAGGAACTTCAGAGCGATCTCATTAACAGAACAGAATTGTCTTTTGACTGATCCTGCTTTTCACTTCTTCGGCTCTGAAAAGATGACAAAGCCTCCCTGCCTTCAATCGATAGCAGGGAGGCTTTTCTTGTTGGCTTTATCTAAAACAGCACGAACGGTTTTTATTAATTCTCCTCTGTCTAAAGGCTTCATGGCATAGGCCATAACAGAGAGTTCTTCGACCATCTTCTCATCGATGCGGTCACTATGGCCTGAAGACAGAATGATGGGGATTTCGGGACGAATCTTGAAAACCTCCCTGATAAGCATATCTCCAGGCATAACCGGCATTGCCAGGTCAGTAACGATCAGATCAAATTTGTCAGGTTCCCTTCGGAATATTGCCAAAGCATCTGAACTGTTTATGAAGCCGGTAACCTTGTATCCCTGCTGCTCAAGAATGTGGGTTGCCAGTTTAACTAGAGACGGTTCATCATCAACAAATAGAATATGTTCAGTACCGGTTGATAACGTTTCAGAAAGCGTCGCCCCTTCTTCAATATTTATTTCAGCTATGGGAAGCAGTATCTCTACAGTTGTTCCTTCACCCAAATCACTTTTGATTTTAATGGCGCCGTCGTACTTTTTTACTATTCCATAAACAACTGCCAGGCCCATTCCAAGCCCCTCATCGACATCTTTAGTAGTAAAATAGGGGTCAAGAATTCGATCGATTATTTTGGGGTCCACCCCCTCTCCGGTATCGCTTACGGTCAGCCTTACATATTTTCCCGCCGAAATACTCTCATATCGAGATGCCATTTTATCATCCACAATGACTGGTTCCAAGCCCAGTGTAATCTCACCGACGCCCCCCCTCATGGCTTGTTCCGAATTTTTACACAGGTTCAAGAGTATCTGGCTGATCTCCGTCGGATTTCCAAGGATTATTTCAGAATCGCAAAGGATCTTCTCCCTGGTCATAATGCTTTTTTCAATTGTCGACTTTATGAGCTTAAATGAATCTTGGACAACGGTGCTGATCTTTGTGGGCGCTCTATCAACCGGTGTTTTACGGGCAAAACTCAAAATTTGCTGCACGACATTCTTCGCCCTGTGAGAGGCCCCCAGTACTTCTTTCAAAAAATCGGAGGCAACATTATTATCAGGCATCGTTTCCATAGCAAGCTCGGTATTCCCAATTATCACGCCGAGCATGTTATTAAATTCGTGTGCAATACCACCGGCCAGTGTTCCGATGGATTCTCTTTTACGGGTCAACTGGAGCTCCGATTCCAGCTTCCTTATGGGTGTCGTATCGATGGCTGTTATGATAGCCCCATCATGGTATGGGCTTATTCGAATATGAAGAAACTTTTCATCGTAACTTAAATCAAGATACTCTTTTTGTGTTCCTGAGCTTATACTCTCCATCAACTCTTTATACATATCTATATGAGGGTATTGCGCAAAATCTTTATACATTACATCGCCAATATTCGGCTGTAATATCTCTTCCGGGTGATCCGGAAATCTGCAATCCGTAATTTTCCCTTCCTTGTCCACCACAACCGTATTGATGGGGATATTGTCGAAAAGGGCACGGTAGCGCTCCTGGCTTTCCAACAGCGCTGCCTGTGCTTTCTTGCTTTCGGTAATATCCTGTGTTGTGCCTATCAGCCTCTTTACGGCACCAGAAGAAACTTTTTCAGCATAGCCTCGGGTTCTGATATGTCGAATTTCTCCCCCGGGTGTGATTATTCGCAATTCCAGATCATAGACGACGCCATCTGCTATTGCTCTTTTAACAGCTGTATCGAAATAAAACCAATCATCGGGATGTATTATTTTTCGGGTTTCTTCGTTGGAAGGGGGTTGGGAACTATGATTAATCCCAAAAATATGAAACATCTCTTCAGACCATGTTAAAGCATCTGTCGCCGGGTCATAGAGCCAACTTCCTATTTTGGCAACCCTTTGGATTTCTTCGAGAGTCCTATTGCTTTCCAACAACTTCCGCTTAGCGCCTTTGTCTTCGGAGATGATATGCTCAAGCTCTTTTATTTTATTTTCCAGCTCAGTATAGGAAGGTGTTAGTGTCATTATTCCAGCCTCGATATTTTTATATTTTTGCCTGGTTGCTAAATATACAATAAAAAAGAATCAAAAACAAAGACAGGAGACGACTTTAGCGATTACTAATATTAACTATTGACCTGAATATGGACTTATAATATTTTGTTTATAAGCTTTTTTTAAGAATATTTTAATGTATATTAATATCTAAACCTACTTTTAACAAACTGAAGAGTGGCATTGTTTCATGAAGAACAACAGGATCAAATCACTCTGTCACGCAAATGCGGGACAACCGGAAGTTCCGCGGGGGAACAAGGAGCGTTCGAAAATGAAAAACAGGCCGACAAGACTGCCCGTCGTATCAGCCCGGGATGCTGTTGAAACGTTCATACAAAATGGCTCAGCAATTATTATTCCCGTATTTTTTCATGTGGGCGTCGCGTATGACCTGATTAATGCGCTGGCCGATCAAGGCACGAAAGATCTCACAATCATCAGCAATGATACCGGGTTGCCCGGTCTGGGAACCGGCCGGTTGATTGCGAACGGCCAGGTCCGGCACATGGAGATAAGTTATATCGCCACGAACCCGGAAGCCATGAAAATGTACGTTGACGGCAAGCTGTCGATCAAGTTGACCCCCCAGGGGTCCGTGGTCGAGAAATTGCGGGCAGGCGCCGCCGGTATCGGTTTTTTCGGCACCAAAACCGGAGTGGGTACCGAAGTCGAATTTGACAGGGAAACGAAAACTGTAAACGGTGAGAAATATATTATCGAAGAGGCGTTACGGGGGGATGTGGTTCTGGTCAAGGCCTACCGGGCGGACCGCATGGGGAACCTGGAATTTCATAATACGTCCCAGAATTTCAACAAGGAAAGTGTCGGTGCAGCCGATGTGGTTCTGGTGGAAGCCGATGAAATCTTACCGCCCGGAGAGTATCTCGATCCCAATCACATCCACTCCAATTTCGGCAATATCAAGAGAGGCGCCTTGATCCTGAGTTCCGGGCAGTGGAAAAAAGACCTGCGCGTTGAGTCGGGCAAAGCCCTGGAACTTAATCCGGCCAGGGAGCTCCTCTGCAAACGCGCGGCCTTACTCCTGAATGACGGTGATATCGTCAATCTGGGCATTGGCACGCCCGTCGCCGTAGCCAACTACATACCCGACGAGGTAACCGTTTACCTCATGTCCGAAAACGGCCTGATTCATATGGGGCCGACCCCACCGCCCGGGCAGGAAGATCATGAAATTATCAATGCCGGTCGCGGTCCGGCCACGATCCTGCCCGGCGGTGCTTTTTTTGACAGCGCTGAGGCATTTAAACTGATCCGCAGCGGCAAGGTTGATGCGACTGTTTTAGGGGCTTTTGAAGTTGACGAAAAGGGCAATCTGGCGAATTACAAAATTCCGGGCAAACGCGCTCCGGGAATCGGCGGCGGCATGGATCTGGTTACCGGCGCCAAAAAGGTCATTATTGCCACCGAGCACACTGCCCGGGGCAACTCCCGAATCGTCAAAAGATGTTCTCTGCCTCTAACCGGAAAAGGCGTGGTTGACTGGATAGTAACCGACCTTGCTTTAATTGAACATGTGAGGGGAATCGGCCTTGTTCTGCGTGAAAGAGCCCCGGGAGTAGAGGTCAAAGAGGTAATCGAGAAAACGGAAGCTGTCTTGAAAATTGAAGGCGCCATACCCGAAATGGAATTGTAGATCTTGGAAGACGGGTTGACGCCTCACCCCTGTAACCGGGTTTTAAAACCAAACAGCACCTGGATTCCCCACCGGCATATGATGAATATAGATTTGACACACACGTGTTTGCATTGTATCAACAACATCTGTTGTGTAAGAATATGCCGACTTCAACCATTTCAGCCAATTGAACGAAGTTGAAATGTCATTGAATTTGGGGCGTTGATAAGCTGCCTGCCCCGCGTACGGTCATCTAATCTTTTAATAGCAATGCGGCACTTAAAAATAGGGAGGGAAAATGGCTGGTGTTAATAAAGTGATCCTTATCGGCAGGTTGGGAAGAGATCCGGAAATGAGGTATTTCGCAGACGGAACGGCAGTGGCAAATTTCAGTATTGCCACATCCGATGAATGGAAGGATAAAGCCACCGGCGAAAAAAGGGAAAAAACCGAATGGCACAGGATCGTCGCGTTCCGTCAGTTAGCTGAAATTTGCGGCAAATACCTGACCAAGGGCAGGCAGGTTTTTATCGAAGGCAAGCTCCAAACGCGTTCCTGGGAAAAGGACGGTGTCACCCAATATACCACGGAAGTTGTTGCACGAGATATGCAAATGCTCGGCGCACGGGACGGGGGGGATAATAATTACAGATCCGCCGAGAGCGACTATGGACAGAACACTCCCCAGGAACCGTTCCCCGAATCGCCCGGAGATGATATTCCGTTCTGATCATTATCGAGGAGCCATTTTCAAAACGTTTTCCCGGCACAAGCGGGATCAAGCCCAAAGCGGGTCACCCTCCCGGGGATCTGCCCAACAGGGACGTTTTGAAATTGGCTGAGAGGTTTTGTTTTTTAGAGCCTTGTGTTCTGAATCTGAAATTTGAATTTCCGGCTTCGCCGGATTGGGGAGGACAAAATAATGACCGACAACCAGATGGATGACACTTCGGTTTCAGAAAGCGAATCGAGTGGACACTTCAAAGTTCGTTCGCCCATTTCCAAGCTGTCCAGAGGGTTGAAGTTCTTAATCGCCGTGGCGATACTGCTGTTTGTTTTTTATAATTTCTTTTTTGTTTACGTTCAGCCCGATGAATACGGAATCAAAGTGAATCGAATCGGTATATCCCGGGGCGTCCAAAAAGAAGTATATCAGGCAGGCCTTACCTTTATAATGCCCCTCGGGATGCAGCAAATCCATCGACTGCCGAAAAATATTCAAGTGCTCGAATTGACCAATTTCCCTAACACCGCTGCCGGGAAAGCCCGAAAAGACCGGGCGGCGCACATCCAGACTTCGGATGGTTTTTTCGTGGATGTAGACGTCTCCATTCTTTATCACATTAAAGACCCCTATCTGGTGTTTACCACCATCGGTCCCGGAAAACTTTATGAGGATAACGGCATCATCCCCAAGGCCGAACCGGCCCTGAAAGAGACACTGGGGAAATTGACTACCGAGGAATTTTACAACAGCCCCATGCGAGTCAAAAAAGCGGAAGAGGCCAAGGCGCAATTGAACAGGGACTTGAACCAGAAAGGCCTCGAGGTGGACGAAGTGCTGGTTCGCTATTTCAAGTACAGCCCTGAAATTCAAAAAAATATTGAAGAGAAGAAACTCCAGGACCAAATGGTATTTACCAATCAGTCGGCAGCGCGGGCCGCCAAAGAAGAGGCCGAATTAAAGAAAATCGTGCAGGAAGGGATGGTCAACGCCGCCGTCGAAATGGAAAAGGGTAAAGCCTATGTCACACGCAAGAATGCCGAAAGAGACCTCTATGTCCGAAAAATCAAAGCCGAGGGCGACCTGTTGGTGAAGCTGGCCGAAGCGGAACGTGTGCGCCTGAAAAATGAAGCACTCAAAGGGATAGGCTCCGAACGCATGGTGGGCTTGAAGATGGCTGACACCTACAAGGGGTTGGACCTCATCATCCTGCCCAGTGACGGTGCGCATGGAGTCAACCCGCTGGATCTGGACAATGCCCTGCGTTTATTCGACGTTCGCAAAGGAGGTGCAAAATGAGACGCTTTTTTATCCCGTTGGTTCCGATACTGTTGATGCTCACCGCTACGGGCTGTGGCGTTCCCCGTACCACGGGGGAAACAGAAGTGGGTGTCAGAACCCGTAAAATAGCTTTTCTGGGTCCCAAGGGCGTGGAAGACAAGGTCTATGCCCAGGGCTCGACCTACTTTTTCCTCCCGCTTATCAATGACTGGCATGTTTTTGATACCAAACTGCAGAATCTGGAGATGACATTTTCTGAAGGCAGGGGCGACCGCCGAACCCAGGACGACCTGTTGTTTAAAACCATCGACGGCAACGACATCAGCCTCGACGTCATCATCGCCTATCGCATCGATACTGAAAAAGCACCCTATATTCTCCAGTATGTGGCCTCCGACGATGCAACCCTGAGGGATAAAATCGTTCGAACCGTCGCCCGGAGCAAACCCCGGGACATATTTGGTGAGCTTAAAACCGAAGCATTCTATGTGGCGGAAGCCCGGGAAGAGCAGTCCAAGAAAGCCCAGGAAGCGCTTCAGAATATTCTGGGTCCCATGGGCATCGTCGTTGAAAAAGTGCTGACGAACGACTACCGCTTCAATGAAGAATACACCAAGGCCATCGAGGATAAAAAGGTCGCCGACCAGCAGGTAGAAAAGAACAAGTCGGCACAGCACGCCGCCACGGAAGAATACAAACGCAAACTGGAAGAAGCCAGGGGCGAAGTCAACAAAATGGTAGCCGACGCAGACGGTCAGTATCAGAAGGCAAAAATCGAAGCCGATGTATATATGGAGCAACAGCAGCTTCTGGCCAAGGCAATCGAGGCTGAGGGCGTCGCGGAAGCGAAAGGCATCCAGGAGATGAACAACGCTCTGGCAGGCTCGGGCGGCGAGGCTATTCTGAAACTGAGAATCGCCGAAGCGCTCCAGGGAAAGCGCATCATGCTGCTTCCCGTTTCGGAGGGCGGTATGAACCTCAAGACCACCGACGTCAACCGGCTGATCGAAACATTAGGGGTTAAGTCTCTTGCTGGCGAGCAATAATGAGGGAAAAAGCTCATGCCCCAAAAGAAGCCTCGACAAGACATATCTCCCCAGGATAAGTCCAAAAGATCGGAGTCCGGTACCCAAACGTTTGATATATCTCATAACCGAAAACTTTCTTTGGCCGAAGCCAAAAATGCGCTTAAAAAAAGTGAGGCGACGCTAAAAAGCATCTTTCTGGCGGCGCCCACGGGCATAGGGCTTATATCGGATCGTATCCTGCTGGATGTAAACGAGCGGCTTTGCGAGATGACCGGATACAACCGGGAAGAACTGGTGGGGCAAAGCTCCCGGATACTCTATCCAACCCAGAAGGAATTCGAATGGGTGGGCCGCGAAAAATACAAACAGATTACCAAGTTCGGTACGGGAACACTGGAGACCTGCTGGCGGCGAAAAAACGGCCGAATCGTTGATATTCTGCTGAGTTCAACTCCACTGGAACCTTCAAACCTCAAGGCGGGCATCACCTTTACCGCCCTGGACATTTCGGATCGAAAAAAAGCCGAAAAGGCCCTCCGGGACAGCGAAAACCGGTTCCGGAACGCGTTTGACTATGCTCCCGGCCCCGTTTCCTTGAACTCACCCGAAGGCAAATTCCTGATGGTCAACCGTGCCATGTGCGATTTGCTGGGCTACTCGGAAAAAGGACTCCTCTTTTTAGACATTCAGGGGATAATCCAGCCGGACGATGCAACTGTTTTCCAGGGACATCTGACCTTCCTTCTGGAATCCAAAACCCAGGTGGCGTCCTTTGAGAGCAGGTATACTCATAAATCCGGTAAGGTGATCCATGGCCATACGAACATCACGCTGCTGTGGACCGAAACGGGAGAACCGCTTCATTTTGTAATTCACATTCAGGATGTCTCCCAGCAAAAAAAACTCGAAAAGCAGATACTGGAAGTTCAGAAGATGGAGGCCATCAGCACATTGGCCGGGGGCATTGCCCACGATTTCAACAACCTGTTGATGGCCATCCAGGGACGCGTCTCTCTCATATTAATGGACCTGGACACCGATCACCCCCACCGGACGCATTTAAACAACATTGAGGGCCATATTCAAAACGCCGCGACCCTGACCCGGGAACTCCTGGGGTTCGCCAGGGGAGGCAAGTACGCATCGAGGCCGACTGACCTGAATGATTATTTGAAAGACATTCTCCATTCATTCGCCCAAACCAGAAAAGAAATCAGGATTCATGATATCTACCAACCGGAACTGTGGATGGTGGATGTGGATCGCAGGCAAATCAAACAGGCGCTTATAAATATCTTGACCAATGCGTGGCAGGCCATGAGCCGGGGTGGCGACCTGTTCATTGAAACCTGTAATATGGCGGTGGTGGACGGTATTAATTGCCCGGATAATGTCCGACCCGGCAATTTTGTCAGGATTTCCGTGAGAGACACGGGGGTCGGTATGAATAAAAAAACACGCCAACGCGTTTTCGAGCCGTTTTTCACCACCCGGCAAATGGGAAAAGGCACGGGGATGGGATTGGCCTCCACATACGGCATCGTAAGAAATCATGGTGGTTTTATCAACGTTGAGAGCAAACCGGGAAAAGGCACTACTTTTTTTATTTTCCTGCCCGCATCGGACGGCAATGAAGAAAAAACCGATGAGATCATCTTACGGTCCGACGGCAATGAAACCATTATGATAGTAGATGACGATGATATTATTATCGATATCGGCAAGCAATTGCTTGAAAACAGCGGATATCAAGTTATAACCGCCAGGGGCGGCAATGAAGCCATAGAAAAATATAATGAAATTGGGCATATGATCGATCTGGTCATTTTAGACATGATCATGCCGCATCCCAATGGCGAGGAGACACTGAGAGAACTCAAAAAAATAGACAAGGATGTGAAGGTAATCGTATCAAGCGGTTATTGCCTTAACTCAGACCAGCCGCCCCTTCGAAACCTGGAATATCAAAAATTCATTCAGAAGCCCTTTAAGCTCAGCGAGCTGTCAAGGGCGATCAGGGAAGTTTTGGAACTTAATGGATAACTGTCAATAAAATATTACTTCTCTTCTATTTTTTCAGTTTCTGTTTTTTCTACTTCATCATTTGTGGCCTTTTTAAAATTTTTAATGGCCTTCCCAACGCCGTCACCGATTTGAGGCAATTTTCCGGCTCCGAAAATAATAAGTACTATCACCAGAATAATTATCCATTCCCATGGGCCCATTGAGAACATATGTATCTCCTCTTCTTATGGTTGGTTTTTTTCAGTACAGCCAATTTCAAAATGTCCCATTTTGACCGATTCCAATACGGGAGACCTGCCTTGGGCTTGATCTCATCTCTATCGGGAAAATGTTTTGAAAATGGCTCAACAGCGAAAACTTCGAGTCTTTGATAGCATTCCCCCTGAAGCGTGTCAATTCTTTAGAGAATAGATTTGACATAAAAAAAGAGGCGGCGATCGGTTGTAATGGCCCCAAATTCATGGTAGTGCAAAAATAGTGGCCAAAACAATGCGCTTACTGTTTAACTAACTGATTAAATATAGAATTAGGAAACCCACATGAAAGAAAATGCCTTTCAACCGGACTGCCGCCCGCTGCTGATCGGGAGCCTTCCCCTCACGGACCACATGGAGGCCCAGAACCTCGTCCTGCAATATACGCCGGAAATCCCGCTCTGGGTACAGCTTCCCGCATACCGGGAAGAGGGCATGATGGCGCAATTTCTGCCCGGAATGCCAGGGCTCGCCGTCACGGATCAAAAAACATACATCGACACGGATAGTGACCGGTTTGAAGAAGAATTGCTTGCATTTTATGAAGACTATATGGCCGTTTCGGAAAACGTCGCGTCCCTCGGTGACTCACGATTCGCATTGACGCCGGACACCGCAAAAGGCTTTTTCGCCTTTTTGGAAATACTGAAAGCGACAGGGGATAACCTCCTGGCCCTGAAAGGACAGATTACCGGTCCCATCACGTTCAGTACCGGCATTATCGACCAACAGGACCGGGCGATCTACTACAACGGACAAGTCCGGGATGCCGCGGTCAAACTGCTCGCCATGAAAGCACGGTGGCAGGTGCGCAGTATGTCCCTTCCGGGGAAACCGGTAATTCTCTTCTTGGACGAACCGGGTTTGACGGGTTTCGGCTCATCGGCATTTATCAGTATCTCGAAGGAGGATATCCTTGCCTGTCTCGAAGAAGTCATCGAAGCGGTTCATGAAGAGGGGGGGCTCGCCGGTATTCATGTGTGCGGCAATACCGACTGGTCTCTGGTGCTGGATTCCTCGGCAGACGTTATCAGCTTTGACGCCTATGCCTACTTCGACCGCTTTATCCTTTATCCGGACCTGATAAAGCGTTTCATGGCGGAGGGAAAACACCTCGCATGGGGAATCGTTCCCTCGCTTGATGTCGAGGCTATCGACAAAGAAACAGCAACTTCTCTCACCGCCGACTGGTATGAGAAAGTCGGAAAAATCGAGGCGCTGGGAATCGACCGGGAAACGATTCTATCCCAATCATTCATCACCCCGAGTTGCGGCACCGGCTCCCTTAGCCGGCACCACGCCGAGAAGGTGCTGGAGCTTACGCGGGCGGTGTCTGACAACATCAGGAACAGAACCGATGGAAGATAGAAGACCGCTTCGCTCGGACGATGGACGAAATAAAAACACGTTTCTGTTTTTCCTCCCTCTTCCCTCGTCCAAGCGAAGCAGTCGTCCATCGGGTTTTTAGGCCTTCCCGTGCATCTTCTGGTACAACGGCGAAATATCCCGCAAAGTCGTAACGGTCTTTTGAAGTTCCGTAAGAAAGGTATCCACGTCCTTTTCTGTATTGTCGATACCAAAGGCGATCACAAGGGTCCCCTGGGCATCGGCATGATTGAGACCGATTGACAGGAGGACATGAGACGCCCGCAGTGATCCGGTAGCACAGGCGGACCGGGTAGATACCGAAATATTCTCATCGTCAAGCATCAGCATGACGCTCTCCCCTTCAATATACCGGGGAGAAACGGAAACGAGATGGGGCAGACTGAATTCCGGGTTGGTATTTATAATGCACTCCGACACATAATCCGGAAGCTCCCGCAGAAATTTCTCCTTGAGCCCCGTCAGATGAACCATTCGCGTCTCCATGTCTCTTGCGGCCGCTTCAGCCGCGACCCCCATACCGATGATACCGATCAGGTTCTCCGTACCCGCCCGTTTGTTTCCTTCCTGTACCCCGCCATCCAGCAGGGGAAACACCCTCGTCCCCCGGCGAATATAAAGCCCCCCTACACCGGTGGGGCCGTAGAAAGGATTCGAGGCAAAGCTGAGAAGATCCACGTTCAATTGCTGGACATCCACCGGTACTACCCCCACGGAATCCACTGCATCGCAATGAAAAATAATCTTTTTTTCCTTTGTAATTTCACCGATTTCCTGAATGGGCTGAATGGTCCCGGTCTCATTGTTGCTGTGCATGACGGACACCAGAATGGTGTCTTTCCGGATAGCAGCGGCTATTTCCTGGGGATCCACCCGGCCGCTTTCATCCACTGAAACGGAAGTGACTTGAAATCCCTGGGGCTGCAGCCGTTTCAAACTTCTGATTACCGAATTGTGCTCGATATTGGTGGTTATGATATGTTTTCCCTTTTCCAGATTGGCAAGGGCAACGCCTTTGATGGCGTGATTGTTGGACTCCGTCCCGCTTGAAGTAAATACCACTTCCTTCGGGTTTTTGGCGCCGATCAGGGCCATTACCTGCTCCCGGGCTTTTTGCAGAACGGCCGCGGCGGTCTCACCAGGAGTGTGCTGGCTGGAGGGATTGGCATAGTCGGCATAAATCGCCTCTATCATGGCGGACTTCACTTCCGGCAGCAGCGGATTTGAAGAGATATGGTCCAGATTAATAGTGGTCATTTCAAATTCCTTCCAGCAACATATTCGATGAGTTGTTTTCCAGATCACAAAGAGTCATTCTTAGTTCCTTCCGAATTAGTGTTCCTCTTCCAGATTCGAGTGACACGCCTCGCAGAATGTGGCGCCTTCCTGGATCTCGATATCACAGTACGGACAATAGCACTCATCCTTGTCTTTGTGCTCATGGGGCTCGACCCGCTCGGATTCGGGCAGTTCTTTACCCTCTTTGCGTGCTTTATAATCCTTGAGTGCCACCTGAAGCGCATCCGCGCCGAGGTTCGAACAGTGAAGCTTGTTCTTGGGAAGCCCTTCAAGAGCCTCGGCAACGTCTTTATTGGTGATCTGGGATGCCTCCTCGACGGTTTTACCCTTGGCCAGTTCGGTCAGCATGCTCGACACCGCAATGGCACTTCCGCACCCAAAGGTCTGAAATTTAATATCCTTGATAACATCATCCTGAATATCCAGATAAATGGTCATTATATCGCCGCACAGCGGATTACCGACCTCTCCTACACCGTTGGCGTTCTCAATAACCCCGACATTTCGCGGATTCCTGAAATGATCCATCACTGTTTTAGAGTACATCATATGAACCTCCGATAAGCCTATGCTTGTTTATGAGCCCTTTTAAGAACATTTCATTTTACCCCGTCTTGAGCTTGAAAGAAATAAAATATTTTGAAAACGACTCGCTTTATTACCACTATAATCATGAAACTCTCAGAGTAAAGCCGGAAAAAAAGCGTAGCGGCTTGACCCGAAAACAATCCTGTGCAACTGTCTCTCGATCCGGCAAGGCCGGAATTTTGGATTTGAACTTTCAAGAGGCAAATCATATGTCACTAATATCCCGAATACTCATCGCCGCAGGTATCCTGGCCCTTGACAGCGTGCTGTTTTTCTTGCCGTTGTGCGCCATTTTCCTGGCCTATGTGCTTCTGGTCAATCCCCCCTGGTTCCGTAGTTTTTTAAATGGATTGGACCAAATTCCCGGGAAGCCGAGTCCATGACCGGAAACCACGATGAATTCTGGGAAACAAAACCTTACCAGGCACTTTCCGCCGCGGAGTGGGAAGCACTCTGTGATGGATGCGGCCGCTGTTGCCTGGAAAAACTCGAAAATAAAAAAACCGGCAAGGTTTATTTTACCGTGGTAGCCTGTCCCCTGCTGGACCTGACAAGCTGCCGCTGCACCGTTTACACCACAAGATTCCAGCAGATGCCCGGGTGTCTGCAACTGACGCCCAAAAATCTTTTCGGGAGATGGCTCCCTTCCACCTGCGCCTATAGGCTGCTGAGAGAAGGAAAAAAATTGCCCGAATGGCACCCGCTGATTACGGGCGATCCGGAAACAGTCCACACCGCGGGCATATCCGTACGCAACTTTGCCGTCTCGGGAGAAGCGGTACACCCCGATCATTTGGAGGATTTTATTTTTCGGGATGGAAAGCTTTAGCTAGAATGCCTTAATAATCATCGGGAGTGCCACAAACGTTCCCACCATACTGCCGATATTGGTAAAAACCACAACGAGCAGGATGCGCGTCACCTCGTTCTTCCAGAATCCCCGGGCGGTAAGAATATCCTGCGACAGGTTTTCCAGGTCTTTGACCTTCGGCTTTCTCACCACTGCCTCCACGAGCCCGGAGACCCAGCCGGCGGCGATCATCGGATTCAGGGACGTAAGGGGCGCCGCCACCACGGAAGAGATGATCGTCAGAGGGTGGGCCATGGCCACCACCGCACCCAGTCCGGCCAGAACACCATTTGCCAGGACCCACCACGACACCATCTCTTTTCCCGTATGAATGCCCCCGCGGTAGAAACCGGCTATAATAAGTGCCGCCACCAGCGCGGGCAGTCCCCATTTAATAACATCCACATATTTTCGTTTCGGCGGCAGCGTCTCCAGAACCGTCAAATCAATGGGAGACTCCCAATACTTTTTGATACCGGGAACATGGCCCGCGCCAACAACGGCAACGATCTTTTCCCCCGGTGCGGTTCTGATCTTCTCGGTCAGGTACTGGTCCCGCTCATCGATGAGAATATCCCGAATCACCGGCATATGCTGTCCCACCTCGGAAAGAAGGCTCTCAAGCATATCCTCCTGTTTCATTTTTTCCACTTCGGCTTCGGTAATGTCCTCCATATCCCCCATGGAAAGAATGAGCTGGAAAAACAGCTTCATCTTGTCCCACAACCCCATCAGGCGCCAGGTTCGGGACAGAGTCACCCGGATGTCCCTGTCGGCCAGGTGTGTAGCGGCGCCGACAGATTCAGCGCTCTCCAACGCCGCAATCATCTCCTGACCGGGCGTCACATCGAGCTTCTGTGCAATACGCCTCTGGAAGGCTGACAGCATCAGATTCGCAAGCAGGAGAAACGCTTTTTTCTCCTTGATAATTTTAATAATATTCGTATTCTGCCAGCGTTCCTTCTGGCTGATGGCCTGGTACCGGGATTCACAGAGCTCCACACACACCGTTTCGGGCTTCTCTTCCTCGATAACGGTTTTCACCAATTCCGCGCTCTCCCTGGATACGTGGGCGGTCCCTATCAGGGTTATCGTCTTTCCGTCTACCGTAAGGTGGTGAATATTCTTGCGGTTATTTTCTTTATCCATCGGATATTCGTTTTTCCTTTCACTGTTCCCGATACTTTCAGTATCCCGGATACTTTTAGTATCCCGGATTCTTTTAGTATCCCGGATACTTTTAGTATCCCGGATACCATCCGTAAATGGCAAAAAGAGGTTATCTTTATTATATAAACGTTATCAAAGCAACCGCTTTGTGCAGTGGCACATCCGTTCAGAAGCTTGAGAAACCCACCACAGGTATGATAAGAGTCCAAAAACTGATTTAGGAATCGTGAATCATACCGATGCTGCCCGGGACACCTCCAAAATGCGCGGCATGAGTCTGTTGATATATGAAAACAAACAAACTTTTGAATTCGCCCCTGATGCTGCCCATTGTCTTTTTTGCCGTGGTCATTCTTGCAGGGGCGCTCCTGCTGCACGGATCGGAAAAAAACCGTGTTGATTCCCTCTCCTGGACCGATTCGGTTTTTACCGCGACATCAGCCGCTTGTGTAACCGGCCTGGTCGTAGTGGACACCGGTGCCTACTTCACGACCTTCGGGCAGGCCATCATCCTGTGCCTCATGCAGTTGGGCGGGCTCGGCATCCTGACCTTCGCAAGCCTGTCCGTGTACCTCTGGCGACGACGCGTCAGTATCACGGACCGTATTGCGGTCGGCCAGTCCCTGCTTCACGACACTTCATTCAACCTCGGAAAATTCCTGATACGCCTTGCAATCTGGGCATTTGCCGTAGAACTCGCCGGCGCGCTGCTGTTGCATACAAAGGCACCCGGCGCGTTTTCCCCTTTTTCGGCCGCTTTCCACTCCGTTTCCGCCTTCTGTAATGCGGGGTTCTCACTTTTTTCGGACAGCCTCATGGGCTGGAAAAGCGACTGGGCAGTCAACCTCATTTTTATCACGCTGATATTCCTGGGAGGGATCGGTTTCTCGGTAATCGTTGAAATGCAGTCCTATGCAGGCAGGGCAATAAAAAAAGGGCTCCGCAACCCCGGAAATCACCTGAGCTGGTATGCCAGGGTGGTGCTTCAGACAAGCCTTGCCCTGGTAATTATCGGATGGATTGCCATCTATCTTTCCGAATTTGTGGGGTACAACAGAATGATGGCTCCGGATGATGCCATTCTCAGTGCGTTGTTCCAGTCCGTCACCTGCCGGACCGCGGGTTTCAACACCCTCGATATTTCCCACATGACAAATGTCTCACTGGTGATCATGTTGTTTCTCATGTTTGTGGGCGGCGCACCCGGTTCCTGTGCCGGCGGTGTGAAAGTAACCACCCTGCGCGTGCTGACGGCGCTGACATTCTCTCAGTTCAAGGGCAGGAGCCAGGTTGTGATAAAAAAAGTCGCCGTCAGCGAAGATGCCGTCAAAAAGGCCCTCGTGCTGTTTCTTCTCGCGGCTTCTATTATCTTCATCGCCGTTTTTCTCCTCGATTTTACCGAAGGCGGCGATATGCCTCACAATCAGGTCCGGGGTCAATTTCTTGAGATTGTCTTTGAATCCGTCTCCGCCTTCGGCACGGTCGGACTGAGTACCGGCCTCACACCGAAGCTTTCAACCGCCGGCAGATGGGTAATTATTTGCCTGATGTTTATCGGGCGTCTGGGACCGCTGATCTTCATCGCGGTTCTCCAGCGTTTCCAGAAGACTCAGTATTACCGGCTTCCGGAAGAACACCCCATGATCGGATAAAAAAAAAGGAGTACTCTCCATGATAATAAAACCACAGGTATGTGTTATCGGACTCGGCAAATTCGGGTATACACTCGGCATCAATCTCCTTGACCAGGGGCATAAGGTGTTGGGGATCGATTCCGACCATGAATTGGTGGCCAAAGCCCAGAAATCCTTCACCCAGGTATTCGAGGCGGATTCCACCCAGAAGCAGGCATTGGAACAGATCGGCATTTCGGATATGACCCATGTCCTTGTCAGCGTCGGAGACTCCATCTCCGCGAGCGCCATGATCACCATGTACCTCAAGGAGCTCGGCGTTCCCAACGTCTGGGTCAAGGCCGTCAACGAAGACCATGCGAAACTTTTAACCAAAATAGGCGCCGACCAGGTCATTATCCCGGAGCATATCGCAGCGAAGCGGCTGGCGGACCAGATCACCATCCCGGGCATCATTCAGCGCCTTTCCTTTGATTCCGACATGATCATACGGGAACTCGAAATCGATAAATTTAAAGGCAAAACCATTCGCGAAATCGACCTGACAAACCGGTTCGACGTTCAGATCATCGCCGTAAAAAAATACGATTCCCACGCCTACAAATACATTCCCCGAGCGAACGATACGCTATCTGCCGGGGATATCGTCATCGTTATCGGAACATTGGCGTCCATATCCCGGATCAAACCCTGAAAGGATGTTACCCATGAAATATATCGGCGCCCATGTCAGTGCCGCCGGCGGCGTAGAAAAGGCGCCCCTTAATGCCTCCGCCATCGGCGCCACCGCCTTTGCCCTGTTCACCAAGAACCAGCGCCGGTGGAAGGCCAAACCGTTGGCGGAAAACGCCATCCGCCGTTTCAAAAAGAACTGCGAGACCGCGGGATACACACCGGACCGGATCCTGCCCCATGACAGCTATCTCATCAATCTCGGGCATCCGGAAACGGAGGGGCTTGCCAAATCCCGAACCGCTTTTATCGATGAAATGCGGCGTTGCGAACAACTCGGGCTCAAGTACCTCAACTTCCATCCGGGTAGCCATCTCAATAAAATCAGCGAACCGGATTGCCTGCGGCGCATCGCCGAATCCATCAATCTGGCCCTTGAGCAGACCCAGGGAGTTACCGCCGTTATTGAAAATACCGCCGGGCAGGGAACCAACCTGGGACATCGCTTCGAACACCTGGCGGCTATTATCGACGGTGTCGAGGACAAAACCCGGGTCGGGGTCTGTCTGGATACCTGCCACACCTTTTCGGCGGGATACGATCTCGTGACCCGGGAAGGGTATTCGGAAACGCTGGCGCGCTTCGATGAGATCGTGGGATTCGGTTTTCTCAAGGGGGTACATCTGAATGATGACAAGAAAGATATGGCCAGCCGGGTGGACCGCCATGCCAGCCTCGGGGAAGGGACCCTCGGCCTCGACGCATTCCGCATGATCATGGAAGATCGCCGATTCGATAACATTCCCATGATTCTCGAAACCCCGGATGACAGCCGGTGGGCGGAGGAGATTCTGTTGCTCAAGGGGATGGTGAAATAAACCTTGACAAAAGACACGGTGCCGGTAGACGTGGATGCGGTTGTCTACTGGACGGTGTGGGATGTTGAAAAGGCGGCCCTGGAGGTGGAAAAATATATCGAAGCAGTCACCTTTATCGCCCAGACCGGTCTCAGGGACATCATCGGAAGGCACGAGCTGGCGGATCTCCTTCAGCATCGCGAAAACATTGCCGAAGCCCTCCAGCGTCAGCTCGATGAGCACACGAACCCGTGGGGAATCACATGTCAGACCGTCGGCATTAAAGATATTGTCATCCCCGAAGAGCTGTCTGACGCCATGAGCAAACAGGCCCAGGCGGAACGGGAGCGTCAGGCCAGGATCATCCTCGGCACGGCGGAAACAGAAATATCGGAAAAGTTCGAAGAGGCCGGCAAAAGATATCTGAACAATCCGGTAGCCCTCCAGCTCAGGGGCATGAACATGCTTTTCGAAGGGCTCAAGGAAAAAGGATCCCTGATTATTGTTCCAAGCTCCGCGCTTGAGTCCATGAACCTCGGCGCCATCGGCGGGCTGGCGGCACTGTCCGAGCAAAAAACGGTGGAGTAAAAAGAATTTTCTTTTGGTTCATCCGACTACCCCATTTGTTTTTTTTGACTCCACAAACTCGAAACAGCCCTGTTCGGGGATAAATTTCCGAACTAATTATATATATTTCCAGGTTGTTAGCGTGGGCGACCCCATTTCAACCCATTTTATAAAATTAGTTATTGAAAAGTATTGCTCTCTGCTGTAGGGATTTAGATGCTACAACCATTGCAGCGGGTTGTTTTTTTTGGGCTAAAAATTGAACGACCGCTCAATCATAAATTTTTATAACAGGAAGGAGATTACAAGTGGATATCATTGAAGAAGGAATCGGGCCGCTGTTTATGGACCCCGATCCCGATACCGCAAGGGATTTTTTTAGAAAAAAGAGCCGGAAGCTTGATAACAAGCTCATGGGCCTCAAGGAGGCGATATCGAAATATGTCCATGACGGTGATTATCTTGCCATCGGCGGCTTCGGCGCCAACCGGACTCCCGTGGCCGCCTGCCATGAAATCGTACGCCAGAAACGGAAAAACCTCGGTTTCGCCGGGCACACTGCCACCCACGACATGGAGATCCTCAGCGCCGGTGAAGTCTTCAACCGTCTCGATGTTGCCTACATCGTAGGTCTGGAGGCCCGGGGGCTTTCCACCTGTTCCCGTAAGTATGTAGAAAGCGGTAAAGTGCAGCTCACCGAGTGGACAAACTACGCCCTCACCATGCGCTTGAAAGCCGCCTCCATGGGCCTGCCCTATTTGCCCTGCCGGAACATGATGGGAACCGATACGTTTAAATACAGTGCCGCCAAAATGGTCACCTGCCCCTTTACCGGAAAGAAACTCGCGGCCCTGCCGGCGCTGTATCCCGATGTCGCCATCATCCATACGCATTCATGCGATATCCACGGGAATGCCCGTTTCAAAGGCATCGCCGTCAGTGACATCGATCTCGCAAACGCCTCCAAACGGGTCATCATCACCACGGAACGTCTGATTCCCACCAGGGAAATCAAGCGGGATCCCTCTCGAACCAGAATCCCCTACCATCTGGTGGACGCGGTGTGCGAAGTCCCCTTCGGCGCCTACCCGGGCACCATGCCCTACGAATATTTTTCCGACGAAGAGCATCTGAAAGAGTGGTTGGCCGCGGAACGCGACCCGGAAAAATTCAAGGAGTTTCTCAAACGAAACATCCTCGATTGCGAAGATCATGAAGAATACATTCAACGAAACGGCGGCTCTGATAAAATGCGTGAGCTCAGGGCCAAAGAGATACTATTGGAGGAGAAATAATCGTGACTGAATACAACAGCATGGAACTGATGATATCGGTCGCTTCGCGGGAGCTCGAGGACGGTGCCACCGTTGGCGTCGGTACCGGCGCTCCCTGCGCGGCGTCGATGCTGGCCCAGAAAATGTCTTCACCGAATCTGGTAATATTGTTCGAGGCGGGCGGGTTGAGCCCCGAACTTCCGGAGATGCCGATTTCCGTTGGAGATTCCCGCACGTTTTACAAGGCGGCCATGGCCGGCAGCATGGGAGACACCATGGAATACTGTTCCCGGGGGTTCGTGGACTACACCTTCCTCGGCGGCGCCCAGATCGACATGTACGGCAACCTCAATTCGACGGTGATAGGAGACCACGCCGCTCCCAAGGTCCGGTTTCCCGGTAGCGGCGGCGCCAATGATTTCGGCTCCTTCTGCTGGCGCATGATGGTCATGACGCCCCAGGACAGCAAACGCTTCGTGGAAACGCCGGATTTTATCACCACCCCGGGCTGGCTCACCGGCGGCACTTCCCGTGAGGATTCGGGACTGCCCCTGGGCACGGGCCCCTATAAGATCATAACAAACATGGCAGTGATGGATTTCGAATTGACGTCCAAGCGCATGCGCATCATTTCGATCAATCCCGGCTATTCGGTTAAGGATGTTCAGGAAAACTGCGGCTTTGAACTGCTGAAAGCCGATAAGATCAAAGATACGCTGCCTCCGACGGAAGAGGAACTCAGACTGCTTCGGGAGGAAATCGATCCGTATCGTTATGTGATCGGACGCGGATAAAGGACCACATCCCCCTTTTATAGCCAAATTAAGGAGATAGGGGAATTGAACCTTTGAGATTCGATGGTTCTTCCCCTATATCCTTTTTTTTGTCAGCGTTAAGGCGCTGCTCCCTCCCGGCTGTTTCCAATTGCCCGATATCCTACGGCCCGATAATTGTCCCTTATATTCACCACTGATCGATATAATTTTTACTTCGAGCTGTCCATCAGCAAAGGTCACTTCCGAGATTGGTATCCCCTTTGGGCCCTGATCCGGGCTATCAACATACCCCCTATAACTACCGTCTTCCGTTTTTTCGAATCGAAATATTACGGTCAAAGGGCCGATTTTTCCCCGCCATTTACCCAATAACTGATCCACGACCTTTGGGGAGAGATTCAAACTGTATGCCGGTTCCCTTTTTAATGTTAAAGAAGAGGACCTGTCGTACTGGCTGAGCCTCCCGACAATCTCATCCCCTGTCATTTTCCCTCTGTATTTCAATTGGCCACTCGGCACGCTTAACGATAGGATGCCATCTGCGATCTTAATCCCGGTGACCGATAGGGCAAACGCACTCTGATCCGGTGAATCCGCTACCCCCTTGAGTTCCCCTTTACGATTCGTTTTGAAACGAAACACCATGGTTAAAGAACCTTCCGGAGTTTTGAGTTGCCCAATCCAGGTTCCCAAAACGTTTTGTTTGTCAGTTTCTGATAGGGGCGTGGATACATGTGCACAACCGGCAAAAAGCAAAAAAGCTACAACGAAGGCAATGTATTTCATTTTTGTCCTCCTATGAAGTGGTTTTGGTATATCGCTTATGAAGCTAATAATCTGCTCAATTTAGCCTACTGCCTTATAAAGGTTAACCCCACTATTACATTATAACAGCTTTGCTAGCATTAAACGCTTCTTTTGAATTTGTCAAGCGGATTCGATGGTTTCTAAACTGCAGGAGGGAATTGCGGGACGTTTGAGATTCGATGGTTCTTTCCGAGGGCGGTATGCCTGAGTCGCTGCTAAAATACTATCCGTAACAATAAGGTGTTACCACGCCCCTTCGACAATGAATGCAACAATGCCAAAGCCCCTTTTTGACAGAAAGATCTATTTGACATTTTCTCATTTTGTCATTAAAATTATTTCAAACTCAAAGATTGGAGCAAGTCATGCTTATCACCATCGACAAACGGGGCAGCATCAATCTGCCCCTTGCGATCCGCAAGGAACTCGGCCTGGAACAGGGAACAAACCTGGACTTGACCGTCGAAGAAGGGGGCCGAATCACCCTGCACCCCGTCGTGATTTACCGGACCGTTCGCCTTAACGATCAGGGGCTCGCCAAATTGAAGGCCGCCCGGGAAAGCGGCACCGGCGAAATGCCCGACTGGTTACACCAGGAAATGAATCATGCCGAAGCTGATACCGACGAATAAGTTTCTGGAAGACCTGGAAGCCTTTCATCGCGCGCCGCCTCTGCGGAAAAAAATCGCAAAGGCGCTGCGTTTCCTCGAAACCAATCCACAACATCCCGATCTTCATCTCGAACGCATTGTGAATGATCCCTCCGCGTGGTCCGTCCGGATCGATATCGGATACAGGATCGCAGTGGATCCGACAGTCTATCTTCCGGGTGGAAATCCGGACTGGGCAGCCGATGTGGTTCTGCTTCGCGTCCTTCCCCATGGCGATCTTTATAAACACCCCCGCTGACCCGAGGCAATCAACGTCGAAAGCTCATCGCCATACTTGGTTCGCTTTATGCGAACTAAAATAGTACCTTAACTTTTTGCGTATAAAAAAGAGGGAATCTGGACTTGATTCACCGGTGTTCATCCGGCAACGAAGCCTTCAATTCCGGAATCCGGACGACAAAGGTGCTGCCGCGTCCTTTCGAAGAGTTGATAGTGATATCGCCGTTGTGCTGGAGGATGATGCTGCGGGTGATGAAGAGGCCGAAACCGGTTCCCCGGCTTCCCTTGGAGGAGAAGAAAAGATCGAATATTTTCTCTTTCGTTTCACAGTCCATGCCGATGCCGTCGTCTTCTATCTCGGCAACGAGATATTCTCCTTCACGCCGGACCCGGAAAAGTATCCGATGGGATGCTTTCGAACTGTCCGCCACACACGCATCCACGGCGTTATCGAGAATATTGATAAGCGCCGTTCGAAAATAATCCGGGTCAAGGGTCCACATCGCCGGCGCCCCTTTAAAGTCCCGAACCAGTTGAATCCGGTGATCCCGGATTTTTGTTTCGACTCCCTCCGCCACATCTTCGGCAAAAAGAGGGATATCCACGGTAGTCATCTGCAGTTCCCTCTCTTTTACATAAAAGAGGATGTCCATCATCAATTTTTTGATGCGCGCAGTCGTCGATTTGACAATATCCAGGCCGTCCCGGCTTCGTTCCGGGGTGCTCTTGGAAACCCCCGATTCCAGCATGAACACCCCGGCATCCAGATTGGTCAGAAGTCCTTTGACCCCATGGGATATGGAGCCGATCATCAGCCCGAGGGAAGAGAGATGATCCTGAAGCTCGATCTTTTCCTGAATCAGGGATTCGAGATTTTCGGTGTACTGGACCAGTTTCCTTTTCGTCAGGATTTTCTCCCGAACCCGTCGCAGCGCAATTTTGAGGACATCCACATTGATCGGCTTGGTGATGAAATCCGCGGCCTCATGCTTCAGGCTCTCGATGGCAAGATCCATATCCCCATGCCCCGTAATCATAACGACTTCCACATCCGGATTTTCGTGCTTTATGGCCTTGAGCAGTTCGATGCCGTCCATGCCCGGCATCTTGATATCCGTGAGAACAATGGGCGGATGGTGCTCTTTGTAAAACGAAAGTGCTTTCCGGCCATTTTCCGCACAATGGACGGTGTATCCCAGGTCTGTCAATGCAATGGTCAGCACATCCCGAATATCTTCTTCGTCATCCACCAGAAGCAGCTGTCGGTATTCTCCGAGCTGGTTCATGACACTACCGTCCTTTCATCACCCGCCCCCTTCGAAACGGGAAAAGACAAGACGAACCGCGTACCGCCTTCCGGACTCGAATGGATCGTTATGCTTCCGCCGCATTCTTTTACGATGCCGTAACTGATGGAAAGCCCCAGTCCGGTTCCCTTTCCCACCTCCTTGGTAGTAAAGAACGGGTCGAAAACCTTTTCAATAATGTCCGGAGAGACACCGATACCGGTATCGAGGATTTCGACAGTGACCGATTCATCCGCGACCCGGGTCGTAATGACGATTCGCTCCTTTTCAGAAAAACCGGATGCCGTCTTCCATTTCGCTTCGATGGCATCCCTGGCATTGACGAGAAGATTGATGAACACCTGTTCCAGGCGGCCCCGGATCGGCGCTGATTTTCGGAACGTTTTCGTCCGTCTCGGTCACAAGTTCGATGCCCTTTACCTTCAACTGCTGGCTGAATATTTCAGCGGCGCTTCGAATAACATCGGCCACCCGCACCCTCTCCATCTTCATCTCCGATTTTCTGGCGAACTGGCGCATATGGGTGATGATCCGGGTGGCACGATCCACGTTCGTATCCACCTTGGTCAGCAAGGTGGTCAAGATATCGGGATCGATTGCCTTTCCGCTGGCGATTTTATTCATATAGAAACTGCTGGCGGTCTTGATAACGGACAGGGGCTGGTTCAATTCATGGGCAATGCCGGTGGCCATCTCCCCCAGTGTCGCCAATTTGCTGGCCTGAATGAGTTGCTGCTCCACCTCGAGCCGCCGGGTGATATCGCTGGCGGTCACCAGGAGCACTCGTCTGCCCGAATATTCCGAGGGTGAAATACGGATATTGACAATCAATGTCTTCCCGGTTTTGTGAACATTTTTGACCCGGTTCAACATGGTGTCGGATTTCAGACGCCGGGCCATTTCCCCGCGTTCTTCAACCGGGAAAAGCGCTGAAAACGGGGTACCGATGATCTCTTCTTCGGCATATCCGTATACGTCACCGACACTTCTGTTGCAATCGAGGACATGAAGCGAGTCCATGTCCAGCACAAACACGGGATTGGGAATATTGTTGAAAATTGCGTGGTATTTTCTTTCGGATTTGTCCAGTTCCTTTTCCAACTGCTTCTGGTCGGAGATGTCGAGGGAGATCTCCATGGCCGCCACCACATTGCCCTCGTCATCGGCAATAGGCGTCGCCCGGGAGATCCAATGCTTCGGGATGCCATCCTTTCCGATACCGGTCTCCGTAGTACTGTGAGACGTCCCGGTTAAAAAGACTTCTTCCACGGGACAGGGATCACACTTTTTATCCCGGCCTTTGTATGCATGGTAGCAGAAGTCCCCCGGCTTCGGTGCGAACTTCTGTTTGAACTCTCTGTTGTAGTTGAGAAGCCGGTAGTCCCGGTCCTGGACCGTTATAAGGCAGGGAACAATTTCAAAAAGGCGCTGGTATTCATCCCGCTGTTTATTCAACTCGGCCTGATGCCTGGCGATTTCACTCCCCATATAGCGAATGGCGAGGCGACGCCATATGTTTCGTACAACGGATTTCATCCTGTTGCACACAGATCCTTTTCTATCGACAATTTTTTGTAAAAACCCTTCATATCGGACAGATTCAGATGAAGCCCCAATTCTCTTTCCCCGATCCCCAGGGCCAGCCCGATCAATTGGGGAAGATACAAAACGCTCTTACGGGTTTCCAAACCATAGCGTTTTGCGATTTTATCCTGATACGCCTCCAGGTTCATCTGACACATGGGACATACCGTCACAATTGCATCCGCACCGGAAGCCGCCCGCAGAATGGCGCCCGACAGGGTAATCCCCACATCGGTGTGGGTGTTCATATTGGAAGCGCCGCAACATTTCCCCCCCATGTCCCAGGGGTAGACCGATGCACCCAGGGCTTCGATGAACGGTTCCATGGACCGGGGCATTTCGGGATCATCGAAAACGGCAAAGGGGCGAAGGCACTGGCAGCCGTAATAGGGGGCAATCACAAGGTTTGAAAGAGGTCGCACCGTACGCTCGCGAAGAAGATCAGCCCCGATATCGTTCACCAGCACATCCAGAAGATGCCGGACACGGCGGCTGCCGCTGAAGTGAAGCGCCTCCTCGGCCAGTACCGTGTTTATTTTCGAAAGAGTTTCGGGGTCTTTGGTACAGGCCACGGTCTGAAGGTTGAGATAGCAGGCGCTGCAGGGAACGAGAATGTCGTAGGCGCCCTCCATCCTTTCCGCCAGGGCAAGGTTCCGCGCCGGAAGGGCCAGGGAAAGCATTCGGCTGACGCTGTGGGCCGCGCTGGCGCCACAGCAGGTCCAATCGTTCAGGTCAAGAAGTTCCGCGCCAACGGCCGCCATCATCGCGCGGACCGAGATATCATAGGCCCTCGCCGTTCCTTCCAGGGAGCAACCGGGATAGTAGATATACTTCATTTGGCATCCTCCAGTTCCGACGCCTTTCGAAACAGTTTCGCCAGGCGGGGATTTCCTTTAATGGGAATACCCGGGGACAATATCCCCTTACTGAGAAATTTCATTCCCAGGGAGCAAATTCGAACGGCAGCAGGGGATTTTTCATGGAGACAAAATACCGGAGCATGAATTCCGTTTCCTGCACCCGCCCATGTTTCTCGACACTCTTCATGAACGCCTTGTAAAACAGCGTGCTGGCCCGGTGACGATCCCCCCCCCGCCGGGCCGCCATCTGTTTGAGGGCAAAAACGGCTTCGGTGAGGGGCAGCCCCGGGGACAGCGAAGGGTGCAGGTATAGCACGCCGAACAGAGCACAAAGGTCCGGCTGTCAAAAACCCCTTCCAGATCACCAGCCAGTACCCTGCGCCACATGGCCCGGGGCGTGATGTCCATGGCATACGCGTTGGGGCAGGATCCCGTACAGGTGCCGCATTGGATACATGCCCGCACCATCTCCTGTATCGGCGCCAGCTCTTCCGCTTTTTCTTTTTCTTCTTCGGCAAATGCTTCCCGGGTCATTATTTATTTCCTTTCTACCAGCAGGCCGAGTCGATGGTCTCCAGCATCTGCGCCTTTGAAAATCCCGATAGAACCGACGCACCGCTTGGACAGGCAACCACACAGGCGCCACACCCCTGGCACATCAGCGGGTTGACCACCAGCTCCGCCGGGTCTTCACTCAGGCTCCTGGCGCCATAAGGACAGGCATCGATACAGCGTTCACAAAGGGTGCAGAAACTGGAACGAACCGTCGAAACAACACTGCCGGTGTGTAGACTCTCCCGCACCAGAAGCCGAAGGGCTCTCTGCGCAGCCGCGTCTCCAGACGCGATGGATTCCGTGATATTCCCCGGCGAAAGCGCCAATCCGCATCCGAACACCCCCTCCTTCAGGGCATCCACCGGCCGCCATTTGGATCCGCTTCCTGAAAAAAACCGTCCTGGTCCGTGTCCACACCGTATGCTTCGGCAAGGACCGGCGGAAGGGTCGGTACAACACCGGTTGCCAGGATCAGCCGGTCGGCCTTTATCTGCAGGTCCCGCCCGATAATCGGCTCCCGAACGGTTACGTCAACACCGTCCGCAAGAACCTCCACACGGGGAAGATTTTCCAGATCGTAATGAATGAAACGAATGCCCGCTTTCCGGGCCCGGGTGAACCAGTTTCGCTAAATCCGTATGACATCATGTCCCGGTAGAGAATGGTAATATCCATCTCCGGCTGAATCTCCTTCAGCGCCAGGGCATGTTTCAGGGAAACGGCGCAACAGACCCGGCTGCAGTAATTTCTCGGCGGCTGCCGGGAACCGACGCACTGGATCATCACCACCTGCCGCAGTCCCGCCGGATCGATCCCGCCATTGTCCAGGACCGTTGCCAGCTCTTTCTGGGTCATGACAAGGTCACTCTCGTTATAGCCGTATGATTCGGTAACGGCTTCCGTGCCGCCGGTGGCCAGGATCGTTACCCCGTGCTGGCGTGTGAAGAGATTTTCTTCGGGGCCCTTCAGGGTGGTCACGAACTTCCCCACCTGGCCGAAGGCATCTACTACCCGGGCGCCGACATGTACTTCAATGTGAGGATGGGTTTCCACCTTCGATAGGACATCGGCCAACATGGGGCCCAAAGCGTTCCCCTCCAGGTCTTTTTCGATCCATTGCAGGTTCCCCCCCAGGGCATCGGTCTGCTCTACGAGATCCACATGGAACCCATGGGCGGCAATACCGAGGGCGGCACTCATGCCGGCGATGCCGCCGCCTACGACCAGGGCCGTTTGTGCAACAGGACCTTCGGAAACCGGGCCGGGGGCAATCCGTCTGAGCGCCACGACCCCTGTCCGCGTTACATGCAGCAAGGCGCCCAGAGCCGCATCCGCCGGTGTATTTTCCGGGCCAAGCGACGGCCCCAGATCCATCACTGTAATGAAATCAGTACCAAGCCCCGAGCGGCGCGCCAGATTTTCCAGTTCACCTTTCCAGGCACGCGGCATTACGGTGGCAATAAGAAGTCGATTGGCGCGGGTTTCCTTTAGCAGACGCGCCAGCACCTCCACACCCTCCCCGGGATGGGTAGCATCCAACCGCTCCACCCGCCGCACCGCGGGGTCAGAGAGCAAAGCCGTCGCGACATCCGCCAGCAATTCCGCTGTCAGCCGCTCACTGCCGCCGGCACACAGGGCCGTCAGAATGCAGGGCGGCTCCCGGGAAACATCTCGTTCTTCGAATTCGACGTCCGTTGTGGATGCCAGGGAACCGCCGGCACCGTGAAGCACCCGGGAAGCCGCCAGGGCCGCTGCGGAGGCCTGAATCACGGAATCCCGGATATCCCTTGGGCCTGAGAAAGCCCCTCCCACCAGCACCCCTTCACTGGTCGTTTCGGCGGGGCGAAATGCTTCGGTTTCCGCAAATCCCCAGGCATTGCGGGAAATACCAGTCATATCCGCCAATGTCTCGATCCCCGGAGCAGGTCTCTGCCCCACGGACAGGACCACCATGTCCCACCGTTCGTCCCGAACCGTTCCGGTTTCATCGGCATATCTCGTAATCAGGTCACCACTTCCATCGGTCGCCGGCACCACCGTATGGATACGGCCCCGCTCGAACCGGACACCGTGCAGGGTTTCGGCCTCGTCCCGGTATCGGTGAAAGGATTTGCCAAAACCGCGCATGTCCATATAGAAGATAACGGCATCCAGCTTGCCGGCGCTCTTTTCCCGGGCAAGCCGGGCCTCCTTGACGGCATGCATGCAGCAGATGCTGCTGCAGTAATCCGCCCCGGCCTGCAAATCCCGGGAGCCAACACACTGAATCCAGGCCACCCGGGACACCGGTTTCCCGTCCGATGTCCTTACCAGACGGCCCCCGGTGGGTCCCCCGCCGCTTAGAATCCGCTCGAACTCAAGCCCGGTCACCACATTCTCATAGACCCCGTAACCGAGGGTATTTTTTCCCTGGGTGGGGGTCGTAACAGACCGTACCCGCCGCACAGAACCAGGGCACCCACAGTGATCCGCCGTGCCCGGGCCTGTTCGAATGCATCGTAAACACCCGCCACCATGGGAATCAATTTGTCCGTTTCGAAAGGTTTGAGAAGGTAGTCGAGTGCCCCCTTTTTCATGGCATCCACCGCCGTCTCCACGGTGGCATAGGCGGTCATCATGATTACCGTCAGTTCCGGGTCCAGTTCCCTGGCTTTCGCAAGCAACTCCACCCCGTCCATGCCCGGCATTTTGACATCCGCCAGCATCAGGTGCGCCGGTGTTTCCGCCAGCAGGGACAGTGCCTCAGGACCCGAAGCAGCGACCGTCACTGAATACCCCTCTTCCTCCTGGAGCCACTCCTTGAGTGAGTCCCGTACCACTTGCTCGTCGTCCACCACCAGGACATTGAATTCCCGGCGTCCCGGAGATTTCAGGTTAATGGCCCCGACGGGACAGACCGTCACACACTCACCACATCGACTGCAGGCAGCCCCGTCGATACGATACGAGTGGTCCGCGGTCTGGGGCGACGGCCGGTAAACGGCTTTTCGAGTCGACAGGCCGGCGTTGAAATCATTCGGCACTGTTATCGGGCAGGCGTCAGCGCACAACCCGCAAACCCATGCATCGCACCGGGTCGATATAGCGGTTTTCCTCCTTCAGCATTACCTCAAACGCCCCCGCTTCCCCGGACACCGCCATCACCTCGGTGGAAAGCAAAACCTCGATGTTTTCGTGGTCAAGTCCCCTTCGAAGACACTGCTCGACATGAACATCCCGCTCCACTGTGGGCAACATTCGACACATACCGCAGTGGTCCGTCGGGAACTGATAATCGAGGTGGGAAAGCATACCGCCGAGATGCGCCCCACGTTCCACCAGCGTCACCCTGTATCCGAACTGCGCCAGATCGAGGGCTGCCCGGATGCCGCTGACACCGCCCCCTACTATCATGGCACTGCCGATTTTTCGGTTCATTTCATTTCCTTTCTACTTGATGCCCACAACCTCCTGGAATTCGTCTTCCCGGAAAACGGACAAAGGCGGCGGATCGTCGATATTGCGTCCCGCCGTGTAGTCGAACGCCTGCTGCGTACCATGGGCCACCATTCGAAACAGTTCCATCACCGGGATGTCGTTGGGGCAGGCATTGGAGCACTGGCCGCATCCCACACAAGCCGTGCTCATATGGGCCAGGCGGGTGAGATGATAAAACACCGTATCCGTGGGCATCTTTACAGAGCCTTTTCGTTCGGCCCAACGAAGGTACTGGTGAGGTTCATGGTCAAAAGCGCCGGTGAGAAATACACATTCCCGGCAGTAGCAGACCGGGCAGGCGACCCGGCAGTTGTAACAATTTACACAAGCCGAAAAATAGCGACTGAGCTTTTCCGGGCTTTCCACGGCCACGGCGGTATCTTCAAACATCCGGTCGCGATAGGCGATCCTTTCCGCTATGAACGCCTCACAACCGCCCCCCGCTCACCAGGTACATCCGCCCCGGAGAGATCCATCTTTTGCAGAATCGCTTCACCGGTTTCCGAACCAGCAACCACCGGAAGTCCTTTTTGCAGGTCCGCCCCCAGCAGATGAATGGACAACAATGTCCGCTGTCCTTCCGGAAACCGGGATGTTCGCACACCTGGCAGGCATCGGCCAGTGCCCCTTCCATCCGGAAGTGCTTCGCTTCCCGCCAAGAATCGGCCTTACGTAAAATCGTCTGGGTGGTTCTTTTGAGGGGCCTGGATCGGAATTGATCGCCTGAGCGTCCCGGTTGTTGGAATACGGCACCCAGGCAGTCCGATACTGATCAGGGTGACATTTCCTCAATTCGATCCTTGTTTGAGCTTGACCAGTTCGACCAGGGCCCGGATCTCGCAGGGGCGCAGTACCAGGCCCAGGGGATTTGCCTGACAATGGGCGTTTCGTGTCAGCCGTGGATGCCATTTTGGCCGCGTTCAGGGGAAAAACAGGGCGCCAGGGGAGTCGGCCTGGTCCAAAAGCATCTCGGTATCCGTGACCAGGGTGGGCATGAGCATGGGGGGTGCCAACGGCAGAACGGCAGGGGCACCAGCAAACCGCGAATCGATCCGATCCGATGTCATCGAGAAGCGTTTTGAGGAAAAGCCTGAAGCGATTCCGCGAGAGCCCCTGCTCATTTTCCTTTAGGAATCGATGGCCGTTGTCATACATGGGGTCCCTCCGGTTCATTTTTGATGGTTCAGGCTTTGATCACCATGCTTGCATTCTGGGATTCAATGGGTCCCAACTGCCTGGATCTGCTCGGTCAAGTCTGGGCCATGGTGATCTCTGCAAGCTTGAATGCCCGTCGCTGGCACCGATCCAGGTGAGGGCGAAGTCGTTCCGGCTGGATACCCGAACCGGGCCATGAGGGTCTCTTTAAGCAGCTTCATCCGTCTTCTGGCCTTGAAATTGCCGTTGATATAATGGCAGTCCCCGGGATGGCAGCCGCTGACCAGAACACCGTCCGCACCGGAAAGCAGGGCCTTGATCACATATTTGCGGGTCGACCATGCCCGTGCACATCATACGGATGATCTTGATGTTCTGGCGGATAGGATCAGGCGGGACGTGCCTGCCAGGTCCGCAGCCGTGTAAGTGCACCAATTGCAGAAAAACGCGATAATGGTGGGGGTAAATTCCGTCATGGTTCTCTCCTTATGCTCAGTCCTCCCTTGGTCAGAGCCTCATTGATCAGCCTTAGGCCTTTCGTTCAAGTTTTATCCGGCCATGAGGCCGTCGATCTCCGCGAAAAGATCTGTTTGTCCGTGAAATTGTTTGCCACCTTGGCCGCGCCGCTGGGGCAGCCTGGCCGGAGCAGGAGCCGCAGCCCTTTGCACACCGCCTCGATTGACCTGGCTGACCCGGGTCCGCTCGGCATGAAATTCAATGGCGGTGAATAGGGGCACAAGCCCGATGCAGACCTGGCATCCCACGCAGATATCCGGATCGATCCGATGAGATCATGGAAGTGCTACCGAGACCCGGCCCCGTGGCGCTCAGGGCCAGGGCTTCGGCAGCCGCTCCCTTGACGCCTGGGCCACGGTATCCGGGATATCCTTGGGCCCCTGGCAGGCACCGGCCAGAAACACCCCGTCTGGTGGCTGTATTGAAACCGGTTCCGAGCTTCGGGATGCTCCTCCAGGAAAAAGCCGTCCGCCCCCACATGTGGCAATGCCGAATGATCCGGGCCACGGTATTGACATCGCGCCCTTTCGTGCTTCAATGGCCGAACAGAGCACCACCATGTCCACGGGCAGGCGCACCTGCCGGCCCAGCAGGGTATCTTCGGCGATAATCATGAGTTTTCCCTCTTCCTCGGGCGTCAGGGCCCGATCGGTAATCTCCGCCGCCTTCCCCCGAATGAAATTGGTCCCCTCCTCCTGGCATCGCCTGAAAAACTCTTCATAGCCCTTTCCATAGCAGCGCTGATCGATATAAAAATCGTACACCTCCGCATCATGGCCCACCTTTTCCTTGATGAGATGGGTATATTTCAGGGCATACATACAGCAGACTCGGGAGCAGTATTCGTGGTAGTTGATGTCCCGGCTGCCGATACAGTGAAGAATCGCCACACTCCGGGGCGGTCGATTGAATTCCCCGTTATCGTCGCGCATCAGGATCTTCCCGTCCGTGGGGCCCGTGGCGTTGCTGAGGCGCTCGAATTCAAGACTGGTAAACACATTCGGATATTTTCCGTAGCCGAACTGCTTCATGGGGCTCGGGTCCATGAGATCGAAACCGGTGGCCAGGACGATGGCCCCCACCTTCACCTCCAGGTCCTCCCCGGTCATGGTGTGATCGATGGCCTTTGCTTCGCAGACCTTTACGCACTCCATGCACTCACTGCAGACGCCGCAGTTGAGACACCGGGCAGCCTCCCGGCGGGCGGAGGCCTCATCGAACCCCAGGTCCACCTCTTCAAAGGACCCGACACGCGTGGATGAATTTTCCATGCGGCTTTCCGCCCGTGGGATGGGCGGCGTATCTTCCGGGACTGCTTTCCATTGCGGCTCCCTCTTCTCGGGTTTCTTCCCGGATTCTATATTCCCAATGACCTCTTCACCATTGATAAACCGGTGGATCGCTTCCACCGCGCGATTAGCGGCCCCCACGGCTTCGATGACCGTGGCCGGCCCGCTCACCGCATCACCCGCGGCAAACACATGCGGCAGGTGCGTCTGCCCGGTGGCCGGGTCTACGGAAAACAATCCCCGGGAAGTCCAGGCTTCCCGCGGAAATTCTTCGGCCCAGTCGGTTTCGCTTCTCTGCCCGATGGCCGGAATGATACAGTCGCACTCCAGAACAAATTCGGATCCTTCGACAGGAACCGGCCGCCGCCGGCCGCTCTTGTCCGGGGGACCCAGTTCGGTTCGAATGCATTCAAGGCCCAGCGCACCGTTCTCCGTCTCTATAATTCGTGCCGGCGTTGTCAGATACGATATCTCAATCCCCTCCGCCTTGGCGTCCTCGACCTCTTCCCGGTATGCCGGCATTTCGGCCTCGCTTCGCCGGTAGACCACGGTCACCGACCCGGCCCCCAGGCGACGCGCCACGCGGGCGGCATCGATGGCCACATTACCGCCGCCGATCACCGCCACCCGGTCACCCGGCGATTTTTCCTCACCCCGGCTGGCCTCCCTCAGAAACGTGATAGCATCCACCACGCCCCGGGCAGCTTCTTCTCCCTCGATACCCAGGCGAAGGCTGCCCTGGAGCCCGGTACTCATAAACACGGCGGCATACCCGTCCGCTTCAAGACGCTTCAGCGTCACATCCCTGCCGAACCGGGTTCCCGGCCTTACGTCGATGCCGGTTGATAGAATATGGTCGATCTCCCGATCCAGGACCGCCTGGGGCAGCCGATAATCCGGAATCCCCACCCGCAACATTCCGCCCAGACGCTCCATCGCGTCAAAAATCGTAACACTGTACCCCTTCAACCGCAGGAACCATGCCGCCGTCAAACCGGCGGGACCGCCTCCCACCACCGCCACCTTTTCAGGCCGATCCTCGATATCGGGCAGAGGCAGTGTGGAAAAATCCACCTGGTCGGCGGCAAACCGCTTCAGGTTTCGAATGGATATCGGTGAGTCCACCTCCCGGCGGCGGCACTGGGCTTCGCAGGGGTGGGGACAGACCCGCCCCAGCACACCCGGCAAAGGTAGTTTTTCCATTATGAGCTGCAGGGCTTCGGTGTACTTGCCCTGGCTGATCAACTGAACGTACCCCTGGACATTGATGCCGGCGGGGCAGGCGGAAACACAGGGCGCCCGGTCCTTTTTATCGATGCAGAATGTAATCGGCACCGCCTGGGGAAAGGGCCTGTAGATGGCGTTTCGTGAGTTCATGTTCTCGTCCCACTCACTGGGCAGGGAGACGGGACACACCTTGGCACACTCCCCGCACCCCGTACAGACGCCCTCCTTTACATAACGGGGCTTCCGATGGACCTGCACCGTGTAATTGCCGATATACCCCGACACATCGGTCACTTCCGAATAGCTGAGCAGTTCGATGTTGGGCTCCTGGGCCACCGACACCATTTTGGGCGTACCGATGCAGGCGGCGCAGTCGAGGGTCGGAAAGGTTTTGTCGAACTGCAGCATATGCCCGCCAATGGTGGGGCTTTTTTCCACCAGGTAGACTTTGTGGCCGGATGCGCCGATATCCAGAGCCGCCTGCATGCCCGCGATCCCGCCGCCGACGATCATGATATCGGGATGAATGGCGACTTCCCGGGTCTCCAGCCTTTCGTGATAGTTGATCCGGTTCACAGCCCCGGCCACCAGTGTTTTGGCCTTGTCGGTGGCAATAGTCTCGTCCAGCGTCACCCAGGAGACCTGCTCCCGGATAGAGGCCATCTGGAACAGATATGGGTTGAGATCCGCCCGGCGACAGGCCGCCTGGAAGGTCTTCTCATGGAGCCTCGGCGAGCAGGAGGCCACCACGACCCGGTTGAGCCCGAGTTCGCGGATGTCCTTTTCAATCATCTCCTGCCCGGGGTCGGAACACATAAACTTGTAATTCCGGGCGACCACTACATTCGCAAGTCCCTGGGCGAAAGCCGTCACCTCATCCACCCGAACTTTATGGGCAATGTTGATACCGCAGTGGCAGATATAGCAGCCGATTTTTGTTGCCATTCATACCTCCAGTCTTGGCTCTTTTGAGGGTCGACGAGTCTTTGGTTTTGTCAGTTTTCGCACCAGCCGAAGCAACCGTTCCGTTTCAATGGGCTTTTCCAGAGAGGCCTCCGGATTCGGCAGGGCAAGATTCGACGCCCTCCCCTCCAGATGCCGGTAGGTGAAAAACCGCTCCGGATCGACAGCGGAAAGAATCACCACCGGAATCCGCCTGAGCCGGTCGTGCTGCTTTAAAAACCGGTACATCACCATACCGCCTTCCCTGGGAAGCATCATATCCAGAAGAATCAGTGCGGGGGGATCGGTTTCGACCAGCCGCATTCCCGCGGTTTCATCCTCCGCCTCCATAGCCGAAAATCCGCTGCTTCCAAGGAGATTGGAGAGAAAAATTCGCGTCTCCGGCTCATCACAAACGATGAGAATTTTTTGACACCGCATCGGTGCTTATCCTTTTTTCTTTAGATTATCTGATCAAACGTATCGGGAATCAATACCGTCGAAAGATAGCATAAGGCATGCCATTTGGTAGCGATGGAGAAAATACCGAACGTTTACAACAGGTTGATTATATTCGGCAAGAATCGGACGGGTAATTATGGAGCAGGATGTTTCAAAAAGCGAAACATAATAATATTTCTATTATCTATATTTATATAATTTTCTATATATTATCCTTGTTTCAATATGAAACGTTACAGAATTGAAACACCTTTTTTCAGGAACTTCCCCTGTTGTCATCCCGACGGCTGATTGGCAGACAAATAATCATCCACCACCTCTTTCATAAGTGTTCTGAAAGTCCTTTCAATACCCATGGTCGAATCGATACCGACCACGCTGTGCTGTGGCGTCGCATATAAAAGGGCTTGGGAATATTTTTGATTTTTTATTCCGAAATGAGCGTCAAACTGGAAAATATATCCTGAAGTGTACCGAATGCATTTTCCGGTAATATGAAGAATTATCTTGTTATTTCCGACCAGTTCATCATCCACCAGTTCGAAAGTCGCATCTTTGCTTTTATCCGTTATATTAAAAGTCATGCTGCTCGATATATTAGTTTTAATATCATAACGGGAAAAAGACCTTTTTATCGTTTCATTCAGCTTATCCTCGATAAAATCGCATCCGTTAAAGTCAGCGAAAACAAAAAGCGATTTGGAGTTGTGCGTCTTCAGCCATTTGTAATCCTCGGCATGTACATAACAGGCCAATTGCAGAACGAAAACGGCCGTGAGTATTAGAACTATTTTAAACTTCGAAGAATTGATCATTTATCATTGCCCCCCTGTTCCGGTCCATAGGTCCTTTCTTTTTAGAGGCAGTTTAATGTCATGATTACCATAAGTTGTCAAGAAATTTGGGGAGAACGGCGCAGCACCCTGTTTTTAAATGTAAAATTCTCACTATCGTAGCCGATGGATATAACCCGCTCTAAAATATTACTGTTTAACACAGCCAGCAGAGCTACCAGGTACCTGTTTCTCACAGGAGACGTGCTCTCTCTTCTCTTTTCGCTTTATCTGGCACTTCAGGCCCGTAATCTTTTTACGTCTCTCAATCTCGGTAAAATATTTTCTCATAAAAATGTGATCCGGCTGAAAAAGATCGCGTTTGTAATAATCGCTTCACAAATAATCGGCCCATTAATCGAATATCTCATCTGGCGATCTACACTTCATCACGTCACATTCCGCACCAGCGGGGTTCAGTTACTACCACCGCTTCAGGCGGTTTTGGCACCGATTCCGGATTTAATTATAGTTGGACTGGCGCTGCTTGTATTAGCGGGTGTTCTGAAGGAAACAAAACAGATGAGAGATGAACAGAGGTTGACGATCTGATGGCATCCGCAATAAAGATTAATCTCGATTTACTGCTGGTAAAACGAAAGATGTCTCTTACCGAGCTTTCCGAAAAGGTCGGGATCACCCTGGCGAACCTCTCGATTCTCAAACGCGGCAAAGCCAAGGCAATTCGCTTCTCTACACTCATCGCCCTGTGCGAGGCCCTGAAATGCACACCTGGCGATTTATTGGAACTTGAAGATCCGGAAGAGAGCGGTTAGAAATAAGGGACTAATTACTACAAGTCAATACACACGTTGCCGTTTTCTACATCCTCGGCACCAGGATTTTCGGTATCGCCCGGGCCTTTTTCCGGCCTGGGCCTTGGCAGGAAAGTAAAAACTTAAAAAAATTGGATTGATACGGATATGCCCGAAACAACAACTCATAATCTCCGAAAGGCGCTGTTCAGTTTTTTTTCGATTGCGCTTTTGGTCCTGGCACTGTCGATAACAGCGGCGATTTATCTGACGCTGTCCGAAAAAATGAAAAAAGCGGAACGTGACAGCCTGATGCACATTTCAGAAATACGTTCAATGGCCATCGCGGAATGGAGCCGAAGCGCAAAAGACCTGGCCAACCAGATCACAAGCCGTACGAAAATCCGGGAAGAGTTGGAGAAATTCAACGAACGAACCATCGATCAGGCACAATTGAGCGATTTCACCAATCCCAAACTCCAAGATGCCATGAGTCTTTCCGATGAGATTCTCGGCATATTACGCCTGGATAAGGCAAATCGTATCATAGCCGAATGCGGATACGGTACCAGGTTATCCCTGAAAGATTTTCCCGTTTCCGCTTATATCCATGAAAAGACTGCCGTATCCGAACCAATGATGGTGAATGGGTGCCTGCTGGTCATCGTCAGCGCTCCTATTATTAGCCGTATCGGCAAACGCCAGGGAACGGATCTGGTTATGATGGATCCTGTTCAGCTAAAGAAAATCGCGACCGATTCCGAGCAGGTCGACGGCACAGTCGAAACGATCGTTGGATACCGGTCCGGAGACGAAATCCTGCCCCTTTTTCCACATTCGAATGAGGGCATTCATTCACACGGGAAAGAGGATTTAATGGCGATTGCAAAGGACTCTATTTCCAGGGCCACCGAAGGAGAAACCGGTTTCGCGGATACGGGAAGCCTGGCAGTGGCATATCATCCGGTAGAAGAGAGTACCTGGGGCGTTGCCGTTACCAAAAATCAGAGTGAACTCTACGCCCCGATATACAGGCAGATGGTAGTTATCGGTTGCTTGTCCGTGGCTATCTACTTCATAATCCTGTTCGGTTTTTCCTTTTTACTGAAACCCCTGGCCGGCAGAATACTGATGCACACCAGTGAACTCGAACAGAAGATCAGGGAAAAAACCGAACATCTCGAAAAGGAAATTGTCGAGCGGAAAAAAGCTGAGATCGAAAAAGAGAAAGTGATTGCGGAACTCAGGGATGCGATGCGAGAAATCAACACACTGGGCGGGCTGTTGCCTATCTGTTCAAACTGTAAAAAGATAAGGGATGACAAAGGTTATTGGAACCAGATTGAATCCTATGTCAGCGAACACACCGACGCAGAATTCAGCCATAGCATATGCCCTGAATGCGTAAAAAAGTTATATCCCGGTCTTAAGCTAAAAAAGAAAAAAATCCGATAAACGATCAAAGCTTCAGGTCCACCCCCAACACCCCGCCGATGCGATTGTCCGGTGTATAGATGGGCACCGAAATGGTCTGACACGGCTTTTGATTGATAGCCGAAATATAGGCGGGCGACACATACGGATCTCCGGTAATCGCTTTCTGCCACCAGGGACGGACCCTGGCGTCCGAAATGCCCGCCGGCGGATCGGAAAATACAAAAGAACCGTCTCCCCGACAGGTGTATATGGCTTCGATCTCCCGGGCGTGATCGGCTTTCCATGCGGAGAGGATGTCCCGGTGAGCCGTTTCGTCCGATCCATTGGCATTGATCCGGAAAACCAGTTCATCAATTTCCTTGTGAATCCGGGCAAGACCGTTGTCCGACAGTTTCCCGTGGGATACGGCTTTCGATATGATGCCGCCGAGAAAAACCCGCAGGGCTTCGCCGTTCTTCTGCAGCTCTTCCGAAATGGCGTCGGACTGCCCGGCGTTTTCAACATTCCGCCGGGTCAGGTTACTCAACTCGTCAATAGCGGCTTCAAGACTGTGAAGCTGTTGGGACTGATCTCGCGCCGCCCCGGAGATGGCTGCCATGTTTTTCTTTATCTCTTCCACCTGGGTGATGGTGCCGTGGAATACGTCTACGATCTGGCCCACTTTTGACGCGCCGCTGTTGATCTTTTCGATGGCCGAATCAACGAGCGTGTGGGTATGTTTCGCCGAATCGGTGGTACCCAGGGCAAGATTGCGTACCTCTCCGGCAATCACACCGAAGGCCTGACCGGCTTCTCCGGCTCGCACGGCCTCAACCCCGGCATTGATGGCAAGTAGATTCGTCTGGGTGGCTATATTGGTGATGGTATCTACGATGGTCCGGATATCTTCGCTGGCGTTTTTTATTTCATTCATGGAGTCGATCAACTGCTGCAATGTCCGGTTGGCACTACCGATATTTTCTACATGGGCCTGCATCTGCTGATTGGCGGTTTCAGCATGCAGGGCGTTATCGCGGCTCAGGTCCGCGATGTGTTTGTGGGTCTGGGAAGTTTGATCGACGGCGCTGGCCTGCCGCCGGGTATCATCCGCCAGCAGGGTCCCGGTAGCCTTTACGGCATATGACGTATCATCGATTCCACCGGCCAATCGATCCAGTTCCATCATGATATTACGTAACAGGCGATTGGACCGGTGAAACACCGCCCCGATCAACAGAAAAGCCGCCACGGCGGAAAACAGGGTTGTCATCAGGATCACGCGTCTCCCGGATTCAAACCCGGCGGGGATCTCAATCTTCGGGGAAGTGTCTGCATTATCACTGCTCCATTTGCTTCCTGCTGAGGATTCGCTGGTGAAAGCAGCATTATCGATCCGGGCGAATTTCGTTTGAAAAGCTATCAGGGGCAGGGCAAAAAGAACAATCAGACCTGTTAAAATCACCCAATCTTTCGTATTCAGCGACATACTTGAAACTCCTTATAAATAAATGACTGTTGAAGATACAGCAAAATAGATGCCACAGCTCCTCGGGATTGAAGACCAGGCGAATTTAAATAATAAATTTCAAGCAGATATATAAAAATTCACAATACCGGGGAGGCAAGACATCGGAAGATTGAAATAAAACAGTCAATGGTATTTACAAATTTGTCATATCAACATACAACAATGTTACTTCTTGCGTTGAATGATTTAAAACGCACGGAAAGCGGCAACAAACATGCGGAAAGGGAAGATTTTTGCTTGCCGTTTAATCTAAAAACGATACAATTCAGACAGAAACAAACCACCGGCCGATAAGGAGACCCCATGCCATTTTCCAAGCCATCCTTTCTCAAGCAACAGCAGGTTGACACGGACAGCCTGCCGGAAACCATCACCAACAGCATCGGCATGGAACTGATGCTGATTCCGGCCGGCACTTTCACAATGGGCGGTGACTGGGATGCCGAACAGGCCGATGAAAACGAACTGCCCCGGCACACCGTGAAATTCGATTCACCGTTTTACATGGGGAAATATCCGGTCACCCAGGCCCAGTGGCAGGCCCTTGTCGACAACAATCCAAGCCAGTTTCAAGACGACTCGCGGCCGGTGGAAACCGTCTCCCATAAAGATGCGTGTGAATTCATTGCCCGCCTTAACAAAAAGGAAAAGCCCGGCGGCTATCGGCTGCCCACGGAAGCCCAATGGGAGTATGCCGCCAGAGCCGGCTCCAGGAGTACTTACTGTTTCGGCTCCGAGATAGTAAAGCTGGACCAATACGCGTGGTATCAAAAAAACAGCGGGGGCAGCACCCAGCCCGTGGGCCGGTTGTCGCCCAACGACTGGGGGCTGTATGACATGCACGGCAACGTGCATGAATGGTGTTCCGACTGGTTTGACCGCAACTACTACGCGGACAGCCCGGCAGTGAATCCACAGGGACCCCAAAAAGGGTTGGCCCGGGCTTTGAGGGGCGGCGACTGGGAATCGCGGGATGAATGGTACTGCCGGTGCGCCATCCGCAGCCTCAGCTCACCGGACCGGCGCAGTCCGAAAGTGGGATTTCGGGTGGTAAAACGGATACAATCATAATGGATAGAATATCGATATTTAGATCAGATCAAACTCCGATAGGGGCAATAACCAGCACGGTTATATAAAACAAATATACCATATCTATCTGAATAGTTATATGAAAATCAGGTTTCGACTCTTATAGGATTGCGATTAGGGTTTGATTTTACTCTGTTTTATATGGCTTAATATCCAGGATCGGCGTGCCGTCAAGCATATCCAGCCCCTGAACATGAAGAACGTTTCCCTCCACCCGCAGGACCTCCAGCACCGACATGCCGATAGGATTCGGCCGTTTCGGAGAACAGGTGCTGAAAACCCCCCGTTTTTCATTCCGAGTGGGCGGCTGTTGGGAAAGGAACTCCGGTGTGAAGCCCGGGCTCTTGTGGAAATTAAAAATCACTGCAATTCGTTGTCCCGCCTCAATGTCTTTCAGACCCTCCTGATACTTCTCGTCGATGACCAGCGCTCCCTTGACATCCGACACGGACCAGAAACGGGGGATATCCTCCGCTTCCGTATCTACAACACCGATGGGTTCCATAGTAATTGCCATGTTTATACTGCTCCTTTTTACCGGGATAACGTTTCATCCGCTTCCGGTTTGATTATACTTTAGTTGTACGGAAAACCAGAGAAAAAGATATTGCGGTCCGTGCTATAGTGCCGGGAAGTAAATACTGAATTTTGTCCCTTTTTCGGGCACGCTGTCTACAGTGATATATCCCCGGTGAAGTTTCACAATATGGCGAACCACCGACAGTCCGAGTCCTGTTCCCCTCTCTTTCTCCTTACTTGTAAAAAACGGCTCGAAAATATTTTTTTGTGTCTCATCATCCATCCCGCAACCCGTGTCGGTGACCGTCAATAGTATCTGGGGCCTGTCGGCGATAGCATTTCGAATACCGGTTTCTTCATCGCCGGCCATCACCTTTTGCGTCCCGATGGCGATGGCGCCTTCCCCTTCAATGGCATCGCTCGCATTTTTGACCAGATTCATGAGTATCTGCTCTATTTGATTGATATCGGCCATTATCATTGTGTCTTCCGATAAAAGATCGGTTTTGAGTTCGATACCTTTCCGGACAAGCCGGCGCAGCATGTCTTCGGCCTCAATAACGATATGATCCAGTCCAACCGGTTTTTCATCGATTTCCTGTTTTCTGCCGAAGGAACAGATGCGGCGGGCAAGCCGTTTTCCACGACCCGTGGCATTGATGATTTCTTCCACGAATTCACGGGAATCCCCTTCCGAGGGCAATGTTTCCTGCAAAAGTTCTCCATACCCCGATATGGTCATCAGGACATTATTGAAATCATGGGTCAGACCGCCCGCGAAATACCCGATAGCTTCCATTTTTTGGGCCTGAATCAACTGGGAGACCAATGCGCTCTGTTCAGTCAAGTCACAATACATCGACAGGTGCGTATCGTTGATCAGCCCCTCTAAAACCGAAACATTTTTAAAACTTCCGTTTTTACACCGCACCCGTGCTTCAACCTGGGGCACGTTTGAACTTTTAAAGACTTCCACGTTTGGAGCCTCTTTCCAGAATTGTTCCATCGACTTCCGAATGGGGCTATCGGGATATGCACTCGACAGCCATGTATCCACGTCCGGCAGTTCTTCAAGCCGATACCCGAAGAGACGAACAAATGCTTTATTGACATGCAGAATCCCGCCGTCCATATCCATAAATACCATCGCCATGGGAGCGGCATCGAGAATTTCATAAAATCTCTCCTCGGTTTCGGCCACTTTCTCTTCAAGCCGCTTGCGTTCGGAAATTTCCACGGCCAGATCCCGGTTGAGGCGCTGGACATCCGTCATCTTCTTTTCCAGCTTTCGAAAAAGCGCCTTGCTGTGCTCTCTCAGGTATTCGTCGTCCGTTTTCAACTCATCGACAGCATCGTCCCGGCGCGTGGTGATTCCGGCGGGCTGTTGAAGCACTTCGGTAATTATACTGATCAGTTTTTCGGGTTCCTGCGGTTTCAAAACAAAGCGTTCAGCTCCGAGACTGAGAGCGAACTCACAATCTTCGGGCTCCGTGTAAGTAGCGGTATAAAATATGAAGGGGATCTCTTTCAAAGACGGATCTCGCTTCCATTCCCTGCAGAGGTCGTATCCATCCATTACCGGCATCAAAATATCACTGACAACCAGATCCGGCTGCTCGCGCCGGGCCATCTCCAGGGCTTCCGCGCCGTCTTGGGCAATGATAGTTCCGTAACCGTTTCCTTTCAGCAAGGCATCCAGAAGATATCGGTTCTCCTGAATATCATCCACTATCAATATGTACTTCACAAACCTTCCTTTCATTCAATCCCGATTATAAAAAAATCTCCATCTCTGTTATAAAAGTATCGGGATTGATGGGTTTCACGATGTATCCGTTACAGCCGGACGCCATCGCCTTTTCCCGATCTCCCGCCATTGCGTATGATGTAACGGCCACTATGGGAATATCGACAAGTTCAGGTATCTCCTTTAAACGACTCGCAACGGCATAACCGTCCATCATCGGCAATTGAATATCGAGCAGGATCAAGTCCGGAATTTCCCGGGTCGCTTTTTGGATGCCCGCGACTCCGTCCTTTGCGCTCATCACTTCATATCCCCGACGTTCAAGAAGATAAGTGACCAGGTATAGATTTTGTTCATTGTCTTCGATAACCAGAATTCTTTTTTTCATGTCGGATTACCCCCGTTCGGAAGGGAAAATGAAAATGTGCTTCCCTTTCCCTCCGAGCTTTCTACCCATATGTCGCCGCCGAGCCGTTCGACGAGTTTCCGGCAAATACAAAGACCGAGCCCGGTACCTTCGAAACGCCGGCTGAGTCCGGATTCGAGTTGCCGGAAAGGTTTAAACAGGCTGCCCAGGTCTTCCTCCCGAATGCCGATCCCGCTGTCCGCAACCGCGAATTGAACGGACCCGTCATTCACCCGGCACGTTACGGCAATATCGCCCTTGTCCGTAAATTTTACCGCATTACCGATCAGATTCAGCAGGATCTGCTCAACCCGCCGCTGGTCACTTCGAATAACACCGACCTCCGGTGAAATGTCCATCGCCAGATTCAACCCTTTGGATTCAGCCGTGATTTTCATGGACGTGTAGACACGCTGGACCGTTTCACGAAGATCGAACTCCGTGCATGACAGGGTGAGCTGGTCCGCTTCAATTTTGGACAGGTCCAGCACGTCGTTGATCAGGTCGAGCAAGTGGCGGGCACTGTTCCGCAACATGGCCAATTGCTTTTTCTGCTCTTCATTCAAGGGGCCTGGCAGCTCCTGTTGAAGAATACCGGCAAATCCGATAATCGAGTTGAGTGGTGTCCTGAGTTCATGAGACATTGTCGCCAGAAATGCCGATTTCAGCCGATCGGCCTTTTCCGCCTGCTCTTTTGCTTGTGCCAGCTCGGCCGTCCGAATCTTCACCCGCGCTTCCAGCTCCTCGTTAAGCTGCTGCAATTGCTTCTCTGCACTTCGACGAACCGACATCTCTTTGTGGAGATGAGTCACATTGAGCGCATGGGAAACGGCAAGGCCGATCGTCTGACCAATGGTCAGCAATTCCTCTTCCAGCGTCGATGCGAGCTTCCGGTAATCCGGATACAACAGATTCATGACACCAAGGACTTTGTCTTCGGCCAACAGGGGTACGGTGATGGCACTGCAATAACCATTGTCCAAAAGTCCTTTCGCGACAACTGGCTCGAGTCTGCTGTCGGTAGAGATATCCCTGCTGATCACCACCTGCCTGCTTTCCACCGCCAAACCGGAAAGGCTGCCGCGAATGGGAAGCTGTTTTGCCTTTTTCAGAAGAGCGCCGTCAAATCCATGGGAGAAAAGCATATCGAGGTGACTGCCGTCCTCATCCAGTAGAAATATAGCCACGGACGGAGAGTTGGCACGGTTGATCATGGCATGAACCGCCTGTTCGGCGACCGAATCCAGATCGAGGGACCGGTACAATTTGTCCGCAATGCCGCGAATCGCCTCCAGGGATTCGGTTTTGGCTTCCAGCTCTTCCTGATATGTCCTGAGATCGTTCTCTATCCGCTTGCGCAGGGTAATATCCCGGAAGCCCGCCACACGCATCCGCGTATTTTCCGCATCGGCAGATCGGCTGCGCACATCGAGGAAAACCCTCTCTCCGCTTCGGGTCACGCCAGTTACTTCGTAGGCGCCGCTCTTATCGCTCTTCATTCGTTCCAGAATCTGGGGCCTTGAATCGGGAGTGACAAACGACAACAGGTCCCGACCGATAATTTCCTCCACGGAATAACCGAAAATCTCAGTAGCGGCGGGATTGACATCAACTATTTTTCCCTCCACATGAAAAAAAATACCCTCAGAGGCAGCATCGAAAAATCTGGAAAGCCGCTCTTTGCTTTTAAGAAGTTCATTCTCGATCCGTCTTCGATCGGATAGTTGATTTTGCAGCTCGATGGTCCGCTCCATTACCATCCGGCGAAGCGATCGGTTGAGCAGCAGGACAACACCCACGGCGATGATACCCGCTCCGATACACCCCAGGAGCGTCAGCCAGAACGTCCGGTGGGAAATATATCCTTCCGTTTTAAGGTTCACCCATTTTGCTTGCAGACGCTTGCGCTCCCCGGGATCGATTGATGCAAGCGTTTTTTCCAGGATCGAGTTGAGTTCCGGCCACTGCCGCCTCGACGCGAAAGAGAGGGGCCAGACCTCATCCGATTGGCCGGCAATCGCCAGGTTGGTGAGCCCCAACTCATGAGTGTGGTATGAGGCCGCCGCCTCGTTGACCACAATCGCGTCGGCAACGCCCAGTGAAACCATTTTGAGGCCGGTGGCGACATCGGGGACCTGAATTTTTTTCAGATCGGGATAATGTTCGCTCAGATAATCGTCGATGACATATCGCGCGGGGGATACGATTTTGAGATCGCCGAGTTTGTCTAATGCCAGGTCGTGATACAGGCCTTCTTTAACGATAATGGCGGCTGAAAAATTCAGGTACGGCTGTGTGAAACGCATGAGGGAAGCGCGTTTGGGTGTCTCGGTGGCGGCGCCCCATATATCCACGTCTCCTTTTTCAGTCCTTTCCATGATTTCCCGCCAGCTTGAAAGGCGGAGGATAGTGAAACGGATCCCCAGTTTGCGTTCCAGAATGGCTACATATTCGGCCGTAATACCCCGGTAGTTACCGTTTTTGTCAAAGAACTCGATTGGCGGGAAATCGGGAGAAGGTGCGATGGTGAGATCAGGGTGATCTTTCAGCCAGGCCATTTCCTCGGCGGTTAAGCCCGGAACCGGGCGAGCCTCCGGCAGGGAATCAGCGCTCAATGGGGTTGCCCCTGCCGCAACAATGAGAACCAGAAGAAAAAAAAGGTGGAGATATTTTTCGACAATACTCAAGAGTATGATAACCCGGTTCAGCATTTTAAATACTATGAATATCGTCCTTTTTACAAAATTGAGTTGGGCAGAAAGAACTGTGTTTACTAAGCATATTTTGAATAGCTAACAAAAAGCAAGCAGAAAAACAAGGCAGAAGAAGGTATACTGCCATGTTCTCTTTTTCAAGCAATGTCCAGGGCATGCCACCATTCAAGCAGTCTCTCTTCCCCGGCCGGACAAAGACCGTATTCCGCTCCTGCTTCGAGCAGACCGTCCGACATGGCACGGCCATACCCCCTCGGGCAGGCAATAAAAACACCGGGGCAATCATTTCCCATGACCACCACCTGACTTCGAATATGGAGAACGGGGCCCAGGGCTAAAAAGGGTCTCTCCCTGGACGTTGCCATCAAATCCAGCGCCGTAACCTTCTCCATGATGGAAAAAGCGTCTTTACCGATTATCAAAAGCAGCGCATAGGCCTCGGTCACATCCGTAAATGCCGGTTCCCGGGAAAAATCCGCCGGACTTTCCGAAAGGCGCCAGATAACCGCCCAGTTCCATTTGACGACATTGATGAGCATCTCCTTTTCCGCTCGACAGTGCCCGGAATGGATCGGCACCGAGATATCCGCGGGCCGCCGCCGGGAAAGGTCCTCCCCTTGAAGGTCCCACTTGGGTATATGGCTCAGGTCGACGATAAAGGGGCCGGCGCCTTCATTTTTATAGGCTGCAACCACTTCCCAGCCGTTTCGCATTTCTCTTCGGTGCACCGGTTGCGGGAAAACAATCGGCGACTCCCTTTTTATTTCCAACTTGCTTGTTCTCACATTCTCACCCGTTTTCCTTCCGGATCATAAAAGGGGGTCGGCACTACCCGCGCATACAATCTTCGGTCCCCCATATTGTCTTCGAACAGTGCCAAGCGAGTCCCGATTTCGGCAAGTTCGGATTCGACCAGTGCCAGCCCGATCGATTCCTTCAGCGTGTTACTGTAGCGTGATGTGCACACATATCCCCTGATGTTGTCATCCACCACAACCGCGCCATCTCTGGCCGGTCTCGCCGCATCTGCCATCTTGAAGCCGACCAGTTTCATCCGTCCCGCCTGATGTTCGGTGAATTTAAGTGCCCGGGAGCCGATTTTTTTGGCGCCGGGCTTGTTGCGGCGCCACAAAAAACCCAATCCCAGGTCGTGCAGGGTCGTCCGGATTTCGGTCTCCTGTCCGATGATGACATGCCCTTTTTCCAGGCGCAGGACATTCTGGGCCTCCAGTCCGAACGGCTGAATATCGAACGGCCGTCCGGCGGCAAGGATGAGATCCCACAGGGCACGGGTATAAGACGACGGAACGTGCAGCTCATAGGAAAGCTCCCCACAAACCCCAGGCGGATTGCCCGTATCGGAATGGCGTCATGGATCATAAACTCACGGTAGCCGATAAACGGAAAACTTTCGGTGGAGAGATCCTGATCCGTCAGTTTCTCAAGGACCTTTCGGGCATCGGGCCCGGCCAGGTTCAGGGCGCCGAAGGCATCCGTCAGATTCACGATACTGAAATCCCACCCGTCGTGCCGGGTGTGATATCGAATCCACTCGGCTGTGGCAGCCGCCCTGCCGGTGGAGGTCGTAAAGTAATAATCATTCTCTCCTTTTCGGGTAATAACACCGTCATCCATCAGACAGCCGTCATGGTTGCACATGGCCGAATACTTGACCCTGCCCCGGCATACGCTCGCCATGTCTCCCACATAGACGCGCTCCAGTGCTTTGAGCGCATCGGGGCCGAAAATACGAAATTTGCCCAGTGTACTGACATCGATAACGCCGACACGATTACGGACACTCTCGATTTCGGAACGGGACGTCGTATCCTCGGAAAAATACCGTACCCGTTCCCAGGCGCCGGCTCTTCGAAAAACAGCACCGCGCCGTTCCGCCATAGTATCCCGCAGAGGGGTCTGCTTGATCATGCGGCGGCGTTTGCCGGCATAGGTCGCCAGATACGTGGGAGTCAGCGGCGGCCGCACAGTGCTGGGCAGCACGTCATGCCGCTCATCCCCGTGATACTGCGCAAGGAGCATTGGCAGATTGTGCCCCGGGATACCGCCCTGACCCGGCCCCAGACCGGCAGTGGAAAACCGCTTTGCAAGCTCGACCTGATCAAATCCCATGCTGCACGCCTGGTATATGTTTTTTGCGGTGACGTCTTCGTCGAAACAGACAAACCGTTTTCGTCCCCTGCCCGGTGCCTGGACCAGTTTGCATCCCCTTGCGGGGCCGGGCAGGTCACCAAGTTCTTCCGCGGTCCTGTCGATTTCCCCCTCCAACAGCACACCACAGTCTTTCGCCGCTTTGAGACCGGCCAACCGGCCCGATGCCTCGATGGCGACATGATCCGTCAAGGCAAGCAGACGGCCCGCGGCATGGACGTTCGAAGGCAGCTTTTCGGGCAGAAAGAAGCCGGTAAAGACGTCATAGGCCATCTTTGCCTGGCATAAAAACAGGGGACCGGCCGCCGGCGTCAGGCCCGCGGATGCAATCAGGGTATCACAACTGATGTCCTGGAATCTCATGCCGTCAATGGTGCACAGCCGCACTCCTTCCAACTGCCGGTTTCCATTGGCCTTTGAAGCGATCCATCCCCGCCGGAAAAGGATATTCCTCTTATCGAGTTCCTGAAGCAGGAATTCGTCCTGACCGTCAAACCGTGCGTCTGCCACCACCGGCACATGCAAGCCCAGGTCTGACAGATCGACAGCGGCCTCGAGGCCCAAATCATCACCAATGCTGAAAACAGCGGAGGTCCCCGGCAAAAGCCCGTATGTTCTTGCCAATCGGTGGGCGCAATTGACCTGCATGATTCCCGGCCGGTCATTGTGATCGAATATAAGCGGGCGTTCGATGCACCCGGTCGCCATCACCACACTGCCGGCTTTAATTTCGACATACCGTTCATCGAAAGGATCCGATTCGCTTCCCTTCTGAAAGGCGGTGACGAGCATATTTGCATAGCACCCGATAACAGCGGTATTGCGGAAAAGGCGGATGCTTCCCATCTGTTTGACCTGCCGGGACAGTTCCTGTGCCCTTTCGAACAACGACACGTTGCCGTCATAGGCGGATGACCGGTAATCGAAACATCCACCGGCCCAGGGCCGGGCCTCCAACAGGATGACCCGAAGGCCCCGGGCCGCGGCCGCCAGTGCCGCCTGGATGCCGGCCGGGCCGGCGCCGATAACACAGACATCCGCGTTGGGGTAAAGCTCATCGTAATTACCGGTCATGCGGGTCGTTGGCCGCAGGCGTCCCAGACCGGCGACATTGCGAAGCCGATTCTGAAAAAACGGCCATAGTTTATAAGGCCTGTGAAAATAGTGGTAATAGAAACCGGAAGGCATCAACTGGTCAAACCGATCCACAAATGCCATCAAATCGTGATCGGGGGTACCGACCACATTCTGGGGACGGATGTTCATGCCGAATTTCAAAGGGGTTGTTTCGGCCTGGACATTCGGAATACCGTCCACCTCCATCAGACAATTGCCGCACTCGCCGTTGAGGCTGTACAATCCCCGGGGGCGGTGGTACTTGAGGCTTCTGGAAAATATACGAATGCCGTTGGCGAAAAGCGCCGATGCGATACTGTCGCCGGTCACCCCTCTGTATTTTTTCCCCCGATAGATAAAGGGTACCGGTATCTCCGGATCGACCCGCAATGTCTTGAGATGTGCCAGTCTCTCTTGCATGGCTTGAAACAATCCTTATATCGCTTTGTTACGTTTTATCGGTCTCCTCCAGATTGTTGAGTGTATTGCGTCTGATTTTAAACCAGGAGCCGCAACCGTCCCGGTGGTACCACCACTCCTCCTGAATCCCCCCCACGTTGGCCCGCATATGAATATAATCCGACCAGGCCTCATGTGTCAGCCCCTCTTCTTCCGGTACGGGACCGCGCTCTTCTCCGCCGAAACGGAATTCATACCCGTTTCTTTTTCCGCAGATTGGGCAGGTGATGAATAGAGACATACGATATAACCTAATCCCACGGTCCGTAGTTAACCGGACTCGCGATTTCACCCATCAGGTTGTGGTTTTCGTAACGGCGCAACGTAAACGGTTTCAGGATATCAGGACAATTCCCGGTGGCCATAAATGCCGCCAGGTATTTTCCGGTGACAGCGCCCGACTTGAAACCGAAGTATCCCCATCCGCAGTCCATGTAATAGCCTTCGATATGGTCGTTGCCGTCGATCAGCGGGGCCATGTCCGGGGTCATGTCCGCGAGTCCTCCCCATGCCCGCATGAATTTGACGCCGGCAAGGCACGGCATGAGTTCGGTCAACGACTCCGCCTGGTGCTTGATGTACTTTGCCGACGTCTGTGTGGTGTAATTGGGCCAGGGATCCATGTGTGCGCCGGTGGCGATCTCACCTTTGAGGGTCTGATTTGCATAGCAATGGTAAGCACCGGATGATACAACGTGATGCAGGATCGGCTTTAACGGTTGAGTGACCATCGCCTGTATCGTCAATACATGAATCGGAAGATGTATGCCGACCATGGCCGAAACGAGCGTCGAATAACCGCCGGCGGCATTGAGTACCCGCGGGGTATGAATCGTGCCCTGGTTCGTTTCCACCGAAGTCACCCGGCCGTTTGTTACTGTTATCCCCTCGACCTCGGCGCCCTGGTGGATATGAACGCCTTGCGCCGATGCCCCTTTTGCCAGGCCCCAGACCACGGCGTCGTGACGAATGGTCCCCCCCGGCGGATGGTACATCCCCCCCATGACAGGATATGTCGGACGATCCGAGATGTCGAGTATGGGAACCAGCTCTTTGCACTGTTTTGCGTCTACAAGCTCACTCTTTATGCCGTTGAATTGTGCGGAAGCCACCAGCATTCGCATGGCGCCGAGTGCTGCTTCACTATGGGCGAGGTTCAGATTGCCGCAGTTGAAAAACATCAGGTTGAAATCGAGTTCGTCGGTCAACCTGGGCCAGAGTTTCAACCCTTCCGCGTATAGAGGCAGATTTTCCTTGGTCCGCTGGTTTGCCCGAACAATGGCCGTATTTCGCCCAGACCCCCCGAACCCGATATATTTTCTTTCAAGAACCGCGATATCGGTCATGCCATGATCACGGGCGAGGAAATAGGCAGTGGCCAGGCCGTGCAACCCGCCGCCAATGATAACGGCGTCATAGCTTGACCGAATCGGGAATGTTTCCCACATTCTTTTGTATTTAAAAAACATAATAGCAGGTTAATTGTACCCCATGGGGATGGCCAATGTCAAAAATTCAATCTTTTCATTGATCAAGCCCATACCGTTTCATACGCCGCCAGAGAGTGATTCGGGACATCCCCAGGGCCCGGGCGGTTTTTTCCCGATGTCCCTCGTGTTTCACCAGCATGTCGTGAATCGCATACCGTTCTGACCCCGGACCCGGTATGTCGGGCAATACCGGTTTTTTTTTCTCCGGGCCTCGTGCCTGGAGATATTCAGGCAGGTGACGGGGCTCTATCAGATCCTCCGGGCAGATAACAAGTGCGTGCTCCAGTATGTTTTCAAGTTCCCGGACATTTCCCGGATAGTCGAAATTCAGCAGAATTTCCATGGCTTCCCCGGAGAGACTCGCCTGACGCTCGCCATAAGTGGCACACAAACGGCGCAATATGTGCCGGATCAGCAAGGGGATATCGCCCCGCCGGTCTTTCAGTTCCGGAAGGGAAAAATGGAATACATTGAGACGATAGTATAGATCCCGCCGGAAGCGATTTTCTTCCACCAGAGACCCCAGCCCCCGATTGGTAGCGGCAATGATTCGCACATCGACTTTCTGGGTTTTCCGCCCTCCAAGGGGGTAGAATTCCCGGTCCTCAAGCACCCGAAGCAACTTTCCCTGAAGCGACAGGGGCAGATCCCCGATTTCGTCCAGATAGATGGTGCCGGAATGTGCTTCGTTGAAGCGACCCGGTTTATCTCTGTCGGCGCCCGTGAAGGCGCCCTTCACGTATCCGAAGAGTTCCGATTCCAGCAAATTTTCCGGAATGGCCGCACAGTTAACCTTGACAAAGGGCCGGCTCGATCGATGGCTGGCCGAGTGGATCACTCTGGAAAGAAGATCTTTTCCGGTACCGGTGTTTCCTTCGATCAATACCGTGGCTTCGGTTTCGGCCACCACGCTGACTTTTTCGAAAATATTGCGTATACCGGGGTCCCTGCCGATCATATCGTGAAAAGTGTACCGGTCACTGAGCGCCTGTTCGAGCTGGCTGCATAGCGTCAAATCATGCAGGGTCGCCAGCCCTCCCACAATATTTCCCTTTTCATTTTTCAGGGCCATGATGTGGCTTCGCACCGGAATATCGCCCCCATCCCGGGTTGCCATTTTGATACGATGCTCCATCGATACGCGTTTTTCCAGAATGTCTTTCACCATCCGTCCGTACCGCCGTTTTTTCTCTTCCCGGAATATCTTCGTATAATGGGTTCCCAGCACCTCCTCCCGTTGGTATCCCGAGAGTGTTTCAGCCTCCCTGTTGAAAAATGTGATATACCCGTCCCTGTTGACGGTGAAAATGCCGACATCGAGACTGTCCAGAATGAGCTTCATGCTTCGCTCTTCATAATGAATCCGGTCGATCAGATCGGCAATGGGCGAATGGTCCTGCAAAATGGTGAGGCACCCGACAACATGCTGTTGGTCATCGTATATGGGTGTCGCCATACGGGTCAGAAGATGTGCTCGATCCGCCTCGTCTCTGACACAGACGTCCGGTTCGCGGGATACCTTCTTCGAAGATGCATCGTCGGGATTACAGAGCAGACATTTGACCATGCACGGCACCCCCACGAACACCTCGCGACAGTCCCGGCCCAGGACATCTTTCTCTTTCTGGTCCAGAAGCGCCAGGGCCGCATAATTGATGTTCGAAATCCGCCATCCTTTGTTCACAATAAAGGCGCCGATGTTCAATTCATCCAGCAGCTCAATCCACTGGCTGCAGAGGACACTGTTGCCGCCCTGAAATGAAATATTTCGTTTTCTCATAACTGTGCTTTCATTGATCATTCCGCTGAATTCTGTTCCGGCAAAAATGCAGCGCACGGCAACGTCAAGGTAAACGTGGCGCCCTCCCCCGGCGGGCTTTCCGCGCGCACGGACCCGCCGTGCTGCTCCATAATGCCAAAAACCGTGGAAAGGCCGAGCCCGACCCCATGACCTTCGGTTTTTGTGGTGTAAAAGGGCTCGAAAATATGGGGCAGGTCCCGGGAAGAAATACCCGGGCCGCTATCTTTTACCAGTAAGGCAACCTGGTGTGCGGCGTCATCGTAAGTAGCCGCCAGGGTAAGATTCCCCCCTCCGTTCATGGCATCAGCGGCGTTAAAAATGAGATTGATGATGCACTGCTGAAGAAGATTGAAATCACCCATAACGGGCGGCAACTTTTCCGGCACATCGCACACCATGGAAATATTCGCCAACTCGAGTTTGTGATGACTCAAAAGGATGCAACGATCCACCAGCGCTCCGATGTGAAGCGGTTCAAATGTCGGGGATGATTTTCGGGAAAAATTGAGCAGGCCTGAAATAATCTGCGCACACCGATCCGTTTCCTTTTCCACAATTTCCAGATAACCTTTGAATTTTAAGGACATGGCGGCGTTGAGTTCGCTACGATCCAGCATACGATGCATCAAGCGCAGGTAGTTCAGAATGCCTGACAGGGGATTGTTGATTTCATGTACCAGGCTGGCTGCCAGCCGGCCCAGGGACATCATCTTGTCCTGATGCAGAATCATAGCCTGGTCCATGTTCTCCTTTTCAAGCATCAAAGTATAGTCGGCCAGTTTCTTCCGGGTGGTATACCGATGCTTTGCCCGATCGAGGGCCATTTGAAGCGCTGCCACATGGATAGGCTTGTTGATAAAATCCGAAGCGTCCAGCTGAAGAGCACGGATGGCCAGGTCCATTTCGCCGAATGCCGTGGCCACGATGACTTCCATCTCCGGGTGACGTGCCTTGACGGTTTCAAGCACCTTTAGGCCATCCATCCCCGGCATACGAATGTCCGTAATAACGATCTGCGGCAGAACCTCATCGCATAATTTGAGACCGGCCGTCCCTTCAGGAGCAGTAAAAACGCTGTATCCGGCATCTTCCAAGGCCAGCCGAACAATTTCCCGGACATCCTCCTCATCGTCGATCGTAAGGATGGTCCACTGTTTGGCAGGTGGCGTCATTGGTTTGTCCCGCGAAGGTTATTGGCGTTATTCGCACTTAGACTATTGAGTATTCAGCTTAAAAAGTCAACTTTTTGAAGGGTGTGCGCCAGGATAATTGCATGGGGAGTTTATCAAGTTCCATTAAGGAAAATTACCAAAAGTCCTTTCTTCGCGAGTATTTTCAAGATGTCACACCATTTTTTAAAAACCTTGAGAAAATTTGTGGACAATGAGGCGCTGATTCATGTAAAAGACATAGATTATCCCGATTTATACATAGTTTTCCACGGGGGCTGACACCCCCCCGTGCCGGCCAGGGTCTGTAAGGCCTCGGTAAAAGTGTGTTTCTCTCAACTCAACCAGCCAGGCATTCAAAAGGAGAGTTCTAATGAGAAAAAGACTTTTAGCAGCAACTGGTATCTTTGTTCTGTTTTTCATGTTTTCGGCCTGTCAAAACGCCGATCAGGGGGCTGATTCCGCCAAACCTGTTGGACAAACAGCGGAACAGGCTTCCGATTCCGCGCAATCTTCTGAACCGGCAACCGCTCAGAATATATATGACAAGGAAGCGCTGAAAGGTTTTGTGGATAAATACCTGGATGCGATGCTTGCCAATGATCCCTCGAAATCACTGTTTTCAACGAATTGTGTATTTACCGAAAATGGTGTTCGGCTGCCTTTGGGCAATGAAGGCTTATGGGCCAGCATGGTGGGAAAAGGCAGCTACAAGTTCTATGTCCCTGACGTCGAAACACAGCAGATCGGCTATTTCGGAACCGCGAGAGCAGAAGCCCAGCATCCGGAAAGTGGGCCGCGACCTGTCGCAATCGCACTCCGGTTGAAAATCCAAAATGGTTTGATCTCCGAGGCAGAGCAACTGGTCGTACGACCGGAAAGCAATCTTCTGGATCCGGATAAAGCATCTTCGGGGCCATCGGCCGCTGAGAACATCGAAAAAATGGGAGAAGAACTTGGCAATCCGCATTCGATTTTCACAGAGGTCCTGCCGGAAGACCAGCGACCGTCCCGGGAAGAAATGATCAAGACCGCCAACTACTATTTTTCCGGAATGCAGAAGAATGACGGTAAAGGCGTGGATGGTACCGGTACTTATCCGTTTGCCGATGACTGCGAACGCTACGAAAACGGAGGGAGAGCTACAAATGTGCCCCTGGCGCCGGGGCAGGAAATGCCGGACCCGCTCAAGGAGACAGTCTATTCCTCCCATTGGAGCTGCAAGCAGCAGTTCGAATCCGGCCTTATCTATTTTGTGTCACGCATTCGCGATCGCCGTTTCGTTGCGGTGGATCGCGAACATGGCATCGTCTTCGCGTTTTGCTTTTTTGATCACTCCGCCGGTGATTCGCGCAACTATACGACACCGGATGGCCGCCAGGTGACGGCAGGGCCCGCGGAACCCTGGACCTGGCAGGTTGCCGAGCTTTTCAAGGTGGAAAACGGAGAAATCCGGCGAATTGAAGCAATTCTCCAACGCTGCCCCTACGGCATGAATTCCGGATGGAGCACGTATGAAGACGGGCTTTCGGATAAGATACAGATCATTAAATAGCCTTTTAAAAGGAGAAATGTGAAAAAATACAGCATAAAAATTGCCGTTATCCTCCTTCTGGGCATAATCTGCCCGGGGTTGGCATCGGCTGAGATCGATTGGCGGATGGAGCAGATCATAAAACTGGATGAAAAACCCGTTGATATGGTTGTGTCCGTAAAGGGGACATACCTGTTTGTACTCACGGATGACGGAGTGATCCATGCATATGATTCCGAAGGCAATGTTGAGGGTGAAATCTTTGTTGGAAAAGAAGTCGATAAAATCGCATGTGGATCAAAGGATAACATTATCTTCCTGAAATGTACAAAAAAGAAAGAAATCCAAAAAATTGTTTTTGATTTTATCAAGGTCATCAATACGGAAGGCTCCCCCTTCAAAGGCAATGCCGATGCACCGATCGTGATTGCTGTTTTCACAGACTACCAGTGCCCTTACTGCGGAAGGCTTTCGACCCTGCTCGATCAGGTACTTGATAACAATGAGGGCTTGGTAAAGATAGTATCTAAAAACTTCCCCCTGCGCATGCACCGCCATGCCAGAGACGCCGCGGCAGCAGCCCTGGCTGCGTATGAAATGGGCAAGTTCTGGGAGTACCATGAAGCACTTTATGAAAACATGCATCAGTTGAGCAACGAAAAGTTTCTGGAAATCGCAACCAGCCTCGGGCTGGACCCTGATAAATTCGAACAGGAGATGAAATCGGAAAGAATCCGGGAAAAAATTAGTCAGGAAATAATGGAGGCGGAAAAAGTCGGGGCTACCGGAACGCCTACTGTCTTCGTCAATGGGCGAAAACTGAGGAACCGTTCGATTGACGGGTTTCAGAATATCATCGATGCCCTGTTGAATAAGCAGTAATAGATTGATCTGTATTGTATATATGAGCCGGATCCACGAAACCCGGCTTGGGATTGCCCATGGAGAGGGGGGAAGGGGCCATATCGTGCAATGAATAATTAACAGAGAAATCAGGAGCCAGAAGCAAGATGGAAAAAACACCTTCGATAAACGCTACGTTCATGACCCGAAATGAGGGATATCCGGCGACCGGATATTCCTGGTATGTTGCGGCAGTACTGTTTGTTGTCTATACCCTGGCATTTGTGGACAGATCGATCATCGGCTATCTGGTGGACCCGATCCGGGCGGATTTTGGCATCAACGATATGCAGTTCGCCCTTCTCCAGAACCTGTCATTCTCATTTTTTTACTCCATCATGAGCCTCCCCCTGGGAAGGCTTGCGGATTCCCGCTCACGGCACGTTCAATTGACCGCGGGCGTCCTCCTGTGGACCCTCATGACGATCCTTGCGGGTAAAGCCAATAGTGTCTGGGTACTGGCTGTCACATTGATGGGGATCGGTCTCGGGGAGGCATGTCTTGTCCCCTGTGCCTACTCCATGATTTCAGACTATTTCGCTCCTGAAAAACGAACGCTTCCACTGAATATCTTCTCGAGCGGTATTATGTTCGGCACGCTTGCCGCGAATGTGCTGGGTGGTCTGGTGTCACAGTATGCCTTCGATATCGGCCCCACGACAATCCCCGTGCTCGGTCATGTAAAACCATGGCAATACTCCTTTATTCTGGTGGGGCTTCCCGGAATACCGATCCTGGTTGCACTGCTGACTGTCAAAGAGCCCTCCCGAAAAGGACAATTCGGCCAGCCCAGCATGAAGGCGACATTCCGTTATATCCTGGCGCATTGGAAAACCTATACATCCGTAATCGGCGGCACCACTTTCGGCGCCATGACCAACGGGGCCATACTGGGATGGCTCGTTCCCTGGTTTTCCAGGCGATATGGCTGGAGCAATGTCAAGATAGGTTCCTATCTGGGCACGTTCAGCTTCGTTTTCGGTTCAGTAGGCGTCCTTTTCGCGGGTATACTTGCAAACCGCCTTATGAGTAAGGGCAAAAAAGCGGTGACTATCAAACTGATGATCGCCGCGGAAGCCCTTGTGCTGATTCCAATTGCCCTGGCCCATGCGGTCGACAATCCCTACTGGGTACTCTGGTGTGTGGGAGGAATTATTTTCTTCGGCGGCTTTTCTTCGAGCCTCGGGCCGGCAACCCTTCAGAATATTACACCGAATGAAATGCGCGGGCAGATTACCGCAATATGCTTTCTTGTTCTGAGTCTGATTGCCATGAACACCGGCATGCCGATGGTCGGGCTTCTCACCAGCTATGTCTTCCATGATGACCTGATGGTGCGTTCCTCGGCCGTCATTGTCGGCCTGTTCGCATCGATTTGCGGCGTTCTGGTATTGATATTCGGGCTGCGTTCATATGAAAAGACCGAGGAAATGATTCTTTCCAAACAGCAGAATGCAAAATAGTGTCTTCGTGACCTTCGTGCTCATCGTGGCGATTATACAAATTAAAAGCCTGGTTTAAAGCGCCAGGCTTTCTTTTTTCCTCAAACATCCCAGCCAATTTCAAAACGTCCCTTTTTGACCGATCTTCAGGCGGACGATCCGTACTGGGCCTGGTCCCGCTTGTGGCGGGAAGACGTTTTGAAAATGGCTCATCCAATGTGAAAATCACAAATTGGTTCTTTCAGGTGGATAGGCTTTTAAGGTGCCACTCATTCCTCATCAAATTCAAGCGGATTCTTTCCCACAATAGTCGAAGCAAACGTCGGGGCGAACATGATGTGTCCGAACATGATCGGTTTATCCACGCGTTTGAATTTCAGGGGGCAGTGAAGCACATTCGACGGAACATAGACCCACGTGGTGTTGGTGATAATGTGGGTTTCGGCATCATCGCCCTCCCCCATCGTGAACTCCACCTCGGCCCCGAATTCTTCAAAATTCATCGGATCGCCGCCGATAAAATAGAGAATTTCAGCGATGGCATGTCTATGGCCATCAGGAATCATCTCGTAGGGGTAATAGATAGGGCGCAGGACCTGTGTAAGGGGCTCATCCCACCCCGGCACGGGTTTCTCCTGCCCGAGACCTATGTATTTCGGTGCGTCATCGGGCGTACCGGGATGCTTTATTCCCCAGGGGTTTTTTAAAAAATATTTCCCGTATTTTGTATCTTCCATCCTGATCCTCCTTATAGTGTCTCGAAGTTCATTACCTTCCTCGGATCAAATCCCGCATCCTTCTCAAAATAGGGTTCCCGGGTGCCGCCTTCACCACAAAGCATTACTTCAACCTGGATAATGGGTCTGTCGACACGTGTAATTTCCAGCGGGCAATGGGGCAGTCCCGGCGGCAGGCTGACGATGGTAGGTTGTGTAAAAACGTGTTTTTCCAACTCCTCGCCGAAATAAAAAACCACCTCACCACCAAAGTCTTCCGGGTCTTCCGGATTGCTGCCGTACCAGGCGACGAATTCCTGGAAGTTGTGCGTGTGGCAGGGGTTGTCGCCTTTGAAAGGCTTCGTGACAAACTGGTGACCAATGGTGAAATCGTATCCGAGTTGCTGATGACCGATCATCATCCCGTCAAAAACAACGCTTCCATTCGATTTCATGGAAAGCCGCAGGTGCGGCGGATGGTGGATATATTTGTCGTATTTATTGCTCATTTCTGCATTTCTCCTATTTGGATCGTGACTACATTACCGAACCGCCCGAGACATGAAACACCTGGCCGGTAACAAAGCTGGTTGCGTCCGATGCCATGAAAGCGGTGGCGTTGGCAATATCATCCGCGGTACCGATACGGCCGAGCGGCATCATCTTCGCCATTCGCTCCCGGCCCTCTTTCTCCTCTTCCGGTGTCAGGGGCGGCAGGCCTTCCCTGAAAACGGCGCCGAATTTTGTGGGAGCGGGCCCCGGCGCCACACAATTCACCCGAATACCGGCGCCGGCCTCGTCCATGGCCAGCTGTTTGGTAAAAAGGTCCATGGCGAACTTGGACATGGCGTACACCCCGACGCCCATCCGATACTGAAAGGTGCTGCCGGAACCAATATTTACGATAACCCCGTATTTCTGGGCCCTCATTTGAGGAACCACTGCCTTGCAGACATTCATGGTACCGAAAAGATTGAGCTTCATCTGCTTTTCCCAGATAGATTCATCCTGCTGATCGAGGGGGATATTGTCCTTGTGAAGGATACCGCCGGCAACATTGCAGAGAATGTCGATTTTGCCGAATCCGTCGATAACGCTTTTGACCATTGCGTCAACTTCGGCGGCGTCGGTGATATCCGCCTTCAGGGCGATAGTGCCGGCGCCAAGTTCCTTGATTGCGGCCGCCGTCATCTCCACATCCTCCATGACGACATCGGATACCGCGACGGCTTTGCACCCTTCTTTGGCAAGCAGCAGTGCCGTCGCCTTTCCGAAACCAACCTGGCTGCCGGCGCCCGTGACCAGTGCCACCTTACCTTTGAAACCAAGATCCATCGTTGCCTCCTTTTTCAATATAGCGATATAATAACAAAACACTATGACCTAAGCAGGACACTTGAACTAACTGGACAATTTGGGGGGATGGAAATTTTTCCATAACCTCATTGATAATTTTATGGATATGCGCTCGTGTTCCAAGTTCGAATATATACAAACTGCCCGTTTACATGTCAATAAAAACTCAATGACACTTACTTAAAGAAAAGCATGTTTTTCCTTGACTGAAAAAACGGACATACATATACTCAGTCTTCCCAGCACAAATCCAATTGTTCCCAAGGAGAAATGAAAAATGGCAGAACTGAAATATAAAGACTGTGTCTGCAAACTCCCCTTCTTCATGGAAGGGAAACTCATGGCCGCGGGAGCTAAAGATCTCAATGGGTTCAATTGTCACATCATCTATGCCTTTGCCTTTGAAACCGGCATTACCGGTCTATCCAAAAAACCGCATGTACACGATTATGACGAAGCCGTCTATTTCATCGGCTCCGATCCGAATAAGCCCGGCTACCTGGGGGCTGAAGTTACCATGGCCATCGGCCCGAATGAAGATGAGAAATATACCTTTTCCGAACCCACCGCGGTGGTCATTCCCAAAGGGGTACCTCATTGTCCCATTTGGACCAATAAAATCGAGCAGCCCTATCTGGTCATGGCTGTTTCTCTGACGGGCGAGAGAAACGATTAGTTGCGGATCGAAACCTCTTCCAGGAAAAAGTTCAGGGAAGAAGAAAAAAAGAAAGGGAGTGACTGCATGAAAAAAATACCTTTTTCCGAAAACGAGCTAAAGGTCGTAAGCGAAATCCCGGGCTTTTTCCCTGAAATGCCGGGAACGCCGGTTTATGATTTTCCGGTATCTCCGAAAGAAGCATATATTGCCGCCATGAAGAAAGAACCGATCTGGCAGGTCACAAACGTCGAATCGCAAATGATCAATCCCCGAATCATTCCGGATAATATTGCCCGTGCACTTGTGGTGGATGCCGATCCGCTGAAACGGGAAGAGTTCGGCGGTAAGGACATGTTCGGTATCGAGTGGGAATACGTGGAAGTTGCCACCGGTTCAATGGTGAAGCCGGGATCTCCGCTTCTTTCCGATGCGAATGAGTGGGAAGAAAAAATCGTTTTCCCCGATGTGGAAAGCTGGGACTGGGAAGGTTCCGCTAAGTCCAACGAAGCATTTATTGACCATAACCGGTTCGTCATCCCTTTTTTCATGACAGGATTCTTTGAAAGGCTTATTTCCTTCATGGATTTTGACGGCGCCATTATGGCGCTTATCGATGAAGATCAACAGGACGCGGTAAAAGCCCTGTTTGAAAAGCTCGCGGATACCTACATTCATATTATCGACAATTTTATTCAGTATCATGGCATCGACGGTATCACGATCCACGATGACTGGGGCTCCCAAAGGGCGCCCTTTTTCTCGCCGGACACCGCCGCGGAGATGATCGTCCCGGCCATGAAGAAAGTGACGGATCACATCCATGCCAAAGGTCTCTATGCGGATCTTCACAGCTGCGGACATCTTGAATTGATGGTTCCCACCATGATCTCCGCGGGCTGGGACTCCTGGACCCCCCAGGTCATGAATGACACGCATATGCTTTACGACAAATATGGCGACCGGATCGTTGTGGGCGTCATGCCCGATCCTCTGGATCCCGACGCTTCGGAAGAAGAACAGCGGGCGGCGGCCGCAAGGTTCGTTGACAAATTCAGCCGGCCCGGAAAGGCATCAACCATCAATTTTTATGGCATCATGACCCTTACGCCCGTCTTCAGGGAAGAATTATACAGACTCTCGAGAATTAAATTCGGCCAGTAATCCTGCAGGAAGGAGTTGACGCCTTGGACAGAATCCCTTTTTCAGAAGATGAATTGAAAGTTGTGGGAGAATACCCCGCTCCTTTCCCGGGAATGCCTCCGATTCCGAAATACAATACGCCGATAACACCGAAAGAAAATTACGAAGCTCTCATAAAGGGGAAAAAGCCCCTCTGGCTGCCCGGGTTCAGCGACATATCGATGTGTATGGCGGACTTTTTACCCGACAATATCGCCCGGATGAAAGGCGGCAGGGACTTTTTCGGTCTCGAATGGCAATATGTCGATATCGCGGGCGGCGCCATGCGCAAACCCGGCAAACCGTTCATCGCGGATATGAATGGATGGGAAAAGAAGATAACATTCCCCGATCTGGATTCGTATCCGTGGGAGACCCTGAAGGAGAATGCGGATCCCGATGACAACCGATTTCCCGTGGTAACCATCCTGAATGGTATTTTTGAGCGGCTTATTTCCTTCATGGATTTCGCCGATGCCGCGGTGGCCATAATCGATGAGGATCAGGAAGAGGCAATCCTGAATTTTTTTGATGTCCAGGCCGATTTTTATTGCAGGCTCATAGATAAGTATGTGGAATATTCGGATGTCGAAATGCTCTCCTTCCATGATGACTGGGGCTCCCAGAGAGCACCCTTCTTTTCTCCGGCAACCATAAGAAAGATGATATTGCCTTCCCTGAAAAAAATCCTTTCCCATGCCCGAAGCAGGGGACTTTTCATCGATATGCACTCCTGCGGCAAGAACCAGATGCTTGCGCCGATATATATCGAGGCCGGCGTCCAGTCGTGGATTCCCCAACCCATGAACGATATCGACATGTTGTATGAAAAATACGGCAAAGATCTTCTGCTGGGAGTGACGCTCCCGCCGATAGATCCGGAAGCGTCGGAGGAAACACTCTATACTTCCCTTGAAAACCTTATTCGAAAATACTGCTATCCAGATGCACGGCCAGTAACGATATTTTCATTGCGGGGGCATCCGAAACAGAACGAAGCAATCTATAAATTGAGCAGAATTGCGTTGAATACATAACCCAGCCAATTTCAAAACACCTCATTTCGGTCGATCTTTGCGGTGCACTATCGCGTCGTTGTGCGACGGGGAACCGTTTTGAAAATGGCTAAACCACACATTATCTTCACCGGGAGACGTTCGAATGCCGAACAACAGAATCATCCAAATAGTCGCCTCCGAAAGTACACCGGAGAAGGAAGCGGAATTCGACAGATGGTACACCGAAATCCATATCCCCATGCTGATGGGATACGAGGGCGTAAAACAGGCGGGTCGATATCGGCGAATCGGTGACGACGAGTTCGGCGGCGCCAAATTCCTGGCTATTTACGAGTTCGATACCAGAGGGGAGATGGAGGCCTTCCCCGAAAGCGACGCATTTAAAACTGATGAAAATCGGTAACAGTTATTTCACAGGGTTGGATACTGACAACGACGGAGCCAATGTTCCCTTTGATCCGGAATGCCGGCGACGCGAGAACGGAGGTGTAATGGCAAACAATCCTGACATGCCGGAAGGCAGCATGCAATGGATGGGATGCAAAGCTCAATTCGATACCCATTTTTCGGTCATTGTCACCGATATCAGGGAACGCAGATTCATTGCGGACCCGGTAACCGGGCTGGCTTTTGGCTGGGGTTATGCGGATCAGGCCAGCTTCGCCTGAAGGCTACGCCGCGGCAGGCTCGTTCTCAACTGCGTTTCGAACGTAGCCTGGAATTCAGAAAAGCGTTCAACCAGTAATAGATATCACTCAGGAGAGGAATTCCCGGTCATGACAGAGAAAGATGTGAGTAACAGCGCGATAAAGCTCGGCGGACGAGCAGCCTGGTACGCAATGATCCTAATATCGCTGACACAGGCAATGTCCATGGTCGACCGGCAGGTCCTTTCAATCCTGGCGCCGCGAATCAAAGTAGACCTTGGCGTCGGCGATACGGAGATCGGTCTTTTGTACGGCACCGTTTTCGCACTTTTTTATGCGCTCTTTTCCCTGCCGCTGGGACGCCTGGCGGACGGTTGGGTACGAAACCGGCTGTTGAGTCTGTCGATCCTCGGCTGGTCGATCATGACGGGTATTGCCGGCTTCGCAACCAACTTCGGCATGCTGGCCCTGTCACGGCTTGGGGTCGGCATCGGGGAGGCAAGCGTGCAGCCGGCGGGTTTGTCGCTGCTCTCCGATGTCTTTCCCAAGGAGAAGCGGGGCATGGTCACCGCCGTCATTGCCGCCGCCATCGCCACCGGCCTGGGCGGGGCAATCATGCTCGGCGGCGTCGTCGCGGATGGCTGGGATGCCGCCTATGCGGGCGGCCGCGCGCCACTCGGACTGTCCGGCTGGCAGGCAGCCTTCATCGTCGCCGCCCTGCCGGGGATCATTCTCTCCTTTTTACTCTGGCGCCTGCCCGAACCGGTACGGGGCGCCGCGGACGGCATCGTGCAACCCCGGGACCCGAAACCCTTCACCGCCAGCTGGAACACATTCGCGGCGATTCTTCCCGGTTTCGCCTGGCTGAACTTCCTGCGCCGGAAGGCGCCGGCAAAAACCTGGATGATAAATATCGTACTCCTCGTGCTTATCATTTCCGCGGCGTCCTTCCTGATTGGATGGACAGACAGTCTTCGCCCGAACAATCCCGTCGCCCTGTCGATCGGCGGCATCAGTTTCACCGGTAATGCGCTGCAATGGCTCGTCAGCGGCTTTGGCGCTTATGTTCTTGTCTGCTGGATACAGTCTCTGCAGCTTTCGGACAGGCCCACGCATGCCGTTATCATTAAATCCCCCTCCGTCTGGTTTGCAATCGGCATCGCATCACTTCAGTTGATCATCAATTATGGCATCATGGGCTGGACACCGCCCTATATCATTAAAAAATTCAACCAGTCCGCCGCCGAAACCGGTGCGATCTTCGGCCCCCTATCGGCTATTCTCGGCATTATCGGACCGCTTATCGCCGGCCCAATCTCCGATTGGGCGCATAAACGCATTACATCCGGGCGCCTCTATGTGACCCTGTTCTCCCTGACCGTCTCTCCCCTTCTGGCGCTCATCGTTTATTCAGTCGACTCTCTGGTCATGTTTTATGCTACCTTCTGCATCTACGCCTTCATCCTGACCATGTGGATGCCGCCCATCTATGCGGCGTATCTGGATCTCGTGCTGCCGCGGATGCGAGGGACGGTCATGAGCTTTTACATCCTGCTTACGACCATTACCGGCCTTGGGCTCGGACCCTACGCCGTCGGTCTCATCAGCGATATCAACGGCGGAAATCTTGGCAACGCCATTCTATATACCAACCTGGTGGCGCCGGTTATCGTGGTATTGATCGTTCTCCTGATCCGACGGCTGAAAAAAGACGAGGCACTGATCTTGAACCGTGCCCGCGCTGCCGGTGAACCGGTATAACCTCCTAAAAACGAGGCAGTGAGTCTCCCACCGCTATGCGGGAGGCCTCAGCCCCCCCTCGAAGGGGGCTGAAACAAAGACGAATGAACGTCGAATAAGGCATGCTGCCGTTTTAAGATTTATAAAACCTTGCTTCGCGAAATATGCCACTGATCTCGAAATTTGGCCTTTTAAACGATGGCGCGAAGCAACTACCTCATTCGACGTTGAGCGTTCGATGTTCGCTGATGAAATCCTGTTTCCCACAGCCAATGCTATGGCAGCAGGTGCGTATAGCAGTTACCGGTTTGGTTCCACTCGCTTAAGGTAAACCCTACCTCGTCGGTCTTTTGTATGCTATAGGCTTTCATTTGCTCCCAATATTGATTCAGCGCTTTGACAAATGCCGCCGTTTGCTTTTCGTAGTCGACCACCCTCATGCCGATGCTCATGGCCGGTGGATTCGGAAATACGTGGGCGTTCAGATAGTCCTCGTAATCGGCCCGGTGGCAGCTCTCATGAAACCCGAGCGTAATGTCGCGATTTTTGACATCGGTTTTTGTCGTCCCCCGACCATAACACGACAAACCGCCCGGTTCTTTCTCGGAAGCATATTTCGTCTGAATCTGGATGGCGCCTTTGAAGGTGAATTTACCTCTGAATTTGAGGATTTTTCCGTCCGCGGATGAATCGTACTGGGGAGCCTTCAAAGATGGCTTTGTAAAATCGGTAACCGCTTCTTTTTCCACGCCACCTATTACATCTGCCAGGATTTCGGCCTCGATCTTGCAGTCGACGAATTCATCACTGATCTCTTCGAGAACTCCCAGAGACAGGACCGCTGTTTGAAGCGGTGGCGGATTCGGCGGTTTGGGGTTATCGGCTGCCTTGGCAAGGGGTTCCACACCGATGGCCCCCGGTTGTCGTGGACTCGGCAGATCGCTTTCCGCATCTAAATTCAATGGGGTTCTGGCGACGAAGTTACCCGGTCCACCGGCGCCGTCCGGAGCTTGCGGATGGCAGACGTTCTGTTTCCAACCGGTCCACTCGTGTCCGACACGCACGCCGGTTCCAGAATGTCCGGCGGTAGTTTTCGCAGTTTGAAACTTATATCGACTCATGCTTCAAATCCTTTTTGGTCGTGGAATTAAGCTTCCCATAAGGCCTAATGTTCTGATTAATTGACTGACATAACTCATTTCATTGTCATACCAGGAAACGACCCTTACCTCATAAATCCTTGTTCCACAACGCTGTGCAAGTGTTTGGGTAGAATCAAAAAGTGAACCGTAACTCATACCAATTATATCACTCGACACCAGTTCCTCTTCAGAATAGCCAAAGGATTCATCAGCAGCCTTTTTCATTGCGTCATTGATTCCTTCCACAGATACGGTCTCTGTCTCATCCTTTAAGGTAGCATCGAGAATGGTGATGGAACCGGAAGGAACCGGCACGCGTTGTGCCGACCCGATAAGTTTCCCGTCAAGTTCAGGAATGACAAGGCCGATCGCTTTCGCGGCGCCGGTTGAATTGGGTACAATGTTAACCGCGCCGGCCCTTGCACGACGGAAATCACCTTTACGGTGCGGTCCATCAAGAATCATCTGGTCGCCCGTATACGCATGAATCGTAGTCATGAAGCCTGTTCTTAACTCGCGATAATCGTTCAGGGCCTTTGCCATGGGAGCAAGGCAATTGGTTGTGCAGGATGCACCGGAGACAATGAAATCATCATGTTTCAGTGTATGATGATTCACGCCATAAACAACGGTTGGGAGATCATTTCCCGCGGGAGCTGAAATAAGGACCCTCTTTGCACCTGCATCGATATGCGCTTGGCTCTTGGCCTTTGAGCAGAAAAAACCGGTACATTCTAAAACAATATCCACCCCAAGGATATCCCAAGGAAGATTCTTAGGATCCGCATCTTTGAAAACTCTGATTTTCTTGCCATCGATGACGAGAGAATCATCACCGGAACCGACGGTATGTCCCGCAAAACGACCCTGCACACTGTCATACTTCAAAAGATGAGCAAGCATCTTTGGCTCTGTTAAATCGTTAATGGCCACAACATCAAAACGATCATCCCCGAAAATGTTACGAAATGTAAGTCTCCCTATTCTCCCGAAACCATTGATCGCAACTTTAAACATGGTATTTCCTCCACTTTTTTATAGGCGTCCGTAAAATCATTCTTACAAATCGTGGATTAAAACTTAAAACAGCGTGGGTCAATTATGTACGGAGCAATAACGATAACGACAGGAACTTGCGCTTTAAGTGTTAAATGTGATTATATGACGAAACTACAATGGGTTGTCAAGCGACATTGGGGCGATATTAAGGCGACGACGGCAGGGCAATCGCAAGTAACCCGTCGCAGGTCCCGGCGTCGGGCAAAGTTGATTTTTCGACATGGAGCGGTGTTGATAATGGCAAGTGCCTAAGGTGCGCTAAAGTACTTAAAGTGCCTAAAGTTGTCGTATTCTGCCTGTTTGATTAAAAAAAAGGTGGCGTGAAACGACTCCGGAACTTTAGGCACTTTAGCGCACTCAAGGCACTTTAGGCACTCCGCCATGAAAACACTCTCCCTCACGACAATTATGGGATCATCTTAATTTCTGTGGCCTTTCGAATATTTTTTCCAAAACTACGAAGTTTTTCGTTGACAATTACGAAGCAGTTCGTATAGACTCTGATTATCATATATAGAACAAGGAGCGACTATGAAAAAAAATGGGACGCCAATACCGACGGAATCGGAACTATCAATCCTGAATGTGCTATGGGCGATCGGGCCCAGTACGGTACGAGAGGTTCAGAACATTCTCAACGAGACACGAAATACGGGGTATACGACCGTATTGAAGCTGCTGCAGATCATGACCCGGAAAAAACTGGTCAAGCGTGATGAATCGAGCCATGCACATATCTACATGTCCAACTATTCAAAGCAGCAGACCCAACGGCGTCTGGTGGATGATTTGATGGAAAAAGCGTTTGGCGGATCATCGCTGCAGTTGGCAAGCACGCTGTTCGATGAGGAAAACCTCAGTAAAACCGAATTTGAAAGACTTCGCAACGAAATCATCGATCTCAGAAAAAGGGCGGGCGGTGATTGAAATAACGGGAGTGGACAATTAAAACACCGAACTCCGGAAATTGGAGAGAGATAATGGAAATGAACGGGTTGAGTAACGCAATCATCGAGTTTTTGTTATTGACATCCGCCCTGGTATTCAGCCTGGGACTCTTGAGTTTCCTTGCCCTGAAGATCCTGAAAATCCGTGGGAATCCAAAGCTGTGGATATACGCGCTTCTCTTGATCATCCCCCTCGCATACCCGCTGCAAACCTTTTTCCCCGCACCGATCGATGTCCCTTTACCGCTGAAAACCCGGCATTTCATCGATCTTCATTTAATCGAAACAAACGCCGCTAAAAGCACTGTTTCAGATGGCAGCGCTTTCCCGACCGCAAACACGGCCGCCACTTACCAGGCCGGAGATCGGGAAACGACTTTCAGCGTCGAAGAGGCAATTAACAATAGTTCCACAATACACCCCATGGGAACGGCGCCGGGATTCTCCGTCAATTGGAAACTGGCGGCGGTATCGGCTTGGCTCTCGGTCTTTCTTTATTTCCTGGTTCGATTAGCCGTTATGGTTTACAAAACGAACCGATTCTCTAAATTTCTGGATCCTGTTACAGATAGGAACATTTTAAAATTACTGCGCAAATGTACACTCGAAACCGGAGTGCGCCGGAGACCGCGCCTGCTAACGCTGGATCGATTACCGACGCCAATGGTCATGGGGTTTTTCAGGCCCAGGATTCTTCTTCCGAAACATCTTCTGAAGCCCGAGTTTCGGGAAGGGTTACGGTTTACACTGCTTCACGAACTGAAGCATGTACAACAGCGCCATAACTGGTGGCTGCTGATCGAATCGATCATCGGCGCCGCCTATTTTTTTCATCCGGTTATTCTCTGGGCAAAAAAAAGAATACACGAAGAACTGGAATACATTTGCGATAACCATGTCGTTCATGTCACCAACGAATCTATCTCCTATGCTGATTTCCTGCTCCACGAAATCTGGCAGCGAAAATGTGAAAAGAATCTTGTCCTGGCCCTGCCGTTCATCTCCGGTAGAAAAAAAACGACAAGTCGCATTCACTCCATTCTTGAAAATACCGGACCGGCCCCGTTTGCGCGAATCCGCGGCGTGTTCGCTCTGTGCCTTATCCTCGCATCGTTTGTATCACTCCTGCTGTGCAATGTCGCGCCTTCCGCCCAGGATCCGGAGCAGGCATCTCGTCAAATAACTCCGGCAACAACCGGGACCGTGGACAATGCCTCTTTTCATACGCAAACGGACAGCACGGAAAATGAAGTCCTTGATACCATGAGACATGAGGGCATATACAACAAAGGAGAGGAATCATTTACGCCGTCGGCGGAGCAGCCTTTTTTTGATAATAGCGCAGTTTCCGGGCTGACGGCCGAATCCGGCGCCAGGGCGGATATGCACAGAAATGATACGCTCGGAAAGCTTGAGGAAGCGCCCGGCATTGTGTTGGCGCAAAATGATTCCCCTGTAGCTTCCGCCGTGGATTCAGATACTGTTCCCGAAACCAGGGGAACAAGTTCGAAAACGGAAACTGTTGTTTTTCAAATACAACAGGGGATTGCGCATCACAAGCACGGTCGATTTGATGAAGCCATCGCCGCTTACACCAGAGCCATAAAGATAAATGCCGAATCTGCCGTTGTCTATAACAACCGGGGTAGCGCATATTGTGAAAAAGGCAAATATGGCGAAGCCGTTTCCGATTACAATAAGGCCATAGAGATAATGCCCGGGTATGCCACGGCCTATGCTAACAGAGGATATGCGTTTTTCATGCAAGGCCGATATGGAAAAGCGGTTTCCGATCTAGACAGAGCCATAGCACTGGCCCCTGTCAAAGCGGACGCCTACTACACCCGGGGATGCACATATTACAGAATTGGCCGGATTGACAAGGCTGTCTACGATTTCAATATGGCAATAGCGCTCAATCCCGACTATATTGCCAAAATGCCGGAGGGTATTATACCTGTTCGCAAAAAAGGAGATACGGACTACACTCCTGATGTCGCGGAAAGTCTGAAATGGCATCATGGTTCTCTTCCATTACACTATTGGGATACAACACGAATGCGCGATGTCGACAGTAGGGCAAACCTTTACAGAATTAAGAAAAAGGGTCTTTAGGGAGGAAGTTGAAATGACATTAAACACGAAAAAATCTCTGAGCATCCGAATGATCATCACCCACTATGGCAAAAAAATATCGGCTCTTCTCCGCCCAGTTCAAAACGCCCCGGTTCGGCCGCCCCGTGCGTCATCCTGCTATGCCTTTGTGTATCGGGGAACTGTTTTGAAATTGGCGCTTCTGTTCCTCTTATTATTTCCGCAAACCGGGCTATTTACGGGTAGTGAAGCGGTTGCGGAATCGGCATTCAATCCAAAGGAGAATGCAGTTAACGAACCTGACGAAAAGAAAGCGGATTTCCTTTTGGGAGAACCCAAGGGATTCTTTGGATTGCATACAGGCATGTTTTTCCCGCAAGCGGACAGTGATGTTTTCGATATGATTACCCGTCAACTGACCCTCGAAAAGAGTGATTTCCGGGCATGGGATTTCGGGCTTGACTTCGGCGCCGGCCTCCACGAAAAAATCGATTTGATTTTTCATTTCGACTACTCGGACACCTCTGAAAATTCCGAATTCAAGGACTTTGTCGATGAGCAGGGCCTGCCGATCACACAAAAGACAAGCTTTATGCAAACATCGATAACGATGGGAATCAAATATGCGCTTAAATCGCCCGGACGCCGGTTGGGGGAATACGCCTGGTTGCCCGCCCGTATCGTCCCTTTCGTCGAGGGGGGTGTCGGCACATTATATTATGATTTCGAGCAGCAGGGAGATTTTGTCGACAGCGAAACATTAGAGATATTTTATGCTGAGCTGAATTCTACCGACTGGACGGAAGTCGTATATTTGGGCGGCGGTACGGATATTTATCTAAAACGGAATACTTACCTGACTCTGGATCTCCGATATTCATGGGCAAGTGAAGGATTGGGCAGGGACTTTATAGGCTTCGATGACATAGATCTCAGCGGCCTTCGAATAACCGCCGGTATATATTGGCATTTTTAAGGAGGTGATATCATGAAAGCAAATCCCAACTGCATTTTTTCCGCGGGATATACAAAGCATTTCATGGGAAGTAACGGACTGCACCCCGCTTTTGCTCGCATAATCGTCCGTAGTTTGCTGTTTTTCTGTATAACGTTTATTCTTTCGATGCCTTTAGCATCAGCGCTTCGGGCTTCTGAAGAGCAGAACTTGGAAAGCCATGAAAACCTCGATGTTCGGTGGTTGCCCTTAATCGGATCCTGGCGCCTTACTTCGAACACGATCAACACCATGCAGACGCCTTTGAAAGAAGAATATCTGTTGACGATACACCCCGGTGATGACGGCAACTCCGTGACGATTGAGAGCACCAGGAACCAAGCACCCATGTTCGAAGAAAGAATAGAGGCGGACGGTTTACGGCATCCCCTGGACAAGGATGGGTGCACCGGATGGTATTCGTATACATGGTCGGATAACGGAACCCGGCTTCTGTTTAATGGCGAATCAAGCTGTGCGGACAATCTTTCGCAGAAAATCTCCGGAATCTCTTTAATCGACACTATCGGAGATTATGTGGATATCAAATTGCTGAAAAGCGGAAATGAAAAAGCAGTTACCATCCGCAGATACCTGAAGACTGATATCGATATCGGCGCTCCGGCCCCGCTGATCCTTTCCAAGGCCTTCAAGGGCCGGATTGCCGTCGGTAAAAAGTTCTCGATAGATGAGGTCATCGAACTCAGCAACAAACTCGAGCCGGAACTCCTCGAAACCGCTCTGGTGGAGATGAACAATTCCTTCCCGATCAATTCAAAACAACTCATACGTCTGTCGAATGCCAACGTTCCTTCACAGGTAGTGGATCTTATGGTCGCGCTTTCGTTCCCGGAGAAATTTACAGTGGAAAAATCGACCCCGTTATGGGTGGAGGCATCGCCCGATTTCACGGCGTCACATAACCAATGGCCCCTGTACCCCTGGTATAGGACAACGTCCGCCTACTTTTTCCACGGATACCACTATTGGGATTGGGATCGGTATCTGCGGTTCGGATGGTACCCATCCAATTATGGCTTCGGGTGGTACCCATACGATTATGTCGTCGGATGGTACCCATACAATTTTTATGGCTATGGATACCCCCATAGTGGCGGATCCGGCGGCAACAACAGTGGCAGGCTGGTATCGGGGCAGGGTTACATCAGCGTCTCTCCCAGAAATTCCGGTTTCCAGAGACGGTACGCTCAGCCCCGCAATGCCCAGGCAGCAAACAACGGATCTTCTTCGAGTTCTTCGGCAGGATCATCATCCGCAGCCACGGGCGGGGGCTCAAGCGTATCTTCCACCGGCACCGGATATAGCGCTCCAAGCGCATCACCCGGTGGATACAGCGGCGGCGGCATTGGAGGAACGGCCCGACCGAATTAGATTTTCTATAGCGCCTTCAGCACTCTGTCGGGCGTTGTGGGGTGGTTGAGCACCCATTTCCCAGTGGCATTGTAAATCGCCGAAACGACAATACCCGACATGGCCGCACCGACATTCTCCCCGATTCCGTATGCGCCGAACGCCGCATACCCGAGATGGCTCTCGTTGGCCAGGCAGGGGGGCGGGGGGGAGTCGTTCATCGTGCCGATATGATAATTGATCATATCGAAATTCAGTGCGACGCCGGTTTTCGGGCGCCAGACATGCGCCTCGGTCCCGTTGCGCCCCAGCCCCATGAGAATCCCCCCGTACTGCTGTGCGACCGCGCCCTGGGGATTGAAAAGATGCCCGACATCGTTGACACAGACAATGTTCCTGAAATCGACCATTCCGGTTTCGGTGTCCACCTCGACCTCGACAAAATGCGCCTGGCGATCCATGACGTACAGGGTCGAATCGGGCTTTCCGTCGACCGTCAGGTCATCAAACGTCCCGACGTCGGGATGGGCGATGGCGGGATCCACGTCCCAGAAAATGTCCGCGACCTTCCGGACACCCTTCCTGTTTTTCGGATTCGCCTTTTCGAAAACGTAACCGTCCCGAATATCCAGATCCGCGGGTTTCCGGTCGGGAAACGCGGGCGGACCGGCCGCTTTTAAAAAATGGCTGGAGTTGTATGCCGGTGTCGGCTTCACCGCATATTCCAGGATTTTCTTTTTCAAATCCCGCGCGGCGAGAATCAGTTGCGTATTGATAAAAGGGGTGGAAAAAGATCCTCCCGGTTGCCACATGTAAAAACTGCTGTTGTCCGATCGTCTTTCATGAATAACGGTGTCTTCATATTTCAGGCCTATCTCCGAAGCAACGATATGGCGCGCACCCGATTCCGTGTCCGACCCGATGTCGCTACGTACGCCGACAATCGCCGCAATCCCGTTGCGCAGCATGATGCAGCCAAATGATGAAGCCGGCCACGGGGCCTGCCACGCCCACTCGTTGATATACATAAACCCGAGACCATGCATTTTCCCGTTGGCGAGCCGTTTCACCCCCGGGGGATGCCATTTCCGATCCCAGTCCATGGCGGCTTTTCCCTTTTCGACGACCTCCTTGAGGCTCCATCGCTCCGGGAAGCCGTTTTCCTTCTGGTAGCGTGTCACCCACTCCCAATCATGCCCCCGGCACCCGTCGTTCCTTAATGCCACGTCCACCGGATCCAGCCCGAGTTCCGCGGCAACCTTATCGAACATGACATTATGGGGGACACAGGCATGTGCGCCGTGGCGTATGCAGATCTGGTGCCCCCGGTTGACCAGTCCCCATTCATACGTGCCGAGAACATTGGGAATCCGGGTGCATTCGCGGGTTTTTTCGACAACGGCGTTCCGGGGACCCGCCACGTGCCAGTGGCATGCCGTAATCTCGCCATCTTTTTTGACGCCGATTTTGCAGGTAAACGCGCCGGCGTCGTCTCCCATGGTATAGTGGTTGCTCTCATCATAGAGCAGTTTCACGGGGCGGCCGTCGGCGCGCCGCGCCAGTATCACCGCGAGACGGGTGAAGCACATGGAGTAGGCGAGCCATGAAAGTCCACCGAACGTCGATCCCTGGTAGGGCATCGTGGCGGTGGTCTTCGACCACTCCGCCAGGGCGGGGTACGTTTCGTCCTTTTCGGCAAACTTGTCCACCAGGAACCAGTGCGGGATATCCTGGTGATGCACCCACAGATCGAGGAAATCCCCCCGCCACCGGGCGACACAAACAGCGGGCTCCACACCGGCCGTCGAGTTGAATTCTCTCCGGAACTTGTATTTGATGATCCGGTCCGCTTCCGCGAAACCCTTTTCGACGTTCCCGAACGCCTCTTCATCCGCGACCACGGTATTTGGCGCCCGGGCCTTTTCGTGGAACCGGTTTGCACCGGTCATGATATTCACCGCATCAGGCCTGACGGATTCTTCTATATCGAGAATAAACGGGCGTTCCTCCCATTCGATCTCAATCGCCCTGAGCGCCCTGTCGCACGCTTCCTCGCTGTCCGCGACAACAGCAACCCCCATGGGATGATTGTAAAAATCACTCGTCCCCGGAAGTGTCGGAATATCGTATTGCCCGGATATCTCATACCAGGCCCCCGTTCCCCTTTCGCTGGAAATGTCCGGATCCGAAAACTTGAGAATGTCCCGCACCCCCCGAGCGTTTCAGCCCGGCTGGTATTCATCTTCACGATCTTTGCATGGGCATGGGGAGAAGTCAGAATTTTCGCATACAGCATACCGGGCAATGTAATGTCCCTCGTATAAACGGCCTTGCCGCTCACCTTTTCGTATGCGTCCTGCCGTTGTATCGACGGTTGTGTTTCGCGGTATCCTTCGGGGGGTCTCCATGTCCAGGGGCGATAATCCATATCAGGCGTCCTTTCAGAAGACAAAGGTTGAAACTGATTTGTAATTCGAAAGGGCATTCCTGTCAACTGTCTTCCGGGGGCATGACAGGGTAACTACATTTGGATTTAGTATTGAATTATTCAAAAGATGAACATCGTTCAAATAAATTATTACAATTCAATACCTCACCGGATCGGTAGAACCTTTCCGGGTCCTCTGCCCGTCGAAGACCCCATTTTCGGGGAGGTGGAGGATTTAGATCGAAATTAAGTCATTACAGATGCCATCATGGGACATATATGAAAAAAAACTCAGGCAATACCGGAAACGGTGGAAATTGGAACGGAATCAAAAAAAAGCTTGACGATTACACGATATTCATGTAATTTTTATTTATATTCAATTAATTTTTAACAATAAGAGGTGAAACATGAGCATAAAATCACTGAAACTGCTACGGATTGGTGCATTGGTACTGGGTTGGATGCTTCTCATTACCATATTGTTTGAATCATGTGGTCGCATCTACATATACCTCCACACACCGGTTAACACCGAGGGGATTGTTCCAACCATGGCAAAATTCGCTTATTTAAGAGCCCATGGTTGTTCCTTTTTCTCCGGATTAGGAAGTGTCTTTTTAGCATTTCTGGTTGCGGCGGTACTTCGAATGATTGAGAAGGAAGCTCCTATCGGGATGAAAAATGCTCGAAGGCTGATGATAGTCTGTTGTTTCTTCTATCTTGCGGATGCAATTGTGCGTTCCTTTTTTCTAGTCATGAGCCTGCCGGATATCACATTTTTGTTCAACCGTCCCAACTGGATATCTCTGCTCCCGCATGCCTATATAGGGCCTCCGCCTTTTGCCCCCCTTCTGTATGCCGCTTCTATCTTCGTTCTGTTCACGCACTTTACGAAAATGGTGGCATTCGAGTCGGAGGTGGCCTGACGATGACGATCAAATCAAAGCTCGCGGTAGTCCTGGCGGAAAAAGAAATGAAACTTACAGAACTTGAGGAAAAAACCGGTATTTCTTTGAACAATCTTTCAATCCTGAAGACGGGTAAAGCAAAAGCAGTCCGCTTTTCTACGCTGAATGAGGTCTGCAAGGCACTTAATTGTCAACCCGGCGACATTCTCCAATATATCCCTGATGAGAAAGAAAACACCAATAGCACGGAATTGGAATCACAATGAAATCAAAAACAGATGAAATTCGGGTTAAAAATCAGACAGAGATTGTGGGATTTTTCTTTGTTGTGCTAAGATAACGCAGAGTGGTTCATAAACGCTGTCAAAATTAATATACACGGGAGGACGCCAGACGTGAGGCTGTTGGATTCCATGAGATTTTTAGTAATATTGGTTGGGTTATGCGTGTTTTGCGCGGGGGCATTCGGCCAGGGGTTGTACGGTCCGGAGAAAGATATGAGCCCGTTGGAAAAACGTCTGGAATCGGCATTGAAAACCGCGGAAACTCAACCCGAAAAGGCCCGGAAAGAGGCCGAGGCGATTCTGGCCGGGTTGACTCCGGAAGAAGATAGCTACAAAACCGACGCCTGGGTAGCCTTAAGTAAGGCATTGTTATTTCAAGGTAAAAACGACGCGGCCATGCGGTGGGCTGAAAAGGCCAGAGCATTCGCCGTTGAAAAGGGGGATCTTTATAAGGAACTCCTCGGCGACTATGCCAAAATTCTGGTTCTCCGCAATAGCGGAGACCTGGAAGCGGAGAAAGCTTTGGGCGAAAAATCCCTTAAGCGAGCGGAGGAAGCAGGTTACGATTATCTGACGATGATGCTCGCCAATGTGTTGGGTGCCACCCACACCCGACTCAGTGAATTTTATTCAGCCATCACCTATTTCCAGAAAGCCCTTGATTATTCGAAGAAATTAAAAGGCAGAGAAGATGAAGCCAAAATGCTGAACAACCTGTCTTCAGTTTGTATTGCCATGAAAAATTTCCCGGAGGCAATGGAGTACATGGATAAAGGCATTCAATTGATGGAAGAAACCGGGAACAAGGGAAACCTTGTGATACTCCTCGTCAACAAGGCTTATATTCTTGACGAACTGGGCAGACTTGAAGAACAGACGGGAATTCTGGAAAGGGCCCTGACACTGGCCAGGGAAATCGGGTCGGTCAGGTTGGAGGGGTCGGTCATCGCCAATTTGGCTGATCTGATCCTTCAGAAAGGTGATTATAAAAAGGCCGCTGAACTGGCTGAGAGAGGCTACGAAATCTCCGATGAGATGGGGGATTCCTATCAGAAAAGAGTCAGTCGGGTCACTTATGGTCAGGCACTCAGCCATTTGGGCTCCCAAGAGGAAGCCATGGCAATCTTTAAAGAAGCCCTAAAGGAGTTTCAAGACGATAAGATGGAGGCAGAAGTCGTCGAGGTTACCCGGATTATTGCTCAATCCTATGAACAGGCGGAGAACTATAAGGACGCTTTGGCATTTCACAAGTCCTTTAAAGAAAAATCGGATGCCCTTTTCCAGAGCGAAAAGCAAAAAATGGCCACCGAACTGAATGCCAAGTATGAATCGGAGCAGAAAGAGAAGGAAATACTTCTCCTGAATAAGGACAACCGGATTAAAACTGAAGAACTGAGATTGAAGCAATACCAGAGAAATATTGTGGTAATCATTGCTGTTTCAGTCATTCTGGTAGCCCTTTTGATTTTTCAAAGGTTGTCCGCTTCGAAAAAAACGAACATTCGCCTTGCGGAACTCAATAAAAAATTGAACGAACTGTCTCTGAAGGATACGGTGACGGGTCTGTATAACCGTCGGTATTTCCATAGCCACATCCATTCCCATCTGTCCTACGCGATGAGATTTGATGAGGACAGAACTTCAAATACAGGTAAAATCGGGTTCCTTATTCTTGATATTGATCATTTCAAACGTGTTAATGATCAGGAAGGCCATCATACCGGGGATCTTGTACTGAAGGAATTTGGAAAGAGATTGACGCAGCTGCTCAGAGGCAGCGATATCGTGGTCCGATGGGGGGGGGAGGAATTTCTGGTCGCCGTCAGGGATGCAACCATGGAAGGAATTAAACAAACGGCTGAAAGAATATTGCGGCGAATTGGCTCCGATCCGTTTTCGGTTGAGGACAAGGCACTTCCGATAACCTGCTCCGTGGGGTATTGTTGTTTTCCTTTCTTCCCGGGAAACGGTACTCCGGATTGGGAAAAAGTTGTCCGACTGGCTGATCTGGCACTGTATGAGGCAAAAAAGGCCGGAAGAAATCTGGCTATCGGCGTCTTGCCCGGCGAAAACCTGGTTTCGGAAGATAATATCGAAGTCATTCTGAACCAGTTTGATGAGGCCCTTGAGCAAAACCTGATTCGTCTTTATTGAAATTGACAAACTCGCAAAAAGTTTGAATTAACCACAAAGGCACAAAGAACACAAAGTAAAACATTGTTTCCGTAACGTATCGGAGTGATTCATCGTCTAATCCCGCAACTGCCGTCCGTACACAGCGCCCCCGTCGGCATCCGAATGGGCGTTTCATCCTTTTTGATGCCGCTTTTGGGAATCCATTTGTCGATGGATATCGTCTGGGTACAATAAAAATCGGTGGTGGTGAACATGGGATTCCACTCCCCGCCGACAACGATAAATGTTAACGGGTCCGGCCTCATGGGAAAGGGGCCTTTGGGCTTGATCTTCTCCATGAAATAGTGTTTCAGATCCTCCTTGCTTTTAAACCCTTCTTCATCCCGTAGCTGTTTGGCGGCCAGGGGATCGAGGATGAACGTACCACCAACTGTCATGGAATCCATGCCGGACATTACCCTGACCATGGCATCGACCGTGCTCGATCCCATTCCCCCCATTCCCAGGTGGTTTACATTCCATCCCCTGAAAGTACTGACCGTATTTTCTTCCGGCTTGAATCCCCTGTCCACATGAAACGGTGTCCAGGGAGATGCCTCCTCGTTTTCACCGGCGAACATATTATTGTAGTTCGTTACGTTTCCGAATGTGGCCGTAAAATTCTCGTTGATCCGGGCATTGCCGAAATTGAAACTCATCAGAGTAAACGCTCTTCCAATAACGGCATTGGCAAAATTGAACGGGCTGAACGCGCCGGAAGCGCAATTGATTCCGATCTCATTCCGGATAGGACCGTTCACGATAACCATCCCGCCGAAAGAGGTTGTGGAACTGTGCATGGAGGGCTGCCGGCCGGCGGCCAGGGCCAGAATAACAGGGAAATGCTCGGGCCGGGCACCGGCCATCACCGCGTTGACGGCGACCTTTTCCACGGTGTACTCGAGTCGTTCCTCATGGGTGGTCACCGACATCATGCCGACGATCTCATCGGGAGGCGCATCGGTGCCGGTCAGCATTTCCGCGACTTTCTCCTCCGTCGGCAGTTCGATGGGCATGCCATCGGTCCATCCGTTTTCTAAAAACAGCCGCTTATAGTTTTTAACAGTGTCTTTCTTTAGCAGCCGGGATCTCTTGGCTCTTTTTGCAACCTTCGGATGCTTCTCCTCCTCCGTCAACGGACGTGTCAGTGCATCGATCATCTCCGGCATAAGAAGCTTTCCCGTAACGGGATCATCTCCTGCCACATACCCCTTCAGGGTTTCCTCGGAGACCCACCCCACGGGATAGGGTGGATAGGCGTACCGGATTTTCATGCCGTGATTCTCTGTGTCCCGCCGGATGTAATTTTCAAATCTTGCCGTTACAACCGCGCAAACCGGAATCCGATGGGTATGCTCGAGCGTCCTGGCGAACTCGGCGATACTCGCCGAACAGCCATCTCACCCCCCAACGCCAAGAATAACGGCGTCTCCTTTTTTCTCGATTTCCTCCCACAACTCAGGGTCGGGCGTGAAAATCATGCCCCGGGTTGACTTCTGCACGATCGCGACTTCCGGCATGTGCCGTTGAAACCAGGCCGCAACCTGTTCATTGAATGCCCTGGCACCATGGAAGCCTGTCTCGACCAGATAAACAGTCTTTCCGTCCAGGGTTTCCAGGCGGTCGGCCATCATCTGCCCCGCCATGGCATCGATACTTTGCATCGGTTGAAGATCCGGATCCAGGACAACCCCATCCCGTTTATGATCGGGATCCGATACCGCACCGAATATACCGGTCGGCTGTCCCACCGGGTCCAGCACATTGTCGAGAATATCATAATCTGCCATGTCAACCTCCAGTCCAAAGCATTTGTCAAAATACCATTCCGATTTTCCCTGCGGAATAGCGTGTCTCATATCGGTTTTGAAAAGCAATTCTCGCGCGGAGGCGCAGAGACGCAGAGAAAAAACAATAGAAAATGGAAAACCGCTCCACTCGGCTAAGGGTAGGTGTAGTTGTTTCACTTTCTTCCATCATCCCTCTTCAATCTTCCTTCGCCGTTTAGTTCTTGTGCCTTTTCTCCGCGTCTCTGCGGCTCTGCGCGAGAAACAGTTTTTTTCTATTGCCGTCTACCCTGCATAAGAACCAGGTTCCCCTGCTGAGTATTGGAAAGTCTTGCCATCAATTCACACTTTATCCTCAGTATAAAAAACATCTTCTCGACCCCCTCGTCAAGCAGTGTTTCAAAGTTACCCTGTCCTTTGGAGATAATCAGGTCCGATTCATCAAAAAGTTTCCTGAATTCAGGGGAGGTCTCCTCGAGAATTGTCCCGGGATAAATACTACCGGAAGAGATAACCGTCGCCACCCGGTCAAGGCCGGCAGAAAGGGCATCATCTATCAACGCATCGTTAATAATTGGTCTTTCTCTCATGGCACAAATAACATCCAGGGAAGGAAAGCCCTTTTTAAGCTCTTCTATAAAAAGCTTGTCTAAAACGATCTCTCCCGAGTTGTCGCAGATATACAGCAGCGTCCTTGCGGTCGAAAGGCATTTGTAGAATTCATCCCAGTCGTAAATACCGAATCCGCGTTGATCGATCGAGCCAAGCTCTTTTTCAATGTCAAGATCGTTATAATTCCTGGCGCCGAAATCAATAATATTGCCGGCGGCAGCAATTTTGACGGCTGTTTGAAGGGGTGAATCGGATTTTGTGATCATTGTTTTAAGCTTCTGGTAATGCGCTAAAGCGACATCGTTGGAGCGGTTTTTCATCATCTTATATGGATCGAAGTCGCTCGGCTTGTCCATCATGTCAATTATGTCATCTGTCACTTTCCTCACGACGTGTTGAACAACAATACCATCACCATGCGTCTCCAGAAGATATTGCATGGTCTTTTCCAGAAGATATTTTCTCCCCGACTCTTCTATTTCCATAAGCGTCGCAATCGATATGATCTGCCGGAATATACATGGATAACATTCAGTAGAAATATGTTCGTTTTTCGTTTTCATCTCTTTTGGCGCCTTCATTGTATTTGAAAAGTGTCTGAAATGAGCCATTTTCAAAACGATTTCCCGCTCTATGTGAAATTAGACACAAAGCGAATCGGACAACACTGAGACCGGGCGAAAGGAGACGTTTTGAAATTGGCTGAAATATTTCCATTTTTTCTTGTCCATCAAAAAAAACCCTCGAAAACATTCGCGGGGGGGGGGGTATTTTATTACACAAGAAAACATATGATTCTCTTTTATAACAATGACTCTCTATTCTGCCCCTTCCTTCATCGTCATTTCGCGGGCGATGGCAAGACGCTGCTGAAACCCTTGGTCTTTTCTGTATAACATAGCTATATTCCTGTCGATACTAGATATCTTTTATCTTGCCATTTTTCTTCCGTTTATTATCGATGAAAAGATTTTCTTTCTTAACGGTTCCTTCTCTTCCGCTGCCTTTTTTATCCACGGCCTGGTCCAAATCGACTATTTCTCCGTTCAAGTAATGCTTGGTCGCATATTTACTGATGCTTTGCAGCTTACGCGTTATGTCCCCCATTCTGGCAACCTGCTCTTTGACTTTTCCAAGATAGTCACGGATTCGATCTTCATCCCCGGCCGCCGACATCATCAGCTCGGAAAAACCCGATACGACCATGAGCGGCTGATTCATTTCGTGGCAGATTGTTCCGGCTATTTCGATAGATGCTTTCAGTTTGTCATGCTCGGTTCGAAGCGCTTCCGCCTTTTTCTGTTCTCTGATATCGACAAAAGACGCTATCAAACATTTTTGTTCCCCTACAATTGTTTGAACAGCCGTTTTCAGTATCGGAATCTGCTCCCCATCTTTTGTTATAAGGTACGTTTCCTTGTGGTAAGTCAACGCTTCTGTATCCTTTGCCGGGCAGTTATCCTTTTCACAAGAGGTGAAGTAGTTATGGCATTTGCTTCCGACAACTTCTTCAGAGGGTAATCCAAGCAAGGCTCTCGCCTGGGGATTAACCTCCATGATGCTATGCGTGTCCGCATTGATGATCATAATTCCGGCTGGAATGGAGCGTAGGATGGTTTCAGTGTACTCTTTGCTTTTTTTCAGAATGCGTTCGGACTGAATTGTCTCGAACAATTCGATATTCTCAAGAGCATTCGCTGCATTTCGAAGAATAATCGAAAACAGTTGAACGGATATATCCGGGATCGCGTCCTTTTCGGGGTTCAATATGCCCACGAATATCCCTCGTATCCGCCAATTGGTGGCAATTACATGAAGCATGACCTGTTCTGAAAGCTCTTCCGAAGGAACAATCACTCCCCGTTTTTCCCGAATACCCCATGCAACGATTCCTTTTTCGATCATGAAATCCATCTCTTTTTCGATCCGACCCCTGGCGTTTTCCGGTGTCAGAAATGTCAAAGAGATATCTGAATCTTCCTGGCTCATCAAATAGAAAGCAAGTACCTTGAAATTCATGAGCCGACTCAATCGTTTTTCCGCTTCCTGAAATATTTCGACAGCAGTGGCTTTCCGCTTGATCTCATTCTGGAAATCGCCGATGGACAAAGCCATTTCCAGTGCATCTAAAATATAGCGTCGGTTTTTTTCCAGGTATTCGACCCGGCTTCGAAGTACACTGTTTTCTTCTGAATCTTGGTTCATCAAACTCAAGCCCCGAAAAACGATTCAATGGAAGTCATGGAATGCAGCGCCTGTTCCGCTATCGTATGCATCATAGCGGTACTCAAACCAAGGCGCTGCCATGCAAGGTCATCGAATGCAGGGATGTAACATTCGCCGCTGGTGCCAAGCCCCATTGCGTTGGCCATCAGATCCGCCACATGAATGATGGTTGCCATAACCGGGTGCCCTGCATTGGAAGGGGTGTGGTGATACCGCACAATATCCAGAAGAGGCAGCGGAAGCTTCCATTTCTCCAGTAACGCTTTTCCTGTGACGGGATGTTGCAGCCCCGGCACTGTTTTCTCCGCCGAGAGCAGGCTCTCTTTTTTTTCATAGGCCTGGTAGAGAAACGCCAGGGCCTGCTCGGGGAAATGCTTGTAGATAACCAATCTGCCGATATCATGCAGCAAACCGGCCGTAAACATCTGTTCGGTCTGCTGAATATTCAGATGTGCCGCGATCATCCTGGACAACAACCCGCAGGCCACACTATGCCGAATATATTGTTTCATATCGACAATCTCTTTCGGAATGCCCTTAAAGACCTGCATCATGCAAATCCCCAAAGCCAGATTGGATATCTCTTTTGAGCCGATCAGAACCACGGCCTGGGTGGTACTCTCGATTTTCGAAGGAAATCCATAAAAAGCGGAGTTGACGATTCGCAGCAGAATGCTCGCAAGACTGGGACTTTTATTTACAATATGGCCAATTTCCTGGGCGGAGGCAAAGGGTGCCGCAAGCACCTCGTTCAGTTCAAAAATGGTGGTGGGAATCTCCGGCAATTTTTTGTTTGCCAAATCAATTTTCCCGGGCCGGCTCTTCTTCCGGGGTGCGGAGGGCTCACTCATGGGATGCGGATAGATGGATTCCGGATCCTTTAAAATGCGACGGCTTCTATGAGCGACTGAAATATTAAAAATTTCTTTCAGAGCCGGATGGGTAATATCTACGAGTTTGAAGACATCCTCGAGGACCCGGGTAGCCGCGGCGACCGCTTCGGGATCGGACTCCTTGCCGGAAGAGAGTTCCTCACCATGATCCCCCTCGACGCTTACTTCTGAAATTCCCCAAATTTTTAATACACGGATGTGCTTTCGTGATATCTGCTGCCCCTTTGACAGGAGGTGACGCGAGGTGATGTCCTTCACGTCTTCCGCCAGAATCATACCGTCTGCCAAGTTATTAACATGAACAATTCCCATTATAAATCCTAATACAGCCAGCAAAGGGCACAGCCCGAGTTTCAACCAACAATTCAGGAAACACGACAGTCATTCGTCTGGCATATTAACATGAAATCGGTTATAGTAACAAAAAAATAAAGTGATGAGCCATTTTCAAAACGTTTTCCCTCCACAAATGAGATCAAGCCCAGGACGGATCTTCCGCCCAGAGATCGGTCAAAAAGGGACGTTTTGAAATTGGCTGTGATGGAAGGAAAAATCCCGGAATAGCAAGCCGCTGATGTCATGGTGTATCCAAAATCTTTCGAACCTCCTGGGACAACTCGGCAAGCTTGAACGGTTTCTGAATAAAACTGCCGGCGCCTCTTTTCAGAACATCGGTCGCCTGACCGTTAATGGAATATCCACTGGACAGTATTACCGGCAGATCCGAACGGATTTCCCGAATCTTGTCGAAATGTCGTTCAAAATTAATAATATGTCAAAATTTCGGTAGGTTGTCAAGGAGTAACCGGCCGGCCGGAAAAGTCAGCCCCTACGTGCCGATGCTGCGTTTTAACCCCAGGTTCGAATAATGCTCTTTCATACAGTCGGGACAAATGCCATGACTGAAATTCACATTGGCATGTATTTTCATGTATTCTTCCAGTTGATTCCAATACCCTTTGTCATCCCTGATTTTTTTACATATCGAGCAGATAGGTAGAAGACCGCTCAAGGTAGCGACTTTCTCACGTGCCCTTTGAAGCTCTATAATCAGTTGTTCCGTTTCAAGCTGGATATTGATGCTTGTAGTGATATCCCGAAGGATGTGAACCGCTTTGATGATTTTTCCCATATCATCATAGATTGGATCAACAGAAATTAACATCCAGCGATCATCTCGAGTTTTTATTTCAGCACTTGCCCGCTTGCCCGACGCCAACATTTTTGGCACCGGGCATTGTTCATGGGTTTTTCCGATTCCGTGCACAAATCCGCAACATTTTTGCCCGATTAATTCCGTAACCGGTAATCCGCAATGTTCGGCACCCACTCTATTTGAGTAAATAATTTCTGAATCAATATTTATGATACAAACCCAATCATTTATCGAATCAAACAGTTGTTCCCATTCAGACGCTACAATTCCACTCCTGTTTTGTTTCATCAGCATCCTTCCCACAGTATTTCAGATTAAATTTCGTATTCTGCATCGTACTGTGACGCAAGAAGTATTCCGTAACGATTTATTATGCCGATGAAATATCAACCGGACGAATCCAAAATCCAAAAACGCTTTTTTGGTATATATTATCTACAGGTTAAGCTTTTAACTTCAGGGAAAAATATACATAGAGATCAAGAACGGAAAAAGGTCACTTTCCGTCGGCTATAAAATATTGACATTTTATGGCAGGCGCCAAACAATTTTTGCCACCCGGTGGAAAACAGTGAACTGAAACATTTGGGAGGCAGCGCTCATTTTTTTAAATCTCCTTGCGGCCAGGAATTGTTATGACGAACCAGGCAAAAATTTCCTGCTCAGGGCAAAATTCACCTGTCATCTTTCGTTTATATCGGATCGAAAAATCGGCAGACTCAAGAGCCATTTTTTCAAAAAATACCCGGCCCCATCTCCATCGTAACCGCTGCCATCAACCGCGCCGTATCCGATTTTCTATTTTTGTTATCTTGCATCAGTGTCTCTGCCGACATACGTTTTTTGATCTCTTCGGCAATAATTTTTTCAATACGCGCTCTCTGCTCGGACGGCATCTCCGCCAGCGCTTCTTCCGTCAAGCCCATGGATGCCAGGATCTCTTCTCGGATTCTTTTTTCGCGCTGTTCTATGATAAACGCTACTATCCCCTTCTCTTTGATTGCGGCAATATCTTGATTGTATTCGGCAGCCTTCTCGGTATCCGAATCGGCTGCGGCACGGTCATCCGGACCGGCGGAAACGTCATCACTCACTGCCATCTCTTCTTTCAAATACGATAAAAACACTTCGGTTTTTTCATCATTCCCGGCGCCCAATCCCTTACTGTTTCCCAACACATTCGAAAAACCCGCAACGGTGCAACTCGTCTCTATCATCGTCTTCTCTCCTTTCAAGTCAGTGGCTGAAGAAAACGGGTTGCAACAATCGGGCCTAAAAAACATTCAGAACGTAATGATTTCGTATCCCTTGTCCTGATAAGCCGACATGCCGGGATGGCCGGACATATCGTCCAGAAGCGTCAATCCCTGTTCTTCTGCTGCTTTGAGCGTTCCCAACTTGTTTGAGCAGGCTCTGCAAACCCCTTCAACGAGACCCGCCTCCAGGTTCTTTTTCCACAACCCGTTTAAAGGATTTCCGGATTTGACAAGTTCAGGGATCAGTTTGACCGATGCGCCTTCAATGATAATTTTCGCTTCATTCCCCTGGGCGTTCATGTCCAGCGCGTTCAAGAGAACATGGATGAAACACATTGGGTCTCCGTTGAAAACAAACATGGCTATTTTTTTCATAATTCGGCTCCTTTATATTTTTTCAAAAATTACATCAGATTCACCGGCAAAGGGTATCATACCATTTACTCAACTTGTTGTAACCGGCTTTTGCCTCTTTCTCCGAGTTAGTAACGTTGCTTATTTGTACCATTTTATTCATAATACCTTTCAAATATCTGTATGGTATTTTATAACACTCTTTAATTATAGCCCAAAACCATTGATTTTTTAACATTCGCCATGGTAGGTTTTTTGATCGAGACCGCACCGACAATATCTCCCAAAAAAGATGGATTTCGGGCCACGAAAGGGAACTTTTTAAACAGACGGTGGACATCTTGACCGGTTGCATTTTGCTCACATCGAAAGTATGCATTCGCTCCGCTCTTCGTTAGGTCCTTGGATGTTACACTATAAGTAAATGTAAAAGGGCTATAATATTGTGGAACCTATTTTCATAGTCGGCATTATAATTTTTACCGGTTTCATTCTGGGGGAAGTCAGTATCCGTTTTGGTCTTCCAAAAGTAACCGGGTATATTTTTGCCGGAATTGTGCTAAATCCCGGTTTGACCCATATTGTTCCAGAATCGTTTGTGGACAATACGACACTGGTCACAAATATTTCGCTTGCCTTCATTACTTTTTCAGTAGGTGGGACACTATCGTTTTCAAAAATTCACTCCCTGGGGAAGTCCATTATTTTAATTACCCTTTTTGAAGCCGAGTTGGCTTTTATATTTGTCGCGGCAATTTTCATATTGCTTGGTCCGGTCGTTATTCAAAATCCACAGCAAAATATGGTTTCTTTTTTTCTTCCTCTTTCGTTTTTGATGGCTTCTCTTGCATCCCCAACCGATCCCTCCGCTACCCTGGCGGTTGTACACGAAAGCAACGCCAGGGGAAAAGTGACTTCAACCATCATGGGGGTAGCCGCTTTTGACGACATTCTTGGAATATTTAATTTCAGCATTGCAATGTCGATTGCGGATATTTTAATGCTGCACCAATCTTTCGGTATCAATTCAATTGGTCTGCCGGCACTCAAGATATTGAGTTCTATTTTCATCGGCGGGTTTTTTGGTTTTTTCCTTAATGTCCTGACAAAAAGAATCCGCCAAGAATCCGAAGGGGTGCTGATCTCCCTGATAATCAGCCTCCTGTCTTTGTGTTTTGGCCTGGCTGAAATGCTTCATTCGGATGAACTCTTATCGACTATGACAATGGGAGTTGTTGTTGTAAATTACAATATTCGCAAAAAGCAGGTATTCAAAATTCTGGAACGTTACACCGAGGAGTTGATTTTTGTCCTTTTCTTTACACTCAGTGCCATGCACCTTAAATTATCAGTATTGATCACAAACAGCTTTGCTATCTTAATTTTCGTTGTCTTCAGGGCCATGGGCAAATTGAGCGGCACCATGATTGGTGGAAAGCTGTCAAAATCACCTGCTGCGGTACAAAAATTCACCGCGGGCGGACTTCTTCCTCAGGGCGGCATTGTGATCGGCCTGGCGCTGGTCATTCGGCATAATCCTTCCTTTGGCACAATATCCGAGATAATCTTAAACATCATAATAGGCGCAACAATTATCCACGAAATTATCGGACCAATAATTTCAAAATTTTCCCTCAAGAAAGCCGGAGAAATAACCAAATAAGAAATATCCGGTATCCAAATCGTAAGCCGGCGTTTTCACGTCAAACAGGGGATGAAGAAGTGCAACGCAGAAATCTTCTCCATGTTCGGTATTGATCATTAAAAGATATTCCCCTTTATATGTCCCGTCCATCTGTTTGATGAAGTTATAGTCTTCAATAGCTGATTCAAACGTGGCGCGCGGGTTATGAGCGATGGCATACGCTTCCGCGGTGTCATAGGCATTGTCCACAACGGATTTCCACGCTTCGTCCTGGGTACATCGCGGCCCATTCAGCGAATCGGCCGAAAACGCGATGGACGCAGTAAACACAATGACAACCGGTAGTAAAAGATATATACGTTTCATGATATATTCTCCTTTCCTTTGATCCAACTATTTTTCCAATATTTTCAAGCCTTCGAAAAAGGACACCGCGTTTTTTCAGTTGTGGTGCGGTACCATCCGATGTCGTACTGTCCCGAGAAACTGCCTGTGCCCCCGGCCGCCAAGTGAGAAATGTCTGTATACCTGTGTCTTAGCCCAGTCAGTGATAAACGCCCACACAATGGAATAGCCCCATATAATGGCGATCGATCGCCATCCGATGGGCGCAATCAAGCCAAAACCGTAGGCGGCCAGGAGCGTACCGATTAACTTGGTAATCAACGCCGACCAGATCATCACCGGTGCCGGATAGGGTTTTTTGAAAAAGGGGCCTTTGCTTCGAGCGACAAACAGGGTCAAGTGCCCCGCAACCGCCATCTTCAAAAATATATAGGTCTGGACCTGGGCGATATCCAGGTGCAGCAGGTTCAGGGCGATATAAAGCATCAAAAAACTCCCCGCCACCCCTGTGAGCCCCATGACCGAGGCCACGGTGGTAACACGTTTCATATCCCAGCGTACCGGGTGTTGCGGAAGCCCGGTACGATCGTAGGCAATCGTCATGATGGGCACATCGTTCAGAAAAGCCAGCAGGATGATCATGATCGCTGTAATGGGGTAAAAATTGAAAACAATCATGGACAGGACCACGAAAATCATGATCCGAATGGTTTCCGTAATGCGGTAAACGGCGTAGCTGTTCATCCGCTCGAAAATTCGCCGGGCCTCCTCAACCGCCTGGATTATAACGGAAAGCCCCGGGGCCGTCAGCACCAGGTCCGCGCTCGCCCGGGCAGCGTCAGTGGCCCCGCTGACAGCAATCCCCATATCCGCCTGTTTCAAGGCCGGTGCATCGTTCACACCGTCACCCGTCATACCGACGATATGATTTTGGACCTGAAGCGCCTTCACGATCTTAAACTTGTGCTCCGGGAATACCTGGGCAAAACCGTTCGCTTTTTCCGCCTGCTTGCCCAAATCGGAAATTTCATCATTGCCGGACGAATCGTTCTTGAAGATATGGTCGGCAATTGCGATGTTCTTTCCAATATCCAGTTTGCCGGCCATCTCCCGGGCAATCGCCAAATTATCGCCGGTGACCATTTTGACCTGAATGCCGTGGGCCCGGGCCTGTTCGATAGTTGCGGCCGAATCTTCTCTCGGCGGGTCGAACAGGGGTAGAATACCCAGGTACGCCCAGGATCCGTCACTATAAGATCTTGCGACACCTAGGGTACGCTGGCCTTTGGCGGCCAACTCGTCGACCACCTCTTCTTCCCTTTTTCGATCATTTTTTTCCAGCCGGGCGAGGTCCATCACCACCTGGGGTGCCCCCTTGGTCACCCTGAACTCGGTTCCCTGGCCGTCCCGGATCACTGCCTCCGTGCGTTTCCCCACAGGGTCAAATGGTAGAAAAGAGAGCACCTCATATTTGTCCAGTGCCTCGGGATCACTGAGACTGTTTATCACCACAAGGTCTATGGTGTCGTTGTTTTCAGCTTTTGAGGCCAGGGCCGCCGTAAGAATCAGGTCCTGAAGTTCGGTTTTCCCGAAGAGATGAGGAGTGCCCAGCGTCAAGCTGTTCCGGGTAAGGGTGCCGGTTTTATCGGAGCACAAAATATCCATACCCGCCATCTCCTCGATGGATTCGAGGCGTGAAACGATTGCCTTCTTTTTCGAAAGGGCCATGGCGCCAATCGCCATGGTTACCGACAATACCGCCGGCATGGCCACCGGAATGGAGGCAACCGTCAGGATCAGGGCGAACTGGAGAAGTTCGGTCATTGCTGCCCCCCGAAACAACTGTACCAGCACCAGCACTACGACCAGGGCGAGGCTCAAGTAAATCAGGGTATCGCCGATTCGAAGCACCGCTTTTTGAAAATGGGAGGCTTCCCCGGCGTCGGCCACCAGCCCGGCAGTTCGGCCGAAATAGGTCTGGGCGCCCGTGGCAATGACTAGGGCAACCATCTCCCCCTGGTTGGCAATGGAACCCGAGTAGACGACATCTTCTTTTTTTTTGTTTACGGGCAGAGACTCGCCGGTCAAAGCGGATTGGTCCACACTGAGGTAGTCACCATCGATGAGTTTTGCATCGGCCGGGATGATGTCTCCAGGCCGCAGCCGGACAATATCGCCGGGCGCAAGCTCTCTGGCATCCATCTGCTGCCAGGCGCCATCGCGCCTGACACGACATTTGAGAGCCAATTTCTTTTTCAGGGCCGACAAGGCGTTTCCCGCCTGATGCTCCTGCCAGAATCCCACCGCCGCATTGAAGAAAAGCAGGAGAAGAATAATGACCAGATCCACCCAGTGACGAACGATAAGCGACAGAATCGCGGCCACTTCGATCATCCAAGGAATCGGCCCCCACAAGTAGCTCAAAAACTTCAACAAAGCATTAGTACTCTTCTCCGAAATATCGTTCGCCCCAAATTTGGCCAGCCGCCTATGGGCCTCTTCTACAGAGAGACCGCGGGGCGTTGCATCCATTTTATTCATAAGGTCCGCGACATTTATTTTTTCCGCGTCTTGAATCAATAGTTGCGCATCCATAACATCTTCTCCTATTTGATCAGCATCAACGTTGCCGGCAGACTGCGAATAATGGCATCGTTGGTTTTGCCGAACAGAAAATGCTCGAGCCGCCCCTCTTTGTGACCCAGCATCAGAATCAGATCGACGTTATCTTCTTCCACTTTTCGCTTTATTGCATCCACCGGAACGCCTTCTTCCAAACTCTCGCAGACAACCAATCCTTCCGATTTCTGCGCCTGTATCATTCGATGCAGTTTCTCGCGAATATCGGCCACCATTTTCTTATACTCCGCTTCAAACGAGGGCACCGGAAGGTTCCATCCGTCGAGTCCGAAGGGGTCATGGATAATGTGGAGAAGATGCAGTTTCGCATTGTACTTTTGGGCCAGTGATATGCCCGTTTTCAACACTTTCGGGCAGTTCTTGGTGGAACGACTTACAACCAGTATGTTTTTAAAAGGTTCCATGGTCAGCTCCTTTCTTCGCTTTGTCCGATGTCTGAGGCGCTAATGTTTCGTGCTCCCAGAATCGAATCGATAATTTTTTCGAACTCCAGGGTTTTGTTCAGGAAATGGTCGGCGCCCAGTTTGCGGCATTGCCTGCGATACTGAACATTGTCAAAGTTCGTCAGCATAATGACCTTCACCACCGGATATCGGCCTTTGATTTCCTTAAGCAGTTCGATACCGCTAGTGTCCGGCAGACGGATATCCAGAATGACAGTGTCGGGTCGAAGATGCTGCATTGCGTTCATCGCATCAAAACCGTTTCCAGCCTGGCCGACAACAACGATTTGACCTTCATCCGATAGCAGTGTCACTAACCGTTCTCGGATTTTCTCGGAATCATCTATTATCAGCACTCTTTTCATCATTCCGCTCCCTTCTTTGATTACAAAATAAGATATAAAGATTATGAAGAAAATAGGCGGTGTGCTGATCTTCCTGTAGGTATTTTACTTCAGGAGATGTCGGTGTTTGTCCGACAGAGGAGAGGGATCACTCCACCAACTGATTCTGAACAGCATAATGGATCAACTCGGCATTGTTCTCCATTCGCATTTTTTCCAGAATGCGGGTTCGATACGTGCTGATGGTCTTGACGCTGAGGGCCAGCGTGTCGGCGATCTGAGACACCGTTTTACCTGCGCCAATCAGGCAGAGAACCTGGTACTCCCGATCGGAGAGGCTTTCATGGGGTTGTTTGCCGGCATCATCACCCAGGGCAAAAGCGATTTTTTCGGCAAGGGTGGGGCTGATATATTTGCCGCCTGTATGCACTTTATGAATAGCCTTTATCAGGTCACCGGACACACTTGCTTTGGTAATGTATCCGGAAGCACCTGCCTTCAACACCCTCAGGGCATATTGAGACTCCGGGTGAATGGTCAAGATCACCACCGGAATATGAGGCTTTTCAATCTTCAGCTGTTTAAGCACATCCAAACCATCCATACCCGGCATCGTCAGATCCAGCAGGATGACATCAAAATCTGTATGTCTAACATGTTCCAGAAGCTCGGTGCCTTTGGATGCTTCACCAGTAATTTCGATGCCGTCATCCTCCACGATGATCTGTTTCAGCCCGGCACGAACGATGGGATGATCATCGGCAATAATTACCCTTATCATTGGGATACTCCTTTCGGATGGAGAGGCAACCGGACAGTAACACAGGTGCCCTGCCCCGGCATTCCCTCGAACAAGACACGGCCATCCCAGGGATACAAGCGCTCTCGAATACCCAGCAGGCCAAACGATTTGGGGTTACTGATGTCAGTGTCTGTGATGCCTCGGCCATTGTCCTGAACCTGGAGAAGCAGATCGTTCTTTTCTACTCCTAAACAGACTTTCACGAAACTGGCCCCGGCGTGGCGTGCAACGTTGGTCAGCGTTTCCTGAAAGATACGAAAAAGGGCGGCCGTCTGATCTTTGGGCAGATCCGGTTCCGTCTCAGGCATTTCCATTCGGCAGGTAATGCCGCTCCGGTTCTGGAAATCGTTACATTGCCATTCGATCGCGGCGGCCAGGCCGAAGTCATCCAGGATGACGGGTCGCAATTCCGCAGTAATGGCATGCAGATCCTCCAACGATTCGTCAATGATTCGGGACATCCCCTCGAGTTTCTCGCTCACATTGCCGTTCTCTTCCGAAAGTCTCTTTTTCAGCCAGAAAAGGTCCATTTTAAGGACGGTCAAGGATTGTCCGAACTGATCATGGATCTCCCGTGCAATCCGAATTCTCTCCTGTTCCCGGACATCCTGCTGGTGGGCCGAAAGCCCGCGAATTTGCTCCCGGGATTGTTCCAGGGAAGCCATTACCTGTTCTTCATGTGTAATACGCTGCTGCAGGGATGCAAAAGCATAGATTCGTGAAATGTTATTTTCATCTGATGACATCAAGGTACCCGATTCGTGGGTGAAAATATGCTGTTCCAACTCCTGGCCGAAACCGGCGGAAGCAGACCATTTGGCGCTGTCCACATCGTATTCAAGCATTTCCCCGGCCTGATCCATCAGGATCAGTCGAGCCCCGGCGGGAAGTTCAAGCAACCGATCGAAAACAGTACGATTCATCCAATTCAAATTCACTGCCGCAAACACAATCGCCGCCGCCTGTTGATGCTGATCCAGTACAGGCAGTGCGAAAAAAAGCACCGGTTCGCCATCAATGCGTTCCCCGCGGTACTCCCCCATCGTCAGTTCTTTTGTCTTGAGACACGTGAAGAACCAGAATCGGTTGCTGTAATCCCGATTCCCCCCGGAAGGGTCATTGCCTGCCAGAAGACGGCCGTCCAGGTTAATGATACCGAGCTGTTCATATTTTTCAACAGATTGCCGTAATAAAATTGACAACAAACCCGACATTTCCCCTGCATTTCCATCGAACATGAGAAACATATCTGAAACCGTAGAAAGGAGTGCACGGGTGGATGCCAGTTTCTGGCTCTCCTCGATGGCCGCCGCTTTCGTGAGCGCCATGGTTTTTTGAAGAATCGCTTTCGTCTCTTCGGATTTCTGCTCTTCGGCAATAAAAAAAATCACTCCCGACACAGGAATCAATGCCGCCAGTACTAAAATATACAACCTCGTCCGGAGACTGACGCCTTTAAACTGTTGCATGACAATCCTTAGATATCTTTATATTAAAAACCATCTGGGTAGAAAAGACGGTGGCACCTGCACGGGATTTTTATTTACTCCTCGAGTCCATACCGCTTCAGCTTCCGCCACAACGACACCCGGTCAATACCCATAATTTTGGCTGCCTGTGTTTTATTGCCTTCGGTCTTTTCGAGCACCCACTGGACGTATCGTTTCTCCTGTCCTTCCAGGGTCGGCAGTTCGGAAGATGAACTTCGGTAGGTTTCTATGGAGAGATTGCGGATATAATCGGGCAACTGGGCGACACCGATAGCAGGTTTGTCGGCAAGGGTAACGGCCCGCTCGATGACGTTTTCAAGCTCCCGGACATTCCCCGGCCAGCTATATTGAGTGAGCAGCGTCAAAGCGTCCCGGTCTATACCGGTTACGGCCTTGCCCGTGTTCTCCGCGAATTGCTTGATAAAGTGGTGCACCAGCAGCGGGATGTCATCGGTCCGCTCGATCAGGGGCGGCAGGTGTATGGTAATGACATTCAGCCGATAGTAAAGATCCTGCCTGAAATGACCGGCACCGACGTCCGCCTGCAGGTCCCGATGGGTTGCGGCCACAAACCGGACATTCACTTTCAAAGGCGTCGTGCCCCCCACCCGCAACAGCTCTTTTTCCTGGATCACCCTGAGCAGTTTCACCTGCATGGTCATGGGCATGTCGCCGATCTCATCCAGGAAAACCGTCCCGCCGTCGGCGACCTCAAGCAGGCCGCTTCGCTCCCGGTCGGCGCCTGTAAAAGCCCCCCTTTCATGACCGAAGAGCTCGTTGGCCATAAGTTCCTCGGTAAGTGATCCGCAGTTGAACGCGACAAACCGTTTGGATTGGCGATGGCTGCACTGATGAATTGCCTTGGCCACCAGTTCCTTGCCGGTACCACTTTCACCCAAAATCAGGATATTTGCATCCGAAGGCGCCACCTGCTGAACGGTCGCCTTGATTTTTTCCATGCTTTTGTTTTTTCCCACCAAGAGCGGCAATGCACGGGTCTTTTCCAGTTCCGCCCGCAATTGCAGGTTCTCCAGTTGGAGATCCCTTTTAATCAGCGCTTCCCGGACAATCTGGCGCACTTCATCGATTTTATAGGGTTTTGCGATATAATAAAAGGCGCCGCCTTTCATGGAACGAACCGCTAGATCAACCGTCGCATAGCCGGTAATCATGATCACTTCGGTAAGCGGGTGAAGTGCGCGACTCTGTTCGAGCACCTGCATGCCGTCGACTTTCTCCATCCTGAAGTCGGTAATCACCAGATCGAAGCTCTGTTTTTTCAGCAGGGCAAGTGCTTTTTCACCGCTGTTCGTGGAGACAACGTCATACCCCTCTTTTTTCAGAATATGCTCAAGATTTTTCCGGGCGATATTTTCATCTTCCACAACCAGGATGATCTCTTTTCTCATGAGTCTGAATTCTCCGTTTCAGCGCCCGTCGGCAGGTAAACACTGAAGGTCGTCCCCTCGCCCGGCTTACTTTTCACCCGCATCCGGCCGCGATGCTGCTCAATAATGCCGTGCGAAATGGAAAGCCCCAGCCCGGAACCGCTGCTGACATCCTTTGTGGTAAAAAACGGATCGAAAATCTTTTTCAGATTTTCCTTGGCAATCCCTTTTCCGGAATCGAAAACCTGGAATCGAAAAGTTTTCGGCCCCTCGGGTTGATCGGCGACAATTCGGACACTCCCCCCGCCTTCCATAGCCTGAATAGCATTCTGAATCAGGTTGATCAACACCTGCTGAATCCGCTGGGCGTCCAGGTTTGCCTCTATATCCTCGGGCACATCCACCTGAAGCGAAATGTTTGTCGGCACATCCCCTTTGAGCAGGGTGAGGGTCTTTTTCACCAGATGCTTGAAAACGACCGGTTTGGGATTGAAATCCCCTTTCCTGGAAAATTCCAGCAGTGCCCGAACAATGTCCCTGGCCCGGTCGATCTGAAGTTCCGTCTCCTCCAACAGTTCTCGTTTGAATGCCAGGTCATCGTCTTCCAGTTCTTCCAGGAGAATTTGAACGGAGGTGGAAATGTTGTTCAGCGGATTGTTCAATTCATGGGCAACCCCGGAAGTCAGGGTACCGAGGGAGGCGAGTTTTTCCGTCTGGACGATTTGGCGGTTCCGCCGGTTCAATTTAGAGATCATGTCGTTCAGACTTGTCACCAGAGGCCCGAAGACATCCCCGGTTGGCACCTGAGGGATATTTTTATAATCACCCGTGGCGATCTTGTGAATGGCGTTTTCAATTTTTTTCAGCGGCTGGTTAATATTGAAAAATACAAACAAGGTGGTAAGGGCCGTCAAAATAAAAATCGCCGCCAGCGCGAAATAGAGAAAGTAGGTCGACTCCTGGGCAAGCCGAACGACCAGCCGGCGCTCACTGCTGACAATGGATTCAAAATCTTCCGTGATCAGTCGCCCCAGTGTGCGAATTTTCTCCTGATGAATAGTGGCTTGATAAGCCGCCCCGCTGGAGAGCTGATCCGCCCCATCCGGGGGACTGTCTCCGAAAGCGGTCTGAAGTGCCTTCCGATATTGATCCAACGCCCTGTATCTGGATTCGAGATCACGCTCCAGAGTATACTGCCCATGGGCTTCGATAATCTCCATCAGCCGCTTCTGGGCCTCTACGACATAAGTAATTGACTGGCTCAAATCGTCCGGGTTGTGAAAGAGAAAATAATTCTTCTCATATCGCCGGGCCTCGAGAATCTTGTTGAAGAGGTGGTCTTTTTTCTCGATAATCTGCAACTTCTCGGTAATCAGTTCATGCTTGTAGTAATTCAGGAACCAGATCAGCGTGCTGACCAGCATAAAAACAAAAAAACTGATACCGATTTTTTTTCGAATGCCTATGGTCATGATTTTAAAGATATATCAGGAATAACGAGGCATATCAATATCACATGCAATCTGCTTGACATCCGGAATTTTTTGAACGAGGTCGACAATTTCCTGCACCAGATCGTCATGAAACCGTTCTTTTAGGTGGGTGGCCACCTGGGGTGTTATATAGTCGGCCTTCTTTATTTTCTGGGGTGGCACTACGATATGCACATTCCCGCCGTCAGATGTAATCTTCGTCGGACTGTAGGACTGCAGTATGGCTTTCGCATGACTTGCAATAGCCAGGTCACTGATGCTCCGCCGGTCGGTTTCACTTGTTTTATAGGCCTCTGATTGTGCCGCCTGGCAAATAATGTCGCACGCATCTTCAATGGTGAGTGCACCGATCTGGAGCACCACGTCATACAGAGGCGAGTACGTAATATCTTCCTTGTAAATAGCCCGGGTCCATCGGGAGCGCTGACTGTCCTCCTCCTGAATCTGTTTGGTTGCATCCTGTCTGGAAATTCCCTTGAGATGACGGACTATGTGGATGCGTTCTTCCATCCTGGCCAGGACTCGCACCTTGAGAACACCGGGGATATCAGATAACAGCAGGTGCCCGGCATACCCGTGATACACCACATTATCGTTTTTAACCTGTTCCAGCAGTGCCGCCCGGATATATGCCAGGAATGTATCTTTTCCATGGGTCAGCCTTTCGAAAAACGATGGCGGATCATGGAGTGATTTCAACAGCTGCATCTCAGGTATGTTAAAGTATTTGGATGCTTCAAATAAAAATTGATTACTTACGCATTTATAATCGAGCCGATCAGCTACTTTCTGGGCAATTTCAGTGCCGTGGCTGAAACATCCCCGCGATATAGTAATAATCGCCATAATACGCCCTTTCTATATTCTAGCACCAAGTCTTCTATTCAGCACCATTGGTCGAGCCGAGGAGGATAACGTACGCGCATAGTATTCCATTACTATACACCAAACAGCAGGCTGATGGCCGCAAGTTCCACCGCCAGGAAGAGAATCGTCATGACAATACCTGCTTTGGCATAGTCCATGGTTTTATAACCACCGGGCCGCATGACAAGTGCATTGACTTGGTGTGTGGGCAGTACAAAAGTGTTTGAAGCGGAAATCCCCACCACCAGAGCCGCCATACGTGGATCACAACCGGCCATCACCGCCATGTTCATACATAACGGCACGAGAAGCACCGCGGCCCCCACATTGGAAATCACCAGCGTGAAAAAAGAGGTCATCACACCGACAACAGCCAGCAGCACCAGGGGAGATGGGTTCCCGATCAGCGCCAGAACCCCCTGGGCGATAAATCCGGCAGTCCCGGTTTTCTCAAAGGCAATCCCCAATGGAATCAGACCCGCCAGAAGGAATACTGTCATCCAGTCCACCGATCGGTAAGCTTCATCAACCGAGAGCACGCCGGTGATAATCATCCCCAGGGCACCCGACATCAGCGCCACGGCAAGGCTGGCCTTGAAAAATATAATCTGTGTCAATGCCACCACCAGCCAGAAAACCGCCAGTTTGGCTTTATTGGGCCTCAGGATCTCTCCTTCAAGGGGCGTGGCAAATGAGAGCGCCCGGGGTTGGGGGCGTTCCTTGAGGATATGAAACCGCTCCCAGGGGCCCTGGAGCAACAATGAATCCCCCATCTGCAAGCGGATCCGGGTGAGCCCCCCGTAATACAGTCGATTGCCTTTGAACAGCCCTACCGGGTTGACACCGTAAAGGGTTTTAAACTTGATCTCCGCCATTGTTTTCCCGATCAGTTCGGAACGTGGCGTCACGATTGTTTCAGCCATGCCGGCGTTGGTCCTGGACAACCCTTCAGCAAACTCATCAAGCGCCGGTTTGACCTCCCACCCCATCTCTTCCGCCAACTTTCGAATATTTTTCTCCCTCCCCACCACAGCGATATTGTCGCCCGGCATAATCTCGTCCGTGCTGCGCGGCACAAAAAACTTATCTTTTTTCGCATTGCTGTGAAGGGCCACTATCGTCACCAGGTATTTTTCACGAATCTGCAGTTCTTTAAGCGTTCCGGCCCCGGATTGATTTTCGGGAATGTGCAGTTCAAAGATATTGTCCAGGCCATGGTAGAGTTCAATGAGAGAGGCGGTCACCCCCTTGTCATCATCCCCGCTTCCCGACGGCAGCACAAACTTGCCGAAAATTAGGAAGTAGAGAATTGCGGCCGCAAGCAGGCACAAACCGATGGGGGTTTGAGTAAACAGGCCGAATGGCTCCAGCTTTTCACCGCCGAGGATCATCAGATCGTTTAGAAGAATGGTGGGACTTGCTCCGACTAACGTGACAGTTCCCCCGATGATGGCACAGAATCCCATCGGCATCAGGATACGGGAAACAGGGATTCCCATTCGCTTGGAAATACGCTGAACCGCCGGCAGGAAAAGAGCAGCCGCACCGATGTTCTGCATCATACTGGAAATGATTCCCACGGTGCCTGCCACCAGCGACATCACCCGTCGTTCGCTGCGACCACCCAGGCGAATGATAGGGCGCGCCACATGATTCATGACACCGGTTTTGTCCAGCCCCGCACCGATGATAATAACCGCGATGATCGAACAGACCGCGTTGCTGCTCAGCCCCGAGAAAGCTTCCTTGGGCGTTACAAGGCCGATCAGCGGCAGCAGCACCATCATGAGGATGCCCACAACATCCACCCGCACCCACTCAAAAACAAACAGCACGATAACAAACAGCAATACAATCATTGTCAAGACCATTTCAGGGGTCATCGAGGTCACACTCCTTTAAGTTGTAATTATTCTTTATTACCCTCATTACGAAACCAGAAGCATAAAATCGCAGCTACCACTACCAGGGCCAGGCCGAAATAAAAGTGTAAATCCATAGTCAGTTCCTTACTTTTTATAAGCCATATTGCATAAACAACAAACTCGGGCGCCGGTCGCGGACCGCCGCTTTTTATTGGACCATTGCATAAACGACAATCTCGGACTCCGCCCGCGGCCCCTCACTTGGCAACTGCGGGGGCGCTTCCTGCGCCGCATCGGAAACGATAAAGTCGATACCGCCGATTTCATCCTGAAGATCCGTGAGCGCTTCGTCGATTTCGCAGAATTTGATCACATGGGTAAACAAAAGCCCGCGCTTGGAAACCTCAGCCCGGAACGCCGCGGCGCTTTTTTCCGAAAGATTCTGGAAATCCTGGCAGAGCTTGCTGCGGGAAGATGAGAAGAATTTGAATGTTTCACAAGAGAGGGGAGCAGTATTGAGGGCAACAATTTCATATGACAGGCGTTCGGCCATATCCAGGGCGTACGCCACCAGATCCATTGGAAATTCGCTCTCCCTGCCCACCACTACCAGTTTGCCATGATGGCTGTTGTCGTCTTTCTCGGTGATTCCATCTGCTTTTCCATGGGTCTTTTCCGATCCGGATTTTTCCCGTGACTCCGCACGGTTCGCCTGTTTACGCCATCCTTTTTTAAATCTGCTTATTAGTTTACCCATAATTTCGTATCTCCTGGTTTCGACTTGTTCTTGTTATACACGCATGACGACCAACGGAACCGCCAGCGATTTATCAAACCCCATGGGCACAAGCGCCCCCGTCCGGGCATCATCCGCCATATTTCTGTTTCCCGCCTGAGCGTCATAAATCGCCAAAACGATATTGCGATGCGTGTTAATGTAATTGACAATCGCTTTTGCCGGATTTTCCGATTTCAACAATTGAGAATCATTACATCCGGAAATATTTTTTGACCCTGCAAGATTCGCTTCATTCGTGCAAGGATTTGAAATCGGTTGAAAATCCTGTTCGGGCCGGACAAAGTGAACGACATCCAGCGCCACATGCATTTTCCGACAGAATTGAACCGCAAACGACATGACAGATTGGTGCGGCTTGGCGCCTTGTATGGCTAAAAGAACCGTTTTCAAAGGCGGCTCCTTACATGCTTAATGTGCGGCCCAGACCGATTTGGTTCGGCAGGGGACGCTTTTTTATATCGGCCGGCAAATTACTGATGGCCGACCGGCGCAGATGCCGGCGTCGTTTCGCAAGGTTTATGAACTGCAACTTGGGTGACATCTCAAATCGGCAACGACGATAGATATCGGTCCGGTAGTAATTTCGGCCGACCGCTATTTCCACATCGGAAACGTTCGGCATACTACCCACCCAAAGTTTCAGTTTCCGGGTCTTTTTATTGAGGTTGAAAATAGCGCTGTCGACAGTCAGCGTCACACTGCCATTCTCCGCCGAGGCCGTGATGTCGTACCCCTTTTCGGCAAGCGCCATCTGAACGTCCGCCGCAAGAGCAAAATCGTCAATCGCCTTTCCGACATCATCAGGAACAGCCTTTGCTTTTTCCGTAAGATGTTCAAGAATGAGAAGGGCGGCCGCTTCCGTATCAAGCACCTCGGTGGGCACTACCACATCGTAGGATACGGCATCGAAGCTTTCGTTGCCAAAAAGATGATGATGCCACTGAAACAATCGATGATCGTTTTTCTTTATCTGATGACGGGCTTCCTTTTCAGGAATATTCCGGTCCCGGGATGCGCGTTCAATTCTGTTGGCGGCATCGGCCGTAACCAATACACGCAGAATATGAGGCATTCTTTTAGGAATCAAGTGTCCCGCCATTCCCCAGAGAATCCCCGCTTCCCCGCGTAGCGTTTCGGCGAGACTCGTTTTAAGGAATGCCTTTGCCCGTTTTCGGCGTCTGGTTGTCCGGGGCATCACGGGATTCTGCCTGTAAAGATCGTACTCGAGTTGCTCCGGCCGCATCCCGAATCTGTCACCGGCCTTCTGGATCAGGTCGTTGTCCGTTACGACCGGCCACCCGGTCCGAGATGCTATCCATTGAACAATATTCTGCGTATTAGAAAATTTATCCCCTTGAATAAAAAGATGAACCGGCATGGCATTCCTCCCCTGGCTTAAGTAGTTAGCTACTGCCTTCTATTGAGCAAATCCCATACCAGCCCTGAATACCAACATAACAAATTGTTTTAATTTATTTTTCAATTCAGATAGCCGGCATCTTGAAAAGAGCCGATCGTTGCGTTATGCAACAAGTATCTCGATTTTATACTTATCAGCATTATTTCAAACAGTTACGTAACGTTGCGATTTGCAACATCAGCCGCTACAAATTGCAACGTTTACCATGTCATCGAAATCGGGACCGCAAACTTTCTTTCTGTGAAAAGCAAGCCGTTATCTGTTCGAATCCCCGGACATAGGAAAAATTCGATACGCTTCCGATACGGGCATTGGTCTTGCATTATCAACAAGGCGATTTCATATGGATTAAAAGGAATGGTGCTTCCAATTTTAATCAAACAGGGCAGAATACGAAAACTTTAGGCACTATAGGCACTTTAGGCACTTGCCAACATCAGACCGAAATGGTTACAAAGGAAAAATCATGCGAATTTTTAAAAAGGATACGCCCCCCGAGGCCCCGGTCCCGTCCGAAACTACCGGATGGCGGGAGGCCGTAAATCGATCACAGATGCCCGATGCTGTCCGGAAAGTTGCCTTCAAGGAGATCGACAGACTGGAGCAACTGAGTCCGGCAAGCGCCGAGTATGCCATCGGATTGAACTATCTCGATTATCTGATGGGCATGCCGTGGGATCGCGCTACCGAAGACAATCTGGATATTCACCGCGCCGAAGAGATTCTGGATGAGGCCCATTATGGTCTCCGTGAGATAAAGGAGCGCATTCTGGAGCACCTGGCGGTGCGTACGCTTCGGTTGAACAGGAAGTATCGCATTCTTGTGGTGGATGACGAAAAAATGACCCGCAGGAACCTCGAGCATGTTTTTTCAAAGGACGGTTATCTCGTGGATACGGCCGCCGATGGAGCACAGGCCCTTGAGATGATAGCGAGGGAGCATTATGATGTCATCGTCACGGATTTAAGGATGGAACGGGTGGACGGCATGACGGTTCTCGAGCGTGCCAAAGCCAAGGACCCCAGTATCGCGGTGATTGTCATCACGGGCTATGCGTCGGTAACCACTGCCATAGACGCCATAAAAAAAGGTTCCTATCATTTCATCGCAAAACCCCTCCGGCTGGATGAAATCCGCGGTGTTATCCAGTCTGCTCTTGGCAAAAAAAAGCTTCAACTGGAGCCCAAAGGGCCCACACTTTGCTTCGTAGGCCCTCCCGGTACGGGAAAAACCTCCCTGGGACTTTCCATCGCCCGCGGTCTCGAGCGGAAATTCATTCGGATGTCTCTTGCCGGCATCAAGGACGAGGCCGATATCCGGGGACATCGGCGGAGTTATGTCGGCGCCCTTCCCGGCCGTATCCTTCAGGAAATCAAGCGGGCCGAATCACGAAACCCGGTATTTATGCTCGATGAGATCGATAAAATAGGACAGGAATACAAAGGAGACCCGTCCGCTGCACTGCTGGAACTTCTGGATCCCGAGCAGAACACACAGTTCCATGACCATTATCTGGATGTCCCTTTCGATCTCTCCCGTGTCATGTTCATCGCCACCGCCAACACCATTGATGCCATTCCCGGACCGTTGCTGGATCGTCTGGAGATTCTGAGGCTGACCGGTTACTGGGAAGAAGAAAAGGAGAAGATCGCTTTTCGCTATTTGATCCCGAAAGAAATTTCGGAAGCGGGGCTTCGGGAAAATCCGCTGACGTTTACACCTGAAGCGGTAAAAGCAATCATTCGCGAACACACCCGTGAAGCCGGTCTTCGGGACCTTCAACGCAAAATCGCCTCCATTTGCCGTAAAACCGCGAGACGCCGGTTGCAGAAGGAGAAAACAGCAGCACCCGTTGAAATCACACCAGAGGTTGTGGAGACGCTGCTTGGCCCCAGGGAATACCACTTTGAAACGGCGGGCAGCGAAGACCGGGTCGGAGTCGCCACAGGCCTGGCCTGGACCCCCGTCGGCGGCAGAATCATATTTATCGAAGCCCTGAGAATGCCCGGGGCAAACAACCTTATCTTGACGGGATCACTGGGGGATGTCATGCGGGAGTCGGCCCGGGCGGCCCTGAGCTGCATCCGGAGTCAATCCACCGCATTCAATATTCCGGAGAAACGCTTTAATGGCCACGACCTTCATATTCACGTGCCGGCCGGCGCCATTCCAAAAGACGGCCCGTCGGCGGGCCTGCCCATTGCCATGGCCCTTATTTCTCTTCTGACAGACCGGCCGTGCCGGCGGGACACGGCCCTTACCGGCGAACTCACCCTCAGCGGCCGTATTCTGCCCGTGGGCGGCATCCCGGAAAAAATACTGGCCGCACGAAGCGCCGGGGTTAAAACCATTATTCTGCCGACACAGAACATGACCGATCTCAAAGACCTGCCGGATGAAGTGCAAAAAGACGTCACCCTGGTCCCCGTCGACACGCTGCCGATGGTCCTTGATATGGTGCTTCGATAGAGGATAACGACATGGACGAAACAATTGACCGAACGGATGCAGTTATCATCAATGAAGCCCAGTTGATCCTAGCGGAGAAAAGAACTTCTCTGTCCGTGCTGCGCACGGGCATCACCGTGCTCGTGCTCCCCCTGAGCGTGATAAGCGTTCTGATCGCCACATCCAAATACTACGATATTCTCCATGTGTTTCACTTCGTTGTCCCGCTCATGGCGCTGAATGTCTCCCTCATCGTTCTCGGCGCATATCTGATCATCCGGGCCACCTTTCGGCTCCACCGCTATGACAGGATGATCAAGCAAATCAAGGCAAAACACAGCAAGCTGTCTGAATTTCTGGATTGAAACAGAATGTTTTTTTCAATTTGCCTTGACAAATGCAAATCGACCCGGTATTAGTGTTCCAAATATGGAACACTATTTATGATCACTCCAAATCCAATTGATTTATTGATCGAATTCGGCCTGACCCGCCAGGAGGCGGCGGCATATCTGGGCCTCCTGACCGATGGAGACCTGAACGGCTACGAAGTGGCCAAGACCCTGGGCATCTCCCGGTCGAACGCCTATACCGCCCTGGCCGGTCTGGTGAACAAGGGCGCGGCCTGGCTGATTGAGGGAAATGTAACCCGCTATACCGCTGTCCCGGGAGCCGAATTCTGCGATAACCGCCTCCGGGCCCTGACACAGAGTCGCGACAAGCTGTTGGACGCTCTTCCGGAACGAAAAACCGAAACCGGCAGCTATATGACCATCAAAGGCGCCGCCCAAATCCTTGACCGGCTTCACCATTTGCTGATGGGAGTTCAGAAACGGGTATATCTGGCATTGCATGGACAGGTGCTTACCGCTTTTTTCGATGAGCTGTCCGAGTTGTCCAAACGGTCCCGAAAAATAGTGATTATCACAGACGCTCGAACGAGCCGGTCGGGCAGAGTTCGGAAACAACTGGGGCAAATCCAAATGCATGCCGGAGCGGTCACTGCCGACCAGATCCGGGTAATCGTCGACTCACACCATGTGATGACCGGCGAGCTTACCGGGGGCGCCGGTGCGACCTGCCTCTATTCCGATCAGAAACATCTGGTTGATCTCTTCAAAACAGCCATGCGAAACGAACTGCGCCTGATCGAAATGGGTGCGGAAATCGTGGAGGAGTAACATGAAACTTCCGTTTGTCAGTAAAACCGAGCTTGAGCGTCTCTGCAAAGAGGTGCCAACTCCCTTTCATCTATATGACGAAACTATAATCCGGCAACGGGCACGGCAACTGAAGACCGCCTTTGACTGGAATCCCGGTTTCCGGGAGTATTTCGCGGTCAAGGCCAATCCGAATCCCGTCGTGCTGAAGATTCTGATAGATGAAGGTTTCGGTCTCGATTGCTCGTCCTATACCGAACTGCTGACAGCCGGATCAGTCGGCGCCAAAGGGCATGACATCATGTTCTCCTCCAATGTCACACCGGCGGCCGACATGCGTCTGGCGATGGCGATGGACAGCCTCATCAATCTGGACGATATCAGTCACATCGACTTTCTGGATCGCCTGTCCGGCATCCCCCGAACCATCAGCCTGCGCTTCAATCCGGGAAACGACTTCACCATCGGCAATTCGATCATGTCCCGGCCTGGGGACGCCAAGTACGGTTTTACCCGGCCGCAACTGACCCGGGGGATTCGGGAGCTGCAGACCCGGGGACCGAACGATTCAGCCTGCACGCTTTTTTATCCAGCAACACCACCGAAGCAGACTACTATCCGGCCCTGGCCGAACTTTTATTCCGTACCGCGGTGGAAATACACCGGAAGACCGGAGCGGACATTTTCGGCATCAATCTTTCCGGCGGTATCGGTGTATCGTACCGGCCGGACGATCCGGAAATCGACATCGAAGCGGTCGGGCAGGCCATACAAAAATCATTCAAGGCCATCATGGTCCCGGCCGGCCTGGAACATGTGGTGATCCACACCGAACTGGGCCGCTGGCTGCTGGCGCCCGCCGGCTGTCTGGTGAGCCGTGTAATTCACGAAAAACATATCTACAAAGATTATCTCGGGCTCGATGCCTGTGCCGCCGATCTGATGCGCCCGGCGATGTATGGTGCCTATCACCACATCACCGTGGCGGGACGGGAGGAAGATGCCGCCTGCCGGACCTGGGACGTGACGGGCGGTTTGTGCGAAAACAACGACAAATTCGCCATCGACCGCCCCCTGCCCGAGGTCGGCATCGGCGACCTGCTGGTGATCCATGACACCGGCGCCCATGGTCACGCCATGGGATACAACTATAACGGCAAACTGCGTTCGGCCGAAGTCCTGCGCACTGAATCCGGGGAGTTCCGTCTGATCCGGCGGGCCGAAACACCTGCTGATTACTTCGCCACTTTGGATGTATTGGAAGATTTTCGTCCATCCTTTTAGCGGAAAACAGAATAACATTTTGATTGATCATGCGGAACGCATCGCATATATTTTGTTGAAAAACAATTCTCCCGCGGAGACGCTGAGGCGCAGAGAACAACAAAAAGAAGAACACAATACAGAGATAATATTTGTCTAAAAAACAAGGGCTTTTCTTCCTTAACCTTTTATTTCATGTCTTTCTCTGCGTCTCCGCGCGCGATTAATAGATGTTTTTATAAAGATACAATGATACGACCGGCCAAACAGAATGAGGCGGAGACCTTAACCAGGATATCTTTTGCATCGAAAGGGTATTGGAATTATCCGGAAGAATACTTCGAAATCTGGAAGGACGAACTGACAATCACCCCGGAGTATATCGAAAAGAACACCGTTTTTGTTTATAAAATCGGCACGGCTGTTGTCGGGTATTATTCCATTGTCGAGCTACCGGAAAATATCGAAGTATCGGGCATCATAATACCGAAAGGCTTCCGGCTCGAGCATATGTTCATTGAACCCGGTCATATTGGAAAAGGTATCGGTACGGCGATGTTCAGCCATTTGAAGGATCGCTACGGAGAGATCGGGATCAGCGAACTGGGAATTCTATCGGATCCCCATGCAAAAGGATTTTATGAAAAGATGGGGTGCCGTTATCTGCGGGATCTCCCATCCACGATAGAAAATCGAACGACACCGCATCTCACGATAGCATTTTAAGGCCGTCTGCTCCAATCTGACGAAAAATCCGGCAACAGAATGAAACGGATTAAAACCGGAAGCGCAGGCCGCGGTGATGCCATGGGTCCGCAGGGGTGCCGAGGTCTCATCGACTTCAATCCCTTCGGGCAGAATATCCATGACCATGCTGCCCCTGTCCGTCCCGATCCGTCCCAGGTCCTGGTACCGGTAGGCGATATCGAGGATCACGCTGTCCGACAGGACGACTCCCGTGCCTCCGGTCACCATGAAAGCCGCATCCTGCCGGTCACCGGACGGCATCACACTGATCTTGTGCCTGCCGGTGTTGTCGGGGAAACGATAGGTCATCTTGTCCACATGGTTGACGGCAAGCCCCGCGCCGGCCCCAATGTATGGTTGGAACAGCCCATGGCTATTTATGTCCCAGTAAACGGTGGCCATAGTTGCCAGTGATCTTGCCTGTGCGGAAACGGGCTGGTTAACGCCCACGGAGAGAAAATTTGCATTCCCACGGTACTCCATGTCCCAGCGGTACTGCGCTTCGATGCCTATCCGCAACCACGCCGACATCCGCCTCCCGACAGCGAATTCCGCCATGGGATAATCGCCGAAATCACCGTATGCGCCCAGGGGGGCACCGTCTTCGCCGTTGCCCTCACCAAAGAAGTCTGCCGCCGCTTCCGAGGAATGGTCGTCCCGAAATCCGCATCGAGGGAATGCTCATACCCGAGACGTCCCTGCATGTACCACTCCGCGGAAAGGCATACAGTTGCTCCGGTCATTCCGAAACAAAACATCAGGCACACTATAATCAGCGCAGATCGTTTAAACATCGCTATACTCCGTCCGGATTGTATATTCTGTTTCAAGAGGCAATGGACAGACCTTTGCCGCCCAATTTCAAACATATCGGCAGCCTGGTCTTAAATCTGAAGGAGAAGCATCTGTTTATCCAACCCCGGCATATCGAAAAAGACATCGGATTGATGATGTTCTGCCATGTAAGTGGTCAGTACAGAGAATTGGGAACCGGCGAACCTGGAATTCTGTCTGATCCACACACAGATGATCCATAGGAATCCCACTTGATGTCCCATGAGATAAGCCGGACATTGTCTGCCCAATCCGATATTCCTCAAACAGCCTTTCGAGCTACTTTTTTTGTTCTTCAATCAATCCGAGAAAAAGGTGATAGATAGTAAAAAGACTTTTTTCTAAATCGTGGCGGGTTTCATCGATTGGGTAGTGCGATAAAATCGGCGATTGTACAAGCCTTTTAGGCGTGACCAACTTCAGGTCTTTTTTCTTTTTTTGAATCTGCCGATCAATATCTATGCGGGGCGGTTTTTGTGTCACCGTCATAGACATATCCGAGCATGGCACCAACCTGAACAAAGGGGGAGTATTTGCCTATAATATAACGCATCATCCCGTCATGAACATATTCGTAGCTTCCTTTGAACAGCCCACTCGGCAAGGACACACGTAGTCTTTTCGCTTCGATGGCGAAATAGACCTCGTATCCAAGACCGCAGCATACCTGAAGGTCGAGCCGGCCTTCCGGTGTATCTTTATCGGGATCCGCGTCAGATTTTACTATATCGGGCTGCAAATTTATCTGGAGTGGTCCATCCCGGAATAACGGCTCCTGGATTAATCTGCGATGGAGTCTTGTTGTCAAAGAGTCCTCATGCTCCATCTCTGTTTTCCTGTGGATATTCTCACCGGCCTTATAAATAAGCAACAATATGGAGGGAATATAACGACGTGGAAAAAGCTGTCTGAAATGGCCGGAAGGAAACCCCGTCATCATGATTCCTTTCCGGATAGAACAATTTCACCATAAATTCTCGCGGCATCATTCAGAGCGGCTGTACGGGTCCAATTTATTAGGATATTCGGTCGAATAATGCTGAATTACATCACCCTGGAAAAAAAGAACGTCCCGCTCATATTTCAGCGTTCCCCGATTGGTAGCTGTGTGCTTTTGGAACTCGCTCAGAACTCCCGCCAATTCCGATGAAATTATTCTGTTCCTGTATGGAGTCACCCTTTTCGAAAGATAAATCGTAACCATGGCGAGCCCGGTATCGCTGTCGGTCCCACCCTCGGCAGATACCCGGCGAGCGCCGCCCTCCCCCTCGGCCCAATGGTTCAACGTTTCGGTTAAGGTATCCGCGTATACGCTCAATCCTAGGCTGATGGAGACGACCGGCGGCCCATCGGCATAAAGGATGGCGTTCTCCAGCAGGTTGCGCATGACGGTCGCCATGGCCTCCGGCTCGATCTTGGCAAGCAGCCCGCTTTCTATCTCCCAGCCCAGGGTTCCTTCTGCCGGGAAACGCTCTTTTTCACGATACAGGTACTCTTCCAGCAGGCGCGACAGGTTGTGGACCTCAAGGTTCAGCTGCGCCCCTTTGTGCTCGATTTTACCGGCCGTCAGCAGATTATTGATCAGGGTGTTCAGCCGTTTGGTGTCTTCCTGCATCAGGGCAGTGAATTTCTGCAGCTGTGCCGGGGTCGGTTGACGCAGCTGAATGGTTTCCAGGTGCAGCTGCAATGAGGCCAGCGGAGACTTCAGCTCATGGCTGACCTGATTGATGAAATGGCGCTGCGCCTTGTTTAGTGAGGCCTGGCGACGCCAGTAGATGAAGATGACATAGATTCCGATCAGGATGGCGACCAGCAGCAGGATCCCTTCGGTCAGAATCAACCAGTCGCTGGAACTGGGTAGCCACTCAGCCTGGTAACGGGTCGCCAACTCCTTAAGCTGCTGATGCCGCCCAGAAACCAATAAATCCAGAACACCAGAACCAGGATCCAGAGGATCTGAATGCTGATAAAGGTGATCAGAGGATGGAATAGCCGACGAAACAGTTTCATAGCCCATCTATTACCATCGGATGAAGCGTCGGACAAGCTGGATTCATTATCATAATCGTTATTTTGGGGAATTCTTCTGCCTCTGGCCTGGTTTGCGCCCCTGGTGGTGTCCTGTTCTGACCGATTTCCTGAGTCGTTGTAGGTATTTTTACACAAGTATTACATTTCCAATGTTGGCTAGCTGTTAAAATTCCCCATCTCAGTTTTAAACAGGAGTTGTTTCTATGGTGGAAGGTTTGACAATCGGAAGACACAGTGTTCCCTATCCCGTGATTCAGGGGGGGATGGGTGTGCGTATCTCTGGTCATCGCCTGGCTGGCCATGTCGCTTTGAACGGCGGGATCGGCATTATTGCTTCAGCGGGACTTGCCTTAGCGGATGGGAGTTACAACGGGCGGAATTTTTCGCTGCGGATCGCCACGGCCTGTTGGAAGAACTGCGTAAGGCCTACGAAATTGCTCCGGACGGAGTGATCGGGGTCAATTGCATGGTTGCGGTCAGCAACTATGATGATGTTGTGCGGACCGCCTGTGAAGGGGGCGCTAAACTGATTATCAGCGGCGCGGGCCTGCCCATGAACCTGCCCGAGTTGACCCGGGATTTTCCGGAAGTCGCCTTGGTACCGATTGTCTCCTCGGTCAAGGCCGCCGAACTGATCGCCCGCAAATGGCATAAAGTTTACAAACGCTTACCCGATGCGGTCGTCGTTGAAGACCCCGATACGGCTGGTGGCCACCTTGGTGAAAAACTGGAGCGTATTGGAACCGGTGCGTACGATCAATATGCGACCGTCCGCGGGGTTAAAAATTATTTCAAAAATGACTGGAAACTGGACATCCCGGTCATCGCCGCAGGAGGAATCTGGGATCGCAAGGATCTGCAATACGCGTTGGCCCATGGGGCCGACGGGGTACAGATGGGAACCCGCTTTGTCGTGACCGAAGAGTGCGATGCCGATGATGCCTTTAAGCAGGCCTACCTGTCCTGCACCCAGGACGATATCGGGCTGATCATGAGCCCGGCCGGGCTGCCGGGAAGGGCCATTAAAAAGAATATCGATCAGGTTCGGCAGCGCGATGTTGATCTTGACGTCTACTGCCCTTCGGGCTGCCTGAAAAAGTGTGCTTACAAGGCCAATAGAGAGCGATTTTGTATTGTCCATGCCCTGGACCGTGCCCAGCGTGGCGATACTGAGACCGGTTTGATTTTTTGCGGCAGCAACGCCTGGAAGGCGGATCACATCGGTACGGTCAAGGAGATTTTTGAAGAACTTTTTCCGAGCGTGAGCGCGCAGCCTGCTGAACCGCTCGTTCACGCTTGACCAAAAATCGCCGCAGCAAAGAACAGTCGGCCCAGCAGGGCGGGGCGGATATTTGTGCCGCGGGACAGCCAGGGTAACAGAAATACAAAGGCCGGGATTGAGAAATCCCGGCCTTTGTATTTTGGGCCAATGAAGTCTTTCCGGATGGGGGCTAAAAACGTCCGGCAGGCCTCCTAAAGGTTCTTGCGAACTTCGTTGAAGAATCCGTCCTGAGCCTTTTCGTCGTCGATTT
>CAXXKH010000017.1:0-84599 GCA_963677545.2 Desulfobacterales bacterium | reverse complement strand
GACGCGGCGGCTACCTTTTTCTACGGGATGTTTATTTTATTGCATACGCCTTGTCATGGGGGCCGACCGTAAGGAAGATAACTGTTTTATCGGGCATGTCGTCACAAAAGCAGTATTCACAATCGGGGATACGGCGGCACTCTTCACAGATCACAAAAATGACCCGGAAGTTTCTGTCTATGCGTACACTGCGACAACCCACAAGGTTCAGTTTACCGCTGACATCGCCGAGCGCCTCCGTGTTTTGATAGGGATCTTCCAGTATTCGATCCACACGGCGTTTGATGCTTTTTCGAATAGCGGCGTACCGCTTCAGGTTGCCGACAAATCGCTTTTCGTAGGAAGCTTCGTAGTTACTCACCCCAAACCTCATCATGCGAATAAAGCTTGATCTTGCCTTGGGATTTTCTTTTCTTTAAGTCTTTCATGTCGTTATAAATCGGCATATCGGGGGTAAGATAGAATATGTCCGGGCGAGTTTGTGCAATCCTTCCCAACTCTTCGCGGACCACGCGCCGGATGAGTGGTTCGAGGATTTTAGAAATATCCTCGGCCGACATGGTTGCTTGATGATTTTGTGCCATTGTTTAATCCCCTATTTGGCGGCTTTAATCGGTCCGGGCATGCACCCCATGTCAAGCCCGATGCTCGGCGACCTCTTCTTTTGTAATCAAATTAAGAATTTTCTTTTTTGTCAACATGGAATCGATTACCCGGATTAATGCGGATCTATCCTCTTCGTCAAGAGCGTCGATTAATTTAATGCGCTCCATCAACCCCTTGTCCTCAATACGGACTTCCTTGTAGTCTTCATCCGTGTCGCTTACCAGGTAGTCAATAGAAACCTCCAGGACGGTCGCCAGCTTTTGGATGACGTCCAGGGAAGGATTGTATTTGCCGGTCTCGATGCGGTTTATATGCGACAAGTGCGCGCCGATCTGTTCGGCAAGTTGCGTTTGCGACCATCCACGTTTTTTCCTCAAGCGTTTTAGATTGTTCGCCAGGCTCATTAGCTAACCTCCCGGTTTTATTTTATCAATACAACGCAAAATAGCATAGTTGGGTTAATATGGCAATAAATTAACCGTATGGGGAAAATATAGCTTGACAAAATTAACCTAAAAAGCATAATTTAAAATATTCCATATAGGCAAACTAAATTGGTCTATTTGGGCAATAATTTTTTTTGAAAGGGGGTGGGAACCTTTGAGAAGCACCCTTGAAGTGACCGACCTGTTTAAAAGCGCTTTTTTACTGTGCATGGGCGGCAATCTGTCCGAAGTCCGGGTCCGCAATAACGGCCGGAGGATCGCCACGTTCCTGATCACAGGCACCAACCTGGAACGATTTGACAACGATTACCGGACTGGCCGAGCGCTGGTCAATCCGCTGGAACTTCGTGAAAGCCTGAATCATCTGAGGGATATCATGTTTGATAAACTACGAGACCCGGCTTCGTCACGCCCAAGGCGTGGCTACGCCGCGGCAGAGGGGAGAGAGAGACATGGCGATAGAAAGAGAGGTGATCGAGCGGGTCAAGCGTATTGACCTTGTGTCCCTGGTACAAGCCAAGGGCATAGAATTAAAAAAGAACGGCAAGGGCTGGTTCGGCCGTTGCCCCTTCCACGCGGACAAAACCCCGTCTTTATCCATCAACCCCACCAAAAACCTATGGCAATGCTTCGGCTGCGGCGCGTCAGGCGATACGATCCGCTTTGTGGAGCTGTTCGACCAGGTGGATTTTAAAGAAGCGGTCAAGCGCCTGAGCAACAACGGCTTTAAAACCAAAGGCCTCGGAAGGATGAATCCTCGGCAAAAGCAAACAACTGGCGGTTAAAGAAAAAAAGCTTCTGGCCCGGGTGGTGTCCTACTATCAGCACAGCTTCACCCAGGATAGCCGGGGATTGACTTATCTTAAGCAGGAAAGAGGCATCCGCAAATAATCAATCATTCACTGACTTCGGCGCTGGCTACGTCAACGGCACATTGCTTGAGATCCTCCCCTATGATCCGGAAGTCATCAGCGCCTTGAAGCGTATCGGCATCCTGAATGAAAAAGGCCATGAGATGTTCTATGGCTGCGTGGTGTTCCCGCTTCTGAGCGAAGGGGGCGACGTGGTGAGTCTTTACGGTAGAAGGATTGATGACGAGCCCGGCAGCGCCCGACATTTGTACCTGTCCGGCCCCCGGTTCGGCCTGGTCAATCGACAGGCGGCGAAACGATCAGAGATTTTAATCCTGACCGAATCGATTATTGACGCCCTGACCCTGTATGACCGGGGCTTCAAGAACGTGATGCCGATTTACGGTGTCAACGGTCTTCTGGATGAACATCTTTTATTTTTTAATCGCAGGATCAAAACCGCATATCTCGCCTTCGATGCCGACGAGGCCGGAAGACAGGCGGCTGAGGCTGTTTCTTTGCGGTTAAAAGAAAAAGGGATTGCATCTTATCCCGTGGCCCTCCCCATGAAGGACGTGAACCTTTACTTCAAAAGTCATACGCCCGAAGCCTTCGAGCAGCTTTTAAAAGCCGCCAATCCAGCTGATCAGATCTACAAAGAGACCGAGCACGGCTTCATAGCAGGCTTCGGACCCCGGCAATACGAGGTCAAGGGGATCCAGCGGGGAGATACCCAACTCAAAGCCACCATCAAGGCATCGATAGATGCAGAAGGCAACCAACCCTTTGAACTATCCACCATCGACCTTTACTCGTCGCGCTCCCGGATCTGGTTCGGCAAGTTGTGCGCGGATCTGTTCGGCGTAAAAGAAACGTTGATTAAAGACGACATCGGCAAGATGTTAAGCCTTGTCGAATCCTGGCAGCCCAGGCAGAAAGAAACGGCGGACACAGAGCCTACCAGGGAAGAGAAAGCCGAAGCGTTCCGGTTCTTGAAAAAATCCGGATATGTTTGATGAAATCTTGTCCGATTTAGAAACCACCGGCGTTACAGGAGAGGAGACCAACAAACTTGTAGGGTATCTTGCAGCCGTATCCCGGAAACTCGATGAACCCTTGTCCGTGCTGGTTCAATCCAGGAGTGCCGCCGGCAAGTCCACCCTTCAGGACGCTATATTGTCTTTGGTTCCGGATGAGGATTACGTAAAATACACCCGCATCACAGACCAGGCGCTTTTTTACAAAGACCAAGACTCGTTGGTAAATAAAATCCTGGCCATTGAAGAAGAAGTGGGCATGGGCGGCGCGGCCTATTCCATCCGCAATATCCAGTCATCGAAAAAGATCACCGTGGCCGCAACCGGCAAGGACCCCGGCACCGGCAAGATGAAAACCGAGGAATACACGGTCAACGGTCCCGTGGCTGTGATGATCACCACCACGGCGGCAGAACTTGAAGGAGAAACCGCTTCCCGCTTTTTGTTCCTCACCATCGACGAGTCAAGCAAGATGACCGACGCCATCCACCGGATGCAGCGGGAGGCAGAAACCCTTGAAGGATTGGTAAGAAAGAAAAGGTCCGAGCACATCATCCGGAAGCATCACACTGCCCAACGCCTGCTTAAACCCCTTGCAGTGGTAAATCCTTTTGCCGATTATCTGAGTTATCCCACCCGCAGCATCCGGACCCGCCGGGATCACAAGAAATACTTGGGCCTGATCCGGACAGTGACCTACCTGCATCAGTATCAACGCAAGATCAAGACCGTGGAAGTGGAAGGAAAGCCGGTGGCGTATATCGAAGTCACATTGAACGACATCGATCAGGCCAACAAGCTGGCCAACGAAGTCCTGGGCCAATGCCTTGACGAGCTGGCCCCGCCTTCCCGGACGCTGCTGACCGGCATTTACGGCATGGTCAAGGAAATGGCCGAAAAGCAGAAGTGCGACATCGATGAACTCTACTTTACCCGCCGGATGATCCGGGAGCATGTGGGGTGGACGGATTGGCAGATCCGGGCGCACATCAGGCAGCTCGAAGAACTTGAATATCTGTATGCCCGGATCGGCTCCAAAGGGAAGGAATACGCTTATGCCTTGAACTACAAGGGCCAGGGAGAGGATACCGGCAGGTGTTACCTGAACCTTACGCCTGTGGATCAGATCCGAAAGCTATTGAAAAAAGGGAAAGCGGCTTGAACTTCGAGGGGAAAAACGCAACTTCGAGGGTATGTGAGTAACTACGAGGGTACTTCGAGATCTTCTTTATTTAACCTATCTTTTTGCAATTAAAGAAAAAAGACAACTACGTGGTGTTCGGGATGGAAAAAGCCAGGGGGGAGGGAGGGGCTTATGCTTGACGTTGCCAACGAAATAACCGGATTTGTAAACCGGCTGAAAGCATCAAACTATGCGGAAAGCACCCTTATCAGCTACCGCCGGAACCTTGCCCACTTTGAGCGACATCTTCTTGCCCGAAACCTCCAGGATCTGAGAGCAGTCACCCCGCAAGTCATCTTCGAATATCAGCATATCGTTGTGGGCCTGCCTCTTGCCGAAGGGACCAAGGCCATGCGGATACACGCGGTAAAACGGCTCTTCGAACACCTGGTGGACCTACACCGTTTGCTTATCAATCCAGCCGAAGGGTTCATGAATACTTGCCGAAGACACCGGAAGATCGGGCCTGTCCTCACACTCGAAGAAATGAAATCTTTGCTGTCCCGGCCCGACCTCTCCCTGAAAATCGGCATCCGGAACCGGGCCATCCTGGAAGTGTTCTACTCAAGCGGGATCCGGCTGCGGGAGTTGCTAAAACTCGAAACGATTGACGCCGACCTGAAAGAGCGGGTGCTGTTTGTCCGGTTGGGGAAGGGTCTGAAAGACCGGATCGTTCCGATAGGAAAGAACGCGGCAAAGCGGCTCGAATCGTATCTTCAAGACGTCCGGTCCGAGTTCGATACAAACGGACGGAATGTCCTGTTTTTGAACCGCTCGGGACGGCCCCTGTCCGGAGGCTGCGTTCATGCGCTTATCAGAAAATACCGACTGGCTGCCGGGATCAAAAAGCCGGTATCCCCGCACACGTTGCGGCGCACCTGCGCCACGCACCTTTTGCAGCAAGGCGTGGACATCCGCTATATCCAGAAACTTCTGGGCCACAAGCGCCTGGAAACCACGCAGGCCTACACCAAGGTCATGCCTATGGAGGTGAAGCAAACCCACGAAAGGACGCATCCGAATAAGGACAGGCGATAGGTTATGGGCGATAGGCAATAGGAAGGAAAACGGAACATGAAAATAAAGGATATTATCCCCCTGTATCTGGATCATTTGAAAGCCCTGGGCAGATCGAAAAAAACCGTGAAGGGCGCGAAGTACGATCTCCACCGGTTTGAGCGGTTCTTGATAGAGGAAGGCGTTTTTGACCTGGAAGATATTACAGAAGATTTGATGTCCGATTATCAGCAATCTCTTTCTTTTTCTTTAACCGCAAAAGGAACACTGCTGACGCTAAGGTCCCAGGCTCAGCTTCTGGGAGCCGCCAAGGGCTTCACCCGGTTTTTGAAGAAAATGGATTATCTCCTGAATGACCCAGGCGAGAAGATCAAGCTTCCAAGGAAGCCCAAAACGCTGCCACGCTCCATCCTGACAACATCGGATATCCGGAAACTTCTGAATGTGCCGGATATGCGAACCCACGGCGGCTACAGAAACCGAATCATCCTTGAAATCCTGTACGATACGGCCATCCGAAGGGATGAACTGAGCAATATCAAACTTATCCATCTGGACCTTGCATCAGGTTTTATCCAGATCCACGGCAAGGGCAGCAAGGACCGGGTGGTTCCCCTGAGCCGCCGGGTATGCGATCTGACGAAAAACTATATTCTCTCCGTTCGACCGGCGTTTATCCGCAAAGAGGATACCGGCCACCTGATCCTGAACCGCTGGGGCCGTGGGATGGACGGCGGCGGGATCTGGCGTGTGGTGAAAGCCTGCGCCGAGCTTGCCGGTATCGAAAAGAACATCACCCCCCACGGCCTTCGCCACACCTGCGCCACGCACATGCTTAAGAACGGCGCGCCGGTCCGTCATCTCCAGGAGATGCTGGGACATGAGTCCCTGGAATCGACCCAGATTTACACCCGAGTGACCATCAGCGATTTGAAAGCGATCCACGACAAGTATCATCCTTCGGAAAGATTGTAGGAAGCGGTATGTCTCCGTGCTCGCCTCCAGTCCCCCAAACGACACGGGGGTCTTCCGGTCCTGCGCGCGGAGCCATGTCTTTATTATGACTCCCGCCCACCCTCCTAAAAAGGAAGCGGCCGCCGCCTGATTTAGATGGCCCCGCCTGTCACGCCAACTGCGTCTTCTTACATAATCAGTCGTTATCGTACAGAACGCCTATTTTAAAAAACCTCTAAGGTGTTCCGTCCGATAACGCGAGTTTATGTCATCAGGGGCACTTGCCGCGCCAGGCGGGTCCAACGACACTAGAGGAATGCGGCCGATCTGATTGGATGCCCGCCCCCCGCCCCTTTGAAAGGAATACTGTCTGATTTTTAAAGGCGATTAAAAGAAAAAACCCTTCTTTCTTTAATCGCAATAGCGCGTTGATTTTAAAGAAAAAATAGCGTAAGTTAACCCCGGCTCTTTGAAAAATGAGGGGCGCCCTTTAAAAAAACAGCTCTCCGGGGGGTGAGAAATTTTATCGCGTTCCTTACGGACCAGGAACGCGATACTTCTACCAATCTCTACAATTATGATGCGAGGCTTTATGATCCGGTTATTGGGAGGTTCATACGGGCTGATAGCATTACTCCGAATTGGTATAATCCGCAGTCGCTGAATCGGTATGCTTATTGTTATAATAATCCTCTGAAGTATCAAGATCCTGACGGAAAAGTTCCTGTTGAAACTGTTTTAGATGTTATTTCATTAGGTGATAGTCTCGTCAGCATTGTTAGGGAACCATCCTGGGCTAATGCGGGATATTTGGCTTGGGATGTTGTTGGTCTTATCCCTTATGTCCCTGGGTCATGGGCAGGTAAAGTTGGAAAATATGGCAGTAAACTTTTAGACGCGGGTCATGATGTCTCTAGGGCAGTTAATAAGGGTGAAGATCTTGTTGATGCAGCTGGAGATTTAAGTAAAGCATCAAAGAAGATAAACCCAGATTTCATTGTAACAAAGGAAGGTACTGTTATCCCAACAGATAAAAATACTTTAAAATCAAATCTTAATAAGATGGATGATGTTTCTACAGACCCTTCACGAATGAAAAAATTTAGCGGAGAAGATAGTAAGGGGCCAATGCGTGTCAGAGTTGATAAAGCACATGGGACCGATCCAAATTATACGGGACCTCATGACTCCCTTCACGATGTAGATCATATTCATATTGAACGAAGGAAAAATGAAACTTCAGGTCCATGGACAGACAAGAGACCTGATGGGGAAAAGGAGAAAATACCATATGAATGGCCTTTCGGAAGATGAGATATTATGGCCTGATGCCGAATTAGAATCTTTGAATATTGACTATGATTCAGTGGATATACTTATCACTGACAGTTTAGAACGAAAGATTACTATATCTGCAAAAGGATTCATTGGTTATAAGGTGCTTGGATTCTGGGATGAAAACATAATTGATACTGGTATATTCTCGAAAAATCATGAATTTCAAAAGGAATGTTTAGAGAATTTAAAATATAGAATGGGTGATAAGCTGAGAGAAAGCGGATGTGTTGATAGAACCTTGTCTGATTTGACGACTTTAGAAATAAAACTGATTGATGGATGTTCTATCCTCATTGTGGCGGGAAAGTTTGTAATAGCATCAGAAAAATAATGTGTAGGCAAATAATGGGCACGGCTCTAATTTTATGCGTTTCTATGTGATTGCCCTGTTGACGGCGGTTTAAAGAAGAAGTTTTTCTTCTCTAACCGCTGTTTCTGTTTTTCTCAAATCGATCCGATCCATTTGGGCGGTGGGCGGGAATAGATATCGAAATCAGGCCCGCCGCCTACCGCTGCTGCCTGGCGTGGTGGTTGCGCCTGATGACATAATCTGAATTATCACGACCCTGCACCATTGGGGAATAAGATAGAAACAGGGTCTGATAATTAAGTTAGATTATGTTAGAAGCCGCAGGCGGCATGACAGGCAGTGCATATGATCAGACGCGGCGGCTACCTTTTTCTACGGGATGTTTATTTTATTGCATACGCCTTGTCATGGGGGCCGACCGTAAGGAAGATAACTGTTTTATCGGGCATGTCGTCACAAAAGCAGTATTCACAATCGGGGATACGGCGGCACTCTTCACAGATCACAAAAATGACCCGGAAGTTTCTGTCTATGCGTACACTGCGACAACCCACAAGGTTCAGTTTACCGCTGACATCGCCGAGCGCCTCCGTGTTTTGATAGGGATCTTCCAGTATTCGATCCACACGGCGTTTGATGCTTTTTCGAATAGCGGCGTACCGCTTCAGGTTGCCGACAAATCGCTTTTCGTAGGAAGCTTCGTAGTTACTCACCCCAAACCTCATCATGCGAATAAAGCTTGATCTTGCCTTGGGATTTTCTTTTCTTTAAGTCTTTCATGTCGTTATAAATCGGCATATCGGGGGTAAGATAGAATATGTCCGGGCGAGTTTGTGCAATCCTTCCCAACTCTTCGCGGACCACGCGCCGGATGAGTGGTTCGAGGATTTTAGAAATATCCTCGGCCGACATGGTTGCTTGATGATTTTGTGCCATTGTTTAATCCCCTATTTGGCGGCTTTAATCGGTCCGGGCATGCACCCCATGTCAAGCCCGATGCTCGGCGACCTCTTCTTTTGTAATCAAATTAAGAATTTTCTTTTTTGTCAACATGGAATCGATTACCCGGATTAATGCGGATCTATCCTCTTCGTCAAGAGCGTCGATTAATTTAATGCGCTCCATCAACCCCTTGTCCTCAATACGGACTTCCTTGTAGTCTTCATCCGTGTCGCTTACCAGGTAGTCAATAGAAACCTCCAGGACGGTCGCCAGCTTTTGGATGACGTCCAGGGAAGGATTGTATTTGCCGGTCTCGATGCGGTTTATATGCGACAAGTGCGCGCCGATCTGTTCGGCAAGTTGCGTTTGCGACCATCCACGTTTTTTCCTCAAGCGTTTTAGATTGTTCGCCAGGCTCATTAGCTAACCTCCCGGTTTTATTTTATCAATACAACGCAAAATAGCATAGTTGGGTTAATATGGCAATAAATTAACCGTATGGGGAAAATATAGCTTGACAAAATTAACCTAAAAAGCATAATTTAAAATATTCCATATAGGCAAACTAAATTGGTCTATTTGGGCAATAATTTTTTTTGAAAGGGGGTGGGAACCTTTGAGAAGCACCCTTGAAGTGACCGACCTGTTTAAAAGCGCTTTTTTACTGTGCATGGGCGGCAATCTGTCCGAAGTCCGGGTCCGCAATAACGGCCGGAGGATCGCCACGTTCCTGATCACAGGCACCAACCTGGAACGATTTGACAACGATTACCGGACTGGCCGAGCGCTGGTCAATCCGCTGGAACTTCGTGAAAGCCTGAATCATCTGAGGGATATCATGTTTGATAAACTACGAGACCCGGCTTCGTCACGCCCAAGGCGTGGCTACGCCGCGGCAGAGGGGAGAGAGAGACATGGCGATAGAAAGAGAGGTGATCGAGCGGGTCAAACGTATTGACCTTGTGTCCCTGGTGCAGGCCAAGGGCATAGAATTAAAAAAGAACGGCAAGGGCTGGTTTGGCCGTTGCCCCTTCCACGCGGACAAAACCCCGTCTTTATCCATCAACCCCACCAAAAACCTATGGCAATGCTTCGGCTGCGGCGTGTCAGGCGATACGATCCGCTTTGTGGAGCTGTTCGACCAGGTGGACTTTAAAGAAGCGGTCAAGCGCCTGAGCAACAACGGCTTTAAAACCAAACCTCGGAAGGATGAATCCTCCAAAAGCAAACAACTGGCGGTTAAAGAAAAAAAGCTTCTGGCCCGGGTGGTGTCCTACTACCAGCACAGCTTCACCCAGGATGGCCGGGGATTGAATTATCTTAAACAGGAGCGGGGCATCCGGGATAATCAGTCATTCACTGACTTCGGCGCTGGCTACGTCAACGGCACATTGCTTGAGATCCTCCCCTATGATCCGGAAGTCATCAGCGCCTTGAAGCGTATCGGCATCCTGAATGAAAAAGGCCATGAGATGTTCTATGGCTGCGTGGTGTTCCCGCTTCTGAGCGAAGGGGGCGACGTGGTGAGTCTTTACGGTAGAAGGATTGATGACGAGCCCGGCAGCGCCCGACATTTGTACCTGTCCGGCCCCCGGTTCGGCCTGGTCAATCGACAGGCGGCGAAACGATCAGAGATTTTAATCCTGACCGAATCGATTATTGACGCCCTGACCCTGTATGACCGGGGCTTCAAGAACGTGATGCCGATTTACGGTGTCAACGGTCTTCTGGATGAACATCTTTTATTTTTTAATCGCAGGATCAAAACCGCATATCTCGCCTTCGATGCCGACGAGGCCGGAAGACAGGCGGCTGAGGCTGTTTCTTTGCGGTTAAAAGAAAAAGGGATTGCATCTTATCCCGTGGCCCTCCCCATGAAGGACGTGAACCTTTACTTCAAAAGTCATACGCCCGAAGCCTTCGAGCAGCTTTTAAAAGCCGCCAATCCAGCTGATCAGATCTACAAAGAGACCGAGCACGGCTTCATAGCAGGCTTCGGACCCCGGCAATACGAGGTCAAGGGGATCCAGCGGGGAGATACCCAACTCAAAGCCACCATCAAGGCATCGATAGATGCAGAAGGCAACCAACCCTTTGAACTATCCACCATCGACCTTTACTCGTCGCGCTCCCGGATCTGGTTCGGCAAGTTGTGCGCGGATCTGTTCGGCGTAAAAGAAACGTTGATTAAAGACGACATCGGCAAGATGTTAAGCCTTGTCGAATCCTGGCAGCCCAGGCAGAAAGAAACGGCGGACACAGAGCCTACCAGGGAAGAGAAAGCCGAAGCGTTCCGGTTCTTGAAAAATCCGGATATGTTTGATGAAATCTTGTCCGATTTAGAAACCACCGGCGTTACAGGAGAGGAGACCAACAAACTTGTAGGGTATCTTGCAGCCGTATCCCGGAAACTCGATGAACCCTTGTCCGTGCTGGTTCAATCCAGGAGTGCCGCCGGCAAGTCCACCCTTCAGGACGCTATATTGTCTTTGGTTCCGGATGAGGATTACGTAAAATACACCCGCATCACAGACCAGGCGCTTTTTTACAAAGACCAAGACTCGTTGGTAAATAAAATCCTGGCCATTGAAGAAGAAGTGGGCATGGGCGGCGCGGCCTATTCCATCCGCAATATCCAGTCATCGAAAAAGATCACCGTGGCCGCAACCGGCAAGGACCCCGGCACCGGCAAGATGAAAACCGAGGAATACACGGTCAACGGTCCCGTGGCTGTGATGATCACCACCACGGCGGCAGAACTTGAAGGAGAAACCGCTTCCCGCTTTTTGTTCCTCACCATCGACGAGTCAAGCAAGATGACCGACGCCATCCACCGGATGCAGCGGGAGGCAGAAACCCTTGAAGGATTGGTAAGAAAGAAAAGGTCCGAGCACATCATCCGGAAGCATCACACTGCCCAACGCCTGCTTAAACCCCTTGCAGTGGTAAATCCTTTTGCCGATTATCTGAGTTATCCCACCCGCAGCATCCGGACCCGCCGGGATCACAAGAAATACTTGGGCCTGATCCGGACAGTGACCTACCTGCATCAGTATCAACGCAAGATCAAGACCGTGGAAGTGGAAGGAAAGCCGGTGGCGTATATCGAAGTCACATTGAACGACATCGATCAGGCCAACAAGCTGGCCAACGAAGTCCTGGGCCAATGCCTTGACGAGCTGGCCCCGCCTTCCCGGACGCTGCTGACCGGCATTTACGGCATGGTCAAGGAAATGGCCGAAAAGCAGAAGTGCGACATCGATGAACTCTACTTTACCCGCCGGATGATCCGGGAGCATGTGGGGTGGACGGATTGGCAGATCCGGGCGCACATCAGGCAGCTCGAAGAACTTGAATATCTGTATGCCCGGATCGGCTCCAAAGGGAAGGAATACGCTTATGCCTTGAACTACAAGGGCCAGGAGCAAATATTGGGGACGTCTATGATTTTATGCGTTACTAAGATGAGAAAGTATGATATCAGGTGAGAATGCCAAGAAAATCAAGGATAGATGCGCCGGGTGCACTGCATCACATTATCATCAGAGGGATAGAGCGCAAGAAGATATTCCGATCCGATTATGATCGGAGTGTTTTTGTGGGGCGCCTGGCGGAACTTGTCCCTGAAACGCAAACCGAGCGTTTCGCGTGGGCACTGATCCCCAATCATGCGCATTTGTTGTTTCGAACCGGTTCTGTCCCGGTCAGCAGGCTCATGAGTCGTCTTCTTACCGGTTATGCGGGATGGTTTAATAAAAAATACCATCGACACGGACAGCTTTTCCAGAATCGTTACAAATCAATTTTGTGCCAGGAAGACGCTTATTTGAAAGAGTTGGTCCGGTATATACATTTGAATCCTTTAAGAGCGGGGATCGTTGAAGATTTGAAAGAACTGGATAAATATTCCTGGTGCGGACATAGTTCTGTCATGGGAAAAAAGAAGCAACCGTGGCAGAATGTTGATTACGTTTATCGGCTGTTTTCTGAGAAAAAGAAAGAGGCACGGAAAATATATCGGGCATTTGTCAAAAAGGGTATTGATGAGGGAAAACGAGAGGACCTGACGGGTGGCGGACTTTTGAGGAGCCAAGGGGGATGGGAGGCATTGAAAGGGTATCGAAAAGCCGGTATCCGCGTGAAAGGGGATGAACGTATTTTAGGAGACAGTGATTTCGTTGAAAAAGTCTTGAAGTCTGAACAGGAGTCGCTTGAAGAGAAATACGGATTGAAAAGCAGAGGGTATGATTTTGATAAAGCAGTAGAGCGCGTTTCGGAACTGATGGACATGGATGTTTCTCAGGTTCTTGCTTTTGATAAGGCACCGAAAACTGTCCAAGCTAGAGCATTACTGTGTTTTTTTGCGCATCGAAAGCTTGGCATGACGACCACTAAAATCGCCGGCAGGCTTAAAATCAGTCAATCTGCCGTAAGTCGTTTGTCAAGGAAGGGAGAAATCATTGAAAGAGAGAAATCTATTAAGCTGATTGAATAGAAACGCATAAAATCATAGACGTCCCCAAGGCGTCCGGTGGATGCAATGACCCTCGGGAACGGCATTACCGTTTCCAAAACCTTCGACAAGAGCTACCAGTTACTCACATTGGCTTCCGGGACGGTTCTGGGGCGAAGCTATGTACAGGACAATGTGGGCAACATAGAAACCATCACCGACAACCTGGACAGCACACTTAGCCAAAGTTTCGATTATGATGATCTATACCGTCTGACCAACGCGGAAGGCAGTTACGGCACAATTGCCTATACCTACGATGATGTCGGGAACCGGTTGACACGTATCCGGACCGGCGGCACAGAATCTGAAGACACCTATTACTATAACGAAGATACTAATCTGCTAAATATCGTTGTGGGCACCAACGCTGAAATGATAGAGTACGATACCGACGGCAACACCCTTCAGCGAATTTTAGGCCCCAGCAATCCGAAGACGGCCATCAGTGATCCTGCTGATTACATATACAACAATGCCGGCCAAAGAATCATTAAAGATGCAACCACCGATGTGATCTACCATTATGACCTTTCCGGTCAGCTGATCGCCGAAACCGACAACAGCGGAAACATGCTAGAGGCATATGTCTGGTTTGCTAACCAGCCTCTGGCGATGATTACCCCCGACGCATCTATTTACTATTTCCACAACGATCATATCGGCACCCCGCAAAAACTGACGGATTCAACAGGTGCTATCGTTTGGGCTGCTGACTATTTGCCATTTGGGCAGGCGGATGTTAGTATAGCGACTATTGATAACAATTTGAGGTTTGCGGGCCAATACTATGATGAAGAGACTGGGCTGCACTACAACTACTTCCGATATTACGATCCTTCACTTGGTAGATATCTGAGGGCTGACCCGATTGGATTGAATGGTGGGATTAATCCATACGTATATACCTCAAATAATCCTGTCAACCTTGTTGATCCATATGGGTTGCAATTAGTGCTTGTAAACCCGGGCGGCGGCAGTTTTAATAATAAAATTGAATATTATACTCAAACTGGTAATATTAGCGGATTAAGAGATTTATATGAACTTTTGAAAGCTATTGGGGACACTGCTAAAGCCGTACAGGCCCTTGATGCGTTAAACAGTTTACAAGCAAGTTCAAGTGACGACAGCACTGAATGCTCAAATGGAGAGGCAACGCCAAAAACAAACCCAAGTGATTTTGACCCTTGGAGAAAAGTAAAGAAGAACAAAAAAACCGGCGAGATTTGGGAAAAAGATCTATCTAGACATGGTGGAGATCACTATGAGGTTTATAAAAACAAAAAAATGTATGAAAAAGGCATTAGGGATAGATCAGTTTGGAAAAATGGTAAGCTAAAAAATATTTATTAAGGAATTCTATATGTCACCCGATAAAGTATGCGAAAAGTATCATGACAAGGGCGTAAAAATTTCTATCATCGTAGAAAATGATATGGTTTACATTGAAGGAAAACGAATTGATTTAGAATTTATTGGAAATTTAATATTGGCCCAAGCAACCTACTCTGAGGATGACGGTTTCCATATTTCTCCAACAGGTGCAGGAAGCGGACTTTTTAGCAAGGAGTCTACTAATGGCATTTATATACAAAGGATTGAGCCTTAAAACCAACGGGGGTAGGCCCTGACAATTGACAAAACGGCGGTTTGGAAGAACAAAAGTTTTTCTTAGGATATTAGGGACGTTGTTGACTAATTGGACAAACTCAGGTGGTAGCCGAACAGGTACGATTTCGAAAGTACGTTGTGAGCTTGCTTTGGAATTAGTAAAAGAATTCGGGTTAACTTATTCGGAGAGTGCCCGGCAATTGGGGGTATATGTTTCAGCAATAGCGAAAATAATAAAGAGAAACCAGTGTAAGTCCAAATAGTCAACAACGTCCCCCTATCCCATAACGACACGGGTAATGGACTTCAACGATGGCATTCGACTCCGCCACTGGGTCGATAACAATAGTGTCAAAGTTTACAATGAACAAAATACGCTTCGTATTGAAACGACGATCAACGATCCAGGAAAGTTTCGAGTGTTCCGCCACAAACAAGGTCAATCGTCTGACGATCAGAAATCGCGACTGCCTTTGCGCAAGGGAGTGATGGATATCCCTTTGCGGGCTAAAGTATCCCAGGAAGTTAATGACCGTTTCATGAATGACCTTTCATCATTGCATGACGAATCTCCCGTGCATGAACTGATTGACGAGATATCGAATTATCGGACAAAGAACGGTCGACGTTTTCGCGCATTGGATCCAACAGGCAAGGATAGAGATCTACTGCAATCAATCTGTAATCCCGAGTTCAGGATTTCCGGATTAACCAATGCCGCCTTACGCCAAAAATTGTCGGATACCGATTTCGGTTCAGGGCGCACGAAAAAGCAATTGTCGTCAAAGATCAGCCGACATTTTAAACTACTTCGTATCCATGGAATCATCCGAAAACTTCCGAATCAGAATCGATATCAACTTACGGTTAAAGGGATAAAACTGACCAATGTGTTGAATGCGTTTTTAGCTGCATCAACGAAAAAACTCATAAAATTAGCCGCTTAAATTTCTTGTTTTTTTTAACAGAAGTTTTTGAATAAGGCCGATCTTTCTGCCCTCCAGAGGATTTTCCCCATTAAATGCAAAAGCAGTTTTTAACTGTTTAACCTTATTGGTTATACCTGAAAACAAATCCCTGCCCGTAAAGAGGTGGGGCTTTTACAAGAGGCTTATATGAAAAAGATATTACTTATAATGTTGATGGTATTTTTCATAACGTTGGGAAAGTTGTACGCGCAAACACTGACTATTACAACAAACGATGAATGTTATGAGATGTCTGAAGCTGAATCGAGCTATAGTAGCTCGTGTAATACATGTGCAGCGCAAGGTTTGTGTATGCAATTGACTCAAGTGGATTGTGTTTCAGGGACAACGAATAAGGATAGATCGTGAGAGCGGAGCGATCCACGATCTATCCTGGGTTGGACAAGCCCGTCGGGATTTGAGTAGTGACCTTTATATAAGAAAATATCTTTTTTGACGGGAGGCAGGTGTACCCCCAACATGGGGGAGAGAATTTCTAAGGGCGAGCAGGATCATTAAGCCTTCAGAGAGGCTTTGCGCGGGCCTTTTATGTCATGGCATTTTTCAGTTCCTCCTGTGCTTATATTTACAGCGAGCCATTGCCGTTTGGTATGCTACCCTGGCGATCGTATCTTCGAACTGACACCCAGTATTCGCATGGGCGCCTGACATGCCGGGCACTTAAAGACCGGCCGGGGACGTGCATCTCGGGCTTGAATCATAACATGCAAAACCAATTGAACGAGTTTCAGTAGCTTTTTGGCATTACCGTGGAGAAAACCATAGTCCCTGACCCGACGAAACCCTTTTGGCAAAACATGCTGCAAAACGAGCCAAAGGAAGTCTTCTCCTTTGGCAGTTCGGTAACGGGTTTTACCGGTACGGCTTTCGGTGTATTTAAATGTGATGTCACCGTTTTGGTTCGAGACGATATTTCTTTCACTGATGACGCCTCGGTATAGGTACCGCGATAAATATTTCAGAGCGGGCAGCCCTTTTCCGATGTGAGTACAGTGGGCAACCCACTTTTGAGGCACCGAATCGGGCAAAGAAAGGCCTGCTTGGGTTAACATCTCCAGGAAACGGGCACGAAACACTCTGGCCAGAGCGAACTCGTTGAAGAGATACTTGCTTTTTTTCTTCTTCCATTGTTTCCTGGTCTTGTTTACACCGCCGCCCGGCACCACGACATGAACATGCGGGTGATAATCCAGGCGACGGGTATGAGTATGCAGGACTGCGGTCATGCCGATGCTTGCGCCAAGATTTTTGGGATTAAGCCCAAAGTCCTTCAGCGTGCCGGAAGCACACGCAAAAAGGGAGTTGTAAACGAGGGTTTGGTGATCCCATGCCAGGAGCCTTAGCTCGTAGGGGAGTGTAAAGGTTGCCATGAAGTACTCAACCGGCAACAACTTGGTTTGCTGTCGGTCCAGCCAGAGTGAAGTTTCATGGTTCTGGCATTGCGGGCAGCTTCGATGTCCACAGGAACAAGGCCGCAGTGCGGCAAGACCGCAGTCCTTGCATTGTAATAGTAATTGTTCGGCCTCCTGTGTTCGACATCTGCGGATTGCATTGATTGCGCGGAAATGCCCCGGTAGAAGCCGGGGACTGTATTTCGCGATAAAGGCATCGTGGTATTCATCGATTATAGAGGCAAGCTGCATGATTATTTCCTCCTTAAATCGACGTGGAGTGTATCGATCAATTCGTTAATGACTTTAGCGGCATTCTGTTTGACGGTATCAGTCAGTTGAGTGTAGCGAGCGGTGGTTTCGGGACTGCTGTGGCCGAGGATTGACTGGATATAACGGAGGTCTAAGCCTTTTTCCAACAGATGAGTTGCAAATGAGTGCCTCAGGGAGTGAATAGAGACTTTTTTTTTATGCCACACTCGTCAACCACGGCTTTCATTGCGGCTTGAGTACCGCCGCGATCCATATGGGTGGTGGCCTTTTGGATGCGCTCGGGCGAACCCACGGCATTGGGGAATAACCAACAACGGTTGCGATGTTTCCACCATAAGGCGCGTAGTGCCTCACAGGTCAGATCCGGCAATGGGACGAAACGATCTTTGTGTCCCTTGCCACGCCGGATATGAACCTGTTTACGCTGAGCGTCGATATCGCCTACTTGCAAGGAGAGGGCTTCCGCCAGGCGTAAGCCCATGGAATAGGTTGTCAGCAGAAATACCCGGTATCGCAGGTTGCGTGTCGCGCCGATCAATTTTTCAACTTCGGCAACGGTGAGGATATCCGGCAATGAGCGCACTTTTGGGGCCTTGACGATATTAAGCCACTGCCAATCTTTTTTGAGGACATGTTTCCAGAAAAACTGCAACCCGACACGATCAATCTTGACGGTACTCCAGGAGTGGGATTTCACCAAATCGGAAAAATATTGTTCTCGTTGTTCCAAGGACAATTTGTCCGGACAACAATCAAAATGTTCACTGATCCGGCGGACGGCGCGCGAATAAGCCTCAATTGTCTTTTGACTTTTGCCCTGGAGTTTGAGAGAACGTAAATGTCGTTGATAAAGCTTGTCAAATCGGTTCTGTTCAGATTTTTTCATGGTATACCTCCTTTTGATTTATGACGCCCGGGATTGGGCAATCCAGAGAGGTATACACTGTTATGAGATTTTTTTCCGCCGCGTAGCGGCTTCGTCCAACGAACGCTTATAGTAGTTCACAATGGGTAACATGCACAGCATATGTTGAAATAACAGGCCCTTTCCCCGACTCAACAACCGTTTTTTATAGCACATCCCATATGTATGCTCGCTCGTGTGTAGAATGTGGTGAAACAACCGATGTTGATGGGGATTTGGAAGCGGTTTGCAATGATCCGGATGAAACAAACAAAGATGACGGCCCCGAAGACGATCTATCCAAAGACGATGAACCCTGCAAGTGCGAAAACGGTTGTAGCAATGGTTCAATTGTACCAAATGACAAGGTCGGCAATCCGGTCAGTGTGCTTTCAGGCAATAACGTTGAAACAGAAACGGATTTAGTTTTTAATTCTCCCCATGAAAAAGGTTTTAAATTCTACCGGGCCTATAGAAGCCGATCCACATTGGAGTCCCAACTTGGCTACGGTTGGACCCATAATTATAATGTTACCATCAGCTTTTTAGATTCGGAAACGACCACTTATCAAATAAGAGACGAAGCGGGAAAGCTTCATTATTATGAATATGATGAAGATGAAGACTTATACGTTCCAACTAACTATACGAATGGCGATTTGGTGGAAGAATCGGACGGTTCGGTTACGTGGTATCGAGCCAATGGAATAACATATTATTTTAATTCAGCCCTTTTGTTCATTGGCAAAGTTGACACAATAGGGAATGTCCAAAGCCTGACCTATAACGACGATGGCCTCCTTGAATCAGTGCTGGACGAATCCACCGGGCGCAGTATCGGTTTCGAGTACAATGACGATGGTTATATTGATTATATTACCGGTCCCGTTACCGACTCGGTTGCCGATGGCGTTTGGGTAAGCTATGAATACGATGGTAGCGGGAATTTGACAGGAGTCACCTTTGCTGATGACGGGAATGGATCGGGTTCTTCCGGATTTGTATACAGTTACGATGACGAAAACGATGCGAACAATATGACCGGGAAAAGCAATCTCGCCGGTGAAGTGCTTTCAAGCTGGGCTTACGATTCATCCGACCGTGCATATGAAAATATCACCCGGGATGGAAAAGGGGTCGAGATCACGTACGATACCGACCAGGTGGTGGTTACGGATGCCCAGGGTTCTGAAAAAATATATACTTTGGATACGATCAATGGTCGGAATGTCATTACGGACATTACCGGTGAAGATGGATGCGCAAGCTGTGGGGGAGGTATTGTCCGGTATGGGTATGACGATGAAAAGCGTGTCAATGAGGTCGAATATTCAAACGGTCGAATCGACACGTTTTCGGACTTCGATGACAACAATCGATATCAGACGAAAATTCAGGCTCTCGGCACTACGAATCAGCGGACCATTCTTTATACGTACCATCCCGATACCGAAGATTATTTAAGCATCACTGAAGAATCCGTTTGGGGAACGGGAAACAAGACGACGGTTTTCGATTATGATGATGATGGCGACGATACGCCCAACGAAGATCCGACGCCCCTGATGTATCGGAAAATAGAAAGCGGATACACCTACGATTCGGTCGAAAGCATCCTTCCTTATGAATATATAACCGAATATACGTACGATTCGGCAGGTCGTGTGACTGAAATCGATGGCCCTCTTGACGGAGACTCGGACACGGTTAGCTTCACATACGATTCCGTTACAGGAGACCTTCTAACCGAGACCCTGCCTCTTCTGGGAACCATCTCCTACACCTACGATGCCGCCGGTAATGTCCTTACGGTCACGGAGCCGGACGGCACCGTGACATCCTACACCTACGATGGGCGGAACAGGGTTACCTCAACAACCCGAAACGGCATTTCAATAAGCAGCACCTATACAGCCGCCGGAGAGATAGACAGCATCTCCGATGCGCTGGATCGGACACTTGACTACACATACAATTCGACCGGTTTCCTTGAAAGTATCGTGGACCCGTCCGGCAACTTTAATTATTACGGGTACAGTTCCATCGGGCTGCAAACCGAGTCATCCATCTATGCTTCCGACAGCACACAGGTTTATTACTCCGATATAAATTTTGGAGATCCTTCGGACAACGACGACCTCGTTTCCGGAAAACCGTGGAAGCTGATCCGGCGAAATGCAGACGATACCGATGACCTCGAAACGGTTTATGCATACGACAGTTCAGGAAACGTAACATCGGTGACCGATGCCAACGGCAATATCACCCAGTATGAGTACGATCTTTTCAATCGCCTGGTGGAGGTGATTCAGCCGGGGGATATCAGCACAACCTACACCTACGATTCCCAAGGGAACCTCACCGGTGTCACCGATGCCGAAGGCCACCTCACACTTTACGCCTATGACGACATGAGCCGTTTGGTGAGTGAAGACTCCCAGGACACGGGAATAACTCTCTACAGCTACGACGAAGCCGGAAACCTTATCTACAAAATCCGGAACGATAATGTTGTGGAGTACCAATACGACGTCCTTGGCAGGATCACGGATACGCTTTACAGCGATGCTACCCAGGATGTTGCCGTAACCTACGACAGTGGCTCCGGATCGAATCTCCTGGGCCGTGTGGCCTCGGTTTCGGACCCTTCGGGGCTCGTGGAGTACAGCTATGACGTGGACGGCAACATCGTTTCGGAAACAAGAACTATCAACAGTGTTTCATTTGTGACCGACTATGACTATGACGATGCCGGAAACATCCGGGGCATTGTATACCCCACTGGCCATGTCATTGAATACGAAGTCGATGCAACCGATCCCGCCCTGGTCAGCGGGATAATCCTCAACCCGTCCGGTACCAACCAGATCCTGGCCTCGGGCATCGCATACAAGCCCTTCGGCCCGGTGGATGCAATGACCCTCGGGAACGGCATTACCGTTTCCAAAACCTTCGACAAGAGCTATCAACTCCTTTCTCTTTCTTCCGGGACGGTTCTGGGGCGAAGCTATGGACAGGACAATGTGGGCAACATAGAAACCATCACCGACAACCTGGACAGCACACTTAGTCAAAGTTTCGATTATGATGATCTATACCGTCTGACCAACGCGGAAGGCAGTTACGGCACAATTGCCTATACCTACGATGATGTCGGGAACCGGTTGACACGTATCCGGACCGGCGGCACAGAATCTGAAGACACCTATTACTATAACGAAGATACTAATCTGCTAAATATCGTTGTGGGCACCAACGCTGAAATGATAGAGTACGATACCGACGGCAACACCCTTCAGCGAATTTTAGGCCCCAGCAATCCGAAGACGGCCATCAGTGATCCTGCTGATTACATATACAACAATGCCGGCCAAAGAATCATTAAAGATGCAACCACCGATGTGATCTATCATTATGACCTTTCCGGTCAGCTTATCGCAGAAACCGACAACAGTGGAATTATGTTAAAGGCATATGTCTGGTTTGCTAACCAGCCGCTGGCGATGATTGCCCCTGACGGATCTATTTACTATTTCCACAACGATCATCTCGGTACCCCGCAAAAACTGACGGATTCAACAGGAGCTATCGTCTGGGCTGCTGACTATTTGCCATTTGGGCAGGCGGATGTTAGTATAGCGACTATTGATAACAATTTGAGGTTTGCGGGCCAATACTACGATAACGAGACGGGACTCCATTATAACTACCATCGATACTATGATCCTAAAATTGGAAGATATCTAAGGGCCGATCCAATTGGATTGGCCGGGGGAATTAACCCTTACACCTACTCCTTAAATAATCCGGTTAATAATACTGATACTTTTGGTTTGTTTATAGATGGTGGCGTTCTATCAGGACCCGCTGCATATTTCTTGGTAACTGCAACTGCAGGCCTTATCCTTTATTATGGTGCTCCGGTTGCAGCAGACATTGGCAAGTGGTTAAGACATCAGTTATGGAATGAGAACACTGAAAATAGTGACTCTGATGCCTGTCCGAAAAGAGGCGTCGGCGGGAAAGGGTGGAGAGGTGATAAGAATTGGAGAGATCAAGTACGTGACGTGGAAAGTGGAGGTGATGTTGATATTGATCCAACGCCAAATGTCGATGAGGCTAAGGATTTGATTGATGCGGCAGGTGGTACTGTTGACAGAGTTGATAGCGATGGACATGCACCTGGAGGAGTTAGTGAGCATATTTACCCGCATATAAACTACACGACAGCAAGTAAAAGAAAAGGGACTATTAAAATAAAATAGGAAACAAAAATGGCTCAAAATGAAATTGATATTGAATTGATGAAGAATAAGAAAGGTCAGAAATGGATTTCCGTTGGTTATGGAAATGCACATATTGTCTTTTTGCTTTGTATTTCTTCAATGGAACTGATTAATTTTTTAAAAGAAAATATAGAAACTATAAGTTTTAAGTCCTTGGAGGTAGGGAGTTTTGGAAACATGCCTGTATTCTTGAATATTTTCTCGGACGATAATTACCAGATATTAATCGACGGTCCAGAAATTGAAAAAGATGAGGCTATGTCATTCTCTTTATATTTTTCAAAAGAAACATGTAAACATTTTATCAACGGTGTCTCACACCATAGACTCATAGATGAATAACCTCAAGAGGGACACTTGTCATACCTTGATTCTTGTACTAAGCTATCTGTTCTTTGAGGAGAGTTAGGGGACATTCTATAGCCCCTTATGTCAACAAATTTTTAATAGTTGTTATTCCGAGTGGTTATAAATATCTTCTAAAATTGTGAACACCTCACCTGCAAAAATTCGGTTGTTTCGGCGGTTCTCTCCTGTCGGCGAACTTACTACCTAATCGTTACGTTTCTCCGGCATGTTCCGTTTTCTCGGAACCACCAATCATTCCTTCCAGGTTAGAAGTTCATGAGAGTTCAGGGACGTTGAGTTCATGAGAGTTCAGGGACGTTGTGGACTAATTGGACAAACTAAAATATTGTTTGATTGCATTCAAAAAAAAGAGGAGTCCGTATGCCACGCTCAGCACGTCTGGATGCTCCCGGAACCCTGCATCATGTCATTATTCGAGGAATAGAGAGACGCCGGATAGTTGATGATGACGAGGACCGCCAGGTCTTTGTTGATCGACTCGGGCAGCTTTCTATTGATCTAAAGACACCGGTCTATGCCTGGGCTCTGATGACAAACCATGCTCATTTATTGATTCGAAGCGGGCCTGAAGGATTGCCTTCTTTTATGCGTAAGCTTTTGACCGGATACGCAATCAACTATAATCGACGGCACCATCGCTATGGCCATCTTTTTCAGAATAGATATAAATCCATTGTATGTGAGGAAGACGCTTATTTTAAAGAATTGGTCCGTTACATCCATTTAAATCCGCTCAGGGCCGGTTTGGTCGAGTCGTTTCAAAAGCTCGATTGGTATCATTGGTGCGGCCATTCCGTTATTGTCGGGCGACGAAAGAAAGCATGGCAGGAAAGGGATTATGTTCTAAAGTGGTTTGGCGAAAAGAAGAAAGAAGCCGTATCGAATTATCGAAATTTTGTCAGAAAAGGAGTGGCGCTTGGTAAACAACCCAATCTGACAGGGGGAGGGTTGATTCGGTCCGCAGGGGGATGGTCGGAGGTGAAGGCTCTCAGGCGAATTGGTGATCGACAGGCTTCCGATGAGAGAATATTGGGCACTGGGGATTTTGTCGAACAGATCACGCAGCAAATAGATTTAGAGAGAAAATATCGTTTAGTAAGTGATAACAGGGTTGAAAAGGCCAAAAAGCTGATAATAGAAAAATGTGAAGCGAGATCCATTTCAGAGGAAGCGTTGAAAGGCGGTAGCCGAACAGGCGAGGTTTCAAAAGTACGTTGCGAGCTTGCTTTAGAATTGGTAAAAAAATGTGGATTGACTTATTCGGAGAGCGCCCGGCAATTGGGGGTATGTACTTCAGCAATAGGGAAAATAATAGAGAGAAACCAGTGTAAGTCCAATTAGTCAACAACGTTCCCAAAACCCTAAATAAAATTGGAATTTCAATATGATACTAAACGATATTAATTTGGATAATCGAGCAAACAAATACATTGGAGAAGTTCTATCTTACGAAACTCTAATGTCCAATAAGATACAAGAAATGGTGAGTGTGGACGATAGAAGTGTTAAGACGTACCTGCCTGAGGGAGCCCTCTTGGATCAATCCTACATGTTCAAGCAGGGTGGCATATTAAGAGGGGGCCAAAACTTCGAGATAATGACATGCGAAGTAAAAGGACATAAATTGATTTCTGTTCCTACTCTTACAGATTTTTTAGTAGAATATATTTTTAGAACGATCAATGAATCCGACAACTCATTCTGTGTCTTCGATGATTTAATGGTTAGTCCAGGGGAGCAGGAGCTAAATAGATTCAATGAAACTTATTTCGAGGTTGAAGGAGAGATCTATCATATAGTATCTAAAACAAATTTGAATAAAGAATTGTTAAGACGAATTGTCTTTGCAGTAAATTTAAACTGGCATTTTTTATGTGTGATTTCTTCAACAAAGGATTACATGGCGTTACATGAAAAAAAATGGATAAAAAATGATTTTGATAAATTGTTTACAAATATTACTGATTTGATAGTCGGGGCATATGATGGAGAAGGATTTTTATTTTGTGATACATAACTGAGTTAGGGGGCGGGTTGATTCGTTCTGCAGGAGGATGGTCGGAGGTGAAGGCTCTCAGGCGAATTGGTCACCGACAGGCTTCCGATGAGAGAATATTGGGCACTGGGGATTTTGTCGAACAGATCACACAGCAAATAGATTTGGAGAGAAAATATCGTTTAGTAAGTGATAACAGGGTTGAAAAGGCCAAAAAGCTGATAATAGAAAAAAGCAAATATTGGGGACGTCTATGATTTTATGCGTTACTAAGATGAGAAAGTATGATATCAGGTGAGAATGCCAAGAAAATCAAGGATAGATGCGCCGGGTGCACTGCATCACATCATCATCAGAGGGATAGAGCGTAAAAAGATATTCAGATCGGATTATGACAGGAGTAATTTTGTTGGTCGCCTGGCGGAGCTTGTCCCCGAAACGCAAACCGAGTGTTTCGCGTGGGCACTGATTCCCAATCATGCGCATTTGTTGTTTCGAACCGGTTCTGTCCCGGTCAGCAGGCTCATGAGTCGTCTTCTTACCGGTTATGCGGGATGGTTTAATAAAAAATACCATCGACACGGACAGCTTTTCCAGAATCGTTACAAATCAATTTTGTGCCAGGAAGACGCTTATTTGAAAGAGTTGGTCCGGTATATACATTTGAATCCTTTAAGAGCGGGGATCGTTGAAGATTTGAAAGAACTCGATAAATATTCCTGGTGCGGACATAGTTCTGTCATGGGAAAAAAGAAGCAACCGTGGCAGAATGTTGATTACGTTTATCGGCTGTTTTCTGAGAAAAAGAAAGAGGCACGGAAAATATATCGGGCGTTTGTCAAAAAGGGTATTGATGAGGGAAAACGAGAGGACCTGACGGGTGGCGGACTTTTGAGGAGCCAAGGGGGATGGGAGGCATTGAAAGGGTATCGAAAAGCCGGTATCCGCGTGAAAGGGGATGAACGTATTTTAGGAGACAGTGATTTCGTTGAAAAAGTCTTGAAGTCTGCACAGGAGTCGCTTGAAGAGAAATACGGATTGAAAAATAAAGGGTATGATTTTGATAAAGCAGTAGAGCGCGTTTCGGAACTGATGGACATGGATGTTTCACAGGTTCTTGCTTTTGATAAGGCGCCGAAAACTGTCCAGGCTAGAGCATTACTGTGTTTTTTTGCGCATCGAAAGCTTGGCATGACGACCACTAAAATCGCCGGCAGGCTTAAAATCAGTCAATCCGCCGTAAGTCGGTTGTCAAGAAAGGGAGAAATCATTGAAAGAGAGAAATCTATTAAGCTGATTGAATAGAAACGCATAAAATCATAGACGTCCCCAAGGCGTCTCTATGTCTGGTTTGCTAACCAGCCGCTGGCGATGATTGCCCCCGACGCATCTATTTACTATTTCCACAAAGATCATCTCGGTACTCCACAAAAACTTTCGGATTCAACCGGTGCTATCGTTTGGGCTGCTAACTATTTGCCATTTGGGCAGGCGGATGTTAGTATAGCGACCGTTGATAACAATTTGAGGTTTGCGGGCCAATACTACGATCAGGAGACTGGACTGCACTACAACTACCATCGTTACTATGATCCGAGCATTGGAAGATATCTGCGTGCTGACCCGATTGGGCTTAAGGGAGGAATAAATCTCTACTCTTATGTCCAAAATAATCCAGTAAATTTTATTGATCCTACTGGCCAATATATTTATATTTGGCTTTTGCCATTAGCCAGATTTTTACCGTACGCCCCAGCAGTTATAAATGTACATCGAAGATGTGCTGGATCCAAAGCCTGGGGTCACAAGTAGTATAAATGAGATTATTTGGAACTATAATAATAATAAGCAGAGAAAAATTAATGAGTTGATAGAAATAATCAGACTGCACGACCAATTTTATAAAAAAAAGTTTGATGATTGTCTAAGAAATTGTAGAAACAATAGTGATAGTTCTTGCTCAAGCAAAAAAGATTGCAAAGAGTGTTTTGCCCAATATTCAAAAGATTACGATGAAATGGTATCGCCATATCGTCGTAGACTATATATTTTGCAGTACCCATTATAGAGATTATAGGAAAAAAAGTATTATGGATATAGCTAATAATAATTCTTTAACCCCAGAAAAAAATAGATATTTTTTGAAAAAGATAGCACTTGATATTTTTGTATCATTGATTATCGTCACTGGTATTAGTATTATTATAAATATAATTTTATCGGAATTTTCAATTGGATTACCACCTAACTTGATCGGGGTGATTTCTATCCTGTCTGCTTTTTGTATGTCAAGCTATTACCTCCATTTAAAATATCCATTACAATTGAAAAATTTAGGGGTAGAAAAAGAGAATCTAAATAAATTGTTGATAGGTGGGATAATGGGGGGAGCAGTTTTGTTGCTTATAAATAATCCTTTTAGGGACGATATTAGCAAGGAGATCATAGAAAAATACCTTGTTGATCCAAACCTAGGTTACCTTGCCGTAGCTTTTTTTTTACTAATTGTAGTTATTTTCGTCCCTCTCATAGAGGAGATATTTTATCGGGGGTTTATCTTTAGGATAATAAAGAATGGAAATAACAACTTCTGGGCTTTCATTGTATCTAGTGCTCTTTTTTCTATCGGTCATAGCCTATCATTAACAGCGTTTCTAAGCAGTCTTATTTTATGCTATCTGTTTCAAAAAACAAATATTATCGGACCCTGTATACTAGCCCATGCTTTATGGAATTTAGTTTGGTTTAGTGTTAAATACCAAATGACTACAATTCTATCGGGTTAAGGGAGTTTGGGGACATTCTAGGAGTTTGGGGACGTTGTTGACTAATTGGACAAACTCAGGTGGTAGCCAAACAGGTGCGGTTTCGAAAGTACGTTGTGAGCTTGCTTTGGAATTACTAAAAGAATGCGGGTTGACTTATTCGGAGAGTGCCCGGCAATTGGGGGCATGTCTTTCAGCAATAGCGAAAATAATAAAGAGAAACCAGTGTAAGTCCAATTAGTCAACAACGTCCCCAAAATGCCCACGTCCCCAAAATGCCCCAAAATGCCCGGTCCGGCATCTCCAGGAGATGCTCGGCCATGAGTCCCTTGAATCCACGCAGATCTACACCCATGTAACCATCAACGACTTGAAAGAGGTCCACGCGAAGTATCATCCCTCGGAAAGACTTTAGAAAGCGGTATGTCTCCGTGCTCGCCTCCAGCCCCCCAAACAACACGGGGGTCTTCCGGTCCTGCGCGCGGAGCCATGTCTTTATTTTGATGCCCGCCCGACCACCCTAAAGGATCGGATCTTATTTTGACTCCCACCCACCAAAAAGGTAGCGGCCGCTGTCTGATTTAGATGGCCCCGCCTGTCACGCCAATTGCGTCTTCTTACATAATCAGTCGTTATCGTACAGAGCGCCTGTTTTAAAAAAGCGTTAAAGGTAGCTCCGTCCGATAACGCAAGTTTATGTCATCAGGGGCATTTGCCGCGCCAGGCAGGGCCAGAAAAGGAATGCGGCCGATTTGATAGATGCCCGCCCACCGCCCCTTTGAAAGGCATACTGCCTGATTTGATAAAGGCGATTAAAAGAAAAAAGCCCTTTTTCTTTAACCGCAATCAATGGCTTGAAATTTTTGGTAAAATCCATTAAATAGAAGGTCAGCTCTTTGAAACTGCGAAAGTGGCCGGGGGGTCAAAAAAAAGCTCTCCGGGGGTCGAAAAAGTGCATCCGAATATATGCGGGCCAATACTATGATAGTGAAACCGGGTTGCATTACAACTACCATCGGTATTATGATCCTTCCATTGGAAGATATCTCAGGGCGGATCCGATTGGGCTTAATGGAGGAATAAACCTTTATTCCTACGTCCAAAATAACCCCGTCATTTTTTTCGATCCGTATGGATTGAAGTGGTACGATACGTTGACTAATATGGCAACCGGTAAGTTAGTTAAACCAGTGATCGCAAAATATATTGACGACCCTGCAGGGCAGCGAATTATTACAGCGTGGATTTCAGGATTAGCAGGTGGCGCTGTCCTAGGTGCAGTGACGGGTACTCCTTTTTTAGGCATTGGGGCAATTCCAAGTGCTATAGGTGGCGCACTTATCGGTGGACCAGTAAATATGATAAAGCAAGTCGCTAAAGAAGCCTTTGGTGTACAGGATATGATTGATGATGCGGTGGATACCGTGAAAGAAGTAATAAACGGTGAAGAGGTAAACCCATGTGGAACTTGAATACCAAAATGAAGAATCGTAGCAAAAGAAAAGCAATTGCTTTTCTTTTAATGTTCTATTCTATTTTGCACTATTTGTTATTCGGCTTTGAGTTTTGGGTGATCTTATTCATTATAATGGGTTGTTGTATATTGGTCAGCGTGCTTAAAAAGAAGGAAGACGCGAAAAAGCCAAAAAATACTATGGGGTCAGACCTTCATTCTTGACAAAGAACCCTTTCTATAATAATCTGATTTTTCCTAAACTGTAATGGAGAATCAGATATGGCTCGTCCACTGAGGATCTCATACCCAGGTGCTTTTTACCATATTACGTCCAGAGGAAATGACCACGGTATATAGGGGAATTTGGGGACGTTGTTGACTAATTGGACAAAATCAGGTAGTAGCCGAACAGGAGCGGTTTCGAAAGTACGTTGTGAGCTTGCTTTGGAATTAGTAAAAGAATGCGGGTTGACTTATTCGGAGAGTGCCCGGCAATTGGTGGTATGTATTTCAGCAATAGCGAAAATAATAAAGAGAAACCAGTGTAAGTCCAATTAGTCAACAACGCCCCCCTATCTACGTATACCCCACTGGCCATGTCATTGAATATGAAGTCGATGCAACCGATCCCGCCCTGGTCAGCGGGATAATCCTCAACCCGTCCGGAACCAACCAGATCCTGGCCTCGGGCATCGCATACAAGCCCTTCGGCCCCGTGGATGCAATGACCCTCGGGAACGGCATCACCGAAAAGAAACAAAAGGGTCGCATCTTAATTATTAACTATTCGTATCAAATAGTTAATAATTAAGATGCGACCCTAGTGTGTTCGGCTGAGCCGAATCCGGACCGGTACTTCGCCTTCAGATGATACTTACTACTATTACCCGGACACAAACCGCCTCAAGACTGTCGTTGGTGAACATGCTGAACTTCTCCAATACGATTCCGACGGCAATACCACCCAGCGAATACCGGGGGCAAGCAATCCCCAGCCCCCTGTCGATGGTCCAGCCGATTACATTTACAACAATGCCGGCCAAAGAATTATTAAAGATGCAACCACCGATGTGATCTACCATTATGACCTCTCCGGTCACCTGATCGCCGAAACCGACAACAGCGGAAACATGCTAAAGGCATATGTCTGGTTTGCTAACCAGCCTCTGGCGATGATTGCCCCCGACGCATCTATTTACTATTTCCACAACGATCATCTCGGTACCCCGCAAAAACTGACGGATTCAACAGGAGCTATCGTCTGGGCTGCTGACTATTTGCCATTTGGGCAAGCGGATGTTAGTATAGCGACCGTTGATAACAATTTGAGGTTTGCGGGCCAATACTACGATAACGAGACCGGGCTTCACTATAACTACCATCGCTATTACGATCCTTCCGTTGGAAGATATCTTACTCCGGATCCAATTGGTTTGGCTGGAGGAGTAAACCTCTATTCTTACGTCCAAAATGATCCGGTAATTTTTTCTGATCCATTGGGATTGTGGAGTTTAAGTTTCGGATTTTCATCTATGGGTATTGACATTGCTATACCTCTATATAATTCAAACAATGGCTACTTTGGAAGTCCGAGTTTTGGTACTTCTACTACACTTTTTGGTGTTGGTATGCAATGGTCATTTGATAATCCGCTAAACGAACCATGCTCATCTGATGACCCGAAAAATGATGTTCCTGTTAGCGCAGGTTATGGGCCAAGTAAATACAACTTTACAGGATCTTTTAATCAAGATTTTAGTAGACTTGGTGTAACTTATGGTATTGGAGTCGGCTTACCTGGATTTAATTATAGTACTTCTATGGAGAATTTTGCTAAAGGATTAGCAAATATATTAGAAAAAGCGGTGAGAGGCCTTTCAAATGATCTTCAAGATAGAATTAAGTAGAAGGGGAATTTGAGTGATTTTCAAATTGTTTTTTTGGTCAGGCGTAGTTGTGTCTTCCATAGGTTTTATTGTTCTTTCATTCATTCAACAAAGGCATTCAATGAGGCATGGACCATATCGTAGTATGGGAGTTAAACTCAAAGAAACTGAAAAAAAATATGCTAAATTTAGTTGCATATTTATTTTTATAGGCGTTTTTTTGATAATTTTTTCTGGTATATTAAAATTCTATGGGTTGGGCCCTTTATAGCTTAGGAAAAGAACACAACGGGGTCACCTATTAAAGGTCCGGTCAAGAGAAAAAACACCTCCCTGCGCAAGAAAGGAGAGTTAGGGGACGTTGTTGACTAATTGGACAAACATAAATATTGTTTGCTTGCATTCATAAAAAAGAGGAGTCCGTATGCCACGCTCAGTACGTCTGGATGCTCCCGGAACCTTGCATCATGTCATTATTCGAGGAATAGAGAGACGCCGGATAGTTGATGATGACGAGGACCGCCAGGTTTTTGTTGATCGGCTTGGTCGAGTCAATGCAAAAGCTCGATTGGTATCACTGGTATTGAAAATTATCCGGACACGTCATTACCGGTAAATCCAGGCGGCATCGATTTGACATGCAGATCCTGTTGGGGAAAAGGTATTTCAATATTTTCCTGCATAAACCGTTTATAGACAATGGTATTGAGAGCATGGAGCACTCTTCCCCGGAGAATCGGTTTTTCGACCCAGCATAAGAGTTCGTGATCCAGGGAAGAATCCCCGAACGCCCTGAACCTGACACGGGGTTCGGGATACCTGCAGACATCTTTGTTATTATTTGCAATATCCAACAGTACGTTATGCACTTTATCGATATCCGATCCGTAGGCAACCCCGACCTTCACACGGATCCGATATTTTTCATGCCGCCCGCCCGCTTCATTGATTATTTTGCTGTTACCCATGATGGAATTCGGGACAGTGATTTCAACGTCATCCCGGGTCAACATCCGGGTGCTTCTGATGCCTATGTTGGTAACCTCACCCCGCTCCCCCGAATCGAGTACGACAAAATCCCCCAATTTATAGGGGGCATCGGCCATGATAAATACACCTGAAAACAGGTTGGCAAGTGTATCTTTCGCGGCGAAAGATATGGCAAGACCGATAATTCCGGCGGATGCCACCCAGGCTGTCAGATCAATATTCCATACCAGGAAAATAATGTAGATTGAAACAACCATGGCGAGGATGAGAATCAGGTTATTGAAAAGCGGCAGGGTTCGGTCCTGTACCAGTTTGAGCTTGCTGTCATCGCGGCTGAAAAGGCTGAGCAGGAGCTTTAAAAATTTGGCGACGGCTGTTGTCCACAAGAGAATGGCGATAGTCTTCAGGCATCCGATGGTTATGAAGTTTAAGGTGTTGTTGAACTTGAGCAGCTCAGTTGCTATTGCCAGGCCGAAGAGAATAACGGATATGAATATCGGTTTATGAACAATATCAAAGATATGGTCATCAATTGACAGCTTTGTCTTTTCAACCCATTTTTTAATTATTCTTAAAATGATGAGATTTATCAGTAATGCGACGCCAATGGATAATACAACGACAAGGATAGCCTGAAGGTAGATGTTGGAAGTGATCCCTGCCAGAAACTCGATTATCTGCTCTTTTTTCAAATCCATTGTTTCTCCATAACCGGTTGGGGTTCTGGCCCCTTATATAACCTAAAAACTTTATTTTATCCAGACGCGCTAACGGTGCTGCTTTATGCCGATAACGGCCTCAATTCACTCAACGTCGTCTGATATTGCCTGTCAGTCAGAAAGGGGATGGCGAGTTTTACTCCATTTTTTGTTTCGAATGTGGTAATGTCGAAAGGCTTGCGAACCGGCACTCTACATGAATGCCAATGGCGGAATTTCCTTTCGCCTGGAAACAACCGCGGGACCTCAAGGAGTGAGATGATATGACGCTGCGAAAAATTACATCCCTGACCGCTCTGCTTTCTTTTATTCTGATGCTGTTGACATCCATTATCCTGTACATCGTTCCGGAAGGCCGGGTGGCCTACTGGTCGGACTGGCGGTTGTGGGGATTGAGCAAAACCCAATGGGGGGCGCTTCATGTCAATTTGGGATTTCTGTTCGTTTTATCCGGAATCCTTCATATCTATTACAACTGGAAACCGATTGTATCCTACATGAAGAAACGGGGAAAGGAACTGACGGTTTTTACGGTGAATTTCAACATAGCCTTTATAGTACTCATTGTATGTACTGCCGGGACTTATTTCGAAATACCACCCTTTCACTGGGTCCAGACGCTGGGCGAGTCCATCAAGGATGCCGGGAGCAGGACCTACGGCGAACCCCCTTACGGACATGCCGAGCTTTCAAGCCTGAAGCTTCTATCCCGTCGCTTGGGGCTCGACCTCACCACGAGCGTGACGGCACTTAAAAAGGCGAATATCCGGATTGAAAGCGAAACCCAGTCCATTCTGGAAATCGCCAAAGCCAACGGCCTGACCCCCAAGGTGGTGTACGAGACGATGCTGCCTGAACCCGTCGCAACGGAGGGAAGCACCCTGCCTGAATTTCCCAAACCCGGGCTGGGTAAACGCTCGATTGCCGACGTCTGCGGGGAATACGGGCTCGATGTTACAGCGGTGTTGAAAGGATTGAAGGCGAGGGGGATTCAGTCCTCGGCGGAAATGACGTTCAAGGAGATTGCCGACCAGAATAATACCAGTCCCGTCGATGTTTATGCGATAGTATATGAATTGGCAGCTACTTAAGTGGACCCCTTCCGGCGTCACCCATCATGAAATAGGTATTCACAAGATCTTTTCGACCTCGTTTATTAAACTTCAAATACACGAACGTCCAACATCGAACATCCAACGCCGAACTTCGCAAATAAGGTATTTTAACGATTTAAAAAAGCTATAACCATGGATGGAGAACCTTCAGGCAAGGCTCTCATTCACTTTACCCCAATGTTGCAACACCGGGGGTTACCTCTGAAATAAGTGTCTCCATCAAAACGACCTTATCCATATTCGGCGTTCGATGTCGGAAGGACGATGTTCGACGTTCATTGGTTAGGAGGGGGGCTTCCTGAGGCCTTCCACACTGCGGGAGGAGAGTCACTTCGTCGGCACTTTTTCCTTCAGCTCTTCGAACCAGTTCAGGATGATATTGATTTTCGGAGTAGCCTCTTTTTTGAATCCGCGGGCCTCGGTCCCGATGGTCCTGATCATCAGAAAGTGCTTGCCGTCGGGATGAATATCCCATGAAAAGGGCTGCTTGCTTCTGGGCTCGTCCAGAAAACGGGCGAAATATGTCCCTTCAAAAAGGGCCGCGGGTTTGCTGTAAACAAATGTTTCACCGACTTCTATTCGAACCGCCATCACTTTGTCGTTTTCGCGGTAGAACAGTTCCCGGCCGTCCGGTGACCACAGCGGCAGCACACCGCCGTTATTGGATATTTTCCACTTTCCGGATTGCGTGTCCGGAAATGGGGAGACGAATATTTCCTGCCGGCCCGACCCGAGGTTCATATACGCCACCCAGTCGCCGTCGGGTGAAATCTTGGGGAACAATGCAATCGTGTTGTCATTGAACAGTTTTTTTATCGCGGCATTTTCTTTCATGGGCAGCATTGCGGATTCCAATGGCGACCTTCCGCCATTCATCAGCGCCAGAATATCTCCATTCGGAGAGAAAGACGTCGGAATGAGAATCCCATCCGCGACATGATCAGCGACCCCTGTTCCATCCGCGGCTTTTCTGCACAGAATGTTTCTCATCGAAAAGTAGAGGATCTTTTTTCCGTCTGTTGTCCACAGTGGATAATCGGTCCATGTGTTGTCGGAAGTTACCTGGGTCCAGTTTCCCCGGGGAATATCCCATACCCAGATGTTGTAAATCGAGCCGTCCCTGATTGAAGCCGCCACTTTCTCTCCATCGGGTGATATCTGTATGCTCCCGTAGTAGCCGGGTTCAGTGGCGAGAAATTCCTCGTTCCCGTCTCGGTCCAGCCAGACCATGTTGTTTTTTTCCCCCAGATTCCGTGCCCTGGGTGCATAAATCAGCGTTCCGGAATCCGAAACGGCAAATTGAAAAATTGTTTCCGAGGGATCGTTTGTGACATTTTCGACAAGACTGACCGGAGATCCCGTTATCTCAAGCTTATTCGCATCAAAGGGGACGGCATAGATATTTGACTTGAGGCCGTAGACGATATGTCCGGTGTTTACATACCGGGCGCTGGTACCCTCCAGGAGTTCTATATTTTCTCCTGAAGCGGGTAAATGCACCATGACCACGTTTCTTGGCGGGTGCTGTGTCGAAAAGAGGATTGATTCTCCATCGGGCAGCGTTTGCGGGGACATGATGAATTCATCTGTCTTATAGGACGGCGCGGGGTTTCCACTATCCGCGGAAATTCTCTGAATCGTATTTCCATCCCCATAGATGATGGTATTGTCTCTATTCCAGCTCAGGGCGCCGAAAACATTCGCCTCACATAACAGGACAGGCGTTTTTCCGTTGACGGCAATTTTTTTGAGCTGCCTGTCTTTTTGAGATATATAGGCTATCCATTTCCCATCGGGAGAAAATACCGGATTCGTGGGCCTGTCTGCGGTATCCGCGATCAGTTTGGCTTCCCATTCATCGAGATAATGCAGGTAAAGGCCTTTCGTCGTGCAGTAGACGAATTTACCGCCATCGGGAGAGATCGAAAGGATGGACTCGGCCATATCATTGAAGCCATGGCCTTCAGGCAATTCATGGGCGGCATAGATGACCTGGAGGGGTCTGGCGGGCTCCGGATAGAGAGCCGCGATGGTTATTCCCAATGCGGCCACCAGAAGAATGATAATGCCGATTGCGATACCTGAAGAGATTCCCTTCTTCCGGGACTTGTCACGGGGCGTGTATTTTTCGGCGGTTTCTCCTTCTATCAGAATACGGTAAACGTTTACCGGTTCATTGAAATTTTTAATCTCATACTCGCCGATGTGTTCATACGCCACATCGCTCTTATCTTTCACCTGGTCATACGCGGTACTGGAGATGCATATGCCTCCGGGCTCGGCCAGCCCTTCGAGCCTGGCCGCGATGTTTACGCCGTTGCCATATATTTTCCCGTCTTCTTCGACCACATCGCCCAGATTGATGCCGATCCGGAACTGCATGCGGTGGATCTCCAGTAACTTGGTGTTTTTTCTGCCCAGATCCTTCTGGATTTGAACCGCGCATTCCACCGCGTTGACGACACTGCTGAACTCGGCAAGCATATTGTCGCCGGGAGCATCCACAACCCGGCCCTGATACTCTTCAATGAGTTCGGCGATCAGTTTCTTGTTCTCTTCGAGGCTCTGGATTGTCCACGCCTCATCCGTTTCCATCAGGCGGCTGTAGCCCACGACATCGGTGCTGAATATGGCGGTGAGTTTTCGCTTGGAGCGGTCCTGGTTCATATCATTTCCTGCTACAGTTCCGGAGTATCATATCATTTTCCATCAAAGGGAGGCAACTTTGCTGTAAATGGAATTCGCGCTTGGCGGGCATTCATCGATCACCAGTTCGATTGGGTGGCCCGGAGAAACACATTTCCCTACCGCGATTTGAATCATGTCCGAATCGGCGGTTGTCCTGGCGTTTTGCCCGATATGAAAGGTGAGGCGGGGGTGCAGGAAACCGTCCGCCTTCAATCGTTCCAGGGCGAAAACCAGGTTTCCCATACAGACACTGCAAGCCCCCTGGGCGCTGATTTGACACGGAAAAAGATCGGCTACCGGTGGTGGGGCGGACAATTTTACGAGTTTCGAGGGATGGTTGAGGGATCTGATTCTGATTTCATTCAGATCACAGCAACCAAGTCCGGCATCGGCCGCATAGGCGATGTGGGGGATGTCCCGGGGACGATATCCCAGGATATCCGCCGCTACGCTGTCTATCTCAATCGGATTGTCGCCCAGGAATATCCTTTCCAGGGCGATTGTGTTGTGTCCCGCCTCGTTGCGCATATCCCCCAGAAGGCCGTCGACCAGAATCAGGTCCGGCTTCAGAACACTGTTCAGTTGAGCGATCGCTTTATGAAGATCGACGCTGTGAAATTTCGTCTTCATGGCCCGCGGCATGGTGCCTTTCAGGTTTTTCATGCTGCAGGTGATCATGGTCTGATAGTGGGTTTTAATGATGGGATGTTTACGAAAAAATCGGATTCGTAAACGGTTTTCGCGATCATCAGGTCCCGGAAAGGGCCATCCATTTTCACGGGGATTTCGACAAAGCGATCCCTTTCCAGATCTACCAGGTGAGTGTCATATCGCCTGGCCATTTCCGTATAGCCGCAATACTCGAACGCTTTGGTGGCGCTCTGCCCCATGCCGCTGCCGTCGCCGACGATGATATGGTGGATTCCCTTGTCCTTGAGGGCCTTGATCATGGTTTCGACCAGTCTGGGATCGGTGAGAACACCGACCCAATCCGGGCGGGAAAAGACCAGGTTCGGTTTTAAAAAGACGACGTCCTGCCCCTTCACGTGGTCCAGGGCACCTGATTTCTCAAGCAGGCCCAGAACCATCTCTTCGACCTGATTGCCATAAACAGCGTAAATCATGTTGATTCCTGTACTTCCTGTTTTTCGATTGGATACCTGAAAGGAAATCGCTTTGTAGTGTAAGTATATTATAAAATTACGATGGGTTGTCAAGGGATAGGGAATAATGTTGGACGCTGGACGTTCGATCCGCCTTTCCATCCTCCGTAGCAGGCTACTGCGGAGGATGGAGAGGACGGGCTAAAACGATAGCGGGACAGGTGTTCGACGGTCATTCTCTAAAAGCCACTATAGAATTTTATGAAAATCCAAATGCGGTTACACTATAACCGGCTTCCTTTTGGATGGAAAAATTGGTATATTTTATGAAACCTTGGAAGTGGTTTGAAGGAAGCCGATTTCTATAGCAAATTTGGAGAAGATCCCATGTTCGAACAAGGCGCTATCCGGCCGCCGAACGAAGCGTCGAGCCTTCTCGTCCGGGTGACACGGAACTGCCCGTGGAACCGATGCCGTATCTGCCCCCCGTACAAGGGGAAAAAGTTTTCGAGAAGACCTGTGGATGAGGTGAAGCGGGATATCGATATGATGGCGGAAACATATGGAGAGGCCGCCCATCGGTTCAACGCCGCTTTTCTTCAGGATGCCGACACATTGATCCTGCCTGCCGACGAGCTGGTCGAAATAATGACCTATATCAGAAAGGTATTCCCGAGTGTCGAGAGAATTACCACCTATGCCCGGGCGAAATCGATGAAGCTGAAAAGCGAGGGGGACTACCGGCGGTTGACGGAAGCCGGTCTCCAGCGGATTCACTCCGGTATGGAGAGCGGTTCGGCGGCGGTGCTGAAGCTCATTAACAAGGGAAATAAGCCCGAGGACATCCTCGAAGGAGGACGCAGGGTAGTCGCATCCGATATCTCCCTGTCCGAATATATTATGCCGGGGGTTGGTGGAAAAGAGTTGAGTCGAGAGCACGCCCTCGAGACGGCGCGGTTGCTCAACCGGATCCGTCCGGATTTTATCCGGGTACGGACGTTTGCCCCGCACCCCATCTCTCCGATGCAGAAGATGATCGACGCCGGTACCTTTATTCCCATGAGCGACGAGGAGGTTGTGGAAGAGATCCGGCTGCTTCTGGAAAACCTGGACGAAATGCCGGCGCATTTCCGCTGCGGGGATTTCAGCATGAATCTGCTGATGCAGGTGGATGGGCGGCTCGACCTGAAAAGAGCCTGGATGCTTGAAGAGATCGACCGGTATCTCTCCCTGAGCCGGGAGCAGAAACAGGCCTACTCGCTGATTCAGAGATCCTACCCCAGGGAAATGCCCCTGGATGTTGTCCGGGATAAAGAGGTCGTTGAAAAGGCTATGGCGCAGGTCAGAAATCTCGAATCCCGGGAAGAGGGGGGATTCGATGCGCACATTCGGATGCTTTTGAACTATCAATTGCCGCAGCCTCAGACGAATTGCTGGGAGGATTAAACGAAATTACATACATGGCAGTTTCTTTGATATGCTAAGATCGAATTTACGCCTTTAGCGGCTGAGGGTATGAAATGAAAAGAAATGTCGTTGTGGCAGGATGGGGCCAGATCACCCAGCCCAAAAAACTGGATGGAAATGCCTTCGGCCCCATCGGACTGATGACTCAGGCGTCTCTCAGGGCCGAACGGGCCATGGGGCGTGAAGGGGCCCTGGCAAATCTGGATGGGATTATGGTGGTTCGGATCGTGAGCCGCCACTGTCCGGATTCGGTGGGGCAACTGGCCCACAGGATCCATGCTGCCCCATGGCTCACGCAGGTTTCCAGTATCGGCGGAAATTCTCCCCAGACGCTTATCAATATCGCCGCCGGAATGATCGCCCGTAATGAACTGGATTCGGTCCTGGTGGCCGGTGCGGAAGCATATGTCCAGAGGGACGGAGATTCCGAACCGCCGGAAAGCGCCCTGTTCAGGGGTGTTCTGGAAGATTACTCGAGGGATGATCTGATTGGCGCCACCCCTTTGGAAAGGGCCCATGGTATCGAGCATCCCATGCAGGGATTTCCGCTTTTCGAGACTGCCCTGTGGGCGGCTTCCGGCCTGGGCCTTCGATCCTATCTCATGAAGGTGGCGGCAATGTGGTCCGGTTTCAGCAGAACCGCGGCCATGAATTCTCATGCGTGGTCGGGGAACATTCGGACGCCCGAAGAGATCGTAACCCCTTCTTCACTTAACCGGCCAATCGCTTTTCCTTACGGCAAATTCATGAATTCATTCGTAACGGTCGACCAGGGGGCGGCCGTTATCCTGATGGCGGAGGAGATTGCAGAGAAGTACGCCCGGAAAGAGCGGCGGACGGTCTATTTTCTCGGAGGCGGATATGCCGAGGACCGTCAGCGGTTCCTGATCGAAAAATCCGATTTTACTTCCAGCCCACCACTTAAAGCGGCGGTAGACAAGGCACTGGGCCGGTCCGGAATGCGGATAGAAAATATCGACTGCTTCGATTTCTACTCGTGTTTTCCATGCGCGGTGAGTATCGCGAAGAAAATGATCGGTATTGCGGATAACGATCCGAGGCCTCTCACCCTGACGGGCGGGCTCGGTTTTTTCGGCGGCCCGGGCAATAATTACAACCTTCATGCCGTCGCCACGCTGGCGGAAAAAATTGCCGGGGGTGAGAAAAGAAACGGTCTCGTCACCGCCCTCGGGTGGTTTATGCATAAACACGCCGCCGGTGTCTATGGGGGCGCGCCTCCCGAGGGCGGGTTCCAGCCCGGTGATATCGAAGATAACGACGAAGGTCCGGTGGGGGATGAGCCGGTCCGGATTAAAACCGAAGTCTACAATGAAGCCGGCATCATCGAAACCTATACCGTCATTTACAACAGGGACATGACACCCGCCTATGCTGTCGTCTATGGAAGAACACGGGACGGGTTCCGGTTCATCGCAAGAACCCAGAATCATTATGGTATATTCAACCGGCTCACATCGGAGAATCAGGTTGGGAAAAAAGTGGAAATCCGATTCGATCCGTCAATGGGACTCAATATCGCGTCGTTTTGACTATTCGGGACAGGACGCTCGAATTGTCCGTTAATGAGATCAAGTCCAAAGCGGATCTTCCGTTTGGCGATTGGTCTGGAACGTTTTGAAATTGGCTGAATCGTTCTGACTTATCCGCAAGTGAAACTGAAAATAAATGGGAGGAATATCATATGTTGAAACATTGGACCCGCCGGGAATTCTTGAAAACGTCGGCTGCACTGGCTGCCGGCTCCGCCATGGGGATGACAATCGGTTGCGGTAAAAGCGGAAAAACGGGCGTGAGCAAACCGATGACCCGCACGCTTGGCCGGACCGGTTTTGAGGTCACGAGTCTGGGATTGGGCGGTCAGGCCTCTCTCCAGTGGACGCCCGACGACGTCACGGCGGAAAATATCATTATCAAGGCGGTTACCCAGGGCATTACCTATCTCGATACATCCAATGTCTACGGTCCGAGCCAGGGGTACTACGGTAAGGCGTTTCGCGCTTTGGACCTCGTACCGGGCCTGCCGGGATATGACGAAAAAAAACGAAGGTCCCTGCATCTGGCAAGCAAAACCTTCATGCGGTACGCAAAAGGGAAAAATCCCGACCTGCTTGGCTGGAGCGATGGGGGGGGCGATCTTACGGCGGTCGATGATTTAAAACGGTCGCTGTCCCTGATGTTCGGCGACGGGAAGGGGAATTACCCCAAAGGCGCATATATCGATATTTTTCAAATCCACAGCCTGATGACCATGGCGGATGTGGATGCCGCATATGAAGGCCTGGACAATCCCGATCCGAAAGCGGAGAGAATCGGTGTGCTTGCAGCGCTGGTCGATTATCGGGACGGCACAAACCTGACCGGTTTGAACCCGAAAGAGGAAAAACTGATCAGGCGCATCGGAATAACGGGACACCAGTCCTCGCCCGTCATGATGGAATTCCTGCAGCGCGATACAAAGGAAAATATCGATACAATGTTGATTGCCATCAACGCCAATGACCGCAACTACCAAAACAATCAGTACAACGCCATCCCTGTTGCCAGGGCAAAGAATGTCGGTATTATTGCCATGAAAGTATTCGCGGACGGGGCGATGTATACCAAGCCTCCCCGCTGGTCCCAGACCCCGGCGGATGTCGTGCGCACGGTCGGATCTCCGGAACTGCCCAGTCGTCCCCTCGTTGAGTATGCGCTTTCCACCCCGGGAATCGGTACCGCGATCATCGGCACCGGGCAAATCGATGACGATCCTCGTAACTGCCAGCTTATGCAGAACCTGTCGGCCGCTCAGATTCGCGAGGGGTCGCTGAGCCAGACGGATCGTGAAGAAATTGAAGCCATGGCCGCCAAAGTGCATGAGGGGAAAACGAACTGGTTCCAGGAGGCAAAAGTGCCGCTGGGCTCTCCCCGTGATTTGGCGCAAACCGTTGAAAACCGGGATGGAAAGCGTGTCGTCCGGCTTACCTGGCAAACGGCTTATGCGACGGACAATCCGATTGAATACTACGAGATTTTTCATAATGATCAGTCCGTCGGAAAAGTCCGGCATAAACCGCAGACGACGAAAAAACCTTTCGAGTTCGAGAGCGTTGTCCAGGAATCGGAGTCGATGATTTATCGTGTGGCGACGGTTGACAGTGCCGGCGTAAGGGCGGTTTCCGATCCGGTAGTGGAAGTGCCCGCATAATTGGATCATATCAGGAACAAAGCGTAACAAACCGGTAACATTTCTATATGAAGATCAGTATCAGTTCGGCGCCGGGCGCCGCGAAAAGCGCTCAGCAGCTTTTTTCAGGTTGAAATAAATAATCCACAGTAGTGCAATATCCTAAAAATCTAATTTGAGGACGGAATATGCCAGCTCTTGAAGTTCGAAATCTTACAAAGATATTTGGTGAAATCAGGGCAGTGGACAATGCCTCGTTTGAAGTGCCGGAAGGGTCCATATTCGGGCTTATCGGCCGTAATGGTGCGGGAAAGACGACAACAATCAGGATGCTCATGAATATTTTTATTCCGACTTCGGGAAAAATCATATTCAAAGGCGCTCCCATCGATCAAACGTTTAGGGCAAGGGTGGGGTATCTTCCCGAAGAGCGCGGGCTTTATAAAAAAATGAAAGTACTGGAGACGGTCCTCTTTTTTTCTGAAGTAAAAGGGAAAAGAGGAAAGCGTGTGACTGAAAAGGCCAGGGAGTATCTTGAACGGTTCGAATTGACAAACCGAATAAACGCCAAGGTGGAAACATTGTCCAAAGGCAATCAGCAGAAAGTTCAATTTATTTCCACTCTCCTGCACGACCCCGATTTCCTCGTTCTGGATGAACCCTTCTCGGGGATGGACCCGATTAATATCAACCTCCTGAAGGATATCATACAGGAGAAAAGGAGAGACGGGAAAGTCATCATTCTCTCTACGCACCTTATGGATTATGCCGAAAAGCTCTGTGATCATATCGCCATGATTCATAAAGGGCAGGTAATACTCAACGGGAATCTCAGTGAAATCAAAACCGACTACTCAAAGAACAGCGTCAAGCTGATGCATGAAGGGGATATATCCTTTCTCGACAATCATCCCATGGTCCGGAATGTAACGAAATTTGGAAACAGTGTGGGGATTGAATTGACCGATATCAACCAGACCCAGGATTTATTGAAACTGCTTCTCGAACATAACGTGAAGATTAACAGTTTCGATGCGAATGACATCGCGCTTAACGAGATATTTGTTAAACTGGCCGGAAGTGCCCCAAAGGAGGAATTCAACTTTGATAAATTATAGAATACTGGCGGTTATCAAAAGAGAATTGCGTGAAAAGCTGATGACAAAGTCCTTTATTGTCATGACACTTCTTGTCCCGGTTTTCATGTTCGGGCTTATCGGCATACAGGTGCTGATGGCGGGCTATAAGGGAGACAAAGGAACACGCATTGTATTGATTACGGAAATGGAATCCCTGACGGACCAGTGCAGGGAATATCTTTCAGAACAGGATTTTGTAAGAGATGGTACATATATATTGAGCTATGACACGGTAAGTAAACAGTCACTGAAAAAACATATTGAAAGCAGCAAAAAGGAAATCCTTTCAGAAAAAATAAACGGCATCATATACATTCCTTCGACCGCCCTTAAAACAAAGAAGATAGAATACTACTCAAAAACGCCAAACAATGCCGTTGTTTTTGAAAAACTGGACAACTGTATAAATGAGGTCCTGATCGATCGGTATTTTTCTGAAAAGGATCTTACCGACGAAGAATTGAATTTCGTTAGAAAGAATGTAAGCTTTGATGGATTCAAGGTGTCTGAAAAAGAGGAGATCGAGGCCGAAGGTTTCGGAAAAACAGGCCTCGCCATGCTTTTTTCGTTCCTTATATACATGAGCGTAATATTCAGCAGCGGCGCGACATTGAATTCAGTGCTGGAGGAAAAAAACAGTAAAGTCGTCGAAGTTCTTCTTTCGAGTGTAAGCAGCAGGGAATTGATGACGGGCAAAATAATCGGCTGCACCATCACCATGTTCGTTCAGATGGTTATATGGCTTCTGCCTGTCATCATCCTTACCACAACTTCCTGGTTCGCCCTGCCCGACTGGTGGCCCGATCTGAATATCGGGTATGGCCAGTTCATCTATTTTTTAATTAACTTCCTGCTGGCATGTATCATATTCCAGGGCCTTTCCGCTACTGTCGGGGCGATGTTCGATAACCCCCAGGAAGCCCAGTCCGGGTTTTTCCCCGTCATCATACTGATAATGATACCTTTCTTTTTATGCTTTTCAATGATTCGGAATCCCAGCAATCCGATTGCAATAGCAGCCTCATATATACCATTCGCAACCCTGATGGTAATGCCGTTCAGATCTACCATAGTGGATATACCCGTCTGGAAACTGATATTATCCCAGTTGATCAATATTGCCACGATCATGCTGATTTTTCCGATTTCCGGTAAACTTTACAGGATTGGTATCTTGAAATCAGGGACGAAGCCGACGCTTCGGGAAGTGTTCAGGTGGCTGAAATCGCCGGAATGAGATTAAGGCTTTTTGCGAATGTGTCAAAAAACTACTAACGGTGATCGGGGTCAGATATGAGAGATCAGCAGTCAGAAACGGCTAAAAGACAACGTCTGAGCGAGTTGAACGACGGTAAAATCTCGGTCTTTGATCGAAATCGCCAGAACAAAGGTCTGTGTGTGTCCGTGTGTGTCTTTGGCTAAATTCCGCATTTGCTCTTTTTCCTTATTTCACGTATTGAGCTAAAAGGATTTAAGCCCGAAAAAGGTTTTACTGGTTGAAGAGATGTAAAACGATTTTAAGGGAAAAACAGCACTGGTAACCGGCGCGGGTGCCGGAATCGGTCGGGGTACGGCAATCGCTTTTGCACAGCAGGGCGCTGTGGTTGCTGTTGCGGACACCATAAAAGAGAGCGCCGATGAGACAGCGGATCTTATTCATAAGCAAGGGGGCAGGGCGCTCCCGTTCCAGTGTGATGTGTCGAAAAGTGATGACGCACGGAACTACATCGAAAGCATCGTCAATGATTTCGGAAGGCTCGATTTCGCCTGCAACAATGCCGGGATCCATAATCCTGAAGCATTCAGGCAGGAGTTGAAAGAAAAACCCCCTCTTGGAAGATTGGGTGCGCCGGAAGAAATCGCCGCGACGGTAGTCCGGCTCTGCTCGGATGCGGCAGGGTATATAACGGGCACCGGGATCGTGATGGACGGCGGAGTAAGCACGATATAGGGAGGAGATAGTGATTGCAGTTACAGGCACAACAGGTGTAATCGGCGGCAAAATCGCGGAGCGGTTGGCGAAACAAGGAATATCCCAACGGCTGCTGGTACGGAACCCTGAACGGGAACCGAAGCTGCCCGGGGCGGAAATCAGTATTATCAGCGCTTACAGCGATACAGAGAAAATGCGCAAGGCGCTTGAAAATATCGAGACGCTTTTCCTGGTATCCGCCAGGGATAAAATGGGCGTTATTATCCATTCGTTTGAAAATAATGTTCCCGTCCCCGATTATGACCGCGTTCGGGAGCATGAATCCGTCATAAGGTCGGCCGTGGAAGCCGGCGTCGAAAGGATCGTATATCTCTCGTTCCTGAATGTTTCCGAAGAAGCGACATTTGTTCTCTCCCGCGATCATTTCCAAACGGAGGAAGCCATACGATCGAGCGGGTTGAAATATACCTTCCTGCGCCCGAGTCTCTATATGGACAAGGTCCCGGAGCATATCGCGAGAAGCGATGTTATCCGGGCGCCGGCGGGGAACGGGCGGGTATCCTGGGTGTCCCGGGACGATATCGCGGATGTCGCGGCAACGGTTCTCATGAATACCGGGCATGAAGGGAAAATATATGATATTACCGGACCGGAAGCCCTTACCATGCAGGAGACGGCTGATTGCCTGTCAGCGGCAACAGGCAGAAACATAACCTATGAATCGCAACTCCCTGAAGAGGTTCGAATATCACGCTCATCGAGCCGTATGGCGGAGCTGGAAGAGCGTCGCAGGGAATTAACCGGTAATGGTCTGACCGATTATGAGGTAGATGTCTGGATTACGCACTATTCCCAGATTGCAGCCGGAGAAGTGTCGAAGGTGAGTGACACCGTGCTTAAACTTTGCGGGCATCCGGCGGAGGGGCTCGCTGATTTCTTGGAAAGGACGAAATAATAAATCCAAAACAATACCAAATGCTTTAATGACAAAAATTCGAATAAAAGCAAATTGGCCACGGACCCACACAGACTCACAAGGACAACACCGGACGACCACGAACTTTTCCCCGGGCGACTTGCCTGTGTAAAAAGAGTCAGCCCTCCGGGCGGGGGAACATTTCAATTGCTGATCTCTGATTCAGGATTTCAAAAAAGCTTTTGCAATTTCCGACCTCAGATCTCTTGTATCTGACTCCGGTCACCGTTAGTGGTTTTTGACACATTCGCAAAAAGCCTGGATTTCTCGCAAAGCCGCAAAGGTCGCCAAGAAAAACCAAAAAAATTTTATGTAACCTTTGCGTTCGCAGTTTACCCCGGCGTCGGGGCTGACCTCCGATCTCTGACCTCTGGTAGTTTGATCTCAGGTTGTTTCGACCCGAAGGGACACCCTTTTTGTTCGGGTAAGTCGCCTGAATAAACGTCTGTGTGTGTCCGTGTGTGTCTGTGGCCAATTATCGCTTTTCAGTTTAATTGCTTAGATGACCATTCGACCTTAGTGAAAAATTCCTTAAGATACCTATGGCTTGTACCGATAGTTATAGTATGGCTGACAATATGACAAACTGCCCGAAATGCGGACATTCACAAAACGGTGGGACGGAGTGCGAGGCCTGCGGTATCATTTTCAGCCGCTATGAGGAATTCAAGCAGCGGCAGCAAGCCCGGGAAGTAGTCCATTCGGAGAAAAAAGAGTCGCCCAAAAAAAAGAATTACGGGATGTTCCTGATGATGGCCGTAGTGGCCGTATTGACCGCGAGCGCGACTTATTATTTTACCCGGTCCGCTGATAACAACCTGCCGGGGAGTCAACCGGAATACTCAGCCCGGCAGGAAGAAGGCGAAATGCCGGATTTTTATGAAGCGGGGGTGGATACCGCCATCGATCTGCCGGTGTCTGACAAAATAGTGAGTTCAGCGGGGGCTACGATTCGTGAAGCGAGATCGGCGACAGTATCGATAAAGACACCCATGGGGACGGGCTCCGGTTTTTTTATAGCCGAGGGCAATATCGTCACAAACCGGCACGTGGTTGAAGTAGATCCGGAAATTGTCGCGGAACTGAGACGAAATGTTGAAACCGGCCGGCAGTTGATCGAGCTGGAAAAAAAGAAGCTGTGGGATTACAGGGAACGGCTGCGCAAAATGCCGTCCGGGCCGGCTCGCAGACAAGTTGAGATTATTGTCGAGGAGAGGGAGCGGGGTCTGGACCAAATTTTGCCAAGGCAGGAAGAAGCCGAGCGGCGTTTGAGTATGATGGAGTCAAAAATCCGGCCTTCGGATATAGAAATTATTCTTGAGGGCGGTGAAAGCTATTCAGCCAACGATATGGCGGTAAGCGAAGAACACGATCTGGCACTGCTTTACCTCTATATTCCCGACCAGCATTTTTTAACACCCCCTCCCTCGAATAAACAGATCCGTCAGGGTGACAAGGTGTATGCAATCGGAAGCCCGTCGGGGTTGCGGAACACGGTGACGTCGGGGATTTTTTCCGGGTTTCGAAAACGGGAATCGGACGGCCAGATATTGTTACAAACAGACGCCCCTATCAATCCGGGAAACAGCGGCGGTCCGCTTATCGACGAGGACGGCTATGTCCTCGGGGTGAATACGAGCATCCTGCGGGACACGGAAGGTATCGGTTTCGCTATCCCGATCGACACTGTTTTTGAAGAGTTCAGTGTGAGTTCATATTAAAAACCCGCCTATCTCAAAAAAGAGCTCGGTATTTTTTGAGATGTCTATTTTTCATACACTTTTCATCTTCTTTTCATCAGATTTTCATGCGGAGTGTGTAGCTTCTACCAGAAGTGAGAACAAAAGCCGAAAGGAGATGACAAATGGGTACACTTTCAAAGTTCAGTACAATAGTGATTGTAACGGTCGTTATTGCTTTAAATGCAGGTCCTTATGCCCAGGCCCAGGATTACGGGTGGCTGAAGTCGCCCGGGTACGAGTCGATTTTTGTTTTTATAGACTTTGACGGAGATGATTCGATTGCAGGCAGGCTGAAAGAAACGGTGATGAGAACCTTTTCGCGTTCAAACATTAACGCCACTATTTCCAATAGTTTTATTTTCAAGACAACGGATGAAGACAAAAATTCAGTGTATGAACTGGTGGACGAAGAACTGATCGAAAATAACAAGATAATCCTTCATATCCATGGAAAGTGCATCCGGTACAGTTCGGGATATATTTACCAATTCGATGCGAATTTCGGCGTGAACGACACTGAATCTTCCCAGGCGCTATTATACGCGACACCCCGGCACAGTGTGATCGGTGTCGATTCGATCATGGGTATCGACAGGGTTTTGAGAACGCTTATGCGAAATGCAGTGAGTGATTATTGGTTCGCAAACCAAACGGAATCGGTGGGGGAGCAGCACAAAATCGCTGACTTGCGTTCGTCACGGTAAGGTGAATATCTTCACTTCAGGCGGCTCAGAGTGTATATTGCCTGCTCTTTTATCTATTTGTGCCGGCTGTCGGCTTTCTTTTTAAGATAGTCATCGTAAATGTCCGGATACAGGGAAGCAGCACACTCCGGGCAGATACTGTGGGTGAACTTAACTCTGGCGTGTTTTGCAATGTATTGTTCGATCTGGTTCCAATACCCTTTATCGTCACGGATTTTTTTGCAGACAGAGCAGATGGGGAGCAGGCCGCTCAGTTCCTGGATTTCGTCGAGGGCGGCTTGAAGTTCGCCGTTCAGTTTTTCGAGAGCCTGATGACTGCTGTAGAGTTCTTCGGATAGTCTGCTGTAAAAATAGATGACCGTCGGTGCAATGATCGCGGGACAGACAATTGCCATCACCAGAGTGAAACGGATATCCGGTTGGCGGGTGAGCGCACCGACGGCGGCAACGATTGCCACAGAGGCGAGAACACAGGCACTGCTGAGAATAGCCGTGGATGTCACAATGCCGTACCGCCGCAACAGTTTTTTCAACATAACATATCACGTACCCCTTCCAAAGCGCTCACAATTCAAAATGGGATTCCACAAGAGATTCGGTTTTCGAACTGAAATCTGCCTCGCAAAAGTAGACGCTCCGTGAAACAGATTATTATTTGCCGGGCCAGAAATTGCCGCCGCAACCGCAGGCGTAGTTTCTATTCTTACCACTGCACGGCCCTGGATCATTTTCCAGTGTACGCGCCCAGTTCCCGCAGCGGTCACATATCCAGGGCCCTTCGTGTGAATCCCGCTCTTTTTTCTTTTGAAGGTGGTCTTTATCAGCGTTTTTATTCTCTTTTATCGTGTGTCTGTCTGTCATTTTGAATAGCTCCTTATGTCGTAAATCCCGCCGTTTCCGGCGGGGAGGTTATAGAACAGCTTCTACGCAGTCGCTAATCCGACCCCCAGCGCCAGCGCCTTCTTATTGATATCCTGCACCCTGGCCGGAAGCCGCTGCTCGATGATTTTTTCGATTGAGGCGGGGTGAACCAGTTCCGTCAATCCCACCATGGCGCCGAGCATGCAGATATTGTAAACGATGGGGTTCCCGATCTCTTTTGTCACCGTTTCCCACATGGGAAGCTGCGTCTGATGGGCATCCACCTTCTTTTCTATGGTTACGAACCGGCTGTCCGTCAGCAGGAGGCCGCCGGGCCGGATCAGGGATCTGAATTTGCCATAGGCAGCCTGGGTCAGGCACACCAGGATATTGGGCTGGGTCACTTTGGGGAAATAGATGTCCGTGTTTGAAATAATGACATCACTCCGCGTAGCGCCGCCCCGCGCCTCGGCCCCGTAAGCCTGGGACTGGACTGCATTCAGGCCTTCGAACAACACCGCGGCTTCCGCCAGCAAGATGGCGGCGGTGATAACCCCCTGGCCGCCGGAACCTGAAAAAACGATCCTTTTTCGCTTCATGTATTGATTCCTTCCATGGCACCGTCGATGTTTGTAACGCCCCCTGTTCGTCTCATGTATTGCTTCCCTCCATAGCACCGTCGATGATTGTCTGGTATTCGCCGCAGTACTCGGGCAGCTCTTTCTGAATAAAAACCCCGCGTTCGATAAGGGCCGGATTTTCCTCTTTGGCCTTTGATCCGATGGGTGTGGTCTGTTCCTTGAAAAATGTCATCATCTCTACGGCATCCCCCTGCCCGTTTTTCCGGCCGAAGTAAGTGGGACACTGGCTCATCACTTCCACAACGGAAAATCCCTGATGCAGAACGGCCTGCTGGATCATCTCGGCAAGTTGCCGGACATGATATGTGGTGGTTCTGGCCACGAAGGTGGCGCCGGCCGCTTCACTCAGTTTCACGATATCAAACCCTTGATCGATTACGCCGTATTGGGCGGTCGTGGCTTTGCATCCGTAGCCGGTCAGCGGCGAATACTGGCCGCCGGTCATGCCGTAAATGCGGTTGTTCATAATGATGGCCGTAACATCCATGTTGCGTCGGGCCGCGTGAATGAAGTGGTTTCCGCCAATAGCCAGCGCATCCCCGTCGCCCATGGGCACGATGACGCTGAGTTCCGGCCTGCTCATTTTGACGCCTGTGGCAAACGCCAGGGCCCGGCCGTGAATGGTATGAAGCGTATGGAAATCGACATAGCCGGAAATCCGGGACGAGCAGCCGATACCCGACACCATGACCACTTCATTACGGCTCATGCCGAGTTTTTCAAACGTGTGAAGCATGGCGTTCAGGACGATCCCGTGCCCGCACCCCGGGCACCAGATATGGGGGAAAAACCGCTCGCGAATAAATTTTTTGATTGTCATGGCTACACTCCCTTTCCCTGCACCACGCGCAGAAAATCCCGGATATTATTCGGTGTGATAAGCTCGCCGTCTACCCGGTTGGCCAGGAAAACCTTTTCCGGATGGTCCACCGCGGCCCGTACGGATTCCGTGACCTGTCCCATGTTCATTTCGACAACGAGAACGCAGCGCGCGTTTGCGCATCGCTCCTGAACAACGTATGCGGGAAAGGGCCACAATGTCTGGAGTTCCAGGAGTCCCACACGGTTGCCCCGGGTTCTGGCTTTCTGAACCATATGCAGCGCGGAGCGCGCGGAAGCACCGTAAGAAATGATTACTGTCCGGGCGTCTTCCATGTAATACTCCTTGTAGCGGGCCAGCAGGTGGGCGTTGTTGTTGATCTTGTCCACCAGGTGCCGCATCAGATCATGAACGACCCGGGGGTTGCTGGAAGGAAACCCCCACATGTCATGAAAGAGCCCCGTCACATTGTACCGGTGTACGCCGCCGAAATCGCTCATGGGAAGCCGTCCGTCCTCCCGGGGCAGGTAGGGATGATAATCGACCCCTCCCTTGACCGATGTCCGCAACCGGTCTACCAGGGGGATATCGCCGGGGGCCGGGATTCGAAGCGGTTCGCGCATATGTCCGATCACCTCGTCGAGCAGCAGGATGACGGGGGTTCGATACGTTTCCGCGATGTTAAAGGCTTCCACCGTCATGTTGAACACATCCTGGTGGTTGGACGCGGTCAGCGCAACGATGGCATGATCGCCGTGGGTGCCCCAGCGGGCCTGGTTTATATCCCCCTGGGCCACATGCGTGGGGTTCCCGGTGGACGGTCCGCCCCGTTGCACATTGACGATGACGCTGGGGATCTCCGTCATGACCGCATAGCCCAAAGCCTCCTGCATGAGGGAAAAACCGGGGCCGCTCGTGGCCGTCATGACCTTGGAGCCGGTCAGCGAGGCGCCGATGATGGCGCAGATCGAGGCGATCTCATCTTCCATCTGGATGAATTTTTTTCCCCGGGCCGGAAGCCGGCTGGACAAATGCTCCGCGATCTCCGTGGAGGGCGTGATGGGATACCCGGCGAAAAACTCGAGCCCGGCATACAGGGCGCCTTCTACACACGCTTCGTTTCCCTGAATAAATTTCAAAGTTTCATTTGTCATGGGGTGGCTCCGTTTCGATTTCAATGGCCAGGTCCGGACATCTCAGTTCGCATAATCGGCAGCAGATACACGCTTCCGGGTGCTCGGCCACCGCTTTTCCTTCCTTGTCCAGCACAAGAACCTGCTTCGGGCAAAAGGCCACGCAAATGCCGCACCCCTTGCACCAGTCACGTTCGATGATGTGGCGTTTAAGCTTTAGCTTTCCCATTTAATTATCCTGAAGACTTGTTTGTTGGCCGTCTGGAGTCGTTGTTCCTGATCCCTATATAACACATCTCTTCGGGCAGATGGAACCGGAATGATAACGATATTCAAACTCTCTTGAATTCTAAATAAAAATTGACCGCCGGGTCAAGGGGCGACATTTAATATCGAGCCTGTTCCCCTTTCCATGAGACGATCGACGTCAGCTGAAAATCTCAATTGAAATGAAACTGATTGAATTTTTCGGCCAAGTCTGCAATGGATATCCGTAGGGAGACCGCTATCATGTTTCGAACATCATCGGATAAAATTCAGCAGACCGGCACTACCGTCCTTCTCCTTGCCTATTTTATTCTGCTTGTTTTATTTTCGGATGTTCTTTCATCATGGGAATGGGTTCACCTGGAAATCCATTCAACCATTGAGACTCTCGGCGGTATATCCGCTATCCTGATCGCGATGGTTCTGCTCAGGGAATCCCGGGAGGATCAAAGCAATATGCTGGTCATGGTGGCTACGGGGTTCGCGACCATGGGCGTGCTCGATACCGCCCATGCCATGAGTCAACCGGGAGACGCTTTCATTTTTCTGCACAGCGTTGCCAGCCTTGCCGGCGGTTTTTTCTTCTCCCTGGCCTGGCTTCCATATCGACGCGAAAAACCGGCCGATCTTCGATGGATATTCCGGGGCTCGATAATTCTCGCCGTATCGATTGCACTTCGGGCGTTGATATATCCGGAAGATGTTCCGAAAATTCTTCCACTTTACAACGGGAAATTTACCCTGGCGGCGGTTCTCATCAACACGGCGGCGAGTCTTCTTTTTCTCTCTTCGGCTCCAAAGTTGTATCGGATCTACCGGAAAGAAAAAAATAAAAGAGAACTGGTTCTGACCTTCCTGGCGCTTCTTTTCGGCATTGCTGAAATGATATTCCAGTTTTCGAATCCCTGGGACGGAATCTGGTGGTCATGGCATTTGATTCGATTGATGGCGTTTGCGGCGATACTGACTATCGTGTTTCGATTTAAACATAATTGAGGCTTTGTTGATCCAAATGAAATACCATCGATGTCCCATCAGCAATGAATAGCTCCCCGGAACATACCGTTGACCGAGTCAATACCCTGTGGAAACGGGTAAAAGCGATTCCCAGATATCTCCCTGCATGGGTTTTGATGGATTTTATCTATCTTGGCATCATATGCATTTTTCTCGGTAGTGAAATTCACCTCTCCGTATCCCAATTTATGGTCTTTCATCTCGCCGGGGTTCTCATCGGCACGATGGTCATGTTCACCGGACTCGGGGCGGGCATGCTCTGGGTTCCCATTCTGACGCTCATGGACATCAAACCATCGGAAGCCGTTTCCATTTCAATTTTCACCCAAATTGCCGGCAAGGGGATTGGATCACTCACCTATCTGGTATCCGGCATGGTCGACCTGGAGGTGGCCCGCCGCCTCATCCCCTGTTCACTGCTCGGCGCGTTTTTCGGTTATGTCGCCGGTTTTCTGATATCCGGGAAATATGAAAAAGCCCTGCTTTACGTTTTCGTGCTGGTGGCCGGATACCTTCTGGTCAAAATGATTCAGTCCCTCAATGAACCACCCGTAGAGAACAGGGCGCACTACGAGAAAATTGATATGAAAGGGAGTTATCCCATTGCCCTGGTGTCGTCCTTTTTTACGGGGTTTCTCAGTATCGGAAACACGGACTGGCTGATTCCGCACATGGAGAGGAAATTGAAAATGACCACCAGCCGTGCGGTTGCAACCGGTCTTTTTATCATGTTCCTCACGTCGCTCTTCTTTCTGCTGATGACCTTTATCAGCGTCTGTCTCAACCTGCGTTCCTGGCCTCACAGTACTTCGATTCTGTTCGCGACCTGCAGCGGGGTCATTCTCGGGGGGCAGGTCGGAACGAGACTGATTCGATACCGGTGGTTTCGGGAAAGACAGAAACATGCCTTCATCCTGCTGTTGGCCATGTCGATTATCCATCTGCTCTGGTAGAAACAATCCTGTTCTTCCCTCGGCTTTTGCTGTTCCTATCAGCCCTCAGCAATGAATCCCCGTTGCCGAGGTAATGGGGTCAAACCTTGATTAGCACACTAAAATATTGACAAACGATTCATACTTGGTATAGGTCGCTTATGGCAAGGCAATGGCGGATAGAATATCCCGGCGCGTTATATCATGTCCTTTCTAGAGGAAACGGCCAGCAGGATATCTTCTTGACGGATGATGATCGTGTTCTGTTCATTGAACTGATTCAGGAGCTTTCCGAGCGTTTCAACATCGAGGTGTATGCTTACGTTCTAATGGGGAATCATTACCATTTGCTTTTGAAAACCCTCGATGCGAACCTGTCCAAAGGCATGCAGTGGTTTGGAACTGCCTATACCAGAAAATTCAATTTGCTTAACAAACGAAACGGGCATCTTTTCCAGGGAAGGTTCAAAAGTATCATTGTCGAGAACGAGGCTTATTTGCTGCGTCTTTCCTGCTATATCCACCGGAATCCGTTAAAAGCAGGGATCGTTGAACGACTTTCGGATTATAAATGGAGCAGCTACCACTGGTATGCATACAGGAAAAAAACGCCAGTGTGGCTGAAAACAAGCTTGATTTTGGGGCAGGTGAGTGGAAAGAACAAGTACCAGGCCTATCGGCGAAAGGTTCAGCAATACGTGGATGAGAAAGGAAGCATATGGGAGGATGTCAGGCACGGTCTTGTATATGGGTCCGAACGTTTTTTAACGGATTTGAAAGATAGATACTTATTGAAACAAAAAGATGTTGAGTTGCCCCAGCATAACAGGATGTATCGGGATTTCGATCCGGAAAGAATTCTCGAGATTGCTTCGAATGCGATGCGGATTGATTTAAACGACCTGCGAAAATCAAAACGTATTTCAAAAAACCTGAAGGACCAGCGGGATATGCTGATATATTTGCTTTGGGAGAGCGGCCGATTCGCAAACCAGGAAATAGGATCGCTGTTGGGTATAGGTTATTCGAATGTCAGCAGGCGGATTACGGGGATAAGAAAACGGCTCGAAAGCGATAGAGGGTTGTGTTCTGAATATAAAAAAGTTAGTGCGCTAATCAAGGTTTGACCCCAAACCCCTGGTATGCATACAGGAAAAAAACGCCAGTGTGGCTGAAAACAAGCTTGATTTTGGGGCAGGTGAGTGGAAAGAACAAGTACCAGGCCTATCGGCGAAAGGTTCAGCAATACGTGGATGAGAAAGGAAGCATATGGGAGGATGTCAGGCACGGTCTTGTATATGGGTCCGAACGTTTTTTAACGGATTTGAAAGATAGATACTTATTGAAACAAAAAGATGTTGAGTTGCCCCAGCATAACAGGATGTATCGGGATTTCGATCCGGAAAGAATTCTCGAGATTGCTTCGAATGCGATGCGGATTGATTTAAACGACCTGCGAAAATCAAAACGTATTTCAAAAAACCTGAAGGACCAGCGGGATATGCTGATATATTTGCTTTGGGAGAGCGGCCGATTCGCAAACCAGGAAATAGGATCGCTGTTGGGTATAGGTTATTCGAATGTCAGCAGGCGGATTACGGGGATAAGAAAACGGCTCGAAAGCGATAGAGGGTTGTGTTCTGAATATAAAAAAGTTAGTGCGCTAATCAAGGTTTGACCCCAAACCCCCAAAAAAGACAGGGAAACAAGGTCTTTTGGGGGAGATTAAGAAAAGCACAGGGGGCAGAATTGAGGTCGGGCCAAGCTAACGTATAAAAAACGATAAGAGAGCAGTAAGCAGAAAAAAATGAAGATCTGTGAGAATATAGGGCGCTTGTAATATCTGGGAAGAAGGGGAGAAAGAAGAGTGCTGCATATCTTTGTCGATGCGGATGCCTGTCCGGTTAAACAGGAGGTTTATCGCGTTGCGGGGCGATATGGTCTGGCGGTCACTCTGGTGGCCAATTCCCGGATACGCGTCCCGGATGAAAAGTGGATTTCGCTTGAGGTTGTTTCCGGTGGATTCGATGCGGCGGATGATTGGATTGCGAAGCACGTCGAGTCCCTGGACATCGTAGTAACAGCCGACATTCTGCTCGCGGATCGTTGCCTGAAGGAAGGGGCACAGGTCATTGGCCCTTCGGGGAAGCCGTTTACGGAAGACAATATCGGTTCGGCCATCGCAAGCCGGGAACTGTTGTCGGAGCTTCGTGCAACAGGAGAGATTACCGGCGGGCCGCCACCGCTTCAGAAGCGGGATCGGTCCCGTTTTCTTCAACAACTGGATAATATTATCCAGTCTATCCGCCGCCGGGAAGAAATGTGATCTGCTGGTGCCCTGTGGTCGGACCAAGTAAAAAATCGGGGTCAAGTCTCAACATTTGACACAAGACAACTCAGAAGTTGAGACTTTGCACCGTGGCTTATGTCGGAGCAGAGGGACGGAACTGGCAAAGGGTTGCAGCCGGGCTCTATCGGAAGCAAACTCACGATAAAACGATGGTGACGTTATGAAAAGATTAGCCAGAGCGAATCTACTTCTATTTCTTTTTTCGCTCCTCGTGGCGGCAACGGTATTGGCTCAGCCGGTCTCCATGACGATCCTTCACACCAACGATACCCATGGCCACCTACTTCCCTATAGCTATCCCGAAGGATCTGAATATGCCGCACTCGAAGTTCGCAAAAATATCGGCGGCATCGCCGGCAGGGCAACTCTCGTCAAAGAAATACGAAAACAGTTGACCAGCCAGGGAACCAGGGTATGGCTTGTCGATGCAGGAGAGTTTACGGATGGATCTCCCTTTTCAACAGAATATCAGGGAGAAGCAGGTGCAGCCGTGATGAATGCCGCAACTTATGATTTCAGCACGCTGGGCAATCACCAATTCAACAGACCCCTTTCCAAAGTCGACAAGCTTCTCAATCTATTTCAATATCCCGTGCTGTGCGCTAATGCCGCCGGATTTCCATCCAACAGACCTTTGCGAGAATCGGAAACTCGGGACATAGGTCCCTTGAAAATTGAGATCTTCGGACTCGTGACAACAGAGTATGCGGATTACCAGGCCCGCAAGGAAGGGATCAGGATTTCCAGCGAAATTGAGACTGCGAAGCGCATAGTGAGATCTCTCCGACCTAAGGCGGACATAGTGATCGCGCTCTCGCATGCAGGTAAAGAGATGGACGAACAGATCGCGGCGGAAGTCCCCGGAGTCGATATCATCATCGGGGGTCACTCACATTCGCGTCTTCCGTCCGGTGAACTGATATGGCACTCGGATCAACTCAAAGCCAAGGAAGTTAACGGAACCATCATAGTCCAGGCGCATCAATGGGGAGGAGAACTTGGTAGGCTGGATCTCTTATTCGATAAGGATGAAAGAGGAGAATGGCATGTGGTGCGTTACCGGGCGCGGCTTATCCCTATCACCGCCGAAATTCAGGAAGACCCGGACGTGGCGGCAGTTGTCGAGCGCTATTGGAAACCAATTTCTGCCCGCTATGGCGAAGTGATTGGAAAGGCGACAGGCGATTTCATGGACCGCGGCGACGATTTCACGGCTTATAATCTTCTCGTGGACTCAGCCCGTGAAACCTACAAAACCGAGATCGGAGTCGATTATATGGGTGGGATACGGCCTCAGTTGGTCGAGGGAAATATCGTGCTTGCAGATATAGCAAGCCTGGATCCGTTCAATAATTCCATAAAATACCAACGATACGCGATTAGAATCCCCTTTGGGACATAAAACATCGAGGGGCGAGGTCTTAATGGCAAAATCATGAAAGGTATGATTATGACTTCATCTAAAAAAGAGAACATAACTCGAAGACGATTTGTAAAAAGTGCGGCAGGCGTGACTGTTTGCTGTGCATGTTTTCCATCACTGGTTTTCGCGGACTCCAAAACGCCTTCAGGAGACAACAACACAGAGAAAATGGACCTTACTGATAAAGAGAAACTGGTGGCTGTGTGCGGAACGTATTGCGGCGCCTGCCCCATGTATATTAACAATCAGCCAATGGACAAGCAGAAGGTCAAAGAAATGTTTGAGCGGTACGCGGGCCCCCCGATGAATATGGACCTTGACAATTTCGTTTGCGACGGTTGCCTTGCGGGTGGACACCTGGCTTTTCACTGCAAGAACTGTAAAATGCGTTTATGCGCCGAAGAGAAACAGGGGGTAACACGTTGTTCGGACTGTTCCGATTTCCCCTGTGACCGTCTAAAAGCGTTCACCAGTGATGAGAAGCCTCACCATCATGAACTTCTGGACAATCTCAGAAACCTTAAGAAAAGGGGGATTAAGGATTGGACCAGATATGAAGATGATCGCTGGACATGCCCGAAGTGCGGCACACCTCTATCGTGGTATGACCCGGCATGCTCCAATTGTGGAACAAAACGATCTGAGAAACTCTTTCCTTTACCTGTAAATGAATAGGGATCATGCCTCAACTCCTGATTCTGATCTTCTTGTCCCCAAGGGCCTGAAGGTACAGACCCGGGAATGATGGCGGCCGACCCGGTGGTGCAATCGGGTCGGCCGTGTCGAATTATAATCCTTTATCCGGTGGCCCGGCTTATTTACAAGGATATTCCGGTTAATATTAAAAGGTTTTGATTTGTGCCCTTTGTGCCTTTGTGGCTAATTCAGACTTTTTACGAGTTTGTCAAAAAGAGTGTTCCGAGAGTGCTGTCTCGAAGTCGAGGACTTTTCAGGCTTTCTTCCCGGTGTCGGCGGTGGGGACGACTGTGAGTTCGAAGCGCTGGGTGATGTGCGCCAGGCACTGCATTATTGAATTGCTTTTCTATTGACACGGAACACCGAACTCCATATATTTCGTCACTCAGAAGCGTATTCTTGACAGTCGCATAAAAAGCTGAAATGCTTGGATTCCAGTCTTGTAATCCATAGAAATCATTAAGTGCGTAGATCGAAAATTGCCGTTTTACGGACTTTGTACGAGTTTATTGATTATTATCCATTTAACTTAATCCAGGAGGAAAAAAGAGATGAAATATGCCAAGTTGACCATTTTGTCGTGCGCGCTAATGTCGATTCTGTTTGTTGGAGTTGTTTCCGCATCCGCCAAGGATCAGTGGGAGGTATTGATACCAAAGACCATTGAAGGTGTGAAGGTGAGAATGGCTGCATTTCACAACAGAGACTTCGGTGTCTGGGGCGGGGCCGGAGAAGAAGGTGCGCAGCACTATACCGTGAACGGCGGCAAGACATGGACCAAGGCCGAAACCGGAGGCTGCATGTTCTCCGTGGAAATCGTGGACACTAACATTATCTGGCAATCTTGTATCAGCGGTACCAGTCTGACCGTCGATGGCGGGAAAAACTGGAAGGTCATCTCAAAGGATATCGGCGGTATGGCCAGCATCCTGGCCTTTGCGGATGATAAGACGGGTTGGGTCGGTTCCGGAACAAAGTTCAAGATGACCACGGATGGCGGCGCGATTTGGAAGGACCTTACACTGCCCAAAGATGTTGCCGCTGTGGCCGCAATTTCACTTCGCACCCCGACGGACGGGTACCTAGTTGGGAAAAACGGTGTCCTGTACGTTACCAGCGACGGCGGAAAGACCTGGGCATCCTGTTCCCTGGGGCTTGAAAATCCGGCTATACTGGGTTTCGGCAGCGGGGGAGGCTGGGTCAATGAGACGCCCCAGGCTGCCGTACGTTTCACGGATGCCAAAAACGGCCTGGTTGCCTTGGGTTTAGACGGAAATACCAATATGATCGTCCTCTGTACAGCCGATGGCGGTAAAACCTGGAAAAAGGAAAACGTACCCGCCAAATTGGGGAAACCTTATATCTCACGCGACGGCAAATTCCTGACGGTTAGCAAGTGGTTGGAAGGGCTTACGCTGCTAAAAGCCAAATAATACAGCCAATTTCAAAACGTCTCTTTTAGACCGATCCCCGGGAGGGCGATCCGCTTTGGGCTTGATCCCGCATGAGTCGGGGAAACGTTTTGAAAATGGCTCAATAGTTACCCTTTGGCTTCTTTCGTGGCTGCCGGGAAGTATTTTCAGGTATATGAAGCATTTGGAGGGGACGGTTTTGTAAGCTGTCCCCTCCATGTATTGGGATCTTCGAGAAATGGGTTACCGTTTCAGTGATGATAAATTATGATCGCAGCTATTATGCAATGGTTTTTCCCGTGTTTCGTTTCACTCAAGCAGGATAAAGTATGCGGCCATATCCCGTGTATTCTGCATTGGCTGTTTCGCTTTGTCCTGGCGGGAATCTTTATATACAGCGGTTATATAAAATTGGATAGTCCACTGCTGTTCGAGGCCGTGCTTTATACATATAATTTGTTCCCGAATGCATATGTTCCGGCCATCGCCCAATATTTCCCCTGGGTCGAAGTGACGCTCGGTCTGCTTCTCCTGATTGGTTTCAAACACAGGATCCGATATCTTGCCGGCGCCGCCACCCTATTACTGTTTATTTTTGTAGCCATTCTCGGGATTACCTATCTTCGCGGGATTGAAGCGGATTGCGGATGCTTCGGCTTCGACGATCCAATCTCTCCCAGGGCCATTGTCCGCGACGCTCTGATACTCATCCCTGCTCTATATCTATTGTTCGCGGCTCCTCTGTTCCGTAAAACACCGGGGGCGGGCCTTCATTCTTGAAAAATAAGCCGAAGTATGGTTTGAACCCGGATGATCAAACAGTTCCGCTATCACAACGACTGAATGATCGAGGTTCGTCCCCTTGCAATTGCGTCCGGTCCCTCAAACTGCTGCTGGGCGGAACGGACCGGCAGTGTCGTTTCACGGTATTGGAGGCTGAAAATGGATACGGAAGCAGTTTATTTCGAAGATATGGTTCCGGGTGATCTGTTCGAAGGAGCCAGTGTCACCGTTGACAAACAGGAACTGGTCTCCTTTGCCGAGCGTTGGGATCCGATGCCCTTCCATGTGGACGAGACGGCCGGGAAAGCGGCATTCGGAGGGCTCACCGCGCCCGGCATCTACGTCCTTGCGTTGAAGCAGCGACTCATCCACAAACTTCCGATACCGCATGCGGTTATCGCATCGATGGGCTACGATGAGGTTCGATTCCACGAACCGGTGCGACCCGGCGACCGTCTCACATTGCTCGCGGAGTGGATCGAACGCAAGGTGTCCCGCTCGAAGCCCGACCGGGGAATCGTCAAGGTCAGGTATTCACTACGGAACCAATCCGGGGCAATCGTGATGAGTCATTTCGACACGATCCTGGTGTACAGGCGTTCCCTATTTCCTCAGCACATAAAACAGCCCGCCAGTCGAATATAAAACAGCCGCTGTTTATTGAGATAGGGATGCGTATAGAAAAACAGGCTGCTGAAAAATTAAGCCGGTCGCAATTGGATGCCTTGAAAGAAACCTTCAAGGTTATATGCAAGAATATCGGATCGGAAAAATAATTATTAAAAGGGCGGAGGAAGCATTATGTCAAGTGATATATCAATGTACAATAGCTTGCTCGAACTTGTTAAGAAAAGACGAAATAACCGCAAATTCAAATCAGATCCCATACCGGAGGGGTATATCGAGAAAATAATCGATGTGGCCCGGTATGCGCCTTCGGGATTCCATACACAACCCTGGGAATTTGTCGCCATTACGGAAAAGAAGGTTCGAAGACGCCTCGTGGAACTGCTTGACAGTAAAATCCCCCCGATAAAAAATCCGGGTGAAAAAAACGCTCCCGCCAACGCGAGTTTCCGCGATGCGCCGGCTTTTATTTTTGCTCTTTGCGACTACAGGGCATACGTCGGTCTGCCAATGAACGTGGAAAGGGACAATCCCATAGTGGACACGATCTTCTGCTCCAGCATGGCAAGTACCTTTCTCTTGATGCACCTGGCAGCGGCGGCTCTGGGCCTTTCATCACAGTGGTATTCGGCGGCGGGAAGTCCGGCTGTCGAGGCGCAAATCAGGGAACTGATCGGGATACCGGATGACCTGAAAATATATGACCTCATGGTGCTCGGGTACCCGGCTGTTCGCCCTGTTCCCAAAGAGGTAAGGGATATCAACGATATGCTGCATTACGACAATTGCGGCAGGGAGGATTTTCGAAGCGATGAGCAGGTCGTCAGGGAAGCCGCCGTTACCAAGGCGTGGTGTCTTTCCGCTCATTGATATCCGGCTCATAATCGATCAATATTGACAAACTCGTAAAAAGCCTTAACCACAAAGGCACAAAGAACACAAAGTAAAACCTCTTGATATTAGTCGGTTATCTTCGTGTCATAGCGTGAAAATATTCTTTTTTTACGAAATCATCGATATTACTCGATGCTATTTTCACCGAAATGTTTCAGCATGACCTCGACCGTCCCGGGTATTGTCTGAACGGGTATTTCATGACCGACACCCTTCAGTGTCAAGAGTTTTGCTCCGGGTATCACCCTGGCGCATACAACGCCATGAATGTAATTGATAACAGGGTCCTCGGTACCGTGTATCACAAGTTGGGATATTGTGAGATTAAGACCTTTTAGTAAATCAATTGCTGCGAATAATAGTTAATTGCTTTGCCCGTGTCAAGATAGGGGAATCGCATTTGGATCCGGTAATGAATTATTTAAAAGATGAACATTGAACATCGAACGTCCAACATCGAACGCCGAATAAGGTATCCTGACGATTTTAATCGCAGGTAGCCTGTCGTAGATTCCGGCGTCGGGGAAAAATGATCGTTAGATCTCTTGTTTACAAACTTCACGGGGAGACTGCCGGCTTTCGACTGCCGGCTTTCAGCTTGACAAACAGGAGGGCGACGCATATTTTTTACACTGTGCGGAGAGTCTTCATAGTCCGTTGCTTACACTTGATTCCGGTATGCAAAGGGTAGCCCGGGAAATGGGCATAACGATTTTGGAGCAAACTATTATGAAAGTCTACACATATTGCAGAAGCAAGACATTGGCTTGCGGATGTTCTTAATATCGAGAGAAATGAAGAGGTTGTCATTAAAAGAAGAAATGGTGAAACCTTCTCTATCGTTTTTCGGAAAAACAAGAAATCGTCATTCGATGTTCCAGGGATTAGGACCAAAGCAACAACAAAAGATATCATTGCAGCGGTCAGAGAATCCAGAGAGCGGGCAGCCGAATAAAACGTTGAACCCAAATAGGGATCAACCCGGGTGGATACTATCTGCACAGGAAATATTGGCTTGTTCCCACATCTGGATAAAAAATACACACTTCACTGAAACGGCTATCGATGGACCAATCCTTATAACACGCTGATATGTATTATATAATAATTGCTATCCAGCAGATGTGATAGTTGGCAAAGTATTCGCATTGGAACAATGGCAGAAGTGAGAACGTTACATACTTCTTTTCAGCCGGTCGATAAATTGCGTTCGGCCGAACCTTCATCTTCCTTGACGGCCGATTGGGATAGGCTCAGTCGGTCGTTTTCCCTTATTGAACCATTCAATAGAGTGAAGGATCGAAAATATGCTGTTGGAAATAGCCGAGAAACGAGAGTATGATCGGTACGAGATAGAAGGCGACGCCTATATATACAGCGCGTCGACATTCACGTTTGTCGGTAAGATTATCGATATAAGTCGATCCGGTATCGCGTTTAGTTGTATACTCGATGACGAGTCCATACCCGTTAAAATTGATGATTTGGGGATATTGCTCTCGACTAAGGATTTCATAACTGAAAATTTGCCCTTTGAGATCATCTCTGATGACACTGTATTCGTTTCACCTGAAAACAGTGTGGTGATGAAGCGCGGCAACGGTTGTTTTTTGACTCTCACGCCGGAGCAGGAGAAAGAGTTGGAACGGTTTATTACGAAAGCCAAAAAAACATAATTAACCCAGCCAATTTCAAAACGTCCTTTCTAGGCCGATCCCCGATAGGGCGATCCGCTTTGGGCTTGATCCCGCTTGTGTCTGGAGAACGTTTTTAAAATGGCTCAACTGGTAACTTCCTGTTCAGCTTGATCTTCAACCTCAAACGCATTGGTGGTCCCTTTACGAAAACCAAACCATGCCGCGGCTACGCCGATAAAGGTAAGTCCGGACAGAATAAAAAAAAGTGTTCTCGGTGATGAATCCATTATTCGAGGGGTGACCAAGGCCAATCCCGCGGCCAGAAACCGTGCGATTGCGATTATGGCGCCCTGGGCAGTGGTGCGTAACAGCGTGGGAAAAGACTCCTGGGTCCAGAGCTTCATAATCGACTCAAACGCAAAAGCGATTCCGAAAAAGCCGAATATGCCGCCGACAATAAGAACAATTGTCGATATACCAAAAACAGCAGGAAGCAAAAACATCATCAGCAGGGATGCCGCGCCGATCTGAAAAAATTTAAAGCGCGAGGGCGTATCCGCTATCCTCATAAACCAGTAACTCCACAGACACCCGAGTGAAAGGTTTATAAAGGTAACCGTGGAAGCGAACCGGACGCTTCTCCCCACGACGTTAACCCACAGGTAAGTAAAAAATTGACTGAAAGTATTGGCCCCCAGGTTGGTGAGCGAATAGAAAAGGAGAAGGGAGATGAAAGGCGCCATATATGGCGCTTTCAGGAGATCCCGTAATGATGCCCGTTTTGCCTGGATTGTATTTTCACCGGCAAGCCTTTCTGCACGGGCAGTTTTCCATCTGCTCGACTCGGGGATTCCAATACGTAGAATCATGGTAATCAGTGCCAGCAATCCAAATTGACCATACATTATCTGACCACTCAGGCGCCCGTAGTCGTCACCTATGACAGCCGAACACCCCAGTGCCGCCAGGACTCCCAGGGCCCACATGATTTGACTGAATCCAAGAAGTTTCCCGCGGTTTTTTTCGGTAGCGACCTCAGCGATGGCGGATAGCGAGACCGGCAAATCGGCGCCTGTTCCCAGTCCGACGAGGATGGTGCCGATGAACAAAGCGCTGAAAGAGGTCATTATCGTCAACATGGCCGAACCGATGACGATCATGGCCATTGTAATTATAAAAACGGAACGGCGACCATATTGATCCCCGAGCCTGCCGCCTACAAGTGCGCCGATGGCAATACTCAGGGTTAACGCGCCGGACAGGACTCCTACCTGATCAGGGGTCAAGCCAATATAATGCTGATAGATAACCAGTGCGATACCCGACCCAACCATCGCACAGGCATCGATATAGGACGCCATCCCGCAGACAACTGCTATCCACCACGGGTTTATTGTGCGTGTATTAGAGGAAGAAGAAGTCATAATTTCACCCTTTTTATTTGAAACACAGAAGTTTCCCATCCATAGTGGATATATACAATTGCCCCCGGGAGGCGGCCATCCCATCCCATGCAGGCAGTGAATCCAGTTTTATCTCCTTTATCTCTTCATCATTCAAGAAGAAATAAATGTCCTCTTCATCGAGGATATCCGGGGAGTCTGCCACAAACATGTTTTATCCGCAAGGACCATGGCCCTAGCAAAGATATGATGCTTATCACTGCCGCGGAAATAAAAAGACATGGTATCAGGCTTCTTCTTCCTTTTTTCATGGGACCTCTGATTAAAAATATCCGTAAAGAATTGATGAACATGTGAGCCATTTTCAAAACGTTTTCCCTGCACAAGCGGGATCAAGCCCAAAGCGGATCGCCCTCCTATGGATCGGCCAAAACGGGACGTTTTGAAATTGGCTGATATATTTATTCTATCTGATCATCGGTTGGAATGTCGGCATGGACGACCCGACGGAGGAATTTCCATCGGCCGTCCTCTCGCACCATCGTGTCCTCGTAATGGCCGAGCAACAGCGGCTGGGGACGATTGGATTCACCGGGAATCACGAATACCCATTTGGTCAATGCCGCTGCCCGGTCACCATTGACATGAATCGTTTCGTTGGTGAGCAGATGGCAGGATTGTGTCATCGACGTGTCTTTGCCGATAGTGCTTTCCATCAGTTCGTGAATCGCCTTTGATCCTTTGGCTTTTCCAAAACCGCCGATCCATTCCCCTTCCGTCTTGGCAAAAAGCTCTGAAAAAGCCCCAAAATTCCTCCCGTCCAGAAAGCGGCCGTAATCGATTATGAGTTGCCTTATCTCCTCACGATCTTCCAGTTTCTTGAGGCGGGATTCCAGCCCCTCATTTTTGGAGATACTTGCCTGTCCCGCCCGGGCGGGGCCCGGATCGACACATGTCATCAGGACAGCAACGATTCCGAGGACAAAAAGAAGCGCAATCGGTGTGGTGTTCATGTTAATTGCTCCGTTTATGGAAAGAAGGAAACATTGACAAGTCATTTTTTTGTCAGTATCAATTTGTCGATACGATCTTTCAGTTTTATTTCCCTACCATAAATACGGCTATTGAATCAAACAATAGTCTGAGGCTTGCAATGATTTTAGACTCTATTCCGGCCGACAGGAGGTAGACTTATGAATACGCCAATGCATCGATACAAGTACACAAAACTCACCAGGGACCAGATCACGAAAAAGCTCATTCAGTCGGAATCCGGACCGGATTGTGCCACCGAAATTTCCAATTGCATGTCGGGAAAGTCCCTCAGGATACGATGTGATGACGGACCTGTATTGGAATACAAGTTCATGGATAACAAGACCCTCACGTTCTCCGAAAATGGAGGCAAATCGATAAAAGCGACATGCGGCTCTCTGGACCTGGATCAGATGGTGTTCTTTTCCCATATGATCCCGGACTCTTTTAAGGGATACAATGTTTTTATCGACCTCGATACGAATCTTGTCACGGTATTTGAAATATGGTTCTGCGGGGGGGAAGGTAATCAGGGACAGGTCCTGGACAACAGGGAGGTTCAGCGCCAGATCTATTTCGGTTATCTCGATATGCCCGGTCAGTCCGCTCCGGAAGCGCGTCATCACCCAACAAACAGAATAGAAGGGAAGGGGATGTACTGGAAACAGGACACGGGTATTGAAACTCTCGAGTTTTACCCTTCGGTGGTATCCTCAACCTTTGTCGAGTTGACGCGTCATGCCGATAATCTGGGTTACAGCAGCCCCTCCGACTATATACTCGTTGATGACAATATGTTTATTTATGGCAGAACGGAGTGTGAATTTTCAGGGATCATGACGCTGTATCTCGTAGATCAGTTAACCGAAACACAGGTTGGTGTAAGGCTCGGTTTCAATGAAAAGGACGAATTGGAGTATTACATATTCAGAGGGGAGGGAAAAACCGTCGGGTACCTGACGAGACTCGAGCCGTTTGAAGAGAACGGCGAAAATATTATGCTTGGCATGGGCCTTGACCCGGAGAAAAAGACGAAAGGCTGGAGAAGTGTGTACCGCCCGGCACAATCTTTTGTGAGTATGAGCGAAGAAGAGATGCACCGGGCAGCGGAAAAAAGAACCGTTGCGTTTGCATGGGATCCGGATTCTCCCAGGGACCAGGCCCCGGGATCCATGTCGCAGAATACACCGCGGCTGAGCAAGCTCCTGATCGGCAAAGAATTCATACTTCGCTATGATGGTAATGGACCATTATGGGAATATAAGATTACTTCCAAAAAAGAGCTGTACTGGCGGATTCCGGGTGAGACCGAATGGTCGAAAGAGTCTTACCGGGCCTTCGAGGTCGATGAGGACCTGGTCTTCTTCTGCCATATGCACAGCGGAAGCCGGCCCCGTAAAAGTGTCAAAATAGCCCTGGACCTGACCAACGGACTTACTACCTGCATCGCATCACAGATGGGTAACGCCTATTATGCGAATGAAATATCCTATGAAACATTTTTCGGTATTGCGGAAATGGAGGGTATCAAAGCGCCCCGCTATATCCGCCATGATTTTACGGATGAGCTGGTGGGCAAAGGATTCAGTCGGACATGGGGCGCCATGACTTCCATGCATCTCTACACGACGCCCTATTCGGCTACCTGGACCATATATATGGAGGACCAGACACTCGGTATGCAGTGGAGTTCGCCGTGTATCTACATAAAGCTTCGCGATAATGTATACATTTTCAACCTGCATGAGGAGGCGGGAACAGCCAACGAGACCTGTATCGCCATCAATAACAAAAACATGCGTGTATGCGGATTCGGTTTTTTCGGCGGGAAAGACGGGGTTGAACTCGATCTTATCGGCTCTATTGCACGGCCTCTTGGCGGTTACGACGTGAAAGAATATTTTGGATTAAAAAGAAGAGAGGCTGACCGGATACAGAGTATTCGATAGACGTATGCAGATGCAAGTATGATAATACCCGTCACGATCATCATTTACATGGTAATCCTATTGTGCGTCGGATTCTGGGCGAACAACAGAATCAAAGGCATGACGGATTTTCTTCTGGCCGGTAGAAGGTTGGGTTTGTTATTAACCTCCGGGGCCCTGGCGGCCACCCATTTTGGCGGCGGCATGGTTATGGGCGGCGGTGAATATGGCTTTATTTACGGGCTTTCAGGGGCGTGGTACGGTATTTCGTGTGGTGTGGGGCTGATTTTTCTGGCCTTCCTGACCGCGAGCAAATTCAGAAAATTATCCCTATACACCATTCCGGATTATCTCGAACAACGCTATGAGAGCAAAACAGCTCGCGGGCTCGGGGCACTGCTCTCCTTAATCGCTCTTACGGGGATTCTGGCGGCACAGGTCTTGTCGGCGCGGGGAGCACTTTCAATCCTCGGTTTTACGGGCAACACAGGGGCGATCATTGCCACCATCATATTTATTGTATACACCACACTGGGGGGATTGTGGGCCGCGACGATAACGGATTTTATACAAGTCATCATTGCCGGCGTGGGGGTGATTGTCGCCGCTGCACTGGTCCTTGGCAACTCCGGCGGTTTCGACGGGCTTCAGCAGATGATCCAGACGTCCCAAAGCGCGGTCGATCCCCGTTATTTCAACCTGTTTACCATGGTGGGCAACAGTATCGTCTGGATTCTTGTGCCGACCATCATGTACACGATGATCGGGCAGGATTTTTATCAGAGGCTTTTTGCGGCAAAAGATGAAAAGACCGCCAAACGGGCGTCGATTCTGGGCGGTGTTTTCCTGATCATTATCAGTTTTTTTCCCGCCATTGTCGGAATCGGTGCGAAAGCCTGTTTCCCCGAACTGACCGATGGCAGCCTGGCCGTCCCCAATATCGTCAAAGAAATCTTTCCCATCGGTGTCGGCGCGATCATTCTGGCGGCGCTTCTGGCCGCCATCATGTCAACGGCCGATTCGTTGCTAACGGCCGGGACCGCCCATGTCATAAAGGACTTCTGGATAGAGATCATATACCCCGGCAGGGAGATCGATGAGAAAAAGATGCTGATCCTGTCGCGGATCACAACGCTTGCGCTGGGCCTTATTGCCCTTGTTATCGCGCTGTCCATTCCGGTCATTATAGATGCCCTGATCTACTCCTATACGATGTACACGGCCGGTGTCTTTATTCCGGTTATCGGCGGGGTTCTGTGGAAAGGAGCGACCAGGGCCGGAGCATTGTCCGCACTCATTTCAGGGGCACTTATAGCGATCGTGGGTATCATGACAAATCTGAATATTGCGGGGATCCCCATCGAAGTCTGTTCCGCGGTCGTATCCTTCATGCTTTTTATTGTGATCTCGCTAGTTTCGAAGGCATGAGGGTGACTATACTCACCTGAGGGAAGATGGACGAGGGACGATAAAGCCAGAGGGACTAAAAGACAAAGGGTGCGGGGGGAGGAACAATGAGTGAAAAGAGAACAAATAGAATCAGAACTGTGAGGGATCTTAAAGCTTATCGCCAAGCCTTTGAAGCTGCCATGGACGTTTTTGAGATTACGAAACAATATCCAAAAGAAGAGATATATTCCCCGACAGACCAAATTAGGCGGGCATCAAGATCTGTTTGTTCGAATTTAGCGGAAGGATGGCGAAAAAGACGTTATCAAGCTGTGTTTTTGAATAAGCTCTCAGATGCCGGTCAAGAGGCTGCTGAGACTCAAACGTGGTTGGAATTTTCTCTTCATTGTAAATATATTGATGAAGAAATGTTCCTAAGGCTTGATGAGAAATATGAACACATATTTGCAATGCTGAATGCAATGGAAAAGAAAGCCGATTCGTTTTGTCGTCCATCGTCCTAGCGAAGCGGTCTTCCATCTTCCATCGGTCTATTAACTTTAGTTAAAGGAGGATTAAAGATGAAAAAAACCAATCGTCGCTACATCATGAAAGTAACCCTGAGGCTGTTTGCTGTTCTATCCATTCTGGGATTAATGGCCGCTTGCTCCAATGCACCCACTGGAGTAACGGAATCGCCCGAACTGAAGGCGCTGGTGGACCGTGCCGCCATCGTGGACCATATCAATGATTACTACGGGCAATTCCGGAAGGACGGTGTGCAGGATTTTGCCTCCTTCTTCACCGCCGACGCCAAGCTTGACGTCAACGGCTGGGTTGTCAATGGCCGTGACGGGATCAAGGGGATGTATTCCCAGGCCGGTTTCATCGGTGATGAGGACAAAGTCACGAAAGCTGAAGGCGCCGTTCCAAAGGGGTTGGGTGAGACGTTATACACGAACCTGGATATCGAGCTGCAGGGGGATAAAGCCGAAGTAAATATGATTTGGGTAACCCTCGGGGCGGAACTGCTGACGTCACCGCCTAAAGTTACGGAGTACGGGACTGAATGGGCTGAGCTGGTCAAGCAGGACGGCCGCTGGCTCTTCAAACACCGAATTATCCTCAGTGAGGGCGGCATGCCGGAGGCGTCCCTGAAGACGTATCTGGAAAGAGAAAAGTAAAGGTGCCAAAGTGAATCTCCACCCGCAGAGCGGGAGGCCTCAGGAAGCCCCCCTTGAAGGGGGCTGAAACACAGACGAATGAACATCGAACACTCAACACGCCAGCGGCGGGCAAGCACTTGTCCGCTTCAGGCGGGTTGAATTTCGAGTATGGTATGCTGTCGTTTCCCCCAAGGTTATTAGAATTACCTGATGTCCCGTGGCCCCCATAGCTATCACAGGCTTGGAGGGGAGGGAATGAGAGCGGCGACAATATATTGCTTACCTTGCCACTCTAATGAAAAAACTAAGGAGGGTGATTTACCATGGTAAATGCATTTGAATCGTTTCCGCACCTGTTATCCCCACTGAAAATAGGAAATGTAGTATTCCGTCACAGGATGTGCGCGGCACCGGTTAACTCAGCTGAAGTTATACGCGATGGTCAACCTTCGCTTGAAGCGGTCGCATATTTTGAAAGGAAGGCTATGGGCGGCGCGGCGGCAATCACATATGGAGAAGTCGACGTAGATCCTGAGGATTATCGGGAAGGGATATATCCCCGTGAAATCACACGAATGAGTAATTATAACTACCCGCGTCTGGCAAGCGCAATAAGACGTCAAGGAGCCGTCTCTGTTTTAGAGCTGTGCTTTTCCGGTATCCATGCCCGTATGTATACGGGACCGGGTAAGCCCGCATGGGGACCGGTCGATATGGCTCCGCGATTCGGAGAGAAAGTCGCGGCCATGCCTGAAGAGAAAATCCTGCAAATTATAGACGAGTTTGGAAACGCGGCACTTGCGGCGAAAAACGCTGATTTTGATATGGTATGTCTGCATGGCGCCCACGGCTTCGGCCTGCAGCAGTTTATGTCGCCGACCATAAACACCAGAACTGACAGATGGGGAGGCAATCCGGCAAACCGCTGCCGTTTCGCCGTCATGGCAATCGATAAGATTAAGCAACTCTGCGGTCAGGATTTCCCTGTTGAAATTCGAATCAGCGGCAGTGAAGTCGTAAAAGACGGATATGGCATTGACGAAGGCTGCCGGATAGCCGAGCAGCTTGATGGGCACGCGGATATAATCCATGTTTCTGTCGGCGCGATCGAAAGATTCGGAGCTGAAACATTATCGCGCACTCAAGTTAGCATGTTTTATCCCGATGGCGTTAACGTCGACTGCGCGGCGGAAGTCAAAAAGCATGTAAAACAATCGTTTGTCGGTACAGTCGGCGGTCTGAGCGACCCTTATCTAATGGAGCAAATCCTCGCATCGGGTAAAGCGGACATTATTTATATGGGGCGCGGGCTGGTCTGCGACCCCGATTTCCCGAATAAGGTGCGGCGCGGCCGTGTCGATGAGATACGCAAGTGTATGCGTTGCCTTACCTGCTTTGCCGAAGGAGTGAGGCACGGTGACCTCATTTGCGCCATCAATCCCGAAATAGGCCGCGAACGTGAGGTGTTCAGGGCACTTCCCACACCTGAAAAGCAGCGTGTACTCGTTATCGGCGGCGGTATAGCCGGAATGCAGGCCGCGCTTACGGCGACTAAATACGGACATGATGTGGTTTTATGTGAAAAAAGTGGCGAACTCGGTGGGAAAATGCTGTGCGAAACCGAGGTGCCGTTTAAGCAAAATTTGCATAATTACGTATTACTACAACGGGCGGCGATAGCGAAATCGAGTATTGACCTGAGACTGAATACGGAGGTGACACCGGAATACGCGCAGGCGGAATATCCTGATGTCATTATAGCGGCAGTCGGTTCAGATCCAGTAACACCGAATGTTCCGGGGATAAACGGAAGCAAAGTGTATCAGGCGATTGATGTGTTCAAAAACCCATCGCTTGTCAAAGGGAGAGTTGTCATTCTCGGGGCTGGTTTCGTCGGCACAGAGCTGGCTATTTATCTTAAAGAATTCGGAATCGACGCCGAAATCGTTGAAATGCTTGGTGATATAAGCGACGGCGGCAACAGCACGCACAAGAGCGCCGTTATCGATATGATAACGCAGAAAAATATACCCATCCATTTTAATACGAAGGCTGTTGAGATAACCGGAGATGGGGTAAAATGCCAGGGTCCGGATGGCGAGGTGTTTTATGCCGCTGACGCGGTGATTCATGCCGTCGGTATGAAACCTCTCCATGACGAAGCTTTGAAATTCAGCCGCTGCGCAAAGGACTTCCACATGATCGGCGAATGCCGGAAAGCCGCAAACATTCTTTACGCAACCAGCACCGCATACGCGGCTTCAAGGCTGATTGGGAGATTTTAATCTTGGTAACGATCATGTAATGTCAGAAAACTGCATATGATTCTTCTACTAAGTGGCCGGAAGGTTTTGATCCAGTAAAGGCAGGCGCGGTTTTTGTTGAGAGTCAAGGCGATAAATAAAGCCAAAAGACATTATATACCTGGACAGATATTCAAAGAGTTGGCTTGCAATAGAGAATGTGAGGTTTTGGAAGGGCATATGATGCCGGACCATGTGCATATGCTCATATCAATACCACCCAAGTATTCGGTTGCCTAGGTTGTTGGGTTTATCAAGAGTAAAAGTGCAATTCATATAGCTCCCAATTATGGTTCATCCGGCTAAAGCGTACTTTTTTTATTTCCAAAAACAAAAGAATTATCTCACTACGAAGTCAGAGGTCGGAAAACCTTAAACAAATTGTCCACGAAAAGCACGGAAAAATGGATAAAGATATCTTATATAAGAACGAGAGTGACGAGAGGGATGCATCTTAAGGGAAAAAGGGAGACATTGCCCGAGATGTGGCGATTTATATTAGCCGGGAAATGACGGGAAAAAGCGGAGTTGATTTGGGCAGATACGTTGGAATATCCGGAGCAGGCGTAACCGTAAAATACGGCATTATCGCAGAAGAAATTAAATAGGTAGGGTCAATTAAATGGGAAATAAAAAAAGACGGGTAGATGTCGATGAGATCTCCACCTGGACAAAATATAGACAGCGGCTTTGCTCCAAATGTAGAGCAAATTGTTGCACAATGCCGGTGGAAGTGAAAATACCGGATTTGATTCGAATGGGTGTTATTACAGAATTTGAAGCGGACGAACCAATCAAGAAGCTGGCAAAAAAATTGAAAAAAGATGGAGTGATTGAGCATTTATACTTTAAAGAACAGATTTTTATACTCGTTCGGCTTGCCAATAAAGATTGCCTCTATCTCGACCCAATGAGTCGAAAATGCAAGATTTATAAGAACCGTCCGGATACTTGCAGAGACCACCCTCGTATAAGCTCACGTTTGGGTTTTTGCGCATACGAACCGAAATAACATTAGCCGGCAGCGCAATAAACAAGCTCTTATTTTCGATGCGGTTTGTGTGAAATAGAGACTTTTTATCGCTCTATCCCCGTCCGATCAACATAACGATATGGATCGATTTCTTCCCGAAGCAGTCTGAGTTCCTCTTCCGTCGGGGGGCAGAGTTTCCGAAATTTTATCGGCCTTCAGCAGTTCAAAGCCGCTGTTTTCATGACCATCATGCGCCAGCAGAAGGAGCCGAAATCATTTAGAAAGCCCCCTGGCCTCCAGACCCACCACATAGGCAACGTCGAGACGGTCAAAGACTTCGCCAGCGATGAGGATTTCCATATCGTGGGTGGCGGTGTTCCCGGCGAAACCGAGGTTTTTCGTTTCTGTCGTACGATTTCGTGGCAGGCAGCCACTGGAGTCCGGTTAGCACCGAAACCGCCGATGGCTATATAATCGACGTCATGGATAAATTTCGATATGGCCTCCTTCAAACCCATTAGCTTTTTATCAAGCTTTCGGCTCTTTTTTCTAAAAAAATTCCTTGCGGTATCGGGGTCGGGATCCATAAACAGCGGCCCGATTCCTTCATCAATGATGTTCACTGGTGTTCGCCTTCCTATTGAAATGTAAATTGAGCGGTCGTTATATTTTTCCAAGTATCATCGATGGACCTCATCTGTGATGATCTGGTCAACGGCTTCACCGACTGTTTTTAGGAGATTATCGCTTTTCATAAGAATCCATCTTAGGCCAATCATTTATTATCTGCACCACTTCCCTTGCGAAATCACAATCGCACTTGGCAGGGCATGATCTCAGTTCGTGCTCCCCAAGGCAGTATCCAGAGCATTTGTCGGTGCTGGTCAATAGAGCCTTAAACATTTGTCATGTTAACTTGTCCCGGTGATAATCACATAACCTGCTGACAATAAAAGCGTATCGGAAGTCCCCTTTCGCTGGCATAAATCTTGATATATTTATACACAGCCAATGAGTTTTTCAGGATAATTAGATCTCGTGGTTCTCAACTATCCTCACCAGTTGAAGGGGTAATGCAATGTTTGATGAGCAGATCCGCCTGGACGACACAGAATGTAAAACAGGTCCGGGGAAAGGGAAGAAGGAAAACATGGTGTTTCTGAAGGAAGGGGGTTGTCCCATATTCTGGAAGAAATGAAACGCCTCTCCAATTTTCCCTCCGAAAACCCCAATCCAGTGCTTCAGATGGCACACGATGGCCGCGTTCTTTATTCAAATCCTTCCAGCGCAAAATTGTTGAAACAACTTGGTTATTCCGATGAAAAACCGTTGAATGAAACCTGGACGGGAATAGTGGCCAAGACTCTCAAGACCCAGAAGCCGTCAACAAACGAGATGAAAATCGTTGACAGATTCTTTTCACTATCATTTGCGCCAGCCTCCAGAGAGCGGGTTAACGTCTATGCCCTCGACATTACTGAGCGCAAACAGGCTGAGATGAAGCTCCTTTCCGAGCGAGACCTGCTGCAGTCCGTAATGAATGGAGCAAAAACTCGCACCTGGTTTACCTGGATACGGAGTTCAACTTTGTTCATGTCAATGAGGCATATGCGAAAACGTGCGGATACAAACCCGAAGATATGATTGGAAAAAACTATTTTGCGCTCTACCCTGATCCGGAGGCCGAAGTCATATTTACCCGGTCGGAATCTGTTTGATCATCACGCTGCTGTGAAGCTCATTATTGATCCCGCGACCGGTCGTATCATAGCCGGCAACCATGCCGCTGAGGAGTTCTACGGATGGTCTCGTAAAACTCTGGCTAAAATGAATATTCAGCAGATTAACACAAAATCTCCAGAAGAAATAAAAAAGTCCATGAAAAATACCATGGACCATAAAAAAATCCATTTTAATTTCCAGCACCGATTGGCGGACGGTTCGCTGCGGGATGTCGAAATGTTCAGCAGCGGTGTCGAGCTGGGAGGACGCAAATATCTCCATTCGAGAAGATATTTGATCCTTTTTTTTCAACCAAGTGTACGGGACGGGGGCTCGATTTGGCGGTTGTGCTGGGGATCGTAAAAGTAAACAACGGGGGTATTACCGTAGAAAACAAACGGGGTGAGGGAAGCATTTTTCGGTTTTTCATCCCTTTGGCCACCGATTCGACTCCCCATCAGCCGGATTAGATTCGTTTAACGTAATCGATCGCCATATCCAGCAGGTTATCGGTTTCATCTTCCGATTCCGGGACAACGATGTCAGGATTGACCCCGGTTCCGTGCCAGGTATTGCCGTCACTGTCATACAACATCCCTACGGTTATCAACATTCGATAATTACCACTGAGGTTGAACACATCTTCGACGCTTGCCTTCCCAAATGTAGCCATGCCGATAACTTTCGAATTTTCCCGGTGCTTGAACATTGAGGCCATGGCTTCCGCTACACTCCTGGTACCATTATTCACCAGGACGACGACGTCTGTATCCGCGGCAGCACCGTTTGCGACTGCTCGAAACGGTTTCAGTTCAGTTCCAGTCTTTTTCTGCTCCTGAAACAGTATGTCATTCTTCTTCGTGAAACAGCCCATGATCTCGGTGCCGGTCTGTAAAATTCCGCCAAAATTATTCCTCAAATCTAGAATAATTCTGTCGGCTTTTTCCCTTTGGAAATTTTTCAATTCCCGGTCAAAATCCCGGGCGGCTGTTTCGGAGAAATTTTTCAGCTTTATGTAACCGATGCCGCCGGGTAATATACGGCTCTCGACGGCTTCAATCTTTACGGTTTCCCTTGTCACTTCGACATCGATTACTTCACTTTTTCGCAACAGGGTGAGTGCGACCCTTGTGTCGACCGGGCCACGTATTTCGTTTATGATAGCAAACAGGGTTCCGAATTCCGCTACCGGCCTGCCGTTGATTTTCAGTATCTGGTCATCTTTTCGTACCCCGGCTTTTTTCCCGCCGCCTTCCATCACCTTCTTGATGATCGGGTTGGGCATGCCATCTCCGGATTTATACTCGATTGCCACGCCAATACCCGCAAAACTGCCTCTCGTGTTGATTCCGAGGTTCTCAGCCTGTGCCGGGTTGAGCAATGTGTTCCGATCGTTCCCGCCAAATATCAGCCGGGCTGTTTCGCGATCGGATACGCCTTTGTTTTTTTCTTCCAGTACCTGCATGACGCCCTGAACGGCGCCCCGGTAAATTTCATTATCGCTTAAATCATATCGCGCGTTCTCACGTACGGTTTCAATAATACTATCGAACATTTTTTTATCGAATTCCGCGGAACCGGCCAGGAGCGGAGATGCCAGGAAAATACCAATAATGAAAAGTTTAAGTTTGAGCATAATAATCCTCCTTATATAACAATCGTGGAAGGCGCGGGGAAATCACCGGATATACTTGATTGAATCACTGCCGGTGGTTCCACTTGTCCATCAAGAATAGAAAATTCCGATTGCATCAGGGCGCCCCCGAAAAATACACCTGCCAGGATTGCCACCCTCAGCAGCATGGATAAAGGCGATGTCCGAACCTTCCGCCGGTAAAATGTTTCGACCGGTAACAGGCGCAGTTGATCCCTAAGGTTGCCCAGCGTGGTCAGGCGATCGGCAAGTTCACGATTCAGATCGGTTGCCCTGGACAGCTCTTCACGTGTCTCCTGATCGCCCTCTCCCATAAGGTGGGCGATTAATTCATCATCGGTGTATTTGTTGAGTTCAGTCATTGTTTCTGTTCTCCAAACGTTTTCTCAATATCTTTAAAGCCGTATTCAGCCTGCTTTTAACCGTTCCTTCCGGGATACCGAGTACGGAAGCGACTTCAGTTACCGTCAGGCCTGAATGTATCCGCAGTAAAACCACTTCCTTGTGATGATCCGGCAGGTTGAGGACGTCTTCGATAATCCCGGTCTCGGCGGATGTGCTGATCACCTGCTTCAACACCTGGACAAAATCATTCAATTTTTCCAGCATCCGTTGCAGACGGTTTCTGGAACGGATAACGTTCAAAGACCGGTTTCGGACTGAACGGAACAGGTATTCGCGGTTAGGCTTGACATTTAATCTCAGACATTCCGCAAACACATCTTGAACGACATCACAGGCATCTTCCCAGTCACGGGTTATGGTGGATGCAAATGCCGTCAGCGACTGTTGATGTGTTATATATTCGTATTCAGTCATGCCGAAAAATGCCCTCTCTGGTTAGTAAACACCACAGAGCCCGGAATGGTTCGTTATTTTTAAAAAATTTTAGAGGTTCCGCTTCCCACGTATGCTATTACCAACTGTCTTTACGGTCTTATCACAAAGATATGCAATTGTTGGACTTTAATTCGTTTTGTCACTGCGTTTCAGTGATAATTCATCCTTGACAACCTATTGTAATACTGGCATATAATTTCCTTTGAAGAGAAAGTTTCCAACAGCAGATCATACGTTTGAAAAACAAAGCAGTCTTCATTTTAGGAGGAAGGCTGCCCGTCAGAAGGAGGCGCGAACAATGAAAAAACAATTTACTCTGCTCAATAATCCCATCGTCAAAGTCGATGGCGATACCGCGACCGCACGGATGATCTGGACAGGCACAGTGAATGTGACCGCTTTCGAGACGCCGGCGCTTTATGATCAGGGGCGCGAATACGACAAACTCGTTAAACAAGACGGTAAGTGGCTGATCAAGAAACGCGTGGTCATCGCCGACGGATTCCTTCCACGTTCAATGCCGGATACCTGGGAACGAAAGCTGGACTATGACATAACGGCTGAATAGCCGCTGACCGAAAGGAACTCAGATGAGAGTCGTTTTTGGCCTTTTAGCGTTGGTTGGGATTGTTCTTTTTTTTGGCTGTACTAAAGCCCGGGATGAGCGTGACTATCATGCTGAAGCTCGCAAAATACATGAAGAGATTTTCGCGATCGATACTCATATCGATACGCCGATGCTAATGGTGAATGATGGCTGGAGTGTCGCGGAAGAACATTCCCCGGATGGTAATAAGAACAGTCGTGTCGACCTGCCGCGGATGAAAAAAGGCGGATTGGACGCGGCGTTTTTTGCCGTTTTTGTCGGGCAGCGGGAGCGGACGGAAGAGAATTATTTGAGTGTACAGAAAGAAGCGGCGGAGATGATACGTGCCGTGAAGGGGATGTGCAACACGAATCCTTCCGTCATCCGGTTTGCCACGACGCCGGAAGAGGCGTTTGCGAACAGGCGGGAGAATCTTCTGACGGCCTTTATGGGGCTGGAAAATGGATTCCCCATTGCCAAGGATATCAACAATGTAAACAAATACTATGATATGGGTATACGCTATATTACGCTGTGCCACACCAAAAATAACGATATCTGTGATTCCGCAAACGATGGCCTCGAGCATGTCGGCTTGAGCGAGTTCGGCAAAAAAGTCATAAAGCGGATGAATGACCTGGGGATGATCATCGATGTGTCGCATATCTCTGATAATGCTTTTTTTGACGTTATGGAACTGAGCGATGCGCCGGTTATCGCCAGCCATTCCAGCGCTCGTGCTGTTTGCGACAATCCCCGTAACATGACCGACGAAATGTTGCTCAGGTTAAAAAAGAATGGTGGCGTCGTCCAGATGTGCATTCTCAGCGCCTATGTGAAAACACCGCCGGATAATCCGCAAAAGAAAGAAGATTATGCCGCATTGGAAAAGAAATACGGCAAATGGAACGAGATTACTGACAAAGCAGTTCGCGATAAATACACGGCGGAGTGGCTGGCCCTTGAAGCGAAGTATCCCGGTGACCTGGCAACCGTAAAGGATTTCGTGGATCACATCGATCATGCCGTCAAGCTGATCGGCATCGATTACGTCGGTATCGGTACCGATTTTGACGGAGGGGGCGGCCTGAGGGACTGCAGGGATGCTTCCGAATTGCCGAATATTACCGCCGAGTTGCTGCGTCGGGGTTACAGCAGAGATGATCTGAGCAAAATATGGGGCGAAAATTTCATGAGGGTGTTCGGGAAGGTTATCACGCTGGCAAAGAATAATTCATAGAAATCGATTGTATTTTATACCCGTTGAATAAATTCCGAAGACTCCATGGCGATCTCAAGATAGAACTGTTCGTTGTTGATAGAAAAAGAGAGCCGCCTGTGTTCCCGATAATCGGTCTCAATTGTAAGGATGATGGAGCAATTGAGAGACATGGCCTTCGGCTGGCTGCAAAATGCCGAGAGGTCGTAAGAATCCGCAGTCAGCTTCATGGCCTTTCCCATGATCTGATTCATCATCTCTCCGATGCTGTCAGGAACTTCTACATTCGTATACTCTTTGGCCAACTCATCCTCGGGAAGCCCCATGGACATCATGTAGCTTCTATATAGCAGCATGGCGGCGCTCGCGGAAAAATTCATCACGACCAACCCGTTATAATCCCCGGTAAACGGGACAAAACCACTAATACCGGGTCTCATGCTGACCTTGGGAACCTTCTGAACGGTTGAGGAGGCTTTTATCGGCAGGTTTGTGTTGGTTTCGAGAACTGTTCTCACTGCTTGCACGGCAGAAGCCGTTAATGCATCGATGGCGCCAATACTTTCCTTCATGTTGTCTCCTTTCGTATAAAAAACAAATATCAATCGTATGGCGAAAGTTGGATGAATGGTATTGTATCACATTTCCACTGATTATTGGCATCTCACTATATGCAGAAATAGAAAAAGATATAGATTCTGGTTGGATAGGGGTGAAGCGGACAGGCTTTTACAAGCCGGTTCAAGTGATGAACAAAAAAACATTTAAGAATTCATCAGCTATTGCCGATATAGAAAAGTTCGATTGAAAAAGGCAGACCATCCGAAAGGATGGGGCGCAAAACCGCTGACCTACTCCAAGCAGGTGGAATGGTGGCAGGGTTGCCAATCGTCGAAAATAGTGGTTTTCGGGTAATTGAATGGGTACAGGTCTTCAAAGGATCGTCCGCTTTTTACCTTACCGGCTATCCCTCACCGACAATCCTGCCTTGCTACAGCGATTTTCACCGTAATCTTTTTGCTATGAAAGGAATTGTGCCATGACAATGACTATTAATAACGATTTTTTAGCTGCTACCACTACATTGAATAGAATTACACGGCAACCGCAAGGTGGAGGGAACAAACGTTCTGCGCAAAAAAGTGCAGGTGATATAGACGCCGGGCTCAGGATCGCTGAAAGCCTTCGGGGGGACGATAAAGAGTCTCTCAGTAACAAACTTTCAACCTCGGATGTTAATCAGGATAAAGAGCGTTTTGTTTGTCCCGCGGAGCCGTTCGACTGCAGGGTATCTCCCGAACCCTTAATGGTGACATTGGTGATAATGAATTTTTCACCATTCAGCAGCAGTCCCTATAGGTCCTGTCGTATTCGAGAAGATTGTGGTGGGGGTAAATCTCCGCCGTATTGCCCCTGATGATCACGAGGTGAAAACGGAAGCCGTCGGTAAACCCGCTGATGATTGTCAGCTGGTAGTCGTTGGTTGTGGGTAGGGCTTTCCCGGATGGGATGCTCAAATCGAGCACATCCACCAGCCTGTTATCCGCCGCATCATAGATACGGATACACCCGGAATTGCCGAGTATGGGTGTATCCTCGAAGGTCAGTTTCAAGTGGGTGTCGGGGTTCACACCCGTGGCGTTGTGCCCGGGAAAAAGAATCTTTCCGTTGGCTGCATCTGCTGCCGCAGTGTAAAGTATTATCCACAGGAGCGAAACTAAAATGACCTCTGTTTGGAAAATTCGTTTAAAACGATGCATACCTTATTCGAAGTTCGATGTTGGACGTTCGATGTTCGACGTTCATCAGTTTGTGTTTTAGCCCCCCTCGGGGGAGCTTCCTGAGGCCTCTCGCTATGCGAGAGGAGACTCACTTTCTTTCTGTGTTTCTTCGTGTCCTTCGTGTTTCGTGGTGAATTGTTTTTCATAACCCAAATTACTTCAATAGTCCCAATACATCCGGCAACCAGAGCGACAGTGCCGGGATGTAACTGCAAATGATCAGGGTTACGATCATTGCGATAAAAAAAGGCAGTATTCTCGGGATTATTTTTGTTACCGTGGTATTGGCAATGCCGCACCCGAGGAACAGACAGGTCCCGACGGGCGGCGTGCAGAGGCCGATACACAGGTTCATGATCATGATGATGCCGAAATGCAGGGGGTGAATTCCCACGCCTGTTAAGACAGGTAGAAAAATCGGGGGTGAAAACCAGAACCGCCGGTGTCATATCGATAAAGGTCCCCACGATCAACAGCAGAGTATTGATCATGAGCAATAAAGCAACCTTGTTTTCCGTCAGGGCGAGCAGGCCGCGGCTGATATCCTGGGGCACGTTCTCGGCAGCCAGAACCCAGCTCATGGCCATGCTTGTCGCGATTAGCAGAAACACAACAGAGGTGGTGACACCACATTGCAGCAGGATATCCGGCAGGTCCCTTATCTTTACTTCTTTATAAACCGGGACCGCAAGGATGAAAGAATAGAGTACAGCAACGGCAGAGGCCTCCGTGGCGGTGAAGACGCCGAATAGAATACCGCCCAATACAATGACCACAAGCAGCAGGGAGGGGATTGCCCGGAGAAAGGTGATAAAGGCCTGGCTTCCCGAAACAGTTTTTTCGCTGCCGCCATATTGATTCCTGATAGAGATAACGGCAGCCACTATCATCAGGCCCAGACCTACTAGAATGCCCGGAATCACCCCTGCCATAAATATGGCGGCAATAGAGACGATACCGCCTGTCGCCAATGAGTAAACGATCATAATATTGCTGGGCGGAATCAGGAGACCGGTTGTCGCGGCGGTAATGGTCACGGCGGTATTGAAATTGTTCTCATATCCCCGTTTGTTCATAAGCGGAATCATGAATCCGCCGACGCTGGAGACGGCGGCCGCGGACGATCCTGAAATGGAACCGAAGAGCATACAGGTCAGGATGTTCACCAGGGCCAATCCCCCTCGGAAACGGCCTACCAGTACATTTGCAAAGTCAATCAGCCGACGTGCAATACCGCCATGGCCCATGAGAAGACCCGATAGTATGAAGAAGGGAATCGCCAGGAGGGCGAAGCTGTCGATGCCCGTAGCAATTTTATGCGCCACGGCCACAAAGGCGGGAAGGTCACCCATGGTAATAATGGACAGCACAGTTGCTATGCCCATGCAGAAGGCCACGGGAACATTCAGCACCAGCAATACAACAAACGAAACGACCAGAACCAGAATAGGAAAACTCACAGAGCGACTTCCTTTTTTAAGTTGGGTGAATCGTTCCATGAGGCCGATCACGCCATACAGCACCAGAAACGCACCGCTGATGGGAATGGCCAGATAGACATAGCCCATGGGGATATGCAGGGCGACCGAGATCTGCTCAAGGGGCCAGTGTCAGCATGACGAGACGGGTTCCTCCCACGACCATAACGAGGAGGGAGAAGATGCTTACGACTGCGAACACAAACAGTTCGGTTTGAATACGACACCGTTCCGGCAGTTTGTGCGTAAAATAATCGATGCCCAGGTGGGCGCCGCGTCCCAGGGCCACGGCGGCTCCCAGGAGAGACACCCAGATCAACAGAAATGTTGCCAGCTCTTCGGTCCAGCTGCTGGGGTTCCCGATGACAAACCTTGTAAAGACCTGCCACAGGACATCGACAACCAGTACGGCCACAGAGACCATCAGCAGTACTTCTAACGTTTTATCCAGTATCCTTTTTAGTTTTCCCATATTATTGAATCTCTTGAATCTGTCGGATCAATGCCCCGATGGCCTGATCCTCCTTGTTTTCAGCATTGAGAAATCTATCCCACATGGGCTTCACCGCATCCCGGAACGGTTTTTTGTCCGGATAGGAAACGACGACACCACCGGCCGTGACGGTTTCCAGGGATTTCTCTTCGGCTGCGATCCAGAGTTTTCGTTCATAAGAAACGGACTCGTCAACTGCCTGTTGCAGCCACTTTTGTTCCTGCTTATTTAAATCGGCCCAGACCCT
>CAXXKH010000016.1:0-16641 GCA_963677545.2 Desulfobacterales bacterium | reverse complement strand
CAATAGGAGCTTCAATTTCATATGTCAAGGTTTTTATCCAAGCGTCCCCCCACGGACGCCCTGTAAAAAACCGCATCGCCCTCTATTCGGTACCGGTCCACCATTGCCGGAATCATCAGAGAGACACCCTTCGAGATGGCTGTCTCCCGGTTCGACGGAATCTCAAGAATATTGGCCGTGCCCTCGACACACAGCAGAATTTCAATACTCCGATCGACCGGACTGAGATAGAAAGCATCCCCGGAAACCGACAACTCGGAGAGCAAGAATTCTTCCACGGGTGTCCTGTAGATTCTGACACAGGGTCCTTGTTGCATCGGCGTGAGAATCTCGGGAACGGTTTCCTCAAAGCAAAGCGCATTTAAAAGCTCAGGTACATCGATATGTTTATTTGTGAGTCCCCCCCGTAAAACATTATCGGAATTGGCCATGAGTTCTATCCCCAGGCCTTCGAAATATGCATGAAGACGACCGGCGGATAAATACATGGCTTCTCCGGGATTCAGAAGAACAAGATTCAGTATGGCCGGTGACAGTATGCCGATGTCCTTCGGATAGCTGTCATGGAGTTTTATTATCCATCGAAATACCGGATCCGGATCGTCGAACGCTTTTGCTCGTGTGACAGCTTCTTTCACGATGAAAAGTACTTCATCAGCGGGTAATGTCATCAGTTTCTGAAAAAACCGCTTTAGTCCGTGTGGATTTTGCTGATGTGAAAGCCGCGCCAGTTCATCGGAGAGTGTATCCGGACAAAGTCGATTTAAATAGGAGCGTATTTCCTCTGTTTTTCTAAAACCGTTCAAGGCCCAAAAGGGCGTCAATGCGCAGATACACTCGGGCTTATGATTGCTGTCCCGATAATTCCGGTTTCTTGCACCCAGGGAGATGCCGGCGGCCGTTTCACGAAGAAAACCTTCCCGGGCCTGTTTTCTATCGGGATGTGCCTGGATGGAAAGCGGCGCCGCCGCGGCCAGCACTTTTAACAGAAAGGGCAATTTGTTGCCGAATTTTCGGGCGGGGGTTTTCCCCAGAATCGATTCCGGCTGTTTATCGATCAGCTCCGCAAGGGAGATCAGACGGCCATCGATATCTACCTCTGACGGGGCTTTCGGGTGCGCCCCCATCCAAAGCTCCGCCTGGGGGTCTCCATCCGGAGTCTGTCCGAGAAGCTCGGGGATCGCCGTTTTTGAGCCCCAGGCATATTTTTGTACCGTATTTTTCAGCAGCGCGATATGCATCAGCGCTCGTCCCCTATTCGAGTTTTTCCTCTTCAAGCGACCTGATTGACGGCTAAAGAAATTTTACCGCCCGCTTCGCTCAAGGACGCCAAGAACCGCAAAGGCCGCTCAAAAGCGGCTATAAACTACAAAGAGTTCAATTGCATTTCGCTACCGCGAAATACAATCAGTGCAATCCCTCCGGGAAGATACTTTGCCGCAGGCAACAAGGTTTTTATTTGCCGTTTCGTCTACGGCAAATATAAAATCTTTTCTTTGCGCCTCTTTGCGATCTTGAGCGTAGCGGGCGGTAAAAAAAACATATCAGCTTAAACTAATGACATTGACTTGGAATTTTGAACAGCATCCAGCAGCTTCAATCTTCAGTGGCATGTGTACCCTGTCTGTCCGTAAGTATAACATTGGCAATCTCCCGGCTCAAATCATAAATACCCAGACTCATGGCCGAAACAAGCCCTGAATATCCTTGCCCCGCGATCGGTTTTCCACCATGAAACTTCTTCATGGTTATCCGGGTCTCTTTTCCTTCTTTCAATAAGCTCCAGCGGACCATAAGATTCGCATCACCGGGTATAGTGCCGTCGAACCGTATAATTTCGATCGGGACCTGATAGTCAAACCGGCGGGAAGTTTGCCGGGGATAGACAGATACCCTGTCCGTGGAAAGCAGGATGGAAAGGTTTTCCGCCAATACCCTTGAGAAGGCTTCATCCAGCGGGGCCGCCCACCTGTCGAATTCAGCGACATTTATTTTATACCTGTCGGTCCGGGTTACGATTTGCGGCCGGTTCAAATATTCCGGCAGTTGAACCGGACCGATTCCAATGGAAACCCCGGAACTCCCGGCATCCGGCGATCCGGAAGATGCCATCGCCAGATAATCGAGTGTATAAAACCTGGAGTTCTCTGTCCCCGCGCAACCGCTGAAACAGAAAGCAACAACACCGCACAGAAGTACGGCGGCGCGGTAAAATTTAGGGATGATCGATACTGTTACGCTACTGTCGCCCATTTCATAACGATCCCCCATTCTACACCTATCCTTTCACCCGCTCCACATACTCACCGGACCGGGTATCGATTTTGACCAATTCCCCTTCTTCGATGAACGGCGGCACCTGAATGACATAGCCGGTTTCCAGCGTAACCGGTTTTGTGCTGCCTGAAGCCGTATCTCCTTTTGCCCACGGTTCCGCATGCTCGATCCGAAGTTCCACAAAATTCGGCAGGGTAAGTCCGATCGGTCTGTTATCAAAGAAAAGCGCCTTACATACGGTATTTTCCTTCAGAAAATTATTTGCATCCCCGACCTGATCGGCAGTCAGGAATTCCTGCTCATAGTTGCTGGTGTTCATGAAGCAGTAATTTTCCCCATCGGAGTACAAGTACTCCATATCATGCTCTTCCAGGTTGGCCTCTTTGAATTTTTCATCGGACCGGTAGGTCCTGTCGAACTGTGCGCCCGTAATCATGTTTTTCAGCCGGCACTTATAGAGCGCCTGGCCTTTGCCGGGCTTTGAAAATTCAAACTGCACGATCACATGGGGATCTCCGTCTATCTCGATTTTCAAGCCCTTTCTCAGATCGCCACTCAAATACATATTCGGTTACTCCTCTCAGCCAATCTCAAAACACTCCTTATAATCCCATCTTTGCGTTGCGCTATCGCACCGTTGTATGGATGGGAAACGTTTTGAAAATGGCGCCTCTGTTTCTTAAATCTTCTGTTATTCGACCCGGCGGACGGCGTCTACCATCCGCCTGACCTTGTCAAGGTCCTTACGAAACCGGACCGGTCTGCCTTTTTCATTAACCGCATTTGTCAGTGTGCAGCTGTCGACACCCGCCGGCCGCACCCGTCTGAATCCGTCCGCCGCATTCTCCGGTGAAATACCGCCCGCAAGAATAACCGGTATCGAACTTTCGCGGACAAGTTCCGCCGCCACATCCCAATCGCACACTTTTCCCGTAATTCCGATAAAACCGGCAACGGGTTGTTCGTCATCCGGATTTTCCGACCCATTCGCCAGCAACGTGTCCGTCAGAAAAAAATCACTGAACGGCTCGAACATCCGGGCGATCTCGAGCGTCGGTACCCGTTGCGAATGACCGGCCTGCCCGATGGGGACCGAACGCATGATCCGTATCTCCGGGAAACGATCCCGGATGAACTGCTGACGTTCCAGGGCCTCGTCTCGGCACGCGGTGCCGCCATTTCCGCCACACAATCCTTCACAAAAATGGACGATGTCGGGCCTAAAATAATCAAGGGACCGGGAAATATGCTCCACATCCTGGAAAAGGGGGATCAGGCTGCTTCGTTTTCCGCACCGGGAAACGAGAGACAGGGTTTCAGACAATGGGTTCTTCCCATGGAAATCCGGAGACATCAGCACACTTCCGATGTGATCCACCCCTATCTCCATAAGCGCTTCCGCTTCACCGCACTCCTGGACCTCATATATTTGTATAACTGCGTGAGTCATTCCAACAACACCCAAAGAGAACCTGCTGTCGACCAGGTAACTTTTGACAACCTTAAAATACGGTTGACATTTCCTGTCGTGTCTAACATATTCAGATTCCTAAAGCAATTGAAGACATGTACCCCATAACGAATTTATCCGCACAGGAACGAACCACCATGATATTGATTATCGATTTCGGCTCACAATACAATCAGTTGATTGCCCGTCGCGTACGCGAACACCGTGTGTATTGTCAAATAGAACCGCCCGGCATCTCCATCGAGGAGATTCAGGCACTGAACCCTGAAGGCATTGTCCTTTCCGGCGGACCGGCCAGTATTTATGAAAAGAACAGCCCCAAGGTCGATGCCCGGATTTTCGATCTCGGCATTCCCGTTCTCGGTATCTGTTATGGCATGCAGTTTATGATCAATTCCCTGGGAGGTGAGGTAAAAAGTTCTAAACAAAGGGAATACGGGTTTGCCGAACTGAAAGTCAAAAAAACCGGGCTTATTTTCAAAGGGATCTCAGATGCCTCCACCTGCTGGATGAGCCATGGTGATTCCATCGAAACCCTTCCAAAAGGGTTTCAGATTACGGCATTCACCAAAAACACACGGGTGGCCGCCACCATGCACCCACGGAAAAAGCTCTACGGTCTTCAGTTCCATCCCGAAGTGGAACATACGCAGCACGGCAAAAAAATGCTTCGCAACTTTCTCAAGGATGTGTGCGGATGCAAGCGTTCCTGGACCATGGCATCCTTTTCCCGGGAAGCCGTTTCTGAAGTTAAAGAGACCGTCGGTGACAAAAAGGTGATTCTGGGCCTGAGCGGCGGTGTCGATTCAACCGTCACGGCGGTCCTGATCCATCAGGCCATCGGAAATCAACTGACCGCTATTTTCGTCGATAACGGACTCCTGCGAAAAGATGAGGCGATCAAGCTTAAAAAAGTACTGAAACAACACCTTCACATCAATATTCGTTTCGTCAATGCAAAAAAACGTTTCTTGTCCACTCTGGCCGGGGTTACAAACCCTGAAAAGAAACGAAAACTTATCGGCCGCGTCTTCATGGAGGTATTCGAAGCCGAAGCCAAAAAAATCAAGGGCGCTGAATTTCTTGCACAGGGGACATTGTATCCGGACGTCATCGAATCCCTGTCCGCCTTTGGCGGGCCCTCCTCCGTTATCAAGTCTCATCACAATGTGGGGGGACTTCCGAAAAAAATGAAACTGAAGCTGGTGGAACCCCTCAAATATCTTTTCAAAGACGAGGTCCGCGAGCTCGGGACCGCGCTGGATATTCCCGATGAACTTGTCTGGCGTCAGCCATTCCCGGGCCCCGGTCTTGCCATCCGCGTCTTGGGCGAAATCACTCCTCGTCGTCTGACAATTCTCAGGGAAGTCGACGACATTTTAATTGAAGAAATCAAAGCCCATGGTTATTATAAAAAACTCTGGCAATCCTTCGCCGTCCTGCTTCCCATAAAGAGTGTCGGCGTAATGGGAGATAAGCGGACCTACGAAAACATCATCGCCATCCGCGCGGTCACCAGCAAGGATGCCATGACGGCCGATTGGGCAAAACTTCCCCATGCATTGCTCGGGAAAATATCGAATAGAATCATCAATGAAGTGACCGGCGTTAACCGGGTCGTATACGATATCAGTTCCAAACCGCCGAGCACCATCGAGTGGGAATAACAGGTATACTATGAACGAGAAATCAATATCTGAATTCAAGATCAGCCTGGATGATGACGCAATCGATCCGGATGGCGCGGGTACGCCGCAAAAAAAGAAGGAACCCGTCAAGAAAAAGACGGGGGAAAAATCCTCCCGTAACCTTAACTGGATAGTATTCGTCCTGGTTGCCCTGATTATCCTGGCCATGGCCTTCGGATATCTGGACATTCGAAACAGGCTGCTTTCGTTTCACAGCACCGGATCACAGGAAACACGTCATCTGTCTGAAGATCTTCAATCCAAATTCACGACACTTTCCACACAATTTTCCACCCTGGAGGAATCGGTAAAAGGGCTGACCGAAAACGGGTCTGATTTGAGCGCCTCCGTATCTTCCCTGGATAAAGCGCTGAAAAAAGCGGACAAGGCCATTTCCGGGCTCAAAGCATCAAAAGCCGATCAGAAAAAACTCGACAAGACGCTCGGAGACATAAAAAAGCAGCTTTCCCCGCTTTCGGAAGAGGTGAAAAAAGTAACCGCCGATACCGCCGTGATGTCCGCCAAACTCAACGCCGGCCTGACCGAGATGAATACCCTCTCCACGGAGATTTCGGATAACATTAAATCGCTGAAACTTGCTATCGATGCGCTTAAGGCTGAAAAAGCTTCTAAAAAAGAGCTTCTTACGGAAATCGATCATATCGAAAATGTTCTGAAAGCATCCGAAAACCAAAGCGAGAAACAGTCTGCCAATGTTGCCACATCCATTCGTCGACTTGAACTGAGGCTCCGCTCGCTGGAAATAAAAGCCGGCATATCACCGCCGGGCGACAATCAAATCCAGGACGACAGAGCGGCCGACGCCGTGCCCGGTGAAGAGGCGTCGGACGCGTCATCGACACCCTCTCAACCCGGAGATCTTATCGAGCGGGATATTACCCAGTGAAAACAGCTGATTTGATTCAACCCCGAACGAATCTGGCTATTTAAAAAAGGAGGCAACAATGTCATTTGACGGCACGTATACGGTTACAGTAAAGACGCCAATGGGCGCCCAGCAGGGGAAACTGACAATTGAAACGTCGGGAGACACCTTCAGCGGCAGCATGGAAACCGACTCGGGATCATCGGATTTTTCCGGCGGCAGCATCAACGGAAACACACTTCAATGGCGGGCTGAAACCAAAACCCCCATGGGCGCATTCGATGTCGGTTATACGGTCTCCATAGACGGAGACAAGCTGACGGGTGAGGCCGAAACTCCTTTTGGTTCGGCGCCGTTGGAGGGGGCGAAGGATTAACTAATGAACATCGAACATCGGTCGTAAAAAGGTATTTTGATGTTGGCTTATTTCTGACTCCGGTCACCCTTAGTGGTTTTCAACGCATTCGTAAACAACCTGAATCTCTCGCAAAGCCGCAAAGATCGCCAAGAAAAACCAAAAAAAAATTATTAAAACTTTGCGATCTTTGCGGCTTTGCGAGAGAACTTGCCGTTGTTTTTAAGGTGGCAGTTTTTTGATCAAACTCCGTCCAAAATGGATGGAGCGGCTGGGCTGATCTTAATTTGGTTTTTCGAACGACGGAGCGGAGCGATCTCCATATTCAACGTTGGACGTTCGATGTTCGATGTTGGGCGTTCATCTTTTGAGGTTTCATTGCTTTTTTCAAATCCGTTTTCCCTGTGCCCCAAGCACCCTCTCAATCCGCTCTATATCCTCCGGCAGATCAACCTCCGGAGAATCATATTCGGTAACCATCACTTTTATCCGGTGGCCGAATTCCAATACGCGGAGCTGTTCCAGCTTTTCGATCTTCTCCAGCCGACTTTCGGGCAGGTTTCGGTAGGTTTCAAGAAACCCCCTCGTATAGGCATACGCCCCCAGATGCTTATAGGTATCAAAAGGCTCATCATTATCCCGGGAACAGGGAATGGGAGATCTTGAAAAGTAAAGGGCAAATCCATCGTTATCGAAAACGACTTTTACATCTTTCGGGTCGGTCAATTCCCTCGGATTCACAATTTTGAAAGCAAGGGTGCTCATCTTCAGATCTGGGATTTCTGAAAAGGGGAATGTCAATGAATCGAGGCATCTCGAATCTATCAGGGGCTGGTCTCCCTGGACATTGACCACGATATCGTCCATGGCGAGTCCGATTTTTTCCGCGGCGTCCGCTGCCCTGTCCGTTCCGGATCTGTTCTCGGGGGAGGTTAAAATCGCCTTGCCGCCAAAACCACGCACGGCTGCCATTATCCGCTCGTCATCCGTAGCCACAAAAACATCCGAAATACTCTCCGCACCGTCTACTCGTTCATATACATGCTGTATCATGGGCTGTCCGTTAATCAGTGCCAGGGGTTTCCCTTCAAACCTCGTTGACTTATATCGGGAAGGAATAATTGCAACGAATCTCATTTTAAAATTCTCCATCTGTTGACTTATATCGGGAAATAATAATCGCAACAATCATCATATGTCATGTCTCCCTGTAACATATTTCCATCGTAGCAAACCTACCCGCAAGATCCATCAAAATATTATAGACAATATCAAGTCGCTGAAAAACGCGCCTCTTTTAGCACGAAAACACGCCAATTGAAAACCATGAGGGTAACCAAATGAACATCGAACGTTCAACGCCCAACGCCCAACATTGAATACGGAAATCGCTTCGCTCCATCGCTGATAAAAGAGATTAGCAGCTATCTGCTTGTATTTATAATATATAAGCATCTAAAAATATCCAAAATCGGCAGCATTCCTTTTTCGATGTTGGATGTTGGAAGTTCGACGTTCGACGTTCGTCGTTTAAATAATTCAATCCCAGATACAAATGCAATTGTCCTGGTGCATTCGACTTGTCCGTTTGCCAAATATCGCCGTCTATGCTAAACGATCCGGCATATGAATAGACTCCTTTTAAGCTTTCTGCTCACTGGCATTCTTCTCCTGTCTTCTTTGCCTGGACAGGCTTCCGAACAACCTTTCCAAACGGGAGAGAAGCTGACATTTCTGCTTCGTTGGGGCATCATTCCGGCGGGCGAAGCAGTTTTAAGGGTGGATCCCCCGGAGGAAATAAACGGCGAAACCGCCTTCCACTTTGTGATGACCGCAGAATCGAATTCTTTCCTTGACCTGTTCTATAAAGTCAGGGACCGGATCGACGCTTATACGGATACCGGTATGACCCGATCCCTCCGATATAAGAATAAACAGCGGGAAGGCAGGACCAGACGAAACATCGTCGTCGATTTTGACTGGGCAAACAACCAGGCCCACTACATGAACGATGGGGAAAAAAAACCGCCTGTTGACCTGTTGTCCGGGGCATTCGACCCCCTGTCGGTCTTCTATTACCTGCGAAGCCTCGATCTTGAAAATATAACCGTTGTTGAACGCCCGGTCTCGGATGGGAAAAAATGCGTTATCGGCCGGGGGACTATCGTTAAGCGCGAAACCATTACAGTGCCGGCAGGCACATACGATACATTCCTGATTGAACCGGACCTGAAGGATGTGGGAGGGGTGTTCGAGAAAGACAAGGACGCCAATATCCATGTCTGGGTGACAGCGGATTCACGCCATATTCCGGTAAAAATCAAGAGCAAAGTCGCTGTTGGCAGCTTTGTGGGGGAACTGACGAAAGTGCGGCTATCACTGCCGGAAACCACGCAATGAGGAGTCTGGTGTCAGATGTCAGGTTTCAGGTGTCAGGTGTCAGCCTCATCTCTCCGTTCGTTTTAGAACGGAGATTTATCAGCGTCAGACACCTTTTTAGGTGAAATTTCACACAATGTGTAAGTTTCCACTCTTTCCTTCACTGACACCTGACACCCGACACCTGAACCCTACAAACAATCTCCCCCCCACTTTCCAATCAGACTGGTTACAGCCACAGACTTTTCAAGCATCCCAAGAAAAGCATCCCGGGGCACTTCTCTGGCCCCCAGGGAGAGCAAATGTTCGCTCGTCACCTGACAGTCCACAAAATCAAACCCCTTTTTCTTCAGGAATGAAACCAGTGCGGCAAGAGCGACTTTGGAAGCATTTGTAACCCGTGTAAACATGGACTCCCCAAAAAAACACCGCCCCAGACTCACCCCGTAAAGGCCGCCGGCCAACTCATCTCCCAGCCAGACTTCTACGGAGTGAGCGATACCGGCGTCATGCAGTTCGACATAGGCAGCGGCCATTTCCGGAACGATCCAGGTACCGTTACCGCCCTTTTCCCGCCGCCTGGCCGCACATTCCGAGATCACATCTTCAAATGCGGTATCAAACGTAATATTGAAGGACCCTTTTTTAATAACCTTTTTTAAGCTTCGGGAAATGTGTAATGCGTCAACAGGCAGGATCAATCTCGGGTCGGGCGACCACCACAGTACGGGATCGCCCGCCGAATACCAGGGGAAAATACCCATTCGGTAAGCCAGAACAAGCCGTTCCTTGCTCAAATCCCCCCCCACCGCCAGCAGCCCGTCCGGGTTGGAAAACCGGGGAGGCGGAAAGGCTATCTTTTCAGAGAGGAGGTAAACCGTCATGTGGTAATGAGCTTCATTCCACTAATTCACCGACAGCCAATCGGACCGGCTCCTGGTTAGACGCAGTCAAATAGGAAAATGCCGGTTTATCGTTTTCAAGATCAACCTTTATCGTTCCGCCTTTTTCCAAATTCCCGAAAAGAATCTGCTCCGATATGTGATCTTTGATCTCCGTCTGGATCAACCGATCCAGGGGTCTGGCGCCGTAAACGGGATCATGCCCGTTTTTAGCCAGCCATGTTACGGCATCATCCGAAAGAGAAATCGTCACTTTCCTGCTTGCGAGTTGACCGTTGAGTTCATCGATGAACTTATCCACAATCATTCTCATAATGTCCAGTGACAGGGCATTGAAGGAGATGATGGCATCGAGCCGGTTTCTGAATTCCGGGCTGAAAAGCGTTTCGATGGCCTTTTTCCCCTTGGACGAAGCATCCGCGCCCGCTTCTCTGAATCCAATGCTCTGGGTACTCATCTCCCGGGCGCCGGCGTTGGAGGTCATGATGAGAATAACATTCCTGAAATCCGCTTTTTTCCCGTTGTTGTCGGTGAGGGTCGCGTGGTCCATCACCTGAAGCAGAATATTGAACATATCCGGGTGTGCTTTTTCTATCTCATCCAGGAGCAACACACTGTAAGGATGTTTGCGTATACCGTCCGTAAGAAGTCCCGCCTGTTCGAATCCGACGTAGCCCGGCGGGGCACCGATAAGTCGCGCAACCGAATGTTTCTCCATGTATTCGCTCATGTCAAACCGAATAAATTCGACACCCATGCACAAAGCGAGCTGTCTGGCCACCTCGGTTTTGCCGACCCCGGTGGGGCCGGTGAAGAGAAACGATCCGACAGGCCTGCCCGGCGCCCCAAGTCCCGCACGGGAACGTTTGATGGCCGTCACAAGTCCATGAATCGCATCCTCCTGGCCGAAAACCACCGTCTCCAGCCGTTCCGAAAGGGTCTGCAGCTTGTTTTTGTCCGAACTCGAAACACTTCGCATGGGAATCCGGGCCATTTTGGAAACGATTTTTTCGATGTCGCCGGGATGAATTTTTTTCCGCCGGCCGGCGCCGGTCAACCTCACATAGGCGCCGGCCTCATCGATAACATCAATGGCCTTATCCGGCAGATATCGGTCATTGAGATGCTTGGCGGAGAGTTCCACCGCCGCCTTCAGGGCAGCGTCGGTATAGGTTATCTCATGATGGGACTCGTACGCCGACCGAAGTCCTTTGAGAATCTGGATCGACTCCTGGATGCTGGGTTCCCAGATTTCTATCTTCTCAAATCGTCGGGACAATGCCCGGTCTTTTTCAAAATGATTTTTGAATTCCTCGTAGGTAGTGGAACCGATACAGCGAATTTCACCGGTGGAAAGCGCCGGTTTGAGAATATTGGATGCGTCCATGGATCCGCTGCTGGTGGCCCCTGCCCCAACAATGGTATGGATTTCATCTATGAAAAGGATGGCATTTTCCATTTTTTTCAGCGACGTGATGACCCCTTTGAGCCGCTGTTCGAAATCGCCCCTGAACTTTGTGCCGGCAAGCAGCGACCCCAGATCAAGTGAATAAATGCGAATTCCCTGCAGTAAATCCGGAATATTGTTTTCGTAGATCCGGCTGGCAAGGCCTTCCGCCATTGCTGTTTTACCGACACCGGGATCGCCTACGAACACGGGGTTGTTTTTCCGTCGGCGGCAGAGCACTTGGATGGTACGTTCCAGTTCAACCTTTCGGCCGATGAGCGGATCAAGTTTTCCCTCCCGGGCCTGGGCCACCAATTCAACCGTATACAGCGACAAAGGATCCGCTTTTTTCTTCCGTTCCTCTTTTTCATGTTTTTCCGGTTCCGGCGGAATGTCATGTTCATGCTCATCCGGGTGAGGCATCTGGTGTGAAATGTAGGTAAGCACATCGAGACGTGTCACCCCTTGTTCCGACAGGAAAAAAGCTGCATGGGAATCTTTTTCGAGGAAAATAGACGCCAGCACGTCACTGACGGATACCTGTGACTTTTCAGCCGATCGAACATGATTGACGGCCCGTTGAATGACCCGCTGAAATCCAATGGTCTGTTGAAGGACGTATTCACTGCTGTCCGGAATAACGTCTATTTTTTCTTTGAAAAATGTTTCGAGATTTTGTTTCAACTCCTCCGGGTCACCACCGCAATTCTGTACGATTTCAAAGCCTTCGTTATCGTGCAGAATAGCGAACAGAACATGCTCCACCGATACATATTCATGGCGCCGTCTTTTGGCTTCCCGAACGGCAAACCCCAGGGTTGCACTAACTTCCTTACTGATCATGGCCTACGCCTCCATGGTGCATCTGAGGGGGAACCCATTGTCAGCGGCCAGTGCACGCACCGTCTCAACTTTGGTTTCCGCGACCTCATAAGTATACACACCGCATACGCCGACGCCCTGACGATGCACATCGAGCATGATGCGGGTGGCCTCCTGATATTTTTTTGAAAAAACCGCCATCAGCACCTCTATGACAAACTCCATAGTCGTATAATCGTCATTATGAAGCAGCACTTTATACATATCCGGTTCCCGGATGATGTCTTCAATTTGTGATTCGGTCTCTTCAAATATATCCGGTTTGTTTTCGTCCATACAATAATCCCCGGGCTGTTTTATCGAAGGTCAATCCGGACAGAGCGACAATTCCCGACATCATATCCTTCCACGGCCCGCTACGTTGATCAAGCTGCATACAAATTATAAACATTCGGAATTGAGATTGTAAAGAGGGAAATCACAACTGACAGGTGTCAGGTTTCAGGTGTCAGGTGTCAGGGACTGCAATAGTCGCGTTGACTGACACCCGACACCTGACACCTGTCGAAGATCCCGTCGCCGGGAACACCTCTAAGCCCCGCAACACTTCTTATATTTTTTCCCGCTGCCGCAGGGACACGGATCGTTCCGGCCGACTTTCCGGCTTTCCCGCTTAACCGGTTTTTTCCTTGTAGATCCGTCGCCGTGGGAAAATACCATGCGCTGCGGATCCGGCTGCCTCGCCGCTTCCATCTTCTCAGGCTCCGCCACCTGGACCCGGTACAAAATCCCAAGCGTCTCCTCCTTGATCCTGGCGATCATGTCCTGAAACATCTCGAACCCCTCTTTTTTATAAACAAGAAGCGGGTTCTGCTGGGCGTATCCTCTAAGACCGATGCCTTCCTTCAGATGATCCATGCTGAGGAGGTGGTCTTTCCAGAGGTTGTCCACCGTCTGGAGCATGACAATGCGTTCTATCTGCCGTAAATGATCCTCTCCAATGGCCGATTCACGTTCATTGTAGACACGACGTGCCTTCTGCTCAATAGCTTCGGCAAGTCCCTCCCCGGTGAGATGATCCAGGGTTTCGGCATCCAACCGATCCATATGAAAATTGAACTGTTTGAAAACCGCCTCGCCAAGACCTTTCCAGTCCCACTCTTCGGCAGGCGCTTTTTCATCGACATACCCCCAGGCAATCTCCTCGGCTTTTTCGCTGATGATCTCCTGGATAGCCGGTTGCAGGCTTTTCCCGGCCAGCGCTTCCCTTCTTTGGCGATAGATGACCTCCCGCTGCTGGTTCATCACGTCGTCGTATTCGAGGAGTTGTTTACGAATATCGAAGTTGTGCCCCTCCACCTTGCTTTGTGCGTTCTCGATCACCTTGCTGATAAGGGAATGCTCGATGGGCTCGCCCTCTTCCATACCGAGCTTGTCCATGATGTTTGTGATTCGCTCCCCTCCAAATATACGCAACAGATCATCTTCGAGCGCCAGGTAAAATCTGGAAGATCCCGGATCACCCTGCCGCCCTGAACGCCCCCGAAGCTGATTGTCGATGCGCCGGCTTTCGTGACGCTCGGTTCCAAGAATGTGGAGCCCCCCCAGTTCCTTGACGCCTTCGCCCAATACAATATCGGTCCCCCGGCCGGCCATGTTGGTGGAAATGGTCACGGCGCCTTTCTGTCCTGCCATGGAAACGATCTCGGCTTCCTTCTCATGGTTTTTTGCGTTGAGCACCTCGTGGGGAACCCCTCTTCGTTTCAATTTTTTGCTGAAACTCTCGGACACGTCGATGGATATCGTGCCTACCAGCACCGGTTGCCCCGTTTTATGCCTTTCGACAATCTCTTCAATAGCGGCTTCGTATTTTTCCTTCCGCGTCTTGTAAATCAAATCCGGATGATCTTTTCGGATCATTTTTCTGTTTGTGGGAATCACGGCCACGTCGAGATCATAAATCTTTTTGAATTCCGCTGCTTCCGTATCGGCAGTACCGGTCATGCCGGCCAGTTTGTCGTACATTCTGAAATAGTTCTGAAAGGTAATGGAGGCCAGTGTCTGGTTTTCATTCTCGATTTTGACATTTTCCTTGGCTTCCAATGCCTGATGCAGCCCTTCGCTGTACCGTCGTCCGGGCATCAGGCGGCCGGTGAACTCATCGACGATAATCACCTCTCCTTCCTTGACGATATAGTCCACATCGCGCTTGAACAGCGCGTGCGCTTTCAAGGCCTGGTTGGTGTGGTGAAGCAGATCGATACTCGTCGGATCATAAAGATTTTCGACTTCGAGCAAGTTTTCAGCCTTGGCAACCCCCTCCTCGGTAAGAACGACGGAGCGGGCTTTTTCATCGACGGTAAAGTCCTTCTCCCGAACCATCCTGGGGATAATACCGTTCACCTGGTAGTATAGCTGGGTCGATTTTTCAGCAGGTCCCGAGATGATCAGCGGTGTTCTGGCTTCATCGATGAGGATACTGTCAACCTCATCGACGATGGCATAGTGCAGATCCCGTTGAACGAGGGACTCACGGCTGAACTTCATGTTGTCCCTCAGATAATCGAAACCGAATTCGTTGTTGGTGCCGTAGGTGATATCGGCGCCATAGGCGGCTTTGCGCTCGGCATCATTGAGCCCATGGGAAATACATCCCACCGACAGGTTCAAAAACCGGTAGATGTTGCCCATCCACTCAGTATCCCTTCCGGCGAGGTAATCGTTCACTGTGATGATATGCACGCCTCTTCCCGTAAGGGCATTCAAATAAGCCGGCAAAGTGGCTGAAAGGGTCTTCCCCTCTCCAGTCTTCATTTCGGTGATTTTTCCGCTGTGAAGAACAATGCCGCCGATCAACTGTACATCAAAATGTCTCATTTGCAGTGTTCTGACGGATGCCTCCCGCACCACGGCAAACGCTTCCGGGAGGATATCGTCCAAAGCGGCGCCTTGAGAAAGCTGTTCTTTGAACATGCCGGTCCGGGCTTTCAATTCATCATCCGAGAGCGATTGTATCTGGACCTCCAAGGCATTTATTTTTTCGACAAGGGGCTGAATTTTTTTCAGTTGCCGCTCGTTGCTGCTTCCAAAGATTTTGGTTAGAAAATCCATCAACATTTGATTATTACCCTCCGATCTCAACAGGAATTCAGAACGATTTGGAGTTTGATTTCTTAATGGTTCTTATAGCACACATTGCTGAAAAAGCCATAGCAACTAGGCCGGCTATCAGGGGAATCGCAAATAATCTGTCGTAGATCCCGGCGGCGGGAAAATTGATTGTTCAGGATTGTTCAGCATAGAGTGTCATGCGGGCAAGTGCCTAAAGTGAATTTTGGAAAAATTGAGATGTTCTAAGGAGAACAACAGGTCAGTTCAGGATGTAGCGCTTTGGATTCACCTGCACACCGTTGAGCTTAACTTCATAATGGACGTGCGGCCCGGTACTTCGTCCCGTATTACCGACATAAGCGATGACATCGCCGCGTTTTACCTTTTCACCCCGTTTTTTCAGCAGCTCTTTAGCATGAGCGTAACGGGTGACAAAACCGTATCCATGATCGATAATAATGGTATTACCCAGCAATCCCTTTGCCCCGGAGAAAGAAACAACCCCGTCGGCCGTCGCAATTATGGGGCTTCCCTGTTTTATCGAAATGTCGAGCCCTTTATGAAACTCTTTTCGTTCGGTAAACGGAGAGGTACGATATCCGAATGACGAGCTGATATACCCCCCCTCCACAGGGCGAATCGTCGGCGTGCAGGCAAGTACGTTCCGCTGCTCTTCAAGATGTTCGTATAGCGTTTCGAATCGTTCATGCTGGGAAACCGCTACCGAATCCAAATCCTTCACCTGTTCATGCATTTCCTGAAGCAGGGCACTCTGCATTTCCTTCATCTCGATAGTCGGGTCCAAGTCCTCGGGCATGGATCCGCCAATGCCGAAAACCCCTTCAGAATCAGTTTCACTGTTTTCAAGATTTGCGATGATTCTTATCTTTTTTTCAAAATCATTCAATGCTTCCAATTGCACTTTAAGTTCATTTATCTTGGCGGCAAACGCCTGAATCTGTTCTTGCTGGGTATCGATGATGTCTTTCTGCTGAACGACTCTCTTCGCCAGGGCATTGGTCTTGCCGGCACTTTTTCTCGCGAAATAATAGTCGACCCCTAAAACAGACATAGCAATAAACATGGCGGCGACGACACATCCCGTAATGGTGAAAAACCTGTTTGAAACGGATAATCTTTTAATAGGGGAACCAATATGATTGAGTACTAAAAAAGAGTAGTCTTTTCGTATCATTATGCGCTGTTCCGTTTTCGCTGCTTTCTTTGATTGAACAAGCTCCGGCTGCCGCTACTACTGACGCGGCACCAACCGTCTCTCTCATCCGAAAGGGTACGTTAGGAG
>CAXXKH010000015.1:0-22654 GCA_963677545.2 Desulfobacterales bacterium | reverse complement strand
ACCATATTTACTTAAAAGCTCCATTTTACCCCTAAAATATGATTTTAGCCTTAGAAACAGCGCGTCTTGTATAATATTTGATAGCATATCGTATAGTAATCTTGGACCGGCCCAAAGGCAGCCCAAAGACAATATATATTGAGGCCCGCCACCAAGTCGTTTCTAAAAATACCAAGCAGGTGCATCGCTCATCATCCATGTCAAACCTGGATAATGACTTGAAACGATAAGTTCTACAATGCGTTGAGTTTTTTTAGTTGCATTATCTGGGGTAAGATCCTTTAACTCTACTCCAATCAGGTTACCAAGGTTATCACTTGACCGTATCATAGACGAATATGTGACTGTAATACGTTTTAGGACAGCAAAAGTTGCATAGATAATATCATTCTTGCTCATCGGTTTTGTTACATTTTGCGTACAATAATTAATAATTTCTTGAAAAAATCTCTTTCCATAATCCAGCTTACAAACATATGTAAATTGATGAGCAAATTCACGCATCCCATTTTCAGATCCAAAAACTGTTTGAAGACAAGTCGCTATAAGTTGTTCATCATTAAATTCTCTTCTGCGATCAGGTAATTGGCGGCTGGCTTCCATTAGTAGACGCCGTACTCTTTCTGTCACATTTGGGATACCAACATATGGATAGTTTTTTAAAAGTTCTGCCTCCCATGGAGCTTGAGTTGCATTCCTTATTCTACTTGCTTGATGGACTAGGTACTCGTCTAACCTATCACCGCTTCCAGCACAATAATCGAGTGCTCCCATAAACCATCGCCAATCACCAAGCAATCTATCAGTAGCTTCACCGTCTATATCAAAAGTCCCAACCATGTCAGCAAGGTTGCACATTGCTAAGGCTGATAGAATTCTTTTACGATCATCTTGGCTTGCTCCAAAGTTAATTGCACTTTGAAGAATCGGAATTGATGCCTCCCCTGTGCTCAAAATGCCAAATTGATCATGGTCGCGAATAATTGCCATTAAAAGACGGACATCGTCCTCATTTCCAAGCAACTCTCGAAGTTTTTCCCGATCTTCCGGTTTTATGTATTGGGCTATATACCATCCGATTACAGGATGACGCTCTTTAATTATTGATTTACCAATATCATGATAAAGTGCTGCAAATCTAAGAAGAATATCACTATTTTTACTTCCTCCGATTGTCCTAATCATAACAGCCACAGCCTCTGTGAGATTGTTCATTTGATTAGAATTGGCTTTATTATTCAAAAATATTCTAGTCGGGTTAGACAAAAGTGTGTTCATTGCATCAAGTACTTTTGGCCCATGATGTGGATACCTATTATCAGTAACCCATACCTGTATAAGGTACTCTGAAAACGGGAAAGGTTTTAAAAAATCCTTTATTGTTTGCGGGATCTTGTCGATATTACCTCGTGCATTTTTCAAATCCATTTTCTGTTTCTCTGCCAATTTTGGAAAGCCACCACTTAGAATTTTGTTTGCTTCCTCAAGTGTTAATTTGGATTTCAACATATTTCGGCTCCTTTGCATTATCTCTCATTGTTCGCAATAGTGGTTTACCAACATAAAAATAACAGACAACAGCGGTTTGGCGCCGGCAAATTTTTGACGATTTAACTACTGCTTTCCTTCCGGACCAAACTATCATACTGGTAAACAGACTCAGGGTCAGGTCTCAAATTCTGACGGTTTTTCAATTTCCCTTTAAAAGCACTATCCTCATATCCGTATCTTGTCAAATGTTGAGACCTGACCCCGCTTCGTTAACAGCTTGGGAGAAACCCAAGATGTCAATGAATGCTGTTATTCTCTCTTCCATATTCTTACTGATCGATCTTTCTTTTTGTTAATTCTTTTATTCCCCGACAAAACAGTCAATTCAGTTCATTTCGATTTTAGCTGGGCGAGAACGCCGAAAATCACAAGTTTATCTGGTGAATTTTTATGGTTGGAATTTTCATCAATAAACCTATATATGTCTAAGCTTCCGCCCAATAGATAATAATTAAGATGCGACCCTCATGTCTTCCCTTTTGTTTTTTATCATGTTATTTCTAGTGGTAACCTTGGCCCGCCCCCAGAGGCCGCCTATAACATTATTTTAATACCCACCCGTGTTCTTTTGATATAAAATATTCTTTCTTTTTTAAAGATTCATATTCCTCTCCGTTATATATATATTCTTCAACCTCACATTTTTTAACAATGTCGTCATTCCTTTTAAGTTTTATAATATTAAATCCTCTTAACGAATCTGGTTCTCTTTTTTTTAATGAAGGCGTCGGTGAAACAATGTATAGAGCATTTTTTTTACTATTATCAGTATATGGTCGTAGATTTGAGATACATTTATGTCTATGTCCATATAAAAAAATAGAGTTCCCGGAATTTTGAATTTCCGAAAGCAATAAATAGCCATCTTTTCCTAAAGAATTATCTAAATCTTTCCAAGGACTATGATGCATGATAAATAAATTAACATTATTTGGTTTACTTTTAAATTTTATATTTAAATGCTCTGAAATATCATTAATACAAGATGTATCCAAAGTAGGTGTATCAGGAGAGTTTAAAGCAGTATTCGATACAGTTGATAAACCTATAATGTTAATTCCATAGTTCTGGAAACTATTTGATATATAATATGCTCCTTTTTGTTTTATTTCATCTAAACTAAACGATACATTCCATAAATTTCTTCCTGTAAATTTTTGGGAGAATTGCTTATAAGGTTCTAATAGAAAAGACGTGTAAAATTTATCATCTGCATTTGTTGTTACTCTTTTTTTGTTAGTATCATATTTGATTTTATGTGTACAAAGTAGCGGATAAGAAATATCATGGTTACCAGGAACAATATATCTCTGAGATTTAGCAATTGATAGCTCTTCACATAAATACTCTAAAGATTCTATGGCATATCCATATTCTTTCGGATGTCCAAACTGAGCTATATCTCCTGTTATTATAATTAAATTTGGTTTGATTTTACTGCCATCATCATTCTGTGGGAAACTTTTTAAAATATTTAAGATAACATTCTTATATTTCTCTCTTTGATTACTCCCAATTCCTTCCCAATCTCCTCCAAATTGGAAATCACTGAGATGAAAAATGATTAAGTCGTCATTTTTCCCTAAATCTAAAGTTTCGTGATTTTGTCGATTGTTAATTTGACTTATGATTTCAAACAATACTTTACCTCGTTCAACTGGATTGTTAAGCAAAGTATAGTTCGCACCACCAACAATTTTTTTAGTTAAAAAATAATTAAAAAAGGTTTCGATCTCAATTTTTGACCATTTACCGCTTATTAAGTATATTGGTAAATCTGGATTTTGTTTATTTAAAAACTCAACAATATTTTGCCCAGCAAGTGTCAGCGGAGTATCATCATCTTTTAACATAATATCTACAAGTGCAATATGTGCTCGTTTTGCCTCATACATTATGTCATTCATTTTCAATGTCGCTGTTACATTAAAAACATGTCTTTGGTCAGAAAAAATTCTTTCATATCTTTTTTTTCTTTTATTATACTCGTCGTCTATGATTAATATTCTATATTTCATTTTATCTCCCTAAAAATCATACTGTTAACAGTTGGTAAAATAATGGTCACAATATACATACCATCTGACCTTTTCGTTTTGACTGTTCCTCCAAGAATTTCTAAAATACTTCTACTTGTCGTATATATATCTCTGATATCGCACAGATTATAATAATAATTTTTTATTTCTATTTTAATAGCAGTTTCATGATGTTCGTTTTCTACACAACCAATCATTATTTCAAAATCAATGCTGCAATCAGTACCATTTTCTTTTAAATTTCTTTCCTTGCTGAATTTAAATGCATTATCGATATATTCCATAATGCATATTTCTACATCTTTTGAAAATATGGCAATAATTTTTTTATTTTGATCATCATCATAATAATCATCTATCGTTACTTTATATTTTGATTCTTTTGTGTTTTCGTTATCTTTTATTAAACTATCAACATATCCTTTCATTTGATTTATACCTTTAGTAAATGCTTTCCGTATTATTCCCATAATTCCAATATCATCTATCACGTCATCGTTGTTTGCCAGAGTTCCCATTCCGTATAATTTTATTTGTAAATATTCATATGCATTTCTCATAATATTTTCTTCGACACGTTCTTTTTTCCTCATGAGTAGTCTTTTGGAAACTCGATCTAAAACTTTCACGCAACTTTCAATTTCTTTTTCTTCCGAAAATGAAGGATAAATATGTTTCTCATTAAACATCCTTTTGAATAGTATCATCAACCTTTGAATAATTGCACAAACTGTATTAAAATGTCTTTCTATATGTTTCTTATTGTATATTATATTAGCAAGCAAGGTTCTATGAGCTGTTCCAAAACGAATGCCAACAATTTGTATAATTTCGATAAAATAGTATGGAAATTTAAGTTCTATCGGTTTCCCAATTGGAATTATTGATTGAATAAAATTATCGCTATTAAAAAAATGTGTGGTTTTTTTGGGTCCTATTTGATTAATCATAAGTGAAAAGATTAAATGAAAATCGAAATTTGAACCAATTTTTAACCTTGTGTATGATTCAGAAATCCATTTAATTAAATTTATTATTACAGATTTATCAAGACCTAGAATTATTGAACACGCGAAAGCTGTAGCTGAATTCTCTTGACTGCTATTCCAGATTGCGCCGAGTAATTCTTTTGATAATAAAAGTTTTCTTTTGTAGCCAATATCACTCTTCAGATATATTAATTGTGAGGTCACAATAGTAATAATAATTTTTAAACCAGAATTTTTTATATTTTGATTTATATCTCCAAGTGTTTGCTTTTTAATTTTTTCTATAATCCGGAATACAATATCATGTTCGCCTGTTATTGTAATAATTTCTAATAAAATTGCTGCTAAGGCATTGGAATCTTCAATGCTTATTTTATCTCCATAAGAAATATTTAATATTTCTTTGGAAGTTAAATAGTCCTCAATACCAAAATTCATTTCCATAGTTTTTATTAGTTTTTCTGTTTGAAGTCCATCTAAAGGTCCAGAAATTGCTAATTTTCTGAGTTTTATTATTTGCTTCCATTCTTTTATCCTTTTTAAAACTTGTTCTGTTGATCTATATTCAATTATTTGATCAATAATTTTTTCGCTTTCACATATCTGGCATCCAGAGGAATAATCATAATTTTCGGCTGTAGATAAGTAGTCCAGATCAAACCTCCACAATCTAGAGTCTCTATTAAAATCTATTCGTTGAACTAGTTCTTGTTGATTAGGCAATCTAGTTCTATCAAGAAGGCAAAAAGATAAGACTTCATCAGCACCACAATTCCTTATAAAATTTCTTAACTCTCTAAAAGTTCTAGACGAACTTATCACACAATCAAATAATAAAACATTAACAATATCAAATTGCTTTCTTTCTTCAATTATCCTATTTTTAAGTTTTAGTTCCTCAATTGGAGCGATTCTTAATCTCATCGCTTTACGTCTTCTTTGTACAAAAGGTAAAATCACAATTTTTGAATTAATCCAGTTTATATTTTTAGCTAATGTAGTCAAGACAACCATCGTTGCCTCATTTACAACAGCTGCCAAAATATGACATTTTTTAAATCCAGCTTTTTCCTTATATTCTGGACTCAACCTGTTTACATGACTTAAAATAAAATCCCATAAAGGACCTTCAAGAGATATTGATTCAGATTTTAATGTTTCAATTAAATTTACACCAATACAATCATGATGATTGTGACTTACCCAATGCCCAAATCGTAAAATTCCATTTGTTTGCCAATATGAATATGCTTCGCTAGTTTTTATGCCATTAGGATTATCAGGAGAGCGCCCATATAAATTTATATTTTTATTTACTTCATGACCAAATTTTTTTCTTACGAGAGACCAATGCTTATTACCGTATTTACAAATCATTGGACTATCTATAATTCTTCTTAAATACTTAACATTAGAATTTTTTCGAAGTAGGTTTTTATTGGTTTTTGTATGATGCTTATTTAAAATATAATTCCAACTTAATAACCAGTAATTGTTATCAAAATAAACTTCTTTTTCAAGTTCTCCATGCTTATAATAGGGTAAATAGTGTACAACTATTTTATCTCTTTTGATATCATCAAAAATCCATTCATCTTCTATACCTTTTGCAGTTTCGCCCGATATTACGGTAGATCCGACAAAGACAGATGGTCTTATAGTATACTTATTTCGTGATTTTTTTGAAATATAGTCATAATTTCTATGAAAGAAAAAATTAGATAAAAATGCTTCAACTATATGGTCAATCGGGTACGGTCTTTCATCTGGTGAAATAAAAGAAAGGAAACGTCCAAGAGCTCTTTTATAAATCCATAAAAAAATTCTATGGTTAATTGTAGAAGTAAAATCAATAAATTTGTTAATATGTGTTTTTGGAGGATTGTCATTAAAGTTGCTTTCCCAGAGAATATCGCTATTTATAAGAATATCATTATTAAAACTGTTACCTTCTGCAATTTGCCAAAAAATATTAGAATCAATTTCTTTCAGAAGACATACAATATGTCCCAAATGGATTTGGCTTTTCTTAAATTGTAGAAGTGAAGGGCTCCTTAAAAAACCAAAACTCGACCCTTTTTTAACTACCTCTGCTACGCAAAGTGTGTTTGAAATAACGCTAATTTTGCTTATATTAGGATAACGAATTGATTTTGATTTTCTCAATGCCCAATGTGTCATTATTGCTGCTGAAAGATCCTGGTCCAAAATTATGATATGAGCTTTTTCAAAATTTTTGCTAATAATCTGTAATCGTCTTGGGATATCATCTCTTAAAATTGATTTCTTGGGTCTCCAAACAATAATATTAACGTTAGAATTATGTTTGCCAATAACATAAATTTTTGGAATTACACATTCTAATGTATTAAATATTTTTGCCTCTTGATCATCAAAAACATGGAAGGTAATTTTTTGCCAATCTATAGGGCAATTTTTTATTGATTTAAAAGCTGATACAATAACTTTACTTTTAAAATCACTTTTTTCATAAGCGACTGTGCCCCAATAATTTGATAATTCCAATGGATTACCAGAAGATATTCTGACGCAAAAATGAGTCCCACTAATTGGGAACTGCTTTAAATTAAGTTGGACTGAATGACTTATTTTTTTTTCATCGTTCAGTTCAAATGGAAAATTTGCTCCACACCATTCCTTTTTTTGTAAAATTCTTAAAAAACCACTTCTATTCGAAAGAAGATCAGAAATATATTTTAACCCAGGCATTGGAGACTTGAAATACTCCAACCTTTCCTTTTCAGAATATTTAGAAAATGCTTTTTCAGTTGGCATTCTTTTGAAATATAGTTTTAAAGGATGAACAGAGTTTCTTGCTTTTTCATCTGACAACTCATAATCATTTGTAATCCCTTTACCAAGATCAGAAACAAAAAGTTCTACAAAACCGATATGTTGTAACTGCGTAGAATATTTAAGCATTGGGCAACAAGAATCTTCTTCCTTAAAATGTAAAATCAAGCGATCTTTTCTGTCAATAATTCTACCATCGGAAAATCCATATCTTATACGACCAAAAATAGCGGTATTTTTGCAAAAATTATTGAAATTATAATAAGCATGCTCCTGAACATTTTTTATTAACTCAAGTAAAACTTGTCTAACTTCCTGAAGTATTAATGTTGGGTCGGCATCACGTGAAAAAGACTTATTCTTTTCATCCGCATCAAACTGATTTTTAAAGCTATACAATTTAGATTTTTTAATTAAACCATCAACATATTTTTCAATATCCAATGATTCTATATTTTTCAATAAATCCGCCGGTATACAAGTAGAGTTTTTATACCATACATGCGATGAATATTTTAGGAAAATATTTTTAAAGGCAGGATAACCAGAAGTAATATCAGTATTGGGTGATTCTAAAAATAGCTTTGTATTTTTTCCAAATGTTTTAGAAGTTATTCCTAGAAGGCAATCTAAAAAGTTTTCTTTAACTAAAAAACCTATAAAGCTTTTTTGTTTTTCAAGTATTTTTTTATCACTTGGTATTACTACATTAACTAAAGTATTTCTAACTCTACATTCTTCAACCAAAAGTATTAAACTCAATAATGGATTTGGGTCCATCCAAATGCATTTATTAAAATCTATAAATATTTCTTTTGGGGAGTTTAAAAGTAATTCTTTTTGTATATTCCCAAAGGTTGCAGACCAATCATTATCTCTATATTTATCAAAAAAGGAGAGCGTATAAATATTTTGATAAGATTTTAATAAAACTCCACTATCCATTTTCATATTTGTGCCCTTAATTTACCCAATTAGATGATGGTTAATCCAAAGTCCAACTACAAAAATGAAAATAAAAGACGACAACGAATAGTGTAAAAACTGACTTAGGGTCAGGTCTCAACTTCTGACGGCTATCGTATCCTCTTTAAAACAAACACTTAATCAGTATTATTTCCATAATTTGTCTAATGTTGAGACCTGACCCCGTGGCTGTTTTCAAAGAACGAAATAGGGAACGATTTTTCCATTCTTTTCTTTTGCGTTTTACATAATAGTCAACCCAATGCTGGCAGAGGGCTTCAAATAAGGCAAAATCGTAGAACTTTATTGCAGAATCTGATCTTGCAATCTCTGGCGAGCATTGCCCCTGAAATTCTGATGGTTCATTAACCCCCATAACTGATGGTGTATTAACTATAAGATCCTTTTCATCGCGGCTAAGTGAATATGGGTATAACTCAAAATAATTGGAGAATTTAAAATAATCTAACTGTGTTCCATAACAAATAAATCTTTCCCATGATTCCACTATTGACGAAATTGCAAGGAGATTCCTGAAGGATATAATAGCTTTTACATCAGGTTTTACGCTTCTATGAAGGAATAATAAGCATGGGTCAATTTCTCTTCCAAACTGATCCTTAAAATTATCGACAAATTGAGAAAATGCTAATGAGCGGTCACGGATTGTTTGTACCAGAAGGTCGTCCTTCGGGACGATAACGACATATTTGCTTTCAATTCGTTCAAGAATTGAAAGGTTATGAAAAACAGAAATGAAGATCCAATCTTCCATATACATTTATGCTCAAATTGAGTAGGGTTATAAAAGCCCTCTCGCGGTAGGAATGCCGGTTACCCGGCACCCCCCGCGCAGTCCCGGACGTGCGGTTTTCCCGCATCCGGTTCTTCGGTTGCACTCGCTTCCGCGCGGATCTTCACAGTTGCCCGTTACAAGACCCAGTTGCTATTCCCCGCAGTGAGGTTGGCTCGTTATTACGGCCCTACATGTCCGATATGAGTTTCCTTTACGGGCTACGTGCTTCCGTCAGGTCCTTTCCCATGCCTTGGTACCTCTCACCGGTACCAGACGTGTGGCTGGCTTTCCCAACCTCTGAGTACTATGCCTGATAAGACACCTCTATGGCATCTAACCGCCTTGCGACGACCCACCTGGTTCGTGGACTATCCACGCCAGGAGCTCATAAAGGCTTCCCGAGTTCTGCAGCGCATCTCTTCCTGCATGCCACGGCCTGTGGACTCCGGCGGACCTCCACATCCTCGCCATATCGGATGCTTCTGTATTGCCTTCGGCGAACGTTAAGACCCTCGGCATCCGCAATTGGAATTTCGAAGCTGTACCAGCACTTCAGGGAACGCGGTTTCCCCTACGGCCTACAGGATTCTCTGCCTACGCTTAGACCATTTTGTTCGATGCCGCATGTTAAAGCATCTCCGCCATGGACCCAAGGCTCGATACGGGTGGGTGGCTAACCCTTACGGAAGACCATTGCTGATCCTCTTCCCGACGGGGACTTTCACCCCGAAAGATGCGCCGAGCTTTGCTCGGCGCGATAACGTGTTGCTGTGAGGCGCGCAGCAGTTTGCACGTCCTTACCAGCAAGTTGTTGGCAACGATTTGCTAATAAGCCTTTTGAACTGATATTGAAAACTCATTATAACCAATATCACCAGATTGAATATTTGCATTATAAAAAATATCTGAACCATGTGCCTTTGCAATCAATTTAGCAATGTATAGCCCAAGCCCCATACCATGAGGATTCACTTCAATAGCTCGTGGACCACGATAATATTTTTCAAAGATTTTTTCCCTGTACTCTGACGGAACAGTTTTCCCATAAGACTTGAACGTTAAAAGAACGCTATCATCTGTATCCGTAAGTTCAACACGTATTTCCTGCTTATTAAAAGTATATTTAACTGCGTTATCTAATAATATTAGAGGAATAAACTGAAACGAATTATATGCTTGGATTTCAGCATAGGTCCTTCCGTATAGCCAAATTTTTGAATTCTTTTTTTCAGCACGAGGTTCAAAAAGTTTTACCATCTTTAATATAAAGCCATGTATGCCTGATTTGTGTTTTTTCCCATAGGTTATACTTTCGGGATTAGCTATTATATCTGCAAGACTTAGCTGCTCTTCAAGTAGATTAATCGAACCAAATAAATTGGCTGTTTCACTGTCAACTTTTTCCAACTGCTCTTCAAAAGATGCACCTTGCTGTTTTGCAATAAGCTGCTGACACCAAGAAAGAACAATACTGACGCTTGTCCTAATATCATGAAGAAAAGCTACACTATCTTTAACTTGATCATTTGCTGTTTGTCGTATGTGCTTAAATAACAAAAATAATTGAGTTTGAAATCGTTCCAGATTTTCAGACGTCACTGCATATTCTTTATATATATCTTTCCTTGGCCCCTTAAAATTGGCTCTTGTCTCTGGAGTTATTATGCCGTTTATAATAATGAAATCATTTTCAAGAGCTATTGGAAAACAAGAGAACCCATTTTTGCAAACATTAATGCCCGCTAATGAAGGCTTTTCGAAGCAAGTCTTTTCATTACATTTTATGCAATATTTACTCTGTTTAAGATTGTATCCATCATATAAGGAATTGCGGAAGGAAAATGGATATGGAATTATTATTTTTAGAAGCTCTATCATTAATCAAACCGTTATGAGGTAAAAAATTTAGCGATGGCTTGCACTAAGACCCATATTGTCGCAGCACTGTGATGCGAGATTGCAAGAGTTTGAGCTATCATTTCTTTGCTGGGTTGAGATTGTTTTTTTAACATTGACTTAACCAAGTTCTTTTCGAAGCCGTTTAATTGTTTTTTATTAACCCCTGCTTCTTGCATTAATTTAACTGCAGTAGACCAATAATGTTGAGGTGTAAATTTCTCTTTTAATAGTGCGTCGATTTTTTCTTTGCAGCTTATTAATGAGGAAGGTTTCCCTAAGTAATCATCTGCTAGAGACCAAAACTTTGCCTGCGATAGATCGTATTTTTGACCAGAGTAGGCAATTACTAATTGTGCGGGATTATGTTTTTTAAGATGCTCTAATATCCCTAACCCATCATTTGTTGACATTTCAGAAGAAGCAACTCCATAAATATCTAAGACAATAATATCGAATTCACCGTTTTCAAGATCTCGAAGGGCCTCAATCTTTGGCCAGTATTGAACATTGTAACCTTCCTTTTGCAAAAGTCCATAAGGGAAAGCATCTTCATCATCATCAATCACTAAAATACGAGCCCTTTTCCTTATTTCAATAAAAGGCAATTCTAATTTTACCTGATCAAAGGTTTTCTGGCGAAAACTAAACATTTAAATTCCTTCCTCTGCCAACAAAAAGCTAACCAGCGGCGGGTAGATGGGCACAGTCTGCCGGAATGTTGCCAAAAATGTAAACGGTAATAATGTTCAATTCGCCCCAATTTTAGCCGTCTGCGTTTAGTGAGGTTAGGGCAGTTAATCCTCATCCTCAACCTTGAAACCAATGCGAATAGGTAGATCAGTCATTGCATAGTGGATGAAATGCTGGCCTAGTTCAGTAAGAACGTATTGTTCTTCTTCATCAAATGCAGATTTTAAAGTCCTGCGACCTCCAGATCGAGATGCCTTTGATTTCGGTTTGGCTACAAAATTACCATGGTAATCAACTTCTCGATGCTGTCGTATTATGCCACCAGTACTCAAATCACGAATTAGCAATTTATACACGTCAGCATCTGCTGAGTCCTCACGTGCTTGCTCTTTCCCAATTTTCCGCCATATTTCACCACGGCTGATGCCGTTAGAATTATAAATGGCTGCAATTACCTGAAAGTGCATTTCTGAGTAGGTGTCTATCCAATCCATAAAAAGCCGAATAACATCATCAGAGGCAATTTCACTTGATGCTGCATTAGACAAAATATTCCTTACATATTCTCGTTTCTTTTCACTTTCTGTTGCGGACCAATCTCTAAAGGTCTTTCTGGCGAGAGATTGATATTCCTTGCTTTTAACACGCTCTGATATTTTTTCATCCTGCATGTCAAGCCTTGACATTATTTCTATCAGAGTTTTTTCCTTCTCTTTTAGCTCATCTTCAATTCCTTGAACCCAAAACCGAAAAAAACTATTGATCTGCTCTTGTTCTTTTTCTGACCACGCACCTGAGATTGCTGAAAGGACCCCACCGGCAAAGGGTATGAGCCCACTCGCTGCATTTAATGCCCCACGAGTGAATTGGGTCTTTTTTCCGGTATGAGGGAATTTTTGTTCTTCTTTTTCACTCATAATTCACCGTGCCCTAACCAGTTATTAAGTGGTTTCCATTTATCACACGCCGAGCCGATAGTGCCCGCTGTTTAATTCCGTTCGATAATAACAATTGACAGCTATATTATTAAATGTTGGGGTGAAACTAACGGTTTATCCTGCAATTTATCATATTAAACGGATATGGATAAATGCGATGAAAAAACTACCCCCTGCCTTGATTTCGAAATATGAGTCCCTGCTAATCCCAAATAGGATACCGGATCAATCTCAACACTATTATCTAAAGATGATGTAAAAACGTTCCTACCCATCCGGCGGTAGAGCAAAAAGTATCCGCTTCCTCCCAGAACCAAGCGTTCAATGCCCTGCTGTTCTTTTTCCGAAGACACATGTTCAAAGAGCGATAAAACGGGCCGTCAACAAGGCAAAGATAACCAAGAGAGCAGCGGCGCATACATTTCGTCATAGTTATGCCAGTCACTTATTACCGGCGAATTATGACATTCGAACAATTTCTCTAAAACTGATGAAACGAAATGACCCGGTGCAACTCGGGGCTATCAAAAAAACGAACGGGTCAAGTAATATGAAATACGATGGGACTTTTTTTACGGGGATTTATATAGCAAGACTATGGTTATTTTTCAAGGATTCTATTTAAAACCACTTATAATACTTGAAGTTTTCAGCTTTGGAAAAATGATGTGGAAAAAAAGTTAACAATCTATAGGTTGCCGGTGTAAATAATTTTAACAATCCAAATGTACGGTTCTTCTAGTTTACGCGTATTTTTATTTCCATATATGATGGCGCAATTGCCATGAGGAATTAAATGATAATAAAAAACAAGGGCTTGCTTGCTCACCACGAAGAGCACGAAGGGCACTAAGAAAAACAGAAAATATATTAAATTTGGTTCTTCAAAATGAAGCGCACTTTTTTATAATTAAAGGCGAAAAACCAGTTCACCACGAAGAGCACGAAGAAAAACAAAAAAACATGTTGAAAAGTTAAATCATATTGAACTTATATATAATAAATTCTGTTTTTTGTTGTTGTTCAAAATGGATTTACCCTTCGTGCTCTTCGTGTCCTTCGTGGTGAGCAAGCATGTAGTTAGCTTTTTGATCTTTTGTAACCATTGAATTCATCGTGGTAATTGCAATTTAGCGTATGGGATTAAAAGTACGCTTTAATCGGATGAACCTTAAATTTAAATATAATACAATGAACGCAGCTTCCCATTGACACTTAGCAGACTTGCGCTCTTTGCGAATAGAGAATCATCTTCCAGGACTCAGGCCCCGAGCTTCCCGTTTTCTTCGAGTGTATCGGCAATTCGGGATAACCCCAGCTCCCGCAGGGTTTGACGTTTGGGATTTCCTGTTTCGGGATCCCATCCTTCAACAGTGTAAAATGCCGTTTTCCACTGCTCTACCCCGTCCCGGTCCAGGTAGAGATCGCCGCAATCCGTCCAGTCCCATTTCGTTCCGTCGAAAACCGGGATCGTGGTCAGATAGTGGGCCTTGGACGCTCCGGGCTGGTACATGTACCCGGAGAATTTTTCAACATCGCGATTTTTACCCTGCATGGCAAATATTGCGCGGATGACATTCCAGGTTTTTCGGCCGGTTTCCATGCCATCGATAAAACTCATGCCGTTTCCCGTAACCGCATCGATTAACCTGGGTTCCGCCTGTGGTGTGGCGCCTCGGCCGTCTTCGGATCGCTCGTCATAGGCGTTGGCGAATACCCAGTCACAGAAAAGCATGGATTCCTTGTAAAACATGGCATAGTGCTGACGCCAGGCGATAAACTTGGCCTTGTGCTCGGAATATATCCCCGTTTTGTAAGCCTGTTCGCCCTGCCAGCTATAGTCGAACATAAACGGATCATCAGCATGCGGCAGGCAGGCGGATGCAAGCAGTTTTACGTACGCTTCGCAGGACATGAGATCGTTGGGACCGATCGATAAGTCATGGTTGTTAATGTCGCGGGAGTCCATCAGGGTCCCGTAGGCCCATTCGACATTCGGCATTGTCCAGTGATCCACATATCCCCATGCCGGGTATCTGAGAATGGTGTCGGTATCATGAACCCTGCCGATTTTTTCAGCGAAACGAAGGGTCCCTTCGGCAAGCAGATCCCCGATGCCGATACGCCTGGCAATGGAAAGGGCGAAAATTTCCGCAAATTCGACCGTATCCCACATATCCATCGGAAGGGGATCGGTATCCACTGCTTTTCCCGGACCGATAACGCCCATGTCATACATGGTCTTCAAATACCAGGCGGTTCCTGTTTTGGAGGGAATATCGGGCTGAATCGGGTGGCCGGGGGGACTCGGGAAACTCCTGGAGCCGATATAGGAGAGTTCCGACCCGTTTATGCCGAGTTGCTGGATAATATCCGTCGCTTTCAACATATCCCGCCGCTCGGGTTTTTTGTAGGTCGGTGGCGGATTGAACCATACCGATTCCGCGCAACCGTCTGAATCCTGGCCGTAAACGGGATCCCTCGAATGGCACCCCTTGCTGCATCCCAGGCAGCAGGAGGAGATGCTGCCCGCCCCGCGTCTGCGGGCCGCCGGCCATTTGCTCTCCAGCCAATCGCGGACTTCAAGAATGCCCCTCGGATGCGCCACCGCTATGGAGCCCGTGCCGATCACCGCAATCGCCTTCAGATTCTTGGATCCAAAAACCCCTCCGAAACCACCTTGCCCGCTGCTGGAGCCACCGCCATGGATCAATGATGCGATCCGCGATCTGTTCTCACCCGCCGGACCGATGGTGACGATGGCCGGTCTTTGCAGGGTATAACCGTTTTTTGATCCCTGCCATTGTTCACCGTATCTGACGGAATTTCTCCTGCCCTGCTCCTTCCATATCTCTTCCTGTGTTTTCCAGGTGTCGAGGCCCCAAAGGTGTTTTGCATCCTCCAGGGTGACCCTGTCGTCAACAATGTTGAGGTAAACGGGGACGTCGGATCTGCCTTCAATGACGATGCCGTCCCAGCCGGCGTATTTCATGAACGGGGCGAAAACACCCCCGAAATTACTGTGGGAGAACCAATTGACCGGCCAGGACTGCGGCGCCAAACCGGAAACGCTGGTACGCCCCGCGGAAGGGATGCCGGTCCCCGCAAGCGGGCCGGACATCAGGGTGATCACATTGTCGGGATTGAAGGCGTCTTTCGGGTCCCATCGACCGGTAGCCACGCAGAGATCCCAGAAGATCGCCGCGCCCATACCGAGGCCGCCGCCAAACTCCTTGTATTTCGAGGTGTCGATAGTACTGATTCTTCCCTCAGTCAGGTTTGCCCTTAAGATTTTGCCTGTATATCCGTCCGCCATTTATGGTTGCCTCCCGTTCGCCGAATGCCGTTCCGCGTCCGGCTGTTTCGAACTGCTGTTGGTTCCTGCCATGGCTTTCAAGCGGGCCTCTCAGGCGCCTTTCACCCTCGCCTTCGGTCCGAAGAAATGTTTAACATCGTAGCATCCGATCGGGCGCGCAATAGCCCCTTCAACGCTGAGGTCCACTCCAAAGCTGCCCCCCTGGAACTCAAATCCGCATACACGCATCGTTTTATGGTTCATCACGATAGCGGTCTCGATTCCGTCGCAGGCCTCCTCCACCAGATTGAATAGATATACACCGGTGCGGAGCTTTACGTAAATGCACGGAGCGCTCCATTGCAACCCAAGGGTTTGGTCAGCGGTGTATATCGTCCACGCAGCGGAATGAGGCGTGGTGTAAAGATGCATGGACGTCATATCGTCCGACCAGGATCGCGTGAATCCGTGACCGACGAGTTCATCCGTGAATTCATGACGGATGTACTTCGGCGGCGCCACTCCTTGCATTTCCGCGACTCCGAAGAAGACTCGATAGGAGACCTCGTTCCCGTAATACTCCGTGCCCATTTTTGAGAGGATGCATGTGGTAAGACCGTTGATAAGGTCCAGGGCAATTTTCACGGAAGTACGGGGCCTGCTTCCGCTGTGCATGTGGGCGAAAAATACCAGCCTTTCATCTGCGTCGAAAGCCCTGTAGGTCTCTTCGTGCCATTGTCGTTCGCCCTTATTCCGCCAATGGAGCGTCTCTTTGTCGGCCACTTTATATTCCCAAACCGGGCCGCCGTTGTCGTAGCGGAGGGTGAACTCCCTGCCGACCAGGAGATTGCTCAATGGGGGGGTGTGAGCCGACACGATGCTCAATTGCGCCCTGTCCGCTTCGGGTTCCCAGGCGACGGTGCTTTTTTCGGCAGCCCGATGCATCTCTTCTTCGCTCAGGTTTTCAAAAGTTCTCGCCGGTCGATATGCGATTCTCTGACCTTTAGGGTTCGGAGCTGCCTGGTTTGCTTCGGTTGGGGCGCCCATGCCAAGGTTAATCGTTTCGCCATGTTCGTCAAACGGCTGGAGCCTAGTCAGATGCCCGACAACCCTGCCCGTTCCCCGGAAAAGGTAGTATTCCAGCTCGTCCTTCTCATTGAAGCCGAGCCGCATGCCCACCTGGGTTTCGGTGAATAGATCCACAACATACAGGGTCATGATTCCGGAAAACTCGCATTCGGTCCTGTCGTAAATAAACAGATTGTCGTCTATAAGTATATAATCCGATGGGCTGCAGTAGCTGAGATCGTCCACCTGCCGGGTCAGTTCGACGAAGTTCGAAGAGACGACCGAAGTGTAGAATTCCAGCGTCTCGATGCCGGTGTCCTGCTTCCAGTACATGCCTTTGCCTTCGATCCTGTTGGTGGTGTGATGGCGCGCTTCCGGAGCCTCCTTTCCGGCAACCTCAACACAGCCGAAATAAATCTGGCGCTGAACCTCCCTGTCATCCAGGACCTGGCCCTGGCTGTCCTTGCCCCCGCAAAACCATATTTCAACCACCGTGACGAGATGGCTGTGGAGGTCGACAAAGACGTTGTATCCCTTCCAGGTGTTGGGCACCATGTGGGAGAAGAAAACCATCTGCTTCAACGTCAGTGCGCCATAGCCGGCTTCAACCGATGCACCGCCGTTTTCAGTGAAGGTAAGCCTGTTTTTCTCTTTGAAGCGGTAATTCAAAATCGGGCCGTCGTCGGTTGCGATTTTTAACGATTTCCCGACCATAACATCCGAGAATTCAGATACACAGTGAGGACCGGCCGCGGTCCGGACAAGCCTTGAAGCGATTTGTTCTCTGGTGAGTTTCGTGTACTTAAATCGATGCATCGGTGTATTCATTCGCTTGCCTCCTAAACGTTAGGGTCATCTCCCGCGTGCTCCTTGAAGCAGCGTCCGCAGTAGATACATTTATTCGCCTGGTTTTTCACACAGCGTCGGGTATTGGCGCCATCGTAGATATACTCCGGAAAACCGTCCGCCTTCATACGCTGTGTCACCTTACACCATGTCCCGTCCGGATACACAGGGATAAAATTGACGGGCTTCCCAATATGCTTGAAATTAATCGGACAATGCCAGACATTTGGCGGAACGCGGATCACGGTAGGCTCGGTGAAGGTAAACACTTCCATGTGATCCGGATCGTCCCCCATGGAGACTTCGATCTCCGCGTCATAGTCGAAGGGATTGACCAGATTTGCGCCTGTAAAAATCAAGTATTCATCTACCGCGTGGTGGAAATGGGGTTCCTCCATCACATGGGGTTTCATTACAACCGTAAACCCCATATAAAGCTTGGATTCGGGCATTACCACCTCACCGGGAAAACCGCAACGCGGGCTCGCGTAGGTGTCACCCCACTCATGATGATCCTCGGGCATCGTGTAAATGTACTTCTCAAACTTGCTCATGCGTCATTCTCCTCTGAATGGATATGTTATTCAGCCAATTTCAAAACGTGTCATTTTGACCAATCTTGCACTGACCGATCCGCTTTGAGTTTGATTCCGCGCCTGGCGGGAAAACGTTTTGAAAATGGCTCTATTGTTCATCAGAGCAAAATTTGTACCACAGGAGAAAGGCGGATGGGTGCCAGCGGAAAGGTTTTTCCACACTATCTCCAGCGCTCGGTTGGTTGTGAAGTATTTTCATAATCATGGTGGCCATAACCGCGCATATTTTGACATATTTACCCCAATTGGGTCAATATTGGCTCAGCTTCGAATACGGAAAACCGGCAACTGAAAAAAAGTCTCGCGCAAAAACCCAAACAGATTTAGAATACAAGACATCCAGCGGTAATCCTTGCCCTTGTGGTTTTCGCAGGTGTCCGTACGGCTGATTACCGGCCGGTTCCAGCTTTCGGAGGTTGCATGTCCGAGTCTGAGGGCCGGCCCGCGGTCTCCTGATTCGGATTGCCCTCTGGATTCCGGCACCAATATTGCTACTCCTTGGGCGGAGTGGAGACCTTTTACCAATGAAACAACTTACAATTGAGAGGATATTCTTATGCTGATTAGATCACGTTTCTTTAAGAAGAGCCATTTTCAAAACGTTTCAGTTCGGTCAAGCTCAAGGCGGATCGGAAATTTCAACCACAGGTATACTATGGATATTCCGAGGATTGAAATTTCCGACCAACGCGGAGATCGGCCGAAATGGAGCGTTTTGAAATTGGCTCAGAAGTTGTTCTGCCGGCTCCCCATGACGACCGGAGTGCTCTGTGCGATCCTGATGACTCCGCTTGCAATCGAGACGACATACGGAGCAGGCAAGACTGTTGACAGCGCTGCCTGCAAAGCGATTGCGGAACTCGCGGGACCAAACTTCGTGGTCGATAAGGCCGAGATGGTTCCTGCCGGGCTTTTATCGGGGCCAATGGGTAAGGATGAGCAACATCCCGAGCATTGCCTGGTTCAGGGTACGCTGAATCCCCGTACAGGTGTAGGCGGCCGTGAGTTCGGCATCGGTTTTGATCTGCGCATGCCGACGGATTGGAACAACAGATTTGTTTTCCAGGGGGGCGGCGGAATGGATGGCGAACTGCCCCCCGCTCTGGGTGATAGTTTCGGCTCGGTGAGCCCCACGGCGCTGGCGCGCGGTTTTGCCGTTGTCGGTTCGGATGGCGGCCATCGCGGCTCGATGATGGACGCCTCTTTTGGCGTCGACCAGCAGGCCCGGATCGATTACGCCTATAACGCACTGGACAAAGTAACACTGAAGGCCAAAGAACTGATCGCTCATTATTACGGCGCCGCGCCAAAGTACTCTTATTTTTTGGGCTGTTCAAACGGAGGGCGCCAGGGACTGATGGCCTCCCAGCGGTTTCCGCTCTATTTTGACGGCATCGTTGCCGGTGACCCCTCTATCAGATTCTCCAGGGTGGCTGTAGATCAAATGTGGAACGTCCAGGTACCGGCCCGTATTGCACCCAGGGATGAAAACGGGCGTCCCATCATTTCCCGTGCTTTTTCGGACGGCGATCTGCGTCTGGTTGCCGAGGGAGTTCTCAAACATTGCGACGCCCTGGACGGTCTCGCGGACGGGATGATCAACGACTGGCAGGCCTGCGATTTCGATCCCGGCGTGTTAACCTGCAAAGGGGAAAAAACGGATGAATGCCTCACGGAAGCGCAAGTCGGCGCATTACGGGATATGTACGCCGGCCCGCGCACGAGTGACGGAACGCCGCTGTATAACGCCTATAATTATGACACCGGTATTGGTGGTCCTACCTGGCGCGCCATGCACCTTGGTTCCTCAGGCACCGGGGAGTGGGATGCCGCCGATGCGACACTTGGACTGAGTAATATTCGTTTTTATCAATTGACCCCCCCGGATCCCGACCTGGATCCCATGGATTTTGATTTTGATCGGGATGTAGAGCGGACCCGTCATACCGGAGCGATGAGTGATGCAGACTCCCCGTTCTTATCGACGTTTGCCCGTCACGGAAAAATGATCGTCTATAACGGTCTTTCCGATCAGGGCATGGCCTCCAGTGTGCTTACCGACTGGTACGATGAGGTCGTAAACGTCAACGGTGAATCTATTCGTGATTCCGTCCGGCTCTTTTTCATTCCCGGCATGTGTCACTGCGACGGCGGCCAGGCCACGGACCGGTTCGACAAGCTCGGAGCAATCATTGCCTGGGTGGAAGACGGCATTGCGCCGGATCGAATCCTCGCAACAGGCGACGCTTTTCCCGGCGTATCGAGACCGCTTTGCCCCTATCCCCTTGTTGCACGCTACAAGGGAGGCGACCCAAACAGCGCTGACAGTTTTGTCTGTTCCAAATAGAGTGACAACAGTTCTCTATCACAGCATAAAGGCGGAACTGTAAAATGTTCCGGAACAGTAATTCACACATATAGAAAAGCGAGTTGAAAAAGGGGACAAATGTGTCCCCTTTTCTTTCTGAACGTATATTTTTCCTCTCTTGCTATTACCAGCATGGATTTTTATCGGAACCGATCCATTCAGCTGTCATCAATTTACTCATTTTATTCCCTCCTGTTTGGTGTAATAAACGGATTATGATTCGATGAGTATGATATTGTTTATTAAAGCAAAATATGCACCACAAGAGAAAAAGAGATTATTCCCGCCGGGCTTTTATCGGGGCCAGTGAGTATGGATGAGGAAATTCCTGAGCATTGTCCGGTCAGGGGACGCTGAAGCCTCGTATCGAGTCCGCTTTGCCCTATCCTCCGGTTGGGCGATACAAGGGAGAAGACAAAAAACAGCGTTGACAGTTTTGCTTGCTCCGATTAGAACAAACCGAAAAGTATAATAAGGAGTTGTAACTTGTTAAAGAATTCAAAAGCAACATCACCCGTCTCTATCTGGAACCGCAATTTCATCTGCATATTATTGTTATCCGTCCTGCACTCTGTTTCACACTTTTCGATAAACCCTCTGATAGCATCTTATGCCGTTCATCTGGGTGCAAGCGCCTATATCATGGGACTGCTGACAGGCCTGTTATTTGGGGTGGCACTCTCTATGAGACCCGTCGCAGGTCCGGTCATTACCAAATTTGACAAGCGAAAACTGATGATTCTGGTGTTCGTCATCGGTGGCGTAACGAATTTCGGCTACGCTCTCTTCGATAATATATCCGCCTTCATTGTATTCAGATTGATTCACGGCCTACAATACGCCTTGGTTGGTACGCTTACAATGACGCTGGCGGGAAATAACCTGCCTGAAGAAAAAATGGCCTCCGGAATGGGGATTTTCGCCCTCAGCAGCACACTCGGCATGGCGATAGGACCAACCATAGGAATATATGTCCTGAATTTCGGAACGCATATAAAAGATGAAAGCTTCGGTTTTACATGCGTATTTCTTTTTGCGATGCTGATTCTTGTTTTCGGTATTATCCCGAGCTATCTTCTTTCACCGGATAAAAAGACAGAGAAGGATATATTGGAAACCGGCGCGTGGTATAAGAATATTGCTTCCGTTCACGCAATACCGATGGCGTTGGTCATGTTTTTTACCTTTATAGGATGGTCCCTGTACAACGTATACATTGTAGAGCTCGCGAACGAATTGGGGATCTCCGGAATAAGCTCATTTTTTATTATACTGGCGTTGGTTCTTTTAATTTCAAGACCGGCAAGCGGGTGGTTGACGGACACATTCGGATTGGCCAAAACGTTGCCTCCCGCCCTGCTGTTATTCGCCGTTTCATTCATCATCGTCGGATCCGGCAAATCAATCGGGACAATCCTCGCGGGAGCCGTGATTGCGGCGATAGGATTCGGTTCGTTTCAGCCGGCGCTCAATTCCATGTGCATATTATCGGAAACGCCGCTCAAGCGTGGTGTTGCAACCAATACACTTTTTATCGGCATAGATTTAGGTTTATTCGTCGGGCCTATTGTCGGCGGTATCGTATACGAAATCTACAATTATTCTATCATGTTCAGATCCACTTCACTGGTAATTGTGATCGCTGTCCTGATTTTCGTCATATCTCTGCCGTCCTACTATCGCAGGCGTAGCACATTAGAGGCATTGGAAACGCAATAAAGGGAGCTTTCATTCCTTATCAAATTCGAGCGGGTTTTTGCCTACAACGGTTGAAACACCTCCGTGTTCACTTCTCTTCA
>CAXXKH010000014.1:0-62100 GCA_963677545.2 Desulfobacterales bacterium | reverse complement strand
ATGACGGATGTAACCGGTTTTGGATTGTTGGGACATTTAACGGAGATGTGTCTGGGTAGTGGTTTATCAGCTGAGATCGAGTACGACAAAATACCCATTCTGGATGAAGCTGCAGCATATGTCGAAATGGGCTGTATACCCGGAGGTACACATCGAAATTGGGAAAGCTACGGACACCTGGTAACCCTGAGATCAGTAGACGAAAAACTTATCCTTTGTGATCCGCAAACCAGCGGCGGATTACTTATCGCAGTTGAAGAACAGGCAGTTGATAAGGTAGTTAAGCTTTTAGCGAATTCCAGTATTATCAGCAGTCCATTCGGCCGTTTTATACAAAAGCCTGATGTGGGGGTGACTGTTTTGTAGCCTTTTTTTCTGCTCCTTAATCCTGAAATAATCCGGTAGGCGAATACGCCTACCGGATAGTGAAATTTACCGCAATCGAAGATTCAGATTCTTTCGACGCGAACCGCGCACGCTTTGAACTCGGCGGTTTTCGAAATCGGGTCAAAGGCCGGATTGGTCAGCCAGTTTGCGCAGCCTTCCCTGAAGTGAAAGGCCATCCAGACAAGTCCCGGCGGGACCTGCGAAGTAATGTTCGCCGAAACTTCAACGGCTCCCCGTCGGGAAGAGACGCGAATTTTTTCACCATGGGTAATCCCCAGTTCCCTGGCATCCTTTGCGGAAATATCGGCGGTCTCCTCTCCTAGGAGATCGTTCAATCCCTCACAGCGGCCGGTCTGGGTCCGGGTGTGGTAATGATACAGTCTGCGGCCGGTGCTTAATACAAAGGGGTAGTCATCATCCGGCGTTTCGGCGGGCGGCGCCCACTCCAGCGCGGCAAAATTCCCCCTGCCGCTTTTGAAATATCCGCCCTCGTGCATAACCCGGGTCCCCGGATGGTCGAGTGCCGGACAGGGCCATTGCAGACCGTCATCGACAATGCGGTCGTACCGGATGCCGAAAAACGATGGAGACAACGGGGCGATTTCGGTGTCCCAGATGGCACGGCCGCCGGCAGCTTCCCAGGGCTGTCCCATACGCCGTGCGATTTCCCTGAAAACCCACCAGTTGGGCCTGGCTTCCCCGGGCGGCTCCACGGCTTTCCGGACCCGGCTGACCCGCCGTTCGCTGTTCGTGAAGGTGCCGTCGTCTTCGCTCCACGCGGCCGCCGGAAAGACCACATGGGCGAACCGGGTGGTTTCGGTCGGGAAAATATCGTTGCACACCAGGAATTCGGCGGAGGCGAGACATTTTTCCACATGGTGAATGTCCGGCTCGGTATTGGCGATATTTTCACCGAACACATAAAGGGCCTTGACGTTTCCGTTCAGGAGCCCGTCCACCATATCCGGAATCATCAGGCCGGGTTTCCCGGGAAGAGAGACGCCCCAGGCCGTTTCGAATTTTTTACGGGAATCGGGGTCGGTCACTTTCTGGTAACCGGGATAATCGGCGGGAAGCGCGCCCATGTCGCAGGCCCCCTGGACATTGTTCTGGCCGCGAAGGGGATTGACCCCGCCGCACTTGAACCCCACATTCCCCAGAAGCATCTGGAGATTGGCACAGCTCATGACGTTGTTCACGCCACAGGTGTGCTCGGTAATTCCCAGGGTATACATGAGCATGGCAGGCTTAACCGATGCCATTTTCCGGGCCACCCGGCGAATGGTTTCGGCGGGCACCCCGCAGATCGGCGCCGCCTTTTCGGGTGAATAGTTCATGACGACTGCCTTCATTTCGGAAAAACCGGTAGTATGATTTTCCACATATGCTTTGTCGTACAGGTCCTCCGTAATCAATACGTGCATCAGCGCATTGATGAGGGCTACATCGGAACCGACCTTGATTTGCATGTAGGTATGGGCGTGCTGGGCGATACCGTTGAAACGCGGGTCCGCGACGATCAGATGGGCGCCGTTTCTGACCGCCTGCTTGATCCAGGTGGCGGCGACGGGATGGGCCTCGGTCATGTTGGAACCGATCACGAAAAACAGTTTTCCGTCGATGAACTCGTCGAAGGAGTTGGTCATGGCGCCGGACCCGAACGATTTGGCAAGGCCGGCCACCGTGGGGGCGTGGCAGGTGCGCGCACAGTGGTCGATATTGTTGGTGCCGATTACTCCCCGGAAGAGTTTCTGCATATTGTAGGAATCTTCGTTGATGCTTCTTGCGCAACTGATACCCGCCAGGGCATCGGGACCGTGGAGATTTTTAATCTCCGTGAATTTTTCGGCCACCAGATTCAGGGCCTCGTCCCAGGAGGCTTCCCTGAAGGAGTCTCCTTCCCGGATCAGGGGATGGGTAAGCCGCTCGTCCGAATGGATGAAATCGTAGCCGAAACGGCCTTTGACGCAAAGCCGCCCGTTATTGGGCGCGCCGTTCTCCACGCCCGTCACCTTAACGATTCTATTATTCTTTACATGAAGCAGTTGCTGGCACCCCACACCGCAATAGGGACAGGTGGTACGGATCTTTTCCGTATCGTTTCCGATGATATGGGGAAACGCCTTTTTTTCGAAAAGCGCCCCTACCGGACACACCTGGACACATTGACCGCAGTGGGTGCAATTGTCGTAATTCACCAGCGGGAACCAGCCGTTTTGGTGATTCTTTCGCGGGCCGAAGGGGACCGGAATGGCGGCATTGACCTGAATCTCGTTGCACGCCTGGATACACCGGCCGCAACCGATGCACCGTGAAAAATCCCGGACGATCATGGGGGTGACCTCATCCAGCGGCCGCTCTTCAAAAACGTATTCGATCCCTTTCATATCGACGCCGTATTCGATGGCAAGATCCTGCAAGCGGCAATCCCCGTGGGACGGGCATATACGGTCATGCCAGGGCTGAGCCATGATTTTAAGTTGATTCTCGCTCCAGGTCGATGCGGGGGAGTCAATCACGATGCAGTTGTGGGCGCCCGAGGCAATCAGCATTTCGAGAATAGCTTTCCGCGCCTCTTTTACCCGAGAACTGTGGGTATGAATTTTCATTCCGGCGCCTGCCGGCGTTTCGCAGGCCGGCAGCAGTTCCGGCGATCCTTCCACCTCCACAACGCAGATCCGGCACTGGCCAGTGGGGGTTGCCCCTTTCAGGTAACAGAGGGTGGGGATGGCGATCCGATTTTTTTCGGCCGTTTCGAGAAGGGTGTCGCCTCTTTCGAAGGTCACTTCCCGGTTGTTCATATATAAAGCAGGCATTTTCAATCTCCTTTCACTCCTGAGCCAATTTCAATTTGAAAATGGCTCTCTTTTTTAAATGTCATCCGCTATACCGCCGCCATCAGCAACCGGTAGCATCTCAGGCACCTTTCCGCTTCTATTCTCGCCCGGGAGGGAGACAGCGGACCTTCCACCTCGTCAAAACCATTGATGCGGACCGTCGGATCAAGCACGCTCCCTTCTTCTTTTTCCGTAAAACCGGGGTAGCAGAAGGACTTCTTCTCTTTGAAGAGTTCGGGAGAGGTGGCGACGGTTTCCAGAAGATCCGCATCTTTCGGGCGGCATTCGCCGCCGTTCAGATAGTCGTCGATGTACCGGGCGGCGTGCTTTCCCGCGGTGAGTGCGGCAATCAACGTCCTGGGACCCGTCACACAATCGCCGCCGCCGAAGATATGGCCTTCATTCGTCTGGAACGTGGTGCCGTCCGCCACCAGCGTTTTCCAGGCGGAGACGAGACCGTTTCCGTTCGGAAAGGCCATGTCCACCCGGCACACCTGCCCCACCGCGGGAATAACCGCATCGCAGTCAATGACGAATTCGGAGCCTTTCTGGGGAACGGGACGTCTTCTGCCGCTGTCGTCCGGTTCTCCCAGTGCCATTCGGATGCACTCGATACCTGTGACCCTGTTGCCTTCGGAAACGATTCCGACCGGCGTCACGAGAAAATCGAAAATCACCCCTTCTTCTCTTGCTTCCCTTATTTCGTGGGCATCCGCCGGCATTTCCGCTTCGGTCCTCCGGTACAGGAGGCGGACCTCTTCGAACCCGAACCGTTTGGAAGTCCGGACACAATCCATGGCCACATTCCCGCCGCCGATGACGACCACTTTTTTTCCGGTCAGGACTTTTCGGCCTCTCGCCGATTCCGCGAGATAATTCACACCGGGCATGAATCCCTCATAACCTTTGTCTTCCCCTTCACATCTCATTTTGGAGGATTCCGGCGCCCCCATTCCCAGAAAAACCGCCTTGTATCCATCACTTGCAAGATCTTCGATGGTGATATCTTTTCCGATTACCGTATTGTAACGAATCTCCGCCCCCAGTTTTTCGATAATGCTTACTTCATGAAAGATCACGTCCCGGGGAGGCGGTAAGCGGGGATGCCATAGGCCGCCATGCCGCCGGGCCCCTCCTGGGATTCGAAAACAGTGGCGGCATACCCGCGTTTCCCCAGGTAGTAGGCGCAGGAAAGCCCGGCTGGGCCGGCCCCTACAACGGCTACTTTTTCCGGATGTTTGACCGCGGGCAGGGCTTCTTCCGCAAGTTCTCCGCGCATTTCCTTGTCCGCCAGAAATCGTTTGATGGCACGGATGGAAACCGGCGCGTCCAGATTCCCGCGCCTGCAGGCGGTTTCGCAGGGACGGACGCAAACCCGGCCGATGGTGCCCGGCATGGGACAGTCTTCCCGGACCGTGTCCATGGCTTCCCGGTAATTCCCCATCCGAACGTTTTCGATATAACGGGGAATATCCACATGAGCCGGGCAGGCACTCATGCAGGGGGCCGTGATCCGGGTGATGTACTTTCCTTTGCGCACCGATCTTTTACCGTTTATAACGTCCATAAAATCGTTTCCGCATCGCTCGATAAGATCGATGATCGGTTTTCCCATGGTCCTGCCCAGTTCACACCGGGCCGTTATCGCGATTTCTCCGGCCAGGAAGCGGATCGTGTCCAAATCTTCCACTCTTCCCCGGCCGGCAGCAATTGCTTCGGCTAAATTTTTAATCCGTTCCGTACCCAGCCGGCATGGGGTGCATTGTCCGCAGGATTCCCCGAATATGGCTTTCGCATAGGCATGAAGCATATCGACGGGATCGACTTCGGGATCGTTAATTATAACGCCATCCCATCCCATGACCGTCTTGAACGGTTCACCGGAAAACCATTTCCCAATGCCCTTGGGCGGGATACCCTGAAGAAGATCTTTTCCTTTCCACGTGTTTAATACCTGGTGATTCATTTTCCTCTCCTTGTCGAAAAGTAAGATATTAAATAAAAAGAGCAGGCTGAATTCGATAAAGAACAGACAATTCAGCTTCCCCTGTTTTGAATAAAACGTAAGGGTACTAGAAAGGTACTACCCGGATGCGGAAGTAGACCGTTGGGTGACAATCGTATCTGAATGCCTTTGGGTCAGTATATGTCGAGATGTAACCGGAGAATCATTATCTCTTTAACATCACATGAGCGCATTTACCTCACCGGGTAAACTTTCTTGTACGCACTCACGTAAAGCCAAAAAGATAATGCATTTGGAGGGTCCTTTATTTTTTGAAACTAAATATACTTCAGCCAATTTCAAAACATCCCGTTTTGACCGATCTCCAGACTGGCGATCCGCACTGGGCTTAGTCCCGCTTTGGACCAGGAAACGTTTTGAAAATGGCTCAATTGATTTGTTTGTTCAAACAACTCTACTGCTTCTCGAAGAACTGAATGACGCTTGCATCATTGCCTTCGGCACCCTTGAGTTCAACGATGCGGCTGAAACTTTTGCCGTCCTCGGATAGTATATCCCGGCCCTTGATTGTGAAATTGCCGATGACTTCGACAAATTCCCTGGTACGCGGGTCGATCATTTTTAGCGCGATTGTATAGGGTTGGGGCCCTGCCGGCGTTGTTAAGACGGGATATTCCCGGCCATCCAATGCCGCGGTATATTCCACGTGCTCCTTTTCCCCGTTTGCGGAGGTCTGGTCCGAAATCAGGTGCATCTTACCATCTATGAAATCAATTATATTTGTGGAACTCGGGTGTGGTAGACGGCCGCCCGGAGCTTTGGACTTATCCGCGTCCAGTTTCCAGGTTCCGGCCCATGGGTCGGCAGCCATTGCGGCAATTGCGGCAGTGGTTATTGCCGCCATTAGAAAAAGAACCATGATAACAGATCGTTTCATTTCACAATCCTCTCGGTATGTATTCATGCCTAAGCGATAGAAACCCGGGTGACGGTCGATAAGAATTTGCTTTCTAAGCAAGATTATATGTCAGACTATACAATATGTTGTCAAGATGAAAGACACGGCATGGTGTACCCAGTGCAATTGCACCTTGACAACATATCGAAGTCCTGAAATATTTTCATCTGGAAAGCGAGTTTCCATCGCTTTCCGGTTTTCGCAAATAAAACCCGTATACTAGTAAGACCATGAATGAGGAGAAGTCCGGGCAGGACTCGAACCTGTTCGGATATTTTGCGATATGACCTATTATCACTGGGCGGCGGAACCTGTAGCCCTTAAGGGCATGACCTATCCGCAAATGGGGCATCCGAAACCGAATGGTCTCTGGTTTGATGTCGACGGCAGTTGGAAACAATGGTGCGAGGCAGTACAGTTCCGCCCGGAACATCTGAAGTGTCGCCACACCGTTACGCTTCGAGATACCTCAGGAATACTATTCCTGCGAAATATCGAAGATATCGATGATTTTACCAGCCGGTACGGGCAGGATGTCTCCGGCAATATTCAACCCGTCCAGGGTGCTGAAGATCCCGATACATTTGCACGTCAGTATGGAGAGGATCTTTTCCGGGATGTCCTCGGGCAATTCTCGAATTACATCATGTGGGGGGATGTCGCCGGAAGTACAGCGGTATCATTGTCGACCCCTATTTCCCCGAGAGAAGCGAGACCTACCTGTGGTACTACGGTTGGAACTGCGCGGGTGGATGCGTCTGGGACACAAGCGTGATTCGCCTGGGTAAACCGTGCCTGGCGGCCACCTCATAATTTCTATTTTTCCTTATTTTTTGCCAGTTCGGGATAAAGCAGCTCGGCGCATTCCGGGCAGACGCCGTGGCTGAAACTGGCATCGGAATGTTTGTCGATGTAGATCTCAATCTGGTTCCAGTAGCCTTTGTCATCCCGCACTTTTTTGCAGTGGGCGCATATCGGAAGGAGACCGCTCAGGGTTTTTACCTCGGACAGCGCCTTCTTGAGTTCGCGAATGGTCTGGTTGAGCTTGATGTGTGTTTTTACCCGGGCCTTGACAGTCGCTGGATTGAACGGCTTCATGATATAGTCCACCCCCCCCAGCTCAAATCCTTTGGCGGCATCCATCGCTTCCGAAATGGCTGAAATGAATATGACCGGGATCGACTCGGTGGCGGGGTCTGCCTTCAGTTTTCGGCAGACCTCATAACCGTCTATATCAGGCATCATGATGTCCATGAGAATCAGTTCCGGCAGCGGCTCAATGACGGCTTTCGCCAAAGCCGCCGTTCCATTTGTGGCGGGGATGGTTGCATATTCATCTTTCAAGAGTTCCATCAGCATCCTGATATTCTCGGGCTGGTCATCGACGATCAGAATTTTGGGTCGTTTATCGGTGGATTCCATTCAAATTATTCTCCAGGCAAGGCGGTCAATTGAGTGATAAGTTGCTCCAGGGTGTTCAACGCCTGTTCCTCTTCAAAGTTCTCGAGTTGTGTCAACAGGCTCTCCTGCAGTTTTTTGCTCCCGGATGTTTCCGGTATGTTTTTCAACGCCTCGGCTTTCTGTAATGCAGCGCCAAAATCCGAAATGATCAGCGTTTTCAATTCCTCCATCAGCTTCAGACGCTGCGTTGGGTCTGTGGCGCCGCCAATGTTTTTTTCCTCTTGCCGGTTTTCTTCCGCCAGCGTTTCTATTTCATCCGTCGCCAGCTGGAGTTCCGTGGCGAAATCGCTTGTCAGCTCATCCAGGAGCGAGGTCCGGGAATTCTTCAAGGCGTCTTCCAGTGCGCCGGCGCTTTTTTGAAGGGCATTTGCGCCAAGATTGCCCGCCATTCCCTTGACTGCGTGGGCGAGTCCCAGCGCCGCTTCAACTTTCTTCTCCATGAGCAGCGCTTTTATCTCATTTGCGGCATCGTTGAATTTGTCGCGGAACTGTTTCAATAGATCCAGATAGAGTTTCCGGTTGCCGGCCACTCGCGCGAGACCTGATGCGCAGTCGAAATGGATCGACTGTTTGAGAAGTATTTCCGTCTGACCGGTTTTCTCCGTCTGTTTTTTATGATCGACCGGTTCGCGCTTTCCGGGTTTAATCCATTTGGCCAGAACCTCGATCAGATTTTTGGGATCGATGGGTTTGGCGATGTGATCGTTCATGCCGGCTGCAAAGCATTTGTCCTTTTCGCTTTGAAGCGCGTGGGCGGTCATGGCGACAATGGGAATTTCCGAAATTTCCGGGGGCAGTTCCCGAATCTTCCGGGTGGCCGTCAAGCCGTCCATTACGGGCATCTGGAGATCCATCAGGATGAGGTCGTACGGCGGTGATTTTTCGCCGCCGCCGGTCAACATCTCAATGGCGATTTGGCCATGATCAGCGGATGAAACCCTGAAACCTTCAGATTCGAGGAGTTCCGTAGCGACCTGTCTGTTGATCGCATAATCTTCTACCAGGAGAATGGAAGCCCCCCTGATCTGATCGAGGCCCTGGATTTCAATTCTATCGCTGCCCTCTTTTCGGGGCTGAATTTCGCTGGAGCTGCTGAAAGCCGACATGATGGCATCGAACAGCAGGGATGGGTTGACGGGTTTGATAAGGAAGCTTTGAATCCCGGATTTTTCCGCTTTACGCTGAATCTCCTCATGACTGTAGGCCGTGAGCATCAGGATTGACGGAATCTGGGACAGTTCCCTGTTGTCCTGGATTGTTTCCGCCGTTTGAATGCCATCCATCCCCGGCATTTTCCAGTCCATGATGACCAGTTTGTAGGGGTCCCCCTCCTGTTGCGCGCTCTTCAGGTCGGCCAGGGCCTCCTCCCCAGAGGGGGCCTGGAATGGCCGGAAGGAGAAACTTTCCAGCATTTCGCAGATAATATCCCGGGCGGTGACGTTATCGTCGACGACAAGGACCTTCATGCCTTTCAGGTCAGCGGGATAGCTGACAACCTGTTTTCGGGGTTCCGCCTGCCTCTCAAAAACGGCCGTAAAAATAAACGCGCTGCCGCTGCCGGGTTCGCTCTCCACCCATATTCGTCCCCCCATCATCTCGACCAGTTTTTTACAGATGGACAAACCAAGGCCGGTCCCGCCGTATTTTCGGGTAATGGATTCGTCTGCTTGAGAGAAGGAGCTGAAAAGATTTTTGATCTGTGTTTCGCTGAGGCCGATTCCGGTGTCCGTAACTGAAAACCGGAGTTTTACCTGACTGCCTGTCTCGGTTTCATCGGGTTCTTCCATTCTGACGGCAACGACAATGTTTCCATTTTCCGTGAACTTTATCGCATTTCCCACCAGGTTTCTCAGGATCTGCTCCAGCCTCAGGGGATCGCCCATGAGGGCCGCGGGAACATTCTTATCCCACTTGAAGAGCAGCTCCAGCCCTTTCTCCTCAGCCTTGATGCTGAGAATATCCGCGAGGCTGTTCATGACCTCTTCAACGTCGATGGGAATCGACTCGATCGATAGTTTCCCCGCTTCGATTTTTGAGAAATCCAGGATGTCATTGATGATTTTCAGAAGTGAACGCGCCGCGCTCAGAATTTTCTTCAGGTAATCCGATTGCTTCTCGGTCAGGTCCGTCTTCAGCGCAAGATGCGTCAATCCCATGACTGCATTCATGGGTGTCCGGATTTCATGGCTCATGTTCGCCAGAAATTCACTCTTGGCTTGGGAGGCTGCCTCCGCCAGCTGCTGCTCCTTTTCAGCTTCCTCCCGGGCAAGTTTTTCGCCGATATCTCTCAGGGTTCCTTCAATGATGGTTTCCCCGTCACTTCCTTTGATCATTCGACCCGTCAATTCGGTCCAGATCTCGCCGCCGTCCTTTTTCCGCATTTTGATCTTGAAATCGGCAACTTTGCTTTCAGCGTTTATTTTCGAAAGGATTTCATCACGGTGGTCGGGATTGGCGTAGAGCTGCCGGGGGATATCGGTAATGCTTTCAACGGCATCCTCCGGTGAAACGTATCCCAGAAGCTCGGCAAATGCCGGGTTGACCGTGATCAGTCTGCCATCCAGGGTGGACTGAAAAATTCCCTCGATTGAGTTTTCAAATATGGAACGATATTTCTTTTCAGCGGCCTGACGGCTTTGAATCTCTTCCTGAAGTGCATTGACCAGCTCTTTGAGTTTCCCTGTCGTGGCATTGAAGCTTTTTGCGAGTACACCCAGTTCATCCGAAGAGTGCACGGGGACGACGGTTTCAAAATCCCCGTTTCCGATGCGTTCGGCATGTTCTTTCAGCTCTAGAATGGGAGACGCCAGTCGTTTGCCCAGGATTCCCCCCAGGATCGATGAAAGCAAAAGGGCCAACAGGAATATGGTGATGAACAGCCAGAGCAGCTTTTTTTCATAATTCCTGATACTGTCCGCCCTGACATCCACACCCAGGACGCCGACCCGTTTCCCCCGGCTGTCAAAAACAGGGGCATATCCCGTCAGCCAGGTCCCCCAGCGGTCCGTATAGAAATCATTTTCCACCAGGGGGGTGTCCATATCCTTGAAATTCCGCCGGAGGAACAGACTGGCATCGGTATAGATATCTCCAAGGTGGGCGATGTTTTCCGGATCGTCCGATTCATCGACCACGAACATGATTCGTCCTTCGGAATCGATGCGCATGGTATAGACAAAATGCAGATCGCCGGTATTGGCTTTTATCCCTTTGAGCATGCCTTTTATGGCCAGGTACTGGTCGTTGCCTTCCTGCTCGGGGAGATGCAGCGTGTCGAGGGTTTCCCCGTTCAGGCTCAATGCACCGATGCTGACGATATCCAGCAATCGTTGCTTGAAATCGTCCCGCATCTGGGAGCGGGTTGTGGTATACAGCAGAAATGACAGGATGCCCGTGATAAGAGTTCCGAAGAGAACAATGCTCAGGGTCAGCTTGAAACGCAGATTGGGGTTCAGCAATTTTTTGTTTCCGTTCGAAGTTCGGGTTTTTGGGGAATTGATCATGTCCGTGAGAATCTGTCGAATTGGCATATTTAGAATCGACGCCGGTTATTGATTGTATACTATGAAGTTACATGTTGGGTGTCAAGACATAGTCTTGGGCTTCAGGGTCAGGCGTTCCCTGTGTATCATATACGTATATGATATGCTGTATTAAATTTCGCTACTGTCCAATTCCCAGACTGTCTGTTTAGATCAGACTTTATTGGGAACGGTTATATCCGCGGCCAAGTCGGCGAGTCGGGCAAATAGCTTTTCGTCCCGCAACCTGCTTTCGGGATCGGTGCGGAGCGACAGCGGTATATGTTCCATTTCATTCAACGCGGCGATAACTTCGTCGAGTTTCTGGTAAGGGATTGCGATGATGTGAAGACCCGGCGGATATGCTTTCTGAATCTGCAGGCCGAGGTGCATGCCCGTGAAGAGATGGTTCACTTTGCCGGATATGTACGGGTATGTGTATGTCCAGGCGCAACTCATGACATAGGAAGATTTCGATTCCCATAAATCGCCCGATATATAGCTGGTTGCCCGGAGAAGCAATTGGGCCTTTTCCACGGTTGCGACACAGATCACCAGATCCGGATCAAAATCACACAGGCCCACGGGACAGAACACGACGTAATTGCAGACCCCGCGTTTCAGCATGGTCGCTTCGTGGTAGAGCCGTGCGTTCGCGGCAGCCGACCTGAACAGGCCCATTTCGCAGCCGACCTGTCCCGAGCCGTGATTTGTTTCGAGATCGGTCATGCCGAGCACCACCTTGCCCATGCATTTGTCGTTCTCTTTTGTGGTGAAAAAAGCCCTGTTTTCATCCTGGGCTTTTTTCAGAAAGCTGCAGAACGCATCGACGCCCTCTACCTGTTTATAATTTTCCGGTTGGTTGCGGCAGAATTTGACGGCAACCGCGTTGTACGGCAGCTCCAGATCCGAGAACACTTTTTTTGCCAGTTGACTCAACATGCCGGCACCTCCTTCAGATTTGTTTGTATTCAATTGTCATCTTAATAGGTATATTCTTTTTTAAAAATAAGTCAATTTTCTCTTGACCCTCCCGCTACGTCATACTGTGGCGTTTTATCAAATGGTTCAAGTGAGGAGATTATGAAAACATATGCCGTAAGCGAGCTTGCCGGAATGGCCGGTGTGAGTGTTCGCGCACTTCACCATTATGATGAAATAGAATTGCTGAAACCATCCTTTCGAAGTGACACGGGTTACAGGAAATATCAGCGCGGGGATCTTTTACGTCTGCAGCAGATTCTATTTTACAAGGAGCTGGATTTCTCACTTAATGAAATAAAGGGCATCCTGGATGATCCCGACTATGATGTGACCCGGGCGCTTGTGAACCACCGGCACAGTATTGAGAAGCGAATCGAAAGACTTTCAAATCTCCTTACCACACTCGATAAAACACTTTTACAATATCAGGAGGAAAGCATGGTACTTACGGACGAAGAACTATACGAGGGGTTCAGCAGGGAGCAGATTGAACGGTATAACCGGGAAGTTGACGAGAAGTATGGCCCGGGGACGGTCAAAGCCAGTCGGGAACGTGTCGGGAAACTGAGCAAAAAACAGTGGCGGGCGGTAAAAGAGGAGGGGGGTGCCATTACCCTTGAAATGGCTGAGCTGATGGACCTGCCGCCGGAATCTCCCGAGGTTCAAAAACTGATCAAACGGCACCACGCCTGGATCGAGAATTTCTGGACGCCAAATGCGGAGAGCTATAAAGGGCTTGGCAGAGGATATGCCGAAGATCCGGAGTTCAGAGCGTTTTATGATAAATATAAAACCGGGCTGGCGAATTTCTTCTGTGCTGCAATGGAATATTATGCTGATAAAGCATTTGATAATTAGCCTTTCGGATATGCCCTGCCGTCCCTCAACTCGATATAATCCACGGTTGCCATTTCCCCCAGCATCAGGGAGACATTCACCGGATAGATCGGCGGATACACTTCCTCCCGTTCCCATTTGGTGAACTGGCTGAGGATTTCGCCGACTGTCATGCCGGGGGTTTTCCTGATTTTCTCCAGAATGCTCATCTGCCTGTTGTAATGGGTCAGCATATCGCCACCGGATGCCAGGCCGATGGGCTCGCAATTGAAGCAGGCACCGGTTCGCGTATCCTCACATATGAATGTCCGCGGCCTTCGAATAAGGGCCTTCGGCAGTTCCGCGGGAATGGTCGCCAGATGTCGGGGGGCTGCTCCCCGGGGCGCCTCTTTCAGGGGGCGGAAGCCGATGCCGTCGTATTCTTTCATCGATGGATCCCTGGCGCTGAGGCCTGTATAGAGGTAGAGGAAACGGGACTCGTCGCCGTATCCGTAAAAGACAGTATCCCAGATGACGCCCACCATGTTCCTGAGCAGCCCGTTGCAGATGCGCCCGTCGAATTTCTCCCCGTCGTATGTGAAGGAGTCACCGATTTTGTAGTCGAAATGGCAGGGAAATCTCTCCTCATCCCCGGTGAATGATACCAGTGTGCATTTCACTTTGAAAGGCAACGGCTGTTCCTCCATATTTGACACTTTAAGAAAAAAAATGAACGTCCGACATCGAACATCGAATAAGGTATTCTATTGATTTTTTACTCATCCTGAGGAGCAACATCCCGGATGCCGATGAACCACCTGCCGTCGATGCGCACGAGCTCATTCACCATGAATAGTAGTTTAGACATGTGGAGGAGTCAACGCCATATTTCAATTGACATACGGCGCAGAAATCCATATGAAAACTTTACGACACTATTTCAGTTCCAATATGCAGTTATGTGTGGATCTTCCATTTCATATTGTTATAAATATCGCATTGTTAAGACCAACCACATTTATCGGGAGGAGAGAAAATGAATATCCCCATGCATCGATTCAAGTACACAAAGCTCACGAAGGATGAAATCGGAAAAAAACTGAAACCAACTTACGATGGTCCCGAGTCCGTCTCCGAGTTATCGGATGCGCTTTCCGGCAAATCGCTCAAGATTGTTACGAAAGAGGGGCCGGTGCTGGAATACACATTTAAAAGCAAGAACGAGCTGACCCTCGTTGAAGACGGCGGCTCGAAAATTAAATCAGGTTATGGCGCACTTACTCTCAAGCAGATGGTATTCTTTTCCCATATGATTCCGGGGACACAAAAGGGATACAATGTATTTGCCGATCTGGATACCGACCTTGTGACGGTAATAGAAGTATGGTTTTCAAGCGATACGAAAGAAAACGCAATGATGGGACCTCCCATCGAGATCGATGCGAGAGAAGTTCAGCGTCAGATCTACTACGGTTACATTGAAACCGCGGGCAAAGAGGCCCCTGAAAAGCTGCACCACCTGACAAACAGGATCGAAGGCAAAGGCATGTACTGGAAGCAGGACACGGGCGTGGAAACCCTGGAATTCTACGCATCGGTCATGTCGACGAACTTCGTTGAGTTGACAAGGCATGTGGATGACCTGAGTTACTGTGCGCCTACCGATTATGTGCTTATCAACGACAACATGTTTGTCTATGACAGAACCGAGTGTGAATTTTCAGGTATTATGACCATGTATGCCGTCGATCTCTTTACGCAATCACAGATTGGTATGCGGCTCGGTTTCAATGAAAAGGACAAGCTGGAATATTATATGTTCCGGGGAAAAGGCAAAGTGGTCGGCCACCTGACCGCGCTCGAACCCTTCGATGAACATGGTGAAACCCTGAATATGGGCTTCGGACCGGCTCCGGCATCGGATCAACCGCCGCCAAAAGCGCCCAAGGGGCAGAGAAGAGCATACCGTCCCGCGAGATCCTATGAGAATATGACAGCGGAAGAGATTAACAGGATCGCGGAGAAAAATACCATCACCTTTACGGACAATCCCAATACGCCCCAGGCCCAGGCGGGCATGATGTCGGGAAATACGCTCCCCTACAGCGAACTTTTGGCCGGCAAGGAATTCACGCTCCGTTATGACCACGGCCCGGTATACAATTACAAGGTCTCGGACGCCTATAACCTCGAATGGAAAAAAGAGGGCGAGTCGAAATGGCGAAAGGAAACCTACAGGGCCTTCGAGGCGGATGAGAAACTGCTGTTTTTCGCCCATATGCATACGGGCGCCAAACCGCCCGTCAGCGTAAAGATTGCCCTCGATCTCACTAACGGGCTTACCACATGCATCTACTCAAAGGTGGGGTCCGAATATTACGGGAACGAAGTGACATACGAAGCGTTCTTTGGCGTTGCGGAAATGGAAGGTCTGGAATCCGCGAAATATCTCCGCCATGAGTTTACGGATGAGCTGGTGGGGCGCGGCTTCACGAGAACCTATTCGGACAATATGACGTCGATGCATCTTTATACGACACCCCATTCCTCGGCCTGGACGATTTACATGCCCGATCAGACCCTTGGCATGCAGTGGTGTGCTCCGGCGCTTTACGTAAAGCTCCGGGAAGGCGTCTATATCTTTGACCTGGTGGAAGAGGCATGCAACGGCGCGGAAACATGTATCATCGAGAACGACAAAACCATGCATGCAAGCGGGTTCGGTTTTCATGGTGGAAAAGATGGTATCAATCTCGGTGTCATCGGCGCCATCGCCAGGGATCTCGGGCAGTATAAAGTGAAGGAATATTTCGGTCCCCATGCAAGAAGGAAAGGAGAGTAAGATGAGCAAATCGACATCTAATTCCAATGAACGGCCGAATGCAGGGCGCAGATCATTCATATGGAAAGCGGGCGCAGCTGCTTCCGCTGTCCTGGCGGCTTCCGTCCCGGCCATGTCAATGCCGAACGCCGGCAGGAACAACGGTTTGAAGGGCGAAGTGGACCGTCTCTCGGCGAAACTCGAAAGCCTTGAAGATCAAAACGAAATCCGTGAATTGAACCGGGCATTTGAATCTTTCCTGGACAACGGACGGTATGAAAATGTTGTGGAACTGTTTTCCGCTGATGGCGAAGTGATATTCAACGGCGGAATATTCAAGGGGAAAGAAAAAGGCGTCCGTCGCCTCTTTTGCGAATATTTCAGTGCGGGCGAAACCGGGAAAAAAGTTGTACCGGCGCCGGGGTTCGAGCATGAGAATGAACTGCTTCAGGAAAGTGTTGAAATATCCATGGACCGCGGGGCGGCATCCGGTCGGTTCCCGTTTTCCATACAGGTCGGAATGCCCATTGTTTCCGATTCCGTGCTGGTAAAGATGGCGCGTCTCCAGGGCGGTGGTATTATGAAATGGTGGGAAGGCGGAGTGTACGAGATATCCTATGTGAAAGACGACGGAGACAGTCGCTGGAAGATAAAAAGCATCGATTTTCAGACGGTCGTCAAATCGGATTACAGGCCCGGAAGGTCATATGCGAAGCAAATCGATATACCGCTGTTCTCAAAAGTATATCCGGATGATCCATCCGGACCGGACAGGTTGTCAAGGTCGGCACGGAGATCTGAAAAAGCATAATCATGTTTTGAGACGCATGTAAATAGTCTAAATCTCACGCAAAGACGCAAAGATCGCAAAGGAAACCGCTTTGTTTAAATGTTTTTTTTCTTTGCGGTCTTGGCGGCTTGGCGAGAGAAAATTTTATTGAAATTGTCATGTTCTGTTCAACCGCGGATTTCTGCTTTCAGGTGGGGATTTGCGGTTGTTTTTTTGAGAAATTGACTTCTTTGCTGTAAATCGAAAAAATCCGGAGTCGCCTACTGGAGTGTCCCGACTTTTTCGCCAGTCGTGAGATCCGTTATGAACACAAGCGCATTCCGAATCTTCGCGTTTTCCCAGTTGACCAAATAGTTGTGCCCGGCCTCGATCATCACTTCAAAGGAAAAAGCGCCATACAGTGTTATGTTGTACCCGGAACGGCATTGAACTTTTATTGTGTGTTTTCCGGGGGCGAGGTAGCAGTCGAATAAACGGTGATGAGAGGAGCCTTTGTCAATGTCATATTTTTTCAGTAGGTATTCAATCGGATAGTTGTCAACGGTTGTTATCTTCAGCTCCCGTGAGGTGGATATAAAACCGGGTTCTCCTTTTAACGAATCAGCATCATATAGATGGTAGACCTTTTTTTCCGCGGCACATGCCGTCAAAAATAACAGAACCATCAATAAAATCGAAAACCTTTTCATCTGTCGCCCCTTTTCAGATCCTGCTTCTAAGACTTTTATTTCTTAGGTCCGTATATTTTGTCCATCGCCAGATCAATGGCCCGGTTGGACACAACCCATTTATCGAAATCTTTGGAAGGCATATTCTTCGCTATTGTTCTCAGTTCCTTTATCAGCGCTTCATCGATAGTTTTCTGAAACTTGTGAACCTGTCGTGTGACGGTGATAAGGACACGTCGCCTGTTATCCGGATCCTGCTTTCGCTCAAGAACGCCTTTTACTACCATCCGCTCAACCAGGGTTGAGGCGGATGATTTTGAAATTCTGAGGGTTTTTGCGGCATCAGACAAAGTACAGGGACAAATTTTGCTGATTTTAAAAACCGCCTGCAGCTGTGTGTTCGTCAGTTCGCTGAAGGGATCCTTCATGCTGAGGCGTTTCCCGATACTCTGGAATTTTAGAGATAAAATGCCGTCCAGCCTCTCCATTACGGCGATAATATCCCTGATTTCTTTATCCATTTTGTCCCTGACCCGTCAAGCCTGAGTCAACAGCCGGCAGTCGACAGTCAACAGCTGGCGGATTGAGATCTATTTTTAATTCACAAACGACCTTCTCCGAAGATATATGCTTTTGCATGTATGCTCCCGGCGAAGATACCTAATAGGGTAGCATTAAAAAAAATCTTTCGCTGTTCGAGGATAGGTCGATAACATTTGCGTGTCAAGATAATATTTGTGCGTTAAAACCGTTTTGCGCCGGATGTTTGTGTTTGACAGCCGATAAAAAGTACGCTATCGAGAAAGTTCGTATTCAAAACTGTTTCTACTCCGAATATATAATGGTAATTTGTTTGTTCTGAAATTCTTAAATCAGGAGGAGTATCCATGGGAAAAAAAGCTTGTATGGTTACGTTCATTTTAATTTTACTTCCCTTTGTGGGGAATGCCCTGGGAAATAGTGATTCATGTGATCGCGCCTGTCTGGAAGCGTATGTTGACAAGTATATGGACGCAATGCTTGAGAATGATCCAAGCCTTGAGCTTTTTTCCAGAGATTGTAAATTTACGGAGAACGGGGTCAGGCTTCCCCTTGGAAATGAAGGCCTCTGGTTTGGTATGTCCGGAAAGGGGAATTACAAATTCTATGTTCCGGATATTGAAACCCAACAGGTTGCTTTTCTGGGAACCGTGCGGGAAGGCGGGGGCAATGGCCAGGGAGAGGGGCAATTGCTGTCCGTCGCCATTCGTTTGAAAATAGTGAACGGGCTGATTACCGAAGCGGAACAGATCGTGATTCGCCCGGATGGCGATATCATGGGGATGACCGGAAAATTATCATCGGGAGAAAGTGTAGAGAAACTGGGTGCTCCCCACAAGATCTTCACCGAAGCCATTCCGGAAGGAGAACGGGCCCCCAGGGAGGAACTGATCAAGACGGCGAACTATTACTTCATGGGATTGCAGAAAAATGATGATGGTAAGGGCTATTATCCCTTTACCGATGATTGCCATCGCGTTGAAAACGGCATCCCGGCTACAAATGTTCCCGTCCCCGAGGGACAGGAGCGGCCCGATCCCAAAACCGCAACGATGTATTCCTCACACTGGGGATGTAAAGAGCAGTTCGAGTCGGGGACGATGGGGTTTATCACGCGTGTTCGGGACCGCAGGTTTGTGGCCGTGGACCGGGAGCGGGGGATCGCCTTTGCCTTCGGTTTTTTTGATCATGATTCGCTCAACTGGACGTGGCAGCTCGCGGAGCTTTTTAAAATAGAGAAAGGCAATATCCGCAGAATTGAAGCGATTTTTCAAAGATGTCCGTATGGGATGAACTCCGGGTGGAGTACTTATGAGCAGGGGATGTCCGATAGCATACAGAGTATCAGATAGCAGTTGTTTTTTCATAGTTTAAAGGGATGTCGGATCGAATACAAAGCATTCGATAGCACCGTCAAACTTTCCGGTTTGAATTTGAAATCTCAAATTTGAAATTCCGGCACCGCCGGACCAGGAGGGACTGTAAATGAAAAAGATCGGTATAGCGTTGGTTTTCATCCTTTTGTTATCTACTACTTCTTTTGCCTATGATTCCGGAACATGCGATCGCGAGTGCCTTGTAACCCTTGTAAAGGACTATCTTGCCGCCCTGGTTGCCCATGATCCTTCGGCCGTTCCGTTTGACAGGTATGTCAAGTATACCCAGAATTGTGCCGAGATCCCCGTGGGGTACGGCCTTTGGGATACCGCTTCCGGGGGACCATCCGAATTTCAGGTGTACGCGGCGGATCCCGTAAATCAGCAGGTGGTTGCTCTTGTTATGATGAAGGAAAACAATAACGAGGACATACTGCTTGGCGTCCGCCTGGGCCTGCGCCGGGGAAAAATATCCGAGGTCGAGCATCATGTGGTTACAAGTGCTGAGATCCATCTGGAGAATCTGAAAAAACCCCGTCCCGGACTTGTTGAGGACATCGCTCCTGAAGATCGAACGCCCCGGAAACAGATGTTGGATATCGGTCTTTCCTACTATGACGCCCTCACCGGTGAAGACGGGACACTTGCGCCGTTTGCCCAGGCATGTCAGCGCCGGGAGAATGGAGGAATATCCGTAGGCGGAACGGAAGAAGATTTCCCCGAAGAAACGGAGGTGCCGAGAGATTTTGCGACACCGGAAGCGGTGGACCCGGAAATGATGAAACTGGGCAAAGCACTTTCTCTCGTGCCGAATACATGCGAAGGGCAGATTACCGCCGGCGTATGGGGATATATATCCGAGATCAGAAATCGTCGCCTCCTGGTAATAGACGAGCAGAAGGGGCTGGCCGTTGGCTTCTCAAATCTCTATCATGACAGTAAGCTCAAGGAGATGCCGCTCTACGGGATTGAAGGAATAGACAGCGTCCCGGCGTTTCAGGGGACATTCAATATGCCGGCCATCCATATCTTCAAAATCAAGAAAGGTAAAATTTACGATATAGAGGCGACCGGTCTGGTGCTGCCCTATGGGACAAAGACCGGGTGGGAGTAACAAGTCCGGAGCCGGAGAAATCAGAAGTCAGAAATCGGAAGTCAGAGGCCGGTTTCGCCGCCGGGATCTTCGACAGGTTTCAGGTGTCAGGTGTCAGGAACTGCAATGGCTGTATCGGCTGACACCCGACACCTGACACCTGACACCTTACAGCAGCCCCTCCCCCCCTCTTTCCCCAACCTCCCATAATCATAAATATAATCCTGTTGTGACCCCAAGCCTTTCATTTTCCGTGTCCGGATTCTTACCAACCCGTCGGATTGTTTTGCAGCAGCCAGTCCAAAATCGGGGAAACCGATTCTTTATTTGTCTGTTTTTTCAGTGGATTGATTTTGGGCGGGATGGCCTGATTTTTGCCATTCTAAACTCAGTGTCATTAATTTAGTGGAGGATATGAGGTGATATGGTTGATACGCGAAGGGTGAAGCTCAGGAACCGGATGGCGCTGATGGTAATTTTGTCCGCGTTGGTACTGATTGCCGCTGCCACTTGTCTGAATGTGCGATTCGGCGAAAGTGCCCGGCGGGTCGTAAAAGACCGGTTCAATGAAGAGCAGCTCGTGGTGGCTCGCAATATCAGATATTGGATCGAAAACCGAATCGAATTTCTCGAAAAGGAGCTTGTTCTGGCATCCAAACGCATTGAAAGCGTGGGCGCGGGTGAGCCGGAGGCTTACGCTGCCCTGAAGCCCTGTTTCGATCGGGTTGTGGAACTGGGCGTCGGCAGGATTGAACTCCGCGACCGGGCATCCCAGCTGACCTATATCTTTTACCCATCCCGTCGCCAGATATCCTCACGGTTCTTTGACACTCCCCCTGTTGAGGAAAGCATGGAAAACCATTCGGCGATATCCGCTGTTTCAATCTCAGAACCGTTTGTTGAAGGGGCGGACATCTTTCTCATGCTGAGTGTCGTGCCGCACCATGTCGTGTTTGATAAACTCTCTTTTCAGTTGAATGTGTCGTGGTTCCTGTCCCCTTTTTTGAAAAATATCCGTTCGGGAAAAACCGGTTATGCATGGCTGATAGATTCCCGGGGACGGTTTCTGTTTCATCCACAGTCGGATTTTATCGGCGAGAGTGCTTTCGAAGCCCGGCAGAACAGGGACCCCGACATCTCCTATGCACAAATTAACGCCATCCAGCGGGAGCGAATGCTGAAAGGCATGGAAGGCGCCGGGGCCTATTATTCCACCTGGCATCGCGGCATTACAGGTAGAATTGAAAAACTGATTGCATACTGCCCGGTGGCTGTTTCCGAAAATCCGGCACAAACCTGGTCCGTCGCGGTGGTTGCGCCTCTTATTGAAATTGAAGATGCAGTTCGAAAAATTTTCCTTTGGCAGGGTATGCTTCAGGGGGTTCTGGTACTCGTTATATTGGCAGGCAGCGGTCTTTTACTATGGGTTGAGATAAGATGGTCGCATCGTCTCGAAAAGACGGTAGCGGCGAGAACCCTGGCGCTGAAACGATCGGAGGAGAAGTATCGAAGCCTGGTGGAAAGTGCGGAGGATTTCATCTTCACTCTCGATGAGACGGGCAGACTGACATCTGTAAATTATTTTACCGCCGCGAGTTTCGGGAGCACGCCGGAAGAGTTGGTCGGTTGTGATGTTTATCGTCTGTTCCCCCGCGAAGTGGCGGAAAAACAGATCCGCAATGTTCGAACCGTATTTGAAAAGGGAAAAAGCGTAAGGGACGAATTCGAATTGACGGTGGAAAATTCTGAAATATGGCTCGGTGCGAACTTCATGCCCTTGAAGAATGAAGCCGGCAGGATGAATGCCGTACTGTGTATTGCCCGGGATATTACCGAAAACAAGAAGCTCGAACGTTATCTGATTACGACCGAAAAGCTCGCCAGTCTGGGAACCCTGGCGGCCGGTGTGGCCCATGAAATCAACAATCCATTGGGCGTCATGCTCGGTTTTTGTGACCTGCTGGTTCGAAAGAAAGAACCGGGCAGTCAGGAATATGAGGATCTCAAAATAATTGAACGCCAGGGCTTTCACTGTAAGCAGATTGTTGAAAATTTGCTCAGTTTTGCCCGTGTGGGCAAAGAGACCACCGATGATTGCAGTATCAATGATTGTCTGGAAGAAATTATCAAAGTCGTCCGTCACAGCCTGGAAATGAGCGCTATCGATCTGGATGTCGAGTTGACTGAAAATCTGCCCCGGGTTGTCGGAGACGACCGCCAGCTCCAGCAGGTTTTTCTGAATTTGATCAACAATGCCTCGGCGGCAATGCCGGAAGGCGGTCCGCTTAAAATCCGGACGTCTTTGTCTGCAACCAAAAGGAAGATCCGCATTCAAATCGAAGACAGGGGAACCGGCATCCCGCCCGAAAATATCGATAATATCTTCGAACCTTTTTATACAACGAAACCGGAGGGCGAAGGCACGGGACTGGGGCTCTTTGTCAGTTATGGCATTATTCACAAATTTGGCGGGAGCATCACCTGCGACAGCCGGGCCCATGAGACACGCGAACAACCGGGAGGAACGACCTTTACGGTGACATTGCCCATGAGCAGATAGGAGGAAACATGGCGGGCAGAATTCTGATAGTCGATGATGAAAAAGACATGCTGCTTCTATTGAAGCGCATTATTTCAGAAGAGAGAGATCATGAGGTGGTGACCGAGTCCGATTCCAGGGCGGCCCTTGACCGCTTCGGCCGGGAACATTTCGACATGGTGATCTCCGATCTTAAAATGCCGAAAATGGACGGTGTCCAGCTCCTGGACGCCCTGAAACAGGCGCGGCCGGACATTTCCGTAGTCATCATGACGGCTTATGCCACCATCGAAACCGCCGTGGAGGCAACCCGAAAGGGCGCGTACGACTATATCATCAAGCCGTTCCGGCGTGAGCGTATTCTCATGACCGTGGACAAGGTCATGGAATGGCAATCCATGATTCTGGAGAACCGGACCCTGCGGGATGCCCTGGATGAGAAAAACGGTCTTGCCGCTATTGTGGGATCGAGTCCCGCCATGCAATCGATTTTCAATCGGATTCGGCAGGCGGCCCCCACCATGGGAACTGTATTGATTACGGGGCCAAGCGGAACCGGCAAGGAACTGGTGGCGCGTGCCATTCACCATTACAGCCGCAGAAGAGTATCCGGGATGGTCACCATCAATTGTACCGCTATACCGGAAAACATATTGGAAAGTGAACTTTTCGGCCATGTAAAGGGTGCCTTCACAGGCGCCTGGAAAGATAAAAAGGGGCTCGTGGAAGAGGCTCACGAAGGAACATTGTTTCTCGATGAAATCGGCGATTTGAGCCCCATGCTTCAGACCAAGCTTCTCAGGCTTCTCCAGGAGGGTGAATACAAACCCGTGGGCAGCGTTGCCACACGCAAGGCGGACCTTCGCTTTATCGCCGCCACCAATCATGACCTGAAAGAAGGAATTGAATCCAAACGGTTTCGGGAGGATCTCTACTATCGCCTGAACGTAATCCGGCTGGACCTTCCCCCCCTTAAACATCGCCGCGAAGACATACGGCTTCTGTGCTACCACTTTCTTGAAAAATATAGCCGGATGAATCGAAAGGAGATCAGGAATATTTCACCAGGGGTGTTTCAAATACTGATGAACTATGATTTTCAGGGGAATGTCAGAGAGCTGGAGAACATTATCGAAAGGGGCGTTATTTTCTGCCGGGGCGATATATTGAAACCCGAAGATCTTCTTCTGGAAAATTTGGAAAAGGCGCCTTTCGTCGATATGAGCGCGGATATTTCCAAGCTCCCCTTCAAGGAGGCAAAAGAGAGAATGCTGGCCGATTTTCACCGGCAATATGTGGAAAACCTTCTGAGGGAGAATGGCGGCAATGTCAGCCGGGCGGCTGAACAGGCTGGAATTCAGCGCCAATACTTTCATCGTTTGATGAAGGAGGCCGGGGTGATGTCGGACGAGTTTAAGGAACAGTGCGAAACGGGGGTATAGACACTAAAATCTGAACGGTTCAGTTTTTTATACTTCCCCCCCGGATGAACCGGTCGGCATGTGGATCCCTAAATGTTCGAGCGCATCCGACAGCCGGATGTGACCGATCACCCGGCCGCGACCGGCCACGGCGATCACGGAGATATTGTTTTTCAGCATCAGTTCCACCGCCCGGACAATCGAGTTGGACATTTCCACCGAAGGATGGCCCGGCATCCCTATTGTGGGGGGGCGAACGATATCCCTGACTGTTTTTGATCGTGTCAGTTTCATGTGTTCCTGCTGGTTTATGTCTTATCTCAACTTTGGAAGAGAACACTCATAAGAAAAGCATGAAATAGAAATGCAATGAAAATGCCAAAACGGTCCATCTTCTTTCAACGACAGCGTTTAGACAAACACCGTAGCCGTTTGTCTATTCCAAACTGGTTCCCCGAAGAAGAAAACGAACAGGGAATATTGTCTTCCAATAGGTGTCACTGAATAAAAACGGGTGTCCACACCCAGGTGTCAGATGCGCATTCATTCCGGCGGAAAATAATCCCTCCATATAATTTTCATCAAAGAAAATATTGACTTGCGACGAATCCGCTGCCGCATCATTTCCTGGCACATATTTTGTTATTTCTTCTGACTGATGTGTTTGCTGGAAAGTGGCCACAGGGAATGTGACGGTTATGAAAAACTTTTTTTTCAACTGCCCTGAACTTTTCTACAGCCCTGTAAAATTTTCTTTTCCGGTTTACGGAGGTTCTTCATGTTTCTCGATATTCTGTTTTGTGTGATTGGTTTTGCATTGCTCTATTATGGTGCCGAATGGCTGGTCAAAGGCGCCTCTGATCTGGCCGGAAGCCTGGGGGTCAGCCCCATTGTCATCGGCCTTACCGTAGTTGCCTTCGGCACCTCTGCTCCGGAGCTGGTAGTCAGCGTTCTTTCTTCCATTGAAGGGAAAAGCATGATCGCCGTCGGCAACGTGGTGGGCAGCAATATCTGCAACATCGCCCTGGTACTGGGGATATCGGCCCTATTCCAGCCCATCACCGCCGATCCCTCGGTAATCCGGCGCGATATCCCGCTGATGCTCGGCATCTCTCTCTATCTGTTGGTGCTCTCCCTGAACTCCACCATCGGACGTGTAGAAGGAGTGACACTTTTTACAGGGGTAATCCTCTACACCTGCTTCAATTACTTTGTTGCCATGAAAAAACCGCAACCGGCGACAGGCATGTGTACGGCAGGGATGTGCGAGGCGGAAACGCCCTGTGTTGCGGTCGATCCGGCTCCGGCGAAAACCGATTCGCGAATCAAACAGATCATACTGGTAATTGTGGGCATTGCCGGCGTGGTTGTCGGTGCGGACTTCGTGGTCGATTCAGCCGTCCGAATCATGACCGTTCTCGGCGTCGGCGAAAAATTCATCGGGCTGACCATCGTTGCATTCGGAACTTCTCTTCCGGAGCTCGCCACGTCGGTGGTGGCGGCCATGCGCAAGGAGATGGACATCAGCATCGGAAACCTGGTGGGAAGCAATGTTTTCAACATACTCAGTGTCATAGGCGCCGCCGGCATCGTTCGCCCGATACCGATTCCCGGCGGGTTTGTGGAGAGCGGACTGATTATCGATTATGGCGTCATGATGTTAACCAGCGCTCTTCCATGGGTATTCATGAGAAGAAGCAATACGATTTCCCGCACAGGTGGGGCCACTCTCCTGTGCTGCTATATTTTATATCTCGTCTACCTGATAGCGGGTTAACAACAAAGGAGGAAATGCATGGAAAATATCAAAGGCAGTAAACAGATGGGCTGGGAAATCGCCAGGGACTTAGAGGCGAAAAAAAAGACCATCCTGGAACGACTGATACCGGAATGGCAGCATATCAAGGCGGCCGGCGGCGGTATGCTTGTGTTTGTCGTTCTCTTTTTCGTCGGCATATGGCTGGCCGGAAACCCCTTTGAGGCCACGGTTCGGCTGCAATCCAAATGGGTGGTAAGCCACGGTCTGACGGGTAACGAGTGGTCCATTATCTGGAGCGTGGTTTTGATGGCCGCCTTTTTCGAATTCATGGATGCATCGGCCGGTATGGGATTCGGCACCGCGCTGACGCCTTTATTGCTCGTGATTGGATTCGACCCGAAGCAGATCGTGCCGGTAGTGATGATCCAGCAGGCTGCCGCCGGTCTGGTAGGCGCATTCCTTCACCGGGAATTCGAAAACGTCGAATGGAAATTCAAACCCATGAGTGCCACCATCAAGCTTGCATTGATTATTATCGTCAGCGGTGCGGTTTTCAATATCCTGGCGATTGTCGGTGTATATAAGATCTTTATGGTGGACAAGGTGTGGATCAAGCTCTATGTGGCATTACTGCTTCTCATGATGGGGGTCATCTCCCTGTTCCAGTCCAGAAAGGAAAGACCTTACAAACCCGGTAAAATGGTGCTTTGGGCTTCCCTGGCAGGCTTCAACAAGGGAGTTGGCGGAGGCGGGTACGGCCCGGTGGTCACCATCGGCGGTCTTCTGGCCGGTGTACCGGTAAAAAGCATGCTGGCCGTCACGGCGATCAGTGAAGGTTCCGTAAGCACTATTTCCCTGATTACGTGGCTTGTCATGCTCACCAGCGGTGTGACCATCGACTACCTTTTGCTGCCGAGCTTTATGCTGGCTACCATGTTTTCCGCAATAGCGGCGCCGTACATGACCCGGGTATTTCCGGAGAAATTGTGGAAAATTGTTGTACCGGCATACTGCCTGTGCCTGACAGCCTATGCCTTCTGGAAAGTAATTCCGAGCATTCTGACAAGGCTTGCCGGCTAACCGATCGGCGTATCAGCGGGCAGACGGTACAAGTCGACCGGGTTCCGGTCTTAGATTCCGGCCTCAGCCGGAACCCGGTCAAGGAACATAACGCCAATTTTTAAATGTCGTATTTCTATGATTAATGGTGTCAGGTGTCAGGTTTCGGGTGTCAACCCTCACACCCGCGGTTTCTGACACCTGACACCTGACACCTGTCTTTGCCGTTTATACCGACAGATTTTGGAATTGGCACTATAAAAAAACAAAAGGATCCATTATGAAAACAGCATCCACGAAATATTCCGGAAAATCCTCAATGAGAGTGCCATTGGGGAATCATGGGTTTTTTCGGAACCGTCTTCAAAACTTCGGCCTTACCATGGTGGTCATGGGAATCAGTTTCGCTCTTTACTATCTTGGTTTTTTCGGCGGGATACCGGGCCCTCTTTCGCCCGATTGTATCGGCGATGTCCTTGCGGGAATGGGTATTTCCGATCGGCATCTGTTGATCCTGTGCCTTTCACTCACCGCGGTTGCCCTGAGCTGGAACTGGCTGTACAATGCGGTGGGAAGACTGTCGCATGGAAGCACGGCTGGCGCCGGTCGGCAGATCCCTGAATTTCAACGCCGTGTGGTCAAAAAGGGGACGATCGGTCATTTCATGTGGATGATGTTCCTGGTGTTCAGCATCATCATTTTCTATCACATGTAGCGGTTTTCCGATTTAGAGATTCTTTCATGAAAGATATCCAAATTCTTCTTGTTGATGACGAGGAACGCTTCGTCCAGAATCTCGCGAAGCTGTTGAAGGCCCGTGAATACGATGTGTTTTCGGCATCAGATGGTGCGCGGGCCATTGAGCGGCTCAAAGAGGAAAAGAAGATCGACATTGTCGTTCTGGATGTATGCATGCCCGGAATAGACGGCCTTGAAACACTCAGGCGGATAAAAGAACACCATGCCGCCATTAAAGTCCTCATGCTCACCGGTCGTGCGACCATGGAAGACGGCGTTCAAGCCTTGCGTCTCGGCGCGTTCGACTATCTTCAGAAACCCTTCGATATTGAAGAGCTGACCACCAAGATTGAAACCGCCTGCCGTGTGGAGCGAATCAGACGCCGTCCGGTGATGTGGCCTCGAAGAAAAGCCGGAGATATCCTCCTCACGGGATTATACCAATTGCTGCCGGAAGACACCATGAGCCGCGCCATGATGATTTTCAGACGCTATAGTGCCGGAGAAGGCGTCCGAATCCTTTTTGTTGTTGATGACCATTATTACATGCAGGGAATACTCTCCAGGGATGACCTTCTCTCCGAGCTGAGGAGGCGTTATCCTGAAGAGGCAGTGACATGGAGATGGGTGATGTGCCACCCGGAGCACCTGCTCGATATCGCGGTGGATGAATTCATGCAGCGGGAAACCTCGGCTGTCTCTCTTTACACGCCTCTTTCCGAAGCCGCGCAGTTGATGCTGAGCCACGGCTGGGACAGTATACCGGTGGTTTTCGAAGACAGGGTGCTCGGTATTGTGAGGTTGCGGGACACGTTGCGACATTTGCAGGGTAACGACGAAATCATCGCTAAAAGCAGTTAAGGAGACAAGGCTATGGCCGTTCAAACTCGTTTTGATAAAAAGGGCGGTCGAAGTGATTATCCCTACTATCGGCAGGTATGGATAAAGGTAGTCCTGTTTTTGTTGACGGCTGCTCTTTTCCCTCTGATCGTGATTGGCGGCGGTGTCACTTCCTACATATTCAATAAACTCGAAATGCAACTGCTGGACGATGTCCGGCATCAGGTCCGTGCCCACCAGCTTGCCATCGACAATTTTTTGGATGAACGCGAGCGCGGCCTGAAAATGATGGCCGCACTTCACTCCCTGGAGGAACTGACTGCCCCCGGGCGGCTCGATTCCGTTTTCAATATGCTGAATGTGCGGATGCCGGGTTTTCAGGACCTTGGCGTCATCGATATGAAGGGGCGTCATCTGGCATACACCGGGTCCTATGCACTGGCTTCGCAAAATTACAAAGGTGAAGCGTGGTTTCTATCACTCGCGGAGAGGGACAGCTACATAAGCGATGTCTTTACCGGTTTCCGGAAAATCCCCCATTTCATTATCGCTGTCAAACAGGGACGAGGCGACGATGCGTTCATCCTCAGGGCGACGGTGGACAGCAATCGTTTCGATCAGTTGGTTGCCGAAGGCCTGGATAACATCAGCGCCGATTCCTTTATTGTCAACCGCAACGGTCTCTTTCAAACCACCCCCCGTCAGACCGGTGAATTACTTGGACACTCGGGAATCCATCCTGATCCCGAAACAAAAGCAATTGAGATCTCTTCAAACGGGGACGAACTTACAGTGATGCTGTGGCAGGAGAAAGTGCCCTGGCTCAACGTGGTCCGTGTCAAGTCACATCTTCTCTATGCCGATCTTGATCGATCCCGCCTTGCCGTCCTGTTGACGTTTCTGATTGGAATTGGTTTGATCGTTTCCACGGTTTTACTTACCACTGGAAATCTTGTACGTTTGTTGGAAGCCAAGGGCCGGCGCCTTCGAGTTCTTGACGAACAGCTTCGGCGTTCCAGCTATCTGTCTGCAACTCTGGAACTGTCCATGGGATTTTTCGAGGAGATCAAAGATATTTTGTCCAATATCGATGCTTCCGTCAAATGGCTGACTGGACGCGGCCCGGAGACAGGGCCATCGGAACTGACGGAATCCGTATCCCAGATTGCCGGCGAGGCTTCCCGGGCGCATCAACTGGTGGAAAAGTTTTCGATCTATATACGGGATGAGGATCCCATTGTCACCGAAGTGTACATGAACGATCTTCTGGACGATTTGCTGTCGTTCATGCAGAGGATGATGGCACATCGAGATATTCAAATCGACCGGGATTTCCAGAAGTCCCTGCCGGCGCTGCGAAGTGACCGGAGAAAGCTGCGCCAGGTTTTTCAGAACCTTCTGCTCAATGCTGTTTCGGCACTGAAGAACGGCGGCACTATTTACCTGACAACCCGGGCGGAAGGCAACGGCGTTACAGTGGTGATCAGCGACAACGGCCCGGGTATTCACGATACCGATCTTGCCAGAGTATTTGAACCGCTCTACACCACGAAACCAAGGGGGGCCGGGTTGGGGTTGTCGATGTGCAGGACCATCCTGGATCAACTGGGCGGCTCGATTTCGGTGATGTCCCGTTCCGGCGAAGGCGCCGCTTTTACTGTGACACTACCCGAAAAAATGCTGCATGCATGCTGAAAAAAGAGACCCTCAAACAGGCTATTGACGCTATTTCCGCAAGAGATTCGGAGATCGGATATTCCCTGTCCGAACTGTTCTCCGCCGGTCGTATTGATGTCGAAGAGGACGACGGGCGGGGGGACGACTGCGGGCTTGCCTGGTACCTCTTTAACGATCAACGGATTCCCGTACGAAACATGGACCTCTTCCTGGAGGGGTCTGCCCATATCGAACAGAGCCTGCTGATCCGGTATGGGGAGATGTTTCGGAAACAGGCCATCTCAAGGTCCGGAAATCCCCCTGCATATACAGGCGTCGAGGTCTCGATCCGAAACGCCGGTCTGACACAACTGGTCCGATACGAAATTCTCAGGGCCATGGATCTGCTTGGTGATGTGGAAAATGGAACCGTCGGGCACAATAGCCTGAACCGGCGAAGCCGGATTAACAAATCTGATAATTCAAATTCGGACAGGCAGCGTGTGGACCGGACGGATTCTTTCCTGCGGGGCCTGCTGAACGGAACGGACGTTGACATACCGAAAGAAGATCTTCCGGGAAAAGCCGATGACCCGGGCGTCCTTTTTGCCGGCGCCGTCAATGCCGATACTCCCGCCTGTTTCGTTCCTTTTCCATACACATGGACAGCACTTATTCAGGTAGCCGACCTGGGGTTGTCGTATTTCAGCACCCGGTTTGTCCTGCGGTGCCTGACCGACGGAACTGCCCGGGATCTTTTTGCCTGTATTGTGGACGGCGCTGTTGCCGGCCTGGTTTATCTGAGAAAGACCCGGCGGTTTTCAGGTGAGGGAATCGAAATCAAATATATCGCTTCCACCCGCGATGCCCGTATCGATCGAATTCCGCGGCATACTCGCCACCGGGGTGTCGGGACCTTTCTGGTGGCCGGTGTCTGGCTCCTGTGGAAGAACCATATGCCTCATGTCCGGGAGATTCACCTCGATGCGGAGATCAAAGCCCTGGGATTTTATGAAGAGATCGGCTTTGAAAAGCGGCGCCCCTATGTTTATATTTTGAAACAGCCGAAAGGCTATCTTCTCAATGCGCTGGCCGTTATGGCCGACCGAAGCCGGAACATACAGCCCCGTGTGGTCAGAGAGATCACGGGATGGATCCGGACCAACGTTCGCCGCCTGTCCCATTGCAAAGCCGATGACCCCCGCCGGGTTCAATCCCTCGCTTTTATCAAGCTGTGTCTGTTGTCCCGAACCCGGCCGCGGCTTGCCCGGACAGCGGCGGTGTATCTGCTGAAGTACAAATCCCGCATTCCGGAAGCCGATGAACTGCTTCAGTGGGCATCCTGCCACGGCCGCATTCAAGTGACAACTTCGAAACCGTTACCGGCGGCGCCGTTTCTTGTTTTCAGAAACGGGATGCTTCAACAGCATCTCCAGGGCATTTGCCATCTCGATACTCCCGGCAGGCTCAAGGCCATCGACGAAGTACTTGACGAACCATCGCTTTCGGGCAGATGGATGGAAGTAAACGCACGTACGGCGACACCGGAAGAGCTGGCCTGGGTCCACACGGCCCGGCACATCGATGCGGTGGCCGCTACCGCCGGAAAGTTCCTGCACTGCTTCGATCTTGACACCCAGACGACTCCGGACTCCTATGTGACGGCCTGCCGGGCCGTGGGGGGGGTGTTCAGCCTTCTGGATGAAATACTTGACACATCCTCCCGACGTGGATTCGCCGCGGTCCGGCCGCCGGGTCATCACGCCGAGCCGGACAGGGCCATGGGATTCTGTCTGTTCAATAACACGGCGCTGGGGGCCTGCTATCTGAAGCATACCCGGGGATTCAAGCGGGTAATGATTGTCGATATTGACGCTCACCACGGTAACGGTATTCAGGCGGCTTTTTACAACTCGAAAGAGGTCCTTTATGTTTCCATGCACCAGTTTCCCTGCTACCCGGGTACGGGTAATCTCAGCGAAACCGGCAGGGGGTTCGGAGAGGGATTCAGCGTCAATGTGCCACTCGCCAAAGGTATGGGAGACCGGGAATTTGTCCAGGTAATCGACAGGCTGGCCGGGCCGCTTGCATGTGCCTACATGCCGGAGATGATTCTGGTCGCCTGCGGGTTCGATCTGTACCGGCATGACCGCCTGGCGGAACTGAACGGTACCGCCGAAGGGTATGCAATGCTCGTCCACCTTTTATGCCGTATTGCCGATACGGTTTGTTCCGGTCGAATCGCCTTTATCATGGAGGGAGGATACAGCATTCAGGGAATCCGGCGTTGTTCTCTCCGTCTGTTTCAGGAACTGTGCGGTATTTCCACTTTTGAACAGGAACGTCTCGAAAAGAGTGTTTCCCACGATCAACCTTCCTTTTCAACCCTCCGAAAGACAATCGACGTTCATAAAAAGTACTGGCCCATTCTGACGTCCTGCCTCCATCCGTGGGTGTAATGATTGATTTACAGCTGGTGTCCGCCACCGGGAGACACTTCGCCGCGGTGTAACCGACGATGGGTTTCTCCGAAAATAACATGATGAATTAACAGGGTATTCTGAAATGAATCCGCGCCGGATTTGTTATGAGATCTGGCATGCTTATTGAAAAAGTAGTTATCCGTCGGGAACGATTTTAAATCGTACACCATTTCGAAAAGGAGAATATATTATTTCATGACTGCGGCAGAGACAAACGGGGCCGACGATTTTATGCCGAATGCCGACTACAGACGCAGAGAAGAGTATCGAAAATTCTTCAGACGGTTTGTCCTGTTGACCCTTGTCAGTTCATTGATACCACTTCTTCTGGTGGGTTGGGGCATCAATATCCATTACACGAAGTTTGCCCGAAACCGCATGATCGAGAATTTGAATACGGAAATTGATCATCACCGTAAAATTATCGAGCTGTTTCTCGAGGAGAATATCTCGAAACTGAAACTGATTGCCCGGACCCATACCCGAGACTATCTCTCACGGCCGTCCAACCTGAGCAGGATCTTCGAAATGATCAACCGGGATGGCGCTTCACTGACGGATATCGGCATTATCGATCATGACGGCAGGCACCTGGCTTATATCGGTCCTTATGACCTGCTGGACAGGAATTATGCACAGGCGTTCTGGTTTCAACAAGTGATGGAAAAAGGGATTTTCATAAGCGATATGTTCCTGGGATTTCGCAGGGAGCCGCATTTCATCATGGCGGTCACCTCCCTGGACAACGGCGATCCATGGATACTGAGGGCGACCATAGATACCGAAGCGTTCCGTTCGCTGGTTGAAAATGTTCGTATCGGGAAAACCGGGGAGGTCTACCTGGTCAACTCGGGGGGGATCTATCAGACCACACCGCGATTTCACGGGAGTATCATGGAGAAGACGCGGTTCCCCGTGGCGGAAAGTCATGCCGGTATCGACTTTCGTTTGTGGGAGGATGCTTCCGCCGATAACGGAAATACTTCCCCGCGGCAGGTCATCTGCAGCGTGTGGCTACAGGAGCCTCGCTGGCTGCTGGTTGTCAAACAGGAATATGATGAAGCATTCGATGCCGTGAACCATGCCAATCGGGCGGTGCTTATCTTTCTACATATCAGTGGGCTGAGCATCCTCATCGTTGCCGTCCTGGTCACCCGGCATATGCTTGCGATGATACGACGCCGGGATATGGAAACGGACCGCCTGAACGAGCAGCTGATGCAGACAAGCAAACTTGCTTCCATCGGAGAACTGTCCGCCGGTGTGGCTCATGAGATAAACAACCCCCTGGCGATTATCTCCACGGAGCGGCAAATTCTTCTGGATTGTGAAAAGCAGACACCCGATCTTCCTCCAGAATTCCGGGCACAGATAAACGATTCCCTTTCACAGATCGATGTCCAGACCCGGCGGTGCAAGCGTATCACCCACAACCTCCTGCGGTTTTCGCGGCGCACCACATCGATAATGGAGCCGCTGAACCTGAACGCATTCGTCCAGGAAGTGGTAGATCTGATGGAAAGGGAGGCCAATGTGAACGGCGTCAAATTCGTTACGGACCTTTCGAAGGACCTGCCGACACTGGTTTCCGACGCTTCCCAACTGCAACAAGTGTTTTTAAACCTGATTACCAATGCCGTCGATGCCCACAACGAAAAGCCCTATGGCCGAATCGATATCACAACACAACTATCGAAGGATGAGCAGGGCGTGATGCTTTGCATCGCCGATAGCGGATCCGGTATTCCCCCTGAGGTTCTGGACAAAATTTTCGATCCGTTTTTTACTACAAAACCCGTCGGAAAGGGCACCGGCCTGGGGTTGTCCATATGTTACAGCATTATTCAACGGTTGGGCGGGCGGATTTCAGTAGAAAGCTCTATCGGGAAAGGAACCCGGTTCGATATTTTTCTTCCGCTGCAGCCCGTCTCGGGCGGGGAGCTTGCTGAAAAACAATAAGCCGGAAGCCGCCGCGGCGGCCCGGAAAAAAGGAGGGACTTATTATGATAGGCGCAAAAATTCTTCTGGTGGATGACGAAGAGATATTTGTCCGAAACATGGCCAAACTGCTGAATGCCCGGGGGTATGAAGTAACCACCGCCCTCAGTGGGGATGCCGCTATCCGGGCCCTGAGCGAGCAACTGGTGGATGTCGTCGTGCTCGACCTGAAAATGCCCGGTATGGACGGCCTTGCCACGCTCAAGGAGATGCAGAAACTGGACCTGTTTACCCAGGTATTGATGCTGACCGGACACGGATCCATCGATTCGGCGCTGGAGGCCATGCGGCTCGGTGCATACGATTATCTCACCAAGCCGTGTGAAATCGATGAGCTGGTTTTAAAAATAGAGGGCGCCTGGGAGAAAAAGGACGGTGCTGAGCAAAAAGATATGATGGATAAAATCCAGAAGGTGGTTGAGTCGCCCAAATCGGTTTTTGAGGTCTTTCCATCTAAAAAGTAATTACGGGCATTTTTAATTAATAGTTGATTCACCATTTAAGCAAATCGTCAAGAGGAGAATTGTTTATGAGAAAAATTATCCATTTTTTTATAGTAATCGCGGGATGTCTGATATTTGCCTGCCCTTTGCCGGCGAAAAGCGATGAACAGGACAGAATCGATCTTCTGGAAAACCAGATCCGCACCTTGCAAAATACATTGGAAGAAATAAAAACGTCGGCGAAACCGACCGAAACGGAATTCGAAGGCAAAAAAGTAACGCCCATGCATTCATTCTGGAAAAACGATCTGTATTTTTCCAATGCCGATGAAGATATCTGGATAAAAATACGCGGGAACCTGCATGTAGATTCCAAGATATACGGCGGCAACAGCAGCAATCCGGTCCAGTTTGATATCCGCCGCGCCCGGTTCGATTTTCAGGGCATGTTTTACAATTCAATTTCCTTCAGGTGCCAGGCGGAGTTTGCGGACAGCCCTTATGCCCGGAACTTCTGGGCCGACTATAAGTTTTCGGACGCGCTCCATTTGCGCGTCGGTCAGATGAAACCCCCCTTTTCAACTTCCTGGTGGACCACCGACAACAATGTGCATTTTCTTGAAAGAGGTTCCGGGACGCCCATGTACACCTATTTTGACCGGGGCTGGTGGCTCTGGGGAGACTTGTTTCATAAAACTCTGACCTGGAATCTGGCTGCTTTTACCGGCGCGGGAATGGATTACGATTATAAGAAAGGGGATATTGACGACCATAAAGACTGGGTGGGGCGTCTTTTTTATACACCGTTTAAAAATGCCGATAAATCGATGCTCAAGGGATTAAGTCTGGTCATCGAGGGGACCGTCGGCGATCAGTCGATCGTAAGCAACCGGTTTGAGGGAAAAGGTTATGGCGCTGCCGTTCGCGACGACAAGTACTGGACATGGAGTGGTCTTGGTAAAGAAATCGGTTCCCGCAGGCGTTGGGGCGCTGAAATTCATTATATTGCCGGACCGCTTTCCCTGAGCTCCGAATATCTCGTGACACAATGGGATGACATAAAAACCGAAACCGGCAGTAAATACAACGGGAAAGTAACTTCCAGTTCCACATGGATCAGTTATTTTATAACCGGCGAAACCAAACAGGTGAGCAGCTTCGGGTGGAAACAGCCGAAACCGAAAAGCAATTTTGACATTACATCCTTAAATGGGAGTGGCGCCTGGGAAATCCTGGCACGGTATACCAGCACAAAAACCGATGAAGACCTTTTCGAAAACAGCATTTTAAAAGGTGCGGACACTGTTGATGAATTCACAATCGGTCTCTCCTGGGCATGGAATCCCATGGTCCGCTGGCAGCTCAACTATGTTCATGTCCATGGGAACCGGGCCGGCATCCGGACCGGAAGCGATGACAACGTGGGGGGCAAATCCTACGTTGAAAATGAAGATATGGCCGGTTTACGGATGATCTTTAAATTTTAACCGGTTTCATCATCAGGGACACAAAAGAACTCTTCCTCCAGGCCCAATATGTCTTTTAAGGGGCCAAAGCCGTAAGCACGCTTGGAAGAAAAGGCGGCCGTATCCGAAAACAGGGTCCGGCCGCCTGTTTTTTTGCACATTCGTATCCACCTGAGTGGTTTAATGGATACGGTTATCAAAATGATCGCCGTGGCGTATCACGGCGGACTGATCGCGAATAGGGGGGAAACGTCCGGATCACCGTTGACGGCGATAATAGATCCATGCTCGTCCCGGAGAACCCTGGCATTCCCGATTCTGACGATGCGGCCGCGCCAGTTGCGGTGTATTCCGACATGGCCGATCCGGGTTAGTATACCGGAATGACTGCGGTATATTTTTGTATTGCCTACCTTCGTGATGTTTCCGAAGGTCTCCCCGGGAAGATTGACAGTCCCTTTGACAATGATCCCCCTGATTTTCCCTTTAAAGGACATGCATATGCGGTTGCCGTTGCCCAATTCGATTTGAACGCCGCAAATATTTGGTATTTGTCCGGACAAAACATTCGTGCTGCAAAGTACGATACCGATTATTATCATCAAGTTAAATGAGAAATGAAGATTTGTCTGCCTCAACCGATATGGATATTCCGCGAACGGTGCAACCGTTCGATACCGACTGCATCCCTCCTTTGTGACGCATCGCATGATAAACCTCCTGCTTCCGGGCACTCCCTTTGCGGTTTTTTCGAATACCCGGATGAATGGTTGCCGCGCTTTCACGCTTGCAGGAGGATCTTGCGATTTTTGTGCCGGGTGGTGTGTCTCCTAATTGGCACTATGACAGCTACAACAATCACTCCGCGACGTATGTCCCCCCGGCAGCTCCGAAATGTCCCCTGGACCGCACAGGGCTGCCTGTGAGTTCTCTTCGGAATCTTCCGTGACGGTCTCTTCAACAAACGCCACAAAATCAAACACGCCGCCATACTCCGACATGTGGGTTTTCGCCTCGATGCCGTCATGGCAGGAAGCGCAGACGGCTGTCATCGGGGTGATATTGACATCATCGTCCGGATTGTCGAGCTCTGTTTTTGTCAGGATCGTGGTCGGCAGAACATCTTCATTCAGGGGGAGGGCAAAGGCGCCGTTGTTGTGGCACCCGAAGCAGTATCGCAGGTTGTCTGTTCCGGCCGGAAGTGCCACGTGGCTGTAGTCATTTATGCTGCTGTGATAACCGTAAACGACGATTCCCGTCTCCCTGTAGCCGTGGGCATCGGCCGAGCCGGCATGGATGGCGTGGATCATGTATTTGAAATCGATGCTCTCCTCGACTTTGCCGTCCACCGTGGTCGCGCTGTCTTCCGGACGCACTTCATAGTCGGTGGCGTCGGCATTGTGACATAGGGCACACACCAGGATCGAATCGGTCCGGTTTCCGCCGTGCAGACTGAGCCGGCCATGACACGCATTGCATTTGTCGATGTTCACCACTTCCCGTCGGTATACCGCTTCGGCATTTCCTACTGGGAAACTCATCGCAACGCTGGTCGGTGCCACCCGGTCCGAATAGGTGCCGTCACCGTCGAAATCCCCGGCCAGTCGCCCCTGAATTGCCACGATGGCGTTGCCTTCCAGGTCTTCCGGCAGCGGTGTGCGCGAGGTGACGCTGAATGTGCCGTCCAGGTTGTCAACCAATGTATCGAGGCCGATTGAAACCGGCTGTGCCGGGCCGCTTTCGCTGCCTGTGTTGTGTATGTCCTTTGTGTCCCATCCGAGCAGAAGGCTCATTCTTCCGCCGGTAAAGGGAGGATCGTTCAGGAGGTCCCAGGGGGCGTCGGCACTGGTTGGATCCGTCACTGAAAAGGTAATCCTTGCATAATCTCCCGGATCCACCGGGCCGCTTTCGTCGTCGGTTACACCGATAATGTTGAAAGAAAAAGTCCGGGCAGCCACCTGGTCCGGCATGGTGTGCGCAGCCACGACACTGATGCCCACACCGGGAGGGGCGCCTGTGGCCGGATGGCATACAGCGCAGGAACCGTTATCCGCCTGAACACCCCCGGAGTGTGCCGAGAATCCGTCCGGGATTGTGCCGTCAAAGCTGACGGTATCATGGCAGGAGGTGCAGGCCTCGATGGTCGGCACCATGTTCCAGTTGTCACTATCGGTTGCATCCCCCGTTGAATGGCAGGTACCGCAGGTAGTTTCCGCGGTCCCAAGCCCCGGAAAGCGGGCATCCATGGGAAACACTACCCCGGAGTAATCGTGTTTGCTGTCACGATGGCCCCAGACGGTATATTCCCACCCGAGTTTGTCGATGCTGGGAAGTGTTTCTCCCATATGGATTTTATGTATCAAGACATTCAAATCCATTGTATTGCCGCTGTTGGCATCCGTAGTGCCCGGATTATGACAGGTGACGCAATAGGCGATCTGGATACGGTCGCCGCCGTGGAAACCGAGTTTCAGATGGCATGCATTGCAGGAGGCGTTGATAACGATGTCCCGTGTGTCCGATATCGGGTTTCCGTTTGGTACGAAATCCAGATACGCGTTGGCGGTATTGCCAGATACCTGCATGGCGATCCGGTGGGTGAGGGAGGCATCGTAGGGGACTGCTACGGGATCCGTTATGTTCTTGATGTCAAAAGAGAATCGGTATGAGTAGGAACCATCCCCGTTATCGGAAAACACTTCGTCCCTGTCACTGGCCCGTTCGGATGTTGCCTGAACCCGGCTGCTTCCCGCGGTAACGGCCGTGCCGTCCGGCATATTTCCCGGTGTGTCAGCCCCGATCGTCTCGGTGCTGTTGATATAGCTTACCCACATATCGGCATTCCCGTTGGCGCCGGGGACGAGTTTGGCGAGGGTGAAGCGAATGTTGCTTCCTGACACGCCGGAGATGGGGATAAGGCTGTTTCCACTGTCAAACAGTTCGAAATTTACTATTACCAGGCCAGTATTGTTATCGATGGAGACGGATTCAATGCTTCCCGCGATGCCTTCTGTTTCATCGCTTTCGGTGTGAAGTGTTTCCACATCTGCAATACTGCCGGTGCGGTGGCACAGGCCGCATTTTTCATTATAACTCCGGACGACCCATTGCGTCTCCGGCTCGGGATCTTTGAAGGCATCCTCTCCGGAGTTGCCTCCGGAGCATCCGAGAATCAAAAAGAGAGAGAGTATGGCCGGCCCGGAAGTAAGATATCCAACAAGCCTTTTGATCATAAGACCCCCTTGTTTGGTGATTAGGCTCACTTCAAATATAGCTCATGATAAATCGTAAGCACCTTTTTCACCGTAAAAGTCGCTGATATGGAGGAGATGGTGGCGCCGCTGATGCCGATGATATCCTTTCCGACTTCCAGAGTTGAACTTGCATCTTTCCCCCGGTATTGATTCATGTAGGAAAGTCTGGCGATAGGGCGACCGCGCGTTTCCTCATAGCTCATGACCTTTACGGACTTGATTTTGCCTTCCATCGTCATGGTAACGATGTATTCCACTGGGCCCCATTTCCCGGGTTCCGAATCGATAACGGCAACCCCCTTCCGCTGGCCGTCATCACTGACGCCGAAGTGAAATTCATAGGTTGTTTTCTCCTCGAGATCATTTTCAGCGGCGCCCTCCTGGTAGTAAATAAGACTTCCTCCGAGCGCTTCCTCGATTTTTTCCAGCGTTTCTCCGGTAAGTTCTTTTGTTTCCGTCTCGATGGTGGCGCCTCTCCAGAAAGCCTCATTAAGGGCCTGCTCTTTGGTCAGAAGGGTGAATGCGCTGCAGACAACGATACTCCCAAGCAGCATGATAAGAATGCCCAGTATCACCAGCAATGATTTCAGTTTATTCATTTGGCTCCTCCTATACCGGTTATGATTTTCTTCCTTTTTGAATATGGAGCGATGTTTCCAATCCATCCGTTGTCAGCATGTCTCCGGAACTTGTTATCATCAGGGCCTCCATGTCGTCCCGACGGGAGACCAGGTCCAGCCCCTTTTGTGCACCCATGGCGAAGATGGCGGTGTTCCAGCCGTCTGCCATCATGGGATTACGGCAGATGAGAACAGTGCCGGCGAGTCCCGGAACCGGGTACCCGGTTCTTGGATTGAAAATGTGGTGATACCGTTCGCCGTCGATTTCGAAAAAACGCTCGTAATCCCCGGATCCCATGACGGCTGTATTTTCCACCTCAACATAACCGAGGATACCATCTCCCCGCGGATCCTTGATGCCTACCTTCCAAGGATTTTTCCCACGTTTACCTAGTGCGTAGACATCTCCGCCCGCATCGATCAGGGCGGATTCGATACCGTATTCCTTCAGGACGGAAACCGCCTGCCCGATGGCATATCCTTTTGCAATGCCGCCGAGATCGATTTTGACGCGGGGGTCATTCTTTTGAAGGCCCCGGGATGTGAGTGACAGGTGTTCGAACCCCACATGCACAAGGCAGGTGTCGATTTCCCTTTTTGAAGGGATTCGGGGGGAATCGCCGTAAAACCCCCAGAGTTCGATGATCGGTGCTGCGGTAATATCGAATGCACCCTCCGAATCGAGGGTGATATGCAGTGCGGCCTGGACAATGTCGAGAATTTCGGTGTCGGTAATCGGTGTCCCCTGTTCGTTGAACAGGTAAACCGGACTTTCGGTATTGGAGATGCTGAATTTGGCATCTACCGCTTCCATCCGGTCCAGGGCCGCATCGATGGCCGGACGTGTGCCGGATGAGGGCCCTGCCGCGTAAATGGTGACATAGGTATCCATGATAAACCGCATCTCCCGTTCCAGATGAAATCGGTTTTGCAGGAGTTCCCATGTGCCCAGTACCACAAGACTCAGGAGCACGGCTACGGCCGCTATCCATGAAGCAGCTCGCTGAAAGGTCATCTTGTTTTCCGGCACTTCGCTGTTCGATAGAAGCGTATTTTCACCGCTTTTAATTCTCATTCCTTCGCTTTTGCCACTCATCCGCCGGCCTCTTTTTCTATTTACTGCATATTGGCTGCCTTGAATCTAAAACGTTGTCCGCCATCCCAGTGTGTACCGCAGATAATCGAGCGTGACGGAGCCGTCCGATCGCTCGGCTTCCACATATTCGATTTGCGGCATGATGATGGAAGCGCTGGAGATGAAAAAATTTACTCCCGCATTCAGGGATTTGTAGTTGTCCGTAAGAAGTGCATCGGCGCCGGGTTGCCAGAGGTCGACATCGCTGTATTTGATGATTCCCCGCCATTTGGAGTTGAACCGGTAGAGTCCCTTGATGTACCATCCCTCATCAGCGCCGTCGTCGTTTCCGCCCCCGGCCAGGGAGAGTTCTTTACGTTCTCTCATCAAGTACTCGCCGCTGATATTGAGGGAACCCCGGGTGAAATCCACGCCGGCGGCCCACTGAATGGCGTCCTTTTCACCGTCGTCGTCCCACCGGCCCATGCCGAAGGAAACGGGAAACTTCAGCCGGGAACCGAAGGCATAGAATTCCGGCGCCGTATGAACGAGAAATGCCTTGTTGTCGTTGTTGTCTACATACCGGCTGGGCTGGACAATTCCCCTGTCCTCTCCGTTGAGATAGGGGTAGATGTATACGGGCAGGGAAAAATATGAAAAATCGAAGTTCCGGTATATTTCAATTCCGGTTGACCGCCAGTCTTCAAGGGTGACCAGGCCGTTGTTGTTATGGTACTGTTCGTCCCACCACACCTTCGAAGCATACTCGTCGCTGAAATACGGGAAAAAGGCGCCGAACTTCACCTCGATGTCCCATGGCAGCCGTGCGGAGACATATGCCCAGGAGAGGCCGACATCGACGTTGGGAGAGTCGTCGCGCTCGATATTGGCGCCAAGGGAAGGCGTGGCGGCCGCTTCCACCAGAATTTCCGGCGCGACTTCGATGCTCATCCAGTCCGTCAGTTTCTTGCCGAAAATAAGCCACAGGTTGCTGATACCGGCGGAGATGGAATTGTCCTGATCGATGTCATTCACGGTCCCGTCGCTCTGGTCCGCCAGAAAGAATTTCAAATGGCTGTTGACTGTCATGCGGTCTTTCAGCGCATTCTCAACTGTTCGGGATGCCGAGGGGCGTTTTTTCAGCCGTTTTACTGTTTTGGAAACGGATTCCGCCTCGGCCGCCTGCTGTGCCTGTGCCTTTTCAAGCGCCTCTATTTTCTGCCGGAGAATTTCCAACTGCTTCTTGAGTTCCTTGAGTTCACCCGTCTGGACGGGTTCTTCCGCCAGGGCGGCGGGAGGGCCGCCGATGCCGAAGAGAAGCAATGCACAGACAATTAATGCAACACCGGCTCGCTTCATCATTTTCCTCCTTTCAGGGGTTTATTCTCACTACCGGCGCGGATATATACCGCGGCGATCAGGTCGCTGAGCAGGGGGATCAGTTTCTTGAAATTTCCGGCCCGGCTGAAATTGGTTTCAGAGACGGCTTTCCGTGTGGTTGTCCACACACGGGGGAGCGCCTCCCATGCCAGGGAGAGGATGTCCACAGTCCGTTTCGCGGGAAGTCCCAAATATTCAAATGGACGAATGATCCGGGAAAGTCCCTGGCTCAACTCTTTCGGTGAGGTCGTGCGAAGCAGGATTGCGCTTGTAAAGATAAGCAGGAAAATCCGAAAGGCGAACAGCCCTCCCTGCCGCAGTCCTTCCGTCGTCACACGAATGACGCCGAAATCGACTAATGCATGCGCTCCCCGGCCGAAGAATACCGGCAGCATGAAAGCGGTTGCTATCAGCAGGATATACCGCCTGATGCCTGACAGTACTTTCACCGGCGGTATGCCGGAAAAGATCGAAAGTATCAGTAAAAGCAGAAACAGCCCCGAAAAAAAATACCATTGTTCCATCAAAAGAACGATTGCAGCCAGCAGGAAGGAGCATATCAGTTTAATGGCCGGGGACATTCTATGAAGAATAGATGTGCCTTTTTCATAGTGCTGCTGAAATGAGGCCGGGGTGGTGCTGGCGCTTTCCGGAAGAACAATGTACGTTTCGTCGGGTCTTGTCAGCCTACGACAGACACCGCCCGTTGCCGTGCCCACTACCCATCCGGTGGCCACGGCGCCGATGCTCAACCAGGGAAAGAAAACAAAAATCCCCGTGTGTTTCACTAACAGAAGATACGCGAGAGAGAGCTGGACCAGGTTATGTGTAAACGCACCGATAATGCTGATGCCGATAACGCTCAGGCGGAAAAAATGATGACTCCCGGAAAGTCTGTAGAACAGCCCCATTACAAGCGTGCTGATAACCGCTCCCGAGAAGCTGAGCAGAAATGAGGGAGACATGAAGGTGCCCATGATAAACGAACTGAGCAGGGTCCTCAGGACCGCCACTTCCATGGCGGGACCGAAACCGAGAAGTATCAGTGCCGTCAGGGTCAGCATATTCGGCAGCCCCAGCCGGAGCCCGGGTATCGGGTGGGGAATCATCGATTCGGCGATTTGCAGCACACAGGCGAAGGCTACCAGCACCGCAATCTTTTCCGCTTTTCGTTCGGCACTTGCTCGATGCATCATTTCCTCTATTTAAAATACTACCGCATCCACCATTGGATCCGTATCGGTGATGATTTCAATAACAACCTGGTTGGGTACACATACAAGGGCCTCGCCGGCGGACTGTATCCAACCGGCGTGAACGCAGGTATTCTCGGGGCAGTCGGAATGTGCGATCCGGATTTTGCCATCTTTTGAGATGATCTGCATCCTGCCCCCCAAAATTGTGAACGTCGAGTTCTCCTTCAGATTGATTCGCTTGATTTCTTTACCGCCGTGGTGAACAACCGCGGCCTTGCAATATGCTTTGTTCCGGACGCTCGAAAAACCACCTTTGACAATAAGCGTGGTGGAAAGCGCCAGGAGCAAGAGGATCAGAAACAGATCGAAGGGCGTCATGCCTTTGAGTGCGACTCTCGGGTCGACTGTGTTTTTTTTCATAGGCGAAATATAAACGAAAAACGCGACGGTGACTCCGTCAAGGCTATTCTACGTAAATGAAGGTGCGGGCTTGTTATCGGAAGTCCGGAATTGGCTACAATAGAAGAAGAGAAATATTAGATCAGCAGCCCGGCTTTGAATGGATCGACCTTTTTTATTTTCGTAGCTACCAATATAGAAAATAATCATTCGATATGCAAGCGAATCTAATTCTTTATAGTATATCTACTTGAAATATCAGCATATAAAATTTTATGTTGGTATCCGGACATATATTTTGATAAACTCGTTTATTAACAAGCATGTAGGTTTCAGTCATTCGGCGCAGAGACCTGATCCGTAATACCTATACGGAACATCATGAAGAAGCTCCCAATATAATCCTGTGCCACAGCGTATTCAGTCCCCCAATATTTTTCATCAGGAGACGAAAAATGTTACGAAAAATGAAGTTGGGAACCAAGATGATCGTTTCATTTCTATTGGTTGGTGTAATACCTTTCAGCATAGCCGCCCTGGTTTCGATGCGGCAGGGAAGTCGTGCGCTCGAGCATCAGGTCTTCCAGCAACTCGAAGCGGTTCAAAGTCTGAAGAAGATGCAACTGGTTAATTTTTTTAAGCAGGTTGAAAGCAATATGGAGAGTATCAGGAGCAATGACAGTTTTCTTGCCGCTCTAGAAGAGTTTGCAACATCATTTGAAGCGGACGGAATCAACAGCGAGATATGGACCGGGTCCGAGGAGTATTACCGGCCGCAGTTCGAAAAGCTTCTGGGGGGATTCGAGTTTGATGACATGTATCTCATTACCGGCGCCGGCGATATTGTCTATTCGGATAAAAAACTGGATGACCTCGGGACGAATCTGCGCAGCGGGAGCCTGAAAGATTCCGGTCTCGCGAGAGCTTTCGAGGACACTGAAACCCGGGAATTTTCTTTCGCTGATGTTTCCATATACAACGCAGCCGGCCATAAGCCCGCGGCATTCGTTGCAACCAGTCTTTCACGTTTTGATGGGTCTTTCGCGGGTGCGGTGGCTTTTCGGCTTCCCATCGAGACCATCAGCACGCTTTTACAGCATCGCGCGGGTATGGGGGAGCGGGGGGAGTCCTACCTGGTCGGCCCCGACGGTTTAATGCGCTCCAATTCCTATATCGAGCCGGGAAATTATTCGGTGGAAGCCTCCTTCAGAAATACGAACAGGGGACGGGTGGACACGGATGCTACCCGCGCGGCATTGAACGGTCAGAGCGGGCAGGCCATCATTCAGAATTATGTGGAACAAGATGTTCTTTCCAGTTATGAACCGATAACGGTGTTTGATACGCAGTGGGCATTCATTACAGAACTGGATAAAACAGAGGCGCTGGAACCCATCAGGGGATTACGCTGGATGATGGCGATCGTGGCGGTCATTGCACTCAGCGGCATCCTGGTGGTTGCCTGGTTTATTACCCGGAGTATTGCAGCGCCCATCGGCCGGATCATCATTACATTGCGGGACAGTGCACAAAAGGTCAGTGATGCGGCCAATATGGTATCCACTGCCGGACAGTCAATGTCCGCGGGGGCATTGGAACAGGCGGCATCCATCGAAGAGACATCCTCCGCCCTGGAGGAGATGGCTTCCAAGACAAAGCAGAATGCGGACCATGCTGAAGAGGCCAATGCGATTATGGCCAAGTCCAGGGGAATTGTCGAAATTGCAAATCGTTCCATGGGTACATTGACGGAATCCATGGTGGAGATTTCAAAATCCAGTGATGAAACCTCGAAAATCGTAAAAACGATCGATGAAATCGCCTTCCAGACGAACCTGCTGGCGTTGAACGCGGCGGTGGAGGCAGCCCGGGCGGGTGAGGCCGGGACGGGATTTGCAGTGGTTGCAGAGGAAGTGCGGAATCTTGCTCTTCGTGCCACTGAAGCGGCAAAGGGCACTGCCGTGTTGATTGATGGAAGCGTCACGCGTATTAAGCATGGTTCGGAGGTGGTCAGCGAAACCAATAAGGCATTTCAGGAAATGGGCGAATCCTCAACCTCCGCCGAGCAGCTTGTGGTCGAGATTGCTGCGGCATCCAAGGATCAGGCCCATGGGATCGAACAGGTCAATGCCGCGGTGTCTGAAATTGACCGAAAGGTTCAAGACGCGGCTGCCATCGCGGAGGAGTCCGCCGCTGCATCCGAGGAAATGAACCGGCAATCCCAGGAGTTGAAAAAAATCGTTGAAGAATTGACACTGATTATCGGATCGGACAGGAACTCAACTAACGGCAACACAAAACCCGCCGCACAAAAACATTCCGGCCAGGTCCGGAAAAGTAAACCGCAAACGCCTGCTCTCCCGCCATCCAGGACAGATAAAAGGGGCGACGACCAGAGTGGGATTATCGATTTTTGATAAGAGGAGTTCTTAGTAAATGGTGTTGGTAATGGAGGGCGCCGCCGATATAGGTCATTCGACCGCCGGGCCCATGCCGACGGTGTTATGAGTGCTGCGGGTTTCGAGGTTGATTTTGTCCATTGGGATTCCCAGAACGTGGGCCGCGACCTGTGTCAGCATGGCATCGTTGCCTTCACCGGGATCGGCGATGGCGCCGAAAATGGTGATGCTGTCATCCGGATTGACTTCGATCGCTGCCATGGGAATACCTCCTTAGATATGTCAAATTTGATATAATTGATATGATTTATACACAAATAAATCAAGAAAAATTGGATTGATATTTCGGATAAAATCATATTAGAAAGATAGTTCAGCCTTTATTCCGCACATATACTTGGAGGAGAAAATATGACGGACCCCACCTATGGCGACATGAAAAAGTGGCCTTACCCGGTTCAATACGGGAAAGAGAATGAAGTGGAAACGGATGTGCTTTTCATCGGGGGCGGTATCGCCGGTTCACACGGCGCCATCAGCGCGGTGAAAAAAGGGGCCAGGGTGGCGGTGGTCGACAAGGGGCCCGTCATAAGGAGCGGGCTTGGCGGGGCCGGTGTTGACCACTGGCATCTGGCCTGCACGAATCCCGCATCGACTATTACGCCGGATGAAATCATGGAATATGTGTCGAGTTTCGGGGATTACGGATACCTGGAGTTCGGAAACGGCATCTCCGCTTACATAACGGCCAGGGAGAGTTATGACGCGCTGCTCGATATCGAAAAAATGGGCGTGAAGGTAAGAGACGTCGATGACGAGTTTGTGGGCGCCCCTTTCAGGGATGAAAAAACGAAACTGATGTTCGCCTACGACTATGACGGCAAATATACCATCCGCGTCCAGGCCGCCAAAGTGAAGCCGGCATTGTATAACGAAATGAAACGCCTCGGTGTCGAGATATACGATCGTATAACGATGACAAGCCTCTTGACGGAAAACGGCAGGCAGGGAGGCAGGGTTATCGGCGCCGCCGGCGTGCACCGGCGCACGGGCGAGTTCTATATCTTCAAGGCAAACGCCGTCGTCATGTCCGTGGCCCGGCCCCACGATATCTGGATTTTCGATACCGAATCAAAGGGCGCCGGCAATATGAACGAACCCAACAACACGAGCGAAGGCCTCGATATGATGTGGCGGGCCGGCGTGGAACTGACGATGATGGAGTCCAGCAGCACCCATCTTCAGACCGGCGGGTTCGGATGTATTCCTTATTCCACGGGCAATTCCCACAACACATGGTTCGCATGCACCCTCGTCGATGCCGAAGGAAAAGAGATCCCCTGGGTGGACCGGGACGGCAACATACTCAAGACGGTTGAAGAGCGATACCACGCCGCGCCGGGTCAGAGGACGTTTATTTATGACGGCCCCAAACTAACTCCTGATCTTCCCGAGCGGATTGCCGGGGGAGAATTCAAGCTGCCCCTGTATGCCGACCTCCCCTCGATGCCGGCGCATGAAAGAAAGGCCATATGGGGCCTGATGGTGGGGAATGAGGGGAAGACGCTGGTACCCGTATTCCATACGTTTCAGAATGCCGGTTTTGATCCCGATAAAGACATGCTTCAAGCCACGTTGCAGCCGCCGGATTACTACACCTGGGGGTCCTGGTGGAAAGGATACGGTCCCCGCCAGTACCGGGCGCTCAGCGGGGGCGGGCCGTTATTTGACTGGAATCTCAGGACCAGCCTGGAAGGGCTTTACGCGGCCGGGTCGACACTGGCATGGGGGGGGAGTCATGCGACTTCGGCGTGCACCGGACGGTATGCCGGAAGGAATGCTGCCGTGTATGCCCTTCAGGCGGAGAACAGCCCCATAGACAGGCGTCAGGTAGAAAAAGAAAAAGAGCGGGTGTATGCCCCGATAAGACGCCGGAAGGGGCTAGGGTGGAAGGAACTCAAGTCCGGCCTCGCCAGGATCATGCAGGACTATTGCGGTGAGGTGAAAAACGAGGAAACGCTCAGACTCGGGTTGAAATGGATAGACAGCATCCGAGAGAGTGAACTCACAATGGCGTATGCCAGAAATCCCCACGAACTGGGAAGAAGCATCGAGTTCATGGCCGGTCTTAACCTGAGCGAGGCGGTCATTCATGCCTGCCTCAACCGAAAGGCAAGCAGTCCCCGGCTGGATATGAACCGGACGGACTATCCCGACGTGGATCCCCCCGAATGGAACAAGTATCTCACTATCAAGCAGGAGGGGGGAGAGATAAAGAGAAACGAAAGACCTTTCAAATACTGGCTGTTGCCGCCATATGCCGCCGAGTACGATAAAAATTACCAGACCCACGGCAACCTGGATTGATGGGGGAGGAGGATAAGAGATAATGGAAAATCAGGCTTATTTAACGACCAATCCGATGATGCCCAACCAGTGTGTGGATATAGATCCCGAGCTTTGTATCGGATGCAACTCCTGTGTCGATGTGTGCCGCTCCGATCTACTGATTCCCAACGGCAAAAAGGGGGAACCGCCATATGTCTTGTATCCCGATGAATGCTGGTTCTGCGGATGCTGTGTGGAGCACTGTCCGGTGGCGGGGGCGATCACCATGGTGTTTCCCCTGAACCAGCGTGTGGGGTGGAAGCGAAAGGAGACGGGGGAATACTTCCGGCTCGGTATGAAGAACCCGCCTCCACCCAACAGGAAACCACCCATCGGATGAGCATAAATTACATATAGCCCAAGGAATATTATGTTTAAGTTCAAGGTTCTTATAATCAGCATTTTGGTTGTTTGTTTTTATTCCGGTGCTCAGCAGTTGATTGCCGGTGAACTGGTATGGGAAAAAACCATGCTATCGGCCTTTTACAAGGCAATGAGCGAAAAGAAAAAGATAATACTCTTTGTGGGAAGAGATAACTGTGGAAAATGCAAGTACATGAGGGAGAAAGTATTCGAGTCGGAAAAACCGGCAGTCAAGGAATTGCTTGAAAAGAAGTATGTCCTGTGGTTTTCGGATGCCGACAGAAGCACCGAGTGGAATCGCGTTGCCAATGGTTTGCGCGAGATCCCGTTGCCCCTTATATGTATTATCGATCCGGCGAGCGGAAAATTGTATGAAGATCGAACCACGGGGATACAGCACAGTCCCGTTTTTTATTCCCGGCTCTTGAAAGATAGTAATAAATAAACAAGGCTGTTACAGAGTTGGGGCTGATGATTGAATAGCCTGTATATTATCCTTGCTTTTCCAATCCATTAGCCTTAACGTTCGTCAAAATAACATTCCGATTGTTTCTGCGGAATATCAGATGCGACTATCGATATTGAAAAACAATTCGCGTGTCCCGACGACGGGATAAACTACGGCGCAGGGGCGTGTAGAACAGCGATAAAATGATGTAACAGAGAGATATTATAGGGTTGTATTCAATATCATTAACTTAATGGAATGTGACCGACTGCCTGATATTAGTTTTTTATTCGTGTCCTTCGTGCTCTTCGTGGTAAGTCTGTCTTTTTAAAGAAAACTGCAATTTTACCACGAAGAGCACGAAGGGAAAGCTTAAAAATATTTGTTACTGTCTTTGTTTAGTACTGTGAGCCAATTTCAAAACGTTTCATTTCGGTCAAGCTCAAGGCGGAGCGGAAATTTCAGCCCTCCCGATTTCATCGGGATCTCCTCATATTAGGCATATTTCGAGGATTTAATTTTTCGCCCAACGCGGAGATCGGCCGAAATGGGGCGTCTTGAAACGGGCTCTTGTGTAAAGTTAATAATATTGAGGTGGTATTCAAAAACAAGCCCCTTATTTCTTAACTAATCGTTTTATGTAGTTCTCCTCGTCCCGTCGTCGGGATGCGAGAAAAGATGTTTTATTAGGATGTTTAACAATCTAATGGGGAGGAAGAAAGAGAGTGGGTCCATGAATAACAGTACCATTTTAAAAACTTTGACTGGATTTCTGGTAATCGCCGCGCTTCTGACGGGAGGCGCCTGCACGAATGGTGAAAAAGAGCAAGCGGCGAGTCACAAAGAGAAAGAGGTGGCTCAAAAAGAGCAAGAGGTGGCTCAAAAACGGCCGAATATCCTGTTGATCATCGGTGATGACATCGGGTTGGATGTAACGACCGATATATATCCCGGTCTGATCGACAACCTTGTCAAGCAGTACGGGCCGTCCGGGCATAATCATCCCAGATATAAAGAGATCGCCGGACGCCCCGCGTCGACACCTGTCCTCGATTCGCTTGCGAAAGGCGGTATGAGGTTTACCCAGGCATGGACACAGCCCTTTTGTTCTCCAACGAGGACATCGCTTCTCACCGGGCTTTATTCCTATAAAACGGGAGTCCTGGATTATGTGGACTGGCTTTCCCAGAACCATCACTCGTTTGCTCAGGACCTGAAGGATAAAGGCGGATACAGTACCGCAATATTCGGTAAATGGCACATGGCGGGGCTGGGGCAGAATCCGCCATATCCCGGAATGAAACCCAAGGAAGCCGGGTTCGATCTCTTCCAGGGGAACCTCCATGGCGGTCTTGCAACATACTTCGAATACGATTACCACGTCCAGGATGACACCACGCCTCCTGACCAGTATCGTACGGAGAAAGAGCCCACCAGGTCCCTGCCGGGTATCGCACCGACCACCTTCGCACCGGTAGTAAAAACAGCGGATGCCATAAAATGGATCACGGAACAGGAAACCAAAAATCCGGACAAACCATGGTTTGCATGGTTTGCATTCAACCTGTCCCACATAACAGGACAATTCAAGCCGAATCCGATGGTTATTCCGAATGCGGATACCATGGATGAGGCGTCCCGCAAAGAGATGGAAGCATGTATGGGGCCGGACGGTCAATTCGGTTCAGCCAATGTCGGGGCCTGTTCCTCGCAAGCACTTATGCGGGCGATGACCAACACCATGGATACGATGGTCGGCAGGTTGATCGAAACAGTAGACAAGCTGGATCCCAACACCTATATCATATACCTTGGTGACAATGGTACATGGTGGATCAGTCCTGAAATGGATTACATCGACAACATGTATCTCACGGAACAGGGACGCAGTAAGGGGACGGCGTATGAAAGCGGTATTCACGTCGGTATGGCCATTCGCGGACCCGGTATCGAACCGGATTCGCAGAGCAACGAGTGGATACACAATGTGGACCTGTTCCCAACGATCCTGAAACTGGCGGGTCTCGACGTCCCGAAAACGGTTCCCAACCGGGCGGGAGATGCAATGGTCGATGTCGACGGCGTATCGCTGACCCCGATCCTTTTTGAAGGCGCCAAGGGGCTGCGGGATCCCGATAAGGGGTATCTGCTTTCGGAAACAGTCAACCCGGTGAAGAATAACCTGATGGAGGTCGGCGTAAGGAACGCGACATACAAAGTCATCTGCGACAACAATGCGGAAACGGACAGTTGCGTATTCTTCAACCTGGTGGATGACCCGATCGAAGAGTATCCCCTCGAAAAGCCCGCCAGTTGCGAAAATTATCGGAACGGCACGTGGACTCCGGACGATCCGGAGTGGAACTTCTGCTATCTGCAGGAGACAATCGCCCAGAAATCCTTCCTGGTTGATCCCGAGGGAATAAAGGCAACGCCATTTGCTAGGATGGGGCCGCCTCGGAGACAACAAGAACAACAGGAATAACCCGTTTGATATAACTGCAGCAGGGGCAACCGAATATTACCGGTTGCCCCTTTTTTTTAAATATAAGCAGCCGCCCTGAAGGCGGACATAACCGCCGGGCCGACCAGGCCCGGCTTCACGGCGTCACCTACCACGAAGACCTCTGTCTCGGGAGCGGAATGGCGGAGTGAATCCGCCACATCTTGCTTTGCCGCCATACCGAGGGCAAGCAGAACGGTGTCTGCCGGGAACTCGACTTTTTCGGATGTTTTTGTGTTGCTGCAAAGGATTGAATCGTCTTTTACCTCCTCGAGCATGCAGCTTAAATGAACCGGAATATCAAGTTTTGCGATCAGTTCCTGGAATTCGAAAGCGGCGCCGCTGGCGGATTGCATCAGGTGTCCGAGATCCGGAGCCATTTCGACAATACTTACATCATTGCCTTTTTCTTTCAGATCGATGGCGCATTCAATGCCGACAGCCCCGGCGCCGATAATAACGATTTTCTTACCGATTTTCTCCCCGGTTTTCACTTTTCCCGTACATGCATCCGGCGCCCAGTGAACGTGGGCTTTATCGATTCCCGGCAGTTCGGGGACGATGGGTCTCGATCCTACCGCCAGAATTATCGCGTCATATTTTTCTTTATCGAGGATCTCTTTTGTGACTTCCGTATTCATCAGCACCCGTGCCAGCGCTTTTGCTACCTGACACTGCATATATTTCAGATAATCCCGTATGTCCTGTTTAAACGGATGGATGGATCCCGGGACAACGAGTCCGCCGATTTTATCCGTCATCTCGTACAGTGTCACGCCATGGCCGCGATCGATCAGGGTCAGCATCGCCTGAACACCCGCCGGCCCGCCGCCGACCACCGCGACTCTCTTCTTCTTCTCAGCTTTCCCGACGATGCCGTTCGGGAATTCCCTCTCGTTTCCGAGATAAGGATTGACGGCGCAGTTAAGTACCGCCGGAATCATGAGACGGCTGCCGCAATACTGGCAGCGCAGGCAGGGCCTGTGATCCTCTTCCCTGCCCAGCGCGTATTTGCGGGGCATTTCGGGATCGGCGAGCAGCGGGCGGCACATTGCGACGAAATCGGCTTTTCCCGATGAAATGATCTCTTCCGCCATCCGGATGTTCATGATGGAACCGACGGTGCAGACGATCAGGCCCGGGAATGCTTTTTTGATTTTTTCGGCATAATGGACATTGTACATCCTATCCATCATGTAATTCTGCCACCAGTTGCGCATGTACTGGAATTCTCCGTGTAGTCCCGCCGACACATGGAGAATATCCACCTTCTCCTTGAACAACTCTATATATTTCAACGTCTCTTCGAAATGCATTCCGTCGGGATGTATTTCATCCGCGGATACCCTGAATTCGATTACAAAGTCTTTACCGCAAAGCTCCCGGACTTTATCGAGGACGTCAATCGTAAACCTCGTCCTGTTTTCAAGGGATCCGCCGTAATCATCTTTTCGTTTATTGTACAACGGGCTCGCGAACTGGGAAATGAGATTGCCGTGGCCGCCGTGAATCATCGCCATGTTGAAACCGGCTCTTTTGCAGCGCAGGGCTGCCATTCCATATTTGTTTACAATGTCGTCTATCTTGGCATGATCCATTTCGATGGCCGGTACGGGCTCCCTGCCTTCCAGCTTGGATCTATATAATTCCCATGAAGAAATTACCGGAGATGCACTGATGGGCGGTTTGCCAGTTTTTCTAGAATCGGAATCCTTGCCGTTATGATTGATTTCGAGATTCGGCTGGCAGCCGAAAGCGAGGCATGCTTCCGCATAGCGGGTAAGGGGCAGAATGATATCATCGGAACTCAAATCGAGCTGGCGTTCTTCATCGCGGGTCTCCTTGTAATCGATCATCGAGTTGCCGACATTGACCGCCGCCGCACCGCCCCTTGCGAAAGCCCTGAACATGTCGACGAACTGCGCGGTTACTTTACCGTCTTCGCCGGCAAGATTGGGTGAAGGAGGCGCCAGAAAAATACGATTTTTAAAATCGACTCCCCTGATCCGCATGTTCTCAAAAACATGTGTATATTTCGATCCCATTAATCATCTCCTTATTTTCAGAAAAAAAATATGATTGTATCTACAGAGCCATTTTCAAAACATTTTCCCTGCACAAGCGGGATCAAGCCCAAAGCGGATCGCCCTCCTATGGGTTGGCCAAAACGGGACGTTTTGAAATTGGTTAGACAGGAAAAATATAGGCCACAAGATACTGTATAAAGCTTTTTTTTAATGCCATCAAGGCTGATAATCGGGAAAAAAAGAAAATTTCACACGAAGCCACGAAGAAAAATACTTATGATCGGTAAAAGGATTTTTTCGTATTATTCGGCCGCCTGCCGTCGCGCTTTTCGAATTCATCATCCACGACTTCATCTATAACGGATGCCAGCAACCCCTCGCAAAACTTTCTCCCCGCGATTTCAACAACCCTCGTCGGCTCTTCGCTTATAAATACGGCGCCGATCGATCTCAGGAAGTCATTCGAAGGCCAGCCGGTCTCGGTGGTAATGTTGTCCGGAATATCCAGTACTTGCTCCGCCTCTGCATCGCCAGGGGTGTACCCTTCCGCTTTTTCATGATACTCGGCCGCTTCTTCAGCAGATGAAGCGACGATAAACCAGTCCTCGTCATGGTCTTCCGTGGTTACCCAGTAGAGTTTCATGCTTTTTTCTCCGATATTTATACTATGATTGATGTGAATATAACATGCCCGAATTATTATCCACACTGACCTTTGCTGAAAAGGGTCGCGCACAGGATACTTTTTTTAGCGGCTTTGGGGCTAAACGTCCTTCTTTTTCTTTCTCCTGTCAAGCGGACTCCGGACCGCCCGCCCGCCCCTGTTCAGCACATGCGTATAAATCATGGTCGTACTCACATCCTTATGCCCCAGCAATTCCTGTATGGTTCGGATATCGTAACCCTCTTCCAGCAGATGTGTCGCGAAACTGTGCCGGAATGTATGGCTGCTGATACTCTTGGTGATATCGGCTGTTTTTGCCGCTTTTCTGATGTTGGCATTCAAGCTCGACAAATGAACATGATGACGCCTTTTCTTTCCGGAGCGTGGATCGGTGGATAGTGTTTTAGATGGAAAAACATACTGCCACCCCCATTCCTTTTCGGCATTTTTATATTTCCGCGCCAAGGCAAACGGTAGATAGACACTGCCGTAGCCTTCCCGAAGATCCTTTTCATGTATCTTTTGTACATACACCAAATGATTTTGCAATGGTTCTCTCACCTCCTCAGGCAGCATGGTAGCGCGGTCTTTCTGCCCCTTGCCATTCCTGACGATTATCTGGTTCATCTTGAAATCAACATCTTTGACACGTAGCCGGACACATTCAATCCCTCGTAAACCACTCCCATATAAAACCTTTACGATTAATTGAAAAACGCCGCTCATCGAATCGATAACCGCCATGGTTTCCTCAAATGTCAGTACTGTTGGAAGCCGCTCGGGCTGTTTCGCGCGAAGAGCGTCAATCTCGTGAAAAACATCAAGTCCAAGTACCTTTTCGTATAAAAACAACAATGCATTGAATGCCTGATTTTGAGTAGAGGCCGCCACTTTCCCATCCACGGCGAGATGGGTCAGAAACGCCTCGACCTCTTTCCGCCCCATTTCTTTAGGATGCTTTTTGTTATGGAAAAGGATAAATCGCTTTGCCCAGTTGACATAGGCTTCCTCTGTTCTGATCGAATAATGCCTGAGACGAATCTTTTGCCGCACCTGATCCAATAGCTTAACCGGTTGTTTGCTCATAATTTTCCTTGCTCCATAGGACAAATTTGTGTACAAACCATTAACGATATTTTCTTAAAGCTTCCTGGACAAAAAAACTGAATCGTTGTTGATGTCGCTTGTTTCCTGGTGGGAATAGATTGCTTTGTAACTTGTTGCGGTTGGATCTGATAATTAACCTCTTTACCGAAAAATTCTCATATTTGCAAGTGATACAAGTTTATTAAATCATTTTTGGCAATATCATGGTATTTGGGTAATATTGAGCGTTTCCACTTATTCTATGGTTTTCAATATGTAGCCGCCCAGTTTATTTATATTTGTTTTTGTTATTAATTACATCTGTTACTTGCTTTTTGTTATATAGGCGATATTAAGAGATTTTAATCACCAATAATTGTTCTGCATACATGATGGAAACGTATATACTAACGGTAAAAGATGCTTTTGAAATTGAAAAAAGAGGAACAATTGTTGTTCCAGATTTATCCTCGGATAATTACATGTTTGAAAAGAGGGAACAAATTAAAATAGTCAAACCGGATGGTGCGGAATTAACTTGCAAAGCATCGTTTCAAATACCACTTGGCAATCCAAATTCTAAAAATCTCAATTACGTATGCTTAATCAACGATATCAAAAAAACAGATGTTCCAATTGGAAGCAAGATATATGTTCTTGGCAAAAGTCAGGATCAAATTTTGAAACATAAATGAATAACGGGATTGCAGAACCATGCAATACAGTTGAACTTATGTTGCGAGATCGAATTATGTAGCGAGTTTTATACCCTGCAGTACCCCGCTACCCCGCCATACCCCGCAAAAAAATAAAAATTATCCTGCGTACCCCGCCCTTTCTTGAATAGGGACAGATATTGCGATAGAACAATTTGCCATGATACGTTGTTGTGCGTTGAATTTTTCTTTGAGGAAAAAAGAAAAGGCCTGAAGTAGCAGCTTCAGGCCTTTAAGCGACGTTCCGTAAGTGACTACGGAAGCCAACAAAGATGTTCAAGGATACCATCGCTTTCGTTCTCTTACAAGAAGAAAGCGATGGGGTATGTGCCAAACTGATGTCCTGCTGATAGAAATCAAGTGCCGGCACTGCAAGACTTGTTTCGTAATGTGCCGAGAATGCTACCGAGGTCATGTATATTGCGGCACCGCCTGCCGGATCAAAGCTCAAAAAATATCCCACCGGAGATCCCAGAAGAAATACCGACGGACCGAAAAAGGCAAAACAGCCCACCGGGAGAATGAAAAGAAGCGGAGATTGGGCCGGGTTAAAAAAACCATGGCTGATGCCACTACAAGACCGTTTTTTTTTCGGCTATTGAAGTTCCCGTACATAAAGAATCAGAGGCCCAGGTGCGGTTTTTGCGGCGTATACGGCAAAATTGTCAACGCGTTTCCAAGAAGACGGCCCTGACGATTATACCGAACGTGATAAAACGGAGGCATTATGACCTTTTCGGCCGGTGAGCTTTACGAGCTGAGGAATTCCATTCCCATAAACAAGCTGATCGAAAAGCTGAAAATTGAACATAGGATCACGGACGGCTATCTGCGTTTCGAGTGCCCTTTGTGCTTCGGTTTTCACACCGCCGTCAAAGAAGAGACCAACCTGGCAAGATGTTTCAATTGCCGGAGGAATTTCAACACCATCGATCTTGCCATGATCCGCGGGAACCTGAGCTTTGTGGACAGCGTGCGGTACCTCAAAAGGTTGAACAATGAATAATGCCTTCATGAAGATGCTGTCCGAGCAATCGGTCTCATACCTGGAATACCTGGAAGAAGAAGGGATGTCTCCATCCACCCTGAAAGACAAAAGAAGAGTATTAAAGCGCTTCGTCTTTTTTGTGGAAGAACGGGATGAACGGGACGTTTTCACCGAAACGTTCCTCGAACAATTTCAAGCCGCCTACGGCCGCACCAATGTCAAGAAGGCAGTCCGGCCATTTTCACGACACCTGTACCGGAAGGGATTGATCGACACGGCCATGGGGCATTACCACCGGAAGCTGCCGGAACCCTTTTCGAGCTACCTTTCCTATGTGGTCGATCTTTATCCCAACAACCCCTGGCCCCACCGGATCGTTCTCACGGCATTTTGGGAGTATCTCTCGAAAAGGGGCCTGACACTGGAAGAGATCACTATCGACCGGCTGGACCGCTTCATGGCCGGCGCCTATGATCATCTGACCGTGGAAACCCGGAACAAATACCGTTCCTGTTTGAGGGGGTTTTTGAAACATCTCTTCATGACCGGCCTGATCCGAAAAAATCTTGCCTTTTTTTTGAGAAATAAGCGGGTTTTCGAAAGAAATCTTCCTCCGAGACATCTTACGCGAGAAGAGATCCGTCTGCTGTTCGACCGTATGCGCTTCGACACCGAACGGGACCTTCGGGCCAATGCCATGATCTACCTGGGCTTTACCCTCGGCCTGAGACCAAAGGAGGTCAGCCTTATGACGATTGATGATATCGGGTTTTGCGCAGGGGAACTCTCACTGCCGTATCGGAAGAACAACCAACCGGCGGTAGTCTCCCTGTCCGAAGAGGCCTTGAAGGCGCTCACGGCCTACGTGCTGTATGCCCGGCCCAAGGGAGCCGAACGGGCCGTGTTCCTTCACCTGAAAGACGATCGGCCCCTTTCCGCCAACCGGGTTTCTAAAGAGATCGGCGCCTGCATGCGCCGGGCGGGCCTTTCGAAGAGCGCCTACTGCCTTCGGCATACCTTTGCCCATCAATTGCTCGAGCAGGGGCGCTCGGTTTTTGACATCAAGGAGATGATGGGCCATCAGGCGCTGAAAAGCACCCAGCGATACCTGCGGATCCATACAACCCTCATGCGGCGGGTACTGTTCGATGAGACCGTTTGAAAGCAATCTATCAGATTTAATGGAGGCCTTCATCGCCTACAGGGTCTCCCTGGGCTATTCCAGAACCCATTTGCGGACCTATCTGAGGCACCTGGACCGGTACGTCATGGCACATCCTGGTGAGGAGATGACGCCGCTCTATTTTCTGAAGTTTAAAACAGCTCTTCTCTACGCTCCTAAAACTGTAAACGGCATTGTGAGCACGGCCCGGGCTTTTTTCGACTATTTGCAGCGTCTGGAGATCGTGCCGGAAAACCCCCTGACCGATATCCCCCGAAACAGGCCGGAGACGTTCATCCCTTACATCTTCTCGGAAAAAGAGACGGAAGCGCTGCTTGCGACCGCAAAAGGCCGCATCCGCCGCACCGGCGACCACTTCTTTACGGATCTCAAACGGTACATGATCCTGCTCCTGCTCGCCCGGTGCGGATTGCGGATATCCGAACCCCTTCGCCTAAGCGTTGACGATTACTGCCGCGAAGAGGGAACGATCCATATCCGCAAGACCAAGTTCAAAAAGAGCCGGATCATCCCCCTGCCGCGTTCGCTGGTAACTGCGATGGACGGTTACCTCTCCGTTCGAAAGCAGCTCGGCCCGAACGGCCCTATTCTTTTTCCCGGCGAGAGATGTAAAAACGTATCCGCTCAGATTGTCCGGAGTTTTTTCAACCGGTCGCTGGGACCTCACCCCCCCGAGAGACGACTTGGGTCTATCCGGTTCGGCAAGCCCACTCCCCACAGCCTGCGCCACTCCTTTGCGGTCAACACCCTGAAGGCAATCCGGGATCGGGGCGGATCGCCGCGACATGCGCTGCCGATCCTCTCGGTATATATGGGGCACAGCCATTACACCTATACGGCGGTCTATCTGAAAGTGCTGGATGCCGATAACCGAAATGCACTGTTCGCTCTTGCCCGGAAGGCGCTGTTATGAGGCTCTCCGTCTGCATTCATAGATTTTTCTCGGAGTATATGACCGAGATGAAAGGATGCAGCCACAGCACCGTGAAAGCATATCGGGACACCTTCCGGCTTCTACTGCCCTACACCGCCAAAAAGTACGGCATCAAGCCGGACTCGCTGCGGATAGAACATCTGAGCATCGAAACGGTGCTCTCGTTTTTGAACCACCTTGAGAAAGACAGGGGCAACAGCGCTCGAACCCGGAACCACCGCCTGGCGGCCGTCAAATCACTGGCGGTGATGATCCGACTGCTGTATCCCGAGCATCGCCGCTTGTGCGACGGGATCGAAAGTCTTCACCGGAAACGCACCCATAAGCCCCTGGTGGGATATTTGACTCACCAGGAGATACAGAAGGTGCTTGACAGCGTCGATTTAAAGAAAAACGAGGGCTTCCGGGATTACGTCCTTTTACACCTGCTCTACGACTCCGGCGCGCGGGCCTTCGAGATCGCCGGCCTGTCTCTGGACGATTTTGATCCCGACACCAGGCGACTTACCCTTCTGGGCAAGGGAAGCCGCACCCGGATTTTGGAACTTTGGCCGAAAACCGCGCAGCTTTTGGAAAAGTATATTGCAAAGCATCGAAAAGAGCCGATGCCGCCCCATGGAACGGCACTGTTCACCAACCAGCGCCGCGCTCCGTTAACACGCTTCGGCATCCACCGCTTATGCCGCCGGTATCTTGAAAAGACGCTTTCGAATAAACGCCTCAAGTATCTCAACCCGGTCCACAGCTTTCGTCACAGCTGTGCAATACACATGCTGAATGCCGGGTATGCGCTGACGGACATAAAAAATCGTCTGGGCCATGAGCGACTGGAATCGACCATGATTTATCTCAAACTCGAAACATCGATTAAAAAAGAGATCCAGAAGGAGTATATCGCACATACGAAATCCCTCATGAACCAGGACAGGAAGCTCGACGAGCTGCTTGACTGGGGTGACAGGGACAAAATTTTAAACTGGCTCGACCGGCTGTAAACAAGACCGTCTCGCCCAAGAAGGAGAAGTCTGCCCGGCGCCAAATTGTTATGTTGACAGTTTTTTTAAAAAACCGTATGTTTACGCGCTATCTTATTGAAATTTTACGCAAAACGCCAAATCCGAAAGTTCCGTCAGTATTTTTAATTATTTTGGAAGGTTAGGCAAACTCGCAACATAAGGGAACACCAGGGCCGGGCCGGCTTGAAAAATAAGTTTCAATTTGCCCATCATCAAATACTTGGCCCCTAAGTGTGAGCCCTGGTGTCAACTGATCGCAATGTTAGCGTAGGGAAATTATAAATATGAAATTGACATCTTACCCATTGTTTCTATTTATAATATTTATATCTTGTTGCTCATCAAAGCTCTCTCAAGAAGAAACCTTAATTTCTAGATCTAAGCCTTTCCCAAATCTAATTTTAGAACATAATAGATATTTGGATGACATGCTCAAAAAGGAAAAATTACCCTCTTTAGCTCTACGTGGGAAACTTAAAGACATAGGTATAGATGGGGAATATGGGTACGAAACTATAACAATTTCTGATGAGCAATTGAAAAGAGAAATCATCTCAAATCTTTTTTTAGATGATTCTATATTTGAAGTTAACGAGGATGGTACAGCCACGCTCAGATTTTGTTCATGCGAACCTGATGTAACTATTCTTTTTCCAGATTTTTCTTTCGATAATGAAGTACTCACATTTTACTACTATATGGAAGCGGGTAGCAATGTGGAAGAAATTTTTACACCAATTCTTTGGAGTCGACCGTTAGATAAACAAAAAGCTGAACAACTAGAAAAAATTTTTAGTGAATTGGGTTTAATTGATCCAAAACAGCGCTAACCTGGCGTTCC
>CAXXKH010000013.1:0-153868 GCA_963677545.2 Desulfobacterales bacterium | reverse complement strand
CACCGGCGGCGGTCTGTGGCGATCCGCCCGGGGTGTGGGGGAGTGCCGTACACTGTTCGAACTCCAGGCCGGATGGAACAGATCGTCCAGATATACAAAAAGCATCTGACCGACGGCGATGGTTCCGTCAATCTTGCTGATTTCCGGAACGACATTGCCGGTTTTTCGGAAGTGGATGCCGACGGGACCGGATTCCTGAACGAATCGGGCGGCAGTTTCGGCATTACCCCGAACGCGACATCGCTGTTTATGGTGACCCTGGCAGAGGGGGATCAGCGAATTGCGAGCATTTTTGCGGGAGATTAGGCGGGGTTATATGCAGCGTAACAGCGGATTTACCCTAATCGAAATCATCGTTTCCCTGATGCTGGTATCACTGCTGGCGACAGTAGCGGGTTTCGGCCTCGTTGAGGTGGCCCGGGGATATCAGGCGGCCAGGGAAAACGGGCGCATGGCCCAGGCCGCGCAAATCGCGCTGCTCCGCATCGGTCGGGAACTGATGGAACTGGAAACCGTCGACAACTCAAACGGATCTGAAATCGTCGTGACCCGTCCCGGCGGGAACCAGACCGCCATGGGCCTTTCCGGAACGGATATTCTGGTGGACGACGATGCAACCGTCGCCGGCGGGGAAATTCTGATCCGCGGAGTTTCATCGTTCGAGATCGGCTATAAGGATCTCGACGATCAGGACTGGGTTCAGGGCACGGACGATATGGATCAATTGGCAAGGATCGATATCCGGCTGGAACTGTCCCGCAATGACGGGATGACCGCGGCCCCGTTTACAACCAGTATCAACCCGAGAAACAACGGCGCCCCCAATGCACCCTATTGACCGGCTTCGAAAACCGCTTCTTTCGGGCCGCCGGGCCCATGAACCGGCCGGCGCCGTCCTGATAGCGATCATTATCGCCATTACGCTCTTTGCCGCTCTGGGTGCGGCAATCTATTCAATCTCTTCCAGCGAAACTTATGGAAGCCTTGCATCCAATCTGGGCATGCGGTCGTATTATGCCGCGGAGTCGGGGTATCGATATGCGGTAAATGAATACCGAGCCGATACGAGTCGGATAGAAGCGCTCCACAATGCCACCCGTGCACTGCCGGACGGTCTCGGTACGTTTTCAATCAGCAACCACGCCTTCTTTTTTATCACCACCACCGACGCGACCACCGGGGACAATTACCTGTACCTAAAAACCCCTGGTGAATTCCCATCCGGATTCACCGTGCCCGATGATATCCGGATTACAATCGATGGTACAATCTACAACGCCGAATTGAATTTCCAAACCCCGCCCGACAGCGTAAGTTTCGAAATCACGGGAGGCCTGACGGAAGACGTGCCCGCCGGCGCCATGGTTTGCCTTGTGGCCGATGTGTCCGGTTCACAAACACTGGCGGCAGGCGGCCCGTTAACGGTTTCACCCAATGTCGGCAATCTTTTTCCGGAGCAAAACGGGCAGATTGAAGTGAACGACCTGATCTATTCCCTATAAAACCTGCACGCCCAATGGCAATGAATCCATCCTCGCCGGAATTAAGGGCGTGGACAACGCCGCCCGGGCCGCCCTCCCGATGGCTCTCTCCGGCGGCAGCGCCATCATACTGAGACCCCTCCTCGACATGACCGTTACCGGCAGAGCGGCCGATAACCTTTTGGGCGGGTCACGGGAAATCTCTTATCTTTTCCCCATCACAGATGAAATTCTGGGTAATGCTTCTTGACACACGGGCCGTCCTCACATATGCTCCCCCACTATAACGGCAAACTCTTTTTACATTTATCAACCCATTGAAATATCAATAAAAAAGACGCTTGCCCCCTATCTGATTGAATAGCGGCAAAAAAAAGCCGGGGCGGAATATCATGGGTTATCACCTGAATCTCAAGCAGTGCGACAAGGTGTCATAATGGAAACCGATCGGAATAAAATTCTCGTGGAGAGCATCAAGCGCCTCATTCGACGCAATGCAATCGGACACCTTCGAAAAATCGTCAACAGGACCCATGCGGCGGACCTGTCGGTGGCGTTCCGGTCCCTTTCCCTGTCGCAACAACGGACACTTTTCGATCTCATAGACGATACGGAAGATAAGGGCCTCCTCCTGAGTCAACTGGAAGAGGATACATTCGTAAATCTCGTTACCGGCATGGACCTGGACGTGGTGGCGGGTATTTTCGAAGACATGCCCAACGATGATGTGGCGGACCTGCTCGCGCTGCTTCCCCAGGAAACCTCTGACGCCCTGCTGCAAAAAATGGAGCGGGAAGGCTCCGAAGAAGTGGAGGAGCTTCTCCAATATGAGGAAGATACGGCCGGCGGCATCATGGTGCCGGACTTCATCGCACTGAAGGAAGACGCCACCGCCAAGGAGGCCATCGAAGCCCTTCAAACCGAATTCGCGGACGTGGAGATGCCTTTCTACCTCTATGTTCTGGATGAGTACGGCAAACTTGTCGGGGTCATCTCCCTGAGACAACTGGTGGTCGTACCACCGGCAAGACCTCTCAAAGAATTCATGACAACGGACGTTTTTTCAGTCAGTACCAGCATGGACCAGGAAGAGGTGGCAAAAATCGTGGCCCGGTACGACATTCTGGCAGTGCCGGTTGTGGACGAATCCCATCGGTTGGTAGGTATCGTAACCGTGGATGACGTCATCGATATTTTCCGCGAAGAGGCAACCGAAGACATTCTGAAAATGGCCGGTGCAGGTGAAGAGTTCGTGGAGACCAAATCCGTAATGCGCAGCACACGAATCCGTCTGCCGTGGCTTTTCGCGAGCTGCGTGGGAGGTATCGTCGCCCTGTTTGTCGTAGGATATTTTGAAGAGAGCCTGCGAAAACTGGCCTATCTGGCTGCATTCATTCCCGTCATCATGGGAATGGGGGGAAATATCGGGACCCAATCCTCCACTATCGTAGTACGGGGACTGGCCACCGGCCGGCTCAATGTCCGGATATATGGGTGGTTGTCTCCAAGGAATTTTCAGTGGGTTTGATTCTGGGTTGCCTCTACGGCGTATTCATCGCAATTGTGGCGCAATTGCGATACGGCATGATCGCCGTCGCCCTGTCCGCCGGCCTGGCTGTTCTCTCCTCCATGACGGTTGCAGCCCTCGTGGGCTCCCTGGTTCCCATGCTTTTCGAGCGAATCAAGATCGATCCGGCCGTGGCCACCGGCCCCCTTCGTCACAACATCCATCGATATCATCAGTGTCTTCTGCTACTTCACCATTGCGACCAAGCTGATCAGTTTTTAGGCTGCAACCATATCCGTTGGAGAAACATGTGATCCCCTGGGAAGAAATCGATCGAGTGAAAATCCCCGGACAGTCGGGAGAACTCGCATTGATGAAGCGGGGCACTGAATTCTCGATCCGGATTTCAGGAACCGAGCTGATGAACAGCCGCCTGCACGGTTCCGAAGATGCACTTGCCACACTCACATGCCGCCGAATCGCACGAATCTCCGGCCGGAGAATTCTCATCGGGGGCCTCGGCATGGGCTACACCCTTGCGGCGGCACTCAAGCAATCGGGGCCGGACATACACATCACCCTGTCCGAACTGATCCCATCCGTGGTGGAATGGAACCTGAAACAACTGGGACATCTTGCGGGCATGCCCCTGAAAGACCCCCGGGTATCCGTCGTAATCGAAGATGTGGCAGAAACCATCCGGAAGACGAAATCCGCCTGGGATGCAATACTTCTCGATGTCGACAATGGCCCCGACGCTCTTACCCGGAAATCCAACGACCGCCTCTATGGCGCCCCCGGCCTGAGAGCCGCCTTTTCCGCGCTTCGCCCGGGAGGGATTCTGGCGGTCTGGTCCAGCGGGGGGGACGAAGCCTTCACCCGGCGCCTGAAACAGTGTGGATTCCTGGCGGAAATCGTAAGCGTGCGGGGCCGGAAATCCGGAAAAGGCGCCAGGCACACAATCTGGCTGGCAAGCAAGTAAAGGAAAACCCAAATGACGAATGGAACAAAAAGAGCCGATATTCAACCCGGTCTGAAAGTCTCGATCGTGCTGAAGCAGGATCAAAAGACCGGGAAGCTTACCGATGGCATCGTCCGGAATATCTTAACGAAATCCGGCACGCATCCCCACGGAATCAAGGTCCGTCTTGAAGACGGGCAGGTGGGAAGGGTTAAAGCCATTAACGACTGAAATACAGACCAATGAACATCGAACATTGAACGTCCAACATCGAACTTCGAATAAGGCATGCTGACGTTTTGTAATGATTGTCAAAAATAAGTTCCGATTAAAAACAATATTTCTCGCGCAGACGCAGCGACGCAGAGAACGGCTAAAAACAAAAAATTGAGGAATTAGAGTTCGTGTTTGTTAAACAATTCAATTATATTTAAGTTTTTGGGATGTTATTTTTTATTGTTGTCCTCTGGGGTCTCGGCGTCTCTGCGCGAGAATTGCTTTTCAATACCGGGTCATAGTCCTTCAAGCAACAGGTAATACTCCTTGAGCGAATGGATGGACCACATGGTAGCCTTCAATAAAAACCAGCTGAGCACAAGGATCACCACCGTAAGCCCGATCTTCCAGGCCGGGCTTGTTTTCGGCCGCCACCAGAGCAGGGGCAACGCCAACGGCCCCACGCCCAGGAATGCGATAACAATAAAAGATTTCGAAAAGTACCATGGGATCCCGTCCTCTGAACGTCTCGGCAGGCGAACACCATCCAGGAACTCACCGCAGTGTTTGCACTTGATCGCTTCATCCTGAATCTCTTCCGCGCAGAAAGGACATTTTTTCATTTTTAAAAAACCTGTGCCTGAAAGCTATAAATTTCCGTCCCCTTCTCCTTCCAGGCATTTTTATACAACCCCGCTTTTCGGCAGGTCTGCTCCAGGAACGTCTTTCTGTCCCAACCATGATCGGTTGCCACTTGCGGCAGCAACAGACCGGAGCGAAATCCCTTTCGGATATAAAGGGCCATGGATACCGGGTTTTATACCGGATGTATCCTTGACAAGCACCATCGGTGTCAAAACGGAAACTTCGATATCGATCCGGGGCCATTCATCCGGCGTCAACCGGCGAAAACCGGGTGTCTTCAAAAGCCGCGGCCAGAGCCACCTCCCGGACCGTTTCCGCCAGCGGTCTGGATGCAGTAATGTAACCGATACATCCCCTTAGTTCCCCATGCTCCGTCAACGTTACAAACGCGCCGCAGGGTGTTTTCAGAATGGCCGGAAGTGTTTCGGGAAGCACGTAGTCTCTTTTTCCGAACGCACTGGATATGGCCTCCCGAGCAATCTCTTTCAGCAGGCGCTGTGCTTCGGTATCGAGCACTTCCCGCGTCTCTTTTTCTTCTTCCCTGGACATACTCCCCTCCCCTTTCGACCGGAATGCCGCCGCCATATACCCCACTACCTGGGAGGTATCGCCGCCGGCATCTCCGGAATCCCCGACATGCAGTACTTTCGATTGGTCTGCGCCAAGCTTCCGCGCAGCCGACATAACCGACGCCATTGGACCGCCGCCACAGGCTTCACATTCGCCTTTTGACAGATCTTTCAGGAGGCCCTCCGGATCGAACGCCGATACCCGGCTCGCTACGCGTCCGTCCAGACGTTGCGCCACTTCCCGGCTATGATAATGAGAAAGATCCGAACTTGCCACCAGCAGGACCGATTTGTCCCCGGCACAAGCGGCCAGCGCATCAGCGAGACGACGGCAGGTGGCAGGATCCTGGCTGCCCATTACAAGGGGCGCCAGCTTGAATCCGGTCATCGTGGTTTGTATGAACGGCAATTGAATTTCAATGGCATGTTCTTGGGTATGTGCCTCGGCAACGTACCGGATGGACTTGTCCGCCTTTTTCAGCGCATCTATAAACACCGTATCCAGCGGCACAAGCCCGAGGGGCGTTCTGTATCCTCCCCGGTCATAGACCGATACGCCGCGGAAAGCGGCATGGTGGCTGGGGGCAACAATCACCACCGTATCGAAGGAGCGCCCCTTAAGAAGTTTGTAGGCGTGGGCCGCCACCTGTCCCGAGTACTGATATCCGGCGTGGGGAGCAATCAGCGCCACGAGGCGCCCGTCATCGGCGACCGATCGCGCCTTTTCCAGAAACGTATTGATCTGCCGTTTCAATACCGCTGCGTCGCCGTCATACCAGGTACCGGCAATCACCGATTCCCTCACCTGCTCCCCCATTGCAACGGAAAACAATCCCAGGAAAAAAAACGCGCACCAGAAAAGAATCGATCGTCTGAATCGCATGGAAACCTCCGAAGCTGAAAAAACCCACTTTATTGTTTCCTCATTTCAGCTTATATTAATACACTTGTGTTATTGAAGCAATGATATGCAGAGGATCAACTCATGACCATACCATTCTGGACGGTACTTGTATTGTCGTTGGCATCAGGCGCGTGGGGATTTTATCAATTCCGGCGCCGGAACCTGAAAATCCAAAAGCTCAGGCATTCCCTGGCTGAAACCAACGCGCAGATCCATCAGCGGGAAGCTGCTCACAAGCAGGACAAGGCCCGCTGGGAGCAAACCGAGGAAAAACTGCGCGGTTTCCTGAAATTGATGGACACCCTGATGAACACCATTCCCAATCCCATCTATTTCGAGGATGCCAATGGGGTTTGCCAGGGATGTAACCGGGTCTTTGCCAAACAGATACTCGGTCTGCCCAAAAATCGTATTATCGGCAAACGCCTCGAGGAACGGCCTGAGGAGGCAGCGGCCGACCTGGCCGCCGCCTTTCAACGGAAAGAATTCAAGAAGATTGGAGAGAACGGCTTTCAGAGCCTCGAAGCCCGGGTCCAATGCGCCAACGGCATGCGACGTGATTTTCTTTTCAACCTGGCGCCGGTAATAGATCATAATGGGGAGATTGAAGGCAATGTGGCGATTCTGTCCGATCTTACCGACAAGAACCGTGCCGCCCAGAACCGCATGCAGAAAGAAAAGCTTGAAGGGGTCCTGGAAACAGCCGGCGCCGTCTGTCATGAATTCAACCAGCCCCTGCAGGCGATTTCCGGCTACACCGAATTGATGGAGGTGAAATTAGACGGTCATGAAGCCCGGTCCTACATCGACAATCTCACGGCCCAGATCAATCGCATGCGTAGTATTACCGACAAACTGCAGGGCGTCACGCGCTACGAAACCAAGGACTATGTCGGCAATACCCGCATCATCGACCTCCAGAAGGCGTCTGAAAGAGTAACGCATTAACAATCTACTCAGCCCTGCTATTGTCATGTTAAAAGTATGAATTAACGACATCGTAAGAACAAATTTTCTCTCGCAAAGCCGCCAAGAACGCAAAGAAAAACTATTAAATTTTTTTAAGGATCACCCCTTTTATTCGAGCATGTTAAACGGCAGCTAAATCCCGATCTTTAATCAGGGTCGCCGGAACAAATGTCTGTGTGTGTCCGTGTGTGTCTGTGGCTAATTATGGCTTTTCAATTACCAAACCTTTCCTTGACAACCTATTGTCATTTTGGCATTTATTTGTTAGCAAAAAAAATCCCTTTCAACAGACAAGTTAATAATGATCGATGGTATATATGGTGTGGTAAACCTGACAAAAGAGTTCTGCCGCTAACGGATGAAAAACAAGTATATAAAAGGAGGAAGACTAAGCGAAGCAAAGTTCAGGAAGATGCTGCGACTGTTCTGCCTGGATCTCGACGCTACCCAGATAGCCGGCGCGACCAACATCAACCGGAACACGGTAAACCGCTATCTTTTCGAGATTCGCCGAAGGATTTCAATACACAACAGGATAAACGGATGTGGCTCCTGTCTGTTCAAAGAACACTGTGATACTCTTTTCGGGAACAGGCATAAAAAGAATATCCCGGATGGTCTTGTAATTGTCGGTGTGAATCATAATTCTGAAATTCGCAGCAGAACCATACCGGAACATATGGAACAGGATATCCGGCAAGGGCGATTGCATGCAGGACCGCCGGAGAATAAAAAGCGCTATGACCTCCTTGATCATTTCCAGGGAGTTATCGACCTGTCGTCCATGAAATATCAAAGAATCAGTTTCGGGCCATTTGAAAATTTTAAAAAAAGGAATGGGATTGAAGGATGCGAGGCCTTCTGGGGTTTCGCACGAATCCGGCTCCACCGCTTCCGGGGGCTTCATAAATCGACAATGCTCCTGCACTTCAGGGAATGCGAGTTCCGATACAATCATGGCCGAAATGATATCTATCCCTTTCTTCTTCGCATGTTCAGGGAAAAACCGCTTTTTACGAACGACCTATCCCACACAAAACATCCATGAAGGAACGAACTGACAAATTGCCCATTTGTCAATAAACAGCGCTTATCATCACTACCAAAGGAGCTCATAATCTGCTATTCGCGCACATGATCATTCTGTATTTAATTCTACTTTATTCTACTGTGACATTAATTGAAGCAAAGAGATTTTTGTTAAGTACAAGTATTGTAATTATACATTTCAGCATTTGGGTAAACAATTTCACACAATTGTGGCATAAGTTACCTAAAAGCATGTTAAATATTTTTTTGAGTAAATGAGAATATTAACATACAAGGTCTCAAGTCATGACTAGTTAATACTCATTACAGAGTTTTAAGAAAAATTTATTCCCGCCATACTTTTCGGAAAACCGCATGGATTAAAGAATCCGGACTTTCTATTGGGCTATTTTCAATACACTTCATTTTGTTATTCACTCCAACAGCTCTGATAGCATTTGATATCCGTTAGTTAAAATATTTCCATTGTATCTAATTAGTCATGTCCTTTCCGAATACATCGAAGTAATTGAATTGGCATATTTTTTGAATTTAGCAATTTCATGCTTATTTAAAGTTGGCTTTCCATCAAGGTTTTGACCCGTTCATAAAAGGCCACTGTAATATTTCTATCATTAATATTCGGATAGATGAAAAAAGTGGACCATGGAAATGGACTCACTATTAGCTAAAAAGGAGGAGTAGATGAAATTAATTTCACAGTATAAAGATAGTTTTATGCGAGAAAGTTAAGGAGCTGTGGTTTTAATTTAAAAAAGTCGTGATGAATTTCGCCTGCGAAAGCCTTGAATAGCATCGGGCTGAAAAAAATGGTCGGCCTGTTTACAAGAAAACCATATTACAGGCATGATCGTTGATAACCACACAATTCAGATTTGATATTTGGAGTTGACCAATAATTATGATTTGAAAAGGAGACAGTATGAGGAAATTTTTATTTTCACTAATGATCCTGGCAGGCATTTTTTGTTTTTCAAGTGCAATGGCCACAACTATTGATACGACAAATCTTTTTTATGCTGCTAGTGCTGGGCCGCTTGATGACTGGGATATTGAGCAGACCTTCACCCTTCAAACCGGCGATGATACGGTTTTGGATTTAGCCACGTTTTACCTGGCAAACAATTCAGGTAAGAATCAAACGGTAAAAGCATCTTTATACGAAATAGATAATCAAACCAATGCGCTATGGATTGCGCAAATAAATTTTGCCGATACCACTGGAGCCGACAGTTCCACGAGCCATGATGAATACTGTAAATGGGACATCAATTTCGGTTCCTATAGCAAAACTCTTTCTATTGGAACCGAGTACGTGTGGGTGATTCAAGCCGGAGGCCCCGGAGTGGGTGATGTTGCTGGTAATAACATTTATGTAGGGGCTCTAAATTGGGGCGTTGATGGTTATTCCTTTGGGGAAAAAACTGCCCGCAGTACATCATCTAGTACGGTGATCACAAATGGCGATCTTGCATTCACTATGCAATTTTCCCCTGACAATGGCGGTCAGCCGCAGAACCCTGTCCCAGAACCTGGAACCATGGCCCTTTTCGGTCTGGGGCTGGCCGGCTTGGCTGGTATGATCAGAAAACGAGGGTAACCAGGAAAAATATCAGAAAACCAAAATATTCATTCTTTAGCCAGATTGGGCACAGCATGCTGATACTGTGCCAGCGACACAGATCTTTGATAGACTCCGCTTTTTTCAAGGCGGAGTCTTTTTTTATTCAGATGAAAGAGAAAACTGGAGACATGTAAATTATACCTGATTGGAGGTGAATAGCAAAAGTGGTTAAGGACTTTTTTGTTAAACATCTGATATAACCCATCAAACTCTTTCCTGTTGAAGCTTTAGGATTCTGCTGTATGGGGAATCATTTCCATCTTTTGGTTCGAATGCGCCCGGATACATGCCATTCGGATAGCGGACTTAAAAGGCGGCTCGCCGCTTTTTGCGACAATGAGCCGAATTTTACGAAGACGGGCAATTTCCGTATTTCATGGAGAAACTTTCCAACCTCTCGGAATACGTAAGAGAGATAAAGGTCCGTTGTGCACGCTTCTACAACAAACGTCATGGACGAAGGGGATATTTTTGGGGAGACCGCTCTTCAAGAGTGTGATAGTGGAAAACGGCGATACACTTAAACTGTCTGGCTTACATCGATCAAAACCCGCTATTTCTCCGATTCGGCAATCATCGGCGGCAAAGCCCTTGTATCCGAGACCTACCAGAAAGCCAAAGAGACAATTCAGGCAAAGCGTGACAAGATTTCCAACCCCATCTCAGGTCTTTCCGGGATTTATTCCCTTAAATGACTCACGGAATAAGCAATTTTGCATTCGCCCGTTTTCTGAAAGAGTGAAAATATTAAAAATTCGATAATTTCCGAAACGAACCGGTAGGCGTTGTCAGTACCTGAAAGCTTCTTAGAGGCGTTCGGGTGTGGATTTCTGGTTAATTCTTCAACAATACATGTATGCTCTGGCTCCCTCCAATTCCCCCGACTGGGATTTCCAGCTTGATTCAACGACGGTAACATGTTACCGTATGTCTTAACAAAAGGAGGTGCTCGTATGGCACTAAATTCAACCCAAAAGATGAAGGAATATAGAAGTCGGTTGAGAGCTTCGGGGTTACGCCCTATTCAGCTTTGGGTGCCGGATGTTCACTCACAAAAAATTATTGACGAAATCCGAAAACAGTCCCTTCGCGTTAGCTCCGATTCCCAAGACGCCTATATCATGGATTTCGTAGAATCCGTGATGGATCAAGAGGGCTGGGAATGAAACGTGGGGATTTGGTGATAGTAGCTGTAGCCGGTGACTACGGTAAGCCAAGGCCCGCCGTGGTGGTGCAAACGAATCTTGTCAATGATACGCATGCCAGCATAGTGGTCTGCCCGGTTACAAGCCATCTTCAAGAGGCCGAATTGTTCCGCTTGACCATAACACCTTCTCCGGATAATGGGCTGCAAAAACCTTCTCAAATCATGGTCGATAAAATTGTTGCTGTACGCAGGGATAAGATTCGAGAAAGAATTGGATGTCTTAATGAAGAACTGATGATTCGCTTAAATAGATCGTTAGCGTTCTGGTTAGGCTTTGGATAACGCCCGCTGTCAATCGAATTTTGCTGCTTGAGAACATCTTGCAATATCCTTACACCATCCTTCATACCTGTTACCAATGAACCGCTTCGCCGCAAGCGGACGGGGAATTGAACCCATCACGATTAAATTACGGGTAATATTGATAACTTCGTAAAAAAAGCTGATTATCTCGCAAAGTTGCAGTTCAGAAATTCTTAGGCGCTTTTTCAGAAACAAACACGCAAAAGCGTGCGTCTTTCGATAAGGTTGATGGTAAAATGAAATAGATTTCATTCCGCCGGCTGTTGACTGCCGACTGCAAGCTGTCGACTCCGGCTTGCCGGTTTAGGTAACATCACTTTCCAATACTCAACGCCGGATCGAATTTCCCCGCCACAATGGGAGATTGTGCGCTTTCCGTGGCTCTTCGGACCTGCTGGGAAATATAGGGAGTCAGTTCCCCAAGCGTGACCCTATCGTCACTATTGGTGTCCGCGTCCCCTTTCAATCCCTTCAGCAGAAAATAGGTGAATACCCCGTGTCCGCCGCCCCAGTCTTCACTCTCCTGGGAATACTGCCTGTCGTCCGATGCGCTGATGACGCAAATTCCGTCGCCGATACCGGACAGATCCTGCAGCCGGGTATTGATCTTGTTGACCTCGAGCCCCCGGGTCGATCTTCGGACAATATCGAAAGAGTTCCCCACGCCGCCGGAGTGACAGGCATCCGCGATAAAAACGACCTTCTTTGCCCTGATAAACCGTTTGATTGCCGTTTCGATATCCCACATGGGAAAACCGGTCGTGGAGATATCGTCATACTGGGTGTCATAAGGCAGCAGGTAAAGATTGTCCGGGAAGTCCGGTGATTCCGGTGATCCATGCCCCGCGAAGAATATGGTCACCATATCTTCTGCAATCGGTTTTTTGAGCCAGTTGAACAGTGCGCTCTTGATGTTTTTGGTTGTCGCCTCTTCATCGGCGAGAAACTTTACCCGCGAAGATGAGTACTGTCCGCCATCGGCGGAAGTAAGCCAGTCGTAAAAGGCCTTTGCGTCTTTTACCGCATAGTTGAGAGAGGGGATGCGGTGGTCCTTGTATTTTGACACACCGATCACCACTGCCCATCTCTGCCCCGGGAGTCCACCAGTTTTTTTCTTCTGCGCCACGGCAACCGGAGTAGTTTTGATATCCCTGACAAGAGAAACTTCAATATTTTTTTCCACGCCGGGCTTTATTTCCACCCGCATATTTTTTTTTCTGAACCCGTTACTTGTAATCTCGACATTGTATTCGCCCGGCTCGAGCTTCATTCCCTGGTGAAAGCTCCGATCGATGTCGAGGATTTCAACCGTAGCCTCTCTGGGATAAGTCTCTATGAACAAAGAACCTTCCCGGCCGAACCTGTTCGACGCCGTTGCCTGATCCACACCTTCCCGTGACACCGGCTTCTCTTCAAGCTGTGCAATAATGTTCGAAGCGTGATATTCCGTTTGGCTACTGCATCCCGCCGCAAAAAGCAGGGCGATGAATATCACCTTGATGTTACCTGCTTTCATAGAAAATCCTCTCCATCACTTTCTTGGTATAGTCGTTGACAAGATAGATCAGGTTCCCGAACCCGGTGGTATAGAGTTTTCGATACTGGTTATAGAGATCGTAGTCGGAGGTGTTTTTATGCACATGGTCAATATCTTTAAATGATTGGATCAACACGCCATCGTCGTCGTTATAGATCTGAAATGAATTTTTCGCATCACTGGAAGTGGAGCGCAGCATGACGACTTCGGTAGTTTGTAAAGCACCGGCATGAGAGGATTGGCTTACCAGGAAGTCGTTGTGCAGATAGGTTTTGATATCCGTCCCCTGCTCTTCTTTTCTTACGCCCCCGAGCAGGATTGTATCCTTCGACTTGTCAACTTTATACCATCTATTATCACTGATATTGAGAAGTTCCTCGTAAATCCATGGCGTGTTGTTCAATTCAGATTCGACACTGAGAATTGTGCCGATCTTCATGTTCACCGAACCGCCATAGACATTCCAGCCGTCATCGAACTTATCTACCTTGTCGATAATTTGTGAATGGAATTTCTTGATATACCCGGAAATGGAAACATCCGCCTGGTCCTGGCTGTCGACAATTATAGCCCCGCACCGTGTCACCAGAATATGGTTGACGAGAGCGGTAAAATCTTGCGCGAGATCTCCGTCGTAAACCGTATTGAAAGGAGCGTTGACATAAGGGTAATATTCTTTGATTTTCATCGTCGTATTGACCCAGCGGGTATTCGGCATCTCCCTGGTTTCAAGAAACGTATAGTGGCTCAAATCCGTCGTAAAGGATGTGTAAACTCTGGTACCACGAAGGCCGGCACAGCTCGGCATATCGGCCCGAAGCGCTTTCGAAACACCCGTATATTCGTTAATGTTCAGCGCTTTCATCTGAGACAAGCGGGGGCCTCCGGCACCACAGCCACAGAACGACACAACGCCGCATGCAAGAATAAGCGTGACGAGTTTTCGTTTGAACCCTGAAATCCTGGTAAGTGTCATAATATCGCCTGTACGGGGAACCAGTGTTTTTTGTAAAAAAACGGTTGCGGTTACAACACAACGGGAACGGTGGGAGCATGCCTTTTTTTGTGCATATATGCCAAAAGTACAATAGGTTGTCAAGATAGAATCGGCTCCTGAGAAGGTTAACCGCTTTTGGTTTTTTAGAAAAATGAACAGGTGCAAGCTCAAATGCGGTCACCCCGATATTACGTTGTTTCCACCTTGACAACCTATCGTGATTTTGGAATACATTTTCATTGAAAAGTAAATTCAGATCAACACAGCACCCGTTTCACCTCCTGCGGGGACCTCAAAGGCCGCCTGGATTGCTCGGGCCTTACGACAGGAGGTCACATGTTCCGAATTTCTCGCCCCTTTGCGCTTCTATTATTGGGTCTATGTGTGCTGTTTAACTTCTCCCGGAGTGCATCCGCCGATGATGATATCACACAAGGTTTCAAGTCCCTGGGTAAGGAAATTTTAATCAGCGACTCGGCCGAAGGCTTGAAAAAGAAAATCTTTCGCTATGGGAATTGGTATGGACCAGGCTACTGGGGGGGCAGTGAGGATCCCAACAGCCCGGGCTCGAAAGGGCCCGTCGACTCACTGGATGAAGTGGCCATGCGTCATGATTTTGCATATCTTCTGGCCGAGCAGCAAGGCGCGATTTATGGCAAGGAGGAAGAGCTGCGGTTGAAAGGGATTGCGGACAAGATTGCCGTCGACGAGGCGAAGGCACTCCCGGCGGACCCCCGAAAATGGCCGAATCCTCCCCGTGGATCCGTCGACTACGAGGATATAAAAGGCTATCGAGAGCGGATGATCAGTGGGTTTACAATGGAAAAAGAGGGCTACAGGATTGCATCTTCTCTTACAAAGTTGGATCGAATTAACAATGACAAACTTGGCGCCATCCTCGATGTGACGGATCAAAAACAAAAATTTAATGAAGCGGATATAAAGAGACGGGTAAAAACGCTCACGAAAAATTGGAAAAATGTCACTGATTTTGAGAAAGCCACGGAAGACGCTGATCTTACCGAGGAACAGAAAAAGGAATTGTTTCAAAAATATAAGGAGAATCCGCAGGGATTTCAGAAAACGTACGCGGATTACAAGAAACAAAATTCAGTTAAGAAATCGGCTTCTCAATTGGCGATGGAAAAAGAGACCGCGGCCATCGCCAGAAAATACAAAGTGAACCCTTCGGAGTTATCAAAATTTTTCAACTGTGTCTGCAGATCTTCAGGCGGATCGCTAGGCGGCTACTATAAACCGGGTAAAGGCGGGCCATGTGTCGCGACTGGTCCATTATCCTCATGGAACACCGCCATGCCCACCGGCAAAAAGGCAATTTACCCCTGTCTCAACCAGCTTGACCGGGACCGATACGAGAAGGATCAAAAAATATTCGATGAAATGCGCCGACAGGACAAGGAGATGGAGCGTCGGCGCGGAATAATCAGTGACGCGGATTACGAGAAATATGTTCAACTCATACAGGAAGAAAATGCAAAGAGCGCGCAAGCCGAAGTGGCTCAGATTCGGGAAGCCATGGCAAACGAACGCTTCATGGAAGCGGCCGACATATGGAACGGCATCAAATCTCTTATCGGCGACACCTATATGACCACGGAATACATTGACGGGAAAGCCCAGGGCGTAAACCTTTCATACGATCTGTCGACAGCCATCAAAAACGGGCTTCTATCCCAGGCACGGTCGAATGCCAAAAACCTGAAAATACAAAATCCACTCGGCACGGCGCTTAAAAAAATAGCCAAGGCCTGTTCCATAAACCGAGGCAGTTCCAATGGCTATTGCGAAGAGATGCAGTCAAAATATACCGATTGGGAAAAAAATTGGAAGGCTGTAGTATCAAAAGAAGTTCCTGCGGCCGCAAATCTTGTTGAAAAGGGAAAAATCGATTCGGCCGCAACCGCCCTGCAGGCAATTTCCGTTCGAATAAACACACAACAGCTTCCACCTCGCGGTCAAGATCCGATCCTCGTTGCTTTGGTGGAGCAACTCAAGGCGAAACGAAGCGAATATAACGCCGCATTGCTTGAGAATTCAAGGGTGCTGCAGAAATTGGCGAATACACCCGACCCCAGGGGTATTGTCCGGGAAGCGGAGGCTTTCAAGAATGCCTGGGAGCACACACCGCTGACCCTCAAAAACCTCAACTACCAGTTGTCGGTTGCGGCTCAAAATGTCCGGTTTGCTGAAAACGCGGATAAAGAGGGAGATGCCTACCGGGAAAAAGGGCTTATTCCAAATGCCATCAATCGATACCGGGTAAGTGTCAAGCTTCAGAAAGATGCATCCGTTCAGCGCAAGCTCGATTCACTCCTGAGCCGTCTTGACAAAGAAGCGCCATCGCCACGAAACGCGAAAAAACAGTCGTCCGGACAGGGAAAATCCGCCGGATGCCGGTCGGACAATGATTGTCCCCCGGGATATGTATGCGATTCGAGATCGGCTAAATGTGGTTCTCCGTTCGACGACGGCTACTCTTCCTTCGGCAAAATTTCGGTTACGAAAGACGACCAGAGAAGTGAGTACAAAGCCCGACAGGCCTCGGTTAACCAGACTTCAACGCGAAAAAGAGGCTATTCTTCCAATGATTTAGAACAGGACCTTAAAAACATTCAAAAAGATGTTTCGTCACCATCCGCTCAGGAGTTGAACGGTTCACCAAGGAGGGGATACGACTCACCTGGAACGGGAGAGACAGCCGACCGCACCGCCGCCGATCCCGTTTCAAGCTATCCCCCGCAAACAACACCGGAAACCGACCCCGGGAGCAGCTCCGAAAACAATCCGGAGGACGCTGAACAGGCACCACAAAGTTCCACCGGCACGACCGGGACGGAAACAAATCCCGCCGATTCAGGCGGGCCGGACAACGACCCCCCGGTCACTCCGCCGCCGGCAGAAACTCCCGTCGACACACCGACCACGGAGACACCTCCCGTGGAACAATCCGTCCCGTCTTCGGAAGATCCCGGATTTAACCCCACCGGCTTTTTGGGTACCTGGCGTTATTCAGGGACGAGGCCGGACGGTAAAAGGAGAAGCGGGATCATGACTTTTTACTTCGCTGGTGGTCCATCGTACAATGGTACAATGGCGTACAGCATCGTCGATGAAGACGGACAGTCCGACGGAAAAGGAAACGGGACCTGGTCGGTCGTTGAAGGTCCGGCGGATTCCGCCGATCTGACCCTCAGCATAGGAGGGAAAACCTGGACCGGCCCAATTTCCGGAGGAGAGGACACGTGGGCCTTTAATTCAAATCATGGTACTTACAATTTCCGAAAATAGACCTGTCCGGCCACATGATAAGAGGGAGGCGCCGGTGTCGGAACTGAAAAAAAGCCTCTAATTTTTCCGGAGCTAACCGATACTATTAATCATGCAAGAGGCATTGTTACTTCAATATCGAATTACGAAGCCCCTCGGAGAAGGGGCAATGGGATCCGTTTTCCTGGCGGAGGATACCCGGCTCAAGCGCGCGGTTGCCCTGAAACTACTTAAAGAGGAGCTTTGCAGGGACCGGGAATCCATCAGCCGCTTTCAGGTAGAAGCCGAGGCCGCCGCACGTCTCAATCATCCCGGAATAGCCACGGTATATGCAGTCGAGGAAACCATGGGGAAGCACTTCATCGCCATGGAGTACATCGCCGGAAAATCCCTGAAAAATCAAATCCCTGCCGGAGGCCTCGAGTTAAAGCTGTTTTTCAAGTATTTCATCATGTTGGCGGAGGCGATCACCCACGCCCATGAGATGGGAATCATCCATCGTGACATCAAACCGGCCAATATCATCGTAACTCCCGAAGGCTTGCCCAAGCTTCTCGATTTCGGATTGGCCAGAATTCAGAGTGGTGCCGACGCCTCCCGACCCTGCCTGACGATGGTGGGGACTATCATGGGGTCTCCGGCGTACATGAGCCCTGAACAAGCCCTGGGCAGGCCGCTCGACCATCGGTCGGATCTGTTCAGCTTCGGGGTGGTAATGTACGAGGCGCTCACGGGCAAGAAAGCTTTTCGGGGACACAATTTCCAGGAATTGATCGCCGCCATTACGCGAGACACGCCGGATTCGATTGAATCGATCCGGCGGGACATCCCCCCGCTCCTGGCCCATATCCTGAAAAAATGCCTTCAAAAGGATACTGAAGAGAGGTACCAGACCGCCCGGGATGTCTTGAACGACCTTCGATCCGCCTCCGAAGAGAAAGCGGAAACGAACATCCCGATCCCCGTTCGAAAGAAAACCGTTCAATCCTACGGCCTGCCCGCCGCAGCTTTTATTTTCGTGCTCCTGGTATCGATTTTTGCAGCATGGCGTTTCTTTCTACCTGAAAATGCATCAAATCTTCCCCATCGTGTTTTTAGAATCCCCATGGAAGGGATGGATACCAGCTACTCCGGAGGAGGCGCCGCCATATCCCCGGACGGCTGCATGATCGCTTTTGTGGCGGATGAAAAACTCTGCGTTATGGATCTGGATACAGGCCAGCGTCGGGAGATCACGGATGCGCGCAAAGTGGAGCGGCAGCCGTTCTGGTCTCCGGACAGCAGCTCTATCGGTTACATTTCGGAAATGGGGAGGTACATCCGTAAAACGTCCCCCAGGGGGGGCGGCAGCGACCTGATCTGCGATGTTCCGCCCATGGGATTGGCCGGCACCGCCTCTTGGGGAAGCGGCGGTGACATCATCTTCGACATGTGGGGAGGAGACCTCTCGGAAGCCATCGGCCTGATGCAAGTGGGGCAGGACGGCGGGACACCTCAAAATATCATCATGCCGGATTCCCAAACAGACAAGGTCTGGCAAACGCCCTGCTTTCTGCCGGATGGGAAATCGCTCCTTTTGGTAGCCATAGAGAAGAACGGTTCTTCCGAGCTCATGCTTCGATCCCGGGAAAAGCTTATTCCACTGGTACGATATGAAGACGAAAAAATAGGGTGTCCGGTTTACTCGCCTTCCGGTCACATCCTCTACCAGAAGGGAGATGCCCTGTGGGCTGTACCGTTCTCGCTTAAACGGCTTCAGCGAACCGGCGAGCCTTTCCTGGCAGCAGAAAGAGGAACATGGCCGAGCACCGCTTTCGACAGAACACTGGCCTATGTTGAGGGGGCGTCCGCAGCCCAGCAGCTGGTATGGGTGAACCGGAAGGGAGAGATTCTCTCCGCCATCGGGAGCGAACTGCCGGACACTCAGATCGGCGGCTTCTCCATCTCCCCCAACGAGGCTTACGTCGCCATGGACGCCCTTTCGGAAGACTATGAAGATATATGGTTAATGGATACCAGACGGGGGGCGCGAACCCGCCTCACCTTTTCGGAAACACGAACCGCGGAGCCGTCCTGGATAGACGATACCGCGCTCGTTTTTACTTCGGAACAGAACGGTTCAAACAATATCTACCGTCAGGCAACGGATTTTCAGGAACCCTCGAGTCTACTGTTGAGTGGCGAAGCATCCAACCCGTACTGGTTCGATGCCGGGAAATTGATCGTCTTTGACTTGATTTCAAATGAATCGCGCCGGGATATTTTCTATCTCCCCATTGCTTCAAGCAGCACCCCTGCTGAAAAACCTCGCCCGTTTCTGAAGACCTCTTTTGACGAATCCATGCCGCATCTCTCCCCCGACGGACGGCACCTGGCATACATGTCGAACCGGTCGGGAAAGTGGGAGGTCTTTGTCAAACCGTTTCCGGAGGGCGCCGGGGAATGGCAGATATCGGTGGAAGGCGGCGGCTATCCCCGGTGGAGCCCAAAGGGAGACGAACTCTTTTTCGCAACTGATGAAGGCCTGATGTGTGCGAAAGTCGACACCCACCCCGCTTTCGATTCAGATGTTCCCATAAAGCTTTTCGACTGGAAACATTTGGGACTCTATTTCAGCAGACGATACGATGTGGGTTCGGACGGCGAAAAATTTATGGCGGTCCGGGAGACCGGGGCTTCAAAAGCGAACCTCGTCATTATTCAAAACTGGAACGGAAAATAGGCGATCACTCCGGAAAACCGTGCCAGACGCATCTTCCGGATCGCTTCGGCCGGTTTCTCATCCATCGCTTTCATAAGCAACCCCCAAAGAGATTATCGGCCCCTCCCCTTTTTTGAGATCCACCCGCAACCGGCCAACCGGCCAACGCCCCCCCTTATTGTCACCTCATTTAAACCTATGATAGTATATCTATATTTTCGAGGCAATGAATGATAGTATGTTAAACGGTCAACAGCCGCTGGCAGTTCGCAAAACGTAAAGAGAAATGTCACACCCGGCCTAAAAACGGAGCAGCTTTAATGGAAACCTGGAATGCGGAATATCTCGATGAGCAATACGCTCTATGGAAAAAAGACCCCGATGCCGTCTCACCGGACTGGCAACATTTTTTCAGAGGATTTGAACTCGGTCAAAGCGGGGAAGACCTCGAGCTCGCCTGCACCGAAGACCAGGCCCTCAAACAGACCCGAGTCGAAGCGCTCACTTACAGGTACCGGGATATCGGACACCTTCTCTCTTGCCTGGACCCCCTGGTCTCCTGCCCGACGGAGCACCCCCTTCTGACCCTATCGGCGTTCGGCCTCACCGAAGCCGATCTGGACCGGACATTTTATACGGACCTTTTTCCGAACCGCAATCAGGCCACCCTCAAGGAAATTACAGGGGTTCTTCGGGAAACCTACTGCCGGGGCATCGGTGTGGAATACATGCACCTGCAGGATCCTGAGGAACGGAAGTGGCTGCAGGAACGGATGGAGTCGGTCCGGAACCGCCCCGCGGTAAGTCGCGACGATCGTATCCGTGTTCTCAACAAGCTCTGCCAGTCGACCCTGTTCGAGTCCTTTCTGAACAAAAAGTACCCGGGCCAGACCCGGTTCTCCCTGGAAGGGGCCGATGTGCTCATTCCCATGCTGGACGTCCTCGTAAACCACACGGCGGCGTCGAAGCTTCAGGAAATCATTCTGGGCATGAGCCACCGGGGGCGGTTGAACGTTCAGGCCAATGTGCTCCTGAAATCATACGATGAGATCTTCTGCGAGTTTGAAAGCACCTATGACCCCGTCAGTCTTCACGGGGCCGGGGATGTCAAGTATCACAAGGGGTATCTTGCGGACATCCAGACCCCCGAAGGAAACGATATTCGGATTGCGCTCATGAGCAACCCGAGCCACCTGGAATCCATAAACCCTGTTGTGGAAGGGTTTGCCCGCGCCCGCCAGACCATCCTTGGCGATCAGGACCGAAACCGTGTCCTGCCATTGCTGCTGCATGGCGACGCCGCTTTTGCCGGCCAGGGCATCGTCGCCGAAGTGCTCAACATGAGCCGGCTCGAGGGGTACGCCACGGGCGGCACCCTGCATGTCGTGGTAAACAACCAGATCGGCTACACCACCCTGCCGGAAAACGCCCGCTCCACGCGGTACGCCACCGACATCGCCAAGATGCTGATGGGGCCCATTTTCCACGTCCACGGTGAAAACCCCGAATCGGCGGTCCACGTCATCCGCCTGGCCTGCGACTATCGCATGCGGTTCAACAAGGATGTGGTCATCGATCTCGTCTGCTTTCGGCGTTACGGCCACAATGAAGGCGACGAGCCGTATTTCACACAGCCCCTGATGTATGACCGCATCAAATCCCGCCCGCCCCTCTACAGGCTCTATCTGGAACAGCTTGAAGAAGAAAAGGTGATCACACCGCCGGAAGCCGAAAAGATCGAAAACGGCGTGAACCAGTGCCTGGAGGCGGCCCACGAAGCGGCCAAAAAGACCGCCTGCGTGCTTCCCCGGGACCGGTTCTACGACAGCTGGTCGGGAGTAAAGGACGCCTACAACCATGCCGCCGTAAAGACCGGAGCACCCGTAAAATCAATCAGGGCCCTGGGGCAGAAGCTCAATACCATTCCCGAAGGCTTTACCGTTCACCGCTCCATCGGACGGCTACTGGAAAAACGGGAACGCATGATCTCCGGAAAAGAAGGAATCGACTGGGCCATGGCCGAAAACCTGGCCTTCGGCCTGCTCCTGACCGAAGGCATCCCGGTTCGTCTCAGCGGCCAGGACAGCCGCCGGGGCACCTTCAGCCAGCGCCACAGCGTGATCATGGACCAGAAAACCGGTGACTTTCATGAACCTCTGAACCGCCTGGTAAAAAATCAGGCGGCATTTACCTGCTATAACAGCCTGCTTTCCGAGGCCGGCGTGTTGGGGTTCGAATACGGCTATTCCCTCGCCCGTCCCGAGGCTCTTACCCTCTGGGAAGCCCAGTTCGGCGATTTTATAAACGGCGCCCAGACCATCATCGACCTGTACCTGGCAGCCGGTCAGTCCAAATGGCAACGCCTCAGCGGCCTCACGCTTCTGCTTCCCCACGGGTATGAGGGACTGGGGCCGGAACATTCCAGCGCCCGCCCGGAGAGGTTTCTCCAGCTCTGCGCGGAAGAAAATATCCAGGTCTGCCAGCCAACGACACCGGCCCAGTACTTTCACCTGCTGCGGCGGCAGGCAAAAGCCGGCTATCGGAAACCGCTGGTTATTCTGACACCGAAAAGCCTCCTGCGCCATCCGGAGGTCATCTCGCCCCTGCCAGCGTTCTCAAACGATGTTTTCGAACCTGTGCTGGACGATCCGGACACACCGGCCAAACCGAAGAAAGGAATCTTCTGCAGCGGAAAAATTTACTATGAGTTGTTGGTACGGCGGCGGCAGGTAAAGACAAACACACCTGCCCTGATCAGAATCGAGCAGTATTACCCGTTCCCGGAAAAACCGCTGGAAAAAGTGATTCACCATCATAAAGAGATTGAAGAGTGGTACTGGGTACAGGAAGAACCGGAAAATATGGGCGCCTGGCGATTCATGAAACCGTACCTGGAAACCCTGACCGAAAAGCAGGTGAAATATGTGGGGCGGAAAGCTGCCGCCAGTCCGGCGCCCGGGATTCCGGCCATTTACCGGCAGCAACAAAATGAGGTTATTGATACGGCTGTTGGCAAAGCATAGTTGGCGCCTGCTTTTCATTCGATGTTGGACGTGGGACTTTAAATGTTCGGCGTTCATCTTTTAAACGGGAGCATTTATGGAAATTGAAGTCAAAATTCCAAGTGTGGGTGAATCCGTCAAGGAAGCGACAATTGCCCAATGGTTCAAACGCGACGGTGAAGCAGTACAAAAAGATGAGCCTCTTTTTGCCATCGAAACCGATAAGGTGACCCTGGAAGTGGTGTCCCCCGCTGGGGGCATGCTTCGCATCAAACTTCAGGAGGGTGAAACCGCGGCAATCGGGACACTTGCGGCAGTAGTCGATTCGGATAAAGCCCAGGGCAGGCCGGAACCCGAAGAAGAAAAAAATGAACCTGAAAAGGCCGGGACACCGGCTGCATCGGAAACGCCCGTCATCGCCGATAAACGAATGCCGGAAGAAAAAGAATCCCCTGTTCTGTCCCCGGCCGTTCGAAACCTGGTGGCCCAGCACAAGCTGAATGCAGCCGATATCGAAGGTTCGGGACGAAACGGCCGCATTACCAAGGCCGACGTATTGACACATCTCGAGAAAAATGAAACACAACAGGCATCCGCTTCCACCGAACAGACTGAAGAGAAAAAAACCTGTCTTGAAGAGACCGATGAGGATCTGGTGGAAAGAAAACCCATGTCTTCCATCCGGAAGCGTATCGCCCAGCACCTTGTGGCGGCGAAGCAAAATACGGCCATGCTCACGACTTTCAATGAAATCGACATGTCCGGGATCATGGCCGCCCGCGCGCATTACAAAGATGCCTTTAAAACAAAATATGGCGTTTCTCTCGGTTTCATGTCTTTTTTCATCAAGGCCTGCACCACCGCACTCATGGAATTCCCGCAGATCAATGCCTTTATCGATGGAGATGACATCATCTACCACCATTATGTCCACATGGGCATCGCCATCGGCGGCAAGCGGGGTCTGGTGGTGCCGGTCATCCGGCACGCGGAAAAGAGATCCTATGCCGAGTTGGAGCAGAGCATCGTCGATTTCGTCGATAAAATAGACCGGAACCAATTAGCGCTGTCTGACCTGGAAGACGGTACGTTCACCATCTCAAACGGCGGCGTGTACGGCTCGCTTCTCTCCACACCGATTCTCAACATGCCCCAGAGCGGTATTCTGGGCATGCACAAAATCGAAAAACGACCGGTCGTCGTCGATGACGAAATTGTGGTGCGTCCCATGATGTATATTGCGCTCAGCTACGATCACCGGATCGTGGACGGTCGGGAGGCGGTGACGTTCCTGAAACGGATCAAGGAATCCATTGAGGATCCCCAGCGGATTATGCTGGAAATATGACGAAAAAAACGATGAGGGACGAGGGAAGATGGATGATGGACGAAAATACCGGCCTTGTCGTCCATCGAAACTCATAAAATCTGCAAACAAGGAACCACAAGAGAGGAAGCATGGCATCCAATAATAGATTGGACCTGATTGTCGTGGGAAGCGGGCCGGGGGGATACGTGGCAGCAGCCCGGGCCGCCCAGCTCGGCCTGTCCGTAGCGTGCATCGAAAAAGATGAGCGGCTCGGGGGAGTATGTCTGAATGTCGGCTGCATCCCCAGCAAAGCGCTGCTCGACTCGAGCGAGCATTATCATATGGCCAAAACACGGTTTGCGGACCACGGTATCCAAACCGGCCGGATTCGACTGGACTTAGGCACGATGATGAAGCGGAAAGAGACGGTGGTTCAAGGCCTTACCGAAAATGTCCGGAGCCTGCTTGAAGGCAGCAAGGTGCGCATCATCAGAGGCACTGCCATTTTGAAAGGAAACGGCCGGGTAGCGGTCACCACCGAAAGCCGGAATAAAAAGCCCGAAATGCTCGAAGCGACATCCATTCTGCTCGCCACCGGCAGCCTCCCGGTCACCCCGCCAGACCTTGCGTTTGACAACAACCGCATTATCAGTTCAACCGAAGCCCTCAGTCTGGATACTGTCCCCAAACACCTGATTATCGTGGGCGGCGGCTATATCGGTCTGGAACTCGGTTCGGTATGGCTGCGTCTCGGTGCAAAGGTGACGGTTCTGGAAATGCTGCCCCAGATTGCCGGCGCCCTGGACAGCCTGGCGGCACGAACCCTCCAGCGCATCCTTGCCAAACAGGGCATGATTTTCAAGCTGGGCGCCCGGGTTACCGGCGCCAAACCCTCGGGGCAACAGGTCAAGGTTGCCATCGAGACCGGGGATAAAAGAGAGACCCTTACGGGGGACAGGGTGCTGGTGGCGGTGGGTAGAAAACCCAACACCGATGGCCTCGGGCTCGACGCTGCCAGTGTCGCTTTGAATGAAAAGACCGGTCATATCCAGGTAGACGAGTCCTACCAGACAACCGCCGAGGGCATTTACGCCATCGGGGATCTCATTGCCGGACCGGCCCTGGCCCACAAAGCGTCGGCCGAAGGCGCCGCCGTTGTCGAACGCCTCGCCAGGCGCCCCGGTCTGGTCAATTACGACACCATACCGTCTGTGATCTACACTTTTCCGGAAGTCGCCAGCGTCGGGCTCACCGAAGCCCAGGCCAGGGAACGAGCCATCGGTTACTGTGTGGGCACATTCCCCTTTACAGGCACCGGCAGGGCACGCTGCATGGGAGAAACCGACGGGTTTGTCAAGATGATCTCCGACGCCAAAACAGACCGGGTGCTTGGGGTCCACATCATCGGCCCCCGGGCGGCGGAGATGATCGGTGAGTGCGTACTCGCCATGGAGTTCGGCGCGAGCGCCGAGGACATCGCCCGGACGGTCCACGGCCATCCGACCTTTTCCGAGGGGCTTCAGGAAGCGGCTTCGGTCGCAACCCACTGTTCCATCTACCGGGGACCTGAGAAGAAGTAAAAAATGAACGTCGAACATCGAACGTCCAACATCCAACATCGAATGCGGATAATACCGTTTAGGTAAAGGTGCTTGTTCCACTACTCGTTTCGGAAAAGCCAGTGATAAGAATAATACTTGAAGATTCTCCCGTTGAAATGCTCCTTAAAATCGATAGAAGCCTTATTGGACGTTCGACGTTGCACGTTCGATGTTGGACGTTCAGCTCTTATCAATAAAGGAGCACATCTTTAGCGCTTTTCGCGTGTTTCGCGGTTAAATCGCTGTTGTTCATCTGCTTCCTTTCAGTCTGAAACATTTTTCACGGACCGTCCCTCGCGCCATGGCAGATATCGATCCCGGGACCATCTCTCAAAGACGATCAGTCCGTCGTTTATTTCACCTTTGTCGAACAATTCACTGTCATAGGTATCGCCATACCACTCCATAAGGCCTTCGTGTTCTTCATGATTCGGATCGTTCAAGGCCTCACAAAACTCCTTATGTCCCAGAACACCCCCAATGTTTTCTATGGGGCAAGCCCTTGCACCATCCAGACACTCAATTTCACTCACTATTGGCGGATGAGCATACCGGTTGTCCTCGATCACGATTTCATGCAGCCAGTTGTCGCCAAAATCATATCGGTAATCGAAATCCCGCCCTTTCTGCTTGACGAGATCCCCGAGCCTGTATTTTCCGGCCTCAAGCTCGTGGCCCTCGGCAGACTCCGCATAGTGTTTTTTCCCGATAATGAATTCATACAGATGGCTGTCGGTCCATCCCATGACCGTCTGAATGACATCATGGAGTCGATCCAGGGTAATACCGGCGGGCACGACAAACTCTCGCCAGATTTCCGGGTTGACTTCATCCAGTTTGATTCTCAGTAAATATCGTTTTTCAGTCAAAATATCTTCTTGCTCCTGCTTTCACTTCATTAAAAACAGCGTCAATAGTCATCCAAATTTTTGTCTCTTAATAAAGATCCTCTCTTTCCGTCAGTCGATATTTGTCCCGTTGTTTTGCGTGCTCTTCTTTGGATCCTCATTCAACCTGGCATACACCTTCTTCATCATCAGTTCTTTCACCAATGCTCCGAAGGATTGATCTTCCAAGACCTTTTCGAAAATATCCTGGTTTTGGTCCATTCTTTCGATTAGCTTGTCGATAAACATCTCTTCAAATGCATATTTAAATGTGTCCAGTTGATTTACTTTGGCTTGGGTCTGCAAGGTCTCATCCTTGACCAATTCCGCTTCAATCTGTTCAAAAAATAACCGGTCCGCTTCCTCAAACTCCGTTCCGAACTGCTCATTCAAAACATCGATAATTTCCGATAGGGGCGCCTTTTTTTCTTTTGCCCGCTTGATTCCAGCTTCCGACAGGCCATCCAAGGCGCCTTCTTCTCCTGAGATGAGTTCGATTCCGCCGGCTTTAATTTTTTGCAGGCGGTAATACTCCAGAGCCACTTCGTCGGTCAACTTCATGGTCTCCGACAAATCCCGTTTCGGTAATTTTGTAAGAAGCAGCTTGGCATAAGCATAGAATTTTTCAAAGTCAGGCTCCCGGAACGGCATGATCTGGGCCATGAATGAATACAGGTTCGTCCAGGTGCGCAGGCTCTTCTTGAATTCTTCCTTTTCAACGTCTTCCCCTATGGCGTTATAACGATCCACTGCCGGATCGATGTATCGATAGAGCTGTGATTGGGTTTTAACATTAAATCGGGTGGTAGGGTTGAAATAGACATTGGCCAAGGCATCTATCTCCGATTTCAAATAAACTTGACGTTCATCCAGTTTGGCCTTTAGATCGAACAGATGATTGGGATCCGGCTCTTCACTGACGGTTGTAACCTCATAATAGGGCTGAAACGAATCAAGGATGGTTTCCCTGTCATTCACGAAATCCAGAATAAAGGTATCCTCTTTTCCCGGTGCCGTGCGGTTCAAGCGGGAAAGGGTCTGGACCGCCTTAACGCCTGACAACGGCTTGTCCACATACATCGTGTGCAGCAGGGGTTGATCAAATCCGGTCTGATATTTATCCGCCACTATTAGGATCTTGTACTCCTCCCGGTCAAACACTCTCGGCAACTCCTTTTCTCCGAAACCCGTCAATTGAGGTTCCGTTACGCCTTCAGGAAAATTATCGTCCACCACCCTTCCTGAAAAAGCCACCAATATCTTGATTTCCCGCTCGTACCCTTTCTCCTTGATGTAACGTTTAAATTCCTCGAAATAGCGTTTGGCATGCAGCCGCGACGATGTGACCAGCATAGCCTTGGCTCTGCCGCCGATCTTGGTCGCCACTACCTGCCGAAAATGCTCGATAATAACTTCCGTCTTTTGGGATAGATTATGCGGATGCAAAGAGACGAACCGTCCGATGGCCCGGGCCGCCTTATTCTTGTTTATTTCCGGGTCCTCCTCAATGGCTTTGGAAAGCTTAAAGAAAAGCTGATAGGTCGTGTAATTCTGCAACACATTGAGAATAAAGCCCTCTTCGATGGCCTGCCGCATGGAGTAAAGGTGGAATGGGCTGGGCCTGCCATCATCATCCGTATGTCCAAAGACAGCCAGGGTTTTATACTTAGGTGTGGCCGTAAAAGCAAAAAAAGATAAATTGGGTTGTCGTCCCCGGGCCGCGGCGGACTGTTACACATATCGGTTGATCATTTCCTGGGCATCGACAATCTCTCCATCGTCCTCACCATATTTTGGAAACGGCTCTTTAACTGTAAACGGTTCTACTTCATTGTCAGGCATCTCCGACGGTGACAGCACTTCTTTCATTTTTTTGCTGGCTTCCCCGCCTTGGGAACTGTGGGCTTCATCTATTATAACCGCATACTTCCGTGTGGGGAGCTTACCTACCTTATCGATAACAAATGGAAATTTTTGCAGGGTAGTGATGATAATATTGGCACTGCTGCCAATGGCATCGGCCAACTGTTGTGAATCCTTGTCGATGCGCTGCACTACGCCCGATTTATGCTCGAACTGATATATGGTGTTTTGCAACTGGGAGTCCAACACGCGCCGGTCGGTGACTACAACCACGCTATCGAAGATACGCTCATCCAGATCGTTATGCAGGCCGGACAATCGATACGAGAGCCAGGCGATGGTGTTGCTCTTACCCGAACCGGCCGAGTGCTGGACCAGGTAGTTATGACCGGCCCCTTCATCTTTGACATGGGCGGTCAACTCGCGCACGGCATCCAATTGATGATAGCGGGGAAAAATCAGCTTTTCCTTTTTTCGAATACGCCCCTCAAACTCAAATTCCTCTGTCTCCAGATGGATGAAACGTCCGATAATCTCCAGCCAGCTATCTTTGGAAAGGATATCACACCACAAATAATCCGTTCGATACCCATCGGGATTTACGGGATTCCCCGCGCCATAGTTTTGCCCCTTGTTGAACGGCAGCCAATAGGTCTTACTTCCGTCGATACGGGTGGACATATAGACCGCTTCATCATCCACGGCAAAGTGCACCAACGATCTTTTTTTAAACGCAAACAGCAGTTCCTTGTTATCCCGTGTGGCAGCGTATTGCTTTTTCGCATGGGCGGCATTTTGCCCGGTAAACCGGTTTTTCAATTCAATGGTAGCCACCGGCAGACCATTCAGGGACAACACCAAATCCACCGAATTTTTATTTTTTTTGCTGTAATAAACCTGACGGATCACCTTGAGCCGGTTTTGATCGTACAAAGCCACTGTGTCCGGATTTAATCCCGATTCCGGCTTAAAGAAAGCACATTTAAACCGTACACCGTAATCCACAAAACCGTTACGGATCACATCCAGGCTCCCGCGCAGATCCATCTCTTTATACAACCGCTGAATGATCCGATTCTCCAGGTCATCCCCATGAATCGCCGCAAGCTTTTTATATTGTTTGGGTTGGGTTTCCCGGAAAAACCGTAGCACTTCATCTTTAAACATTCCCAGTTCGGGGCTGTAACCGTCGGCCTCCCCTTGGGTGTAGCCGCCACTTTCAACCAGGGATTGAACAATAGCGGTTTCGAATGTGTTTTCGGATGTAATGCCGCTCATTATTCTTGCCCCTCCCCTGCCGCCTGCTGTTCCATGAACTTCGCACAGGCCACATCTTTAAGGATGCGCTGTATTTTCTGTCGATCCCGTTCCGACAAATTCTCATGCCGCTCACCATCCGGATAACATTCCCGAACAAATTCGATATGGTTTCCGTATGCAAATTCATCGTCCAAAGATATTTTATCAGGCAAATCCAACTCCATAATCTCAAAGGTGTCCGGGTTCAAATATCGCACCGGCGGCCTTGCGGATGGATGATACTTTCTGCCTTGAAAATGGGGTGTCGAATCACTGGAGGGCCAGGCGATGCCGAAAAATTCGGTCTGACTCGACTTGTACACCTTGGCAATTTGCAGGCTACCCCCCCACCTCCCGAATGCTGGAATCAAGCGCGATTTCCCTTAATAGTTTCAGAGGTTCCATATCCAATTTTGAGTCCAGTTTGTCTTCATCTATCAAGAGTTTCTGAAATCGCTTTTTTGTCTGTTCGATGAAACCATCCTGGTAGGCATCGCCGATATTTGAATCAGATCCGTGAACAGATCGGAAATATGTTTGAGCACTTCTTCAATATGGGTAGCCGGTGAGTCCAAATGCTTGTCAAAACGGATTGAGGAGACCAGATTGAGAATCCAGAGGATAGGCCCTGGCCGTGCTGCCCGCGAAGCTTAACAGGCAATCTTTGCGCGGCAGCTCAAACAACTTGACGCCGTGATCCCACCGTTCGCCACCGGTAAGTGTGCTGTCCGTGGCAAATACCAGCTCTTCCGTATTATTTACTTGTCGAATCCAGGCAACACATAGCGTCATGGTGTTGACTCCTCTGTGACTCTAATTTTTCCGGTGACCACCTCGGAGATCAGAGCAGTTCGGTATTCTTTTTGGAGTTCGATGATGCATTTGGTTTTGGCAATTTTGGCGTTGATATGGACGATTTCGTTTTCAATGTGTTGTACTATAACGGTTTGCTCTTCCCTTGAAGGAATGCCAACGGTGAGGGCCTTTACTATATCAGTATTTAAATTTGGTTGGCCAGACACCTGAACGAGCTCGCGCAATTGCATCGTTATCCCGCTTAAATAATAGTAAATAAAGCTATCAACAATATTTGGTGAGCTGTTTAAAAAAGCAACAGATCCATCATTAATGCAGCCTTCTATTAGAGTGATTTTGGGCACACCTAGTGTTGCACCACTATTAGAAAGAAGTAATGTATTGGGCTTAATGACTCTGCTTTTACCGCGCCCTTCTTTTGTAAGAAAGCTCTCTGTTTCTGTGAGAAATTTACTATTATCCTTGGTCAATTCAGAAACTGTTATCCATGGCGTATGTGTGCCATTAAAGTAGAGTGGGCTACCAGCAGGGCGGGGCGAACTACCACGTACCACTTTGTATAAATGCCCCAGCCTTCTAACCTCCCACCCCTCAGGAATCGCCCCCAACCAGTCAACACCACTGTCTTTCAGCTTGGCATCCGGATCAATACCTTTGGTTACAGCCTGATTGATAATGGCAGCTTTTTCTTCTTCATACAGTTCAATTAAGCGTTCTTTCTGGGCGATGAGGTCATCAATCTCCGCTGTTTTGCGGTCGAGATAATTGGAGATGGCCAGCTGATTTTCATCAGTAGGAATTGGAATTGCAATATCTCCAATCTCAGATGCATTAATGGCTGGATAACTAACACCTGTTGATCTCGATATTATTTCACCTATCAGATGTTCTGAGAAAAATGTAACCAATATAGCTATAATTCAATTTCCGTGGTTGAATTACTGCAAAGCCAGTTGAAACTATTAGATTAGTTTCAGGATTTTCAATCTTTGCTATGGATTTTAAATAAGTCCTGACTGTCGATACAATTATATCGCCGTGGCGTACAATTCTTCTTGCTCTGGATGGTGCTTTCCCAAAAGACACTTCTATATGGCTTATAATGCCTTCTCCGCTTTTAACGCTAGAAATATCGACGTACTTAATCTGATAATCCTTATCTGTGGTTTCTGGAAGCGATTCATCATTAATCGTAACTTGGTATTTAAGACGACGACTACTCCACCCTTCAGGAATCTCCCCAATCCACTCAACCCCGCTATCCTTATATTTCTCATACCGTTCCATCATTTGCTCTTTTCTATCTTCTCTTCCAGCAACTTGAGCTCCGCCAGATCCTCTTGATCCGCCTGAATCGCCTCATACTTTTTTCGCTTCGCATCAAACAGCCGGTATATTTCCCTGACCTTCTCCTCCATTTCCGCGTTGCTGATGGTTCCCTTACCTTGGAGCAACGGTTTTTCGTTAAATGTCAAAATACGGTCCACATTTTCGTGCCAGAACTTCATGGTGATGTCGTAACGGTTTTTGGCCCTCAGCTCCGCGGTTTCAAGGAAGATCACCACCAGACGATTCAAGGTATCGATCTCATCTTCATTGAGGTAGTTTTTGGCGATAAAAATATCCTGCTTACGCACCACACTGCCTTTCCAGGATGTAAGCGCCATGTTGGGTTCTTCCGCGTCGGCCCGGTCCAAAATAATTTCGGCGGCGGTTCTTCCGGTGACGGCATAGAGCAGCTTGTTCTGAGTTTCGGCAAAAAACATTTGGGTGGCTTTGTCGGTTCTATCGTAGTCGCTGCTCAGGGCGAACAGATCGCGAACCTTTTGGTAAAAGCGTTTTTCTGACGCCCGGATTTCCCGGATACGTTCCAGCAGTTCATCAAAATAGTCGGGGCGGCCGTCGGGATTTTTCAGGCGTTCGTCATCCATGACAACCCCTTTGACCATATACTCTTTCAGGTTCCGGTTTGCCCAGATTCTGAATTGGGTTCCTCGCTTGCTTCGTACCCGGAAGCCGATCGCCAGAATCATATCCAAAGCATAGAAGGCGACATTATATTCCTTGCCGTCAGAGGCAGTTGTAAAGAAATTCTTTACAACTGAACTTTCGTCCAATTCCTTTTCTTTCAGAATGTTAGCTATATGTTGCCCGATATTTTGCTTGGAGGTGTCAAAAAGTTCGGCCAATTGATTCTGATTCATCCAGACCATGCCGTCTTTGGCATAAAGAGATACCGAGGCTCTGCCGTCTGCCGTATTGTAAATGATGATATCCTGCCGGTCCTCAGCCATGATCAATCCTCCAGCACGGCTTTTTCCAGCTCCAGGGAACTGGTTTCCAGGGCCAGAATGTCGGCTTTGATTTCCGCCAGTGAGCGTAACGGTTTGAACTCGTAGAAATATTTAGTGAAATTGATTTCATAACCGATCTTGGTCTTGCCTTCGTCGATCCATGCGTTGGGCAGATGGGGTTTCACCTCCCGCTCAATGTATTCCTCTATGGTTTGAGACTTCAGCTTACCGATGCGGTCCTTGTTTAAAAAGGAGATGTTTTCATAGTCGCGCAATTTGGGATCCGGCTTGGGATTGCCGTCCCGGGTGGTGATATCGTTTCCTTTTTCATCGGTCAGGGGCTGCTCCACGGTAACCCGCCAGTATCCGAAAAAAGCGTTGGGCAGGATCTTGACAAATTCGTTCTCTACAAAATCGCCGTAAAGTCGGGTGACAAAGCCGATGCCTTTTTCATCGCCGTTTTCCGGTATCTGTTTGCGTTTGTTGCCAAGGGAACGGGGCATCTTTTCCCAGAAGCGGTTGTATTCCCGCTCTCCATTTTTCACTTGCTCACCATCTTTAGCGCCGGTAGCGTTGATCAGTTGGACCTTGCCTTTGCGTTCATCGCTTTTATTATTATTAAGAATCCAGACATAGGTTGAAATGCCGGTATTGTAGAAGAGCTGGTCCGGCAGGGCGATGATCGCCTCCAGCCAGTCATTTTCAATAATCCACCGGCGGATGTTGCTTTCCCCGCTGCCGGCTTGGCCGGTGAACAGGGGAGAACCGTTAAAGACAATACCGATACGGCTGCCACCGACCGCCGCCGGTTTCATTTTAGAGATCATGTGCTGCAGGAACAACAGAGAGCCGTCATTGATGCGCGGCAGGCCCGCCCCAAATCTCCCGGCAAAACCATTGTCCTTGTGTTCGTCGGTGATGATTTTCTTGGCCTTTTTCCAATCCACGCCAAAGGGCGGATTGGAGAGCATGTAATCGAAATTTTCATCTTTCAGGCCGTCCAAAGTGAAGCTGTTGCCGAACTTGATGTTGGTCGGGTTCTGTCCCTTAATAAGCATATCCGATTTACAGATGGCGTAGGATTCGGGATTAATCTCCTGGCCGAAAAGTTCCAACTTGGCCTGGGGATTCATACCGGTATCTTTTCCGCATAAATGCTGTTCACCAATGGAAAGCATGCCCCCCGTACCACAGGCCGGGTCATAAAGAGTTTTGACAATGCCCGGCTGGGTCAGTGCCTGACTGTCCGCATTGAACAGCACATTGACCATCACCTTGATCACTTCCCTGGGTGTGAAATGCTCCCCGGCGGTTTCATTGGATTGCTCAGCAAAATGCCGGATCAAATCTTCGAACACATAGCCCATCTCCTCGGAGCCCATCTCCGATAGATCGATATCAGCGAACTTTTTAACCACCAGGAACAGAATGTCGGCCTTGGGATCATCCATGCGTTCGATCTGGTCGTCAAAATTGAAATATTCTATAATCTCGCGGGCGGATGCGGAATATCCGTTGATGTAGTTACGCAAATTGGCGGCAATGTGGTTGGGGTCGGCCACCATTTTAGCAAAATCGAATTGGCTTTGATTATGAAAATTTGCCCCGGCAATCTTGTTCAAAGCAAGGTCCTTGGCGCTATCGGATAGCTTTTCGACTTTGGGCAGGTAATTCAGAACTTTCTGTTTTTTGGGCGCCAGCACACAATCCAGGCGGCGCAGAACCGTCATCGGCAGAATCACCTTGCCGTAGTCGGATTGTTTATAGTCCCCACGAAGGAGGTCGGCTACTGTCCATATTAAGTTGGATTTTTCTTTGAAATTGGCCATTGCTTTTCCGTTGCATACTTTTTTCTGGATAGAAAAATGGGGGTAAGACCATTTTTGACTCTTATCAACAGATTCGTTTCAAAATACAAAATAGCGGACTGCTCAGCAGGATTTATAATACTGCTATTTTATGAAATTTAGCCGGGCAGAAGGAAATATATCCGCTGATTATTATGCAAATATTATAATGAAAAGCAAGAGTTAAAAGCCAGAACATTAGATCGTAAGGAGGTGACGAAATGCAATAGTTTGCGCTCCGATCACTTGCGGCGGACTTCTTAATGGCCATTTGGGCCAAATTATGGCATAGATCGCCCTGGAAATGAAAAATAAAGGATGGTAGCAGGATGTCACCTGTCGAAAAACATATAAAAACAATCAGCCGCGGAATTTCCAAAGCACTGGGCCCCGACCGGTTATGCCTTCGCCGGGAGCTGGATCGAATCCGTGGCAAATGGAAAAAGGGCGCCGACGAGGAAAAGATACAAAAAGAGCTTGCCGGCCTCTCTCGCCGTCTTCAACGCTCCATTGACCTGCGCAAAAAACGCGTTCAGGGGATTCCCCGCCTTACTTTTCCCGATGTCCTTCCGATTACGGGCAAAAAAGACGATATCATCGATGCCATCAAACATCATCGGGTCGTGATCATTTCCGGTGAAACGGGGTCCGGGAAAACCACCCAGATTCCGAAGTTCTGCCTGGCGGCGGGCCGGGGAATCGACGGAAAAATCGGGTGCACCCAACCCCGGCGGATTGCGGCGGTCTCCGTATCGAACCGGATCGCCGAAGAACTGGGGGACCCTTCAGGAGACTCGGTGGGGTATAAAATCCGCTTCCAGGACAAAACCGGCCCCGGGGCCTATATCAAGATCATGACCGACGGGATCCTGCTGGCCGAAACCCAGGGCGATCCGCGCCTTGGCGAATATGACACGTTAATTGTGGATGAGGCTCACGAGCGGAGCCTCAATATCGATTTTCTTCTCGGCATCCTCAAAACACTTGTCAAAAAAAGAAAAGACCTGAAGCTGGTGATCACCTCCGCCACCATCGATACGGAAAAATTCGCCGCAGCCTTTGACGATGCGCCGATCATCGAAGTGTCCGGCCGTACCTATCCGGTGGAGATCCGCTGGGAAAATAAAGAGGACAATTCTGATGACTCCGCCGACACCGCCGGCAGTGAACCAACCCACGTGGAGAAAGCCGTGGCGGCAGTCTCCCGGATTGTGCGGGATGACAGAAACGGGGATATCCTTGTCTTCATGCCCACCGAACAGGATATTCGGGACACTATTGAAATCCTCGAGGGAAAAAACTTTCCCGGCACGCACATTCTTCCTCTGTTCGCCCGGCTCACTGCTGCGGACCAGGCCAGGGTGTTCTCAAACCGGGGGGGGCGAAAAATCATCGTGGCCACAAACATCGCGGAAACCTCTTTGACCATCCCGGGCATCAAGTACGTGGTGGACACAGGTCTTTCCCGGATTTCCCAGTACAATCCCCGCACCAGGACCACCGGGCTGCCGGTGGTGGAAATCTCCAGAAGCAGTGCGGACCAACGCATGGGGCGGTGCGGCCGGGTCCGGAACGGTGTGTGCGTCAGGCTCTATACCGAAGAGGACTACAACAATCGCCCCCGCTTTACCCGGCCGGAAATCCTGCGGGCAAACCTGGCGGAAGTCATTCTTCGCATGACGGCCCTGAAACTGGCGAATATCGCCGCCTTCCCGTTTCTGGACAGGCCGCCGGAAAAGAGTATCCAGGACGGGTTCGATCTTCTCATGGAACTCGGCGCCATCGAACCCGCGCCGAAAAAAAACGGGAAGGAAGACAATCCGGTCTATGTCCTGACCCCCCAGGGAAGGAAAATGGCGGCCATGCCGCTGGACCCGAGACTGTCACGGATGCTCATCGAGGCGAAACAGGAAGGCTGCCTGCCGGAGATCGCGGTCATTGTAGCGGCCCTGAGTATTCAGGACCCCAGGGAGCGGCCCGCGGAAAAAGCGGCGGAGGCCGACCGTGCCCACGCGGTATTTGACGACCCGCAATCCGATTTCATCAGCCTGCTCAACATCTGGAACCGGTTCCATGAACATGGAAACGGCCCGGGGAAAACGGGCCGGATGAAACGGTTTTGCACGTCGGGCTACCTCTCCTTCCGGCGAATGCGGGAATGGCGGGATATCCATGGCCAGATCATGGCGATCCTCAAAGAGCATCAATGGCTCCCCGCAAGCGGCGGGAAACAGCCCAGGGATCTTTCCGCTCTGCCGCAACCGCCGGACAACAAAGGATTTGCCCCGCTGTATGCCGCCGTTCACAAATCGATTCTAAGCGGCTTTTTAAGCAATATCGCCGTCAAAAAAGAGGGCAACATATATAAGGCCTGTAAAGACAAACAGGTGATGATCTTCCCCGGATCGGGCATTTTTGGAAAAGCAGGCACATGGATCGTGGCCGCGGAGATGGTGGAGACCTCCCGGCTCTTTGCACGGAGTGTCGCCGATATCGATCCGGACTGGATCGAACCCCTCGCGCAAAACCGGTGCCGACGCACCTTTCTCGATCCCCACTGGGAGAAAAACAGGGGTCAGGTGGTGGCGACCGAACAGGTAAGCCTCTACGGCCTCATTATCGCCACGGGTCGAAAGATCGCATTCGGCCCGGTGGCGCCGGCGCAGGCTACCGATATCTTTATCCGCTCCGCCCTGCTGACGGGGGAGGTAAAGCGCCCCTTTCCCTTCCTTCGTCACAACCTGAAGCTCATGGAAACGATCCGGGACATGGAGGACAAAGTTCGGCGACGGGACATTCTGATCAGCGATGAAGACCTGGCGGCCTTCTACCACAAGCACCTCGAAGGGGTTTACGACGTCCGGGCGCTGGCGGCCCGAATCAAAAAAACGGGGAACGACCGGTGGCTTCGAATGCACGAAACCGATCTCGTCCGTCATGCCCCCGATAAAAAGGAGATCGCGCTTTACCCCGACAACATCACCCTGGGCCGACTCCCGTTTCCATGCAGCTATGAGTTCAACCCCGGAAGTGAAAAAGACGGCATCACCGTACATATACCATCGAGCGACGCCACGAATGTTCCCCCCGCAGCGCTGGACTGGCTGGTACCCGGCCTGTACCGGGAGAAGATCGAAGCCCTGATAAAAGGGCTTCCCAAAGCGTACCGAAGGCAGCTCACGCCGGTGTCGGACACCATCGACGTCATCACCTCGGAGATGCCCGCCAGTAGAGAGGCACTGCTGCCTTCCCTGAGCCGCTTTATCCAATCCCGTTTCCGGGTCTTGATCCCGCCGACGGCATGGCCCGAAGAGATGCTGCCGGAACATCTCAAAATGCGCATCGCCATCACGGGTCCCAAGGGGAAGGTGCTTACCGTCAGCCGCGACAGCTCGGTATTGAAACAGTCCCGGGCGTCCGCCACTGATCGGGATGTTTTTGACGCCGCCAGGAAAAAACATGAACGGTCCGACATTCGCTCATGGGATTTCGAGGATCTGCCGGCATCGATTTCCGTCACGGGAAGCTCCGGAAAAGAGTGGACCGCTTTTCCGGCCCTGGCGCCGGACGATAAGGATTCATCCCGTGTCCACCTGCGGCTTTTCCTGGACAAGCAGCGGGCCGAAATGCTTCACAAGAAAGGGGTCCGGACGCTTTGCGCGCTGCTGCTTGCCAAAGACCTGAAATTTCTGAAAAGAACTCTGAAAGTGCCCCGTGCATATATTGGGAAAGCGGCATATGCCGACGGCGCCGCATCTCTGGAAACAAGCCTGTTCAACAGCACCGTGTCGGCCCTTTTTGAAAAAAACATTCGGAATCGATCGGATTTTGAGACGCTTCTCGAATTGGCCCCGCCACAGCTTGTTAAAACCGGAGAGACAACCCTGGCAGCTGCAATGACGGTTCTGGACGCAATTCACGACACACGGACAACGCTCTATGAGCTTGAAAAAAAATCCCCCGGGAACGTGCATCTCCAAACCCTCGTATCGGAAATTCGCAAGGACCTGGAGGCCCTGGTACCCGGATCTTTTGTGACAGTGTACAAAACCCGTCAGTTGGCCCATCTGGTACGATACGTACGCGTCATGGAAGTACGGGCACGAAAAGGGGCCGTGGACTTCGCCAAAGATCGGAAATGGTTAGAGCAGATCACCCCTTACGCCGTCGCCCTTACCAAATTGCTCGACTCCCTCACAACCGAAACGTCGGACGCGAAACGAAATGCCGTTGAAGGATATTTCTGGATGCTCGAGGAATATAAGGTGTCGGTGTTCGCCCAGGAGATAAAAACCGACGGTCCCATCTCAAGCAAGCGCCTCGACAAGAAACTTAAAGAAATAGACGCTCTGTTCTGACATCTATCAGAATAAATCCCTTGCATTCAATTTTTGATAGGAATATGTTTTGTAGTTTAAGAACAATGCTTGAACTGAAATGGTGTTATATATGAAGTTAACGATAGATGATATTTCGATGTGCCTGAATCTTCCGGTCAAGAAAATCGAGCGGTGGATATCCCAGGGACGGATCCCGATGAAACTGGACGGCAGGACCTGCATATTCAATGAATCCACGCTGGGCAAATGGGCATCACTACATCATCTTCAGTTTCAATTGCCGAATGAGACATCCGGGAAGAAAAAAGAAGCGGTCATATCGCCTGATACGGAAGTACTGCTGTCCGCCATGAAACGCGGCGGGGTTTTTCACGATCTCGAGGGAACCGATACCAATTCGGTTCTGGAAGCGGCTGCGATGCGTTTGCCGGATTTTTCGGAGGCATCAAAACAGCTTTTATATCGGCGGCTTCAGGAAAGAGAGCAGCTCATGTCTACCGGAATCGGCAAAGGGGTTGCCATTCCTCACCCCAGGACCCCCCTTGAAGACATGGGGCACGAATCGATCCTGACCACTTTTTTCCTCAAGAACGCCGTTGATTTCGGTTCAATCGACGACAAACCGGTGTTTGTCCTGTTTGTTTTGCTGAGTCCGACCACCAAGAAACATCTGAACCTTCTTTCCCGACTCGCTTTTTGTGTCCGGGATGATACATTTGTGTCGTTTTTAAAAACAGCGCCGGATACCGAACATCTGCTTTCAAAAATCGAAATATATGAACAGCAGCTTGATTAATAATAGAAAGGAATGATCCGGGACAAAAGAACCATTATGGCTTTTTTTCGAATGTGGCGGTTTCCCGCCAGATGGCTTATCTTTCGAATGGACGAAAGGCTGTTGATGATTTTCATCGCGGCAGCAGTAGGCGTTTGCGCCGGCCTGGCGGCGTTGCTCCTGAACCGTTCCATCGAAGCCATTTTCGAGGGGCTGCATCACCTGAGGCATCACTGGTGGGCCATTGCACTCCCGGCCGCGGGCGCGGCCCTTTCTTCGCTCTTTCTCGATAAAGTCATGAAAGAGGGCGCCGGGCACGGCATCCCGGAAGTGATATACAGCATTTCGCGATATGGCGGCCTGCTGCGACTCCGATCGAGTTTTTCCCGCTTGATTTCCAGCTGCCTGACAATCGGAACCGGCGGATCGGCCGGCCCTGAAGCACCGGTCGTCATGAGCGGTGCAGCCATCGGCTCGAACATCGCCAAGTTCTTCTCGCTTAATGACCGCCAGAGAGTTACCCTAGTGGGGTGCGGAGCGGCGGGCGCCATCGCCTCGATCTTCAATGCCCCTCTGGCCGGCATGGTGTTCGCCATCGAAGTCATCCTGGGAAAATGGACCGCACCCAACATCATCCCGATTGCCATCGCGGCGGTTGCCGGAACGGAAATAAGCCGGACACTGAACGGGAACCAGATTGTCTTTTCAAACCCGGGGTTCAGCGTAACACTCATCGATATTCCGGCCTGCATCGGTCTGGCGGTTCTCACCGCCGCTATATCCATCCTTCTGACCCGGGCGATGAAATCGATGCATCTCTCTTCAAACAAATTTTCCCGTATACCGAAATCTCTCCGTGCCGCACTGGGCGGACTTGCCGTCGGTATCGTCGCGATTCAGTTCCCCGTCGTTCTCGGGGAAGGATATCGCTCGATTCAGGCCATGATCGGGGGTATTTACGAGCCCGGTTTATTTATAGTTGCCGTTGCAGTACTTGCCAAGGTATTTGCCACTTCCTTTACGTTGGGGTGGGGCGGTTCGGGTGGCATCTTTGCGCCATGCCTGGTAATCGGCAGCCTGGCGGGCCTGAGTTGGCATCGCCTGCTGATTATGCTGTGGCCCACCGCCGCCCTGACAAACGAAGGCGGATTTGCGCTTCTGGGTATGGCCGGCATGATCAGCGGTATTCTCCAGGCGCCGCTCACAGGCCTTTTCCTGATCGTTGAAATCACGGGCGGTTATGATGTCATTCTTCCCCTGATTATTGTTTCAACCATCTCCACCACGGTTTGCCATTACATGGAACCGGCGTCTATTTATCTAAAAGAACTTGTGGAAAGAGGACAGCTATTGAGACCCGGTACCGACGAGCGTGTGCTCGCCGACCTGAGTATCCATGAACTCATCGAGAAGGACTGTATATCGGTGGCGCAGCACATGCCCCTGCGGGACTTCATCGAAATTGTTAAAACATCCCGAAGAAACTATTTCCCGGTGGAAGATGAAAAGAATGGGCATTTCCTGGGGCTCATTCATCTGGATGACATCCGCCCCTATCTGTTCAACCAGGGCATGTACGATGCCGTTTTTGTAGCTCAGATCATGAATACGGACGTGGACACGGTTGCACCGGACGATGATCTTTCCAAGGTCCTCGACCATATGGACGCACACCGGCTCTATTCACTGCCGGTTGTCGCCGACAATTGTTTTGTTGGAATGATTTCAAAAGCAACCCTTCTGGACCAATACAGGAAAGAACTTATGGTACAAACAAGAGAATAATAGAAGCGCTACTGGATCAATATCGAAAAGAACTCATGGTACAGACAAAGGAATGATTACTAGTGAAAAGGGGGGATTCATATGGCCACGCAACTGCTTCATATTTTTCGAAACACACCGTTCGGGAGAGAAACACTTCTTCAATCCATCTATTTCTGCAGGCAGCTGGGTATCGCACTGGTTATTTATGTTCCTGAATTCACCAAATTCCTGATGTACTTCGACAACGATGTCGTACAGATAGACCTGGACAATTCATACCTCACATCCCCCCAGACCGTTCGTGAACATGCCCTTGAACTCATAGGAGAGAGTGGGGTAACATATCGTTTTCTCGATCCGAAACAATTTACGGCAAGTTCACTTCCGGATATCCCGACAACCTTCGATTTCATGACCTGTCCACGAAGCATAAGCGACCTTTCATCAAAAATCGGTCTGGGTTATATCGGCCCCAGAGTGCGTAGAATCGTCAGGTCCGCCAGGTTCCCGGTGTTGATGACAAGCCTGGTTTATAAACCATGGGAAACCGTTGCCGTCCTTTTCGGCGGGTCCACAAATGCAGTCAACTCATTGAAGCTGGGCCTGCGTGTCAGCCGACTTTCAAACAAACCCCTCCATGTCTATACATACCTGGAAAACGACAACCGCAACCATCTCCAGCAAATCCTCGAGGAAGAGCATCTGGAAGCGGACATGAACGCCGATGCTGCGGAATGGCATTTTTTCGAACGCGGAACGCTGGAAGACAACCTTTATTCAATCCCGCACAACGCTCTTGTCGTCCTCGGCGCTTTTGGCCACGGCCTGGTTCGCGATATCGTTTTCGGAAGCAAAATGGAAAAGATTCAGTCGGTCATGCCGAACAACATGTTGATTGTCGGTCCCAAGTATGGTGTGGCACTTTAGTCGAAGTTGAATAGGGTTACTCGTTAAATCCGCTCAAGCATTACATTCTGCCCGCAAAACATCCTCGCGGTTTTCGAAATGTCCGGCGTAATGTCGGAGGCAGTAATCCGGCATATACCCCCTTTAAGGCAGGCGTCATCGGCTCCGGGATGTGCCGCCAGATACGCTTTCACTCCCTGCGCAAGAACCGGCGCCGAATTCACGAGAAAAACCCGTTTGCCTATTTTCCGCTGAATCACCCGGATCAAACACGTGTAATGGTTGCTGCCGAGAACCAGGGTATCGACCTGCCGCAGTTTCAAAAAGTGAAGATATTTCTTTACGATCATGACCGTTTCGGGTTTTTTCAGCCATCCACTTTCAATCAGAGGTTCCAGCAAGGGGGCCGATACGGAAAAAACAGGAACGCCGGGAAGTGCCCGCCGGATTGCCTGCTCATGTGTTCCGGCGGTTTCGAGAAGCGGTGGGCCTATGATTCCGACAGCCTTCGGTGTCGACCCGACAGCCTTCGGTGTCGAGAGGCCGAGACCGGGAACAATCCCGGCAGTAATAATATCAAACACGGGGACTGGAAATCGTTTTCTGACATCGTCCGTCAGGCAGGCAGCGGCATCATGACCCGCTACGACAAGCAGGCCGGCGCCCATATCCACAAGGCGGGAAAGGCCCTGGGACACATAAGATACAACCGTTTCCGGACTTCTCTGCCCGTAAGGTCCCCGGGCCGTATCGCCATGGTAGACGAAATCGTAACCGGGCATACAGCACCGCATCTCACGCAGAACCGATAATCCGCCGATACTCGAGTCGAGAATACCGATCATTCCCGGCGCCCTCTCACTTATTTCGCCCTTTATCGCTGGAATCTCTCAGAACTGCTTCGACACATCCGCGGATAGTGCTTTCAGACACATCCGCCCGAATCCCCGGACAGGCCCCGGCCATGATGTACCAATTCCCGGGGTCCCTCAAAACACTTTCGATAAACGGCCAATCTCTGCACATTTTGGGTTTTACAGGATGAATTCCGCAACGCCCCTGTTCGCAGAAAATGCAATATCCATCCTCCCCCTGAGCAAGTACCAGCCCGGAACCGGATTGTGCCCCGTATTTGCTGACAAAATCATCGGCGGAAATCCCGAGATAGTCGGAAATAGCCTGTATATCTCTTTCCGTAACAAAGGTGCCGCCGTACCCCTTGCAGCACTCTCCGCACTGATGACACTCAAAAATGTTCGAGGGCGTAATCATCGGTGAACGGTGAGCATCAGAGGTCATGCCGGGTCTCCAACGCACGCTTAAGGGTCATCTGGTCAATGTATTTCAAATCGCCGCCGATCGGCACACCCGTGGCAATACGTGTCACCTTGACCGAAAACGGTTTCAAACGCTGGGCAATAAAAGATGCGGTGGACTCCCCTTCCAGACTAGTTCCGGTGGCCAGCACGACCTCACGGACAGTTCCTTCTCCGACCCTTCTGACCAGTTCTTCAATCCGGATCTCTTCCGGCCCGATACCGTCCATGGGAGACAGGCAACCACCCAGCACATGATAAAGCCCCGGGTATCCCCCGGATTTTTCCAATGAGGCCATATCGGCGGGTTGCTCTACGACACATAACAGCGTGGTATCCCTCGCCGTATCCTCACACACACTGCAGCGCTCCGTATCGCTCAGGGTATAACACGTGCTGCACAGTCTGACACGATCCTTTACTTCGAGGATGCTTTGGGAAAGTGCTTCAGCCGCCTTTCTCGGTGACCGGAGCACATGCAACGCAAGCCGTTCGGCTGTCTTTTCGCCGATACCGGGAAACCCGGCAAAATTTCTAATCAGTTTTACAATTGACGCGGGATAATGATTCATAAAGGTCTCACATCAATCCGGGTATATTCATACCACCGGTCAGCTTGCTCATCTTTTCCGACATCATTTCCTGGGATTTCGTCAAGGCATCGTTCACCGCGGCCAAAACCAGGTCCTGCAGCATTTCCGTATCTTCAGGGTCCACCACTTCCTTTTCGATAGTGATGGAAAGAACCTGCTGCTTTCCGTTGGCCGTCACTTTAACCATGCCGCCCCCCGAAGACGCCTCGACAGTTTCCAGAGCCGCCTCCTCCTGCATCTTAAGCATTTTGGCTTGAAGCTTCTGGGCCTGCTTCATCATGTTGCCCATACCTTTCATTTGATTTCCCTCTCTTATCTGATTTTTGATTTTTGATTTATGATTTCCTACTTCCTGCTTCACAAGATCTTGACGTCTACTACCTTCGCCTCCAGCACCTCCATAGCATCGTTAACCAGCGGATGTCCCATCGCCTCCGCCCGCAATTGATTTTCCTTCATTTTCGCCGCGGTCGTATTTTCGGGTTCGCTCAACTTTTCAATAATCCGAATCTCCACATCAGACCGCGCCACTTTACCGCAGACACCCTTCAGAAGGTCCATGTTCTTCGGATTCTTGATCCTGGAGAGATGAAACGGCTTTCCGTTCACTTCTATTTCAAAGTACTTCCCGTCTATCTTGAGAAGTCTGCTGTTTGAAAAATTAGGCGCCAGGGATGGATGCTTCTTTGAAATTTCATCTAAAACAGCCTGCCATATTCCGGCAAGATCCCCCTTCGCAGGTTTTCGGTCGACGCTCGGTCCGGCGGCGCCGACCGGTTCGGATACTTTTCGATACGCGGCCTTTGATTCCATGACAGCCGCGACATTGTCGGGTCCTGGCGCATCGGAGGTGTTGCCCGGGGCCTCTGTCTCGGCCCGCGGTAAAGTCCCCCCGGAGAGTGATTGCTTCAACACATCAAGACGTTCAATCAGCGTATCGATGGAAAGCACCGGCTTCAAACGCGCCAGACGGACCAGGGCCATCTCCATCGCCAGCTTGGGCTGTGCGGACAAGCGGACGGCGGTCTCTTCCCGCGCAAAAAGGTCAAGTAACTGCTGCAGATATGAAACAGACAGGGAAGCGACCTGTTGCCGTATCCGCTCCATGTCATCGGAGGACATATCCACAAGTTCGTCCGCATTGCCTGCGACCTTGACAACCAGCAGGTTTCTAAAATGGCGTATCAAATCACCATACAGCTTTTTGAGATCTTTTCCACTGTTGTACAGCTCATCCAGGAGGGTTAAAAGCGCGGGCACATCCCCCCGACCGGCTGCATCGGACATGGAGAAAAGCACCCCTGAATCGAAGGCCCCCAGGATATCAAGCACCTGTTCGTGGCTGATCTCCCCCTGGCAGCAGGCCATCACCTGGTCCAGAAGACTCAAGGCATCCCGCATGCTGCCCCCGGCCTCCCGGGCGATAAGCTGCAGGCTCTCATCCGGAATCCGGTTCGTTTCCTTCGAACAGAGCATATGCAGATGACTGAAAATCGGTTCGGTACCGATCCGCCTGAAATCGTACTTCTGGCATCTGGAAAGAATGGTGATGGGAATTTTGTGGGGCTCCGTGGTGGCAAAGAAAAACAGGACGTGCGCCGGCGGCTCTTCCAGGGTTTTCAGAAGCGCATTGAAAGCGGCGATACTGAGCATATGCACTTCATCGATGATATATATCTTGTACGGGCTGTGAGACGGCATATATTTCACATTGTCCCTCAGTTCCCTGACCTGATCCACGCCGTTGTTGGAGGCACCGTCAATCTCGAAAACATCCGAAGAGTGCCCGTCCGTAATCTCCCGGCAGGATCGGCACTGGTTGCAGGGAACCGCGGTGGGCCCCTGTTCGCAGTTCATGGCTTTTGCCAATATTCGCGCCACCGTGGTCTTGCCGGTTCCCCGGGGACCGGAAAACAGGATGGCATGCGCAACACGCCCCGATGTAACCGCATTGGTAAGGGTGCGGGTCACATGCTCCTGGGCGACAACCTGTTCAAATGTTTGGGGACGGTATTTTCTTGCCAGTACAAGGTAGGACATAAAAGAAGTTCCCAAACCCCACTCGGGGGTAACTGCATAACCCAATCCGGCAAAGCCGGAATTTCAAATCTGAAATTTCAAATTTGAAATTCAGATAAAAGGAAGTGGCGGAGAGAGAGGGATTCGAACCCTCGGTGCCTTTCAGCACACACGATTTCCAGTCGTGCACCTTCAGCCGCTCGGCCATCTCTCCATTGGGGCAAATGACGCGGTGTCCGTGGCGGAGAGGGTGGGATTCGAACCCACGATCCCTTTCGGGATACCGCTTTTCGAGAGCGGCGCCTTCAGCCGCTCGGCCACCTCTCCATTACCCTGGACGGTCAAATTTAAGATGCCCTACATAACGTGTTTGCACATGCCTGTCAACCGCTTCTTCATCCTTGATCCATCCGCATCCATGTAGTATAGGTGGCCCAGCATCAATGTGGTGCATCACTTTGTTTTTTTTTATTTTTTTTCTGTTTTCATCAAATGAATGTCGATAATTTGAAAGAAGGAACCAAAAATGGCCCGAATATCTCCCTTTCGAGGAATTTGCTATAACCAGGAAAAAATCGATAATCTGGCTGACGTGCTGACACCGCCCTATGATGTCATCTCTCCAACTGAGCAGGAACAGTTCTACAACCGTCATCCTAAAAATATAGTCCGTCTGGACCTGGGCAAAACGACGGAAACCGACTCCCCCCAGGACAACCGGTATACCCGGGCGGCCGGTTATTTCGAGCAATGGCGCGCCGAAGGAACCCTCGTCCGGGACGAAACGCCTTCACTGTACCTGACCACCGTGGATTTTTCGGTGGGAGAGGTATCGTACACACGCTATGGACTCACTGCCAGGGTCGAACTCGAGCCATTTGAGAAAAAAATCGTCCTTCCCCACGAACGTACGTTTTCCAAAGTGAAATCAGAAAGATTGGACCTGATGAAAGCGAGTCAGGCAAATTTCAGTCCGATCTTCGGCCTGTTTACCGATACGGGAGATATCCTGAAAATGATACAACAGGCGGTAAAAAACGAAACCGCCCTGAGCGATCTTATGGATGACAAGGGGCATCGCCACCGGATGTGGCGGATTTCAGATCCCGACGTCTGTCAACATTTCACGGATGCGTTTCAGGACAAACAGTTGTTTATCGCGGACGGTCATCATCGCTATGAAACTGCGCTCAACTACCGGAACTGGCTCTCGGAAACCCTTCCGGGTTTCAACAGCGACCACCCGGCCAACGGTATCATGATGTACCTTTGCAGTATGAGCGACCCGGGGCTGACCATTCTTCCCGCCCATCGAATGTTGCATGGTGTTGACGAAGCCACGTGTGCTTCTTTCCTGGAGAAAGCAGCCGATTATTTCCAGATGACGTCTTTCCCGTTCGATACTTCCGGACAGACCGCCCTATTATCCGGACTCCACGACAATGCTTCGAACACGGAAATCGGCGTTTTTATCAAAAACAAACCGGAGGCCTATCTTTTCAGCTTGAAAAGTGATGTCATGGATCGTCTGTTCGGGACGGAAATACCAGACGCCTTGAGGCATCTGGACGTCACGGTGTTGACCCGTCTGATGTTTATGGAACTGCTCGGATTTGACGAACTGCGGCTGGATAACGAAAAAAGCATTTCCTACTCGAGCATCGAGACCGAGGCCATCGACACCGTTGCGGCCGGAAAATGCAAATTGGCCTTTATCCTCAACCCGACTTCCATTGACCAGGTACGAACAATTGCCGAGCAGGGATTGATTATGCCGAGAAAATCCACCTATTTCTATCCCAAAGTAATTACGGGACAGGTAATGAATTGTTTAAAATAATGTAGCGAAGCTTAGGGCAGAAACATATCGGCGGCCTCATCCGTATAACCACCCGCCGCCCGGTAGAGGACAAGCGGCGGCGGTACAGTCAGGCCGCTTTTTCCACCTTTTCTTCCTTCCAGCAGGAACAGCTTTGCCGGCCCGTTTTCTTTGGGATGAACCATTCGAAGGCGTTTCGGCGCCATCCCGCTTCGCCGCATCTCAAAAAACATATCGGCCATACGGCCAACCGGGAAAACAGTCAGGAATCTTCCGCCGTCACAGAGGATTCGGGCAGCGGTTTCAACAATCTCCGAAAGATTGATTTTTATTTCATGGCGGGCAATAGCCCGCTGTCGATTGGGATTCAGACGCCCCGAAACAGTCTGGTGAAACGGCGGATTGCAGACGACCACATCCGCGGGCCCCGATATCGATTCTTCGGTCACCCGCCGGATATCACAACAATGGATCCGGATCCGGTCTTCCATCCCGTTGTCGCTGATGTTTTCGGCGGCAATCCGTGCAAGCTCGGATTGTATTTCAATACCATGAATCGTTATTTTCTCATTACGATGGGACAAAATAAGTGGAATGATACCACACCCGGTACCGAGATCGAGGACCTTTTCGGATACGAGCGGGCCCGCAAAATGCGCAAGAATCACCGCATCTACTGAAAACCGGTACCCGTCCCGCCCCTGCTTTACCTGGAGTTTCCCTTCAAACAGCGAATCGATTGTAACATCATCCATGAGCGCCCGTACCGGTCTCCGATCTCTGACCTCTTATATGAAACTTCGCCCAAATAGCAGCTTTGCAGCCCAATTCCGTATTTGATCTCTTATAGGTTTCGGGTGTCAGGAACTACAAGGGGCGCGTCGCCTGACACCTGACACCTGACACCCAATCAGTTTCGTCCCCGATTAATCCCGGCACCTCGGCTCCCGGCGGCGGGGCTGACCTCAGGTTTCTTCTCAGCCCACCTTAAACCGAATATCCTTCACTCCCGGGGGCCCCAGCAACAGATTTATCTTATCGATCAGGTCTGTTTTTAAAAATCGCATTTCATGAAGCCAGACCGGGCTGCTGACATAAACCAGCAACAATTTTCCCTTCATGGCGGCGGGCCTTGAATGCTCTCCTATGGTTTCCCCAACCAGCTCGGTCCAGCATGCACTTAAACGGACAAGGTGTTCATTGGTGTCCCGATGAATGGTCCGCAGCGTCTGCTGCAGAATATCGCCGATATGCGTAAACTTTTTTGACGCGGTCCGAGAATTCCTCATCTTATGGAAACCTTTTCCCCTGTTTTTTATGCTCTTCCACTTCCCGAATTTTAGGATTTTCAGCAATCATAGACATACCTTTTACAATGGTGTCAAGGGAAACTCGTTTGCTTTTTCCTTGACTTAGCAGCCCCCCATAACTATAGATATGAAGTATATAACTTATGGAAATCGGTTCTTTTTCTCGAATAAATCTTCAGAAAACGCATTAATCGCGTATCAAAACAGGAAATAACAACATGAATTGGGATTGGGACAAACTCAAAGAACAGCAGCAGCAACGAAGCGGCGTGCCGCCTCAGATGGACGAGTTTTTCGAAAAAATGAAAAACGTCAAGCTTCCCGGTGGTCCTTTTTTAATCATCGTCATTGCAGCCCTGCTCATTCTGGCACTGACCTCCGTCTATACCGTTGCCACCAACGAGGTCGGGGTTGTCCAGCGCTTCGGCAGATACACCCGGACCACCCAGCCGGGCCTCAACTTCAAACTCCCTTTCGGTATTGAAAAAGTCACAAAAGTGCCCGTCCAGAAAGTCTTCAAGATGGAATTCGATGAACGGTCCAACGTCTCTTCCCGATACATCGCCAGCACGGACACTTCGAATGTCTCCCTGATGTTGACCGGGGATCTGAATGTGGGACTGGTGCCCTGGATCGTTCAATATCGAATCAAGGAGCCATACAACTACCTGTTCAAGGTCGGCAACGTGGACCGACTGCTCAGCGACATGGCTGAAGCGGCGATGCGTCTCGTCGTGGGCGACCGCAGCATCAATGAGGTCATCTCCAAACGGAATGAAATCGCTGAAGAGGCCCAGCTGCTGCTTCAGTCCGAGCTGGACAATGCCGAGTCCGGGATCCATATCGTTACCATTGAAATGAAAAAGACGAATGTCCCCGGCCCGGTGCAACCCTCTTTCAACGAGGTGAACCAGGCCATCCAGGACAAGGAAACGATGATATACCAGGCCCGGGAGGACTATAATAAGGCGGTACCTGAAGCCAGGGGCGAGGCGGAACGCACCATCAAGGCGGCTGAAGGCTATGCCCTTGAAAGAGTCAATGAAGCCAAGGGTGACGCCTCCCGGTTCACCGAGGTCTACAAGGAGTACGCCAAAGCTAAAGATGTCACCAAACGGCGAATGTACCTGGAGACCCTTCAGGAACTGTTTCCCAAGCTCGGTGATAAATATATCATCGATGCGGATCAAAAGAATCTTCTCCCCCTCCTGAACCTCGGAAAAGAAAGTGGTGAAAAGTAATGAATGCAAAGGGATTAATAATACTTGTCGTAATCGTTGCGGCCTTTGTACTGTACCAGTCCGCGTATATAGTGAACGAAACCGAGCAGGTGGTGGTCACGCAGTTCGGAAGAGTTGTAGGGGAACCCGTCAAGGAGCCCGGCCTTAACTTCAAGATACCGGTCGTGCAGAAAGCCACCTATTTCCCCAGAAACCTTCAGGACTGGGACGGCGATCCGGGTCAGATCCCCACACTGGAAAAGACATATATATGGGTGGACACTTTTGCCAGATGGCGAATTGTCGACCCGGTACTGTTTTTCCAGACCGTCACCGATCTGCTTCAGGCCAGGGCGCGGCTGGATGAAATCATCGATCCGGCGGTCCGGAATGCCATCACCTCCTACAAACTGATCGAAACGGTCCGGAAAAGCAACCGTACCCTCGCGATTGAAGAGGGCCTGGAAGAATCCGCACAGGACCAGACAACCAGCTATGCCATTGAAGTGGGGAGGGAAAAAATCACCCGGGAGATCCTGACAAATGCACAACCAAAGCTGACGGGATTCGGCATCGAGCTGGTGGATGTGAAAATCAAACGGATCAATTACGTCGAACAGGTACAGACATCGGTCTATGGCCGAATGATCGCCGAGCGGAAACAGATCGCGGAAAAATACCGGTCCGAAGGACAGGGAGAATCCCGGAAAATACTCGGGGACAAAGAGAGAGATTTGAAGGAAATCAAATCGGGAGCCTATAGAAAAGCCCAGGAGATCATGGGAAAGGCAGACGCTGAAGCTACCCGGATATTCGCGGAGTCCTTCGGTGTGGATCCGGAATTTTATTCGTTCACAAAAACCCTGGAAGCCTATACGGAAATCATGGATAAGAGCAGTTCCCTGGTGCTTTCCACCGACAGCGCCTTTTTCAAATATCTGAAGGAATATTCTCCGGCGCCATAGTCAAAGCGCCTGAAAAATTTACACAAAAAAAGGCGCTCATTCCGAAAAATATTTTCACTTCGGAATGGGCGCCCTTTTTGAATTTATATACACGATCAGTAAATCTGAGATATACAGGATCAAAAGATCGAAGGCAGGCTATTTCCCTTTACGTCTTTGATGCCGCGTCCGGGCCAGCAGCTTTCTGTGCTTATGCCTTCTCATCTTTTTTCTTCGTTTTTTAATGACGCTGCCCAATTGATCACCTCCAGTCTTTTTTCATTGAAAAAAATCTGATAACATTATTTTATATAGCTTGTCCACTGTTTTTTTTAAACCCCTTTCCCCTTTCAATCGACGGCAACCGGTTGCGTGCCTGAAAAGGGTGTGATAGGGACTTGTGCACTATGACGACCCCAAAAAAAACTGGTAACTTTCTCACCGGAGCAACTGAAAATCATTACCGAATCAGCCGCAATGGCCGAAGAACTGGTGAGTAATCATTATAAGATGTCTGCCAACCAATGGCTGCGGCGGCGCTATGATTTCAAGACGCTGGCGGATCTGGCGCCCGAAGAGATCGTTTCCGGACCCTTTGCTCAGGTTATCAGATATGAGGGGAAAAAAAATGATCACTCTCTGGGCTCGTCCAGCTATGATTTTTACAAAATATGCCTTCAGGATCATGAAATTTTAGCGGCCCTGGTGAATTCGAATGATCTGAAGCTGTTTCCTTTTGCACTTTATATCACTACCCATGAGCTGATCCATATCGTCCGATTCAGCAAGTTTCTGTGTAATTTTGTAGCGTCTTCCGATGAAAAAATAGTGGAAGAAGCGCGCGTCCACGAAAAAACCCGTACCATCCTCTCATCCATATCAATCCCTGACCTGGCCGGTGTACTGAAGTTCTATGAAAAATGGCGGACCCCTCTGGACAAACTCACGCTCTCCTAAAAAAAAAACAATAGGCCTTCTTGACAACCTGAAACGATGAACTATCTTTTAACAGAAATAAGGGGAGGATATGTAACTTTCCAATAAAGATAAACAGTTATAACAGGCCAATAAGGGAGAGACGACCGCATGCCAATCTACGAATACAAATGCACTCAATGCGGAGCTATCGAGGAGGCCATACAAAAATTTTCAGATCGGCCGCTTACTACCTGCTCCAAATGTTCAGGAAAACTTCAGAAACTCATTTCTCAGAGCACTTTCCATTTAAAAGGATCGGGATGGTACGTAACCGACTATGCGAACAAACCCAAGGACACCTCCGGGTCGAAGGACGCGTCCGAATCGAAAGAACCGAAGGAAAGTCCGGCACCGGCCGCATCAGCCGCAAGCAGCGATAAAACCGATTAGTTCGCGAGGGCGACTGGGTTGAAATTTATTGGTTCCGGCCCCTTTACAAACAAAAAAGTATGCTTACTTTTGGGCAGAACCCGGTTCGGACACAGCGAACATTCCGGACAATCAAACAATCTTTCATAAAAGATACAGATGAGGACGACGTTAAAAGTTAAGTCTATATTTTCTAATTTTTGGTTCAATATTTTTTTCTAAACCGACAGACAGAAAAGGAGCACTGGAACAATGAAATTGAAACCATTACAGGACCGAATTTTGGTACAGCGGGTAGAAGAAGAGACAACCACCAAGGGTGGCATCATTATCCCGGATTCAGCCAAGGAAAAACCGGCTGAGGGGAAAGTTGTCGCGGTCGGCGATGGGAAAGTGGCTGATGACGGCAAACGCGTGGCACTTGAAGTAAAAAAAGGCGATCGAATCCTGTTCGGAAAGTATTCCGGTACGGAAGTAAAGATCGAAGGCGAAGAGTATCTGATCATGCGCGAAGACGACGTGCTGGGCATCATTGAATAACCAAACCATTCTCAAAAAGATACGATAGGGAGGAACGAACAAAATGGCTAAGATGATAAAGTACGATATGAAAGCCAGAGAGGCAATGCTGAACGGCGTGCGGACCCTGGCTGATGCGGTTGTGGTCACATTGGGGCCCAAAGGCAGAAACGTGGTCATCGACAAATCCTGGGGATCACCCACCGTTACAAAAGACGGCGTCACCGTTGCCAAGGAAATCGAGTTGGAAGATAAATTCGAGAACATGGGCGCCCAGATGGTTAAAGAAGTCGCCAGCAAAACCAGCGACATGGCCGGTGACGGCACCACCACTGCTACAGTCCTTGCACGTGCCATCTACGAAGAAGGCCAGAAACTGGTTGCCGCGGGCAACAACCCCATGGCCATCAAACGCGGCATTGACACGGCGGTTGAAACTGTTGTCAAAGAGCTTGGCAAAATCAGCAAACCCACCAAGGATCAACGCGAAATCGCCCAGGTCGGCACAATTTCCGCCAACAATGATGAGACCATTGGCAACATCATCGCGGAAGCAATGAACAAGGTCGGCAAAGAAGGCGTCATCACCGTCGAAGAAGCCAAATCCATGGAGACCACCCTTGAAGTCGTTGAGGGAATGCAGTTTGATCGCGGTTACCTCTCTCCTTATTTCGTAACCGATCCTGAAAAAATGGTCACCTCTCTTGACGAACCGTATATTCTTATCAACGAAAAGAAAATCAGCAGCATGAAAGATCTGCTGCCGGTTCTGGAGCAAGTCGCTAAAATGGGCAAACCCCTGGTCATCGTCGCGGAAGATGTTGACGGCGAAGCCCTGGCCACCCTTGTGGTCAATAAACTCAGAGGCACCCTGCAGGTAGCCGCGGTAAAAGCCCCCGGTTTCGGTGACAGAAGAAAAGCCATGCTGGAAGACATCGCCATTCTCACCGGCGGAACAGTCGTTTCGGAAGATCTCGGCATCAAACTGGAGAATCTCACCATCGACGATCTCGGCCAGGCCAAACGTGTTTCCATCGACAAGGACAACACCACCATCGTTGACGGCGCGGGCAGCCGCACCGACCTGGAAGGCAGGGTCAAGCAGATCCGTGCTCAAATCGATGAGACCACCTCGGATTACGATCGTGAAAAACTTCAGGAACGACTTGCCAAACTGATCGGCGGCGTGGCTGTCATTAACGTCGGCGCAGCCACGGAAACCGAAATGAAAGAAAAGAAAGCCGGGTGGAAGACGCACTGAACGCTACCCGTGCCGCGGTTGAGGAAGGTATTGTGCCCGGCGGTGGCGTTGCCCTGGTTCGCTGCCTTGCTGCCGTGGAAAAAATAAAAATCAAAGCCGAACAAAAAGTCGGCGTCAAAGTTGTGATGCGCGCTATCGAGGAACCGCTGCGGCAGATTGCCAACAATGCCGGATTTGAAGGCTCTGTTGTTATCGATAAAGTCAAAAACAGCGAGGGTTCCTTCGGTTACAACGCGAACACCAACACCTATGAAGACCTCATGGAAGCGGGTGTAATCGATCCCACCAAAGTGGTTCGGTTTGCCCTGCAGAATGCGGCCTCGGTGGCCGGCCTGATGCTGACCACGGAAGCCATGATCGCCGATAAACCGGAAGAGAAAGACGCAGCCGCTGGTATGCCGGGCGGCGGCGGTATGGGCGGTATGGGCGGTATGGGCGGCATGGGTGGAATGGGCGGCATGATGTAACCCGTTTTATACCCCTGACTGCTGAATAACATGACCCCCTTGCATTAAATGCAAGGGGGCTTTTTTTTCGGCACAAACCTTGCTTATTATTTTCTAAAGACAGACGCCCCTAAAAGAGTCCAAAAAGAAGACGGGGCGCCTTCGGCAATTCACCTGGCGCCCGGAATGGAAATGCTTGACAAAATCCGACGAAAAAGTTAGTGATTTTATGGTAATAAATACAGTTTGCATGGCTTATAATTGGGACTGATAATGCAGCAATCATCATTGCAGCCACGAGTGAGGTATGACATGAATAACAGCCACATGACACAAAAAATTTGCTGGTGTATCTTTCTGTTGACAGCTGCCGTTCTCCTCCCCGGCGGCCTGTCGGCCCAGGAGCAGCAACCTACTAGGCCTGAACCGCCAATAGAACCGCCGTACTATATATATAACGCCATAGAAAAGGTCGGTTTCATTCGAAAGCCACCGGTCTCACCGAGCGGTGTGATATTCAAAACCAAGGAAGACAGGGAAATAATCAGCTACGGGGATACGGTCTATATTCGATTGGAAGCGGCGGACACCATGCCGACAGACAGCCTTTTTACAGTTTATCGTACTTTGGAAACGGTTAAAGACCCGGAGGACAAAAAAAATACGCTGGGTACCCAGCATTATCTTGTCGGTGTAGTGAAAGTCACCCGCCAGGAGGAAGGATATGTCCTCGCAACCGTCGTCCGGAGCTATCGAACAATTGAAATCAATGACCGTGTGATGCCATATGAAACCGTATCTCCTAAAATCTACCTGGACGACAATCCGGCGCCGGTTTCCGGGACGATCCTGAAATCGGAAGAGGGAACGAACCTGATCGGAGAGAACGCCATTGCCTTCATCAATAAAGGCGAGCAGGACGGTGTGGCGTTGGGGCAGCAATACCATGTATACAATCAGGAGAAAGTAAAACTGAAGGAGGGCAAGAAGCAGGCCCAGCAACTCCCCCCTGCGAATATCGGAAGCATAATCGTACTGCGTGCCGAACAGAATACCGCCACGGTATTGGTGGTTGACAGTGCTATCGAGTTTGCCTCCGGCGCCAAATTCAGTGCGATTCTGGAGTAGCCGCCCCAATACCAATCCTTGAAATATCAAAGGGCCGCGCTGTAAAGCACGGCCTTTTCCTGCCGGTTGGGCTGACCTCAGGCCTCCGACTTCTGGTCTCTACCGTCACCCCTGTTCCCACGTCACCCGCAGCACCTCCTGGTAGGTAGTTTCACCCGCCAGCATTTTCTGTATGGCGTTTTCTCTCAACGCCACCAGCCCCTCTTTTCGGGCCTGGGTGCGGATAGCCTCCAGGTCGGCCTCGGCCGTGGTGAGTCTTTTGAGCGGTTCGGTGTAGCGGAGTACTTCAAACACAGCGGATCTGCCGTAATAACCGGTTCCCCGGCACTGCCGGCAGCCTTTTCCCCGCTTCAGGGGAACTGGCTCCTTCGACTTCACATTAAGCCCGAGGACCTTCAATTCGTCTGGATTCATGGAGAATTCTTCAGTACAATTGGGACATATTTTCTTAACGAGCCGCTGGGCCACCAACCCCACCAGACTCGCCTGGATCAGGTATGACGGCACGCCGAGGTCCAGCAGCCGGGTCACCGCCGAGGGTGCATCGTTCGTATGCAGCGTGGAAAAAACCAGGTGCCCGGTCAATGCAGCCTGGACGGCATTTTCGGCCGTTTCGAGATCCCGCATCTCACCCAACATAACCACATCCGGGTCCTGCCTCAAAATGTTTCGAAGAATTGTTCCGAAAGTAATTCCCACCGCGGGTTGAACGGCAATCTGGTTGAATTCTTCGTGCACCATCTCGATGGGATCTTCAACGGTGGTCACATTGATGTCAGGCGTGGCAATACGCTTCAGTGTGGAATAGAGGGTGGTTGATTTTCCACTGCCGGTGGGACCGCAAACCAGAATAATACCGTGGGGCCGGTTGATGCACCGGTTATAGCGGGCCAGATCGTTCTCGGAAAACCCGAGTCTGGAAAGATCCTGGAACAGGACATCCGGATCCATGAGACGCATCACCACCTTTTCGCCAAAAGCCACGGGCACAACGGATACCCGCACTTCAACAGCCTTGCCGTCCCGCTCGGTTTTGACGCGCCCGTCCTGTGGACGCCTTTTTTCAGCCATGTCCAGGCGACTGATATTTTTTATGCGGCTGACAATGGCCGAGTGAACACTTTTGGGGAGTTCGTATACCGTATGAAGGGCGCCGTCGATCCGCATTCGGACATGGCTTTTTTCCCGTTTGGGTTCGATATGAATATCGCTGGCCCGCTGCTCAAAGGCATAATTGAATAGATACTCTACAGCATTGACAATATGCTGGTCCGTGGAAGGTACTTCGTCAGACGACCGGAGCCGCACATACTGTTCGAGATTCCCGAGGTCCACCGTGGGCAGGGTAAACTGATTTTCCGCCTCGGCAATGGAATGTTTGAATCCAAAAAACTCGTTGATGATTTTGACAATGTCGGATTTGGGGCTTACTACGGCCCGAATTTTCAGGTTGCTGACCCGGGCGATATCCTCCATAATCTCCACATTGAACGGATTGGCGGTGGCTACCGTCAGATACCCATCCTTGATTGCAATCGGCAGTACCAAGTGCTTCATGGCGAAGGTCTTTGGAATCGTCGCGGTAACGATGTTCAGATCCAGCTGAAGCGGATCGATTTTTTGAAACGGCATCTGCCACTGCTTGGCGAGCGCTTCAAAGATGACATCCTCATCAAGCCCCTTGAAGGAATCACCCGCCCGCTGCATATTCAGCGGAACCAACACATCGACGATGTTTATGGGATTGTTGATAAGCTCTTTGCCGCCCCCGCGATTGCGTTGTTTGGCGCGCATATTTTCGAGCCGTTTTCGAAAGCTCGCTTCTTTTTTCAAGATTTCCTGGGCCTGGACGGCTGTAATGCAGCCGTTTCTTAACAGGGCACGGCATACCGCTTTGGGGGAGAAAGGGTCTTCCATAAGTTGCACAAGAAAGTGGGTGAGGGGTTAACGGATATCCCGCCTGGTTCGGCGCCAACGGCAGGGATCTTTTTCCTTCCATAGCCTAACCGGGTTGAAATTGAAAGCGTTTTATGCTCTCTCAGGGCTCCTCGGTGGCCGGTTGCCCGCCGAGCTTATTAATTTCCGGGTCGATCATCTGCCGGAACCCTTCCAGGGAGCGATGCTTCAACCGCTTGCCGTTAATAAAAACGGACGGAATTCCGGATACACCCGCCTTCTTTCCGTCCGCCATGTCCTTTTGAATCTGCATCAGAATGTCGCGGGACATCATCTTCTCCCGGAACGCCTCCCGATCAAACCCGAGGCTCGAGGCTTTGTCAAGAATGCTCTCCTCCGTCATGTTTCTGAAATCATCATGCAAAAGGTCGTGAAGTTCCCGGAAGCGGCCTTCACGGTCCGCCACCAGGGCCGCCTCGGCAGCGGACAACGCCGCCTTGTGCATTTTCAGCGGATATTGCTTAAAAACGACTTTGACCTGCCCGGGATACTTCTCCAGGACCTGTTCCAGCATCGGCATCAGACGCGAGCAATAGGGGCACTGGTAGTCCGAAAACACGGCGATGACAACCGGCGCATCGGGGTCTCCCAGCGCCGGGGATCCGGAAATATCAATCTCATGAATGAACTCGATCGACAGCATCCGCACGCTTTTCCCTTTTTCGCTCCCGACAAGAAGCTGGTTGTCCGCGGATCCGGGGGAGATAAAGCTGATCTTTTCCCCGGCATGGATCGTATCTTCAAGCTGCCCGTCGGATGAGTACACGAAAATATCCCCGGCTTCCGTCAGCACATAAATCCAGTCGCCACTGGTTGACACCACCGCATCTTTCGGCTTCTGTCCGATGTCGATGGCCGTGCCCAACTGCCAGTCCACGGCGGCTTCCCCGACCAGTGCGGTACATGCAACGCCAATTATCACCATGAACAGAAAAAATCGAAATTTGCGGATCAAAGTATCTCCTTTTTTGATGTAAAACGCCCCATCACAACGTAATGAGGCGCTCATCAGATAACATATGAAATTATTTTAATCCACCCGCCAATACATTCGTCCGGTTTTGGCCGCCTTGATCGGCAGGTTCGGTTGCTCGATTTCAACAATGGCCCCCGTACTTGTCTGGGCAAACGCCTTGGTCCCCTCTTGCCGCCCGACATGCAGGTTCGGCGTAGTGGCGAGCCCCCTGCCGATTGCCAGTTTGTCGACCACCTGTGGCGGGTCACCCGAAGAGCCCCAGGGATCGCTGAAGACTGCTTCGTGCCACGCCGTCCCGGTTTTGTAGTATTCCGCATAGAGGTAGGCTTCACCCTCCGGCCGGCAGACATCGTCAAACGGCTGATAGGTGGTAAAGGTCACGAGGCCGCCCAGAAGGGTTGCCTGACCCAGATTCCGTTCCCGGTCCAACTCGAATTCGCGATACCACCCGGCCTCGCCGGTGGGTAGAGGGGTGGCCTCCTCGCTGCAACCTTCCCCGGCAATGTAGAGTTCAAGCTCCTCAAAGTTTGTCACCCCGCTGGGAAGGCAACCGGTCCCCCCCCCCACACAACTCAGGAGAGCATCCGCCGGATCAGCCGCCTCGGTCACCAGAATCTGGTCTGTTCGGATAAGACTCGCCTTACTCACCGTACTCCAGGTAAACCCACCCGTGTCGGGGTCGCAATCAATAGGCTCCTTGAGACCGTAAAAAGTTTCCTGTGCATTGCTGCTGGCATCGGTTTTGTCCCACTTGTGAAAAAAACGGCCGGTTCCGAAATAGACCCAGAAATTATCGCCGTCAAACCCCACATTGGGCGCGGCGGTTATGGGTCGCTCGGGATTGAACATCATCGCTGGCGCTGTCCAGGCATTCGGACCGGTCATTCCCGCATCGGCATTGGTCACCAGGCGATAGAACTTGCCGCTCCAGCCCCCCCAGGCGCTCCAGCCACCTTCCACGGTCCCGAAATAAACGACATCGGCCCGGTAGTTCGGTGAGAGATCAAAGTCCACCGAAATCGGATCGGACACGAACCCCACATCCGGAAGAAGGTATCTGCCGGCGGTATCCGCCCCAGGATCCGCATCCGGAATTCGAAACGCCCCCCCGGATGTCAGCTCCGCCAGGGGAAAAACAGCAACTTTGGCCGTCTGGTTGCTGATCCCCTCTATGGCGACCTCATGCACCCACTCGCCGGCGGCATCCAGCACAAGCGGCCCACTGCCCAGGATCAGATACCATTTGGTGACATTTCCCTCTTTCATGGGTACCACGGCCGGCACCAGGGTGCTATATCCCAGATGCGTCCCCGAACCCATATCGTAGGTCAACTCCCCCAGCAGGTCCGGCGGCTCTTCGGGATTGGTAATATCGAAAATAGCGTACGAGGAAACGAATTTCCGGGTATCTCCGGCCGCGTCGGCATCGACGCTGCCGCCCCCGAAACGCATCCCGGCCACCATGATGGTCCCCCAGCCGTGGGGATGGTCCGCATCGTCAGCAAAGATCCGAACGTCGAAAACCCTCGGCTTCAAATCCACGTAATACCGGTGCAGATAATCGGGGTCCGTCAGGCACTTCAACTGGGGCTGCAGATTATAGGGAACATACGCCCACAATTCGGCCCCCAGGGCGGGGGCATCGACAGCGCCTCCAGGGCAGCCGGAAGCCAGGCAGAAACCGCTTGAATCGCTGTCATAGAACCCGCCGTTGATGGCGTGGATCATCCCGTCGTTACCACCGAAGTAGATCACATGCCGCCGGTCTTTGTACTGACGCACAAAGTCGACATACGTTTCATCCCGGTACATCAGATGATAATTTTCAGACGGCCGGGATACCGATGTCGGGGTTGAATGGACCACGTCTCCCAGGCGCCAGGTAATGGTGCCTTCCGTCGATTCCACCCCGGTGGGAATGGTAAAATTAGCGGGGGTATCCACCTCCCGGGAGCGGTATCCCGCGATATCCTTTCCCCGAATCCAGCTGACAAGCGCGTCCATTTCGGCATCGATCTCCGCCGTTGTTTTCGCCGCGGGATCGATGCCGAAATCGTAGGGAACATCCCCTCTGGATACGTCTACAAGCCCTGAGTATGAACTCCAGTCGATGGCGGGTTCAAACGCGATGACTTCATTCGGTGCGCCGGTATCCACCACACCGTCATTGTTTATATCATTCCAGGTAAAGATATAGCGTTTGCGTTCACTCGAAATATAGTTGTTCCGGTTGCTGTCTATATCCGGCGCCAAGCCTCCGGCATCGATACCGGAAAGCCATTCGGATGCCGACCAGAGGTACGCCACCTCGTGGAGACTTTTGAAACCGGCGCTGCAGACACCGTCGACCACATCTCCATAACACGCCTTTGTTTCAACAGGATCACTGTTTTCGTCGAAGAAGAATACCACGCGCTCATCCGTGTCCGTCAGCGCCTTGTTCCCGTCGGTATCTTCGAACAGATTCCCCTGTGCATCCACAAGCATTGAATGGACTTCTCCGGCCCAGGTGACATCCGGCTTTTTCGATCCATCCGCGTATTCCGGCCCATCGATCCCGGGCCAAAAAATGGCCTGATAGACAGCACCTTCACCACCCCGTGTCGCGGAAATAACAGATGCCGCCGAACCGGCTGCGGCACGCTTCAATATATTTATGAACGCCTCCCGAAGCGCATTTGAAAGCGCTTCGGGGTCATCTCCATAATACACCTCATCGGTATCGCCATCATTGGTCGCATTGGGGCCGCCGTTCGCCACGGCGCTCTCCATGAGCCCCAGGGACGGGCACTGCCCCGCCCCTGCCGCCGCGTCGCCCGTGTACACCACATAGCTGTTGATATTTCTGGGCGTCTCATCAAATGTATAGGGACTGCCGGTGTAAAGGTCCCCCTGCCGCGCATGGAAAGCCAGATCGTCGAAATAGGTGCTGCCGAACAGATCCCCGCACCCGGCGGCGGTGTCACCGGCGCTGATATCGACATCCGGGGTAATACTGTTTCCAAGGGTAATCATATCGGCATTGAGATCGGCCGTGGAAGCCCCGTCGGTGATAAACAACACATTGTTGCTTTGGCACCACTCGGTGATGGGTTCCGGCCACATCGAAAAATCCGCACCGGTATTCAGCTCCATCCCCAAATCCTGGCTGTAGTATCCGATGGCCGTATACATGGCCTCGGCCAGGGGGGTCCAGGTGCCCGCCTTCTCATTATTGATGGCAGCCACCAGGGCATCCGTATGCCCGGCCGATTCAAAATCAGTGCTGATCCCCTGAAGCACATAGGCGCCGTCTTTATTATCAACCGACTCGTCACAGGCATACAGAACGTTGTCACCCGGAACGAGGGGACACTCACTCCCGGAGCCAAGCGTATGGAATGCCATGGCGCCGATACGGATCTGGCTGGAGAACTCCTGTAGAATTCCTTCCGGCGCCGGTGCGGCATCCGCCTTCTTCACCAGCACGTTCATCCGGGCGATAGGGTCGCTCAACTGCCCCAGCACCCCGCCGTCGGTAAGGATCGCCGGGAGATTGTACACCTCACCGGTGGAAAACTGCTGGTCCGACGGATCCACCACCTGGGGTACCTGGATCACGCCGCAATAGGCAGACATGGCGTCGTAAACACAGGTGTCCAGCGCCGCCGGAATAGCCCCGGTGGTGTCGTAGCCTTCCAGCCATACCGCACCGGGATCATCAGGACAGTCCATCAGTGCCGTCCAATCCACCGTACAGGCCCCATTCTTATATTTGTTTTTGGGGCAGTACTCCACCTCATCGGCGGGATTACATTGATAAACGGTTTTATTGTCGTCCGCCGGTTTGTCGGCACATACCACCGCCGTACACGCCGCCCCCGATATCCAGCACCGACCTAAATAGCCGCTGGGTTCCGTCGCATCATACTCTCCGTAACAGGCGTATTCCGGGTCCGACGGGGTGATTTCCCTGGGATCTTTTCCGGATGCGTACACATCCATACAAAATCCCAACAGGGAAGTAGTATGCTGGGGCCAGTTGTTGAGATCCCCCTTCCAGTACTTCCAGCAGTCGGTGGTGGAATGAATCAACACCTGTTTGTCGGGATTTCCCGCCTCGTTGTTGGGATCGATACAGTTGCTGACCGCATTCTGGGGATTCCCGGTGCCGTACATGACTTCGTCGATAGCTGTCTTGCAGGCGCCATAGTCATAACCGGCTTCGCTGATCTTGAAAATATCGATCACCGTGGTTTCATCTTCAATGGCGGTGCTGCCGTCCTGGTCCGCATTGATCCCCATGGTCAGTGTATAGGCGGTACCTCCGGAATTGAGGGAAACCTCCTTGATAAACCGGTACCCGGCGCATCCCCGGCCCTCGGAAACCCACTGCGTGCCGTCGAACTTGCCGCCGGTCAATATTTCCTTTTCAATGTCATATTTGGAGACGGTGGCCCAGTTCAGCAGGTTTCCCGTGGCATAGAGTTCGACATCCCATCCGGCCGCGTCACTGCCCCACATTTCAAGGCTCACATCACCACTGGTATAGAGTGTACCGCCATGGGCGGTCGCCCATAACGGCGCCGCCGAAGGTTCGAACCGGCCGTCCACTGAATCGTACAGGTACCAGGTAGCTTCGTCGAAATAGCCGTAGTAGGTGGTGGCGGCGTTGTAGCTGTCATCGAAACACTCCCAGGTCTCCTTTGTTGTGTCACGATATGCCAGATCATACATACTGGCCGAATTGTCGATCATCAGGAGCAGATTGGGATCCGCCCCGGCGGCCAGAAACGGAGGAACGGCAGTGTCCTTGCTACAGTCGCATCCTGCCCCGGCTGTTTGCGGCGAAAGGCAGAACGCCGTCATAAAAAGAACACATATCAAAATCATGTCCTTGATTATTTTATTATCATTCATAACCATGACCTCCTGTTTCTTAAACCATTAATTCACGTGCCGCCATTTGACCCGGACAATCGATTCGCTGTTCTTATCGCCCACCCGCTGGGTAATGACTTCATATGCGATCAAAGAACCGCCATGGGCAGACCCTTTTCCCATCCCCTCGTAGCCGGCAGCCATCATGATGCCGGCCCCATGAGCAAATTCCGGGTCACCCCCTACGGTAAAGTTGGTATGGGGTTCTCCCGCGACATAATCCGCGGGCAGAAAAAAATCCCGGTTAGTGTCGCTGGGGGTAGAAGAGATATCTTCCCCGTTGCGCCAGAAATCGACAACATTGATTCCGATAAAATTGGAAAAGGTACCGATATTCGGATCAATGGGATCCGGATCGAAATCAGGATTGCCATCGAAACCGAGTTCATCGATATTCTGTTCCAGAAGCTCGGAAGCCAGCTCCGTGGCGCCGTCCGCGGCGTAAAACGTCATCCGGTGGCGTTTATCGTTTGCCGCGATCTCTATTTCGGTGGTGGTGGTCCGGGTAGCAATCTGACCCAGCAGGGTCAACACCACCAGTATGACCAGCACAATAATGATAGCGGATCCACGATCATCTGAAACCGGATCTTTTAAGCCGGCCTTCATCCGAAGCTCTCTAAATCTCATCTGCTTTATAATAGACATACTCTACTTTCCTTTGCTGCCCGGCTTCCCTCCAGGAGGCCGTCACGGTAACGGTTTTCACATTGGCAATGGGCTCATTCAAATTTGAAACAGTCCATGTCACCGAATAATTCCCCTCGTCCCGTATGGTGGTGCTCCCGGGAGCCAGCATCGCATCGTCATAGGGAAGACGCATCAGTTTCTCGAACTGATCGGAACCGAGCGCAGCGGAGCCGGTAATCTGTCGGGCCTTGACATTACTGTGAACGGCAGCACCCTGCATGCTCCAGACACCCAGCACGCCGATGGCCAGAATCATGAGAGCAATCATCAGTTCTATCAACGTATATCCAGCGTCCCCGGAGATTGCATCCGGACACCCTCCCTTTTGATCCCTCACACACTTCAATAAAAATTTCATAGCCCCATGTTTCTGCATTTTGCCTCCATGGTCATCGATATCCGCCGAAACGAATCGTTCTGTTGCGGCAGAATCGTAATTTCATTCCCGTCTTTGTCTTTATACGTATACGTCTTTTGATCGACATAATCGTATGAATTTTTGGACGGCCTGTCCCCGGATCGGGCCACAAGCGACACCTGAATAGATCGGATATCGGATGGATCGGCCACCGGCGTCGCCAGGGGGTCGCCGGCCGAATCGAGATAAACGAAATTGAGCGCATCGATATTCATGGCCAGAAGCTCACCATTTCTCATCAGGTTGCATGCACTGCCGTCGTTGGTCTCGGTGGGGAGACCGTCATTCATGCCGTCGCTGTCAGCATCGTTGCTCAACATGTAAACCACCTGCTCGTTAGGGTCGTTATCATCCCCGTCATACCATTCCTGCTCATCCACCTCGTCCGCAAGGGGGTTTCCGTTGTCATCCACAAGGCCGCTTGCGTTATCGTCGACACCGTTTACCCCCTCATCGACGATACCGTCCCCGTCATTATCTATTCCATCGTTAAGGCCGCCTGTATAATCCATGCTGAAGCTCAGGGTGTGGGCATCGGCCACGTTGATACCGATACCGGCGGCATCGGTCGGATTGAGCCCCGCCATTCGGATCTCCCGCTCCATCAGGTACAAAGCCGCCCGGAGATTCTGCTGCATGTCCATTATCTGCTGCTGGGTAAAATGTGACCGGATCTGGGCCTGATATGCGCTGTAGACCCCGGTCATAACAATGCCGAAAACGGCAAGAGTGATCATCAACTCAACGAGCGTAAACCCGATATCATTCATAACGCTTTTTTTCATATGACACCTTTGAAGTATTGTTTCGCCCACTAGCCTTACCCTCTCGTTATGTTTTCAATCCTTCACAAGCAGCCCACGCCACTTTATTGAATCACCGAATGTCCGCTTCGAAGCAGACTCACCTGTTTGCTCCTCCCCTGATCATTCGTCAGAGTGACGGAACCATCCGTCAACACACCCGGAGCATTTATCAGTGTTGGGAATCCCCTGTTGTCAAAACGAAAAGTCGTATTCCCGCTGAAATCGGCAGCCGTAATGCGGATCCCATCCGGTACGGTAACGGAATTGATTAGCCGCTCATGGGCAAGAGCGTCATCATCGTATACACCGTTGTTGGCCTTGTCCGGTATGCCATCCCCAATAGTGCTGGAAACCGGGCCCGCGGTATCCGTTGTGTCACCGCCACCGTCATCCACAAAAGCCCGATATCTTCCATTGGCCACATCCACTGTAACCACGACCGTTTCGTTCTCCTCGACAGCCGTCAACCTTGCCTGGCGAAACGTCAGCATCACATCCTGCAGTGCACCGCCTAAACCGTAGTGCGCCTTCAAACTGCTCATCGCCGGCACGGTTACCCCCATCAGAAGGGCAATGATAGTGATAACGACCATCAGTTCCACCAAGGTAAATCCCGTATTTTTTTTCATATGTTCACTTTCTTATACATTCGTAATGGATCATTCGTTCATTAACTGCCTGTTTTCTATATGGCCCCAAACAGGAGTAACTTTTTGTATACTTCAATGTATAAAATATGAGACATCATTTTGCCTCAAAAAACCAACATAACGCACTGTATTTTAATAGAATATTAGCATAAATGTCACCCATCCAACATCAGGAAAAGCCTTAAACAGGCATCACCTTTTCCTTACTTTTTCACCGAACGTTTTACGCACCAAACCACAGGACTTTTTCATACAATTTCAGGTTATTATCTGCGAATGAGCGACAGGACAGCAACGATTGCGAAGAGAGTGGGAACAGAGCAGCTTGACAAGGTGAAAGGATTAGATTTCCAGGTTCGTAATTCCCTCCTTTATGGCAAATTTGGTCAGTTGTGCAACATTATGAAGATTCAACTTCTCCATGATATTTCTGCGATGGGCCTCAACGGTTTTCGGACTCAGGCACAGGTCAAAAGCAATCTCTTTGGTATCCCCTCCTTCGGCAATCAACTGAAGGATTTCACGCTCACGCGAAGAAAGCGCATCGGCTTTTGACACTATCGGAACCGCTTGCTGTGTCAGACAAGTGTTGACAACCTTTCCCGCGATTTTCGGACTCAGGTACAATCCGCCTTCGGCAACGGATTCGATGGCGTTGATAAGTTCCGTGGCGGCACAATTTTTAATCAAATAGCCGGACGCACCGGCCTTGAGCATGCCTTCGATGAACCGCCGGTCGGTGTGCATGCTCAGCGCCAGAATTTTTATGTCCGGAAAATCTTTCCGAATTCTTTTCGTCGCATCGATTCCATTGAGTTCCGGCATGGAAACATCCATGATGATGATATCGGGGGTGATTTCCCCGAGCATCGCGAACACTTTTCGGCCACTGTCCGCTTCTCCGACAACCTGCACCACATTATGGGCATTCAGCAGCATTTTCAGGCCTTCCCGAACAACGTGGTGATCATCGGCCAAAAGTACCTTGATTACCGTCATGATATTACCGTCTCCTTTTCAGCCACCGACGTCAGGGGAAGAGAAAGCGTCACGATCGTGCCGCCGGTGCTCGGTGATTCTATTTCCATTTTCCCCCCGGACTGGAAAAACCGCTCCTGAATGCTGAAAAGGCCGAAGCCCGAGGGGTCGCTTTCCGAAAGGACATCCGTTTCGGGACGAAAGCCGATACCGTCATCCCTTACAGTGAATCTCAGCTCGACCGTGGTTTGCTCAAGACTTATCCAGGCGGATGCGGCCCGGGCATGCCTGATGACATTATAGAGAAGTTCACGGACAGACCTGAACACGAGCGCCCGCGTGCCGTCATCAAGAGAGACAGACAGTCGGTCCCGCACCTCGACTTCAAGATTGTAGCGTTCCGACATCTGTTCCGCCAGCCATTCGATGGCCGGGCCAAGTCCCAGTTCATACAGAACAGGGGGACTGATTTCAAAAGTCAGGGATCGGCTGTCCTGAATAATGTTTTCGATCGCGGCACTGATTTTCGCCGCCTTTCCCGATTCAATCCCCTGGGAAACGGTGCCATATTGAAACAGCATTTCAAGCTGCATCTGCAGCACGGCCAGGGCCTGGCCGATTCGGTCATGCAGCTCTTCGGCAATATGCCGCCGCTCCCGCTCTTCGGTCTCCACTATTTCCGAGGAGAGCGCCCGTAATTTTTTCTCGGTCAGGGAATGCTCCCGGACTTCATGGGCCAGCTGAAGATTCGATGCCTTGAGACCATCGTGGATCCCCTTCAACTGGATGGTCATCCGCTCGAATTCCTTACCGAGCAATCCTATTTCATCACTTCGGGAAGCCGGCGCTTCTATTGGATCATTCTGGTTTTTGCCATAAGAGACCACCTGTCCGGTCAGCTTCGAAAGCGGTTTGAGCACCAGAAAATTCAACAAAATCAGCATACCGCCGAGAAGCAGTATCCCGACGCCGCCGACGCTGATCATCACCGACCAGAGAGCGGATTTTCCCTGGGAAAGAATGGATCGGTCAATATCGGTCTGAATCATGAGCGCCGGCCGTCCTGAAATATCGGAGACAACGGTGTAACCGTGAAGCAGGGTATCGTCGGCGGGAATAAAAATGATTGGGTCGATCGGAGTAATGCGGTTGAAAGCATCCTCCGGGAAAGTGGCCGGATGTCCATTCCGAATCACATCGTAACGGTGCGGAACCTGTGTCTGTTCCGATAAACCTTTCACCAGATCCCGGGTAAGCATCCGGCCCATGATGAGATGACCGGCAATGGGACCTTCGTTGTCGCTTTTGAGAATGGGGCCGCTGGAGATGAGCATCGGAGTCCCGGATACCATCCATATTCCGCTTAGCTTATCAGTGGGACCTTCCGGTTGAAAAAGGATCTGTATCTTTTTTATGTTTTCCGGGGAAAGGTCCTTCGGAGCCATGATGTCATGGGTAACCGGATCGCGCATTTCACCCCAGACGATTTCCCGGCGATTGTTTAAGATGTAGATAAGATCGATATGATTGTCGACAAAGGTTTCAATAACCAGATTCGACGCGATATAGTCTTCGCCCGGATCCTGAACAAACCGGTAGGTATCGTCCCATGCGGCCCAGTCGTTGGTAAGCAACCAGAGATGTTCCGTTTCCCTTTGAAGTGCCTCGAGGCAGCGGGAAACGTCCTTTCGGCCTTCTTTTCGCTCCAGCGAGAGGTAATTTCGAAACAGAAGAAACCGAGAAACCGCATAGTTGAGGCACAGATAGAGAGCCAGCATGCACAACAGACTATATAAAATTCTTGACTTGATTGTCACTGTTCTTGTCCTGCCGGGTACTTGATGTGCAAGGTATATTTCCCGATAACCTTGCATGAAAAAGGCTTCATCCCCTCGACCATCTTATTTTTTCCATGTCAAAGGCGCCCGATTCAATCACTGCCACACGACGTCGAACATAACACACTGCAATAATTCAATAACAATCAATCAATGCATCATCTGCCATTAGCTGCCGGCGAAAAACCGCTACGAACAATCACTTTCAAGCATGAGCATTTATAACCCATAACTCCCAAAACCACCTTTACATGACCAATACACACACTAACTATACAGCAAAATGCACACCTGATTTTAAAAAAATATACGTCTTAAGGAATTGCCCTAGTGACCTGAAGGGCAAATCAAGCATATTGGATTGATTTATAAATAAAAATACCAATATAAAAAATTCTGCTGCTTGGCGGAGAAAAGTGTATTATTTAAGGCAAGGCCCGGATTTATCCGAAAAACGGGGAGGGGATATAAACTTTTTTTATAGCCTGGGTATAAAGTATTTTAATAGCTTACAGGGATTGGCTCCAACTTACCCACCATTTTTTCCCGTTTTGTCACTGTAGGGAAAGGGGGTATGGAAAGAGGATTTTTTGTCTTATCTTGCCGCGAATTATCTGATCCGGCGGGCGTCAACAACACCCGCCGGATCAATTGTCTTACAAAAATCGAATTACTCTCCTATCTCATCATCTTCGAACCAGTTCACGATTCTGCTCTTGATTGGATTTGCGGAATCCACTTCGGTTTCAATAATCTCACCTGTACTCATCTGCAGAAATGCCTTGCCGCCTTGCTTGCGCCCTATATGGATACCGGCAATAGGAGGCGGTGCACCATCGCCAAGTTCTATATATTCCTGGATATGGTCTCCTCCAGAATCGGGCACAAGCGGACTGATATAAGCAGTGCCGGTTTCATAGTAAAGCCCGTACAGGTTACTGGTGCCGCCAAGCTTGCATTCCTCTTCGCTGGGTGTGTAAGTCGGCACGAATAACGCACCACCCAACAAGGAGGCTTTGCTAATACAACGTTCGGACGGAAAAGGCGGAGACGCTACGGATATCGCCAGATCCCGACTCCATCCGTCTAACCATTCAGTATCGATTACAAGATCGCCGGACCCATTATATGTATTATCCTGCCGGATCAATTTGAGCAGTTCCTTATATTCACCGAACTCCTCCCAACCGCCACCAGCGGCCATTTGTTCCACCATGAGATCGTCCGATCGTACCCGATATCGGGATGACTTCAGAAGATTATAAGAGTCAAGCACCTGGCCGCCCCCGGTATACGCGGGAGACAAAAAATCTCTCGCCGCATTATACAAGGGATCCTTTATTCCGAACAGGCGCTGTGGAGATGCATCCTGTTTGTCATCATCCGAAACATAACGTCCGGTACCGAAGTAGACCCAGGCATTGTCGTATTCGGGATCGTCGACGGATATCGCCATCGGGGCGGTAATCGGTCCCAGATGGACCGGAGACTCTCCGATATCGGGTTGGAATTCTTCGAGAAGCAAGTGAAGATGCCAATCCGTGGGATTATTGCTCACCTCCCACCAATCAGGGTTCACCTCACCCGTATCGGGATGGGTACCTGACCAGTCCAAAAACGTATCAATACTCCAGACCCTGCCGGACCAGCCGGAAAGAGGATCCGCCGGATCCGCAATGATGGCTTCACCAAAATAGATGGAATTGACTTCATAAGTCAGCGCCCTGTCCAGAGAAACCGGGTTGTTGATAACCGAGTTAGCGCTGGTTGAAAACAGATAATCGTGCCCGTCTCTCCCGAAAGGATTTCCGGTTGCCAGATCCACCGCATATATTCGTCCCTGCTGGTCACTTATCCCTTCATAGGCAAAATCCCCATGGGGTCCGGATCCGAACACCGCTATCCATCTCTCTGACTTTTCGCTGTCTTCATATACGTCAAAATCCCCGAAATGATAACCGCCGACTTTGATAATCGCCGGCATGGATGTACTCATGCCTTGCCCCTCAAAACTTCTCTCCCACAGCAGTTTCGGGTTGGTGGGATCGGTAATATCAAGCAGTGAATAGGATGGTTTGAGGGTCTCCGTGGCGTCCGGGTTGCCGTCTCCGTCGGTATCCACGTTGATAACAATGTCCTTCCCGCCCATGTTCAAACCCAGCAGTAAAAATGTACCCCACTCGTCATGCCCTGCCCCTGCGATCTTCGCATCGAAAATCTTGGGCGTCAGGTCCACAAAATAACTGTGCACATATTCCGGGTCGGCCAGCCACTTGAGATGAGGCAAAACAGACCGGGGGATATAGGCCCACAGTTCATCGCCGATGGTGTTTCCCTGTTCCAGCAACTTGGCACCCGGATCGACGAAACTGTTGTTGTCGGAATTATAACGCCAGGATGTAAATGCATGGAGCATCCCGTCATTGCCGCCGACATATACGACTGTTTGCCGTCCCATCAACGCGCTTTGCCTGAAAAAATCGTCGTACGACTCATCTTCATAAATAATATGGTACCGTTCCACTTGTCTTGCAACGGAGGTCGGCGTAGAATAGACGATATCTCCGAGTTTCCACACCCTTCCATCGATGGTTCTGTTTCGAAGTCCGTCTATATCGTCTCCTCTGATAAAAGCGATCAGGTTCTGGGCCCGGGTATCCTGGTCCGCCCCTAAAAGCTCGATATTCGCATCCGGGAACAAAGCGATATCCGCATCGCTCACCCCCAGCAAATCTTTGATCGATCCGAGGTTTGTTCCCGAAAAGCTAATCAGGTCGTTCGCATCGCCCGTCGGAGAGGTGAAGATATTCCGGTCCGAAGCGTCCGTATCCGCCAGAACATTCCCGGCCTCCCAAATCGGCAGGATCTCCGACATATCGATGGTCATATATCCATCCGTCTCGACATCCGGATACGAATTTCCTTCACTTACTTCAAACCGCCTGACCTTGGTCTCGCCATTTACCAGTTTGAAAACCAGCACTCTATCCACCGCGGTGTCCAGCATCAGATTGGCGTCGGTATCCTCTCGAATAAACCCCATACTGTCTACCCACAGGGATTGCAGGTAACCCATCCAGCGAATCTCATCGGTTTCAAGAGTCGTAAGCGGCCGGAAATAAGCCTGCATCAGTGTTCCGTCGCCTTCATTGGTGGTGGCCAGCACGGATGCCGACGTTCCGGAAGCGGACTTGGCCGCTATTTGAGAAAAGGATGCATTGAGCTGTTCCTCCAGGCGAAGCGGGTTGGTCACATAAAAGTAGTTATCCGGGATACCGTCGACATTGCTGTCCCATTCGGTATCCAGATCCGGCAGGTCATTGTCGTTCTGGTCCTCAAACCCGCCCCACTTCCCGGCATACCAGAGGGGATTCTTAAGAAGGGAGGTAGTAGTCCCTCCGGGAGTAAATTCTCTTCCGCCGTCCGGCGTAACCAACCCAAGGGCCGTATCGTCATCCCAGTCTCCACCGGGAAGCTCTCCCGGCGGCGTGTCGAGGAAATAGTCCGGATCGCTCGATGCCGCCGTGTCGGCATCCCGGACTTCCAGGTACGTACCGTCTTGGGTAGTCCCGGAAATGATATAGCCGCAATGCTGGATAATGCTTCCCGAGGCATATTCAGATGTCAGCTTGATTTTTACGGAAACGCCTTGATCCGAAGTTTCCACCGGATCACCGCCGGCATCTACCACCTGGTATTCATAAATAATGATGGCGTCCATATCGTGGTCGGCGCCCTGCTCAACATCTTCAAAGTTGATACGGAACTTGCCGTAGGTCGGTGCGATGGTATCCACATAAAAATCCACAATGGTGTTGGTGGGCTGAAAAGCGCCTTGATTGGCCGAGATACTGTATCCCCCGACGGATTTTGCAAACGGCACCAGCGTAATCTCTTGATTGCCGATGGGAATCTTGATTTCCGGCAGGGGAGAGGCCAGTCCCACCGCGAACGTATTGACCAGCTGGTCAGCCTGAACGGGTGAGATATCGTTCATATGACCGTAATAAGCGACCGATGCACTGTAATAACTCCCTTTTTTGGTAGGCTCTTCGGGGCACAATCCACGGATATCACCCAGACCGTTTGTGACGGTTTTTGAGGTGCACGCACCGTCGTAAGTCGCTCCCTTCTGGCCGATATAATAATTCCCCAGTTCGCCTTCGGTAGTCCCGATGGCATTACCAAGCGCTTCCACGTCCAGGCCGATCAGATCCCCTGAAAAACTGCCGAAGGCACTGCCGGGCAGTTGATCCGAATCGTATGTGGGGTTGATATCACTGAGAACCAGCATAAACGGTTTTGCACAATAGGGGTAACTGTCGTAAGGGGCCTCCCAGGCCGGCTTGGGAAGTCCGAGTTCATTGTCGTCATACCCTGAATCGGCGCCGTAAGTAAACGCGGATGTCGGCGATCCCTTTCCCGCGAAATAACGCAGGGTTTCATACATCATCTCACCGACGGGGTTCCCCCACATTCGGCATTCCCCTTCGTTGATGGCTCTTGTGGCAACCCATCCACAACTGGAATTGTAGGAATAGCCACTATAACTGAAATCGACGATCCGAAGTTTGTTAATTGACTGAATAATTCCGTTGACAGCAGTAAACTGACCCGTATCCTGATTAATCTCGTCTTTGATATCCCCGACATTTTTCCTGAGCACGCCGCCGGATGTATTTTTTGTATAGGAGCCGGTCATCAGGCCGAAAAACATGCGTTCCGGCTCGCCATACCGTTGCAGGAGCCCGATGGGTTTATATACGGAACTCCCCGTTGTGTCATTTTTATAGAGCTTGCAGTTTGTTTCCGGAAGAGAACTGACACCCACCTGCACGCGCACCGCGTAATCGGTAATGGTGGAGGCGCCAAGGTTCAGGTTGTAGTTGGTCTGCATTAAATCGCTGTAGACACCTGCCGGAATCATCTCATAAACATCCCCGGTGTCCGGTCCCTTCCAGTAAAGGTGGTAGTTATCACTACCACCATCCTCTTCATGACGGAACTCGATGGCGTGCATGCCCGCATCCAGCTCGATGCTGCCATTGTGGGACGTACAGCCACAATGGCCGTGACCACCGTAATACCCGGCTACTACCACACCATCCACGATCACCTCCACGGCATCATCGCCATCCACCGCGAACCAATAGGTGCCGCCCGTATTCACCGTGATATTACCGGTAAAAATAGTCAGATAGTCGTCGTCCGGGCCGTGGGGATTTCCGCTCCCGTCGATCATTCCGTTGGCCGGCGGGTCAGAACCTTGAAGATGGGAAGCATTCGCGAACATATCCACCATGCTTTCATACTCATCGTGGTTGTCCGGGTGTTGGTTATACGCACCACCGCTGGATTCCAGGGAACTGTCCGCTACGGGATGCTCTTTGGACACCCACTCCCAGATTCGATGCCCGTTGTTGGGCAGCACACGCAGCAGCGGTTTGTAGCTGCTGTTCGAAGGGTCCGCCAGGGATGTCGAGGCAAACAGGTGACGACAATCGGCTTGGGGCAAATCCAGCGGCGTATAGTCGCGGATGTCGTACCCGTCCCTCTCCACGCTTTCATACTCTTTACCCCATGTATGCGCATCCTGGGGAATATAGGCCCGCTCCAGGACAGTCGTTGTCGTGGTGTCGGTGGATCGATATCCCCCGTAGAGAACCTTTCGAATGGCATCCATGCGGCTCATGGTCAAATAATTGAGAAAATCGCCGCTCCATTCATTGTTGGCGCCCGGGTCCACCTTCTTCGTCTCGGTCTCCCGAAGCGGTTCAAAACGCTGGTTTGCACTGCTGTAGGTATACACCTTGTATGAATCGAAGTATCCGTAGTATTCAATATCCGGATTGTACCCCACATCCAGAATACCGTCTTCGTTCAGGTCCGAGGCATCGTTATACGCCTCATAGAAAAGCTTATGATTCCGGCCCAGAACAAGCATCACCAACGGCGGTTCGGATGTGGCACCGATAACGGGGAGGGCCTGGTACTCGGTCGGCGTCACGGCGTCTGCGGTGTGGCATTCAATCAGCATTGAAGCGGCGAAAACCGCCAGCCATGCCATTTTGATAAACAATCTGTATTTTCTCATCGTCGCTCCCCTCATTCAATAATCAGAATCTGATAAATTCGGAATCCCTGAACCTGCATCGTCACCTCCCGGCTCCGGCGAAGATCCTGTATATTGGCAGGGACCTCATCATATGCGCCTTCGTTCCGGGGAACCCGCCGGGCGATAGCCACTTTCGGCATCAGGCGATACTGAATTCCATTCAGACGGACATAGGTGTACGGCCCCCGTGTCTCGACACTTTCCACCTCTCCCGAAATCCACTGCGAGCTTGCAAGATACGTCACCGACGAAGTTCCGGAACCGTCCATGCCGAGCGTTTGCGCCCATAGCGCATCGGAAACGCCAACCACTGCAAAAAGAACCAATACGATAGTAAAAAACAAGTGCCTCATTTTATAATCCTCCCGGCATGCCAAGCTTATAAACATATTCAGCCGAAACAGCCGCACGAGCGCCCCCCGCCGATGCGGTATACGCGGTAAACCAATAAGGGATCTCAATCGCGGCCTGCTCCCCGACCCCCCTCACACCCGTGCCGAATTCGGCGCCGCCGCCTTGGTCGAATCTCTGTTTCGATTTATTCACGTATGCGTTTACGGTACTGGTAACGGTTCTGACAACGCCGTCACTGCCCTTTACACCCGTCGTCATGCTATACTCAAAATCAGGTGTCCTGTTATCGCCGTGATTAAAATTTCGGAGTTCGCTGTAAGTCTCACCAGAATCCCCGGAAAGATAGTCGAGTTGGTGTGTATCATCCGCACCGTCCAGGTGCCCCACTCCGTTGATGTCTTTCGCGAGATTGTCATCACTATTCGTCCGTTTTACCAACTTTGCCAAGGCGTATGGACCGCTTTCCACATGATAGAAAGCGATTTTATGATTCTTGTCGTTCCCGGCAATCGTCTGCTCCGTAGTGGACATATTGGTCGCACTGATGCCGATTACCGTAATCAGCACAAGAACAAACAAAATAATTGCAATGACAGACCCCTGCTCATTCCCGATCTGGTTTTTGAAAGCGTTCATATCCGTTTCCTTTTCCTGCCTATATAATTTGCGGAATTACCCGCTGCATGGAGACGCTTCGCTGCATCCCGTTCCCGTTCCAGACAACAATCACCGATACGGTTTTGGTAAATTCCGACAGATCGTCATCCGCTACATTCCAGTAAATGGTATATCGACCGGATGGATCGATTTCGGAATTATCCGCTGTTCCCGCGGTGGCATCAAAAAGCCCTTTGTCTCCGGCGCCACCGTCGTTGTCCCTATCGACAAGTGCCGGATCAAGGGGAGGAGAGTCGTAAGTATTGAACGGCAGTGCTATCAGCTCTTCTATTTTATCCATGCCGATCGTAGAAGCTTCCGTATACTGGTTCGCAACGGCGGTCCCGCCTGTCCCGGTGATTTGCATACCGGCGACGGTTATAATACCGAAAGCAAAAATAGCAGCGCCGATCATCACTTCAATAATACTGAAACCCGCTTGGCCGACCTTTATGCCCTTTTCTTCAACCATACAATCACCTCCCGTGACGGTACCTTTTATAACGTTCGCCGCCATGCGTCTTATTCTCCCATGTTCCGGCAGACAATGGACGCTGTTAATAAGCGCCGCCGAAAGCTGTCATTTGCCCGCACCCGTTTCTCTCCAATGACATACGTGGTCTGATCATGGAATGCGCGGTCCTCGATCGGGCTTCTCACAAGCAGCCACATTCGAACCGTGCGGATACGGTCGATATCAACCGGTGATGCCAGCACTGTGCCGCCTTCCGTATCGTTGATATCGATGTCACCGTCGGAATCCGTATCGAGTATAGTGTCCAGTTTCCCGTCTGCATCGGTATCCACTGCCCAGATAATACCCCCGCCGGCGTTTCGATCCGGATAACCGTCTCTATCGATATCGAACCCATATGCAAAGGAGATGGCCTCCAAATCTTCCATGAGCGCTTCCGCCTTATTCGTTCCAAACACATCCGTTCGCGCCAGAATAGCGGGCTCGGGTGTTCCCCAGGCGGTCAGGGTATCCGGCAATCCGTCACCGTCCGCATCGTCCGGAGCAAGAGCGCCTCCATTTCTGCGAACGACCGTATAGATGACCTCTTCACCTGGCTGGTCTATGAGGCCGTCGTTGTTTACGTCACCCGGATCGGCGGCGGCGGGATCCCGTATATCCATTTGGATATGGAAAATTCCCGGGCCGGCCTTAATCATCCCCGGGGTAACACTATAACCGGCCAGACGAATTTCATTCGTCAGGTAAAAGCTGCCGGCACGCAGGTTCTGTTGAATATCCACGATCTCTTCCTGTTGAGTGTAAGCCTTCTGCTGGCTTCTAAGCACCCCGTAGGCGCCCCCCCACCACTACCGAAGAGATGACAAGGCCAATTAATAGCTCTACCAGAGTGAAGCCACTGTTTTTTTTCATCCCCGGTCGTTTTGTCTTCATAAGTCCGCCTTTCAACCAATTAGCAAGATCAGGCTCCCGTTCAAAACCAGGTAGCACCGTTGTCGAGACTTTTTATCACCCTGCTGTTCCCCACAATGTTTATGCTGACTCCCTTATATGTGTCCTTGCTGTTCTTCAGACGTATCTCCCCTTCGTTGGCAAGATTTATAGGAAAGCCCCTGCTGTTAAATGTTACAGGAGTAGGGAAATTCACCACACCGTTCAATTCGACACCCGATGGCAAGCTGATGGTAGTATAATCAAAATCAGCGTTGGTATTGTTTTTCACCGCCTCCAACCGAACGCGCTGGAGTGCCGATCGGAATTCCATTACGCTGCGCTTCAGTCGATAATCCGGAAGCCATCGGGATAGGCCCGTACCGAACGCACCCATAAGAAGCCCCAAAATACAAATGACTATCGCCACCTCGATAAGTGTAAATCCTCTGTTTTCTCGTAATGAAATATTCATCGCTGCCTTCCAAATGTTATGGGTTCACCTTGACCTTGAGAGAAACAAGAATCATGCCAGGTTGACAGCCAAACCAATCGAACGCATATATAAATCGGTTTCCCGCCTGGACCTTGCTTATTATTTCATTGTTTTTATTATACTTATTATCTTCAACCTCTAAAAAATGGAACAGCGCCAAGCCCTGAGAAACAAAATACTCATCCGGTATAATGACCGCCAACCCTTCACCCGACTATTAACTTTTTTAAAGTGCTATTAATTTTTTTATCAAGAATGGACTATTATGGATATAAGCGCTATAAAAGCAGTTTGTTATAAAGCACAGGGACTCTAAAAAAAGGGGGGCGACAACCCGAAAAGATGTTCGGGTGGCATCAGAACGGCCTCCAACTACCTGAAACCATATTAATCTCGATTTCCGAACCAGCCGCTTCATTAAAAGAATCGATATACTCATAATGGAGTTGAACCGTCACCTGGTTTCCGGTGACCCGGACGCCCCCGGGACCGGCGGCAAACTGCCCCATGCCCACAAGACGGCCGGAGTCGCCGGTATTCACCACGGTAATGCCGTTCGCATAGGGGGCATACAGGATGCCATGGACACTCGCCTTTCCGGAAAGCGCCACACGGTCACCCGCCACAAAAATGATGCCATATAGCCGCCGCTCCCCTGAAAGATTGAGATTGCCCTGTACATACACAATATGGGGCCGGGTATCGGCCGGATGATCCCGCCAGAACGAGCTGATACCGCCCAGGGCAGCGTCATATGTCTCGTTGTCAAGAGAGGGAAAGACCAGGTCCGCAAACGCCCTAAGAGCCGTAATATTTGCATCAGGCAGAGGAGTGTCCGCCAGAATCAGGGAGCTGTTTTCAACCCCGAAGTTGTTGAGTGTCGTAACCGGGCCCGTGACATCGCCGGCGCTGATAACCGCCTTTTGAGGAAACACCGCCGGATCCGTACCCTCCGGCGTCATGCTCACGAGGCAGGAAAGCGTCTGTACGGCATCAAGATATGTCCCGAGGCAGGATACCATCACATGCCCGGGTAACAGCTGAGCAATGTAAATCCCGTTTTCATCATCCGTACAATCAGAGAACGTTCCGAAATAGGTTCCTCGGATACCGCCGATATCCACTCCCCCCTGGAAACTCGAATCTTCATCCCCCCGAAAGAGGGGATCCTGCCTCAGCCTTGCCAATGCCATTTCACGTCCGGCTTCGGCAATATAAAAGGCCTGGGCCTGTTTCGTTACATTATGAACGATCTTCCGGTTCAACCCGGAAACACTCAGGGCCGCCCCGCCGATCAGGCACAGGGTCGACATAATCAACAGGCAAAGCACAATCGCCATGCCCCGGCTGTTATGGAATTGCAATGGTGACTTCATCTGAATAAGCACTCCGGTTGAACCCGAAATCCACCGCTTCAATGACATAAGTATAGGCAGCACCGCCCCCAAGCCCAATATCCGAATACCCGTCGGAACCACTGCCCACCAGAGAGACGTTGACAGGTTCAAACGCACCGCCATCCTTTTTCCTGTAGATATAGTATCCGGCAAGATCACACTCGGGATTCCCGTCCCAGGAGAGTAAGACCCCGGCCGATCCATCGTCAATGGCCGAAAGACCCGATGGTCTTTCGGGCGGGGTGTCATCGGTTATAGATACTTCCGAAGAGCTTTCTCCGAAACCGCCGCTGTTTTCCGCCGCTACGGAAATGTAGTACACCGAAGAAGGGATTCCCGACACGTCGAGCAAATAGCCCGAAGCATCTTCGGCGGATACGTCCACATGATTGCCGAAAATGCCCTCCGCCACATCATGGAAAATCCGGTATCCGATCACGGGGCAGCCGGCGTCGGCCAGGTCATCGCCGAATGAGTCGATATCCACCTGATCCCATGTGAGGAGAACACAACACGGGAATGCGTCGTCCAGTCCGTTTTCCACTACAAGAGCCGAAGGAGCGGCGGGTTTGGCGCAATCGGTTGCAAGTCCCGGTGTTTCGGCATTTCGAAAAGAGATTTCAGCCGACATGATCGCCCGGCCCGAGTTTCCCCCCATTAGATGCTTTCGATCCGTTCGGGCTGTCAGGGAAATCTGAAGGATATCGCCTTCCAGCTTCCGGACTTTCATCCGCTCAATATTTTCCGCCACGGGATAAAACCCGCCGGCATTTATCTTTCTTTTCAGCAAAGGGCGGTCGTGCTCATGACGCTTACATTCCGGGTCATTCTCGTCATTGAATACCGCATAGCTGACCACGCTGAGTTCACCCATCGGAGACCCGCCGGGATATACCGTTGACAGTGGCTGAAGCCCCGACATCCCGGGATCCGTATCGATCGTTAATATCTTGCCGTCAATTGCGGTCACCCTGGCTGATTCGGGAAGGTATCCGACATAAACGATATCGCCTGTTCTGTACTGCTTGTCTGCATTGCTTTTTGAAAGCGATACCGTAAGTTTCGTATCGTCCGAATCCGCGGAAAGCGTCGTCGGATTCGTAGCCGTGGGAATACTGCTGACAAAGGTGATCATATCCGGTAGATCGCCATCACCCACGGTTATTTTAGGATTCGCATCCAGGTCAACCGAAAGCGGGTAGGACGGAATGAATTCCGAAGGCGCCCAGTCAGACAAGTCATGAATAAACGCCTCGTCCGCGGCACAATACCCCGCCGTCCGGAGTGCACTCGAAATGGTTTCAAGGGCCATCCTTAGGTTCTGGTCCCGCTCCAGTTTGAGGTCCTCGCGAATGTAGACGTCGCGTTGAGAGCTGAAAAGACCGAGAATCGATCCGATCAGGATACTGAAAACCGCCAGTACGATCAGAATCTCAATGAGAGAAAAACCCGCGACGCACAATTTTTGAGGGTATTCTCCATTCATGGCGCCGCCACAATTGAACAAAGAGTCACCCGGTGCTCTCCTCTTGAGCGCCATGATACCGTCACCGTTATCTCCTTGAAAGCAGGATCGTCATTTTCTTCCACCGTCACTTCCCTTGAAAAAATTTTACCGCCGACATCACCCGGAACAGCCACCGTCGACTCCATGTCGTCAACAATTTGCGAATAATCATTTTTCCGAAGCATTTCGATCTTGTTTCGGGCAAGCTGAGTGGCGGCAGCATAATATCGTGCGGCCATGTTATTGTCCACAAGCCCGGATGTCAGCAGTATCAGGCCCAGAAGCCCCGTCGCAAAAAGCCCCATGGCAATAACCAATTCCAAAAGTGTAAACCCGTCTGGTTTAAGTGGGGTGAACATGGACATGCTCCTTGATCTGTAAGTGCGACAATGTTAACCGGTTCTGCGGTAAAAACTCAACGGAACAGCTACATCTCCTTCAACAAGCGAATTCGTCCTGCCACGGAACAAACAATTTTTGTGGTCTGATTGAGGGGATTTCTCAAGCAGATAGTCATTGCGGTCATGCCGCCCGTAGGGCGAAATACCATTGTATATTCTTTTTCGCCGACAATGCTGATACCGGAGAAAGAAGTACTCCCATGTAAACCGAACCGGTGAATACCGCCTTCCCCGGTCCATGAGAGTGATCCGTCGGGTGCGTCGCCCCTCTCCATCAGATAGGAGTCGGAAACCGGATCAAACCGCAACCGGTATTGCCGATTTGTGCCAACTGCCCGCGTCCGGGCATAGCGAACATCGGATACAACTTGTCGGGCCGCGTTCTTCAATCTGTAGGAGGGCCATGCGGTGGCGATCCAGTGCGGAGCAACAACGGCTGCAAGGATAGTCAGGCATGCCATCGTCATCATCAATTCGATGAGGGTAAATCCTTTTCGATTTAACGCCAGCAACATATCCCCCCCGTCATAGTCTATTTACGGCTGAACATTTTTCAGTTGAGTGAGATCTTCGAAAAGATACTGCCTTTTCTTTAGCAGACTGCTCCTTAGATCCGAATCATTCGGATGCTTTCGAAGAAGCGATTCGATATGACCAATGGATCTCCTCCGGTCGGTGATTCGTTGTCTGAGAAATGCCGCAGACAAGTCGGGATATGCGCGGTCCGCCGCTACCGGAATCTTCTTTGCGGCTCCGGTATCAGCAGGTACCCGTACCGGGCTCGACCACTTTGAAACGGGACCGGGCATGGTATCGGTACTGAATGATTTTATGCCCGCCGGTGGAGAAACATTGCTGTAGTATGGCCTTCCGGCCTCATCCGTCCACCGGAAAATTTTTTCCCCATACGCCCGGGGAAAAGACAATACAAGAAAAAGTAAGATAGCACAGCAGATCGATAGTAACGACCGACCATTCCGCATCACGCCCCCATTCTCCCTATTCCCCGGGTTGGAGAAGGAATAAGGGTGTATCTATTTTAAAATGGCACTTCTGCTTCTTATTTGCCGGAAGCTTTCACTTTAAGCTTCTGCCCCGGATGGATCGCGGCCTTTTCGGAAAGACCGTTCATGCGGCGGAGGGAATCCACGCTTATATTATACCGGCGACTGATGCGGTAAAGCGTTTCACCTGGCTGGACTTCGTGATATACAACCTGCGAGTTTAATTTCTCTTTCCCGGAATTTGCGGATGTATCCGGGATCACACTCACAGTGTTTTTATTACTCTTTAACATATCGATATTTTTTTTCAACAGGCTCAATTCATCAGCAATGCGGTTCATTCTCAAGGTGGCGGAAGCATCGACGCTGTCGGATCTGAGAAGCGACTTATCCACTGCATCCGCCCTCTCCTCCAGCTGCGCCGCCCGCCCGGACAGCGCCTCTAAATTACTCAATGTCTCCTCGACTTGTTGGAGCCGTTCGGATAAAAGGTCTATCCGGCGAACGACATCCTGGTTCCCGCCACCGGGCGCAACGACAAAGAAAAGAATGATCAGCAGAACAAGCCCGACGCCCATAATCAGAAAAGGGGTTTCAGAACGTCCGAAAAGTTTTCTCCAAAGCGTTTTCTTCTCTTCACGCCAGAAAGCCAAAGGGTCCTCCAACAAGTAATCGTCAGAACCCAGATCATCGATTGTATCCCGATAAAAAGATTCCGTCTTGTCAGTCTCTCCCATGCGATGACCTCCTGAAACCCAGGCGAACGGCGCCTCGGCGGAAAATTACGATCTCGTTACGATATAAGGCAATATCATGTTCAGAATAGAAACCGTATATTGAGGATCGTTATTTCATGTCAAACTCTTGAAAACAAATCAAGTCTATTTTTAGAGAGGGCCGAAATAACAATTGCCAATTCCGACCGGATCATATACACAAAGCCCGGATAATACCATTACCATGAATCTACACGGGAACGCTTCATGAAAGTGCTAATCACCGGCGGCGCCGGTTTTATCGGATCACATCTTGCGGAATTTTGTCTGAAAAGAGGCGATGAGGTCTATATCGTCGACAATCTCTCCACCGGCAGTCTGTCGAATATCAGGCATCTTCAAACGGAAAACCATTACAAGCAGCGCCTCTTCGTTTTCACGGACAGTATCCTGAATTTCGATCTGATGTTCGAACTCATCAGTGCCTGTGATGTCATATTTCACCTGGCCGCGGCCGTTGGCGTAAAATTTATTCTGGACAATCCGCTCGAATCCATTCGCGTCAATATTCAGGGCACCGAAATTGTACTCAATCTCTGTGCAAAGCTGAAAAAGCGGGTCCTTTTGACCTCTTCATCGGAAGTCTATGGCAAACATATGCATGCCCCGCTGGTTGAAACCGACAATATCATTTACGGTCCTTCCAGCAAATTCAGATGGAGCTACGCCGCCTCGAAACTAATGGACGAATTCACAGCCCTGGCGTATTACCGAACCAAAGCCCTGGAAGCCATCATCGTTCGCCTTTTCAATACAGTCGGTCCCAGACAAACCGGCGCTTACGGTATGGTAATTCCCAGGCTGGTCTCCCAGGCCATCGCGGGCCAGCCGCTGACTGTGTATGGCGACGGCCGTCAAACCAGAACGTTTACCTACGTGACAGACGTGATAGAAGCGTTGACAGCGCTAATGGATACTGAAACAGCCTGTGGCGAGGTATTTAATGTCGGAGGTACGGACGAAATCTCAATCGGTCTGCTGGCTGAAAAAATCATCGAAAGGACCGGATCACAATCAACCATCCGGATGATTCCTTACGAACAGGCATTTGAAAAGGACTTTGAGGATATGCAGCGCCGGGTGCCCGGTATCGAAAAAATCAAACGTCTGATCGGATTTGAGCCCAAAACCGACCTTGACGCCATTCTTTCCCGTGTGATCGAATTCGCCCGAAAGAACCCGCCGGAGGCCTGTACCCGCGCGTCAAACTGAACCCGATTCACTCAGACTGGACTGCTTCTAAACCTTTTCTCTTTTCGGTAATATGTTTAACGGACGCGGCAAGTGTTTTAATGGAAAAAGGTTTGTCCAGAACAAGATCGAATTTTTCGTTCTGGAGCAACCAGGGGGTACCTGAAATGCCTATCACAGGCGTATCCGCCCTGTCGGAATTACGAATGTATTTAAGAACGCCAACCCCATCAATACCCGGCATCAGGATGTCTGTAACCACGATATCGAAGTCGGTATGGTCAAACTTTTCAATACCTTCTTCGCCTGTCGATGCAGTCTCCACACGAAACCCGAAAAGGACCAATGCTCTCTTGAGCATATCCAGTATGGCTTTTTCATCATCAATGGCAAGTACTAGGCACACGGTGAGTTTCCAAGAAGAGCGCTATTCGAGTTTGTAATAATAATTATCATGTTCACATACAACAGCGAATTCCCGTTTGTCAATCTTTATTAATCCAGCCAATTCCAGGTTTAAATCTTATATTTTCCAAAATCCTCCGGAGAAAGGCTTTCAAGATATTCCGCCCACTTCTTACCCTCCTGGCTTCGGTCCACCACCTCAGCATCCTTATCCGTTATTTTGGATTTTTCAATAACCTTGTCATCCACATAAATCGGTGCGCTGAATCGAAGAGCGATGGCGATGGCATCGCTTGGCCGGGCATCCATATCGAACATCTCTTCATTTGAGGAAAAGAAAACCCTTGCAAAAAAGGTATTGTCCCTCAGATCACAAATTTCAATTTTGAGAAGGGTTATCCGGAGCTTTCCCAGTAAATTTTTAAAAAGGTCATGGGTCATGGGCCGTTCAAACGTCACATTCTGAAGTACCGAAGCGATCGAAGTGGCCTCGAGGAGACCTATCCAGATAGGAATAATCTGTTCGCCGTCATTTACCTTCAGCATCACAATAGGATTGTTGGAGGCCGGATCCATGGTCATGCCTGCAATATGAGCTTTATGCAGCATAGCAATCTGCTCCTTTCATTCGCGCGGGGTCAACCAATCCTCCCCATAGGGAATGAGGAAAAGCCTTTTCAATGGTGACGTCCACCAACCTCCCCGCGATTCCATCATCCGGACACACCGGTTTTTTTTCAAGTGCAAAATTCACAATTTTATTCGAGGATGTCCTTCCGGTCCATTGTCCCCCCCTTTCAAATGCCGATGAAGCAGTCCCATCCTGTTTTTTGCTTTCCCCTTCTACGAGAACCGTCAACGTTTCCCCCACGAGCACCTGATTTTTCTGAATAGAAATCTCTGATTGAAGATCGAAAAGCTGCTGCAGACGCTCGGCCTTCTCCGTTTCGTCCACCTTTTCCGGGAAAACAGCGGACGGCGTATTGGGACGATCGGAATATTTGAATGCGTACACCCCGTCGAAGCGGACCTTCTTGATCAAATCAAGTGTATCCTGAAAATCCTCATGGGTTTCACCCGGGAATCCCACGATAAAATCGGATGACATTGCGATATCGGGACAAATTCTCCTCAACGCCTCTATTTTATCAAGGTACTGCTCCCTTGTATAGCGACGGTTCATTCGTTTGAGAACTGCATTGGAACCGGACTGAACCGGCAGATGGATATGGTGGCAGAGCTTTTCGAGCCGACCGTATGTTTGGATAAGATCTTCGGAAATATCCTTCGGATGCGACGTGGTAAATCGAATCCGCAGAAGCCCTTCGATGGCATTGACCCGCCCGAGCAACTCTGAAAAGGAGCAAAGCCCCTCCTTTTTCCCGTAGCTGTTCACATTCTGCCCGAGCAATGTCACTTCCCGGGCGCCGGAGGAGACAAGCGACTCAATTTCAGCCACGATATTGTCCGGTTTCCGGCTGGTTTCCCTTCCCCTCACATAGGGCACTACGCAATAGGCGCAAAAGTTGTCACACCCCCTCATAATAGTGACAAACCGTGACGGGCCGCCGTTTTCCGTGGCAGTTACCGCCGTATTGTCCTCATCGATCTCCTTCGACATTTCAACATCAACCACACGACACCGCCGCTGAACAATGCGCTGAATCATTTCAGGCAATCGGTGGATGGCGTGCGTCCCGAACACCAGGTCGATGTATGGCGCCCGCCGGATCATTTTTTCCCCTTGCTGTTGCGCCACGCACCCGCCGACACCGATGACAAGCGACGGATTCTTCTTTTTGAGGTCCGCGAGCCGGCCCAGGAAACTGAATGCCTTCTGCTCGGCCTTCTCCCGGATGGCACATGTATTGAGCAGAATCACATCAGCCCGTCGCATGGATGTCGTCATCTCATAGCCAAGCAGTGCCAGTCCCCGGGTGATGCGCTCGGAGTCGTACACGTTCATTTGGCATCCAATGGTTCGAATATACAAATATTTGGATTTCATTACGTTAAAACACCTCTATCCACATCCGGTACCGGCTCTATCATGATCTCTTTACTCAACTGGTCCATCAACCGTGACGCTTCCGCTTCCCGCCCCGGAGCAATAAGCAGCACCACAAGCCCCACGCGTTTATCCAGGGTCGTCAACACGGCAACGCCTTCGTATGCCTCCAGGAGAAATCTCAAAAAGTGGATCTGACTTCGGTCCATTCTGTAATATCGTCTGATACTCTCCAAAACAGCGTCTCCCTGATCGATTCTTCAAAAATGGTATCACTATCCCTCTAAAGTTTTCAATGAAAAAAACCGGAAAGGAATGGAGCCGGGGTAACCGCATTCGGGTCTTTACAAAGCTCTATAGTGGTTTTTAAAATTGACGGAATGCCTTATTCGATGTTGGACGTTCGATGTTGGACGTTGGACGTTCATCTTTTAACCCATTGGCACCATGGTCAAATGCGGCTACCCTGGGAATGGCGCCTTGAAGCCTTTCCGAGTTTGGGGTATACCCCGGAACAAGCACGACTCGTAACGCTATAATGAACGGACCCTGTCAGCCGTCAACTATGAAAAAAAAATACCATATTCTGACACCGGACAAACCCGGAGCAAAGAAACTCCTGAAATCGCTCAAATGTCACCCGGTGATTGCGGACATACTCATCAACAGGCGTATCTCGACACCTGAAGATGCGGCTGAATTTTTCAGCAACGACCTGAAGTATCTTCGCTCTCCCATGGACATCAGAGACATGGACACGGCGGTTGACCGCATCACTCGCGCCCTTGTAAAAAAGGAAAAGATACTCGTATTCGGCGATTATGACGCCGACGGTATTACAGCCACGGCCCTGTTCCATGAATTTTTCCGCCGGGCCGGCGCCGACTCGATCTACTATATCCCCCATCGTACCAGGGAAGGCTATGGCCTGGATAAGGAGCATATCCACCGTGTCGCCGTCCCGAACAAAATCAACCTGATCGTCACGGTCGATTGCGGATCCACAAGCCACGAAGCCGCGGCTGCCGCCCGTCGCTCGGGCATCGATGTCATCATCACGGACCACCATCACGTCGCCCCCCCCTTTCCGCCGGTCGAGGCCTTCGTAAATCCCAATCGCCCGGATTGCGATGCGGGCTTCGATATGCTCGCCGGTGTGGGCGTTGCCTATGCCGTTCTTATTTGCCTTCGAAAACACCTTCGGGAGAACGATTTCTGGGCATCCCGGCCGGAACCGAATCTGAAAGTGCTCTGTGACCTGGTCGCCCTGGGAACAGTGGCGGATATCGTCCCCCTGCGTAAAGAAAACAGGCTGTTCACTAAAACGGGACTCGAGGTCATCGGCTCGGGAATACGGCCCGGCATAAAGGCCCTGTGGGAAGAATCAGGCCTTGAATCCCTGACATTGACGGCGGAGGACATTGCCTTCCGCCTGGCGCCGCGGATCAACGCCGCCGGACGAATCGCCCACGCCGTCTGCGCCGTAAAGCTGCTTACCACCCGGGATGAAAAAAAAGCACGGCGAATCGCCGCCACGCTCAACCGGTTGAACCGGAAAAGACAGTCCAAAGAACAGACAATCCTCTCCCAGGTGCTTGCCTACATCCAGGCCAACCCCACCGTGCTCCAGAAAAACGTTCTCGTGCTGAAACACCCCGAATGGCATGAGGGAATCCTCGGCATCGTAGCGGCCAAATTGGTGGAACGGTTCTACCGTCCGGTGGTACTTATCTCAATCAAAAACGGCACCGGTAAAGGATCGGCCCGGAGCATCCCGGGATTTGATCTCTATGACGGTCTGACAAAATCGAGCCGTTATCTCGATCGTTTCGGCGGCCATGCCATGGCGGCGGGACTTCGAATCCAGGCGGACCGGATCGACGAGTTTCGGGAAGCGTTTGAAACCGTTGTAACGGAGAACACCTCCCGCGAAGACTTTTTTCCGGTCGTTACTATCGACCGGGCGCTTTCCTTCGACGATATCACCCCGGACCTTGTTGAAGCGCTGGAAACGCTTCAGCCGTTCGGGCAGGATAATCCCGAACCCATCTTTATGGCCCGAAATGTGTCTGTGGCTTTTTCAAAAATCGTCGGCCTGAGACATCGGCAACTGCGCCTGAAACAATCCGGCGCCCGCACGGGGGGTATCTTCAATGCCATTCAGTTCAATATCAATCCGGAAGAGCCGCCGCCGACATTTCTGGAACAGATCGCCTTCCGGCTCCACTGGAATATCTGGAAAGGCCGGAAAAACATTCAACTCGTCATAGAAGCGACATGATAACATCCGCGTGCCTGTCCGCCGCTCCCCCGCAGGAGAGGGATACCTGCCGGGCCCGATGCCCGAGGGCTTCGGCGGCACCCGGATTTGATAAATAATAGAGTATGTTTTCGGTCAGTTCTTTTTCATTCGCGACCTCGACGGCGGCGTTGTTTTTTTCAAGCAATTCCCTGGCATCCGGAAAATCCTCCATGGAGGGCCCGTATAAAACCGGCTTTCCCCAGGCGGCGGCTTCGAGTATGTTCTGTCCGCCCAGCGGTGCGATACTGCCGCCACAAAAAACAACTGTCGCGACACCGTAAAGCGACTGCAACTCCCCCATGATGTCCACAACCACTACAGGTGCATGCCGGGAGTCACCGGGACGCGCCAACTCACTGCGAAGCTGGCAGGCCACTCCATTGGAAACGACATGTTCCTTGATTTTCAAAGCATTCTCAACGTGTCGGGGAACAATAATCAAAAGAGCCTCGGGAAAGCGGGAACGCACCTGGCGATAACTGTTCAGCATTATCCGGGGTTCTTCTCCCCGGGTGCTGCCCGCCACGATGACGATTCGGCCCTCCTCTATGCTGTAACGTTTTTTCACTTCCCCGAGGTTCGCATGGGCCACTTGTTCCAGAAGAAGATCGGACTTTGCATTTCCATTCACACCGATTCTATCCACGGGCGCCCCCAATGCCATCAACCGTTCCGCATCCGTCTCATGAATCATACTGAGCGCCGATATACTTTCCAGGACATGTCGCATCAATGGTCTTACCTTTCGGTAGGATCGTATGGATCTTTCGGAGATCCTGCCGTTGACAATCGCCGTGGGGATATCGAGCCGATGGGCGGCTATAAGCCAATTGGGCCATATCTCGGTTTCAAGACATACCAGTATCCGGGGCCGGATTGTTTTGAGCGCCCTGCGAACCGATGGGGTGAAATCAAGCGGGGCGAACAGGCAGGTCGCCCGGGGCCCCATGGCCTCACGGGCGGCTCTTTGACCGTGCAGCGTGGTAGTCGATAAAATAATGGCTGCCCGGGGAAGCTTTCGGGTCAACGCCGTAATCACCGCCTGGGCCGCCCGAACTTCCCCCACGGACACGGCATGAAGCCAGATACGCGGCGTACCGCTGATATTTGCGACCTGGGCGTTGGTATAGTGTCCCATTCTCTGGGAGAAGATAAGCGTTGCCTCTTTCGAAGCTCGGGTTTTCAGCCAGTAGAACGGATAGAGAGACAAAAAAACACCGGCACTCAGACCGGCGTATGCAGCATAGGCCGGGTTCATGGAAGCGGCAGTCCCCGCCGGGCCAACGGTACCGACCGGAATCTCCCTCCCTTGATCTGGAGCAGATACAACTGCTTCTCGGCCTCTCCTGTTTCCAGAAAAAAGGTGGGGCCTGTCAGGCAGTGAGCAAACGGCTCAGAAAGAAGTTTTTTCCGGATCGTACTTCGAAACAGTACATCCTGCCGACCGACAATGCCGAAAAGGATGCCTGCCGTGTCATAAGCCACGGCTTCGATAAATCCCGGCGCTGTATCGTATATGGATGTATAGGTCTCGACAAAGCTGCGGACAAACGGAAGATCGCTGTCCACAAAGAAGCCATCGGTCAGGATAGAGCGCTGCACATACCGCCTGGCCATATGAATCAACTCGTCGGAATGCCAGAGATTTGTCCCCGCGAAAGTGACGTCTTCAACGTCGTAATATGCCATATGCGGTACGATAAGACCCGCTATTTTAGCGGAATCCGGAATAAACACGGCATCAAAATCCACTATGGCCTTCGGCTCATCATCATCGTCCTCTTTATAATCGCCTTCCTCCGTCAGGACGTCCCTTACTTCCTCGGGCATATTAAAGATATTGAAGTCCGGGATCTCCGGAGCATCTTCTTCGGGCATCTCCTCCGAGGGCCCGGGAGCAACGTCAATGTCATCCGCCAGAGAAAACTTCAGGGTCAGCATCCGCCAGACATCTTCGGGGAGCGGCCGGGCTTCGTCGAGCAGTTCCGTCTCCAGCTTTTCCGGCATTTCGTAATAAAGCCCCACCAATTTCTTTATGGGATCCGTAAAATCGGTTTCTCCCCCTTTATAGGATTCACACCCGACAACCGTTCCGCCGTAATCGATTACGCTGTCCCAGAAAAGGTTCATGAAGGTTGTGCCGTATTTTTCGTCCGGATAAAGGATGGCGAACCGTTTCAGCCCCAAATTCCGGGTAAGATAGGAAACCAGGGTATTTACCTGGGTCCTCGGAGTCAGGAAATTCTGAAAAACATACGTCCCGATACTGGCAATGTCATCCCTTTGGGACAGGGTGATAATCGGGATGCCATTCCGCTGGGCCTCTTCGGCGGCCGGTTTTGCCGTAACGATAGGACCGACAATAGCCGCTACCCCGGCGTCGCTCAGTTCCCGGACCGCCTGAACCGCCTGTGGTTCTTCCCCTCCGGAGTCCTTGACCACCAGCTTGATCGGTATTTCGGGATGACTGGAATGAAAACGACTGAAAGCGAGTTCAATTCCGCGTAATGCGCGGTTGCCGTAACTGCTGTATGGCCCGGTAAGCGGCAGCAGACATCCGATGGAAAAACGATCGTATTGGGATTTTTGTTTGAGCTGATTCGTCAAATAAGCTTTTGGCAGATAATCGGGCCCCTCCAACAGTTCTTCAATATCCACGGCATCGAGTCGATCAATGGCCGCAACCATCTCCGAAGTGATCTCTTCTCTGTCCTTTTCAGGATGGCAGGAAAGACTCAGCGCATAAGCATCCACCGCCCTCTTCACCTGCCCGGAAGAGAGATAGGCATCCCCCATCATCTTATATACCCTCAACCGCGCTGTCCGCGGCAACGCATCCATGTTTGCGGACCCGATCTTTTCAAAAAGGGCCGGATATTCCCCCTGATGGTAAAACGTCGCAAGCAGCTCGACCTGTGCATCCCCGGCGGAGTTGCTGCTTGAATAATCATCAAGTATGCGCTGATACAAATCCCGGGCCGCCTGATACCTGCCGTTTGCCAGGTGAATCGAAGCCATTTTCATCAACGCATCATCCGCAAGCGGCCGATAGGGGTATTTGGCGGCATACTCCCGGTATTGAACCAGGGCATTCTCATACTCGCCCGCTTTCAGGAGTTTTTCCGCCTGTGCATACAATGGGTCCTCCACCGCGGCCGGTACCATCTTCAAAGGAACCGCGGGCTTGGCACATCCCCAGAAGAAGAAAAAAATCAGGCAGAGAATTATAAGCCTGTAGGTCAATAAATCTCGTCCAGGGATACAAGAGAATCGTATCGGCGATAGTATGGAAAGGCCTTTTTTAATCATGGTCGGAGTGGCTGCCGAAAATCTGAGATGAGCCCTTTTGGCTTGGCGTTAAGTCGTTCACTTTTTTTATCTTTCTTCTTCACTGAGGCTAACAAATCTACATAAATATTCACAATTGTCAATCCATTTGAGCCATTTTCAAAACGTTTTCCCGTCATGTATGAAATCAGGCAAAGCGAACCGACCAACCTAAAGACCGGACCATATGAAACGTTTTGAAATCGGCTGCATTGTTAAAAAGCCTTATACAGAATTTAAATTCGTGCTATAGAAAGTTGATCTAATTTTCCGTTTTTTCATAATACCGAGGGAAACGGGGATGTTACTTAACTATCAGCAGGCACTTGTACCCTATAACTCCGTAGAAACCATTCAAATGGTACCGGATGCCACGGGATATGTTCCTTCCAACCGGGAAGAAGATTCCGGCAATAGGGAACTGACGTATTCATCCTCCGAAAAGCGTCATAATAGCTTGCAATTACTGGATGAAAGACATGAGGAGATATACTCGTGGAACCGCCGGATCACATCTTTCGGCATGTCCGATATCGGGTCTCATATCGATGTCTATGCATAAAATTGAGTTTGAAGCGCACCCTGAACCTCTTTTCGACCGAGCCGAATTGAAGCAATATGTATATTTCCGCATTCATGCACAGAGATGAGCTTCTTGAAATCACCAACCGATGGTTTTCGAACAAACTGGAACCGGATGATCCGCTTCGGATAACCCGCATTATCACTTATGACAGTTTTGCAGCCTGGGCAAAACTGCTGGATTTCATGAAAGATCTGAATAATAAACTCTTCCCGATGACAGTTCACCAGAAACCGGTCACCATTAAAAAGGAACTCAAAGATTTCATCTGCAATGGGACCCTTCCGAAATCGGATCGAATTAACCAACTGATTTCAAAATATAAATATCTTCCTGAATATTATTATGTGGGGTCGCCCCTGGCGGGTCACCTCTATCACGACGATAAGCAGCAGGTTGTCAGCATGTGCCGCCTGAAACGGGTCAAACGAATTGCGGAAAAAACAAGCCGCTATGCAGCCCTGCACATTAACGACAAAATCCGGGAGATGGCGGACAACATCTGGCGGGAAGAGGGCGGTAATCCGGACAATTATGTACCTCTCCCTAAGGATATATTGGCCCGGGCGGAAAAACGGCTCATGCTGTCCATAAAAAATACCGGGCTCATCCTCCCCACCGACATCGTGACAATCAAAGACGTTCTTGGGGTCAAGGTCATTCAAAACGGTGTATCCGAAAGCAAGCTGGAGTCGGTAATCGACCGATTTTCAGGGGCAGCCATCATTGAAAAAGAGATCCATACGGGCAACTACAATGCCATCCATTATGTTATAGAATTGAAAGTCGATATTCAGGATATCATCCTCAAATTCAAGAGCCGCCACAAACAGGCCATGTTCAGCAACAGAGGCCTGCCCGAAGATCGACTCCTGGAAGATTTCGAAGCGTTTGTCGGTACCGGGTCGGACACAGTCCAACTCGATCTGATCTTTACCACCTTCGACGAGTTGATTGAATCCGAGATCGGACGTTCGATGCATGAGGCCCGAATTTTCAAACAGCGGCAACATCAGAGCAGCTTTGGGAATATCCCGACAAACATTGAATATCTTATTGAATATCTCATAGCCGTCGGCCTCAGTCCGGCGGTTCATATCGATGAGATTCCAATTAAAATATGGGGGAGATATTTACCGGACACGTTAAGTCACCGTATCCGAAGTTTATACAACATGCCGGGGTATTCCATTATCCACCCATGACCCGGTAAAGTGATAAAAAAATGAAATTGGCTCACCTGAATCTCTAATCAAAGGAGGAAAGGCCATGACAAAAAATCAAACCATCCCTGGCGCCGAATTCGAAACCGCGGTGGAAATCGGTCGGCCGCCGAATATCACCGAACTGTTCCCGAACTCGAAAGCGTTGATCGTCAGCGGCAAATACATAGACCGTGCAATGATCGAGAAAGGAAACGCCATCTGTATCGCCGCCAACGGCCGTAACTATTTTATCATTAAGGGTGCGCTCCGGGCGGCACAACGAGCCAATGCCCCCCTGATCGTCGAGATTGCCAAATCCGAGGGCGGCGCCAACGCATATTGCGCCATTAATTACTGGAATATCGCCCGAACCGTAGACAGCTTGTGCAATGAGCTTGGAATAACCATTCCCGTGGCGATTCATGCGGACCACTATGGTATCAAAGGTGAATCCGATATCGAGTCGGCAAAAATTGAAATCCCGAGTCTCTTCGAAGCGGGAATCACCTCCATTGCCATAGATGCGTCACATTTACCCGATGATCAAAATCTACTGGCCAACCTGGAATTGAATCCCCATGTCCCCTCCTGGGCCGGTCTCGAAACAGAAGTAGGCGAAATCAAAGGAAAACAAGGCCTTTCGACTGTTTCGGAAGCCCTGTTTCTCATTCAGGGTCTCAATGCCCATAATATTTTCCCTGATTGGATTGCGCTCAACAACGGCACCACCCATGGCATCGAGGTCAGCGGCCAGGGCATCCAGGTCGAACTGACGAAAGAGATACACGATGCACTGTCACCCTATAAAGTATCGGGCGCCCAGCACGGCACCTCCGGGAACAGTTCTGACCGGCTTCGGCAAATCGCATCGAAAACGAGAACCACCAAGGCGAATGTTGCCACGGCGCTTCAGATGGTCTCCTGGGGATTGATGGTAAACGATTACGGCAATGCCATACTGGATGACCAGGGGGATTTCAAAAAAGTCGAAGGGGAAGGCGCTTCGGAAACGATATGGCGGGAAATGACCGAATATGCCCGTGAAAAGGGAATAAAAGGCGGCAATTATAAAAAAATCAATCTGCCTTTCGAGAACAAACTCATGGGCCAACCCCGGGACATCCGTGACCGAATGGCTGCCAGGGTCGAATCCTTCGTTTACAACATGATCGTGAATGTATTCAACGCAAGCGACACGGCGCCGCTGGTTATTGATGCCATATGCCGGACCGGAAGCTTCGATCCGGGGCCCAAGGCAGCCAGGATTGAAAATCCGGATGAATGGACACCGGGAAAAATCGTTCAACGTGCTGAAACCGTTACGGGCGATAAGGGGCCGAGTGGCGACTTCGATGATTAAAAATTAGCTCCGGTTTCTTGATTTTTTTTCTCAAGATATTGAACCGACCAACCGATAGATACACTAACGGCATATAAAGTGGATAACTGCCTCAATGGTATTGGGTGGTTTCGGTAAAAGAGTCAGATAGGTGGTAATACGGAAATGGCGAAGTTAGCGGGTAGAAACAAAAACAAGGAACAAGCGGATGCAAATTCCTAGCCACCAAATACACAACGTATTGAAAGTATATGGTAAGCAGCTAAGTCAGGCGAGAATACAGGATAGAAAAAGAGCCCTCGAAACACCGGAGACGGTGGATCGGATAAATCTTTCGGCAGTTGGTAAACGGCAGGCGATAATCGATAGAGTCGCGGCAGATATTGTTGATCGTATCACCCAGTCGGGACCCCAGGATAAAGTGGATCAGGAAATCGTAAACAAACTTGAGAACGAGCTTGGCCAGCCCATTGAATTCAAAGAAAAGAAGAATGCATTTGTATTTAATGTCATTAACCAGAACAACGAAAAGACCACCAGCGCGTTTCAGCCGGACGATCCCAATTACCTGATGAGACGGCTCGAGGAACTGGCCAAGGAAGAAGTTGACAAAAACATGGAATTATAAGATATATATTTAGTTCAGGAGGTATTATATATGACAGCAAACATAGCCGACGTAACGGGCAAATATGAACAGACGACGTTTCTGAATGAAACGACGGACAAAATGCGGGTGGACACCCCCGCGATTTCACCCGAGGAGACCAAGACCAAGACTGAACCTATTCCGGATGACAAAGTAAGTATTTCCGATGCATCCAGGGATATGAAGACAGCGAAAGAGGCTGTTGCTTCTACACCGGACGTTCGTCAGGAAAAGGTGGATGCAATCAAGCAGGCTGTTGAAAACGGTAAATATGAGATCGATGAGAGCAAAGTGGCGGAAAAAATGATCGGTTCATTCGTCGACGAAACGCTCTGACAAAAGCTTTCAGGATAGGAAAAAAATGCCGCGTCGGCATCCGGTTGCCTGTGGTTTCCCAAAAGCAGATATATTTTTTGTTTTAAAAATAAATAGTTATAAAAACATGCGGGTCGGCTGAATAGCTGGCCTTTTTTTTGCATTTCATATTGCCATCTATCATGTTTTGCGGATCATTCAACTCAGCCAATTTCAAAACGTCCCTTTGGGGCCGATCCCCGGGAGGGCAATCCGCTTTGGGCTTGATCCCGCATGTGTCTTGAAAACGTTTTGAAAATGACGCAACTAAATGAAAAAAGGTGGTGACAAAAGTGACAAAACTGGGCCAAATAGATCAAATCAATGAAGCAATTGTAACGCAGACACCGAAAAAAACGAGCGGCACACCGGTACAAATCCCTTTTTCGGCGTCCTTTCAAAATGCACTGTCCCAACAAATTCCAAACGACACCGGCAGTATGAGGCGAACATCCGGCCTGGTCGAACCTCAATCGCCGATCATCAACCAACCTGACGTCTCCCCGACCGATGTTGCCGGTCGAACGGACAGGTTGTTGGGACTTCTGGAATCCTATGTAACAGGTCTGGAAAATCCGGGGGCGACATTAAAGGATTTGGCCCCCATCGTGGCGCAGATGAAGGACGAAGCGACACAACTGATGTCATCAACGGACGCACACCCCGCCGGGGGAGATGATCTAAACGGTGTTGCCGCGAAAGCGGCACTGACTGCAAATGTGGAGTATATAAAATTCCAGAGAGGGGATTACATCTAAGACGACTAAGCCACTCCGGCGGCTTTTGCACTTTCCCATATATCGTCTTTTTCCTTCTGACTCACCTGGGTCATTCCCCTTCGGCTCTCTTTGATCGCCTGCTCCATATACCGGAAACGGGCTTCGAATTTTTGAGTGGATTCGGTCAAGGCGGCTTCCGGGTCGATACCGAGGAAACGCGCCACATTCACCATCGTAAAGAGAAAATCGCCAAATTCCAAACGTATCGATTTCCGGCTTTCGCTGGTTTCGGCTCCTCGGACGATCGCCTCTTCCAGTTCCCGCCACTCTTCCATCACCTTCTCCATCACACCGGATATTTCGGACCAATCGAAACCTTCCCGGGCTGCCCGCTCTGAAATTCGGTATGCTCTCATCAGGGCAGGAAGCATCCGTGGAACGGAATCCAGCACCGAGCCGGAAGAATTCCCCGTCTTTTCCTTCTGCTTGATTTCATGCCACTGCTGTTTCACTTCTTCCGAAGTTGAGAGCGAGGCATTGTCGAAAACATGCGGATGCCGCCGGATCATCTTTCGGGTAATACCGTCGGTCACATCTTTGATTCCGAACAGATCTTTCTCCTCAAACAGCCGGGCGATGAAGAAAATATGAAACAACACATCACCGAGTTCTTCACAAACATCCCCGGGCTGACCGTTTGAAACGGCATCCACAAGTTCATAAGTTTCTTCCAGCATTTTAACGACCATACTGCGTGCCGTCTGCTTCTTATCCCAGGGGCATCCCTTTTCTCCCCTGAGCGCCGCCACAAGTTTTGACAGACCATCGAAAGGGCTCGATTCCGTTGTCATTTTCTTCGATCCCACTCTTTTTTCAATTGCTCAAACTTTGACTTGAAGTTTTTTTTCATCTCCGGCGAAATCACCTCGGCCATCACCTTTGAATATTTGGACACATAAGGAGACAAGCGCGAGTGCTGAATGATCGGCGCCTTACTGGGCAGGAAGGCCGTCAACGCAATAAATAAAACCGAGACAATGAGGCCCCCCTTCAGAAAACCGAAAAGAACCCCGCCAATGCGATCCACCCATCCGGAAAATACAAGGTTCAGGATATACCGTATAATGATTCCCAGAATGCTGATGATAATAAACACACCGCAAAATATCAGCATGAATGCCAAAATGTTCCTGTAAGCGTCATTGGCAACCCATCCGGTTATTATGGCAGCAAGCTTGGGATAGTATGTATAAGCGCCGTAAAAACCACCCAGGACACCGATAATGGCAGAGAGTTCTTTGATAAGCCCCCGGAAACCACCTCGGATCATACAAAAACACAGAATTACTACGATAACGATATCAAACAGGTTCATATACGCCCTCGCACACTCATTTCAGCCAATTTCAAAACGTTTGATTTCGACCGATCTCCGTAGACAGTTGCATCATTCCGGCCGGCAATACCCTTTTCCCATTCTCTCCCGACACCGCATCATCGAGAAACGGTATCAAAATTTCAAAATGTATCAGGCAGTTAAATTAACAGAGCCACAATCCGGAGTCAAGCTCTTTTCACTGCTGTTTTCACCGCTCTTTTCACCGATCCGGCAATATGAATTTGACATTTGCATTCGTCGGAATGAATATGATAGGAAGAGCAAAAAAAGAGTGACCCCACGTGGGGTCACCCTTGGCTGGTTATCACGATAGCCATTTTTTAATTCCGAAGATGGAGAACGACGCCATAGCACCTCAAATCGACCACGCGGAACTCAAAGGCCGCAACCAACGGATTCAGTTGCCTTTTTCAGACCTGGAAGCGGCCAAACAACTGTTCGGAGAACACAACTGCAACCTGAAAAGAGTTGCCGAAACGCTTCGGGTAACCATAGACACGAGGGGCAGCACCGTGTTTATAGAAGGCGAAGATATTGACGTCCCCCTTGCCGGGAATGTGCTCACACAGCTGTATGATTTGATCAAGGGACAATACCCGATCTACCCGCAAGATATTGATTACGCTATCAAATTACTTAGCAGTGATGACCGGGTACGCTTAAAGGACATTTTTCTGGACAAAGTATTCGTTACCGCCAAGAAAAAAACGATTACCCCCAGAAGCCTGGGCCAGAAAGAATATATTGATGCGATTCGAAATCACGATATCGTTTTCGGCATCGGCCCGGCGGGTACGGGAAAAACTTATCTCGCCATGGCCATGGCGGTTTCCGCATTGTCCAAGGGACTGGTTGACCGAATCATTCTGACAAGACCGGCGGTTGAAGCCGGGGAGACACTGGGATTTCTGCCCGGAGACCTGGCTGAAAAAGTCGATCCGTATTTGAGACCTCTCTACGATGCACTTCATGACATGATGCAGTTTGATAAAGTCTCTGCACTGCTCCACCAGGGAATCATTGAGGTAGCGCCTATTGCTTTCATGCGGGGCAGAACCCTTAACGATTCGTTCATTATTCTGGATGAAGCGCAAAATACGACCTCAGAACAGATGAAGATGTTCCTGACTCGGATCGGTTTCAGTTCAAAGGCAGTTATCACGGGCGATATCACCCAGGTCGACCTGCCATCGGAAAAGCCGTCCGGTCTCATTGAGTCAAAGGAAATCCTGAAAAACATCGAAGGAATCAAATTCACTTTTTTTACCGAACGCGACGTGGTCCGACATAAGCTTGTCCAGCAAATCATTAGAGCGTATGATCGGCGGGATGCGGCAAAAAAGAACACTAAGGGCGGCAATTAATTAAAAAGGCCCTTTTTAGGATTCGCCGCTGCTGCAGATGGTATTCCGTTGTCATCGGCGATATGGGGTAAGGGTATGAAACCAATAGCGACCGGCATCGAGAAAAACATCCTCGTGCGATGGGGCGTTCTCATAGGAATAACGATAATTTTCGTCATTGCCTTGTATCCGAACCTGGTAATAAAAGAACATACCTATCAGCTTGGTGATGTGGCGGAAAGAAACATCAAGGCGCCAAAAGATTTTTTCGTGGAAGACCAGGATGCCACGATGGAAAAAAGGCGCCAGGCGGTTGAAACAGTCCTGACGGTCTACGATCACGACAAGCAATCCACAGCAAAAGTTGCCCAGGCTATCTCCCAGGGCTTCACATTACTTAGAAGTATATATACGGCCGCGGAGGAGATTGAAAAACCGGATAAAGACATCTCAGACACCCCGCCGACTGTCGGACCACTGGCAAATCCCGTCGCAAAACCCGCAACACCGACACTCAAACAGGCACTTGAATCAGCAACCGAACTCCCAATCGAACCGGCGCCCGCCCCAAAACCGTCCCCTGATCAGCAGGTGTTGCAGCTCAAGCAGGACTTTGAAAAAATACTTGGTATCGCCTTCAGTTCTGAAGAGTACAGACTTCTTATGAGAGAGAAGTTTTCCACGGCCATCTCGGGGCCCGTTATTCATATATATAAGGAAATCCAGGACAACGGTGTCGTAGCCAACAAGGAGCTGCTCCTCAAGGAGCAGGAGAGAGGCATCACCCTGCGAAACATTCAAACGAGGACGGAGCAGACCGTAGATTCTCTTAGGGCATTTTATGGACTTGACCAGGCCAAAACCATGGTCCGGATCATCGGCGACCCGATTCTGAAAAACCACAGTTACCAGCAGAAAAACCTGATTGTCACTATCGTTCAAAGCCTGATATCCCCCAACATCACGCTCAATAAGAGCGAAACCGAGGAACGAAAAAACAGAGCGGAAGAAGAGATCAAACCGATTCTCTACCAGATCAAAACTGGAGAGATGATCCTGCGGGAAGGGGAGCGGGTGACGCCGATACAGCTTAAAAAACTCAACGCCATGGCGTCGCTTGTGCATGAGGACCAGGTCTTCGCCGGGGGGCTGGGGGCCGGCTTCATACTGATCAGCCTGATGGTGTCCATCTACCTGATTTCCACAAGCCGGCGTGAAAGCTCCGAAGAGCATTACAAACATCTGCTGCTTATCGGGTGCCTGTTCATCATTCTGATGGTCATGGTGAAAATCGCCCTCTATTTTACGGAAACGATCGCTCTGCAAGGCACCTTTCCGGAATCCATCCATGCCGCGTATTTCGGCATTCCCGTTGCCGCCGGCAGTATGATCATATGCCTGTTCATCGGACTCGAGGGGGCGATGGGCTTCAGTTTATTAACGGCAGTAGCTGTAACGATCCTCTTTCAGAACCGGTTTGATCTGTTTATCTACTACTATTTAAACAGTATCCTGGCCGCCTACTGGATCCAAAACTGCCGCGAGCGAAAAGTGTTTATTCAGGCCGGTTTGAAACTCGGTCTGTTTAACGTATTCATTGCAACAGCCATCAGCTTTTACACTACGGACCTGTCCGCCATTCACATGCTTTGGAACTGGGCCTTTGCATTTCTGGGAGGAATCGGCGTCGGCATCATTACACTGGGCATTGCACCCCTCATTGAAATCGGCTTTGGATTTACAACGGATATTACCCTTCTGGAGCTGGCCAATCTGGACCGGCCCATTTTGAAAAAACTCATGATCGACGCTCCCGGCACGTATCACCATTCAATCATCGTGGGCTCCCTGGTTGAAGCGGCGGCAGCGGAAATCGGCGCCAACCCCCTTCTCACAAAGGTTTGCGCCTATTATCACGATATCGGTAAAATCAACAAACCCCTCTACTTTATTGAAAACCAGCGGGACGGCAAAAACAGGCACGACAAGCTTGCGCCCTCCATGAGCAGTCTGATTTTAATATCACATATCAAGCATGGCGTTGAAATCGCCTCGAAAAACAAACTGGGCAAACAGATTACGGACACCATCAGGCAACACCACGGCACGAGCCTGATCACATATTTCTATGACAAGGCAAAACAGCAAAAGGGAGAAGACGCCGTAAAAATAGAGGATTTCAGGTATCCGGGTCCCAAACCCCAAACAAGGGAAGCCGGTCTGGTCATGCTGGCGGATGTCGTTGAAGCGGCCTCCCGCACCCTGGAATTTCCGACACCGGCCCGCATTCAGGGGCTCGTTCAAAACCTGATCAACAAGGTTTTCTCCGACGGTCAGCTCGACAATTGTGAGTTGACATTGAAAGACCTGCATAATATTGCAAAAAGCTTCAATAAAATATTAAACGGAATCTATCATCACCGAATCGAGTATCCGGAATCCCCGGCCACCGGAAATGGAAAAAGCAAAGATGTCAGTTCTAGTCAGCAACCGGCAAAACAAGAGAGCGGAACTCCCGTCGAAAACAGAGAGAGCGGCACAGGCCATCTTAAACGCCTTGGATTGTCCTGATGCCGAGCTTTCCATCCTGCTCGTAGATGATCCGCAAATTGCCGTCCTGAATAAAAATTATCTCAACCGGTCCGGCCCTACCAACGTTATCGCATTTCCCATGCAGGAAGGTGAGTTTTTAGGCGTTTCGCCGAATCTTCTGGGAGACGTGGTCATCTCGATCGACACGGCCGAAAGAGAAGCGTCTGACGCGGATATTCAACCGGAAGAGCGGTTTCTGGAACTGCTCATCCATGGCATCCTCCATCTTCTCGGTTATGATCACGAAAATGATGAGGAAGAGGCTGTCCGCATGGAGAAAAAAACCAGGGAGTTGATGAAACTGGTCGGTGGATATTAAACAGATGAGAGGTGTATTATGGCAAGTCTATCAGTAAACGTAGATCATTTCGCAACCCTGCGGCAGGCACGCGGGGTCACTTACCCGGACCCGGTCGCAGCCGCCGTGCTGGCGGAACTGGCCGGCGCGGAAGGAATAGTAGTACATTTGAGAGAGGACAGACGTCACATACAGGATCGTGATGTCAGGCTTCTGCGTGAAACAGTTCAAACCAAATTGATTCTGGAAATGGCGGCGACATCCGAGATGGTCGGTATCGCCGTCAAAATTAAGCCCGATCTGGTAACACTGGTGCCCGAAAAGCGGGAAGAGTTGACGACTGAAGGCGGACTTGATCTCGTATCGCAACAAAACAGTACCGGCGAGGCAGTCGAAGTGCTCCGGCAGGCTGGAATTCCAACCAGTATTTTCGTGGATCCGAATCCGGAACAGATAAAACTGGCACACCAGATCAATGCGGCAAAAGTGGAAATTCATACGGGCACTTTTTGCGATGCCGACACCCCCGAAAAAAAAGCCCGGGCATTTTCCATGGTCATCGAGTCCGCCAAACTGGCCAATCGACTCAAACTGGGCGTCAATGCCGGCCATGGGCTGCACTATACCAATATTTCGGCATTCCGGGGTCTTCACGAAATCGATGAGTTCAGTATCGGTCATAGCATCGTGTCGAGGGCCGCTCTGGTGGGTATGGACCGGGCCGTGAGGGAGATGCTGGGGTTGATCAGGTATCTGTAGCGATATTCCGGGACTGGAAGGCGTGGTTTTTCTGTTTCGTCAGGTAGGTTTTAAAATCCACGATTAAGGTTTCGGGTGTCAGGTGTCTGGTGTCAGGAACTGCAACAGCCACATCGACTGACACCTGAAACCTGACACCTATTATTGCCGGATACGGGAAAGATTAAATAAGGAATCTTGGGGAGCAAAGCTTTATATTAGGGATTAGAGAAATGTATCTTGTGACAGCCGATGAAATGCGCGAAATGGACCGATTGGCCATCGAATCCTTAGGCCTCCCCGGCCGCCTGCTCATGGAAAGCGCCGGGCGGGGCGCAACCGATTTCTTTTTCGAGATCTTCCCCGACTGCCCGGGCAAGCGTGTGGGTATCGTGGCCGGCCGGGGCAACAATGGCGGCGACGGCTTCGTCATGGCACGGTACCTGGCGGAAAAAGGGGTGCGTGTGACGGTATTTCTCCTTTCTAAAAGTACGGATGTCAAAGGGGATGCCGCCACGAACCTGAAGCTCCTTGCGCCCCTGGGAATACCCGTCGTTGAGCTGCCGGACACTGAAACGTTTTCAAAACACATCACCAGCTTTCGTCACCAGGGGATCTGGATCGATGCGATTCTCGGCACCGGTCTCAATGCCGAAGTGAAAGCTTATTTCAAGATTGTTATCACCTTCATCAACGACTCGGGATCGCCCGTTTTCTGCGTCGATATTCCTTCCGGACTGAACGCAGACACCGGCCAGGCCATGGGCGCATGTATCAGGGGAACCGCCACCGCCACATTCGCATTCCCCAAAATCGGGCACATAAACCACCCGGGGGCCGTGTTTACCGGCAAATTGAAAGTGGTGGATATCGGTATCCCGGGTTTTATTTCACGCCGGGTCGGACCGAAGCAGCATCTCGTAACGATGAAGATTGCGCGACAAGGACTGGTTGAAAGGCCTTCCGATACGCACAAGGGCCGCACCGGCCATCTGTTGATCGTGGGCGGCTCGCCCGGTAAAACCGGGGCGGTCGCCATGGCGGCCGTCTCAGCGCTGCGGGCAGGCGCCGGACTGGTGACGGCGGGGGTTGCCGAAACGCTTGCGCCTGTCATGGAAACCCTGTCGGTAGAAGCCATGACCTGTCCCCTTGCCGATGAAGGCCTCGGAATTCTGGGGATAGCCGCCTCGAAAGGATTGATAGAGCAGCTTCCCGAAAAAAAATGCCTGGCCATAGGTCCCGGTCTCGGAACGGCGCCGGGTACCGAAAATCTCCTTGCCATACTGCTGCCGGAGATTCAGGTCCCAATGGTACTGGACGCCGATGCGCTGAACTGCTTGTCCCGCTGGCCGGAGCTGCTCAAATCACTTTCAGTTCCGGCCGTTGTCACACCACATCCCGGAGAAATGGCCAGACTTGTCCAAACCGACACCCGGGCAGTCCAGAAGGACCGGGTAACCTGTGCCCGGAAATTTGCCGAAACCTTTTGTTGCCACGTGGTGTTGAAAGGCGCAGGCACCGTCATCGCCCACCCGGATGGCTCCGCTTATATCAATCCCACCGGGAATGCCGGCATGGCGACGGGCGGTATGGGGGATGTACTCACGGGCCTCATCGCGGGATTCATCGCCCAGGGAGCTTCGGCCGAAACAGCTTGCAGGGCCGGTGTTTACCTTCACGGCGCCGCGGCGGACAGGCTTGCGGAAGAAAAAGGACCCGTCGGATTTCTCGCAAGCGAAGTGATGCATGCGATTCCAGGGGAAATACAGCGGCTCATAATTCCGAACACCTCCGGTTCCTTATAAAAAAAATGGGACAGCCGTCAGACACGTATAATATCATCAGCCGCGGCCCGGAACAGACCCGGACATTGGGTCGCCGGACCGGCAAGGCCATGACACGGGGCATGATTTTGTCCCTGGAAGGAGATCTGGGTTGCGGAAAAACCGTTTTCGTTCAGGGGCTGGCAGAAGGCCTTTCGGTCCCCGAAACCATCTATGTCACCAGCCCGTCTTACGCGCTGATCCATGAATACCCGGGACGAATCCCCCTCATTCACATGGATCTGTACCGCATAGAAGATCCTGACGCCATAGAGGATCTCGGTCTGTACGATATCCTGGACGAAAATAATGTGGTCGCTATTGAATGGGCGGAAAGAATCCATGAAGCGCTTCCACCGGAAGGCATCACCATTCGTTTCGAAATGGTAAACGATGACACCCGGAATATTTCCATGACTGCGTATGGACTTCAGGAGGTGAATGTGCTACGGACCCTTCGGGAATAAGCGGAGATGCAAAAGGTTGAAGTCAAAGGAGATATTAAATGGCAGCGAATGGCTATTGACACAGGACATTTCGAGCTGCCCTGAGGGAGATATCAAATGGCGTTAGTTGTGCAAAAATACGGCGGTACTTCCGTTGCCAATCTGGAACGTATCCGAAATGTTGCCAAAAAGGTTATAAAAACCTTCGATAAAGGAGACGACGTGGTGGTGGTCCTATCCGCCATGGCCGGCGTAACCGATCGTCTGATCCACATGGCCAATGAAATCAGTGAGATCCCGGAAAAACGGGAACTGGATGTTCTCATGGCCACCGGGGAACAGACCACGGTGGCGCTGCTGGCCATGACGCTCGTGTCCATGGGGTACAAGGCCCAGTCTCTTCTCGGGCACCAGGCGGAAGTAGCCACGGACTGCGCCTACGGAAGCGCCCGAATTGTCAACATCAAGGCTTCGCGGGTCAAGGAACTGCTGAGCCAACGCTGCATCGTCGTTGTGGCGGGGTTTCAGGGATGCGATGAATCCGGAAACATCACCACGCTGGGACGCGGCGGCTCGGACACCTCGGCCGTGGCCATCGCCTCGGCGCTGGATGCCGATGTCTGCGAAATCTATACGGATGTGGACGGCATTTATACCACCGACCCCAATATCTGCGAAAAAGCGCGGAAACTGAACAAAGTCTCCTTTGATGAAATGCTCGAAATGGCGAGCCTGGGCGCCAAGGTGCTGCAGATTCGCTCGGTGGAATTCGCAAAAAAATACAATGTGCCCGTGCACGTAAGGTCATCTTTTTCCGAGGAGGAAGGAACCATGCTGGTGAGTGAAGATACAAATATGGAACGTCCGGTGGTCATTGGTATCACTCTGGATAAAAACGAAGTACGGCTTACCCTGAGAAAAGTCCCGGATCAGCCCGGTATCTGCGCCAAAATTTTCTCGCCTCTGTCCGAAGCCAATATTGTGGTGGATATGATCATCCAGAACACCCGTGCCGGTGGTCTTACCGACGTCACCTTCACGGTCACGAAATCGGATGCCAAAATTGCTGAAAAAATAGCCATGGAAGTCGCGAAAGATATCAAAGCGGAGGATGTGCTGGTAGCCGATGACATCGCAAAAGTTTCCGTCACCGGCGTGGGCATGAAAAGTCATTCGGGGGTTGCGGCCAAAATGTTCTCTACACTGGCCCAGGAGAATATCAACATCCGGCTCATCAGCACCTCGGAAATTCGGATTTCCTGCGTCATCGACAAGAAATATGCGGAACTTGCAGTCCAGGCGCTTCACAGCGCTTTTGAGCTGGACAAGATATAGCGGGGCATAAAGAGAATTCGATGTTAAAACGTTTTAAATCCGACCATATGCCGGCGGTGGCCCTGGTGGCCACCGTCATTTTGCTTGTTATTCTCTTTCGAGTCGTCTGACCCCTTAACTTAAATACGCCACCGCATTCATAAACATGCGAATGCCGTCCGTCGGACCGCCCGCCATCCCGGCGCCGTTCCGCCTGTTAAGCTCTTTACTGCGCATCCAGTCCGGATGATTGGTAATATGGTTATAGGCTTCCGGGTGCGGCATGAGGCCGAAGACCCGTCCGGTCTCATCACAGATCCCCGCGATATCGAGAAGCGATCCATTGGGGTTCTCGGGGAATTTACCCTCCGCGGGCGCACCGGAACGGTCGGCATATTGGGCGACGACCTGTCTGTTGGAAACCAGTTGGAACAACGTCTCCTTGTCGGTATAGAATTTTCCCTCGCCATGCCGAACAGGCAGCTCGATCACATCCATTCCCCGTGTAAAAACACAGGGGGATTCCGGGTTGAGACGCAACGTCACCCAGTCGTCGCGAAAATTCCCGCAGTCGTTGTAGGTAATCGCTACGGACCGCGTGGTGTAATCCCCTCCGATACCGGGCAGCAGGCCAAGGTTCACCAGGGTCTGGAACCCGTTGCAGATGGCAAGCACGAGATTTCCCCGGTCGATAAACCGGAGAAGCGCTTCGCCGATATGGGTTTTAAGACGAACGGCCTGAACCACGCCGGCCCCGTGATCATCTCCCCAGCTGAACCCCCCGCCAAAAACAAGAATTTTGAAATTCGAAAGGTCCACTTCCCCGGATATGAGCTTGTTGATGTGCACCCGATGGGGATTTGCCCCCGCCAGCGAGAGGGCATGGGCGGTTTCCATATCACAATTAAGGCCGTATCCGGTCAGGACAAGCGCATTTATTTCCGTCATATCAACTCTCCCAGAGGCGCCATCCATGCCTCTTTCAATGCAGATACTCGAAGATCTATCGTCGAACCGCCCGCCTGTTCGGCATCCAGACCGCGGACTGTCAGACGACCTTCCGCACCCGTCACCGTACCGACCTTCCCAAAAGAGACCCCGGCCATCCGGGCTTCAAACGCCTCCCGGTGTTTCAGATCAATGGTAACGATGAACCTGCCGGCGGACTCTGAAAACAGGATGACATCATCCCGGTCGCCATCTTCGACGGGCACTTTGCCCAAATCGATATCAAGACCCAGACCGCCGCCCATGGCGGTCATGGCGAGATGAACACCGAGACCGCCCCGGTAGATACCGTGGGCGGAAGCCACAAGTCCGCCTTCTATAGCCTGGGAAAGAGCGGTATATGTTCTCTTCGACCCTTCGGTATCCACCCGGGGCACCCGGGTGCCGATATAGCCCAGATGTTCGTAATATTCGGAAGCCCCCAGTTCGTTTCGGGTCAAGCCGAGGATGTAAACAAGGTCACCCGGCGCTTTAAGTTCCATCGACACGCAGTTTTTGACATCCGCCACCAGTGAAGTGGCTGAAAACTGTAGCGTTTCGAGCGCCGACACCTTGTGGGATTCACCGTACCGTCCGGTGAGATGGCCGTCCACATACATGCTGTCCTTTCCCGACAGCAGGGGGATTTCGTAGGCCATGCACAGGTCTTTCAATGCCCGGCAGGAACGGACGAGCTGGGCCGCCCTGAACTTGCCGTCCGGATTGGTCTCGGGATCATACTGAATGCTCGGCCAGCAGAAATTGTCCACACCGCCGATATGGCTCGGATCTCCCCCCACGACAATGAGCCGGCGGACCGCCTCGTCGATTGTGCAGGCGGTCATGTGGTAGGCATCGATGGCGGAATAGAAAGGAATCAGTGCCTGGGAAAAAACAAGTCCCTTTTCGGAAGTCAGCACCGGCCGGATAACCGCCGCATCACTGGGCACATCGCGCCCCACGCCCCCCAACGGTTTCACGACACTGCCGCCCTGGACTTCATGGTCATACTGCCGCGCCACCCAGTTCTTTGCACAGATATTGGGTCGGGACAGGAGATCCAACAGCAACCGGCCATAATCCTTGGGCGGGTTAAGGACCGGCTCGTTCAGACCGCGCTGGTATGGTGGAAGCCACTCGGCTTCAAACTCCCATTGCGGGAACCCGGATTCGAGAAGGTCCAGGTCCACAAAGGCGCACGTCTTTCCCTCATAAGTAATATGAAGTTTCCCCGTGTCGGTATACCGGCCGATAACCGTGCTCTCCACGGCATGAAGCTTCGAAAGGGCCATAAACCGGTCCAGATCCTCCGGCCGCACGGCAATGGTCATCCGTTCCTGGGATTCAGAAATCCAGATTTCCCACTGGTCGAGCCCCGCGTATTTGAGGGGTACCTTCTCCAGCTCAACCTCGCAGCCACCTGAAAGCAGGGCCGATTCCCCCACCGAAGAGGAGAGCCCGCCGCCCCCGTTGTCGGTAATAAACTGAATCAGGCCCAAGTCCCGGGCCTCCAGGAGAAAATCGTGCATCTTTTTCTGGGTGTAGGGATCCCCGATCTGGACATGGCCAGCCGGTGTGCTCTCCGAAAAAACCTCTGAGGATGCGGTCACGCCGTGAATACCATCCTTGCCCACCCGGCCGCCGCTCATGATGATCAACTCGCCTGGAGAGGTGGTCTTCTCTTCGCAGGGTGTCCCCTGAACCGTTGCGGGCATAAACCCCAGCGCAGTGACAAATACCAGGCACTTGCCCATATACCCGGGATGAAACGTCACCTGGCCGAAGGGTGTTGGCACCCCGCTCTTGTTGCCGCCGTCCCGGACGCCTTCAATAACGCCGTCCAGCAGCCTTCGGGGATGCAGCCGGGGCGTCAGCGGCCCGTCATAGTCCCGGGGCCCTACACAGAATCCGTAGCTCCCCATAATGAGCCGGGAACCTTTTCCGGTGCCCAGCGGATCCCGGTACACGCCCACAATACCCGTAATGGCGCCGCCATAGGCCTCCATGTTGGATGGGGAGTTATGGGTCTCTCCGGTAATCACGTAATTATGATTGTCATCGAACCGGCCCACCCCTGCGTTGTCCCACAACACCGAAACCACCCACTCCTTTTTCTCCTTGAGTGCCAGGGTAGGTCCCTGAATGTAGGTTTTAAAGAGGTTGTCCTCTACCACATCCTCACCGGAAACCGGGTCGCGGTAAAAAAACTTCCCCCGGAAGGTATTGTGGTTGCAGTGATCGCTTCTGGCCTGGGAGATATATTCCAGTTCCACATCAGTGGGATCGGTAAGCCCCACAGGCGCTCTCTCTCCCACATTGTCCGGATTTGTGAAGTAATTGCGGATAATGGGGATATCATTCGCGCTCAGGGCCAGGTTTCGTTCATCGCTAAGGGATTTCAACTCGGCGTCACTTGTTACCGGAAGTGTCGTCACCGTCGGTGTGTGGTCCAGGCGAACCTTGGGAATAATGATGCCGACCCCCTCTTCCGGCTGCCACTCCTCCCTGGAAATAATCCGCCACTGCTGAATGATGTCGTTGGCCAGAAGTCCGCCGGCGATCCGGTCCATCTGCGCTTCGGAAAGCCCCTGACCCGTCACGCAATATCGCTTGGAGGTATAAACAGCCTCATGGGGTCTGAGACGAATCCCCAGTACATCTTCGATGGCCTCCACGGCCGTGGCCCCGGGATTATCACGAACACCGGGCCGGAATCCGACCCAGATATTCCAGTCAAACGGCTCGTCAAGGGGTGCGTAAGAGGAACGCTGGGTCACCGGATTGGTAAACACCTCCCTTTGAACGATCGAAAGCTGATCCGGGGTAAAATCGGCATCGATGATGACCATCCGGATGGTTCGAATACGGTCGATTTCGATACCGAAATAGTTCTTTGCCTTTTGACGGATGCCCTCACCTTCGGCGTCCGGCAGACCCTGTTTCAATGTGATTTCGAGTCGATGTGCCATGTTGCCTTTTTTCAGTTGAAAATAAGCCGGTGAATATCATTGTAAAAAACATATATCATCAAAAAGAGCAGGATGAATATACCGATCTGCTGGGCCACCTCCCGCATTCGGGTATTCAGGGGGCGCCGAATAACCGCTTCGATGGAAAACAGGAACAGATGTCCGCCGTCGAGCACGGGAATGGGCGCAAAATTGATGATCGCCAGGTTGACACTGAGAAGCGCAATGAAAAACATAAAGCTTTCCATCCCCTCTCTGACCTGTTCCCCCGCCATCTGTGCGATCATGATGGGGCCGCCTAGGGTTTTTCGTGAAATGGTACCCCGTATGAGTTTCACAATACTGATAACGGTCAGTTCAGTCAAACGATACGTGTAGTGCACACTTTCCAGGAGCGCTCCCCCGACGCCGATGTCCCGGGCGATATAGTCTCCGCCGTTGGTCACGCCGATCATGTACCGCTCGACATCTTCACCGAAAAGGTTCTGGGTTGTACTCAGCTCAGGCGTAACAGCGATATCGATCACCGAATCACCGCGTTCGATGGTAAAACGAAGGGGGTGACCGTCACTATCGGTTATAAATTGGGCCATTTCGTCCCAGGTGCCCACCGGCTTCCGGTCGATGGCCAGAACAAGATCGCCTTTTTCGAGCCCCTGCATTTCCGCGGGCGTCCCGGGACTCACATCACCGATAGATGGTTTGAGATCATACACACCACTGGACAAAAAGAGGACGAAAAAAATCAGTGCCGCCAGCACCAGGTTGAAAAAGGGGCCGGCCGCAACAATCAACATCTTCTGATAGGTCTTTTTATGAGTAAAAGAGCGCGGCAGGTCCTCGGGATCGACTTCACTGCCCGGTTCCTCCCCCACCATTTTCACGTACCCACCCAGGGGGATAGCGGAAATCCGGTAGTCGGTGTCTCCGACGGTTTTTCCGAACAGCTTGGGCCCGAATCCAAGGGAAAATTTTTCAACCCCGACGCCGAACAGACGGGCGATGAGAAAATGGCCCAGTTCGTGAAAAAAAATCAGAACGCCAAGGACAACGACAAATGCGATAATGTTCGTGCTCATATACCTCTTATTATCCCTCGTCTAATAAGTGTCTGTTCTTGAAGTTGCCTTCTGTTACCATAAAGGCACCAAGACCACAAAGAAATACTCAAACGCCGCCCTTAAATTTCAGGAACCAGTTCCTCGGCGACATCCCTGGCCCATGCATCGGCGTTGAGGATATCATCGAGTCCGGAATGGGAGGAAACATGGTGCCGTTGCATGACACGGCCGATCAGGTCCGGAATTTTGGAAAAAGCGAGTTGTTTGTTCAGAAACGCGGACACCGCCACTTCGTTTGCCGCATTCAAAACCGCCGGCATGGTTTCGCCGGCCTTAATAGCCTCGAACGCCAGGGCCAGACACGGAAATTTCTCGAAATCAGGTGCTTCAAAGGTAAAGGTACCGATACCGGCGAAGTCCGGCGACGGCTGGGACAGATCCAGGCGACCGGGATGACTCAATGCATAGGCAATAGCGCCTTTCATGTCGGGAACGCCGAGCTGTGCCAGAACAGCCCCATCCCGGAAGGAAACCATGGAGTGAATCACACTCTGGGGATGAACCAGCACATCGATCTGTTCATGGGAGAGATCGAAGAGCCATTTCGCCTCGATCACTTCCAGTCCTTTATTCATCAGGGTTGCTGAATCGATGCTGATTTTGGGTCCCATGGACCAGGTGGGATGCTTCAGAGCTTCTTCAACCCCTATGGTTTCAAAATCACTCCGGGGCCGGGAAAGAAAAGGACCGCCCGACGCCGTCAGTATGATTTTATCGAGATCCTGCCGCCGATGCCCGGTCATGCATTGGAATATCGCGCTGTGCTCGCTGTCGATAGGGAGAATCCGAACCCCTTTTTCCGCTGCCCGGCCCATAACCACGGCGCCGGCCATCACCAGGGTCTCTTTGTTGGCAAGCGCCACATCTTTCGATGCATCAATGGCCGCCAGAGTCGGCATCAGTCCCGCAGCGCCCACCATGGCGACTACTACCTGATCGACCCCCGTCATCGTGGCGGCTGCGTTGTATCCCGTCTCCCCGAAAAGAATCTCTGTCCGACAGCCGGCCGGCAGCAGTGCCCGCAACGCCCCGGCGGTTTGTTCATCGATCACCACCGCAATATCAGGGGAAAGTGCCTCGATCTGCTCGGAAAGAATCGAGATCTTATCCTTCGCAGCCAGGGCCCGGACCCGGAAACGGTCCGGGAACTTCCGGGCGACCCAAACCGCATTGCACCCGATGGAACCGGTAGAGCCGAGTATGGATAATTGTTTCATCATTCGCTTCTTTGTGTCTTTGTGGTTTGCTTATAAAAGATTACTCAACATAGCCAGGGCAACCGGGATAGCGAACAGAAGCGCATCAATGCGATCCAGCAGTCCCCCGTGGCCGGGCAGAAGATTCCCCGAGTCTTTGACACCCGCGGACCGCTTGAGCATGGATTCGAACAGGTCTCCCACCTGGCCGGCCACACCAACGGCGACAAAAAAGAGCGCGCCTGTTCCGAAGGACACCGTCGGCAGCAACAGACTCGACATCACAAAACCGATCGCGAGATTGGCAGCAAGTCCCCCCAGCGCCCCTTCAACGGTTTTTCCGGGACTCACTGCCGGGCAGAGTTTCCGTTTTCCCAGGTAAGAACCGACATAATACGCTGCGATATCCCCGGAAAACACCACACAGAGAATCAGACAAATCCACTGGACGCCGAATTCAGTGTGGCGAATCAGCACAAGGTCCACCATTGCCAGAGAGATATAAACCATCCCCAACGCATGAAAAGCCAGAATCGATGGAATACCGGCATCCGCCTTGAATTCCCGCATGCAAAACAATCCGGGAAGCATCAGTGCAAGGAAAAATAAAAAGACGAGCCACGTCAACGGGAAAAAATGGGCGCATAAAACGACGGCCGGCCCCGCAACATATCCCGAGGCGGACACATAGCGGACGAAAGAGGAGATATTGTCCTTGAAGACAATATGGTAAAATTCACGAAGAGATAAAAAACAGACCAGTGCAACAAACAAAGAGAACAGATGAATACCGCCCTTCAAGAGAAGAAGCACCAGGACGGGAACGAGTACCAGACTTGTCAACCACCGTTTTAAATGCATGAAGACCGGCTTAAAACCCCTTTCCAAGGCTGTTTGACGCTATGGAACACAACCCATTAAAATATTGCAGTTTATTATTCCGTTCGGGTTTCAGGTGTCAGGCGTCAGTCTCCCGTTTTCCACTCCTGGCACCTGACACCTGACACCTGAAACCTGATTATACCCTTTAATCCGTACTCATAATAAATTTGATCTACATTTTAGTGCAGCCGGCTTGGCCGCTATCGAGGATCGACCTTTCCAAACCGTCGGTTCCGGTGCTGGTACGCCTCGAGAATCCCGAGATATTCTTCCCGGGAGAAGTCCGGCCACAGGGTATCAGTGACAAAAATCTCGGTGTATGCAATCTGCCAGAGCAGGAAGTTGCTGATGCGCATTTCGCCACTGGTTCGAATCAGCAGATCGGGATCCGGTATCGCGCAGGTATACATATGATCGGCCACCGTGCTTTCATCAATGGCCTCGGGGTCCATCTTTCCCTCTTTGACCTTCCGGGCGATCCGGCCGACCATTCGCACAATCTCGGATCGAGCGCCATAGCTGAGCGCCAGGTTGAGCAGCATGCCGTCGTTTTCAGCCGACTGTGCAATAATATCTTCCAGTATCTGCCGGGTCTTTCCGGGAAGCCGATCAGTTTCGCCGATAGTACAGAGGCGGATATTGTTGTTAAGCAGTTCATCCCTCTCGGATTTGAGAAACCGGGCCAACAGCCCCATAAGCGCCGTCACCTCTGTTTTGGGACGCTGCCAGTTTTCCGTGGAGAATGCAAACAGGGTCAGGGCTTTGATGCCGACTTTCCGGCTGGTGCGAACAATGATCCGGACAGTTTCCGTCCCCTGCTCGTGCCCCTTTACCCGGTTGAGGAGCCTTTTTTTCGCCCACCGGCCGTTTCCATCCATGATGATTGCCACATGACCGGGCAGTCGTGTCATGTCCAGACTCGAAACCGCGGATGAAGGCATATCAGAATTCAAGGATTTCCTTCTCTTTTTCCGCGTAAACCTCGTCCACCTGCTTTATATACCCATCGGTAATTTTCTGAATTTCATCCTGGGCTTTAAAAGCGTCGTCTTCGGCTATATCGCCATCCTTCTTAAACCCCTTGATCAACTCATTTGAATCCCGGCGGATATTTCTAATGGCAACTTTATAGTCTTCGCATGTCTTGTGGAGCACCTTGGCCAGTTGTTTCCTTCGCTCCTCTGAAAGCGGCGGAATGGAAATACGGATTATCTTTCCATCGTTTGAAGGGGTCAACCCCAAATCGGATTTGAGGATGGCTTTTTCAATTTCCTTTATGGCCGTGACATCCCATGGCTGAATCATGATCAGTCGACTTTCGGGAACCGATACCGACGCCATCTGGTTAAGCGGTGTCGGTGTGCCGTAATAATCGGCGCGAATCCCGTCCAGAAGAGATGCAGACGCGCGGCCGGTACGAATACGCTTGATTTCTCCCTTGAGCGCCGCGATCGATTTGCTCATTCGGTCTCGTGTTTCTTCGTATGTCCCTTCGATCATAATTCCTCCCAACCGGCGAAGCCGTAATTTCAAATTTGAAATCTCACATTTCAAATTCAATGATTTATCCGGGTCCCCACGTCCTCCCCTAACACAACCGCCTTGATATTCCCCTTTCCAGTGAGACTGAAAACAGCCAGGGGCAGTTGGTTGTCCATGGCCAGAGAAATGGCTGTCAGGTCCATGACCCGCAGTTGTTTTCCAGCGCCTCCCGATAAGTGATACGCTTCAGCAGTTTGGCGTCCTTGTTTGTCTCCGGATCCGCATCATAGATACCGTCCACTTTGGTCGCTTTCAGTACGATCTCCGCGTGTATTTCCATCGCACGCAGTACGGCTGCCGTATCCGTCGTGAAATACGGATTACCGGTCCCGGCGCCGAAAATGACCACCCGATCTTTTTCAAGGTGACGAATCGCTCTCCGAAGGATATAGGGCTCCGCCACTTCATGCATGGAAATAGCCGTCTGCATTCGTGTGTGCATGCCGCCCGATTCCAGCGCGCCCTGCAACGCCAGGCAATTGATGACCGTCGCAAGCATCCCCATATGGTCGGCGGGACTTCGATCCATACCGAAAGAACTGGCGGCAACACCCCGAAAAATGTTGCCGCCGCCGACAACAATGGCCACCTGGACTCCCAGTTCGTGAATCGTTTTCACTTCGTCGGCCACATACTTGAGCGTATCCGGACTGATGCCGAATTGCTGGTCGCCCATTAATGCTTCACCGCTGAGCTTTATCAATATTCGCTTAAATCTGGGCAATGCCATCTATTTAGGATTCTCCCAATTGGAATCTGGAATAGCGTTTAATGGTGATATTCTCACCGATCTTGGCAATTTGCTCATTAAGCAGATCGGCAATGGTTATCTCCGGATTGCGAACATAGGGTTGATTCATCAGGCAATTCTCTTTGTAGAATTTTTTAAGCTTGCCTTCCGCAATTTTATCCAGCATGTTCTCCGGCTTTCCCAGTTCCTTTGCCTGTGCCCGGTAGATCTCCATCTCCTTGCCGACAATCTCTTCGGGAACGTCTTCCTGTACAATCGCGACCGGATTGGTGGCCGCAATATGCATTGCGATATTTCGGGCGAATTCCTGGAAATCTTCGTTTTTAGCGACGAAATCACTCTCGCAATTCACTTCCACCATAACGCCGATCTTTCCGCCCATATGGATATATGATTGTATCGTGCCTTCGCTCATTTCCCGACCGGCACGCTTCTGTGCGGTTGCCAAGCCTTTCTTTCTCAAAAAGTCTACGGCCTTATCCATATCGCCGGCACAGTCCGTCAGCGCTTTTTTGCAATCCATCATTCCCGCCCCGGTCTTCTCCCGAAGCTCTTTTACCATTGCTGCACTTATCCCTGACATGATGCGTCTCCTGTCTCTGTTATTCTTCGTTTCCTTCAGGCACTTCGGTTTGTTCCGCGGCCTGCTCATCCGCACTGCGTTTGATAATTTCCACGACAGGCCCCTTTGTACCGTCTGAAATCACCTTCCGTTCGCCCGGCTTCATTCCTTCGCTGGCAACTTCTATCTCCGATTTCTCATCGACAGCCTTATCCGCTTCGGCCTGACGTTTCTCCTCCAGCTTCTTTTTCCCTTCGATACAAGCGTCCGCGATTCTGGAAGCGACTAGTCGAATGGAACGAATGGCATCGTCATTTCCCGGAATGAGGTAATCAATGGGTTCCGGATCACAATTCGTATCCACAATAGCCACAACAGGAATGCCGAGTCTTTTTGCTTCCATAACGGCGATCGCTTCGTTCTTCGGATCCACTACGAACATGGCGCCGGGCAACTTTGACATCATCCGGATTCCGCCCAGGTTGTTATCGAGCTTGACGCGCGACTTGGCCAACTTCAACCGCTCTTTTTTGGTATAAAGGTTGATGGAGCCGTCATTTTCTATCTGGTTCAGGAAATTGAGCTGTTCGATGCTTTTCTTGATGGTCTGGAAATTGGTGAGCATGCCGCCGAGCCACCGATTATGCACATAAAACATCTCGCAGCGGTTGGCCTCTTCATATATCGATTCCCGGGCCTGCTTCTTTGTCCCCACGAACAGAACGGTCTGACCGTTTGCCACCGTATCGGTTATAAAATCGTAGGCGGTCTTGAACATCCGCACCGTTTTCTGCAGATCGACAATGTAAATACCGTTTCTCGCACCAAAAATATAGGGTTTCATTTTGGGGTTCCAACGTTTCGTCTGATGACCGAAATGCACCCCGGCTTCCAGCAGTTCCTTCATTGTAATGTACGCCATTGAATTTCTCCTTTGTCGGTTTTTCCACCGCCCCGGCTCATCTTTGCCCCAAACTTTTTCCAAAGCACCGCAGGGCATTCACCAGAACGTGCGTAGTGAGTGAAATAAATCAAGAGTATGTAACAAAAGAATTATGGATAAGCAACAGTTATTTCTTTTTAATCTTTAGCACCCGATCATACCCGCTGTAGTCTTTTATAAAGACAGGCTCTCCGTAACACACCATCTTCTCAACCACCCTTTCAAGCAAGAATTTCTGTTCCTGCCCGATTTCCAGCAGCAGATAACCACCCGTTCGCAGATAAAACGGGGCGGCGGCAATGATATGTTCAAGACTGTCGATTCCGCCCGGGCCGCCGTCAAGGGCCGCATTCGGCTCGAAACGGGAAATTTCAGGCTGAAGGTTCGGGATATCTCCCCGCCTGATATAAGGCGGGTTCGATAATATGAGATCGAACCCGTCGATATCCCGGTCAATCGGCGCGAACCAGTCACCGCGACAAAAAGTGATCCGCCGCGAAACCCCATGGCGCTCCGCATTGCCCCGGGCGATGGAAAGCGCCTTCTCCGACTGGTCCGTTGCCCACAGGGTGTCCCCGGGGCGTTCCGCCGCGAGTGCAAGGATAATGGCGCCGGAGCCTGTACCGAGTTCCAGAATCCTCCGGGTGCCCTGTTCAGGTTTTTCGGAAATCACCGCCAGGGCGGTTTCCACCAGGCATTCGGTTTCCGGCCTCGGAATAAGAACGTCCGGTGTCACCTTCAGTTCCAGGCTCCAAAACTCCTTTTCACCGGTGATATAGGCCACCGGCTCCCGCTGAACACGCCGCTGAATGGTCCCGCGAAACCGGGCCAACTCCTGCTGCGTCAAGGGTTTGTCATACTGCACATACAGGTCGATACGCCGGAGACCGAGGGTATAACCCAGCAGTATCTCGGCATCCGCCCGGGGGTTCTCGATACTACGGGAGGCGAAATAGTCACTCGTCCAGGAAAGCAGTTTCAGGATTGTCCAGGACCCCTCATCTCCCTGAAGATGGTTTTGTTTCGAACGATTCATTCTGGAGGGCCTGGGCCTGGTAATGGGTCGTCAATGAATCCAGCACTTCATCCAGCTCTCCCTGAAGGATGGATTCGAGCTTGTAGAGAGTAAGGCCGATGCGGTGGTCCGTCACCCGACCCTGGGGAAAATTGTAGGTCCGAATGCGCTCGCTCCGGTCACCGCTGCCGACCTGGTTCTTCCGGGCTTCTGACCGCTGCTGGTTCTGTTCCTGAACTTTCTGGTCCAGGAGTCTGGCCCGAAGTACTTTCATGGCTTTCGCTTTGTTCTTGTGCTGGGATTTCTCATCCTGGCAGGTCACCACGAGGCCTGTCGGCAGATGGGTCAACCTTACCGCGGAATCGGTGGTGTTGACCGATTGGCCGCCGGGACCCGTGGAGCGGTAAACATCCACTTTTACCTCACTCGGTTCGATGTGCACCTCGACATCTTCGGCCTCGGGCAGAACCGCCACCGTAACAGCGGAGGTATGAATCCGCCCCTGTGTCTCCGTTGTCGGAACCCGCTGGACACGGTGGGTGCCGCTTTCATATTTGAACCGGCTGTAGACCCCCTGTCCTTGAATCATGGCCACCACCTCTTTAAGGCTTCCGATGCCGGAAACATTCTGGCTCATGCTTTCCACTTTCCAGCCCCGGCGTTCGGCATACCGGCAGTACATATTGTAGAGATCCCCCGCAAAGAGGCCGGCCTCCTCCCCGCCGGTGCCGGCGCGAATCTCAAGCAATATGTTTTTTTCATCGAGCGGATCTTTGGGTATCAGGAGCAGGTTGATCTTTTTTTCAAGTGTTTCCAACTGCTCTTCAAGTTCGCTGACCTCCTCCTGGGCCATTGCCCTGAGTTCCTGATTTCCTTCCTTCAGCAACTCCCGGGCGCCCTCGAGATCTTGCGATACCTGCTTGTACTCCCGGAATGCGTCAACGACCTTTCCGAGTTCAGCATGCTCTTTACTGAATTTCTGGAACGCGTTACGGTCCTTCAACACCTTGGGATCCCCAAGCATCTGTTCAAGCTCGGAATATCTATTTTCAACGCCGATTAGTTTTTCAAACATGGTTTTTTGTTCCAAACAAACAAAAGGGCAAAAGAAGCGTTTTGCACACCTCTTTCACCCTTAGTTTTGAAAAATCAGTAGCTATTGGCCGTTCTGATTGGCTTCCTGATATTTTGCATACTTTCTTCGGAACCGCTCGATTCGTCCGGCCGTGTCCACCAGTTTCTGTTTACCGGTAAAGAACGGATGGCAGGCAGAGCAGATTTCTACGGTGATATCTGATTTTGTGGAACCTGCCTCGATGGTGTTTCCACATGCACAGGTAATCGTGGTTTTGGCATATTCCGGATGGATACCTTTTTTCATGATGAATAAATCCCCTCTTCTATAAATTATGCGCCCGAGACGCACTGCATGATAACCTCACTGAAGCCATGGCGCCAACGCCCCGGCCGAAACGCATCAACCGTTTCCGGACAGGCATCAGGCATTCATGGAATCCAGAAAATGTTTATTATCTCGCGTTCCTTGCATTTTTTCAAGTAAAAATTCTAAACTGTCTATCGGATTGAGAGTCGAGAGCAATTTTCTCATAATCCAGATCCGGTTGAGCACATCGGGTTCGAGCAGCAGTTCCTCTTTTCTTGTTCCGGATTTCTTGATGTCCATGGCGGGGAAGATACGCTTGTCAGCCAGTCGACGATCCAACTGAATCTCGAGGTTGCCGGTTCCTTTGAATTCCTCGAAGATAACCTCATCCATGCGACTGCCCGTATCGATAAGGGCCGTGGCAATAATGGTCAGGCTGCCGCCGTCCTCAATGTTCCGCGCCGCCCCGAAAAATCGTTTGGGGCGCTGGAGTGCGTTGGAATCGACACCACCGGAAAGGATCTTGCCGCTGGGCGGCATAACCGCGTTGTAGGCCCGGGCAAGCCGCGTGATACTGTCGAGCAGAATCACTACGTTCTTTTTATGCTCCACCAGCCGTTTGGCCTTTTCAATGACCATCTCAGCCACCTGGACATGACGCTCGGCCGGCTCATCAAAAGTCGAGCTGATCACCTCTCCCCTGACGGATCGCTCCATATCGGTCACCTCTTCGGGACGCTCATCGATCAACAACACAAACAGCAGGATATCCTTGTGATTGCTGGTAATGCTGTTTGCGATATTCTGAAGCAGCATGGTTTTACCGGTCCGGGGGGGGGAGACGATAAGGCCGCGCTGACCGAATCCAATGGGGGTCAGCAGATCCATGATCCGGGTGGAATAGTTATCGGCCTCTGTTTCAAGGGATATTTTCTGATCGGGATAAAGGGGCGTCAGGTTGTCGAACAGAATTTTTTCCCTGGCCACCTCCGGATCCTCATAATTGACGGCTTCAACCTTCAGCAAGGCAAAATATCGCTCGGACTCTTTCGGCTGTCGTATCTGGCCGGAGACGGTATCCCCGGTTCTGAGGTTGAAACGTCGGATCTGGGATGGAGAGACATAGATGTCGTCCGGACCGGGCAGATAGTTATAGTCCGGCGCCCGCAGGAATCCGAAACCATCCGGTAGGATTTCCAGCGTCCCCTCGCCATAAATCAGGCCGTTTTTCTCGATCTGTGCCTGAAGGAGCGCAAAAATAAGCTCCTGCTTTCGCATCCCGGCGGCCCCGTCGATATTGAATTTTTTGGCCATCTGGGTCAGTTCACTGATCTTTTTGTCTTTGAGTTCAACGATGTTCATTCCTTGCTTACCCCGCTGTAAATAAAATTAATGTAAATATATACCTCAGAATTTACCGAGAGCAGAAAGGTCCTCATAAAAGGTCCTTAGTTGATAATACTGGAGATTTAAGTGTGCACAATGATTGCTGAAAGAAGAATAAGGCTATTCTCTCCAACAGGCGGGTGCCCAAGCTCATGCAGGCTCTAACCCAAGTTTATAGCCCTGTCAAGTAATTTCGCCTCCGGCCGTTAGTATAAAATAAATCATCTCGTACAACCGGTCAACATTTTTTATCAGTTCATCTTTTGAGCCATTATTTTCTATAACAAAATCAGATTGTTTTTCCTTTTCATCATCCTGGATCTGGATATTAAGAAGTCTTTTCGCATCCGCCCTCGAAACATGATCTCTTTTAATCAGCCGCGTTATTTTGACATCCCGGTCAGCCTTGACCAGTACCACTTTGTCAAATTTGGACGCCATGTCGAGTTCAAACAAAAGGGGTACTTCGGCCACCACCAGGGCATGCCCCGCATCGTGTGCCGCTTTGATCCTGGCTTCCATCTCAGTGATAATCACGGGATGCAGCATCGCCTCCAGCGCCCTGCGCTCGCGGGCATTAGACACGATCCGGCGACGCAATGCCGCGCGGTCAAGTATACCGTCTCCGGTCAACACGGACTTACCGAAATAATCGACAATTTTTCCAAGTCCTTCGGTGCCCGGCTTCACGACATCCCGCGCCACCTGGTCGGCATCAATCAATTCCCCTCCCTTCCGGGCAAGCTGCCCGCATACGAAGGATTTCCCGGACCCGGCACTACCGGTAACGGCAACGGTCAAATGGACAGGAATTGAAACAGTTTGAAGGTGGCTCATTTTGAAAAAGTATATTATGGTTTATATTCAGCAAATGACCAGTGACTAATGGCTAATGACCAATGAAACCACCCGATCTGCCTTTCGATCCCAGCCTGCTTCCCGAACGGGAAGGCGTCTATCTCGTCGGCGGCACAACCAGGGATGTGCTTCTGGGGCTTTCGCCGGCTGATTATGACATCGCCGTTTCCCGAAATCCAGAAAAATTTGCCCGATCGACCGCTGATAGAAACCACGGCCGCCTTGTTCGAATGGGCCGTCCCGGCAAAACCTGCTTCAGGGTGCTTGCAGGCGGAATCGTTATGGACATCACCGGCTTTAACGGTCCCACCATCAGCCATGACCTCGGGAACCGGGATATTACCATTAACGCCATGGCCATCGATCTCGCTTCGGGAAAGCTTGTGGATCCACTGGGAGGACAACGGGATCTGGCTGAAAAATGCATTCGGATGGTCTCGGACAAGAGTTTTGCAAACGATCCCATCCGCCTGCTCAGGGTATTTCGACTCGCGGCCGTTCTCGGTTTTTCCATCGAAGCCCAAACCATCTCGATCATTTCCCGGGATGCAAAACTGATCCGCCAATCCGCGGGGGAGCGGATTCGTTCCGAATTGCATACGCTTTTTTCGTGCAAAAAATCCTACCCCTGTATTTACGACATGGCCGGGACCGGTCTGCTCGCCTCGATATTCCCGGAGCTCGATTTTTACCGGTATTCCGGATCCATGGCGGGAGGCGCATCCCGCCCGCTGAATCGCGCCCTGTCGATATACAGACAGTTGGAAAACCTTTTAGGCGATCTCCCGCCCGGCTTTCCCGCTGGAGAAACGGATGGCGCCTCTCCGGTGAGCCCGGACCAGGCGTCCTGGCTCAAGTGCACTGCTATTCTGCATCCTCTGGGCAATCCATTGAATTCTAAGGAATTACCATCAAGTGATCCCCGGACCGATTATCAGAAGACAGCGACATTGGCACTCATGCTGAAAATGTGTCACCGGTTGCGGCTGTCCAAAAAAGAACAGCACCTTATTACCGATGTCGTGCTGAACCGCGAAACACCCCGACGCCTGTATAATCACCACTGCAAAAAAACGCTCGATCCACTTGAGATTACCCGGTTTTTCATGAAGACAGGCAAGCATACCCCTCCTCTTCTTTTGCATGCCCTGGCCGAATCCAGAAGCGAATGCCACTGCAAACCCCGAGACACAAAAGATTTCATAAACTTTATACACCAACTGCTGAACAGTTATTACGAAACATACCTTGTCTTAAAGGCACAGCCCCCCCTGGTCACCGGCCGGGATCTCATAACCGTTTTCGGGCTTTCGCCCTCGGCTGACTTCAAGAAAATTCTGACCCGTCTGGAAGAGGAAAGAGTGTCCGGCAGTCTCACGAATCGTGAATCTGCCCTGGGGATGGTCCGGGAGATAATCCAGGGGTTTTAGCCTTGACTTATTACATTATCTGTGGCTATGAGTCCCTCTTTTGACAAATAATTATAGAAAATAGTCAGATGAGCCATTTTTAAAACGTTTTCCCGCAACAATCGGGATCAGGCCCAGAGCGGATCGACCGACTGGAGATGTGTCAAAATAGGACGTTTTGAAATTGGCCGAGATATACATTTTACTAATAATATAATTTAAAGGAGGCAACATCATGCGTCTTATTCTTTTGGGCGGCCCGGGTGCCGGAAAAGGAACGCAGGCAAACCTGATCAAAGAAAAATATCAGATCCCCCAGATTTCAACGGGTGACATGCTCAGGGCTGCCGTAAAGGCGGGAACCGATTTAGGAAAAGAAGCCAAAAAGTTCATGGATGCCGGCGGTCTCGTTCCGGATGAAGTCATCATCGGCCTTGTCAAAGACCGCATCCAGGAGGCAGACTGTCAAAAAGGATTTCTCTTTGACGGTTTTCCCAGGACCATTCCCCAGGCGGACGCCATGAAAGCAGCGGGAGTTCCCATCGATGCCGTGGTGGATATCAATGTGCCTGATGAAGAGATCATCAAGCGAATGAGTGGCCGCAGGGCCCATCTCGCAAGCGGCCGCACCTATCATATCGTTTTTAATCCGCCCAAGGAAGAGGGCAAAGATGATGTCACGGGAGAGCCGCTGGTCCAACGTGATGACGATAAGGAAGAGACGGTAAAGAAACGCCTGGACGTCTACCACGATCAGACGGAACCGCTTATCGGCTACTATAAGGACTGGGAAGCTACCGGAGAGGCCGGAGCACCGAAATACGTCCGGATCGAAGGGGTCGGTAAGGTTGAGGAGATCACGGCAAACATTTTTTCGGCCCTTGAAAACATTTAACAATATTTTTTCTCTTGAAAAAGAAGTTCGAATGTAATATTAGTTGCAGTTGCTGTTCAGAAGTGAGATAAAAATAACCATCGGAATAGATTAATACTTGCGCAAATCCGATGGAAAGAAAGGGGCGAGGCATTTGAAGGAAATTCACGTCAAGGTTTTGGACAACGACCTTGAAAAAGCAATGCGCATTTTAAAGAAAAAAATCCAAAATGACGGCCTTTTCAAGCGGTTGAAATTGAAAAAAAGCTACGAAAAACCAAGTGAATATCGTCGTCGCAAGCAACGCGAAGCATTGCGACGTCAGCGTATTGCCGCGGCGAGAAGCAGATACCGCCGGTAAAACGTTGCGATTTTTCGATTAGCCCGGCAGGTAGACCCGACCTGCCGGGTTTTTTTATGACACCCTTTCTCAACAGAGCCGATTCCAGACAACATTTATGACAACATCAGACGATCGATACCAATCGTGCTTAAAAACGATGTACGGCCTGAGACGTTTCGGCATTATCCTGGGCCTGTCTACTATTCAAGGAATTCTGGACGGACTCGGCAACCCCCAGGAGACGTTCAGGAGTATCCATGTGGCCGGCACGAACGGAAAAGGTTCGGTAGCCTCCGCCCTGGCTACGATTTTCCAGCTGGCCGGTTACAAGGTCGGGTTGTACACATCTCCCCACCTCGTCCATTTCAATGAACGGATCCGCGTCAACGGTCAGCCCATTACCAATGACAGGGTTGTTGCCACTTACGAAGCCGTTCGATCGGTCCACCGGGGAGACCGGGAGCCGACCTTCTTCGAGTTTTCCACCGCTATGGCCTTTCACGAATTCGGCCATCAACAGGTGGACTGGGCGATTATTGAAACCGGTATGGGGGGACGGCTGGATGCAACCAACATGATCGCCCCGGAACTCTCTATCATCACAAACATTTCCCTTGAGCACCAGTCGTACCTCGGAAAAACCATTTCCCAAATCGCCTATGAAAAGGCCGGCATCATCAAACCGGGTATCCCGGTCGTCACGGGTGTTTCCCAAAAGTCGGCGGAATCCGTTATCCTGGAACAGGCCGAACGGAAGCAGGCGCCGGTATACCGTTCCGGAAAAGAGTTCAGAACCCGTCGAAACAGGGGAAGCGAGTCGTTTACCTATTACGGGGGGGAGGGCTCGGTCCATAAAGGCATGAGGGCCGGTCTCCTGGGCCGATTCCAGATTAACAATGCAGCCCTGGTCATGGCCGCCTGTGAAATTCTGGACCTGAAGGAAACAGCCCGACTGCCAATAGCTGACGTCCGAAAAGGACTCCTGGAAAACCGATGGCCCGGCCGTCTGGAGATCCTTTCGGAGACACCCACCGTATTGCTGGACGGCGCGCATAACATGGCGGCGGTCCGCCTCCTTTCGCAATTCTTGTCGGAACGGTTTTCCGGCAGACACATTACGCTGGTCTCGGGTATTCTGGACGATAAGGCATACCCGGAAATGCTGGCGCTTCTGCTGCCGCTGTGCACGAAGGCGATCCTCACACAGCCGAAAATAGACCGGTCCATCCCCCCGGATGCACTGCGGAAGAAGCCGAAAAAATCATCCGGGATGTCACCGTCATCCCCGATGCACCCGCCGCCCTTCGGCACGCCATAGAGACAAGCCGTCCCGAAGATGTGGTCTGTGTAGCCGGATCCCTCTACCTGGTTGGTGAAATCAAGGAAGCGATCGAAACGGGGGGGATTGTCCTTTAGGGGGGGATTATTTTCGTGCTTGACTTAAAGACGATGATCCGTTACTTTCCCTCGCATCAACTGCGCCCGTAGCCCAGGGGATAGGGCGTCAGCCTCCGGAGCTGAAGATCGCAGGTTCGAATCCTGCCGGGCGTACCACGGTAAGAACAAAGGGTTAAGCTGACAAGCGCAACCCTTTTTTGTTTCCACGTTTCAGTCTTTTTCAAAGCAGGGATTTCCGGCTGTCGGGAACTCCCGTGCCGGGACCCCTGACAGCCCGATTCTTACTTGAACGGATCCCAGCGAACAGTCTGCAGTTCATATGAGGGCGGGAACTGCTGGAGAAATTCGTCGTAATAGTAAAGCTCCTTGAACGTCGAGAAAGGGAGACCGTAAACGGCATTCGGCCGGTTCTTGATTTCGTCCGGATCAATCTTCTTCGAGACAATCGCATCCATGACATCGTCCATACCGGTGCCCATGGCGAATCTGAGTTTCTCGCGGTTGGCGATTTTTTCCGGCAATAAATCCCTGAAGGCTTCTCTCAGGACATATTTTTCGATCTGTTTCTCGCCGTATATCTTCCATTCCATGGGGATCTTTTCACTGAAAGCGACGACGCGGGTATCCAGAAAAGGCGTTTTATACTGTACACCGTTTCCCATCCAGGCCCTGTCGAGACGCCGCAGGGCGGTATTATAAGCAATCTCCACCAGATTCCGGGCGATCTGTTCACGTTGCTCTGGTGTCTTCACTTTCGGATTCTTCAGGACCATACGGTATCCGCCGAACAGCTCGTCGGCGCCTTCCCCCACCAGTACGGCATTGGAATACGGCTTGACCGCTCTGGAAACGAAATAATTGGAAATAATACCGGAAATACAATCTTCATCGAAACTCTCCAGGTACCAGACAGCTTCCGGAATGAACTGCTCGATCTCCTCATCGGTGATCGCATAGATATGATGTTCCAAACCGAGAAAATCGGCCATCAATTCGGCATTTTCCAAATCCGGTCCCGGTGCGCTTTTGACGGTGCCGGTAAAAAGATGAAGGTCGGGATTGAATTCCTTGGCAATGGTCGCCACAATGGAACTGTCCAGCCCGCCGCTCAGGGATACGGCCTGGACATCGTCCATTCTTTTCTCCACGGCTTCTATCAGAAGATCCCTCAGGATGGCGGCTGCTTCCTTCAAATCCGACGGTTCGGGAATATCCGGCTCAAAAGCATTGAAAGTGGATAAGCCCTTTTTGGTGGAGTAAATATGCCCTGGAGGAAGTTCCTTGATGCCGAATCTGACATGATCCCGGAGACCCTTCATCTCCGTGCAGAAGAAAAAAGTGCCATTGTTGGATCCGTAAAAAAGAGGCCGGGCGCCGACATGATCCCTGGCCAGTATGACCTCGTCATTGTTTTCTACAAGGGCGCAGGCGAAACTTCCATCCAGTTTTGAAAAACATTCCCCCTCGTATTTTTCATAATAGTCACGAAATACTTCTATATCTGACCGGTTATCCGCACGGCTGTTAAAAATCTTTCCGTCGAAAAGAATATAGGGATCGCCCGCAAGGGAAGCACAGCGTGTTCTGTCCGGAGAAAGATTGATCTCATTCGCCCCGAGTGCCCCCCTGTCTTCCGTCAAAGAGCGAATAGTCGTATTATCCGGCCCCCGGTGCCTCATGAGTGAAAGCATTTTATCTATCTGCCGTGCACAATTGAAATCCGTTTTACCGTGCTGGGATATAATTCCAGCGATACTGGCCATTTTATTGTCTCCTTTCTTTCAATGGTGTCCCATGCTCTAATAGACGGTGCTCTTTTTCGGAATTCGGGAATAATATTACGTTCCGCGGCGGCGAAAGCGGGGGACACACCTCAGATAATACATCACACCCGTTTTTCGGCACATTACCCCATACATTTTCGTTCGGGCAGGCAGGCTGCTTTTCAGGTATGATTTCCATACAATTCCCTGGATACGGCACACCGAAAAGAAAAAAGCCTATGCTGGAGAGGCCTCTGGCAACGGCGGTTGATAACAACCATATCTAATTGAAATTTAAGTTAAATTATGTTAAGCATACAGAACCGATGTTTAAGTGTCAATAAAAAACTTGAGTAAAGATAAGCTATACTGATGAAAAACATGATGTGAGAGCCATTTTCAAAACGTTTCAGTTCGGCCAAGCTCAAGACGGAGCGGAAATTTCAACCACAGACATATTGGGCATATTTCGAGGATTGAAATTTCCGCCCAACGTAGAGATCGGCCGAAATGGGGCGTTTTGAAATTGGCTCGTGAGAAATAAAAAAATAGACCGCCCAAAGGCGGTCTATGGCAGGGGCAATCGGGCTTGTGAATTAACAGGCCGCTACGTCTCGCAATCCGCGCTGGCTTGTATACTGCAATCAAAGCCGTCGCGATACCCCCGGGAACGCAGCTTCTGTATTTCATTTTCACAAGCCGTCATCCACAAATGATGTTCATGACTGGTTCCGAATTCTTCACCGTGAAATCCGCGCCGCAGACCATGCATATACCCGGTCCAGTATTCGGGGTGCTTGCCAACTTTTTTAAATGATTTTGCCTTGTACATCAGGTTTTCAAATGTGTCCCGATCCATCAACACACCTCCTCTAACAATGAGATACAAATTTCAGACGCACCCGAAAGCCGCGACCGAAGGCTATATCCGTTCGGCTGGAATCCCAGGCGATTCGCCCTTAAACTGAACTCTCCGCGATTGTTTGTTCCTGTTGCCGATGCTATGCCTCGACACGCGAAATGACGAACTTACGCGTGCATTTTCTTAAACCGCATATTTCAAGATATGCCCCTTCACCCTGAATAAAATCTTCATCCAGATGCCGGATAATATCCATTATGCCGTTTTGGGTATCCGGTTCGACCAGATCCGCCTTTGCGTGAACCACGAAATCGTTATCCACCAGTGAGATTTTTATATTTTGCATGTTGCACCTCCAGGGTTGGTGGTTGTTCAAAGAAACCGCTCTTTATAAACAGGTTCAAGTTCTTCTTATGATTAGTATAACTGAAAAAATACCCTAAATGTTTTTTATACTAAATCATATCAATATATTATAACATTTCGTGGCCAATGTCAATTATTGTTGTTCCTTCGAGTTTCCTCCTCTTGTCATATGGAACAAGAACTGCTAAGAATCTGTTACTACCCTGAAAAAAATTTGGCTCGGATGTGGTCCCCAAGGTAATTTTGTCCACCTTTTTTCGTATCGGTAAAGAGGAGGAACCGGAATGTCCCAGGAACAACCCGCTCCGTACAACTACGATAAAAGGTACATCGTCCTTGGATTAATAGCCGTTTTCCTGGTTTACGGAACGATGGCGTACTCCATCCAGGCGCTCAATATCGCACGGCCCAGAATAGCCGCGGACCTGGATGGGATGTCGATATATGCATGGTCCGTTTCGATTCCCGCACTGTTCGGCGCGTTTGCCACCCTTATCTTCGGCAAGTTGTCCGATATGTACGGGCGCCGGATCATGCTGCTGATATCACTGATTTCCGCTCTTGCGGGATCTCTCCTGAGTATATTCAGCACGACATTTGCTTTCTTTATCGTCGCCTCTGCCATAAGATCACTGGGAATCGGGGCGATAATGCCGCTGGTTTTCGCCGTAGTCGGGGATATGTTTCCACCAGTCCGGCGCAGCAAGTGGATCGGCCTGCTTCAGATACCGATGGGCGCCGCGGCCGTGTTCGGACCGACACTTGGCGGCTGGTTTGCGGACGGATGGGGGTGGCAATATCTTTTCTGGTCGACGGCCCTGCTGTTCATTCTCTGTCTTTTCCTTGTTCCCGTTGGTATACCGTCACTTGCCCATCGCGGGTTCAAGCCGAAAATCGACATCCCGGGATGTCTGTTGATGATAGCGGCGACATCAACGACAATTATCGGTATATCTCTCGGTGGCGTGAAATATCCATGGGGATCGACAACCGTAATCGGCATTCTCGCTGTTTCGATAATCGCCTGGATTCTTTTCTTCCGCCAGGAGTACAGGACGGAAGAACCCATACTGGACCCCATTGTGCTTCGCAACCGCTCCTTCAACACCATCGTGGTCGCCGGCTTTCTGAGTGTTTTCGGACAGATGGAAATGATGATGTACTTCCCTATGTTTTTGCAGGGTGTCCAGGGCATCGATGCCGCGCTCAGCGGAAGCATCTTCACACCGTACAGTGTGCTGATGGCCTTCGTCGGTGTGCCCGTTGGATTTATACTTGCCAAGACAAGACGCTATAAGTGGATGTATATTACCGGATACGCTATCGTTACGGCAGCAATGTTCGGCGCCATTCTGCTGGATGAGGAAACCTCCATTGTATTCAGTGTGCTGATCGCCACACTTGCCGGTCTGGGACTGGGAGCCATTCCGACGGTAAACACGATGGTGATCCAGAACACCGTCCCTAAAAGAATTCTGGGGGCGGCCATGGGCGCTTCGTTTTTCTGCCTCATGATGAGTGTATCCATCTGCCCCGCCATTCTGGGCTCAGTCGAACAGACCGCCTACACCAAAACCCTCGCCGCATCCCTTCCGGAAGAATTGAACCGGATTGCAGACAGGGAAGTCATGGCTTCGCTGATCGATTCCCAGGTGCTTCTCTCGAAACCGGACATGGCGGCACTCGAAAACACTTTCAAGGAGATGGGAAGTGAAGGGGAAGCGCTTTTTCAGCCAACGGTCGATGCCATCCGCAAATCGATGAAGGCCGGCATGAAAACACTTTTCTGGGTCGGCGCCATTACGTCGCTCCTTTCCTTCCTGCTGATCCTTACCATACCGGAAATTCCCATCGGCAGCACCGAAGAGAAAACGAAATAATGGCATCATTCATCATACGCAGACTGCTCCTGGCATTGCTTACCCTGCTGCTGGTAAGCCTGGCGGTTTTTTTCGTCATGCGACTGCTGCCGGGGGACCCGCTGTTGATCTATATGGCGCAGAACATGGAATTCGATACCATGCCGCACGAAGCGCTGGAAGCGCTGCGCCATGAATTCGGCCTGGACAAGCCGATTATGGTGCAATATTTTCATTGGATTTCGGACATTATCAGGGGAGACTTCGGCACATCGATATTTTACCGGGAAAAAGTGGGAAAACTTATGCTGGAGCGATTTCCGGTTACTCTTCATCTGGGTCTGCTCTCCCTGCTGTGCAGCGTTTTCCTGGGGCTTTCGGTGGGATTGATCGCCGCGGTTCGGCGCGGCAGGTGGCCGGACAAGGTGCTTACGCCTCTCACCTACCTGGGCGTCACCGTGCCGGTTTTCTGGCTGGGAATTCTAATGATCTATATCTTCGGCCTCAAGCTCCACTGGCTCCCGATCGCGGGGTATACCTCGCCCTTTGAAAACTTCTGGTTGAGCACCCGGCAGGTCATCATGCCGGTGATCTGCCTTGCGGTTTTCAGCCTTGCCGCAAATGCGCGCCAGATGCGCTCCAGCATGCTGGAAGTCATCCACCAGGACTACATCCGCACCGCCTGGGCCAAGGGATTGAGTGAAAACCGGATCATCCTGAAACACGCCCTCAAGAACAGCCTCATTCCGGTGATTACCCTGATGGGCATGGGCGTCAGCATGGTTTTCGGCGGATCGGTCATTGTGGAAACCGTTTTTGCCATTCCCGGTATCGGCCGACTGCTGGTGAGCAGTATTTTCGGCCAGGACTACGTGGTAGTGCAGGCCATCACTTTCGTCATCGCCGCTATTGTCCTGGTGGTCAATCTAATCGTGGACATCTCCTACGCGTGGCTCAATCCCAAAATCAGATATGGCCGGAAGGGGTAACCAATGGACAAGACGTCAACCGCTGCAGCGGATTATTCCGAGACCCCTCCCCGTGTCAGCGAATGGCGGCGATTGCGGCGCGTGTTCTTTACCCGCGGTACCGTGGCGATTGGATTTATCATTCTGTTGCTGGTAGTGCTGATGGCTGTTTTCGCACCGCTGCTGGCCCCCTATGATCCCTACCAGGTAGGGGTGGCCGACTCCCTGATTCAACCCGACAGCCAACATTGGCTGGGAAGTGATACGCTGGGGCGGGATACCCTGAGCCGCTTGATCTACGGTTCCCGAACGGCGTTGATGGTGGGATTTCTGACCGTGGGGATCGCTTCCCTTGTGGGGGTTACCCTCGGGCTGATAGCCGGGTATTTTGACGGTATTTTCTATATGGTGATCATGAGATGCATCGACGCCGTCATGTGTTTTCCCATGCTGTTGCTGGCATTGGTCATGGCAGCCGTCCTGGGGGGCGGCATCCAGAACGTGATCATCGCCTTGAGCGTCGCCGTCATTCCCCACTACACCCGGGTCGCCTGCGGCATGACGCTCAGTGTCAAGGAGAACGACTATGTCAAGGCGGCACAGCTTATGGGCGCCGGAAACGGATCCATCATTCTGAAGCATGTACTGCCGAACATCCTGCATCCCCTGCTGGTCCTGGTGACCATGCAGCTCGGCGCTCTCATCCTGGCAGAGGCGTCCCTCAGCTTCCTGGGCATCGGCATCGAACCGCCGGGGGCCGCCTGGGGCGCCATGGTCAACGACGGGTACAAGCACATGATTCGAAATCCGGTACTCTCCTTCGCCCCCGGCCTGGCTATCATGCTGACCGTTTTCGCCTTTAATATGGTCGGGGACGGATTACGGGATGCTTTGGATCCGCGGTTGAGGGGATTGTTATAAGGGATCAGGGTTCAAGGATTCAAGGATTCGAGGGGCTAAGTAAAATGCTAAAAAATTACAAAGAATTAAAAGTCTGGCAGAAGGGGTACAAATTATGCTTGGAGATCTATACGGCCACAAAAGAATTTCCGAATGAAGAAAGATTCGGGCTGGTTTCTCAGATCAGGCGAGCTGTCGTGTCTGTTGTTTCTAACATCGCGGAAGGATATGGACGAAAAACAACAGCAGATTACATCAGATTTTTATATATTTCTTACGGTTCGAACTGTGAATTGGAAACGCAGGTGCTATTATCAGCAGATCTCAACTACATTGAGAGTGCTGAATTCAGGAGATTGATAGAGAAGATTCAAGAGGTTGAAAGGATGCTCAGAGCGTTGATAAAATCACTTGAAAGTAGTCCATGAATCCTTAGTCCCTTGAATCCTTGGCCCCTTGAACCCTTGAACCCTTGAACCCTCTAGTTACTATGCCCAATATATTAACAGTCGAAAACCTCTCAACCCACTTCAAGACCGAAGCCGGAGTAGTCAAAGCGGTCGACGATGTATCCTTCCACATCGGAGAGAAGGAGATCGTCGGTATTGTCGGCGAGAGCGGTTGCGGTAAATCGGTCAGCCTGCTGTCCGTGCTTCAGCTTGTGAAAGCGCCCGGGGAAATCGTCGGCGGGGAGATTCTTTTCGGAGGAAAGGATCTGCTACAATATCCGGTCAACGGCCGTGAAATGCGATCCATTCGCGGCGGACGAATTTCCATGATATTCCAGGAACCGATGACATCGCTCAATCCCGTCTTGACCATCGGCCGGCAGCTCGGCGAAATGCTTAGACTGCATCTGGGAATGACGGAGAAGGAAGCGCGGAAAAGAAGTGTGGAACTCCTTAACATGGTGGGCGTTCCCGGGGCGGGGGCGCGTCTCGACGATTACCCCCACCAGTTCAGCGGCGGCATGTGCCAGCGAGTGATGATTGCCATGGCGATCTCCTGTAGACCGGAGATACTGTTTGCCGATGAGCCGACGACAGCCCTGGACGTCACAACCCAGGCCCAGCTTCTGAAGCTGATGAAAGACATGGTGGCGGAGTTGGGAATGTCGCTGGTTCTGGTAACGCACAATCTGGGGCTGGTGGCCCGTTATGCCCAGCGCATCTACGTCATGTATGCCGGCCGCATCGTCGAGTCGGGGTCCACCCGGGAAATTTTTAAAAATCCGCGCCACCCGTATACCGTCGGTCTCCTCAGAAGCATTCCCCGGCTGGACGCCGTGAAAGGTGAGAAACTGCTTCCCATTGAAGGATTGCCGCCGAATCTTATCGACATGCCGAACACCTGCGCATTTCTTCCCCGATGCGCACGCCGGATTGAAGAATGTCACAAAAACCCCCGTCCGCCCCTTTTTCAGGCCGACGGGCAGCACTTCTATCGCTGTTACCTGAAGGAGAAATGCCATTGAACACTTCACCCCGGCATACCATTCTTCAGCTTCAGGAATTGAGAAAATATTTTCCGGTGACCCACGGGCTGCTTCGAAAAGAGCGCGCGGAAGTAAAAGCGGTGGACGACATCTCTTTCAGCATTAGAGAGGGCGAAACCCTGGGCCTGGTGGGGGAGAGCGGCTGCGGCAAAACGACCGTCGGCCGCTGTATCCTGCGGCAGTACCGCCCTACCGGCGGACGAATTCTGTTCGACAAAGAGGATATTACCCATCTCCCTCCTAAAAAACTGAGAAAAATCCGCCGCAGAATGACGCTGATTTTCCAGGATCCCTACGGTTCTTTGAATCCGCGGATGAGTGCCGGAAATATTGTGGGAGAACCCTTGAGGATTCATAAGATGTGCACCACCCGGGGAGAATACCGGGATCGAATCGAACAACTGTTCCGGATGGTGGGTCTGGATTCGGGCATGATAAACCGCTTCCCCCATGAATTCAGCGGCGGACAGCGCCAGCGCATCGGGGTGGCCCGTGCACTGGCCTGCGAACCGTCCCTGATCGTATGTGACGAGCCCATTTCCGCTCTGGATGTTTCCATACAGGCCCAGATCATTAATCTTCTGGAGGATCTGAAGGAAAAAGTGGAAGGGCTGAGCTACCTCTTCATCGCCCACGATCTTTCCGTAGTGCGGCATGTAAGTGACCGGATAGCTGTCATGTATCTCGGACGAATCGTAGAAATGACCGACTCACAAACCCTCTATGAAAATCCGCTTCATCCCTACACACGGGCCCTGCTCTCCGCCATCCCCATCGCCGATCCTTTTATCGAAGAGAATCGCGAAACCATCCTCCTGAAAGGCGAGGTCCCCAGCCCCCTGAATCCTCCCCGGGGCTGTCCGTTTCACCCCCGCTGTTTCATGGCCGCTCCGGAGTGCAGCCGTCTCACGCCTGAGTTGCGTGAAATCGACTATGGCCATCATATCGCCTGTCTGCGAGTATAGCGTTTGTAAAAATTACGATCCGATTATTCATTCAGAATACCATAGGGTATATGGATTTTTTTGCTATCTGTGAATATTCGATTTTATTATTTCTATATCGCTGTTTTTGACCCCAAAAAGCTCAAAATAGCCATGTTTTTGGGGGTGTTTTTAAGCCTATTATCCCTGTTTCCAATTCGTTAGCGTGGCCCGTCCCCACAGTGCCTACGAAACCATCATCCTCAAAGGAGAAGCCCCCAGTCCCCTCAATCCTCCCCGGGGATGTGTGTTTCATCCCCGCTTCTTCATGGCCGCTCCAGAGTGTGGCCGCCTCACACCCGAACTGCAGGAAATCGACAATAGCCACCATGTCGCCTGTCTGTGGGTATAGCGCTTTCCCAAATAACGTACGGATTGTTAATAATGATAATCCTAAACAGGTAATTTCCAAATGCGATTACCCTGATATTGTGGCAAATATTGACTGAGATTTAATTTCTTGATGTTTTTATTATATCTTGCTTTTTTCACATATATCTGTAGGGTGTATCTAATTCAACAACTCTAAATTCGAAAAATAAAACCGTTTCTGCCGTAGACTTCAAATAAACGTTACATCCTGATATATTAGAAGTTTATTAAGACCGATATCCAATGTCATAAAATGGAATTCCACTAAGCAAAGCTACACTTTATTAGTGGGTTGTACCACATTCAATTATATAATCTATTCCATCCTACTGTGGAATTCCTGCGACCGTTATCTCTATTAAACGGGAAATCTTGACGTCAGAGGTAGCCTAATGAAAACCATATTAGATCTGTTCAATACCTGTCCGCCATTGGATCTTTCGGATCTTTTAAAAAGAACACTGGCATACTACCAATCCATTCTTGGCTGTAGTGGGGGAACTGCTTTCGTTATTAATGGGGGAACAGGAAAGATGGAGCAAAAGTTACCGCTTGACTGTAACACACATAGCTTTTCTCTTCCCCTTTCCAATAGGATCGTTGCAAGGGCTCTCCAGAAGGAGGGGATAATCTGTGTTTCAGGCAAAGAATTGACAAAAAGTGACCTTCCCGCCGGGATTCCTGCTGAAACCATACGGCACCTCATTGCAATTCCATTTTTTGAATTCGGTCAACCGACGGCGTTGCTGTACCTCTATGCCAAAACAAATGATTCTCAGCAGATGGCATGTATAACAGCCATTGAAAAAAACACTCCTCAATTCAGTATGCTCCTCCACCAGGTGCGAATCCGTCAGATTCAAAATGATATCCGTTCCACTGGAGATACTCCTGTCCATTTACGAACATACCTTAAGGAATATCTTAATGGCTTTAAAAGAAGTTTTGATGGAACTTTGTGGACGGTTCCTAAACATTGCTATATTCAACTTGTAGATTGGCATGGGAATAACATCCGCACCGTCCAAGGATATGGGATGCCCTTAAGTTTCGGTTTCATGCACTCCCACCCTCTGGATGAAAAAGACATACAGGCGCAAATCGTAACAGATCCCCATTTTGAAATCATCGCCGGTTTTGACCCAGAACGATTCGACCGTGATATCTTTGAAAAATATCACCACGAAAGAACGGTTCGCCTCTGGATGCCGCTTTTTCCCGTCCATCTTTATGGTGATAAAATCGGCGACATGGATTCATTTATCAAATCCCATATCGATTGGGAATCGGAAAAAACACTCTATGATGGAAAAATGAAAACCATCAAGGGAAACTGGTCCAACAAAGAGAAAATTCCGACAAAACTGATTTTCGGAACTCTTGAAATCGGCTATTCCCGAAAGCCTGTTGAACCGCTTTCATTGGCCCCATGGAATGATGAGAACAATTATGAACTAGCGAATTTTTGCATTTCCAGGGCATATGAACTCGTGCCGGAAATATTCAGCCTGACACTTCCGGGAATTCTTGAAAAAATGGGCAAACTCCTTGCATCCGCTACCTGGCCGAACCATATAAGCCTCATGAATCATTTTCCCCAAAGCAAAATCCGTGAAGCGAGAAACTATCCGATATCGACATCTTCTTCCCTTGCGTTGCCTTTCGATACTTCCCTCTACACCGAACAGCCATCGAGTAAATTTTGCACAAAAAGTGTTGAAGGTGATTTTCTGGGGGTTGAATATATGGATTCTCCAGATATACCTCCTCATATTTCTTCTTCGGATTCTCTTTCAGTTTATTTTGATACACTTCAAAATTTTAATGTGCGCATTGCCAATGAGTCTTTTTTCTCTGCCTATCGCCTTATCAATACTATTATTGCGCCACAGGAATTACATATTCTGAAGGACGATCCTTCGTACATCGGGACGCTTCGTCAGGACAGGGTTGTAACGTCGGTATGTAAAGAAGCTGCGAAAGCAACCGGCGCAACTACATGCTCTTGTATCTTTTTCGAGCAAAATCCCACTACAAATCAAGGCATAGAGGTTGAAGCCTCGAATGATTTATTCGAAGCTGGTAATGTAGCCAACATAAAACAGAGGTATATTGGCCCACCAGCGACATGGCCCAAAAAACATGTAATTGATTCGATTTGGAGAAAAACGATAATCGACAAGGCCCGTGATGTCGCAGAAAATAAATATTCGGATTTTCTGGAAACGAAGCGTCCTGATTCGTCCTATACAAATCCCATTCTCTTGCTGCCTGTGGAGCTTTCGGATGAAACAACCGGGGTCTTCATTCTCGAGATGCCAACAGATTACATCCATTCGGATAAAATATCGCTTGACCTGGAAGAAAGAGTACCAAGCTGGGTTTACCGTATATCCGCGAGAAGGTTGAATTTAAGGAATCAATTCATCGAGCATTTGGCCAACTTGCGGGAATGCATCAGTGCATCAAGAGAAAATATCAGATTTAAAATTCCTGAAAATAGAGAACTGACAACAACCTTCATCAAAGAGACGCTTCGTCAAATTGTCAACCTCCAGAAAAACAATCTCATGGGAATGATTACCATCTATACAGAGCCAACAAGCGGGCCTAGACGTGTTGAACGTTTTTTTTATAGAAAGCCATCGGACAGCGAGCAAAATATGTCTGTCGATTACTACAATTTTGTTGGCCAACAACTGTCAGGACCGTGTTTGGAGGCATGTGAAAATCATAAGGTGGTTATTTTCAGTGACCGACACAAATATGACAATATCCAATCCATTCTTGAACATATGGAGAAAGAAGCAAAAACCAAAACAAGTGATCAAAATTGTCACAACAGAATTGAATATTATACAAATCTACTTAAGGGTGAAATCGGTTCTCCTTCAACCGTCATTACAATTCCACTCATGCGTGAGAGCGAGAAGAAAGGCACCTCAATAACAACCTATACGGCAGTTCTGAATCACACTCACTATTATGATCTAATGCAACGACGCAGATGCCTTGAACTTGGCGAATATTTCGCGGAAACCTTGGATCAGATAAGCATTATCAATAAACAAATAATAGAGAAACGTTTTTCCAAATGCCTGGAAAAACTTAGAAAAAATTTTGTGAAAGCAAAAAATATCGACAATCTTATCGATTCTCTTCTAAAAGTGTTGGGTTCAGGAGATAATCAAAAAAGAAATATTGGTGATTCTGAAAGTGAACAACTTAACATTAGTGATGATATTGCTGTCTGGAATTTATTACCCGGAAACACTGAACTTACCCTTCGTTCGGCTAAAGGGAAAACCATAGATGTGCTGTCTTTAGATTACCATCGATCTGTGATTAACCCCGAAACACACCCCTATATTGCAAAAGAACATAAAGAAAAAAATATAACCTATCCAAACAAAGATCTTGCCCGTTTGAAATCAACAACGAATTGTTTTTTGCATACCTTTTCATTAGCGACATCTGAAAAAAATTATAGAGGGAATATCATTTGGGAAGGCTATGCAACCGGAACCGGAAGGAACTGGTTGGTGACATTTCCCATTATCGACGCCACTAACCGAATTTATGGAATTGTCGACTGTCTTCGTGATAAACCGCTGGGGACACAGGAAGCTGATGTTCTCGAACATCTTCTGAAGCGGATATCTTTTCAGCTATGCACAACCATGGAACGCTGTTTCCATGATATGGCAAGCGATATAACAAAAAATCTCTTCCTTCAGGTAGAGCAATGTTTGCGTTTGTTTCATGCTGATGATGCATATAGAGCGCTTGTTCAGCGGATGCAGGAAGTATTTCAATGCAAACATTGCGATCTGCTTCTCGAACAATACGGTAGAGTCGTATTGCATACAACAACCAGGCAGGATGGTCCCCGATCCGATAAGGAAAAATTTGAGTTCTGGATAGAACCGAACAAAGAAAATAAGGAATTTCTGGGGACATGTCTCAAATCCGGCCAAATACAGTTGCAGCACCGGCATAATATCCCCAAGGCTGTCGATCATATCTCAACTCGCCTTTATAACCTCATGGAGAAAAACCAGTCACCGGAAAGAATGGCTATCCCGCTAAAAGAAAAGATCGATAACAATGAAATCGTCATTGGATTGATCAACCTCCAAGAACCGACGGCACTTTTTGATATGACGTCGGACAACCACGTGCGAATATTGAAAAGAAGCAGATTCTATACAGCCGAAACAAGGCATATAGGGCTTGACCTCGGACTCTCTGCTCAGCGTATCATTCAGATGATACGCATTGTTGAAAATCAAAGCTGGCTGACGACTCAAATTGCCCATTCAATTGGACAACCCCTTCAGTCATTGCGGAATGAAGTGTCGAGAACACTTGAGGCGCTGTGTCACGCAGATACGAACAACAAAATCGATATTGGGCCATTCAGAGATAATTTTGAATTGTATTTTGATTTTGTAACAGAGGCAAAGGACCAACTCAGCTTTTTTGCCAAAATCGCCCAGCCTATGGACCAGTATGATTTCAAACCAGCAGATTTGAGTGAAATTGTCCTTGACTGCTGTCGTCTGATGGATGGAGATGCACGTCGGAAACATTGCCGTATTAAAACAGAAGATGTTCGATCAACTGGCCCTGCTCCTGTATCGGGACCTTGGTTAAGAAAGGCAATACTGAACCTTATAGACAATGCATGCAAATATTCCTGGCGGAACCAGGATATTGAGGTTCACACTGAAGAGGAAGAGAATGGGAATATTGTAATCACTATAAAAAATTTCGGAATCGGCATTCCGATAAAAAACAGTGAAAGAATATTTGAGCCTTATTTCAGATTTAAAGTCCCGGACGCCAGAGGAGAAAGGATAGGTACTGGATCAGGCCTTTCCATCGCTAAACATGCTGTCTGTGAAATTCATGGTGGGGAAATAGATTTTCAAAGCGAACCGATTCTGAACAAAAAGGGACTGAAAAGAGAGAATTTAGATGGTATAAAAAATGTGCTTCATGAAACAAAATTCAGCATTATTCTTAACCGGCGGAAGCTCAAACAGTTATCAACGAAGGAAAACAAAAATGGAAAACCAAAGAGCACGAGCTAAAACGATTTTGGTTGTCGAGGATGATGATCTATTGTCAGGGTATATCCTGGAGCGATTACATCCCTATAAGCCACTTATAGAAATTTTTATTGCAGAAAACGCTGAAAAAGCGCTGACTTCTCTAACCGGTAAGGCTTCTTCGAAAAAACCCGATGCGGTTGTTCTTGATATTATGATGCCTTATGCTTCCGCTGCGGAAGAGCTTGGCTCGGAAAGTGACCCAGACGGTATAGAAACGGGATTACGCCTTTTGAAAAGGTTACGCGATTTAGAAAAAGAGGAAAAGAACAAATGTCCTGACTTGATTCCCACATGGGTTTCAGTAATAACCGCTCGGAATAATCCGAAGACCATCCAAGATATAAGCGCACTACTCTGTGACAGAGGCCGAATCTATATAAAACCTTATAATGATATTGTTCTCGAGTGGGATCTTATGTCCGTGTTGGGAATAGAATGCAAAATACCTAAAGTTCTACTCCCGAGCAATTATCAGCAGCCCCAATAAGGAAAAAGATATGAAACAGGCTGAATTTGAGAAATTGAGCACAAAATTAATGGCGGTTATTCGGAAAATATCCGACGAAAGAACATTACTGGAAATTGCTTGCGAACTTCTGAATGCCGATATGGCAATTCTTTTTAAAAAAGAGGACAATGGGCCTGTCCCAACAACCGAATTGCACGCTGCATTTCCTACCGTTCACCAAACTGCCCTCTGGGAACATCTTGATACCCTCAGGAGTTGGTATAAGGATGTTTATATCAGCTCGGGAATTGATGGATATGTAAAAAACGACAGCATAAACGTTATGGATAAAAGCTACCCGGACGCACTCGTTGCTTTCAGCAATATGGATCCGGATATTCATTCCCCACGGTATGAATTGTTGCTGTGTATGAAACAGGAAAATACAGAAAGATATACCTCTTATGACTGCTGGGCAGCGGCGCAAATGGTGCGACAATTTGAGTACATCGATTTATTAAACCAAAAGGTTATGAAAGAACAGCGTCTTGAAGAATATGCGTCATCCCTGAGCGTAGAAGTGTTCGATATTAATGATAATGATTTTGAAGCACTTAACAGGAAACTGAAGAAACGTAATCCGAAAATAGTTTGGAAATACTTAACGGAATGGTACGCATATCAAACAAGAAAAAAAGTAACCCATAGAAAAAAAATACCGGAATGGCTTGAAAAGCCATCGCCACTCCATGAATTTGTTATTGATTTTTTAACAGACGATCATTCTATAATATCACTCAACCGATTTGATACTATACAAAAGAACCTTCTCTGTGCCCCCTGTCCTACGGAATTCAGTTCTGAGAAAAACCATTGGCATCAACTCAAAGCCCTGGTGCTTGAGAATGCATGGAACCAAATCTATCAGATTTTTTCAGATGATAGTGGCGAGAAGCGTTACGAAGACAATAAAATCTCATGGTTTGAAAAAAGCAATTTGCATTCGGAAACAGTCGAAACCGATTTCAATTCACTGACTCAAAAACTGATCCACCTTACCAGAGGATTTGTTATTGAACGTCTGATTTCTGGTAATATGTCCAAAAGCAGCCAGGACGGAAGCAGTTGCCTGCCCGGTGAATTAAGACCCTTAAACCGGGAAACATTGCGTCTTTATTTTGTAGTCGAGTTGGCCAATCCATCCAATAGATTGGCACAGCTCTATCTGGGGGTCCTACAACTCGACGAGCGTCGCAGCGCCCCACCGGAACTCTGTCATCTGTTTATTCGAAACCTATCCCGGTATATGCTCAGTATCATTCAAATTATTCAGGGACAGTTAAAGCTGCATACCGGATCATGGCCTGTCTCCCCCTTGGAGACTCTCGACAGCCTTCTATACTTGGTGGACAGGTTTGTGCATATCGAACTTGATGTTGAGGAATCCCTCAACATCCGTCTTCACCTTGGCCGGCAGATATCTTCCGAAGTACAGCTTCACCTGAATCGCCCCCATTACAGGGATCATCTTCTGCATGTTATCGACGTGTTTTTATTCGGATACCTGCTTCTGAATACCCATATATACTGGCGGGGCAGCCAAGTCCGTTCCTTGTTATCCCATTTCGTTGATCTGTTATCCCACCCCGATGAAACCTCCTCCATTCCTCCTACCTATAGAAAGGATCTTCTAAAAAATTGGGCGGTGGCAAGCCTTTTCCACGATATTGGGTATCAACTTGGGCATGGTGATAATGTTTCTCACCATCCGAAAAAATGGTTATCCTATTTTGAATTGCCTCCTTCGACAAGAATCGAATGGTTACAGCTTTGCGAACAGACATCCGGTACTTTGACCGATTGGAGTATGGAACCGTTTTTTTCCTTTTTGGAAACCTTTGGAGAAAAGATTGTGGATACATTGAAGATTTGTTCTTATTTTCCCAAGCTGGATCATCATACCAAAAGGGATCACGGCGTATTAAGCGCCATTCGAATTCTTCAGTTGCTCCTCCATGCCGAAAATCGAGACGAGCAATCGATCAAAAATCGCAAAGATAAGTTGTTAACTAAGCACTATGAACCCGCTATACATGCCATCGCCTACCACAACCTCTTCTCCCAACCAGTTTCTCTTAGCACACATCCGCTTTCCTGTCTGCTTCGAATTTGCGATGAAGTCCAAGAGTGGGATCGACGCCGTGTGAACATCGAAAAGGTGATCAAACAGCTTTACCTTGATATCCAATACACAGTTCCAAACGAGGGGATATACGGCAGTTGTATGGTTGAATCCTGCTTTGCCAACATAGAATTCAAAAATGAAAACGACAAAGACCTACCCGAGTCCATTAAAGTGTGCGTTCGGGATACGGATAGTTCGTTACTGAACTTCGTCCTCATGTATCGTGATTCTAAAGAGGGCAATTTTGATCCGACTATGACAATGCTCGGCAAAGCATATAATTTCCAGCATATCGACCTATCCATAGGAGATCAGGGGCAAAAAGATTTAGCAGTGGGAATTGTAATGAACTTTCCTGTCCCAAGGGAATACGGCCGGCTAACCGAATACGACATCTATGGCCTATTCACCGAGGAAGTCCGAACGCTTCCATTGCTTAGGGAATTCGGTTCCATCCATGTCGCCGAATCCGGTTTGATACGAATTAAAAACAACACTCAACAGAGCCCTCCGGCTGATTGTTTCGGTATTCGTATTGCAAGACAATCGAATCCTAACAATCGACACGGCTGGCTTTCAATAAATCCGGAGCTCTATTTCGAAAAATATATCAAATTCAAAGATGAGGTGCTTTCACAGAATCGACTACGAAAATCGTAACACAGTTACTAGGAATAGGGCATTAATAGGGTAATTTCTATAAGGCGCAGGACTAAATCGTCTTGGGGTATAGGGGAACGGAGTATATAACGCCCTTTATATTTTTGGGCTTTTCGCTTTTCGTGTGGGTAGCCGGGGTTGCGGTCCCCCGCTACTGAGGCTGATTCATGAAGGCAAATCAAAGTCAAGTTTCCCCGCGAGCAGATAAATCATCGTGCAAAGATTTCGAGTCGTTCTATATCCTCTTGCTCTTGCTTTGGCCGCCTGGATAAGACTGTTCAGGCCCTCTAAAAGTCCGTTTGTGATCCGGGTTTTGAACCAACGTAGAACACCATCCCAATGACGTTTAATTGTATAAGCGGCCTCTTTAATAGGCTCAAGTCGACTGTGAGTCGCCCAGAAATACCATTTCTTCAAAAATGCTTCAGCGTCTTCAGTTGGTTGATCAAAAAATTGTTAAAAGTTCAGGCGGATATGATAGGTACGGCTTGTCTTTAAATTTAATTTCGGAAGTTTAAGTTCTTCAAGCGTTTCTATTTGTGATGGCTTCAAATTTTTAGGGTTTTTCAACCATATATATCTGGATCTCTTGAGCTCTGGACGGTTTTTTTGTTCTTGCCTGCGTACTTCATCAACTGCTTCATTGATTATTTTCATAATATGGAATTTGTCGAAAGTTAGATGCGCGTGAGGAAAGTTTTTCTCAACGCCACTTATAAAACTAGGAGACATATCGCTACAGAACTCCGTGATCGATTCAGGATTTCCACCATGTTCTGTTAAATCTTTTTTAAAGGAAGCCACCGTATCAGCGCACTTTCCTTCGGTGGCCATTAGAACGCGAGGGGTATCCATATCTACGAACAAGGTAACGTAGATAGGGGGACGTTGTTGACTTATTGGACTTACACTGGTTTCTCTTTATTATTTTCGCTATTGCTGAAATACATACCCCCAATTGCCGGGCACTCTCCGAATAAGTCAACCCGCATTCTTTTACTAATTCTAAAGCAAGCTCACAACGTACTTTCGAAACCGCACCTGTTCGGCTACCACCTGAGTTTGTCCAATTAGTCAACAACGTCCCTCAACTCCCCGGAAAAGAAGTGTGGAACTCCTTAACATGGTGGGCGTTCCCGGGGCGGGGGCGCGTCTCGACGATTACCCCCACCAGTTCAGCGGCGGCATGTGCCAGCGAGTGATGATTGCCATGGCGATCTCCTGTAGACCGGAGATACTGTTTGCCGATGAGCCGACGACAGCCCTGGACGTCACAACCCAGGCCCAGCTTCTGAAGCTGATGAAAGACATGGTGGCGGAGTTGGGAATGTCGCTGGTTCTGGTAACGCACAATCTGGGGCTGGTGGCCCGTTATGCCCAGCGCATCTACGTCATGTATGCCGGCCGCATCGTCGAGTCGGGGTCCACCCGGGAAATTTTTAAAAATCCGCGCCACCCGTATACCGTCGGTCTCCTCAGAAGCATTCCCCGGCTGGACGCCGTGAAAGGTGAGAAACTGCTTCCCATTGAAGGATTGCCGCCGAATCTTATCGACATGCCGAACACCTGCGCATTTCTTCCCCGATGCACCCACCGGATTAAAGAATGTCACAAAAACCCCCGTCCGCCCCTTTTTCAGGCCGACGGGCAGCACTTCTATCGCTGTTACCTGGAGGAGAAATGCCATTGAACACTTCACCCCGGCATACCATTCTTCAGCTTCAGGAATTGAGAAAATATTTTCCGGTGACCCACGGGCTGCTGCGAAAAGAGCGCGCGGAAGTAAAAGCGGTGGACGATATCTCTTTCAGCATTATGAGAGGCGAAACCCTGGGCCTGGTGGGGGAGAGCGGCTGCGGCAAAACGACCGTCGGCCGCTGTATCCTGCGGCAGTACCGCCCTACCGGCGGACGAATTCTGTTCGACAAAGAGGATATTACCCATCTCCCTCCTAAAAAACTGAGAAAAATCCGCCGCCGAATGACGCTGATTTTTCAGGACCCCTACGGTTCTTTGAATCCGCGGATGAGCGCCGGGAGTATTGTGGGAGAACCCTTGAGGATTCATAAGATGTGCACCACCCGGGAAGAATACCGGGATCGAATCGAACAACTGTTCCGGATGGTGGGTCTGGATTCGGGCATGATAAACCGCTTCCCCCATGAATTCAGCGGCGGACAGCGCCAGCGCATCGGGGTGGCCCGGGCACTGGCCTGCGAACCGTCCCTGATCGTATGTGACGAGCCCATTTCCGCTCTGGATGTTTCCATACAGGCCCAGATCATTAATCTTCTGGAGGATCTGAAGGAAAAAGTGGAAGGGCTGAGCTACCTCTTCATCGCCCACGATCTTTCCGTAGTGCGGCATGTAAGTGAGCGGATAGCTGTCATGTATCTCGGACGAATCGTAGAAATGACCGACTCACAAACCCTCTATGAAAATCCGCTTCATCCCTACACACGGGCCCTGCTCTCCGCCATCCCCATCGCCGATCCTTTTATCGAAGAGAATCGCGAAACCATCCTCCTGAAAGGCGAGGTCCCCAGCCCCCTGAATCCTCCCCGGGGCTGTCCGTTTCACCCCCGCTGTTTCATGGCCGCTCCGGAGTGCAGCCGTCTCACGCCTGAGTTGCGTGAAATCGACGATGGCCATCATGTCGCCTGTCTGCGGGTATAGCGTTAGCCGCTAATTATCCTTGAAAATCATAACTTGACATGATGATTTTCAAGGATTAATATACGTTTATGATAATTCCAAGACCAAAACCCATTCAGAGAATCAAAGCATCCTTTCAAATACACCCGGTTACTGCGCTACTGGGCCCCCGGCAATGCGGAAAAACAACACTGGCACGGTTTATGGCCGATCGGGATGCAACGTTTTTTGACATGGAGAACCCTATAGACCTTCAGCGACTTGCTGCTCCTATGCAGGCCTTGAGCGACCTCACCGGGCTGGTAATCATTGATGAGGTTCAAAGGAAGCCCGATTTGTTCGAGCTTCTGCGTGTACTGGTCGATCGGCCCGAGAGAAAAAGTCGGTTCCTGTTACTGGGGTCAGCTTCCCCGCATATAGTAAAGGGGGTCTCGGAGTCCCTGGCCGGAAGAATTGGATTTGTCGATCTGACAGGATTTCAATTGTTGGAAGTCGGAATAAAAAACCGGGACAAGTTGTGGTTGAGGGGTGGTTTTCCCAAAGCTTTCCTGGCCGGCTCCCGAGCCGAAAGCATTGATTGGCATGAAAGCTTTGCACGCACATTTCTCGAAAGGGACATTCCGCAGCTGGGAATTACCACGCCATCGGAAACCCTCAGGCGGTTTTGGACCATGGTGGCACATTATCACGGTCAAGTCTGGAATGCCGCTGAATTCGCACGGTCACTCGGGGCCGCGGAAAATACAGCCCGCAGATATCTTGATATTCTTTCCGGAGCATATATGGTCCGGGTACTTCCACCATGGTTCGAAAACATCAAAAAGCGCCAGGTAAAAGCACCGAAAGTGTATATCCGTGATAGCGGGCTTCTCCACCATCTGCTGCAGGTATCCACAATCGCGGATTTACGGGGTCATCCGAAAATCGGGGCATCATGGGAGGGATTTGCGATGGAACAGATTATCCATTTACTGGGGACCCGCGATGCCTACTTCTGGGCGACCCATTCAGGTGCCGAGCTCGATCTGATGGTGATGATTGCAGGCAAACGTTTTGGTTTCGAATTCAAATATACCGATGCACCGAAACGAAACAAGTCGATGCATGTCGCGATGAAGGACCTGGGACTTGCACATCTATGGATCATCTACCCCGGGGACCAACAATACGCCCTGGATACAGACATTACCGCCATCCCCCTGTCGCAGGCGCTGGAAAAAATCCCTGAAAATATATAATTCGACTCTCTATCCAACGTCTCACACCCGGACTGCGCGAAGTCGACGGTGGCCATCATGTCGCCTGTCTGCGGGTATAGCGTTTGTAAAAATTACGATCCGATTATTCATTCAGAATACCATGGGGCATATAGATTTTTTTTGTTATCTGTGAATATTCGATTTTATTATTTCTATTTCGCTTTTTTTCGACCCCCAAAAGCTCAAAATAGCTATGTTTTTGGGGGTGTTTTTAACCCTAATACCTCTGTTTCCAGTTCGTTAGGGTGGCCCGTCCCCAGAAGTAGCAATAATGTGATGCAGCGCACCCGGCGCATCTATCCTTGATTTTCTTGGCATTCGAATCCAATATCAGACTTTTTTAGAATAGTAACGCATAAAATCATAGACGTCCCCAAAATTAGCGCGTGCGCCGATCAAGCAGACGCAGTCTGCTTGATCGGTGTGCGGTGTCCGGTCGAGTACCTTGTTCTGGCGCGTAGCGCCGGGGCAAGGTGCTCGACGCAGTCAGCACCGCGATTCACGGCGGCGCAGCCGCCGTGAACGGCGAAAATCACCAGTTTACCTGGTGAATTTTTATGGTTGGAAGTTTCATCAATAAACCAATATAGGTCTGAGCCTCCGCCCAATAATTAATAAATAAGATGCGACCTCATGTCTTCTTAACTTTCATTGTTCCTAAAAGCATCTTTAAAATGCATCTCTGCATATTGAGCCAACATCTCGTGAATTTTCATTTGGGCGGAATCTGTAAAATATTTTTCAGCCGTTAAATGTCCGATTTCATGTGCTATAACTCTGGGCCCCAGATTTTCTAATGATAAAAATATACTATCAACAGTGGGTGAATAAAAAGCAATATAATTTACATGAATTCCGTAAATATCATAAAATTTTTTTTGAACATCTTCAGATGACTTACACAAAACGATTTTTACTAACTGATCGTCTTCAGGATACATCTTCAAAACAGTACGTACACTTTCAATCATTCGATCGATATGATCTTTTAACATAATTTTATAATCGCCGTCTTTTTTATTCGGAGAGGTTCCCCAAGATATTTTTGTTAAAAACTTATATAGATCATCTTCTATGATATAATTTATATCTGCATATTTTGTTTTAAAATGGTTTAAATCATAACTCTTTTCATATACTTCAGAAGTGTTAGACCCTTTTTTGAGAGAGTCCTGGGCATTCGTTAATCCAAGGGGAAGTACAATTAGAGCGCCAAGCATAATGCATACCCGCAACCAGCGCAACCTGGATCTGTTCAAGTCATTTGATACAATCATTTTAATCCGATTATTAAGCAAACCGCCACTGTTGATGCCACTTGCTATGGTCAATGGCTGTTGCGCTGGCGCTGGACAATTAAGAAATTCAATTGCTTTTAAAAGTGAATCACCGTAGCTATAGGGTTTAGGTTTCATGCTGAATAGAACCAGGGCATCACAACACAGTTCTTCATTGGCACGCAGGTTGTACCGTGCCCACCAGGTGACGGGATTCCACCAGAAACAGACGCAAACAAACCACTCGATCCATCGGATCATGTAATCCCTGCGGCGCACATGTGCCAGTTCATGAGATAAAATCCATTGTAATTGGGTTTCATTCATTTGGTTGATTAAGGCAGTTGGCATAACCACCCACACTTTTCCACCGACCCACCATACCATTGGAGAAATATTTGCTGATGTCGTATGGATTGTCGGCGCAGTTTTCAGACCAAGACATGCTGCGATTTTCATTGCTGCCGACTGAATATCAGGACTTCCTGTTTCAGACTCCTTTTTCAGCAAACGGTGAAATCGGAAGACTTGCCGTATTGACCAGATGAGGGCAATTATGCTCCCGGACAACCACGCAAATATCAACCAATGTTTTCCATGAATTTGACCGACGGATACTATTTTGGAGGGTGAATTGATTATTTCATGGCTTCCATTGTCCTGCACAATCCGCACACTCCTTTGTTCAACTATGTCGAGGTTGATTATGGGATGGGTCTCGCCAATCCACATATTTTGGTCAATTGGAATCATGAGGAAAGGTGGTGTCAATAACTTCACAAAAACCAGCAGCCACAGCAGATGTGTTAGGAAAGGACGCTTAAAAATTATTCCAACAGTCGCGGCGATGAGTGCGAGGACAAGGGAAAAAAAAACGTTGTTAAGGACAATCTGAAAAAAAAGATCAATCATTTTCATCCTCCTTTTCAATTCCCTGGTCAAGAATAGCTCTAAGTTCAGCAAGATCATCGCGTGACAATTTGTTCTTATCAACAAGGTGTGTAATAAGCGGCGCCACTGAACCACCTGTCAGCTTTGAGGCAAGTGATTCCAACTGACTGCCCGCGTAGGCCTGTCGATCGATCGCAGCGGAGAAAAAATGAATACTGAGGCTGCGATCACGGTGAATATATCCCTTTTCTTCCAGTCGCTGGAGCAGCCTTTGAACGGTACCATGCTGTGCTTTTGTCTTGTCAGAATAAAGCTTCTCTCTTATTTGGCGGGCTGTTATTTGGTCCTGTCGCCACAAAAGATCCATGATTGCGAGTTCTGCGTTTGCAAGAGGTTGTCGTTTCATTGCCTGGCTCCATTTTTTGAAAGGCTTGTTACGATATCTAGTCGTAGAAATACGACTTTCAGTCGTACTTGTCAAGAAAAAAGTCCTTCCTTACCGAAAAATTTTGGCAATGTTGTGATACCTGCTATGAGGTTTTATTGGCTTATGAGAAAGCTCTATGGTCAGGTCTTCATTCTTCACTCTTCAATTTAATCTGTCAAGAATGAAGACCTGACGCCGTTGTTTTTCTATACCGGGTCATGACATCGGCGACAGCGGATTTCAGTTCGTCCAGCGTAGCGGGTCCCGGCTTGCCATCGGCGGCAAAGGTACTGCAGCAGAGCAGGGCACCGATCAGCAGGGAGAGCAGTGTTTCCCGCATAATCACAAAGTACTTCATAATAAATCTCCGTATAAACATATCAATGTGAAGGAATGCTAACAATTCACTCACCAGAAAACAGGGCGATGCGGAAAGTCAAATTGCCAAGGCCGCCCCGCCCTGATTGTCACTTAGTGGCAGGTTATGCAAAAATATTATGATATCTGCAGCTTAATGCCACAAAAAGGGCAATAATCGATGGCTATTCCGTTCCAAAACACCAACTCATCTTTATCGGCTTCTTCAGCTAAAACCATACGTTCTGTGGCAACCGAGTGTCTTTCTAACGACCAACACTCAAATTCTTTGGATATTTTCCAGACAGCATCTGTATCAAAACTAAATCCCACGTGAGGAAATTTATTATTATACTCTTCAAGCTGGAGACATAAGTGATTTTGGTCATCATTAACTCGTTGTTCCGACTCAGCTATGCTTGATATTTTTGTATTTAAAAGAGTCCCACAATATGGGCAATAATTGATGGCAACATCGCAAACGATCATTATTTCGCCTTCATATTGTGCTTCACCATCATAAACACATTTATCACAGGCGAAATGGAAATGATGCAATACCCATTTTCCATTGAAACATTTAATTCTTAGATAGGTATCTTCATCATTATAATAATGGGTAATCTTTTTACATTGATGTTCATTCTCTTTGGATTTCATCATATTTGCGTTCAATTCACATCATCGTTGCGTGCATAACGTCAGTTTGAGGGGACGGGATCGGTTACCATGGGATGATGAGACAGTCACAAAAAATGAAAGGAAAAAGGTTGCCTAAAACCGCCCCGGTTTTCCCGGTCCCTCTCCAAACTATGGTTGGTCGGCCTAATAGATACAGGCATCCAGTATTGACAAGACTTCAGAAAGCAATTCGTCACCACTATGTTCGATTCGTTTGGCGCGACGAGTTCGGAAATCAACTGATTTAACTTGCTCCACCATAATAAAACCAGTGAGTTTACTATTTTTGAGGATGGGCACGTGAAATGGGAAACCACGCTCTGTGTTGGTAATGGGGCACACAATTACTAACCCTGTGCTTCGATTAAATAGATCCTTGCTGACAACTAAGGCAGGCCGCCGTCCTTTTTGTTCGTGCCCTGTTTGGGGATCAAAGGTGAGTGCTATTATGTCCCCCTGTTTAGGGACATAAGCAGCCATTTACCAGACCTCCTTACCAACCGGTTTACTCCAGCCAACCTCTTCTGCTTGGTAATTTTTTGTTATCCGTGCAACAAGGTCTTTGAGATTATACTTACCACGGATCATTTTAGCAGGTGCGATAATCAGAATTCCGTCTTTTACACTGATATCCACCTCATCACCAACACCAAGCTGCGCATCGCTGAGTAGATTCTTATTAAGCCGAAGCCCTTGACTATTTCCCCATTTCTGTATTTTTGCAAGCATTTGATTACCTCCATATGTATATCCAGAG
>CAXXKH010000012.1:0-180928 GCA_963677545.2 Desulfobacterales bacterium | reverse complement strand
CTGGTATTTCGGCTACCTGATTTTTGGGGCCGTATTTTTTAGGTTTGTTTGGATAACGATACTGATTCTTTTTTTGTTAACTTTTATCCAGCTGAAAAGAATGAAGCTGTTCTATAAGGCGAATAAATGAACCCAATCATGCGTATCAAAGATATTGACCTCTCTTACAACGAAAAGAATGTGCTCGAAAAGGTATCGTTTGACATTTGCCCGGGCCTGTTTATCGGGCTGTTAGGCGCGAATGGAGCGGGAAAATCAACGCTGTTGCTGGCCATGTCCGGACAATTTCAGCCCGTCCGGGGATGATTTCCTTTTGTGACAATGACATCTACCAGCAAAACCGTTTATATAAACAGTATATCGGATTTGTACACGAACACCCGTTCCTCTACCCCGGTTTGAATGTTCTTGAGTTCATGGCGTTTGTCGGCGCCGTGAAAAAGGTGGAAAAAACGCGATTGGACAGGCAAATTCCGGAATTGCTTGAGGAGGTCAATCTTACGGACCAATCGCATAAAGTATGCGCCAAACTCTCCCAGGGTATGCGAAAAAAGCTGATCATTGCGTCCGCGTTCTTAGGGCGTCCCCGGATTGTCTTCCTGGACGAAGCGCTGAACGGGATCGATCTCGAGAGCATTTACAAAATCAAGCGGATGTTTCGAACATTCGTCAATGATGGCGGCACCATCATTCTGGCAACGCATATTCTTGAAGTGCTGGAAAAAATCTGCGACCGGTTTTTGATTCTGAGCGACCGGAAGCTCGCCGTCGATTTAAGCGATGCCGAAATCCAACAGATGAAAAAACAGGATCCGTTATTTGACCTGGAACGGTATGTTATTGGAAAATTTGCGTAGCGGAAGTTTGGAAAATTGTTTAATATTAAAAGAGTCGGCAATTACAAACTGGGAAAAAACCATGTCTCTCGCAAAGACGTCCCGACGACGGGATAAACTGCGATCGCAAAGGTAACTACTGACAACATCGTAAAAACTACTTGTCTCACACGAAGTCACGAAGACAACTATTTAATATTAAAAGGTTTTACTTTGTGTTTTTGTGCCTTTGTGGCCAATTCAGACTTTTTACGAGTTTGTCGACTACTGTTCTAAACGTTTTTCTTGGCGTTCTTGGCGGCTTTGCGAGATATTTTTTTTAAAGTCGTCACGCGAGAGTTTAACAGGAGCACTTTCATTATCGTTCCAACAGGAGTCAACCATGCGCCGGATAATTTTATTTCTGATTTTCGTGTTTTCCGCAACGGGGCTCAACGCCGAACCCCATCCGTTTAACGTAAACGATCTTGTCACCATGAAACGGATTTCCGATCCACAGGTGTCGCCGGACGGCAGGCAGATCCTGTTCAATATCCGTGAAACCGATATGGAAGCCAATAAGGGCCGTACGGACCTGTGGCTGGTGGATGTCGACGGCGGCAATCTTCGTCAGATAACCACAGATCCGGCCGGCGATTACAACGGCCGCTGGTCCCCAGACGGTAAAACGATCTATTTTCTGTCATCCCGGTCCGGCACCTCCCAGGTGTGGAAAATAAGCATGAGCGGGGGCGAATCCCGACAGGTAACCGAGTTGCCGTTGGATGTCGGCAATCTGATTGTCTCGCCGTCGGGCAGGCATATCGCGTTTACCGTAGAGGTATTCCCGAAGATGTCCATCACTGATACAAAGACAACGCTGGATGACATTGAAAAGAGAAAGGCTACCGGTACAATTTTTGAGCGGGTTTTTATCCGCCATTGGGACACCTGGAAAGACGGGCGACGGTCCCATCTCTTTGTCATGCCGGTGGGCGGCGGCGATTCCGTCGACCTGATGCCGGCGATGGATGCCGACACGCCGTCCAAACCGTTTGGCGGCACGGAGGAAATTACGTTCAGCCCGAATGGCAGCCGCATCGTTTTCTGCGCCCGGGATGCCGGTAAATCCGAAGCGTGGTCGACCAATTTCGATCTGTACGACGTCCCGGTCGATGGTTCCGCAACGCCGCGTTGTATCACCAAAGACAATGACGCATGGGACACCAGTCCTGTTTTTTCACCCGATGGCGAAACCTTGGCCTACCTGGCCATGGCGCGCCCGGGATATGAAGCCGATCGATTCCGGATTGTGCTTTACGATTGGAAAACCGGCAACAAACAAACGTTGACCGAAGATTGGGATTTGTCGCCGTCAACAATTTTCTGGTCGCCGGACGGCGGGAAAATCTTTGCCAAAGCCGGTCATGTCGGTCAGGGCGCCCTGTTTGAAATCGATGTCAGAAGTGGCAACAGAAAATTGGTGCGCAGTGAAGGCACGATTCGTTCACCGGGATTTGCCGGGGAATTACTGGTATTCGGCATGGACAACCTGAAGTCGCCGGTCGATCTCTACACCATGAAGCCAAACGGCAAGGGCCTGACTCAAATTACGGCAATCAATGCCGATCGATTGGCCGATATTCGTATGGGCGACTACGAGCAGTTCACTTTTGCCGGATGGAACAACGAAACCGTTCATGCCTATCTCGTCAAACCGGCTGACTTTCATCCCGCCAAAAAATATCCCGTGGCATTTCTGATTCACGGCGGCCCCCAGGGGTCGTTTGGCAATGATTTCCATTACCGCTGGAATCCGCAGGCCTATGCCGGCGCCGGTTATGCGGCGGTGATGGTCGACTTTCACGGCTCCACCGGCTACGGACAGGAATTCTGTGATGCGATCCGGGGCGATTGGGGCGGCAAGCCCCTGGAAGATCTGCAAAAGGGCCTGGCAGCGGCGCTTGAAAAATATCCGTTTCTGGATGGCGACCGGGTGGGAGCGTTAGGCGCCTCATACGGTGGTTACATGATCAACTGGATTGCCGGCAACTGGCCGGATCGCTTTAAGTGCCTTGTCAATCACGACGGCAATCTGGACGAGCGCCTGGCCTACTACGATACGGAAGAGCTGTGGTTCCCGGAGTGGGATCACGAGGGCACGCCATGGGACAATCCCGAGGGCTATGAAAAACACAATCCCGTCAATTTTGTCAAAAACTGGAAAACCCCCATGCTGGTGATTCACGGGGCATTGGATTTCCGTGTCGTGGAGACCCAGGGATTCAGTACGTTCAATGCCCTGCAGCGGCGGGGCATACCCAGTAAATTGCTGTACTTTCCGGATGAAAATCACTGGGTATTGAAACCGCACAACAGTATTCAATGGCATGATACGGTGATCGAGTGGTTGGATCGGTGGTGTCAGTGATTTGATTTTATATTTGCTTTCGAATTCCTTGCACTCCTTTATGTTATCATACGGTGCCTGGAAGAATCTGTTAAGTGCTAATAAACTGCTAAAACACCGATGTCTCTCGCCAAGACGCAAAGATCGCAAAGATAACCACAAATATAAAAACGTTTTTCTTGGCGTGCTCAGCGTGCTTTGCGAGATAATCAGTTTTTTGTGAAGTCATTAGGGGTAAAAGGGTTGGGAGATACAAACCCGTAGTATACGGTTTTTCGAACCGCAACTTCGAAAAACCATAAAGAATGAGAAATAAGTTAAGTCCGTGTCGGCATCAACGCTATTATTGTCGAGCGTCGTATTTCAGGTTCAGATCTTTCCAGGCGAGAATTTTTTGATCAGCGGTTATCAATGTAGATGACGTTTGGAGTGCCGTGGCAACGATAAGACGGTCCGCCGGATCTCCGTGGAAATCTTGCAAGCCGCCTGCGCGAATGGCAATTGTGCCATCTAAAGGTATTTCCCACAATCCGTTTTGAAGCAATTCCTTACGCCAGACATCCATTTCCAGCCTCAGGTCCACTCTCCCTTTCTGAATCAGCATGGAAATTTCCCAAAAGCTGATGGCGGAAACCGCAAGCTTTCCGGCGCCGAATTCCTCATCGATGCGTTGCAGGGCTCTTTTCCCGAGACGCGATCCTCTCTCGTCAAGCCAGACCAATACATGCGTATCCAAAAGTATCATTGTTCCACTTCCCACGGCACATCTACCGGCTCGATCAGATCGTCCCGACTTCGTATTTTGCCTTCATGCAATCCGAACAGACTTCGAGGTCTTGATCTATAAGGTACGAGCTTTGAAATCGGCTTCCCGTTTTTCAAAATTACGATCTCCTCACCGCTTTCATTAACCTCATCCATCAGCTTGAGGCATTTTGCCTTGAAAACGGAGGCGTTGATTGTCTGCATATCGGTCTCCTTTTTTTGCGTTTCTAAATGACTATAGTCAAAACCATGGTCATTTTCAAGCATAAAGTCAATCAGACACATGGGGGATGCCTTCAGTACGATTTCTAATACAGCTGTTTTTACTTTGCATTTTCAAAGAGAGGGTTTCAAATTGCAAGGTATGGAACATCGTTATGGAAAAGTGCCGTTTCGGCCTGGTCATCAACTGTAATGAAGCCCTCGCCTGTATGACGATCACATCGCCGACATCCCCTTTTCTTGTCTTTAGTCTATTTAGCCACGACAAGGATAGATCAGCTAATATGTGGTTTCTTATGCCGTGCCAGTTTCTTGCCATAGGAATATATCAGTTTGATATCATAAGAATAAAAATTTTTATCTTCCCGCGGCACACTTGTTGCTGTCTAATTCAGAAGAACAATAAAAATTATGGCGGAAGCAGCAAATTAATTATTCTCCAGGGAGGGTAAAAATGAACAGAAATATGTTGAGCGGTTGTTTACATAAAATGAAAATAATCTTGTTTTTGATTGCTTTTATCGGTTTCGGCGGTTCATACACACTTGCCGGTGAGTGGGATTCGAAAGAAGTGGTCAAGGAATGCCGTGTGACGTTTGAGTCGAAATCGGATATGGAAATTTTTTTAAATGCCATATCGGGTGAATTGATAGTCGAAGAGGCAAGCGGGGATGAAGTGGTTGCAACCATGGAAGCCAGGTGTCATCGCGATAAAGACAAATGCGCCGAACATTTCGCCGATCTGGAGTTTACAAGCAAATGGCGCGGCAATAAACTCAGTATCGGCACAAATAAAGGGTTGGGGTATAAAGGGGATCGTTCAGTAAAAACGGTTCTGTCCATACCCCGTGTCAACCGTTTGAATGTAGAAATAGCCGCCGGACAAACAGGCATATCTCTCAATCATGTCAATGAACTCAATGTGGACATGAAAGCGGGGGAACTGGACATCGATGTCGGGCAACTCGATTCGTTTTTAAACGTGAATCTTCTGGCCGGAGAGGTCAAAATTGATATTCCGGAAGCGTCTGTCGGTGAAATCGACCTCGATGCCGGTATAGGAGATGCGTCCATAAGAAGAGACGGTATCAAAGAAAGCGCGCCTCGCTCCTTCTTAGTGGGCGCCCGGACCCACAAGTATCTTTCAGACGGCGGCGCGGCTCTCAATGTCGATGTTCAGATGGGGAATATTCAATTGGATCTTACAAAAAAATAAGTTGGAATTATGAAAAACAATACGGGCAGGATCGAAAACGATCCTGCCTTTTCTTTTATTGAAATAGCTTCTCGTAGAATCCGTTATTTGTCCCGGGGGAAGTTTATTGTTGAAAAAAAAGCACGGCAGTGATTGAAATAAATGGCTAATCAGAAATATTATTTCGATCCTGAATAATTTGAGAATGGTTATAAACGCTGTTCTTTTCTATCGACACCAGAACGATTTCCCGGGAGATGTGATGAATTGCTATCTGAGACGAATTTTCGTGTTGTTTTCGGCAAGTGTTCTATTCTTCTTTACCAGTTCAGCTTCGGCACTCCATTTCGAGACGGAACCCAACGATGCGCCGGAGCAGGCCCTGGTCACTTCAGGCGAGATGAACGTTTTCGGCCACCTCGATTCCGGCGATGTGGATACCTTTATCTGGGAGGCCACCGATGCCCACACGGGCCGTGCCTGGGAACTTCAGTTCGAGGGCGTCGCCGGCGCGGAGACGACCCTTCAGTTGAGCCTGCTCGATGACGGTGACGGCGGCGGACAGGCAGAGATGTTTACCCTGAACGATCCCTCCGGGATCCGAACCGTTACCACAAATCAGTTGATGTTCTCACCGGGCCGTTACTGTGTTCAGGTCAGGGGAACATCGGCCGGTTCCTATAAAATCCGAATATTGCCCGGGGACGGCATCGGTGTCGGCAAAAGCGTCGAAACCAATATTTCCCGTGACAAGGCCCATAAGCTGGACCCGGAGTTTGATTTCAGCCGGTATACCGAGGCGTCGGAAAGCTGGTTTTCCTGGGAGTTGGATACTGCCCGATCGGCGTATTACTGGCAATTCAGCGGCCGGGTTGCAGCGTCCGACACGCTTACTGTCGAGTTGCTGGACAACACCGGCGCTGTTATTCGAAAGGCCGTTTCGGATCTTTTCGGGCGGCTCCTTCTGGAGGGCGTTTCCCTGGATCCGGGTCAATATCACATCCGGCTGACCCATCCGTTGGGTGCCGGCGGGATCTATGAATTTTCCGGGGAACAGTGCGGGATTCCCATCGGCGAACGGGAGCAGGAGCCGAATGAAAAGCCCGCCGCAGGAAATCTCATAGATCGTACGCATGAAATTCTTGGCGTTATTCAGGAGAAGGGGGACCATGATGCGTATCGCTTTCGGGTGGCGGCCGGGGAGGCGCACCAGACGTTCGACATCGTAATCGAGGGTGCACCCGATGTACAGTTCCAGGCCGCGTTATATCGCGGGGATAAAAAGATCCAATCCCGAAAAGCCGCCGGAACCCTTCGGTTCGACCACCTGCTGCTTCAGACGGGAGTGTATGCACTGGTTATCGAGGCCAAACAGTTTCCCAGTGACTACACCCTGCAGTTTACCGCCCCCGCCGAACCGTCGGCGGGCGCGGAGGTGGAACCCAACGACCGTTTCGACGATGCGGCGGGTATGGGGCCGACGCACACGGTGACGGGTCGTTTTTACGGGCAGGACCGGGACTTCTATCGTTTTACCACCACCGGCGCACCGGCCATTTATGAAATCACCGCCGCGGGCGAAGGGATCGATCGGTTGGAACTTTTCAACGCCGCCGGTGCGTCCATGGCGCAATCGCCCTACAGTGCCGTATCGGCCGCCGCGAAAATATCGAATATCTACCTTCGTGAGGGTAGCCACCGGCTTGCCCTGAAGGGGGGAAACGGCGAATATGAGATCACGGTCCGTTCCCTCGGCGAACCCGACCCCAATACCGAACGGGAACCGAACAACGACGACAGCCGCGCCATGATTATCTCTCCCGGTCAGATCCGGACAGGAAGTCTCTTCAGTGACAGCGACAGGGACTATTATCGCTTTTTTCTGGCTGCCGAGGAGCATCTGCGTCTCACCGTCACGCCCCTTTCGGCCGAATCGGAGCTGAACCTTGAATTGCAGTGGGACACGGTCCGCATGCTTCAGGCCGTCCCCCGGGAGAAGAATGGTGCTGTGATTCTCGACACCCTTTTTCCCGCCGGTGAATACCTCTTCTTTCTGAGGAATCGAACCGGTATCGGCACCGACTACCGCCTGGCGCTCGAACGCCTTGACCCGTTCTTTCCGCTGAAGGATCTGGAGCCAAATAATGAAGTTTACCTGGCCAGCCCTTTTCCGGGCGATCAGGTTCTCGAAGGGGTTGCCGGGGGGATGCAGTCGGATCGCGACATCTACGTACTTCCCACAGGCGATGTTGAACGAACAGTGCTCTTTTCGAATATCGGAAAGATGCGGCTCTCTCTGCGCAACGCCGGGGACGGCAAGCGATTGGCCATCTCCGGCAATAACGCCGATATCTTCGAGACCGTTCTGCCTGCCGGTACGGAGATGGTTGTGGAATTGTCGGGAAAAGGCCCCTATCGGATCCCCATGAGCTTCGAGCCTGCCGTGGAGAGCAGCCGGGTCGCGGACGGGCTGAAGATCGCCGCCGAGATCGACCTCTCCGCCCCGGAAATCGCCGCCTATCGGCGTCAGGGCCAGCGACTCACCGGAAAAGCCCTGGTTTCCAGCCGGGAGGCCGAAACCATCACCATTCGGGTCGAGGGCGTTACCAGCCATTACAAATGGCACTGCCTGGTTCCTGATGAAGAATACACCATTGCACCGGGGGCCACCGTTGCGATACCGTTCACGGTAGAGATCGATCCCGATGCCTGGGCGGACGAGCCGGTGTCGCTGTGGTTTCATGCGACCACCGGTGAGAAGGGAAAATCCTTTCAAACCGAGCTTTCGGCCACCCGTGACGCTTCGCCGGCGGCGCTCTACACCGCATGGCCCCTTCCGGAGGCGCTGCTGGGGGGCTACAACGTGGCTGCCGCCCGGTTCGGCGCCCGGTTTCTCGACCCGGGCAAATTTCACATGGAATATCTCATCGACGGTATGACACCCCTCCGGGAGGGGTTCTCGCTCCGACCCAAAGAGCGGGACAACATGCCGGTGCTGGATCTTCCCGGTGATGATCCCCTGCCGGTCGCGGGCTTTACCCTCAATCCGCAATCGAGGGAAGCCGCCCCGAACAATCTGAAAGCGTTCGAGCTGTTCGCCTCCGACGACGGCGAAAACTGGCGCAGTGTCTACCGGGGTATCCTGTCGCCCCTGCCCCATGAACAGGCCTTCCTGTTTGACGCCGTCGTCCGGGCCGCCTATTTCAAACTCGATATGCTCAGCAGCCATCGGGGAAACGCCCGGTCAAACATCGGGCTGGGAGAGTGGAAACTGATCACTCCGCCGGGGTTCGATCCCTTTTCCGGCCGGCGTCACGACCTGGCCGCACCGGTGAACGGCGGACACGTGGTCTGGTCGGACCCCCAGATCTCCATCGACTGGGACAGGCAGGTCCTCACCGGGGAACACGAAAAACCCTACGTCCGGATCGCCAATAGAAAGCAGTGTGAATGGGTGGTGGGGTTCGAACACGAGCGGGCCGCGAAGATAGAGGAGATCCAGTGGGGCAAGTCCGAAAAAGAGAACGAACAGCCCGATGCGGTATTCGAAAGGGTCATGATCTCCGTCAGCCTCTCTTCACCCCTGGGACCATGGGAGCGGGTGGGTGTCATCGATCCCCGTGCCGGCGAAGAGACGGTGACGCTGACCCTCGATACACCGGTGTGGGCGCGGTACGTGAAGTTCTCCGCTTCCGGGGGCGAGGGCCTGTCGCGCTGCTATCCGGAGGTGATCCGCATCTACGAACAGCCCGTGACCGGGACGTACCGGTCGATTCTCGCCGAGTGGGGACATTACAACACGGATGCCGTATACGAATACAGCGTTCCCGAAGAGTCGGCGTCCTTCAAGGATATCGGCCCGGAATACGGATCGAAGGAGCGGGCATACGGCCTGGATATGAAGACCGAGGTACAGGGCCGGGTGGCGCTGGGTGAACGTGAGGACTGGTTCAGATTCACTGTTCCCGCTGACCACAATACGCTTTCCATGTCGGTGAAGGGAGATCCCGATGTGCGCGTCGCGTGCGCGCTTTTCGATGCCGCCGGTGTCGGACTGGCGCTTGAGCAGACATCCTCCCCGTCCGGGGCGCATATATATACGGCTGAGGTGGCGGGTGGCGCCGACTATTATGCACGGATTACCGATCCGCCACGTTCCATTATCATTTCATGGGATACGAGCGGCTCGGTGGCGCCCTATATTCCCGTCACATACAACGCCCTCAACCGCTTTGCCATGGATGTCACGCCGGGTCTCGAGGTCATCAATCTCCTTCCTTTCGGGGGAAGTCTGCTTCTGGACGAGTGGATCGATGAGCCCCTGCCGCTCCAGGTGGTGCTCACCGAGTACGACCGGCGGGACGACTCCAGTGCGGCGGAGACTACCCTGGCGGCGGCTTCCCGTGCGCTTGCCAAACGCGAGGGGACCCGGGCGGTGGTTTTTATCACCGATGCGGCGACAAGCCGGGACCGGAAGGTGTGGCCTGCCCTTCGAAAGGCCCGCCCCCAGGTCTTTGCCCTCGCCCTGAGTTCCGGCGGATCCATGGGGGACAATGTCTTCCGGGAGCAGGATCTCATGCAGAGTTGGGCCAGGGTCAACAGCGGCTATTACGATTTTGTCCGCACCCAGGGGGAGCTGGACAGGGGCTTTGAGAGGGCCTCCACCTGGCTCAGGCGCCCGGCCGGTTATGCGCTGACCGTAAGTTCGGCCCATATCCGGGAGCCGGGTCCGGGCAAAATCAAAGTGGTAACCGGCGATGCCGAGGTGACCAGCGGCGGTGCGGTGGAGTTGATCCTGGACGCATCGGGCAGCATGCTCAAGCGGATGGACGGTCGGCGAAGAATCGACATTGCCAAAGAGGTGCTGTCCAATGTGGTGAGCAATCAGTTGCCGCCGGGAATACCCGTGGCGCTTCGGGTTTTCGGGCATCGGAAGCCCAACGCCTGCCGTACCGATCTGGTATCGCCCCTGGCCCCCCTGGATCCTGCTGAACTTACGGCCGAGATCGGAGGAATATCCGCCATGAACCTGGCCAAAACGCCCATCGCGGAATCATTGAAGCTGGTGGCCACTGACCTTGGAAAAACAAAGGGAAAAAAGAGCGTGGTGGTGCTTGTCACGGACGGTGAGGAGACCTGCGACGGCGATCCGATTCAGGAGATCGAGGGGTTGATCGAGCAGGGATTTGACATACGGGTCAACATAGTGGGATTCGCCATCGATGATCAGGCGCTGAAGGAGCAGTTCGAACAGTGGGCGGCATCCGGCGGTGGACACTATTTTGACGGAAGCAGTGCCGATGAATTGAACCGGGCCGTTGAACAGGCTCTGCGGATTCCTTACAGCGTGATGGACGACAGCGGTGAAGTGGTGGCCTCCGGCATCGTGGACGGTGAGTTCCTGGTGATGCCGGCAGGCGAATACCGGGTGGAGGTGCAGTGTGAACCGCCCATGACCTTCGAGAAGGTTGTTGTCCCCGGTGACAATCAGGTGGAATTGGATCTGGGGGCATGATGCCCGGATATCCCCGCAAAAGGCGGCGGGGTTGAGTCATTCGCAGTTTATGACCCGTATGGAACGGAGTGATGCCTGTAATAATATTTCCCGCTGGCCGGCGTTAAAAAGACTTGAATCTCGCGCAAAGCTGTAAAGCCGCAAAGGTAGATACTTGATGTCAGGCTGTTTTTCCTTTGCGGCCTTAGTGGCCTTGCGTGAGATATTGCTTTAGGATTTATCACTTATGGTGAATTAAAAAAGTACGGCGCCACCGATAATAAGATGGATCAGGCCCAGAGCCAGCGCGATTTGGCCGAGCAGCACCTGACGCGGTTCAAGAATAGCCGCGAATCCCCGCACCTTGGTAAGCGCGTCTTTCGCTTTTTCATGTCCCACCTTCTCCTCCAGGCCTTTGACGGATACCATTGTAAGTCCCAAGGCGAGAGCCGCCAGTTGGGGCAGAATGTTGGCAAGGGGGGACAGGGAGAGGATCGCGGTTCTCAGCAGGTCCAGAATACCGACGATCAGCAGGGCATATCCCAGGGCTGTTTTCATTCCCGCCAAGGCATCATACAGCGCCGAAAGCTGTGGCAGTTTTTCCCGAAGGAATACGTTCCAGGCGGCAATCCCGCCGCCGATCAGGAGCAGGGAAAGAAGCAGGCGGTAAATAACCCCGAAGAAGCCGGAAGATGCCGAGCTACCGGTGCCGCCGCTCGGTACGTTTTTCATGAGCATTTTGTATTTTGCATATTGCTCACTGTTGCAGTAGTAAAACGGTGCTGATTTTTCCACGCCTGATGTCTCCTGGGTATAAAAATACATATTGTAGCCGTAGGCGATATCAGGGGATTTCGTCCCTTTGAACGCCACAAAAAACTTGAGGGAGTACTGACGCGGTACCTGGGTTATGGGTTCTTTTTTATAGACTTCCCAATTACTGCCGATAAGACATGCGGCAACGGGAATGTGTTCATCATCGTACTCCGGTTTGCTCCATTGTTTGCCTTCCGCCTTCATCTTCCGCAACAGCTTGAGGGCTTCGGCCGAAAGGGCATCGGGGTCGCCGGGACCTTCAAAATCCGGGTTGTTTCCGGGCCATTTGAGGTCCGCCATACTTTTTTTCAATACCGCTTCACTCTCCTCGAGTGCTTTTTCGGCCTTTTTTTTGGCATCAGCGGCAATACCCGAATCGAGCTTTTCCGCCATTATATATTTATCCAGGGCGCGTCTGGCCCAGTCGGCTTTCAATTCAAGCTTTTCCTTGGAAGGATTTTTCAGGTTTTCCCAGCGTTTATACACTTCATCGCCGTCTTTTTTCAGCCACCCGGCAATTGTTTTCTGCTGGGCGGCGGTGTCGACGGAAAGCAGATCCTCGAGATTGGCCGGTTGTAAATAGATACCCTCGGGAGGGTCTACCCCTTCGAATGATTTGAGCAGCTCGTCACGACTGGATCCGTATTGCTTGATAAAATCCTGAACAAAGGGGGTGAACTCATCGCGCCACTTCTCCCAGGCGGATACGAATTCGGCATCGTGGGTGGCGGACGGCGCGCTGCGAAACGGGCCATAGGCGTCATTTAATTCAACGAGCTTTTTCCAGTCTGATGTTTTATCCGCTGAGGCTGTTTGGGCAACAGAGAAAAACAAGACAAGAACGATAAAAGGACAGAGAATGGGAAAAGGTTTCCTTTGTTTCATTTCGATCTCCTTATGTTAAAAAAAATGATGGGCGTTATACGATTATTTTTTTTCTATGTTTCCAAAGGCCTTCCCGGCCAAAGCATTTCCATCCCCAGCGAAGCCAATTTACGAGGGAAAACGCGAGCCAGAGCGACCATAACAGCATCAGCAGATGATATACCCAGATCGGTACCGCAACAGCCCATGCGTTCGGCATGAAAGATGCGACCCTGTCCTGGGTCCAGTGAAGGGCCGTGCTGGTCGATCCGTTACCGGCAATCTGCATATCGGGAAGTCCCAGAAGCCCTTTTTCCACTGCAATATAGAGGCTTCCTATGGCAAGCAATGTTAAGAAAACAAGTCCGATCTGGATGAGATTGAAGAAAAACCATTTCTCTTTGGGTGCATGCCCGGCCCTTGCGCCGAGCGCGATAAACCAGGCGACAACGATTATTGCCGGAACAGGGGAGACCTGGGTAAGACCAATGCCCAAAAGGAGCCAGTGCCGGAATTTCAGCGGCGTGAATGTGACGTGCTTCAATCCGAACGCTGCCAGCACCACTACGATCAGATAACTCCAGAACAGAACCGCGGGACCCAGCCGCGGTCCTCCGGTAAGAAGAATCCACCGATTGGAGGGGACGTTAAACGTGATGTCGGTGTTCACGGCCCCGCCGCCAGCGGGGTCGCCTATCTTTATTCTCGGGCTTTTAATCGGGAATCCGGATGAAGAGATCTGCTGCCACTCGATGGCGATGTCGTTTGTTCCGGGGTGAAGCGGAATAGAGACGGCCCGCCCCTCCAGTTGTACGGGAAGGCTTTTCCCGTCTATTCTTACCTGCTGAAGCAGTGCTTCTTCCGTAAGTTCGATCCGGTGCTGTCCTCCCCTGCTGGTGCGAATACTCAGATTCAGATGGGCCTGATCGTATCGCTGCCCGGGTGTGTAGTTCAGGGTTGCGGCATCGATGGTAATCGATTGGCCGACAATGGCTTCCGGCCGGGAAACAGCAATGGAGACGTTTTCTCCGGGCCAGGGCTTCCATGCCGGTTTCCACTGGCCGGTGCCGTCCTGGTGGTGAATGACCGGAATGCCTGACAGGTCGCAGTGCCAGATCGGTCCGGCATCGAGAACCCATCTTTCCATCCAGGGAACGTTTTCAGGGGCATTCAGGCGGATCTCGGGGGTTACTTCAAGGGTTGATTCGAGAGTAACCGTCTGGTTTGGCGCCAGGGTGATCACCGCTTTTCCCGATTTGACCTCGATGTTCCCCGAGGTGACCGCTTCATTTGGAAGCAGTGGGTAGGAGAGCGCAATGGAAGATCGGGTTTCCGAAAGGTGCCTGAAGGTCGTTGTCACGTGCCATGTGATTCCCAGATGAAATGTCCTTTCGACATCGAGGAATACGGGGACCGTACTTGTTTCAAACGTTTCGCTTGTTCTGTTCTGTTCTGTTTTATCCAGGCGCGTCAACTGGATGCTCGAGCCGATTTTCCCGTCAGTGCTGATTCCCACGATATCCCATCCACTTCCCCTGAAGGATGTGAAGTGGGGCCTCAAAATAAAGGGAAGCTGGATGCTGTTCTCCGACAGGGTGTTTCCCAGGACAGCAAGCCGGTGGCTCCCTCGGGGGATCAGGGCCCAGAGAGGCCCCGAAATTTCCCTTTGAAGCCCTTTTACGGGTTTTCCGTCAAGAAGGATCGTTTCAGGTCGCCAGGACGTTTCGTTGACAGGCAGCGGGATCGCCGTATCGATTATGGCATCGATATTGAAAAGCAGTTGCAGGGTATCGGTCTGTGCGGTGATTTCCAGGGCCGAAATATCGGCGCAATTCGGGTAACAGGCGTGCTTTTCAAGAAGCCTGCTTTCAAGCTCCCGCAACAGCTCCAGGGGGGGGAACGCCGTCGGGTCTTCCGCCGCTTTCGTCAGCACGGGGGAACTTAACAGGCAGAAAAAACACAGGGCGGCCATGTTTACCGCGATTTTTTTATTTTTTATCGCGTTCCATACTTCGCGAATATCCATGACACAGTAAATGAGAAGGGCAAGCATCAAGACCCTTAACCCCGACAGAAAGAGATTCAGCAGCGGTGAAATCAGACGGAGTGTCATCTCCTGGTCACTCTTCACGGGACCGTTCCAGGAAAAAGGGTAGGAGCGCCACCGCCAATCCGGCACACCGGGGCCTGTCTGAACCAGGGCGTCCGGATCATAGGTTTCGACCATTTTTTCAGGGAGCATCGCTTGAATGTCGCTGATCTCGTCCAATGAAAATTCACGGTCCGCGGCGAGGCTTCCGTCATACCGGGAAGCACGCTTCATTTCCGCTTTTACCTGTTGCTTTTCAAAAGAACCAGCGATGGGTGCTGATTGATAAGCGTCATACCAAACCGGTTCCAACTGCGGAAAGACGCCCCATCGAAGCTGCTGAACCATAAAGGGGGTGGAGATGACCAGGAGCACAATGACCGAAGCGAGACTTACTATACCCGCAAGATACTTGAACCGTCCTTCCGGAAGCGCTTTTACAAGCGCCATGGCGGCAATAATAAAAAGCCAGATTGTCTTTGGGGCACCGGGCTCGTGAAAAATGAGGCAGAGGGTGATCAGTGCAAGCCCCCCCCAGTACCGTCCCCGGAGCTTCAACAGGGCCACACTTATGATGAGCGTCAGGAAAATATCCATAAGGGTCCATTTCTGCAGCCAGGTTCCGGGGATATGGTCAATTCCGCCGGTGGAAAAAAGGCGCCACCCGGGGGGAAGATTGAGTACCCCGGAAACCTGTTGGAAATCGTGGTCCCACCCCACTGCGGGGATGGTTTTTTCCGGTCCGGTATACCGTGAATCCGCTTCGAGCAGGAGGTCGCCCTTTCGAAGCTCGACGCCGGGTTTCTTTTCAGGACCTTGCTTTGTGATAAGCCGGTCCTCACCATTAACGGAAACACGGCCCAGTTTTCCCGGTGAGTTCATGGAGATGGACCAGCTCCGGCGCAGGGCGCCGTCGATGGTGTCCCGAGTGGTGATTCCCTTGCCGTCGAAATCGAGCCACATGATTCTATGAAGATTCAGTTGGTCGGGAGCGGGATCCGGGTCTCCTCTTTTGGTTTCTTTAAAGACAAGCGTCTCCCCTTTTTTCAGGACATGGGCCGGATATTGCCGCCATTCGGGGGGCATTTCACTCTGGGAGGGATCGATGGCCGGCGCCCCCTCAAGTGTTACCATCCGAAATTGATTTCGGGCCTGAAAGGACCAGATTTCAGGCCCACTCAACGGATTTTCGCATTCCAGTTCAGAGACAGGCCCGGGGCAGCGGGAAGTGATTCGAATGTCCCATGTTCCGGGCCGCGCCTGGAGCGCGACATCTCCATTTTCTTCTATCCTGACGGGAAGTACGCTCTTAATGGTCACGGGAAAGCTCTCTTTGAAAAGAAGCCCGGGGAAGAGAATCTCCCTGACGGATCCGGAGACCTTGAGTTGAAGCTGGGTTGTTATCAGCATCGGTATGCCGTCGTTTATAAGCCGGTAGACGCTCGCCGCATAACGGTCCTCTTTGATCTCTTCACTCTTCTCTTTTTGAAGCCACAGCCTTCCCTTTGCATCGATTTGGGGAGAGAGAATCTCTTCACCGAAGAGGGTAAGGGCAACCAAACCGACTGACGGCGGCACGTTGAGCATCAGGGGTGTTTTGATCCACTTGAAATTTCCCGTGACTGTGTGGGACCCTTTTTCGAGAAAGACGGCGGGAAACCCGTCCCGCGAAACAACAGGCGCCTGCTTGCCGTCCACCGTAACTTCCACCGGCCAAGCCGTACTGTTGCCGGGGAGGGAAACCATTGTATCGCCGTAAACAAGCCACTGTTGACTGAAGATGCCCGATTTCTTCCGGATTTCAAGTTCCAGGGACGTCGGCCATGTGCAGAAATAAGCTGTCTGATCGTTATATCTGGTTGGGCAAAGCGCCGTTTCGTTGTCGGACAGGATCCACTCTTTCCATTTATATAGTTCCGGTGGCGTGGTTTGGGAGAGGTCGGTCTTCGAAAGGCCGTGTGAGGGGCTGAAGACCATCATCATCATAATGATCGAGAGTAATATAAGTCCGATTTTTTTGTGCATGGTACCTCCGGTCAAAAAACCCGATTGATTCCGGGCCTGATCATTGATTCCGGGCCTGATCAATGAACGTCAACGGTTCATCCGGCGGCCTGCTTTGCGATGGATCGAAAGCGAGCCGCTTCCGTTTCATTTCCCAAAGCGGCATATATTCGACTGACCCTTTCATAATATACCGGCGCATTTTGCGGTATTTCCCGCGCAAGGGAAAGATACAGCTCCAGCACGTTTGTGTCATAGATTCTTGCCGCAAAACTCAACTCCGCATATTTGTGCTTTACTTCAGAATTGACTTTCGCTCCGCAACTCGTACAGTGGCCCATGATCTCCTGGTAGATAAGCCGGGCATTCTCGTTTTTATTTGAAGCTTCATGGGTTCTTGCCAGGGCGATGGCGACTTCCTCCTCCCATCCGCGGTTGTCCATAAACGTCTGATAAAGTGCTCCGGCCTTCTCGAAATCACCGGCACGGTGGCGGGTTTCACCCCTGAGCAGCAAAACGGCAAGGGAGTCCGCGAGCTTCTCCGGAACGGAATCGATCAAGGCATCGGCCCGGTCAAAGTTTTTTTCTTCCCAGTAGATGTCACAAAGCAACTGGTAGGCAGGCAGCGCTTCAGGATGGTGTTCGAGAAGCGGCAGCAGCAATTCACGGGCTTCGGTCAGTTTTCCCAAATGCACATATGCCGTGGCAAGTTCCAGGGGGATATAGCTGGCGGGATCGGGGTTGTCGGCCATGGCTTCGGAAAGATAAGTGGCGGCGGTTTCAAACTCTCCGTTATTCAACGCAAGAAAGCCGACTTTAAAATTTTCGCCGTATGAGAGATATGTTTCCTGAATGTCCGGGGGCAGGGTGCCGCAAACGGCATGATACTGCTCATCGAGCGTTGTTTCGTGGAACTCTTCCACGGGCGTTTCATCGTCCAGCCCGTAATACTCTTCGGATAGTTCTTCTTCCGCTTCGGCTTGTTGCCGAGATTCGAGTTTTTGAGTCAACGCCATGAGCTTCCGGGTCCGCGTTTCATCCGAGGTAACCTCAAGGGCAATGGAAATATAGGAACGGGCATCGTCATAATATCCCCCCTCGATCAGATTCTCGGCGGTTTTTTGATGCGTTTCCGCCAGGGCTTCCTTGGCGTTTGTCATTTTCTGAGTGAGGCGTTCTTTCTGGCGCCGTCTCAGGGAACCCTCTTTTTCAGCTTTTTCCAGCGCACGCTCATACCCGAGTTTGGCCTCTCCCCATGATTCGGAATCGAACAGGGCGTCCGCTTTTTTTTCCAGTTTTTCAGGTGTGGGACCTGAAAGAAATTTCAGAAATGACATGGAATTTCTCTCCCGACGGTTATTAAGGGCCGTTTAACAACACTTTTTCGAATGTATCAGTTCTTTGCTTTTCTGCTGTGTGTGCCAATGTTCCAATTGCGCGCTTTAAGCACAAACTCTTTTGCTTCGGCATCGTTTCTTAAATCAGCATGACCACAACCATTCCAATGGATCATCTTCTCTCTATCACGCAGGAGTTTTTTCGGTGGCGAGATAGCGGGATAACCCAGTACCAGCATGTCGTAGATGTCAAAATCCATTGGAATATTTAAAAGATTTTTGATCATACAGGAGGCATAGGGTGTCTGAACCGCTGAATACCACTGGGAGGCAAGGCCCAGAGCCGTCGCTGCAAGGGTCATGTATAGAAACGTATTGGCAAGCCCGGACGTGTAGATCGTTTCCTGCCGGTACCGGTCGCATTGTACGCCCATGGGTAACCCTGTTTTGGTTCGGGGGTCACCGCAAACGATTATATATACGGGTGCCTCTGTGTAGTCGCCTTTTTCGTTGTTTATGCCGGTGAGTTTCCACGATCGGCCGCTGTTTTCAGGACGAGCCTGCTCCATTTCGGCGCTTTGCCGCCAGAATTCCGTTGTGATTTTTATCACATCCCTGCGTAGCGCCTCTTTTTCGACGACAACAAACTCCCAGGGCTGCAGATTGAAACCGGAGGGCGCCCAGCGGGCCACTTCAAGAATTTTTTCGATTATTTCGTCTGGGATAGTATCTTTTTTGAACCGACGGATGCTTCTTCTGTTCTTTACCAGGTTCAATAAAAAATCGTAATCCATTATTCCTCCCTTCAAAAAAATTATTGAACAGTCAGTATAATCGATTGAAGATCTTCGTCGCGGGATGACGAGCCCACCATGATATCGAAATCCCCCGGCTCCAGAACCCAGTTCATATCAATGTCGTAAAAAGAGAGCTTCTCGGGTGTTATGTTAATGGTGACTGTTTTCTTTTCCCCCGGTTTCAGGGAGATTCTGGAAAAGCCTTTCAGTTCCTTGACCGGCCGTGTTACCGAGCTGACCCGGTCGCGGATATACACCTGCACGACTTCGTCGCCCGCCCGGTTGCCGGTATTCCTGACGTCAACGGAAACCGAAGTCGTTTCGTTCGAACCGATTTTGGATTTTGCGAGCCTCGCATGTTCATACTCGAACGTGGTGTAGCTGAGGCCATACCCAAAAGCGAACAGGGGAGAGACATCATCGAAAAGGTATCCCCGACGGGCTGTCGGTTTATGGTTATAGAATGCGGGAATATGCCCGACGGAACGGGGGAATGATATGGGGAGTTTACCGCTCGGATTGACCTCGCCGAAGATGACGTCCGCGAGTGCGTTTCCGGACTCCTGCCCAAGGTACCAGCATTCGAGGATTGCAGGTGTATTCTCGTTCAGATAGTTAATGGAAAGCGGCTTGCCGTTGAACAGGGCCGCCACTACCGGCTTGCCCAGTTCCATAACTCTTCTGGCAAGTTCGTTCTGGTTGCCGACCAGTTCCAGGTCGGCACGGTCCCCCAGGTGGTCGCCGGTCCCCCAGGCTTCCCGCGATGTCAGCTCGTTTCCGCCGAGGACGAGAATCACGATGTCGCTTTTTCGGGCGATCTCTATCGCCTCTTCCATGCGGTTTTTGTCTTCTTCCGGATCCGGTAGGACGACGGGGTCCAGGTACCAGTTGCCCGGTTCGGTAATTCGGCACCCCTCGGCATACAGTACGTTCTCTTTTCCGACCCGTTTTTCAATACCTTCGAGCGCCGTGACGAAATATGGCGGGACATCGGTGTAACCACCGAACAGGACCTGATTCGCGTTCGGTCCGATGACACCGATTTTTCCATATTCTGATACATTGAGAGGCAGAAGATTCCCTTCATTCTTCAAAAGCGTGATTGATTTCCGGGCTGCTTCCAGTGCCAGTTCCGCGTGCTTTTTACTGCCGACGATTACTTCCGCTTTCTCGGGATCTGCATAGGGATCTTCGAAAAGCCCCAATTGAAACTTTGATCTGAGCAGCCTTCTGACCGCTGTATCGAGTACCGCCATCGGAAGTTCGCCGCTTTCAATGAGGTTTTTGATCTCCGGATAAGAATCCATGTCCGGCAGCTCGATATCGACCCCGGCGGTGAGGGCCCTCTTTGCCGCTTCTCGCTTGTCACTGGCGATGTAGTGGCGCGTGTAGAGCTCCTCGATCGCTTTGTAATCGGCAACCACGAAACCGTTGAATCCCCATTCATCTCTCAAGACCTCCGTGAGCATCCACCGGTTCGCATGTGACGGCACGCCATCGACCTCGTTGTAGGATGCCATGACGCTCAGGGCGCCGGCTTCCCGGACACACGCCTTGAAAGGGGGCAGAAACACTTCCCTGATAACCCGTTCGGAGTAATTGGCCGGACCGATGTTCATACCGCCCTCCGGTTGGCCATGGCCTGTCATGTGTTTGAGCGTCGCGATCATATGCTCCTTGTCGATGTCAGGCCCGTTCCCCTGAAAGCCCCTGACGGCGGCAACACCGATTCTGGAAACCAGGTACGGGTCCTCTCCAAAAGTCTCTTCCACACGTCCCCAACGGGGTTCCCGGCAGATATCCACAACCGGCGTCAGTGCCTGGTGGGCACCCCGGGACCTCGCTTCCAGGGCCGTCATCGAAAAAAGACGCTGGACGAGATCTTCGTCCCAGGTGCCCGCCAAAGCGATGGACTGGGGAAAACTCGTACCATCCTTGGCGGCATGCCCGTGAAGGCACTCTTCGTGAAACACCACCGGAATGCCGAGACGTGTTTTTTCCACGAAATACTTTTGAACCGAATTGGTAAAGTCGGCCATTTCCCGTGCACTCCGGTTCTGCAGAAGATCCCTGTCATACGCTTCGGAAGGGCGTCCGATCTGCCCGATCCCGTGGGGCAGATTCGCGGCAGCCTTTTGTTCGCTGATCGCGGCATCTTCATTCAGCAGAAATTCCTTCTTTTGCAGCCAGATGCACATCACCTGGGCAACTTTTTCGTCAAGGGTCATTCGGCCAAGCAGGTCCTCGACCCTTTCATCTATGGGGATATCCGGATTCTTATACATATTATTCTTTCCTTCGCGCCGACAGGTCTTCCTCTATTTTCGACATGACGCTGTTTTTCAGGGGATAGAAAATCATTACCAGACCACCGATAATGCCGAAGACCGCGGGGTAAAAGCTCATGAGTATTTTAATCCCGGTAAGCGCGGATCCGGTCTGCTCGGCGTTTGCGACAAAACCGTGAAAATCGAGAAGCAAGCCCACGAATGTTCCGCCGAACGTCAACCCGAGCTTCAACGCGAAAAGGGATGCCGCCATGATCAGGCCGGTGGCGCGTCTACCGAATTTCCACTCTCCGTAATCGGCGGTGTCGGTATAAATCGCCCACTGCATTACGGAGACGGTCCCCATAAAAAAGGAGACGATCACATTGAGGGCGAAAATCATCAGAACGTTATGCGGCTGGAGAAAATAGAAACCGCACGAAAACACGGCACTGGCGATCAGGAATCCCGAATAGGTGTTCTTTTTGTCGAGAATTTTGGCAAAGAGAATCGCTAGAAGGGCACCCAATAAAGTCGCCGCATTGCCTACCGCCATAAACGCTGATGTAAAACCATCAATGGACAGCGTTATCGAATGACCCAAAAGATGAAGCTGTTGATCGAGAACGTAATACTTGAAAAAATAGGGGGTGGAAGAACCACGCATAACGGCAAAAAGAAGCTGGAATATCGTTGCAACGGCAATCAGCAGCCATGGCTTGTTCCGAAACAGGTCTTTCAGGTCCTGCTTCGTGTTTGCCTTCTGCTCTTTCGGCGGGTGGACTCTCTCCCTGGTAGTGAAAAAGGTGATGCCCAGTAAAACGGTGGAGAGAATGCCGAACGACCCGACCGTCCATTGCCAACCGACCTGGGCGTTTCCCCCGCCGAAATAAGCAACCAGATAAAGGGTGGCGCCCGACACGATCAACTGCCCGATAAATGCCGATACGAAACGATACTGCGACGCGCTGGCCCGTTCCATCGAGTTCGGCGTCATTACGCCCATCAGGGCAGAATAGGGAACATTCGCGGCCGTATAAAGCATGGTGAGAAGCGTATAGGTCACGTAGGCATAGAATATTTTCCCGCCGATTTCGAAACCGGGCGTGGTAAACGCAAGAACCCCGGCGACGGCCAACAGGGGCGCCACACTTATGATATAGGGGCGAAATTTTCCCCATCGGGTTTCCGTTCTATCCGCAATCGTTCCCATAATCGGATCGTTGACGGCGTCCCACAACCGGGTGACGAGAAACATGATGGCCATCGTTTTGGCCGGGAGTCCGAATACGTCCGTATAGAAGATCGGGATAAACGACATGAAAATCCCAAAGTAGAGATTGGAGGCGGCATCACCCAGGCTGTAGCCAATTTTTTCCTTGATGGGTAACTTCCAGGCAGAAAACCCTGAGCCGGAATTCGGAACACGAGCGGACGAATTTTTGGAATAGGTCATATTTCACCTTATGATTGGGACTCGATGATAGGGGGCTGCTATTTACGATGCAAAAATATGGCTGAATTACGATAGGTTGTCAAGATAGAAGATCGGGGCAGAAGATCGGGGCGGGTAAACTCTCAGGGGGCTGTCAGCCCCCGAGAGTCCGGGCCCGTTCGGGTCGATTGGAAAGCAAAATTTAAGGAGTGAGATCAGCGGGCGGGATATTTTGTGAACCACTAAAAGGGAATCCCCGCAAATCAACCGCGCATGTTTTGTGAGCGATCCGGCTTATCTCGTCGATAGCGCCCTTTAAATCTACCAGTTCCATTTCCGTCGGATTTTTCCTGCTGTATTTGTCGATGGAACAGATGGATTGCAGGTTTTCGTAGGCAAGAATTCTCTTTTTTAACGCATCATCAATGGGAACTACTCTCTCAAGTGCCAATACCAGATCCGTATAGGTGTGATTTTCGGGTAAATCCCCATGATAATCTAAAATTGCCATAATGTAACCTTCCAGGGACATGGACAGAAGGTTATATCGTATGTCCGTTCCAAAACGGCTGGTTTTGTTTTTCGGTGTTGCCGCATTCAGATATTGATCACCGTTTTTCAGCCATGTTTGCCAGTTCAAGTCGCCTGTTTTCATGTGTCTGTTACCTTTAAGTTATTTAACAGCAACCGCTGCATGTGTTTCCGCAGGTGCAACCTGTAAGCAGTTCCCACCACATTTTGAACTCCTTGATCTGGTCGGCCTCATCTTCTTCCTGGCATAGGGTCAACCGGTGGTTATAAGCATCTTCAAACTCACCAGCTGAAAACATAAGTTTTTCTTCGCTTAGTATCTTTTCATGTTCTATTGCATCCGATGCTTTGTTGAGGCGCCTGCGTAACGCTGAATCATGGAGCCCCCGTTCGATAAAGTTCAGGGCGTTTCCGATTGTCATAACATCACTCCTATTGATTTGCCGAGGGTGGTCGTGCTTCCGTGTTTTAATAAAAGCAATATGGATGCCAGTAAAGACGGCAGATAGGCTGTGCGAAAAAATTTGATATTATATTAGTTTGTTAAATATATTTTACTCTTGTTGCCTATGGGTGGAGCGGAAAAATGAAAATCCGAACGACATTGAAAAACAACAAAAATGTATTGTTTATTAACATGTTTGTATTTTTTCGCTGAATAGGCAACCGGAATGGTATGATGCACTTGATTTGAGCATGGTGGCTGATTCAAAAAGGGGAGGGTGGGCTAATGGTGGGCCTTCCGGGTCTGGCAAAAAAACGATGTGTAAAAAAAACAGGGGGCACGATACGCCGTGCCCCCTGGGTGATAATATTTTTGAGGTGATTGTCGATCAGCTCTTCAACCTGCTTCGGTCCAGTCGGTTGCTTCATGTTTCCCTGAACACAGAAGAAGCCCCTGATCTTGCTTTTTAAAACCGCTTTATTTTTTGCAAGGTAATCCTGCATTTCCTGAGATACCTTGGCGCTCCGGATCGATCCGCTTTAATAAAACTACGTCTTTCCATAAAAAACCCAACCGCCTTAAATTATATTCTACTATTCACCTACTCTTTGTTGTGAAGTGCCTCATGGGCTTCCTTAAGAGTATCGATTATCTTTATATGCTGGGGACATTTATCTTCACATTCGCCGCACTCGACACAGTTGGACGCATCGCGGTCGGGACCCAAAATGATACCGTTATACATCACGGCCGGCATTTCATCCTTGAACATGGCCAGGTCATTGTACAGGGAAAAGATGTCAGGGATATTTACGCCATTCGGGCAGGGCATACAATAGCCGCAACCCGTGCAATCCACTTTCATGAGGTCTCTGTATGCGTCCGCTACCTTTTTTACGATATCGAATTCCTTGTCCGTAAGGCGTTTTGGAATAAAATCATCTGCAATGCTCAGGTTCTCCTTGAGTTGGTCCATTGTCGACATGCCGCTCAAAATAACCGAGACCTCGGGGTGGTCGGCCACCCAACGAAGACCCCATTCAGCGGGACTTCGCTTGATTTCAGCGGAATCCCATATCTTTTCGATTTCTTCCGGGATTCTCTGTGTAAATCTGCCGCCCCTGAGAGGTTCCATGACGATAACGCCGATCTCTTTCGATGCGGCATACTCGAGACCCTTTCTTCCCGCCTGATAGTGCTCGTCAAAGAAATTGTACTGTATCTGGCATACCGCCCAGTCATAAGCGTCAATAATTTCCTTGAAAACAGCCGTATTGTCGTGGAAGGAAAACCCGACATGTTTCGCTCTTCCATCCTTCTGTATTTTTCCCAGAAATTCCAGGGCATTCAGATCCTTTGATTTTTCCCACATAACCTTGTTCAGTCCATGCAGGAGATAAAAATCCAGATGGTCCGTACCGAGCTTTTCAAGCTGTTCATCCAGAATTCTGTCAAAATCTTCAGTTTTCTGAATCATCGGGATGGGTGATTTGGTGGTAAGGATCAGTTTGTCTCTTTTTCCCTTAACGGCTTTTCCCAGAATTGATTCACTGCTTCCGGCGTGGTACATGTAAGCAGTGTCGAAATAGTTTATGCCGTGCGCTATCGCATAATCAATCATTTCTATCGATTTTTCTTCATCGACGGCTTTTTGCCGCTCAAAAAAATCCTTTGGGGGGTTTTTTTGTTCAAGCATGGGAAGTCGCATACAACCCAGGCTTAAAACGGATGCCTCATAGTCCGTTTTACCAATTTTTCTGTACAGCATGGATACCTCCTCAGAATAAAACCGTAAATTGCTGGATAATAAATTCTGGATATAAACGTATACGGGAACAGTATCACACTGATCCGTTTATTGCCACCTTCCGAGTTGTTTCTGCAGGGCCTATTTTCATTGATGGATGCAGTTCTGGAAACTCAAATGGAACAGATCATCGATATGATCAGATCGGCGTGGTCATAACGATACCATGTTTATCCCAGACCTCCCGCTCTTCCTTGAGAGGGTCCTCTTCCAGACGACAATTTTTTCCCAGCCTCATGGTTGATCGTCCGATTGAATAGGGGACCCATTTCCCAAGAGAACGACAACCCGGATCACCGGTTTTGGCGAAAGAGATCCAGGCGTCCTGGATTTTGTCGGTAAGGGAATCCGCCAGTGGGCCTGAACCGTGGAACGCTTCTTCAAGAATGCCGAAAACAAAGCCAATTTCGAGCGTGTGGCAAGCCCCCAGGGCGCCATCTAAGGCAGGAGATTTCCAGTCAAACAGGTAGCCATAAGTTGCCGGGTTGTTTTCGCTTTGTGCCTCAAGTAACTGCCTCGTTGCCCGGCCGAACATCAAATCGGTTTGAATGGCGGTCAGTATGGCGGCGGGAGACGTGCTTTCGCCTCTCCGGTTCGAGCATCACTGTAGACACTGATAAGATCCTGAATGCATTCCCCCGGCAGATGATCCCGCAAGTTTTTAGAGATCTCCTTTTCATCAAGATTTTTCATGTCGGGGTTCATGACATTAAACAGGGCGAACTCGTCGAGGTTGGATCCGGCCATTACGGTAATGTCCGATGAAGCGCCTTTACGAATGGCATCAATGGGCAGTTCTGGCATCCATTCGCCGTCGATTACCGGTTGAAACGGAGTGATCCGCCCCTCTTCAATTCGCAACATGTCGCTCAGCTTTTCCTGGGCTGTCATCAGTGTATCCGGGTCGATCGAATAGAGTTTTTCAGCTTCATCCACTTTAATCCCCAGTAGATCCATATATCGGGAAGCGGTTCGGGCGGCTTCCGCCAGTTTACCGACCGTATTGGCGGTCCCACTTTCCACAATCGCCTTTTTGAACTTGCCTTTTGCGGCGGGCATTCCCAGCAGACACCCGATGCTCATTCCGCCGGCGGACTCACCGAACACCGTGATGTTTTCGGGATCGCCGCCAAACCGCCCGATGTTCCGGCGCACCCAGTCAATGGCCGCTATCTGATCCAGCAGACCTTCATTACCGGTTGCGGGTATCGTGCCGTTTGTGACGTTATTCAAATGAATGAATCCCAGGGCGCCCAAACGATAGTTGATGGTGACAACCACAAGATCCCCTTTCCCGCAGAGTCCGAAACCATCGTATGCTCCCTGGGAAGCGGCGCCGATAATGAACGCGCCGCCGTGTATCCACAACATGACCGGTCTCTTTTTATCATCCAGACCGGGTGTCCAGATATTCAGATAGAGACAATCCTCCTGTTTGGGGCCGACCACTTCCATGGAGGCACTTACCTCAACGCCGGGGAATAAATTCTGGGGACAAACCGGTCCATATTGCACTGTCCGGCGAACGCCTTTCCATGGGACGCAGGGACGAGGAGGATGCCAGCGTAATTTTCCCGTGGGCGGTTCGGCATAGGGAATCCCTTTAAAAACAAAGATATCCTGCTTCAGTTCTCCCTGTACTCTGCCGGAATCGATCTGAACGATGGGTTCGGTTTGGATCGGCATATTTTTCCTCCTTTTCCCAGTCTATAAACATGGAAAAAAAAATATTAGTATGGTATTCCCATATTCAAAAATGGGTAGTCATATTACCATTTTTTCAAGGTTTGGGTAAGATGAGTCAGTAATAAGGCACTTTTGTCATTTTTTCAATGTGATGTTCATCATACGTTTTCAATTGTTGCGGACTTATTGACCTGCTCAGTTGGTTTCATGGCTATATATAGAAAGTGGGTAACGGTATGAAAGTGTCTTACAATTTTCCGAAATCCCCGATTCTCTGCCTGCTTTTAATTACAATTCCGTTATCATGCGCCCGAGCAAATTCCCAGGCAATACCTTCCGATGTTATTAACAAAGGAGTCATCTCCGATAGAAACCTTGGTGAAGTCAGTGGAATAGCCATATCCCGCATTAACGAAGATACACTATGGGTCGTTAATGACAGCGGGAACAACGCCTCTGTTTATGCGCTCAATTCCAAGGGCGAAATTCTCGGCGCTATAGATATTCAGGGGGTTTTCAATAACGACTGGGAAGATCTGGCATCTTTTGAATATCGGGGAAAAGCCTATATCCTTATTGCTGATATCGGTGACAATTTTGCAAGACGAAATAAATGTTTTCTGCATTTTATTGAAGAACCGGATTTGAAGGAAAATCGGGGAATATCTTCTCTATCCGTTAAGCCCTTATGGAGCATCCTCTATACATATGATGACGGACCCCGGGATTGTGAATCCGTCGCGGTCGATGTCGTGAATGAAAAAATATTGTTGCTGAGCAAGCGGGATATTCCTCCGGTTCTGTATGAGCTGCCTTTAACAAAAGAGGGAAATGCCGTTGCCAGAAAGTGTGCAACCATCCACCCCCTGCCAAAAAGAATTTCAGGCAATACCAGGTTTCCAAAAAGTTCAAACCAGCCCACTGCAATGGATATCTCCGCCGATGGCCTGTCGGCCGTCATTTTGACTTATGGCAGTGCTTTCTGTTTCAAGAAAAGGAAGTCCTCAGGCTGGCCGGAAGTGCTGTTAGAAACTCCGAAGGAGATACCATTTCCTCCCATGCTGCAGGCGGAATCCGTCTGTTTCAGTAAAGACGGTACAAATATCTTTGTTACCTCTGAGCAACTCCCGGCGCCTTTGATTAAAATCAAGTGGAGATGAAGAAAGGAAACATGCATGAACAGTGATCCTTCAGAAACGAATGATGCAGGCATCCATAGCAAATTGAAAATGCTGGAGAAAGTCTTTGATAATGCCCAGGTCGGTATTATTGTGGGGGATCACGACGGAAAAATAACCTATATCAATCCGGAATTTACACGTATTTTTGGTTATGACATTGACGATGCCGCGTCTGATAATTTTATAAAATCATTCTTCCAGGAAGAAGTCTATGAAGATATGGCGGATCGTCTCATCAGGGAAGAGAAAATAGAATACGAAACCACCCGGGTTAAAAAGGATGGAGAACTTATCCATGTGCTTTGCCGGCTGTCCGTGATGAAGGAAAAAGGGGCGGTTATCGGCGCATTCGGTATATATTCCGATATCTCACAGCGGAAAAAGGCGCAGGAGGAATTAGTAAAGGCAAAAAATGAACTTGAAGAGAGGGTAGACGAAAGAACAAGAGAGCTGGAAAAGGCGAATCGAGAACTCCGGATACAGATTCGGGAAAGAGACAAAATTGAAAAGGAGCTTATTGAAAGTGAAAAAAGGTATAGAACCGCGATTGAGAATTCAAATGACGGCATTGCAATAATATTTGATTACAAACATGTGTATGTCAATGACCGGTATGTGCAAATATATGGTTTCGACTCTAAAGAAGAGCTGTATGACAAGGAAGTGTTTGATCTTCTCCACCCAGAGGAACGGGGAAAAATTAAAAATCGTTCTGATAAACGGTTTAAAGAGAGACTCCCTGGAGAGAGATACGAGCACCGGGGACTCAGAAAAGATGGGTCGACAATTTACATCGAAGTTTCGGTTGCGAGTACAATATATAAAAATAAGCCGGCCGGTCTGGCCTTTGTCAGGGATATAACGGCACGCAAGAAATCGGAGGTGGAGTTAAAAAAAGCAAAGGATGAAGCAGAAAAGGCCAACAGTTCAAAAGGCGAATTTTTGGCCAATATGAGTCATGAGATTAGAACCCCCATGAACGCGATCATCGGAATGACGGGTCTTTTGCTCGATACGGACCTGGATGGCGTGCAGATGGAACATCTGGAAATAATCCGACGGTCCAGTGATGCGCTTTTGAATATTATCAACGATATTCTGGATTTCTCCAAGATCGAAGCGGGAAAAATGAATCTGGAAATCCTCGATTTCGACTTGAGAAGTTCTATCGATGAAATTGTTTCGCTTCCGGCATTGTCCGCACAGCAGAAGGGTATAGAATTTATTTATGAGATTGATCCCGACATTCCTTCATATTTGAAAGGGGACCCCGGCAGGCTGCGTCAGATAATACTCAATCTGACAAGCAACGCCGTCAAGTTTACCGAGAAGGGTGAAGTCTTTCTTTCGGTTAATTGTGAGCAGGAAGATGAAGATGGCATCAAGTTGAAATTCAGTGTAAAGGATACGGGAATAGGGGTTTCCAGGAAGGATCTGAAAAGATTGTTTCAATCATTTTATCAGGTGGATGCATCGACTACCCGCAAATACGGCGGAACCGGTCTTGGCCTAGTAATATCAAAAAGACTGGTAGAATTGATGGGGGGCGAAATCGGAGGTGACAGCTCCCCGGAAAGGGCTCCGAATTCTGGTTTACCATAGCGTTGCAAAAACAAAAGGATGTCAAAGACGAGGTGCTCACCCCCTCTGAGGAGCTGAAGGGAAAACGGTTTCTGATAGTAGATGACAACAAGACAAATCTCCAGATCCTTCAGCGTTATCTTGAGGCCTGGGGGTTTATTTGTGACGCGGCCTGGAGTGGAGAAATGGGGTTGACACTCATGCACGCCGCCGTCAAAGCAAAGGCGCCATATGATGTTGTAATCAGCGATATGCAGATGCCCTATATGGACGGCAGGGAACTCGGTGGAAAGATAAAAGAGGACCCCGTCCTTTCGGAAACAAAGCTGATCATGCTCTCTTCAAGGGGCATGCGGGGCGATTCTGCGGATGTAAAAAAGATCGGTTTTTCGGCCTATTTGACAAAGCCCATAAGAAGAAGTCACCTGTTTGACTGCTTGACGATGGTGTTTGGCAGAGAAAAGGAAAATAGAGAATCGGATACTTCCGTTATCACCAGGCACAGTGTGTCTGAAGCAAGGAAGAAAAATATAAAAATTCTTATCGCCGAAGATAATATAATCAATCAGAAACTTGCTCTGAAACTGATGGAAAAATTCGGGTTCAAAGCCGACGCGGTGGCAAATGGAGAAGAGGCGATTCGTTCATTGAGCATGATACCATACGATCTTGTGCTTATGGATGTGCAGATGCCGGAGATGGATGGCTTTCAGGCGACAAAAAAAATACGTGATCCTTCATCAAGAGTCATAAACCATAATATCCCGGTTATTGCCATGACCGCCCATGCAATGTCAGGCGATAGAAAGCTGTGCCTTGATGCGGGAATGGATAATTACGTGGCAAAGCCGATTAATCCGGAGGAATTGCTGAGAACCATTAACAATTATACATCATAAATAGCACAGAACAACGAAAGGAGTATAAAATGTCCGACACGCAAGATAAACCCAAAGCGATCTTTAGTACCAATATTGAACTGCCGCCCGGTGTTCACGATTTTGAAACCGGTGACGGCGATCAAAAATCAGACACACCGGACCCTATCAACAGGATCATCTATATGGATGACCGTGTTGTCCCGGGATCTTTTTATGTTGAAGCCGTGTGGGTGACGGGATCAGTACCCAAGGTTCATCCTGTTCATCGCCATGATCATGACGAGATCCTCGGCTTTGTCGGCAGCAATATGGAAGATACGGGCGATTTGGGAGCGGAAATCGATATCGTTATTGACGGCGAAAAAACTACGATTACAAAAACGTGCTTTATCCATATCCCTGCCGGAATTGAACATGGCGGGCTTTGTTTCAGAAAAATTGACAGACCGGTATTTCAGATCGCCATGTTGCGTCAGGATAAATTTGAAAGCGATCCGCCCACATAAGGACTGAAACAATCCTGTTTCCAGGGCGACGCCGATGCTCAATGTCATGGGGAAACAGAGTTTTCAACTGGGGCCATTGGGGGCCGGCCCTACGATGAAATGTCTGAATAATATGATAACCGCCATGACGTTCATGGCGACGATCGAGGGCCTGGCCATCTGAAAGCAACTGGGGCTTGATCCGAATGTGATGACGGATGTGCTGAATGTTTCAACCGGTAAGTCGTGGATCAGCCAGACCCGGATCAGACAACATATTACGAACCAAAAGTTTGATGATGCTTTCAGGCTTGAACTGATGGTTAAAGACATCGGGATCGCAATGAGCCTGACTGATGAGATCCGGTTGCCGCACCGCTGTCGGCGCTCGGATATCATCTGTGGAAAGCAGCGGAAAATCAGGCGGAAAAAGGTGCCAGCATCAGTGAGATGGTTCGCCGGGTGGAGTCAATGACCGACACCAGGATTACTTCTGGTGAGTGATACCATAAGTATCGTAATTATTCTTGACATACTATGGGCCGGCAGGCATATACTTGGCCCGTAAAACACAAGTTTATCTGTTTTGGTACCGAACATTTAGAGTTTATGAAGGAGGATGCTTCAATGGCTGATTTAAGATCACAATCAGAATTTGAAAAATACGCGATCAGAGAACCTGACATGAGCCTGTTTCCCAAAGTAAAGGGACGCGAGCCTATCATGACTTACCTTAATAACAAATTGTTTCCGGGTGTGCCGTATCACATCGATCTGAGTTTCATCACTTCCGTTCCTGAACCCCACATTTTTGAGCATGCCATCGATTATGACAGGATCTATATTTTCTGGGGAACGAATCATAAGTATCCACAGGATCTGGGCGCCACCATCGAATGCTATATCGGCGGACAGAGGACCGAATTCAGCAATACAACGAGCCTTTTCATTCCAAAAGGAATGCGGTTGGGACCGGTAACCTGGAAAAAGGTAAACCGTCCGCATATCATGATGGAGTTTATTCTCGGCACCGGCGACAGCAGTGTGCTGACAAACAGCGGTATTTTTGAGCCCAAAGACGGACTTCCTGAAAAGACCGATGAGATCGACCATGAACAGTACGTTATCCGAAGTCCCATGAGAGAAGCGGGTGATCCAAACCAGGGCCCGTATCGCATGTATCCGACAATGACATATATGAGTTCGAGGCAGTGCAAGGCCAATAATAACTACATCGAATTCGGCCCTATATGGGATATTGTCCAGCCGCCGCTTCCGAGAATGACCCACTACAATTTTGATGAAATTGTTGTACATTTCGGCAGTGATCCCGATAACCCCACCTCCCTGGGCGGCCACATGAGGTTCGATGTGGGTGAAGAACAGCTTGAATTTGACACCAATTACTGCATATGGCTTCCAAAAGGCCTTTCGCACGGTCCGCTCAAATGGTACGAAGTCAAAAAGCCTTTCATTGAAATGGCCATCATGCTGGATGCCGGTACGGTTGAACAATATGCGGCGGATGCGAATTTTGAAGTGGGTGTTGAGTAGTTAAAAACGTTACGGCACTTGCTGAGGGGGCTTTTGCCCCCTTTTTTGGGGATTGTGCGGATAGAGGAGGTACCAAGAATCAATTCTTGCGCCTCCTTTGCTTTTTCAAGTGATGACACATAGGAGTGGTAAAATGAAAACTACCGGTATAAGTACGAGAATGATCTTATTGTTTCTGACGTTTTGTTTTACGGCATCTTGTTCATCTTCCCCGAAAGGGCTGTCTTCTTATGACCCTCAGGTGAAGAAGTTATTAAAGCAAATGACCCTGGAAGAAAAAATCGGTCAGATGGTTCAGCCCGAGCAGGATCAGGTCCTCAAAAACCCTGGGGATATGCAGAAATACTTCATCGGTTCGGTGCTCAGCGGCGGCGGTTCGGATCCGGCAGAGGGAAACAGCCTCGGGGCCTGGACGGACCTGTACGATAAGGTCCAGGAAGAAGCGATGAAAACACGGCTGGCGATTCCCGTTTTGTACGGTATCGATGCCGTACATGGACACAACAATGTTCTGGGCGCCGTCATTTTCCCGCATAATATCGCCTTGGGCTGCACCGGAGACGCGGATCTGGTCGAAAAAATCGCCAGGGTTACGGCTAAAGAGGTGCGTGCAACCGGTGTTCAGTGGACCTTCGGCCCCTGCGTGGCGGTTCCGCAGGATATTCGGTGGGGACGAACTTATGAGGGGTTTTCCGAAGACCCGGCGGTTGTCCGGGCGTTCGGCAAAGCAGCGGTTATAGGGCTCCAGGGGGAGGATCTCGCAAACCCGCTGTCGATATTGGCCTGTGCAAAACATTATGTCGGTGATGGCGGCACTTCACCCACCACCGCGGCTTTCCCGGGGTTTCCAGAGACCGCGGGTCGTTTGCGTCTCGACCAGTGTAATACGGAATTGGACGAAGCTACCCTGCGCCGCATTCACCTGCCCGGATATATTGCGGCCATCGAGGCCGGCGTCGGCAGCATCATGCCTTCCTATAGTTCCTGGAACGGGGTCAAGTGTTCCGGCAGTAAAAGACTGCTGACGGAAATCCTGAAGGAAGAGCTCGGGTTCGAGGGGTTTCTGATTTCTGATTACAATGCAATTGATCAGATAGATCCTTCCGATCCAAAGAAATCGATCATGATTTCGATCAATGCCGGAATGGATATGGCAATGGTACCGTCCGCATACAGACAGTTTTTCAATAACCTGAAGGAACTTGTCGAGGAGGGCAAGGTGCCGATGGCACGTATCGATGATGCCGTTACGCGTATTCTCAGGGTAAAATTTGCCATGGGCCTGATGGATAAAAACCGATCACAGAAAGCCGACAGGTCCCTGCACGCTGATTTCGGCTCTTCCGAGCATCGTGCCGTAGCCCGGGAAGCAGTGCGCAAATCGACAGTGCTTCTGAAAAATGAAAATCAAACCCTTCCGATATCCAAACAGGTAACCCGGATACATGTTTCCGGGAAAAGCGCCGATAATATCGGTAACCAGTGCGGTGGATGGACTGTCGAATGGCAGGGGAAAACCGGTGATGTAACGCCCGGCGGCACAACCATCCTGCAAGCGGTTAAAGCGACCGTGTCGGCCGATACGGAAGTAACGTACTCCCCGGACGGAACAGGGGCCGACGGGGCCACGCTGGCCATTGCCGTGATCGGTGAACTGCCCTATGCAGAGGGGATAGGGGACCGGGAAGACCTGTCCCTGGAGGCCCAGGATGTCGCGGTCATCAACAACCTGAAAAGCGCCGATATTCCTGTTGTCGTCCTCGTAATCAGTGGCCGTCCGTTGATTGTCGATGAGATCCTGCCGCGGACGGACGCCTTGCTGGCCGCATTCCTCCCCGGTACTGAAGGCCAGGGAATCGCCGATGTTCTGTTCGGAGACTATCACCCCACAGGGAAACTCTCTTTTTCGTGGCCAAAGTCCAGCGACAAGCTGCCGGTGAATATGAATTTGCCAAAAGAAAAATACGATCCTCTTTTCGCTTTCGGGTATGGATTGAGCTATTAATCTAAATCATTTTCTGACTTATGCGGAGAAAAAAATGGTCGAAAAGCCTACCTGTGAAATGTTAGAAAAGAGAATTAAGGAACTATAAAAAGATCTTGACCGACTGAAGCAGGCGGAAAATACCTTGCTATATAACCGATCACCAACCAGGGAGGATAATATGAGAAAAAAGGGTACATGGGCCAGCTTTCTATTTGTATTATTCGTGCTTATCTCAATTGGGCTTATGGCGTGTGACACTGGTAATGTAGACACAACGGAAAATTCCGTCGAGCCGATGATCACCGTCATGAATCCGGCGCTTTCAACCAGTATGGTGGAGCGAATTCCGCTTGCACCGCGTACCGATACGATTGAAGGGAAAACCATTTATCTTGTCGACCTTCAATGGGGCGGACCTGAAGCTGCCTACAGCGTATTTGAGGAAATGAAGGCGTGGTTCTCAAGGAACATGCCGTCGGTTAATGTGGAGATACGGAGATCCAGCGGCGGTCCGTTTGGTGATGATCCTGAACTAAGAAAGGAGATTATTGCGCAAAACGCAGCCGGGGTCGTGGTTGGAATAGGCGGCTGACATGGCTGCGTATCGGCCGTGAGCCGATTTGCAGGCAGCATCGAAACTGAAGGCAAAATACCCACCGTAGGCGCTTCCGGCGTCAACGTCGTCAATTTCAAAGATTACATGCTTAAATACTCTTTTGGAATGCCCATCCGCTATGTGGCGTTTCCCTTCCCCATTGCAGGTCAACCCAGGTCGGTACACAAGGAATATGTCGAGGGAAAAGATCTCCTGAGTGAAGCGCCGATGATGCAGGCGATTATAGACGGCCTGACAAAGCCGCTTACCGATGAAGAACTGAAAACAGGAATGCCTTCCGAGGGGGCGCCTGAGCCAAGGTTTCTGAAAGCGGATACGGAGGACAACCTCAGACGACTGTTTAAAGCGCGGGAGTGGACCGATTATAACACCATCATCCTGCCTGTTGAAGAAAAAGTGACTGAGATGCTCGAAGGAACCGGTCACAAGCCCGATGAGGTTGTGTGTGAATCCGGCTCCCGCAAGATGACGGTGGAAAAAGCCGCGATTTACGCGGTCATGGTTGGTGCGAAACCGGAATACTTCCCTACCATTCTTGCTATCTGTTCCCGGGCGTCCTCCTTCGGCAACTCCACAAGTTCCATGGCGAACATGATCGTTGTGAACGGGCCTGTCCGAAAAGAACTGGGCATGAATTCCGGTACCGACGCGCTGGGTCCTTATAATGAGGCCAACGCGGTGCTGGGCAGAGTATTCACTATCGCAGGGAAAATCATGGGGGATCTCCGTCTCAATGCGGGCGCTTATTCAACCCTGGGGAGCAACCTTCAATATAACAACATCTGTTTTGCCGAAAACGAAGAAGCACTACCCGAGGGGTGGGAACCGCTGCATGTGCAGCTTGGGTTCAAATCCACGGACAATGTCGTCAGCATCGGTATCGGTTGGAGCTACATTTCGAGTGTCGGGGAGGCCCAGATCAGCCATCCACCCCACATGATGTTCAGGGACTATATGCGGTCTCTCGCGGGCATGTCGGCAACCATCGTTATGGACCCGACTGTTGCCGGGCTGCTTAAGGATGCTCATGGTTTCAATACCAAGGAGGAGTTGAGCAAGTACCTCTCGGAAAACGTCGGGGTGGCTGCCGGGACATATTGGGGAAATGGCGTGAATACGACAGCATTCAAACCCATGGCGCTTCAGGGACGGGAGCCATACGCAACATGGATGAACACACCGCCGGAGGAGCTGATCAAGCCCTTTACCAATGCCCGGGGTATCCGGGCGGTTGTTGCGGGCGGAGGAATACAGACTACCTGGTTTGTAACCGACTTTCAATTCCCGGGCGGGGTTCTGATCGATAAGTGGAGATGACCAGAAAGCAGGGTTCAGGTGTCAGCAGTTAGTGTCGCTCTTCGTCCATATTGACGACGAGATTAAGAGCAAGGGGGGGATTCAGTTGGTGTTGTTTCACTGACACCTGACATCTGACACCTGTCGTATATCCCGTCGCCGGGGACCTTCAATAAGCATTAATAACCACTTTATAGTTTATTCCGCCACCTTTAAAAAAACGACAAATTCATAACCAGCTATAATTCATGCTTATTTCACCTTGTGCTCATTTTGGCACAATTCATGCTCATATATAATCAAAAACATTAACAAGGAGCCAATACCATGAATTTGTGGACAATGATCGTTTTAGTGACGGCTATAGGAATCTTCGGTGAAATGTACAAGCACAGAATAAGCGTGAATAGAAAGGCGTCGGAAGAGTTATATGATGAAGCCATAAAACGTATCGCACGCCTTGAAGATCGTATGGCAAATATTGAAACAATTGTCCTGGAAAAGGTCAGAGAAGAACGATTTGCCAACTTGGGTTAGGATTGAAATTCACCCCGTTTCTTGAAATGAGCGTCCGGATCGGTTTTGCGTTCCGGATTTTGTTGCGTGGACTATAACCGGGGTGTTGTTCAATTAGCTTGTCTGTTGGTATTTGCTGAACCCCTTCCCGAATCCCATTCAATTCTTTCTTGATGCGATATTTTATAACAACTTGATAATTTGACACCGGGCAGAGAATTATCTATATATTTTCACCTTCTATAACGATTGTCAGTTATCCAACATGCTATTCAATACGAACAATCGGAATGTTGCCATGACAAAAGCAATAAAATAACAGCGGAAAAGGGATATCGCCATGGGAGAAATGCTGAAGGGCAACGTTGCGGTTATCACCGGCTCGGGTAATGGCCTTGGTCGCGCGGAGGCAATCGGAATGGCGGCAAGAGGCGCCAGAGTAGTCGTGAACGACCTGGGAACTTCCCATAACGGCATCGGTGCATCGTCGGATGCCGCGGATCGGGTTGTCGAAGAGATAAAACAGGCCGGCGGTGAAGCGGTTGCCAATTATGATAGTGTAATGACGGAGGAGGGCGCGAAGAATATCATACGGACTGCCGTTGATAGTTATGGACGAATCGACATTCTGGTGAATAATGCCGGTATTATCCGCAATCAGCCGATTTACGAGGTTCCGACAGAAGATTTCGAGGCCATGGTCAAAACACACCTCTACGGCACTTTTTTCTGTACGAGGGCCGCGACTGCTATCATGAAGGATCAGGGGTATGGAAGGATCGTCTGCACCTCCTCCCATATTGGATTCGGTTTTTACGGCCAGCCGATTTATTCCATGGTAAAGGAAGGCATTGTCGGTTTCGCTCGCACGGTTGCCCGGGATATGGGTCGATTCGGTGTCACGTGTAATGTTATCCGCCCCCTGGCACTCTGGCGGGGAATGAAGGAAATAATGGGGGAAAGGGACGAAAACAGCCCGCCGGATTTTATGGAGGAGTATAAACCTGAAGATGTCGCCGCTCTTGTTATATACCTCGTTAGTGAAGCGGCTGATAATATCAATGGCTGTATCTTTGAAGTATTTAAAGGGCATGTAGGTATATTTACGGAGCCCCAGCCGGTGTCTCAAGTAATATCAAAAGATGGGCATTTTACACCCGAAGAGTTGATGGAAACGCTACCCAAAACCTTAACCCGGGGAGAATCAAGGGAAGTATTTCCGAATACACTTCCCTTTATTTTTGATGGGAAGATTTAGGAAAAAACAACATTTAAACAGCAGGAGGGTGGTATGGGATCGAGATTTCTGATGCAATCGAAGCGCAGTATTTTACTGGGGATGATTTTATTGATGGTGTTTTCGTTAGCCGGTGTCGCGGCGGCAAAGGAACCCGAATGGAATCCGGCCGCAATCAAGGCGTGTGACCGAGCCTGTCTGGCGGGTATCATGGATGGCTATATGAATGCCTTGTACAAGCAGGATCCTGATGCTGTTCCGCCTCTGACGCAGGACATACGGATGACCGAAAACACCGGCGAAATGGAGGTTGGTGAGGGGGTTTTGTGGCGGACGAAGACAGAACCGACCAGCTTCAAGATTTACGTTGCCGATCCTGTGTCTGGGCAGGTTGCCCTGCAGGCCCGGCTTAAAATTGGCGGCCGCAATGCCCTGGTCGCGGTCCGTTTGAAGGTGGATCGCGGAAAGATTCAGGAAATCGAACAGCTCTATGACCGCGAAATAGACGATGCGGCAATCCCGCTGCTAACCACTCCCGTGCCGGTATTGACTGCCGATGTATCACCGGACAAACGAGCTTCCCGTGATATGCTGTTTCGCATCGCCAACACATATTTTGATGCCCTGGAAGGAGATAACGGAAAGATCGGTGCGTTCGCCGATGCGTGTGTCCGCCATGAGAACGGCTACCAGACGGTGAACAACCCACCCCCCGGCGGCCGTATGATGCCGGCGCCTTTTATTCCGACAGCGGATACGGAACAGGGCCGGGAGATGCTCGCCTTCAGTATGCTGACATGTTCCGAGCAGATCGATACCAAAACATTTGCCCATATGAAACGTATTCGCCCGCGTCGTGCGTTGATTATCGACGAGCAGAAACAAATAGTGGGCACTTTCCCGCTTTTCGTGCACGACGGAACCAGCCGAACCGCCAAGCCGGGTGACCCCCCGGGAATGATTCTTAATTTAGTGACAATGGAGACTTTTGGAATTCGAAATGGTTTGATCCAACATGTCGAGGCGTCTCCATTCGTAACGCTTCCCTATGGATTGGGGAACGGATGGACGATCGGTTCCGGAAGGTGATCTATATCCTGAGTTTTTTTGAGTACAATAAGAGGAAGATGAGTCCTGGCGACCAGAACTCACCGCGGCCACGGAAAGTTTTTGCGATAGCTGTGCCTGGCACGGCAAGCTGGGTGAATTGATTAAATATTAGAATAAATCAGCCAATTTCAAAACGTCCCGTTTTAGCCGATCCCCAGGAGGACGATCCGCGTTGGGCTTGATCCCGCTTGTGCAGGGAAAACGTTTTGAAAAATGGCTCAAATAATGAAAAATTTTCATAAGCTTCACGATTGTAAAAATTCGGGGAAATCAGCTGAAAACAGGAGGTGCAATGCTTAAACTTGGAGAAAAAGGGACCATTATTCAACGTGACAAGGAAACCTACGCCATTGCGCCGCATATTCCATGTGGTGTGGTTACTCCGGCGATGCTACGAAAACTCGCCGATGTTGCGGAGAAATATAAGGCACAGGCCATGAAAATCACCAGCGCCGCACGGATCGCTATTGTGGGATTAAAGGAAGAAGATATTGATTCCGTGTGGAAAGAATTGGGCATGACTTTCGGCGCGGCGGTCGGGCTTTGCGTGCGCAGTATTCGGACCTGTCCGGTGATTTAAGTGATGAGCAGGCCCTTGAAAAAATCAGCCAGGTCTTAGCCTACTACAAGGAAACTGCCAAGAAAGGCGAACGGCTTGGTAAAATGATCGACCGTTTAGGGTTTGACACCGTAAAGGCCGCCTTGTCTTAAAAATACAAATGAGCAAAGTCCAACAGTCAAAACACAGGAGGGGAGAATGTATTTCAATCAGATTTCCGTTGACGGCATGGGTTGTCTCTCTTATGTGATCGGTTGCCCCCGGGCCCGGGCCATGGCCGTCGTGGATCCCAAGCGGGACGTACAAGATTATCTCGCCATTGCCAGGGAGGAAGGCATGCAGATCACCCATGTGTTCAACACTCATGTGCATGCTGATCACGTCAGTGGTGACCAGGAACTGCGTTTGGCCACAGGCGCGGATATTTATATCCATGAAAGCGCCCCAGTGAAATACACGCACAAGGGCCTTAAAGAGGGAGACACCTTCGAACTGGGAGCAGCCAAAATCGAAGTGCTGTACACTCCGGGACATACTCCCAATTCGATCTCGCTGCTGGTTACGGATAAGATCAGATCCGAAGAGCCCCAAATGCTGTTAACTGGTGATCTGCTTTTCGTCGGCGATATAGGGCGTCCGGACCTGCCTGGGGCTGAAATTCTTGATGAACAGGTTGAGAATCTTTATCAGAGTCTGTACGTCAAATTAGCCGAGTACCAGGATCATTTGGAAGTATTCCCGGCCCATGGTGAAGGTTCCCTTTGCGGGCGGGGGATGAGTGCCAAAAAAAGCTCCACGCTTGGATACGAAAGGCGGGCCAATCCCATGCTGGGGTTTACATCTTTCGAGGCTTTCAAAGCTGAAGTGATGTCGGCCTTTCCCGTGCGTCCGAAAAGCTTTTCGCACATTATCCAGACCAATTTGCAGGGAGCCGCCACGCTGGACGCTTGTCCCATCGATAAAGGCCTGACCCCCAAGCAGTTTGAGGAGATGATGGCCGACGGCGCCGTGATAATCGATGCCCGTGATTCGGCCGCTTTCGGAGGATTCCACATCCCGGGGAGCATCAATATCGGATTCGAAAAGCAGTTGGCCAACTGGGTTGGCATGGTGGTGGACCCCAACGCTGAAATCATTTTGGTAGTTGATGACCGCGAGGACTATGATCGGATGGTCACCGAACTGCACCGGATCGGCTATGATCTGATCTTTGGCTACCTTTCCGGGGGCATTATGGCCTGGTTGATGAGTGGAAGGGAGGTGGAGCAATTAGAACAAACCTCCGCCCAACAGTTGAAATCGCAGCTGGAAAAAAGCAACATCCGTATCATCGACGTCCGGACACCGGCCGAATGGGACGGCGGCCGAATCAAGTGGGCTGAGCATTTCCCCCTTTCCGACATTCTCGACGGTAAATTACCCAGGGCGGAAAAGGATGAAGCCCTGGTGCTGCAGTGCGGCAGCGGTTATCGATCCAACATTGCGGCAAGTATTATGAAGCAGGCTGGGTATACCAACGTGAAATCCTTGGCCGGCGGTATCTTTGCCTGGTCCAATGCAGGCTTTTTGGTTGTATCGGACTGAAAGGCTCATTCACAAATTACCATATAGCTTGCGTTTTGCTGGAAGTCGGCTGGAAATAGTATTGGTATTCGGTGATATTCTTCGTCTCTTTGCAGTATATCAAAACCCAAGCCGTTCCCGAAGATTTTTCAGATATGTCTTGCCCACGGGCAGGGGATTATCGGCTCCGGGAACGGTCAGTTCATAGCCGCTTTTTGTGAACAAGGTTCGGCGGATGTCCTGAATGGCGGAAAGGTTCACGATGATTCCCCGGTGCACCTGCATAAATTTCTCAGGGTCCAGTGCTTCGGCAAGATGTTTGATCGTATTGTCCGTCACGAATTCCCCATCATCCGTATAGCAGATGACATACCTGTCTTCCGCCCGCATCACATTGATGCCTTCGACCTGCAGCACTTTGATCCGGTCTCCCTGGCCAGCGGTCAGAATGGAGAGATAGGATCTCTTCTCCTGCATTCCCTTGAGCGTTTGCAGTATCCCGTCCAGAACAGGTTGATCCGCGGGAGATTCGTTTTTACGGCTCCGTATACGTTCCAGAGTCCGGTCGAGCCTCTCTTCGGTAATCGGTTTTAGAAGATAATCCACGGCCCCGATTTCGAAAGCCTTCACAGCGTACTGGTCATATGCCGTGGTGAAAATGATATGGGGAAGATGCGTGAATTGTGAAATGATCTCCACGCCCGTCATCACCGGCATCTGGATGTCGAGAAAAAGAATGTCCGGTTTCAACCCGTTGACCATCTCCAGTGCCGAGCCGCCGTCTTCGGCTTCTCCGATGATCTCGACATTCGCGCATTTACCCAGCAGGCGTTTCAAACGCTGGCGGGCCAGTTTTTCATCTTCCGCAATGAGTGCTCGCAACATACATGGTCACCGCTTTCCGGGGATGTAGAGGCTAACCTTGGCGCCTCTCCCCATGTCGCTTTCAAAATTGAACCGGTATTGCTCCTGATACAGCAGATCCATTCGACGCAGCACGTTCTGTATCCCGAAACCCGGCCGAAAGGTTTCGCAGCCTGCCCCCGTATCCTCGATGGAGAAGAGAAGACCGCCCTCTTCCGGCCTGACGGAGATGGATACCGTGCCCCCTTCCTTCTTCGGCGCAATCCCCCGGGTGATCGCATTCTCGACGAAGGGCTGAAGGATCAGTGCCGGGATTTTAACCGATTCGCAGTCCGGATCGACATCAAGCCGGTATGCCAGTCTGCTGCCGAACCGCATGCGTTCGTTCTCGAGGTATGCTTCCATCAGTTCGAGTTCTTCGGCTACCGAAACCGTCTCCTCTTCCGACATGGCGAGTGTCCTTCGGTAAATTTCCGAAAGGTTCATCACCGCTTTTTCCGCCTTTTCCGGCGCCTGGTAGATCAGCTCGGAGATACTGTTCAGCGTGTTGAAGAGAAAGTGGGGGTTGAGCCTGGATCTCAGCATCTGGATCGTGGCATCCCGGTTGAGGAGTTCCAGCCCGGCGGCCCGTTCTTTCTCCTTTTCCAGCTGCTGCTGCTTCTCCTTGCGTGCGGCATTCAGATTGTCGAAGAGGATCACAAAACCAGAAACAATCAGGCCGACAATGATGAGCCGGGGCAAATCACGAGATCCGTCAAGCCAGATGACAGCACCGTCAAACAGTCTATTGATGATAAACTGTGCCAGAAACGCCCCCCATACCGTACCGGCAATCGAGGTCGGGATGTAGAGTGAAAGCGTGGCCCATCGCGCTAAATTCAGCTTCTCTATACCCCTGAAGAGACCAGACGTTATCCCGGTGATGCAGTAGCAAAAAATCAGGCAGATGATAAAAAAGCCTGAAAGGTCGTTGATGCCCTTCACTGCAGCCGATACGATAGCTGTGAACACGATGGCGATAATGGTGCCGATCGTCAGTATATCGCGCACCAGATCACGGAATAGTCTAAGAGTTCCCATTCGCTTACCTTATCATAACGTCAAGCACTTATAAACATTCGTAACCCGGTGGCAAAGAAAATACAACCGGACACAACCGCCGACACCCGGGCCACCCATCGAACCGGTTCCATGAGGCTGAACCGGCCCAGAAACACGAAGGGGATGAGGTACATGCTGGTGGATAGGTAGAAGACCAGGAAAAAACCGACGCCGTAGCCGATGCTTCCCTCGGTGTATATGGCCTGGATAACCAGAAGAAAAGGCGGGCAGACATTGAAACCGGTAAGTATTCCCGCGAGGATCGGCAGCCTCAGGACATATCCCGATTTAAGGAACCACCGGCAGGTGCTGAAATGAGAAAATCCGCGAATGAATGCATAAACGATCAGTGCGATGGAGAGGCCGATCATTCCCAGGCCCATGACGGCACGGATCGCCGGATGCGTTATCCGCGCTCCGAGAAACCCCACCAGTGCGCCAAAGGACGTGTAGGCAAGAAGCCTCCCCAGGCTGAAGGTGATCAGGGGGGGGATCGCCACCGGGCAGAGCGGTGTCTCGTTGTTGTCGATGACCTCCTGGGTCAGTGCCATGCTTCCCCGTTCCTCAATCAGTCCGGCGATAAAGGAGAGGACGAACGAGAAAGCAAAAATGATGAAAAAGATCGAGCGGTAGCGGGAGGTCTTTCCTGTTTTGAGGATGAGAAAAGTGATGGCCACCAGCAACAGAAGCCAGGCACCACTGATAATTGCTTTGGTGGGGTGCATCACGTACGGAGACAGGACGAATACAGACAAGATGGCTAACATAAGGAACGATACCATCAAGCTTGTTGTAATAGTCTTTTTCATGTGCAGCTCCTAGTTCTTTTTGATTTACTGCCAGTATAGAGAGTTTCTCAGGTCTGCGTGAAAACAGGTGTATGAAAGGAGGGTTCGGGTGTATGAAAGTCGTTTGGTGGGTAGTGGTGGTCGAGTTTTGTTAAAATATTAACGGATGCGATAGGATATCGAGAACCGCGGAACTCGATACATTCAAAGCGTCAAGGATTTGGTGTCACTTCATGCAAGAATACATAAATGAAATTGAGGCGTGATATACAGGACTTTTTTTTGGTTTTGTCTTGATTGATGGAGCTTGGTGACAGTAAATAGCAATTCTTGACTTCAGTTGGGATAGATGTTTGTCTTTTTCATGGTGAGGCTCCTTTCTTGTGAGTGTTTCAGTTGCGGGAAGACAGACTGATAAAACACCTTACCACCGGATTACTCCGGATGGTCTTTTTCACAAAGGAGCTTCACCTCTTTTTATAAATGAAAAATCGGCAGGGGGAAAAAGTCTAATGATGGCCCGAGCTACAGAGCAGGGGAGGCTTCGCGAGCCTCCCCCTTCGGGCTCGCTCGCCTCCCCTACATCCTTCGCTCGGAAATGTACCAGTTGCTGTTAACATCACGCTTTGTATGATAATTTTTTAGACAATTCCAAGGCTTCCTGAACGATATTTTTAGGATACCCAATTATTTCTAGGAGTTTAATTGCATTTCTGGAAGTGCAAGGACCTTGCTTGATCAAAAAATCGAAAAAGTGCACCTTTTCTTTAACCTGTTCCATAAAATGATACATTTCAAATTTTTCGTTCAAAAATTCCCGCAATTCCATGTCGTGCGTGCTAACCATCATAATGTTTTTTCTGCACAGATAGTTCAAAACAGCGGTTGCAGACGATAATCTTTCATTGGTGTTTGTCCCCCTAAAAATTTCATCGATCAGAAATATATAACTCCCACCGTTTTTTGAGAGGGTTATAAACTCCAAAACGACTTCGATTTCCTTATAATAGTAACTCTTTTCGCCCTCCAAATCATCTCGTCTCTTTATAGACGTTTTTACCTCTACCATTGGAAGATTTGCTGAACTTGCCATACAAATATTTAAACTCCTTGCAAGCAATATGTTTACTCCGATGGTTTTAATAAACGTTGTCTTGCCCGCCATATTTGATCCGGTAATGAGGCATGATTTGTTCTCCATTACAATTGTATTTGGCACTGAGTTTTTAAGGAGAGGATGAAACACATCTGTCACTTCTATCAAATTCTTTTCATTGAAAATTGGTTCACAATATTTTAATTTTGAGTTGAGGTAAGAGGCGACACTGATTGACACATCCAGCGAAGCGATATTTTCATACATCTCAATCAATGATTTCTGGTTCGCCTTTATCTCATTGATGGATAACAAAAAAATGGTGAGATCCATCAGGAAAAAATGGTTGAGGTAATCATATGCTAAGGCAACAAATTCAAAAAGCGAGTATTTATCAACAAGCAACCATCCGATTTTTCGATTCAATTTGCTTGCAGATCGGCAATGATTTTGTAAGCATTGAAGTCGGGAAAGTTTCGGCACGTCGTCAATTTTGGACAATTGTGCAACAACCCCGAGCATGTGGCTAAAGACCGACAGGTCAGAGATATACCCTCCGAATTTCTGAGTATAAAAATGATGGATAATAAGATTCGTTATCATGAAAAACATAACCACAAAAATAAACACACCATGAAAAAAAATTGCAATATTGGAAGCCAGTAGCAGCAAGGGTGAGGCGATAAAAAGGAAAAAATGCCGAGGTCTTTTGGGAAGATCCGAAAAAATAAGATCTGTGATGTAGCATGCCTCTGTTCTGTTTAAGCGCAACAAGGGTTTTTGTATCTTTTCTCTTAGAACGTCGTCGGCAAGAAATACATTGTATTCTCTGAAATACTTATGGAGCCTTTGCGGGTCGGTTTCGTATTTGTGGAGGAGATGGTATAAATATTGACTCCCAATCATACTTGTGCATCTATCAATCATCCGAAAGACGGCATCCATGTTTAGATCGGACCATGTAGTGTCATCGACAAAGCCAAAACCGCCCTTCTTGCATTTTTCCAGATGGTATCGCCGGATCAGTCTAAGGTCAGTTGTTTTTTCAATTTCTCCTAACCATATTTTTTTTATTTTTTCTTTATATGCGTTTGACCTGGAATTTTTGAATCGCTTTTTTAAGGAGGTGATAAATTGTTTTGCTAAAATGGAAATAGAAGATGGTTTTGCCAATAATGTAATCATAATTCCCCCTATAGGAACATCGCTAAATTGCAATGCAGAGAAGTCACCATCCGGAAACACCAATGCAAGAACCAATGGGATAGAGTTCCTGATCCAGTACACACCTTTAGTTCTTACATTTCAGTAAGACTAATGAGAAAATTGGCAGGAATTAAGACAATAGTGGGCTATATGAGCAAAGGATCATTTCGGTGGGTAATGTTTTTTCGAGAACTTATCCGCAGATATATAGGTCGAATTCGACTCGGTTTTAAATCTTTTGATTCTCCGATAAATACAAGGGAAAGAGAAGGCAGAAAGATTATTAGTAATAATAGAAAAATATCACTGGGGACAAACCCGCACACTCCTATCAGCAGTGTACAATAAAGCAAACAATATAGGAAAAGTAATGTATGTGTAATAAGATTTGTTAGCACCATGGCTTTCATGGGAATAATAGTATAACAAAATTCTTTTTAGTCAAGCTCATAATCAAAATTTATTTGAGGTCAAAATAACGTTTTGGGGCTGAGTATTTTGCCCGATTAATGACGTGCAATTCCTTTCAGATAGGCCCCTGTTTCGCTTTCGCAGGTTGAAATAGGCATCATATGTTCTCGCTGCATCCCATCTTCTAAGCAAGTGATAGCTTACCAATATCTCATCGTTTGCTTCATCTGCGATATTTAAGTTCGTGTGAGACTATCACCCAATTTCCTATTTTGGTGAGAAGAAACATATACATGGGGGCTATAATGATGACCTGGGATCTCATCCAAAATCCCATGGAACGGAATTCAACAATAATTATCCTATTCACAAAATATCGTATTGGGTAAAATGTCAACAACAACGTAAAAATGTACAATATGGTATCCCAAGTCATTTGGTAGATCCGAATGCATCTTCCTTCAGATCTAAAATCGATTGCCAATACCCTATCCCGAGACTCTCTTTCCTAGTCGGGATATTCTCATCATAGACTCTTGTGAAACAGGAGTAACCTCCTACAGGATGGGAGTTTGCTGGGAAATCGGAAATCATAGTTTCTCGGAGCCACCTGTAGCAATCAAATCAAGCCTTTGTATTTTCAGCCAATATGTTTTCCATAATGCTGTTGGCATAAAAATTGATGCTATTCTGTAATCAACTGGAAACACTGTTGGACGCAATCAATTCCGCGGAGTTTTTAAAAGGAATTTTTTAGATGGGAAAAATAATCAGGGATATCGATTAGGTGGATAACCCCCTGATTGAAAAAGAAGGCGCTTTCCCCTCGCAGATATGTGCTAACTGCTATACCCAAAGGTGTATTAATGAAAAACAATGATTTTTTCAGATGGTTAAGAATTGTTTCCTGTCTGTTGCTGTTGACTGTTTTGATAGGCTGCGGGGGAGATTCTTCCAATGACAGCCGCTTGCCTGCGCAATTTACGGCTGTCGCTTTTCCTCAGAGTGCCGCTGAGATAGAAGCTGAAACACAGGCCATGATGACCCGATTGACGGAAGGATTTCAGGAAATCATCGATGCGAAACCACGTACATTTGAGAACACCATCGTCGCCAATGATTATCTTTCCTATCAGGGCTACCGTTATTACGTTATACTCGGAAAGTTGAAGTCTATCTCGCCATCACAAGAGATTCGTGATGCCGCAATGTCAGCTATATCGCAGTTGGCTCAATATATTACAGAGGTTAGGGTGAACCAACAGCTGCAGGCGGCATTGGACTCTTTTTCCTGGACTGAGGACGAGTACAGTGGAGAGGAACTCTTGCTCATACAGGCGACGGTTTCTGATTCTGATCTCTCGGAAGAAGAACGCGTGGAAATTGGTCAGCTTCAGATTCAAATATCCTTATTAACCGAAGAATTCACATACTACTTGCAACAAGGGCTCTATAGTGCGTCTGTCGACGCTTTTACCGATCTGCTTTACACTCACGCCCTGTATGCAAACTTATCGGGGGTTGAGAGTGCGGCAGGCCTCTACCTTGAACCCACTATGGCCCAGGCGCCCGAGGTCGCCAAAGATTTTGTGCGGACAATATCAGCGCAGCTGGATGGGTCATTTCAGTTTTTGCTTGATCAACTGACGAAAATTAAAGTTTCAGACACTGGCGACCCGAATGCAGAGGTTAATCAATCAGACATACATGATTATTTCGATGAATGGGTGGCCGCACACTATCAAATTTCCAACTTTAGCAATTTTTATCTATACGGGGAGATGTTCCCCCTTGAAAACATACTGCAGGCACTTTTCACGATTTCTGAACGAGTCTTCGGTATTCATTTAGAGCAGGCAATCTCTCCAACAGTCCCTTGGGCTGACGATGTGACCTATTTTGAGGCAACGGATACAGATACGGGTGAACCTGTTGCCAGCCTCTATCTGGACATTTATGACCGGGATGGCAAGGAGACAGCATATCGACTTACTCAGATTGCCGCACCATATACTTTGAATGGTGTCCGCATGCGACCCGTTCACATCCTGCAGGCCAATTTCCCAGAGCCGTCTGATGAAAGCCGGGTCATGTTGAGCTGGTATCAGACTGAATCTCTTTTCCACGAATTTGGTCATTTCTTGAATTATGCATGCGGAAATTCAACTTACTACCTGACAAAAGTATCTCTCCGCACAGATTATATCGAACTAATGTCACAACTGTTGGAGAAATAGATGATCGATCTGGAAGTAATAGACATCCTTCAGGAGAACTCTCCGTTATTGAGTGATGATGAATTTACAAAATTCCTGCGGGCAAAGCGCTTCTTTGATCTGATTGAGCAAAAACATACTATTGCCCAATCGATGTTTGGGCTAAGTATTTACGATGATTATTCGACTGGAGACATTGCCGATTCGGCGTTTGATCCGCTTGCTATCTATAATGATACCATAGAAGAGTATTATTTAAGAAGCCTTTATAGAAGCGCCACTATCACAAGTCATCATGGAACCTATCCTGCTTTATATTACGGCTACCTATGGTCGGATGTTATAGCAGAAGATATTTCCTCCGTATTCAGGCAGACAGAGAACGGATTCATGAACCGGCAGTTGGGAAAACAGTTGAAAGAGATCATTTATACGAACCCTTATGATTATGATGCAACAACAGATATCAAATATTTTCTGGGCCGTCCATGGCACTCGGATGCGTTCCTGAATTATTATGATTTGCAGTGAGAGGGAATTCTCGATATATCTGCGATATTTATGTGTGGTACACTTACTTCATAAAACCGAAATATAGAAGGATAATCCCGACGTTCTCCGGTTGAAAAAGTACGCCTTCAGGGGGTTATCTGCCGGTCCCGGGTAATATCGAGATAAGCATGTTCAAGCCCCACCGGCTGCAGAGACATTGAGCGAATCGGGATACCGTCAAACTTATTGATTATTTCTTTCAGGGTTGATTCCCGCGGCAACAAAAAGGTGAGTCGACCGGCATAATACCGATGTTCCCAACCGAACGCCGCGGCCTTTTGACAAAGGGTGGTCTCATCACCGGTTTCGATTACGACGAGTTGTTTTGCCGGTATGTTCGTCCGCAGTTCATCGAGCGTGCCTTCGGCAGTGATGCGGCCCTGATATATGATCCCGATTCTTGAACAAAGTCGTTCAGCCTCATCAAGCTGGTGTGTGGTGAGCATAATTGCAATGCCCTGGGACTGCAAGCTCTTTATTAAACGCCAGAGTTCATGGCGCGCCTCGACATCCAACCCGGCTGTGGGCTCGTCAAGAATCAGGACGGAAGGGGAGTGGACCAGGGCAACCGCAATATTGATGCGGCGTTGCCAACCGCCGCTGAGTTTTTTGACTTCCATGTGCGCATATTCTTCAAGGCTGAAAATTCGAATCAGTTCATCGATGCGTTTCCCCCGGGCGGCGCCGGGTATGCCGAAGCTTTCAGGGGTCGCACCAAGATAAGCTATTGTAAAGATTTTAAATATGAAAAAAATACGTGCGTATAGAGGGCAATACGGCATTTTTTGAGCCTTAAAAGAGCAATATAGGAAATCAAAGTGGCTAGAGCACACCGACATTTTGTTCGCGGTCAAATTTATCACATTACTCATCGTTGCCAGAAAAGGGAATTTTTGCTGAAGTATGCCAAGGATCGGCATCGTTGGCTGCAATGGCTCTTCGAGGCGAAGAAACGATACGGTCTTGTCATCCTTAATTACACTGTCACCTCAAATCACATTCACTTGCTGGCCTATGATTCTTCCGAGCCGGATGTGATTCCACGGTCAATTCAGTTAGTAGCCGGCAGGACCGGGCAAGAGTACAATATCCGCAAAAGACGGACCCCGCTTGTGGCGGGGTTGGGAAGACCGATATCATGCAACGATTATCGAAAGCGGAGATCATTTGTTGCGTTGCATCGTATACATCGATATGAATATGGTACGCGCAAGAGTTGTCAAACATCCGGATCAATGGGTTCATGGTGGCTATAGAGAGATTCAATTCCCACGGCGGAAGTGTGTCCTTATAGATTACGACAAATTGCATAAACTCTGAAGGTTTGATGATTTCAAAAGCTTTCAGGCAGCTCACCGTCGGTGGGTGGAAACGGAAGTGGACAAGGAAATTTCCCGAAGAGAATCTACATGGACGAAAGCTGTAGCTGTTGGTTCAGAAACCTTTGTTGAGAAAATTAAAAAACAGCTAAAAGCCCTGGCTGGACGGCGAACCGCGCCAACAAATAATGGTTGGGAATTGAGAGAGGAAGTGAGCTCTTATAATCCATTTTTAGGGCCTCAAAAAGTCGATATTGACCTTGAAAACACACATTATTGGAGAGAAAGTGCCGCGATATCTACACCTTATATTGGTGCGACCCCGGGGAACGACACCCGGGGAACGAACGGGCTGCAAGATAGAGCCCCATCCGATGGAGGAAATCGGCGGACCAGTCGGGGGCAAGGTAGGAACCGTGTCCCCAGATCGTACCGATATCCTGCCCCCCTCGGCTGAAAAAATAATTTTGTCCGTCTATGACATCTTTCCCCGAAAAGATGATCTCCCCGGCAATCGTTTCAACCTTATCGGGGATTGGCGGTTTGTTTTTAGTGATCAAATACCCACCCAGAATCAAAACACCGAACGTGAGAACAAGAAAAAAAGCAGGATGGCTCTAAATTTAGTATTCATTTTTATCCCTCTTGTTTTTCCGAAACTGTGTCATAAATATTTTGCTTTCAATGTGTCCGCCATCTGGTTCACTGCCCCAAAGGCGCGCTCCACGGTGCGTTCCTTGTCCGGGTTGATCAGACAGCATGTGGCGGGCGAAAGCATGGAGCGGGCGATGAGTAGGTCCCGGTCAATCCCCTTGGACCAGAGAATTTCCCATACGTTCTCAAGACGCTGGATCAAGGAAGGGATTTCTTCCTGGGCCAAAGCCTCGAAGCCCGTGGGGACAATCCCCCATACAATGACGCCATCCCGATCAAGAAAGCTTTTGATAGCTTTGGAATAGGCGGCGAAGATTTCCGCATTGGTGTATACATCCAGAGAGAGCACATCCAGATCCAGGTTCAAGAGAAAACTCCAATCAGGATTGCCGCACAGATGAATTCCCCTGGGACGATCCACCTGGTTGAAAAATTGGTCCAGATCACCTTTGGCTTTCAAATCTCCATACCCCGCCATTGCTGAAAACAGGAACTGCAATCCTGGTTCATCCACAAACATAAAAGCATTGGCATTACGCTCCTTGAGTCGCGATAACTGAATGTTCAATCTTCTGGCCATGAAATCGAGCATAAAGGGGCGTACCGTGTCATCGAAAAGAATGGGGCGTTCATCCTGGTCCAGGATATTAAAACCGAAACTGATCGGCCCTTCCAGTTGGCCCCGAATGGCTGGTCTGTCCTTTAGATTCAACGTCAGGAATTTGTGGTACACAGAAGAGTATGTATCGCTTATGTCAAAATATGTGGGGTCATCAAATCGAAGCAGTACCCCTTCCAGCTCCTCAGCGAATTTGTCCATTGAAAAACTTAAAGTTCGCTTGTCCATATCCAGGATGATGCCAGGGAAATGTTCCGCCGCCTGTACATACATATCCTCATAGTAGCTGTAGTTGGGTAATTGCGGCCAGAAAGGCACGTCCAACGACAGAGCCATATCGAGAGCCCGTGACACATCGGTATGCGGCATCACTGCCATGGCAGTCGTCAAGAGATTACCTGGGATTGGATTCGGCAAATTTGCTCCTTTCAAATTGGCGGTGCAATTGTCACCAACACCCTCATGTCGGTTTCGGCTTCAACCCCATGCGGCTCTGCGATATCCGAAATCAGCACATCGCCCGGTTGTGCTGGAATTGCACTCTCTGCGGTGGACCCTGCGCGTCGGACAGTTTTTCAGGGTAGCTAAGCTCTAAGTCGGTTATGTTTTCCCTTTGTTTTGTTGTTGCTGTTCAACCGGGGCAACGTAAGGAGGACGTAGGACGACTGGAGTTGCCCCGGTTGGCGCCTCATCAAGCCGCCTGTTTCATGCGCTCTTTGAAATAGCATTCGTCGGGAGTCATTCTGTCCAACGACTGATGCGCTCGCTCCCGGTTATAATATTCAAACCAACTTCTCAAGCCTTTTTGCATTTCAAGGCCATTTTCAAACGAATGAAGATGAAGATAATGATACTTCACCGTCCACCAAAGGCGTTCAATAAAGATGTTGTCCAAACATCGGCCACGGCCGTCCATGCTGATTTTTATGCCATTGGATTTCAAGACGCCTGTAAATGCCTCGCTTGTAAATTGGCTGCCCTGGTCGGTATTGAATATCCCGGGGCGACCGTAACGTGCAATCGCATCCTCCAAGGCGGATACGCAAAATTCCGTATCGAGCGTGTTTGATATGCGCCAGGAAAGCACTTTCCGGCTGAACCAATCCATGACCGCTACCAGATACATAAACCCACGCCGGAGGGGAATATACGTTATATCGGAACACCAGACCATGTCCGGACGGTTGATGTCCAACCCCTTCAACAAGTAGGGATAGATCCGGTGTCCGGGATGCGGCTTGCTTGTTCTTGGCTTGGGGTAAATCGCTTCAATGCCCATCAACCGCATGAGTCGCTGGACATGTTTCCGCGTTCCAGGGGTCGCACCAAGTCAAGTAACTGTAAAGATGGTAAATATTGTAAAAATACACGCGTATAGAGGGCAATACGGCATTTTTTGAGCATGAAAAGAGCAATATAGGAAATTAAAGTGGCCAGAGCACACAGACATTTTGTTCCAGGTCAAATTTACCACATTACCCATCGTTGCCATAAAAGGGAATTTTTGCTGAAGTATGCCAAGGATCGGCATCGATGGCTGCAATGGCTTTTTGAGGCGAAGAAACGATACGGGCTTGTCATCCTGAATTACACCGTTACCTCAAATCATATTCACTTGCTGGCCTATGATTCTTCCGGGCTGGATGTTGTCCCGCGTTCAATGCAACTTGTAGCCGGCAGGACAGGGCAAGAATACAATATTCGAAAAAAGCGGAAAGGAAGTTTTTGGGAAGATCGATATCATGCAACGATTATTGAAGACGGGGAGCACTTGTTGCGTTGTATTGTATACATCGATTTGAATATGGTTCGCGCAAGAGCTGTTGAACATCCGAACCAGTGGGTTCATGGTGGCTATAGAGAGATTCAAGCGCCTCGTCGAAAGTGTATCCTCATAGATTACGACCAATTGAAAAAACTCTGTGGGTTTGATGATTTCGAAAGTTTTCAGGAAGCCCACCGGAAGTGGGTGGAAACAGCGGTTGGTGAGGAAATATCACAAAGAGAATCCACATGGACACAAGCTATAGCTGTCGGTTCCGATAATTTTGTTGAGAAAATCAAAAAACAACTAGAAGCGCTGGCGATTGGACGGCGAATTTCGCCAACCGGTGATGGCTGGGAGTTGAGAGAGGAAGTAAGCACTTATAATGCTTTTTTGGGGGCCCAAAAAGTTGATATGGACCCTGAAAACATATATTTCTGGGATGTTAATGCTGCAATATCTTTACCTTAGCTTGGTGCGACCCCGGGATCACCACCACTGATCATTGCTTTGGTGGGGTGCATCACGTACGGAGACAGGACGAATACAGACAAGATGGCTAACATAAGGAACGATACCATCAAGCTTGTTGTAATAGTCTTTTTCATGTGCAGCTCCTATTTCTTTTTGATTTACTGCCAGTATAGAGAGTTTCTCAGGCCTGCGGGAAAACAGGTGTATGAAAGGAGGGTTCGGGTGTATGAAGGTCGTTTGGTGGGTAGTGGCGGTCGAGTTTTGTTAAAATATTAACGGATGCGATAGGATATCGAGAACCGCGGAACTCGATACATTCAAAGCGTCAATGATTTGGTGTCACTTCATGGAGCTAGCATTACACAATATAGAGGGCCACAAAATGTAGATTTTCGGGATAATATAGAACATTCCGGAAATGGTAAACTCTCGGTATTTTTGTGTTTTGTTTGATACTGCAGATGTATCAAAGGTTTCCCATAGTTGCGATATGATTTGATACTGACAAGCTTTCACAAGTTTGCCAAACCTGTGAGATATGTTTCATATCACCAACCAGGGAAATTGGGTGATAGCCAATCAGGAAAGTGACTATCACAGGCAAGGCCTATAATCGATACCGACAGTATCCATAAATCGATTAGGATTTAAGGATAATGCAAGTACTGTTGAATTTCTGGCCATCGTCTTGCATTCCAATATATTGCAGCCAACTACAAAACAATCGGTATCGTTCATACGGCTTTGTTTCCAGATACTGGCAAGCTGTATCAAAAGTTTTGACAAATCTGAATCTTTTTAAGATATCTATAAATAGTTTATACATCAATACGAAGTCGCGTATTCTGACCGAAGAAGGTGCAAAATGTAATCCAACGGTAGATAGCCTCATAGCCCGGAAAGCCTGGAAGAAGAAGCGCTGAAGCCTTCCACCCCGATAAGATATCATGCAAAGGAAAAAGTGCGATGAAGGAAGAAAGCCAAGCAATCTTTGAACACGCTGAAATGAACCAGCGGCTTGAGCATCTCAACCGTGTCCTCAAGGCCATCCGTAACGTCAACCAACTCATCATGGCCGAGGACGACCCACAACGCTTGACCGAGCGGGCGTGTGCGAGCCTGACCGAAACGATGGGATATCACAACGCCTGGATCGCCCTGCTGGGCGGCGAGGCAGCCCGGAGGCTGGGTCTGCCGGAGGCGAGGCCGGTGGCCGCAGTCGCGGCGACAGGCTTCGACGACGGGTTCGAGATCCTGCTCGGGCGTCTCGAGCGTGGGAGATTTCCCGATTGCATGGCCCGCACATTGGCAAGCGATGAAACGCTGGTGAAGAGCAACACGGCGGTGGATTGTCTATACTGCCCTCTGCACAACCAATGCCAAGGCCGCGCCATTCTGGCACGCCGCCTGGAGTTCGAGGACGTGACCTGGGGTGTACTAACAGCCTCAGTCCCCGCCGCCTACGCCCGGGACGCTGAGGAACAGGACCTTTTCAACGAGGTGGCCGGTGATCTGGCCTTCGCCCTGCACAGGACTGCGGCAGCGCGCGAACAAGAGGAAAACCGCCGATATATGGCTTTCGTCATCGAAGGGTCGGGCGTGGGAACCTGGGAATGGAACGTCCAGACCAACGAAACTCGCTTCAACGACCAATGGGCGACCATGCTCGGATACACCATCGAGGAAATGACACCCTACGACTATACGACCTGGGAACGCCTGGTCCACCCGGAGGATCTCGAGCAGACGCGCAAGACTCTGGTGGATTGCGTTGAGGGCAGAACGACCTGTTACGACTGCGAATTCCGCATACGGCACAAGGACGGCCGCTGGGTCTGGATTCTCGACCGGGGGCGCGTCATGAACCGCGACGACGCGGGCCAGCCCCTGTTCATGTTCGGTACGCATACCGACATTACGGAACAGAAGCGTTTGCAGAATCAATCGATAGAAGCCCACAGTTTCCTCGAAACTGTATTGGACCAAAGTCCCTTCCCCATGTGGATTGGTGATGCCAACGGGACGCTCATCCGCACAAACCAAGCCCTGCGAGAGGCGCTCAATCTGACTGATGAGCAACTGGTAGGCCGCTACAACCCGCTGCAGGACCCCAATGTGATTCGCGAGGATCTAACGGAAACCATCCGGGCCGTCATCGAGCAACACAAACCTGCACGGTTCACGATGCTGTGGCGCCCCATGGAGTTCGGCGGCGAAGGCTACAAGAGCGGGCAAGATCGATACGTCGATTTGGCCATGTATCCTATCGTCCGCGACGGGCAATTACAGAACATTGTGACGCAGTGGCAGGACATAACAGAACGTGTGCAGGCGGAGGAAGCCCTTCGAGAGAGCGAGCAGCGCCTGCAGGCCGTGTTCAGCGCCGTGAAAGGCGTCCCGATTCAGGGATATGACAAGGACCGCCGCGTCATCCTGTGGAATCCCGCTAGCGAACTGCTTTATGGTTATTCCCACGATGAAGCCATCGGCAGAGTTCTTGAGGAACTGATCATTCCTGAAGAATCGCGGCAAGCAGTCGTGGAGGGGATTATCCAATGGCACGAGCAAGGTGTTCCGATCCCCTCGGGCGAGATCGAACTTCAAAACAAGAACGGCGAGCGGGTTCAGGTTTATAGCAACCACGTCATGATCACCAATCATAGTGGCGAGAAAGAGATGTTCTGTATCGACGTGGACCTGACCCAGCGAAAACGGGCCGAGGAGGAAGTGAGGGAGAGTAATAGGCGTTTCGCTATCGCATTCAAGTATAGTCCAGCGCCTTTGGTTTTATCGGAAATCGATACCGGTCTGTTTCTCGATGTTAACGATCGCTGGATTGAGATGCTCGAGTTCACGCGTGAGGAGCAAATCGGGAGAACTTCCAAGGAGGTCGGGATTTGGGATGAACCTGGAGAACGTGACCGGATTGTGCAGCTTCTTCGTTCGGAAGGCCGCTTCAGAGATGAGCCGATCAGATTCAAGACCAAGTCCGGAAACATGATTCTCGCACTGTGGTCCGCCGAGACAGTCGATCTCTCGGGTAAGCAGGCGATGCTTTCGATGATTACGGATATCACGCAATTGAAGCAGGCCGAGGAAGAACGGGAACGCCTCGGCGCCCAGCTTCAACAGGCCCAGAGGATGGAAGCCGTGGGGCGTTTGGCCGGGGGCGTGGCCCATGATTTCAATAACATGCTCAACGTGATCCTCGGCCATATCGAATTTATGTCCGAAGATCTTCCCACTGACAGTCCCCAGCGAGAGGACCTGGACGAAATCCGCAATGCAGCCGAGCGCTCGGCCGATCTGACGCGCCAACTGCTCGCATTCGCCCGCAAGCAGACCGTCGCGCCCAAGAATCTGGACTTGAACGAAACTGTCGCCTCGATGCTCAAGATGCTCCAGCGCCTAATCGGTGAGGATGTCGACATGCTGTGGAAACCGAGCGCTTCCCTGGATATGGTGCGCATTGATCCCGGACAGGTGGACCAGATGCTGGCGAACCTTGTGGTCAACGCCCGCGACGCCATCGGACAAGCTCACGGCAAGGTCACCATCGAAACCAGGAACGCCCGCTTCGACGAGGCGTACTGCGCCGATCATGCCGGCTTCATCCCGGGCGATTATGTCATGCTGGCCGTCAGCGACGATGGTTGTGGCATGGACGGGGAGACCCGATCTAATATTTTCGAGCCGTTCTTCACTACCAAAGGCATCGGCAAAGGCACGGGGCTGGGGCTGGCCACTGTTTATGGCATCGTCAAGCAAAACGAAGGATTCGTCAACGTCTACAGCGAGCCGGGTCAGGGAACGACGTTCCGGATTTATTTCCCGGCGCTGGCCGAGGTCTTGGCGCGGTCAACAGGGGTCGGGGACGGTCCCGATTCACCGGACACCGGCGACGAAACCATCCTCGTCGCCGAGGACCAGCCCGCACTGCTGAGTCTGACCCGGACCATGCTCGAACGTTTGGGTTACACCGTCCTAACCGCCAGGACACCAGGCGAAGCCATTCAGTTAGCAGAAGAGCATGCCAGCGAGATCCACCTGCTTGTGACTGATGTGGTAATGCCTGAAATGAACGGGCGGGATCTGGCCAAGAATATCCTTTCTATTTATCCAAATCTCAAATGCCTGTTTATGTCCGGTTACACCGCTAACGTCATCGCGCACCACGGTGTGTTGGATGAAGGCGTGAGCTTTATTCAGAAACCATTTTCGAGGGCGCAATTTGCCGCAAAGGTACGGAAGACTCTGGGTAGTGTTGGAGCATAAGGTTGCACATAATTATCCGAAAATTGAGCATTCAATGAACAAATTTATTAAGGACACCGAAACGATATAAAAAATGATATTATCGGATTTCAGATATTCGATAATGCAAGCATCGTTGAGGCTGTCTTATCGTAAAAACCATAGGTGATAGAGATGGAGAAAAAGCCTACATATGAAGAATTAGAACAGCGTATCAGAGATCTCGAAAGTGAGAAAAATGTTAAAAAAAAGCTTTGCTCACCGGTAGAAGATCAAGAATCCATGTATCGTCTTATCCTTGAAAACATTTCTGATACAGTAATAGTCACCGACAATCAGGGAAACATGCTTTATGTTTGCCCCAATATAACGATGATTTTTGAACTTTCTCAGGATCAAGTCTACAAGAAGAAAACAATTCAGCGGCTAATGAATGGAACGGTATGTAATATTTCAGAGCTGAAAAATAAACATGAAATCAAAGGCATTGAGTGGTCGATTACAAATTCATACGGAAAGACGCTATGCTTACTGATCAACGCCAAGTCGGTGGACATCAATGATGGAACTGTTCTTTATGTGATGCGTGACATCACGGATTACAAACAGTTTGAAAAAGATCTTAAAAAATACAAAAATATTATTTCTTCGACATTAGATGGCATTGCATTTCTGGATGAGAATTACAGATACATCATTGTTAACGACGCCTACACGAGATTTTCAGGAATTGACCGGAGTCAATTAATCGGTTCAAGCGTGTCTAAATACCTCGGCGAGGATGTTTTTAAAAATATTATAAAGCCGAATTTTGACAGATGCTTGCAAGGCGAAGTCATCAATTATCAGGAATGGTTCGAGTACCCATCACTCGGAAAGAGATTTGTCGATATCACGTACTTTCCCTACAGGGAAGGGGGCGATCAAATTTCCGGTGTTATTGCTAACATCAGAGACATCCCCGATCGAAAGAACGCAGAAGAAGAGACAGATAAACAAAAAAGTCTATTTGAAACCATGTTTCATACGATACCGGACGGCGTAATTTTAACGAACACCCAACGTGAAATATTATCATCAAATAAGAAGATAGAATCAATATTTGGCTACAAGCAAGAAGAGCTTCAGGGAAAATCCACTGAAATTCTCTATGCCAATCAAGATCAATTCCGCAAAACAGGCACGGCTGTGTTTGATAAAAATGCCAAAAAGCCTGGAGATTTTTATGTTGCGTATTACAGGGATAAACTCGGAAGGGAATTTCCCGGAGAAACTTTGGGTGCCAAACTATTCGATAAAAATAATAAATGGATAGGTAATCTTGGAATATTACGCGACATTACCGGTTGCAAGCAAATGGAAGAAGCGCTACTGGCCGATTTAAAGTTCTTTGAAAACATTGACAAGGTCAACCGGGCCTTTCAGGGAACGACAATTTTCGAACAGATGCTGAGCGATGTACTGGATGTGGTATTAACGATCTTCGATTGCGACCGGGCAAGTCTGGTTTTTCCATGCGATCCGGATACAACGTCGTGGAGCGCTGCGATGGAGCGCACTAAGCCGGAATGGCCAGGCGCTTTAACTCTGGGTCTTGAGGTCCCGATGGATCCGGAAGTTGCCAGAATATTCAGGGCTTCAAGAGCTGCAGATGGTCCGGTGGAATTCGGACCGGGTTACAAGGCTCAATTACCGACCCAAATTGCAGAACAATTTAATATCCAGTCCCAAATGACTATGGCTTTGTATCCCAAAACGGGTCAACCCTGGAATTTCGTTTTGCACCAATGCTCCAATCCCCGCGTTTGGACGCAGGAGGAAAAAAAACTTCTAACGGAAATCGGCAGAAGGATGGAGGATGCCCTGACCATTTTGCTGATGTACCGCAATATGCGCGATAGCGAGAAACGACTTCGCAGAATCATTGAAAATACCGGAGCGGGCTACTTTTTCATCGATTTGGATGGAAACTTTCAGAACGTCAATGCCTCATGGTTAAAAATGCATGGTTACATTTCGGCTGATGAAGTCATAGGACGGCATTTTTCAGTAACCCAAACCGAAACCGACTTGCACCAGGCCAAGACGATAGTTGAGAAACTATTGTCCGGAAAGGCCACAACGGCTGACGAGTTCCCACGGCAAAATAAAGACGGCTCCATCGGATACCATTCTTTTTCTGCGAATCCTGTGATTAAAGGAGGGGGAATTGTCGGACTTGAGGGATTTCTCATAGACACCACAGAGCGTAAAAAGGCAGAGGTGAGGTTACGCGAAAGTGAAACAAAATATCGAGTCATGATGGAATCCATGGATGAGGCGACATACATATGTTCGTCTGCTTTTCGCATAGAGTACATGAACCCCGCGATGATAAAAAAGATTGGTCGCGATGCTACCGGCGAACAATGTTTCAAGGCAATTTATAGTCTTGAAAGGCAATGCGATTGGTGTGTTCACCATAAGGTCATGAAGGGTGAGACGATAAAAAACGAATTGAAAAAATCGGATACCGGGGAGATATTTTCTGTATCTCACACACCAATTTATCACCCAAATGGTTCGGTTTCGAAGTTATCTATTTATCGAGATATTACTGAGCGGAAAAAGATGGAAATCCGAATTCAGCAAGCCCAGAAAATGGAATCCATTGGAAATTTGGCCGGCGGAATTGCGCACGACTTCAACAACATCCTATCATCTATCCTCGGTTTCACAGAACTTGCGCTTGATGAGACTCCAAAGGGTACGGTTCTTGAGGATAGCTTGCAAGAAGTGTACTCGGCTGGAAAAAGGGCGAAGGATTTGGTGAAACAGATTCTTGCGGTTGCTCGTCAATCGGAAGAGAAGTCAAACCCCATTCAACCAAGCAGGATTGTCAAGGAGGTTTTAAAGCTAATCCGTTCCGCCATACCCGCTACCATAGAAATACGGGATGTCATCGAAAGCGAGTCGCTGATTATCGGCAACGCAACCCAGATTCATCAGGTACTGATGAACCTTTTGACCAACGCAGCCTATGCCATGGAGGACAAAGGTGGTATTCTTGAAGTGCACCTGAAGGACGTTGTTTTCGATAAGAAAGATAAATTGACTGGATTAATGCAGGGGAATTATCTCGAAATTAAGGTGTCTGACACCGGAGTTGGAATTGACCCTAAAATCGTCGGATCAATCTTCGAACCATATTTCACAACCAGAGGCTCCGGCGAAGGAACCGGACTAGGGCTTGCCATGGTGCAAGGCATTGTTGAAAGCTACGGTGGTAAAATCACCGTTGACAGCCGACTGGGAAAAGGAACCACATTTATATTATACCTACCCGTCACCAAAAAGCGCTCCGGCCGCGATGCTGATGTTCAAGAACGGGTACCTACAGGAAAAGAACGTATTCTCTTTGTAGACGACGAGTATCCTATAGCCAAAATGGTCAGTCAGATGCTGGAGCGTTTAGGCTATTTGGTAACTACTATGACCAGCAGCATCGAAGCATTAGCGCTGTTTCGGGCGAAACCTAATGATTTCGATTTGGTTGTCACGGATATGACGATGCCGAATCTGACCGGAGACAAATTAGCGGTCGAGCTGATGAAAATCCGGCGTGATATCCCGGTAATTCTATGCACTGGTTACAGCAGGAAGATTTCAGATGAAACGGCATCTAATATGGGCATCAGGGCTTTCGCATACAAGCCGATGGTCAAGGTAGATTTGGCAAGGACCGTCCGCAAGGTGCTGAATGAGGCCAAAGGCAATACTCAAGAATAATTATCCGAAAATTGAGTATTTGCGCATCCGGATTTTTAACGATACCAATACAAACCATCATTTTTAAAATCAGTCTCTGAAATGGCCGGACCAAAGTCAAATCTTCTGCCCGGCCATCGGCTAAATTATCCATGAAGGTTGTCGATCCAACGCATTGCCTCGGCATCACTGATTTTTCCCAAATATCTTTGAGTGGTCGACAGGTTTGAATGACGTAACAGAACCTTTGACACGATTTCAATCGGCGTGCCGGATCGACTGGCATACGTGGCGGAATTGTGAATTGACAATTGTTATTGTCGCTGAGCGCTGTTATTTTCTTCAGTGACAATAACAATTGTCAAAAGTCTTTCAAACTTTATCGCGTCACCCATTAAAGGTCAGGTCACCCATTAAAGGTCAGGTCACCCATTAAAGGTCAGGTCACCCATTAAAGGTCAGGTCCACACTAATAAATTGATTTCCCATTAAAATTAAAGATATATTAAGGGCTGAAGATGGCCAGATTACGTTACGTATAGTATGACCCTAATTTGTCATGAAGGCCTTTTTTACATAAAAATATTAGTTTCATTGAAATCAATATTGATAAAAAAGGATCGACTACATTACATCCGGTTAATAGTTATAACGAACAGCCATAAACACATTTGTATTATCATGAAACTGACCAAAAAATGTGTGAGAATCTTCTTCCATGAACAGATTAGCCCCTAACTCCACTTCCAGATAATCGTTTATTTTATAATTTATATTGGGCCGCATATAAATGTCCTGATCAGATGGTGAATAGTATGTAAATAACGACAATGTAAGGTTCTGATTCAGGTATAGTTTGGTAAGTCTCACTGTGAATAAATGCCGATCTTCATCTGCCGCAATCGACCCGTCCGGCAAGGACAGTAAATAATCATCATAATCCATCATGTATTCCAGATAATATTGAAGGCCCAGGGTGAAGTCGGTCGCAAGTTTAGGCAGATCCTGTTCATATCCAACCAGAAAGCGGAGTTGGCTGTTATTAATAAAAGGGTTATTCCCTCCATGGTCATCCCTGGAATCATAACATCCCACTTCGATGTTGCCTATTCCATTTCCGATCTGCCCGCGAACACTCGCACCATATACATTTAATTTTGGAAAGATATAGCTTAAGGTAGACGCATCCATTCCACCGGGGCTTTTCCAGTACCCCCGGTAACCGTATAGCGCAAACTCATTGCCCTTTATATTTTTAGAAATCCTTAACGCCCACTCGTCATCTTCAAACCAGTCATCAGGTCTGTCTGCCTTTAAAAGACTGTCTCTTCCTGAAATACGGCGCCCGTTCCAGTAGGATAGACGTTCGCCCGTGATGAACCTGTCAGGATCAAATTTTGGTGTGTAGACGATGTCGATGTTGACAACATCGGTAAAAATACTTGCTTTAAAGGCATCCGACGGCGCTTTCAAATATTCCGTATCCCTCCCGATGAGGAAAGACTGCCAGTCCTTTGGGAATAAATCATTGATGAACACAAGGTCGCCGGTCCCCCATGTCAGTATCTGGCGTCCTGCCTTTATGTCCAGAAAGCTGAGCGCTGAAAAGGATACGCTCAATTCCCTCAAATCGATAAATCCTTCTCCTTCTTCAAGGTTGACGGAATACTCTTCGAGGACGCCGTCATAATAGAAATCCGTGGTGTTCCGGATCAGAAACCTGCCCAGCTGTTTTTCTGTTTCTGCCTGGAACCTGATTTCCCCAATGGAAGCATCTTTTTCACAGGAATCATCATAGAGCCTCATGCCGGCACGCGATTCCAAAAACCCGGTGACCGGGAGAAGCCAAGGCGTCCTTTCCGGCTCCTGCCTTCCGATTCTGCCCTGGTTGTCGCCCGGTAGCAATCCGCTTGGAAGGGAAGGGCCTGGATTTTCACTGCCATCTGATACTGCTTCCAATCCCAGGCCTGCAGGCAGGCCTGGAGGGACATCATCACTGTTTTGTTCCGATGCACCACTTAGTAATCCCTCCGGAAGTGCCGGACCATCAGCAGAATAAGACTCTGCAGCATTCAGCATCACAAAAATAACGCTTGCACAAAAAAGATAGAGAAATTTATCGGGAATCAATTTTATCATTTTAAATATTTCCTCGGCTGTTTCCGAAGGTATCGCTCAGTAAAGATGTCCTCGGAGATACCAATGTTGTATTTAACATCCGAGTATTCAAGAAGCGTATATCCGTTTGTTCTTAAATCCGTCATTTTTGATTTTGTCACGGTCGGAAACCCCTGAATGTTGTCGACCGCCAGGGCCTCATATGTTCGGTATTTTTTATTTTCGCTGTCATAGTAGTCCGTCTTTACAACTGTGAAACTCGACTTGTGAATCCACATCTCATAGTATGCGAATTCAACAATATCCGGATCCTTTGGGGTGTTTTTCAGGACATAATAATCATCCGTTGTCTTTATGAGTTCATGAACATCATCATTTATATTTCGGCCTGAAACATCTTCGTAGAAAAAGTGTGACCCCACAAAACTGGTCCTTTTGTCGGTTGAAGATATTCGTTTAACAAGGTCCAGGGCAGGAAGATACATCCAGCGGTCATCATCTCTGTCCATGTTCTTCCAGACCATAAATACCGTCTTGTTCACATCGGCGGGCCTGTCAAAATAGGCATATATCTTTTGCGCATCACAGTATTCATCGCCGGTATTTCCATCAGGATCCGGTTGGTCCCAGCGAAGGATCGTCAATCTTCGTTCACGGGTTCTTCCCTGGCTGTCATATATTATCATATTCACGTTGGCTTTGCCGTCCGCTCCCTGATAGTATGCAACAACATTTGTATGGTTTACTATCCGTTCGACATCGGTGATGTCCCCTTGGGACGCGTACAAATCCGTCGTTAAAGAAAAACAGCACAGCAGCATAAACAAAGTGAAAATCAATGGTGTTACAATTTTATTATCAGGCATTTTGAATAACCTCCTGTTTATTTGCCATGTTACATTTTTCACGGAGAGACATTAATCTGCATCCGATAATCATTACCGGAACAACCACAACGCCGATCCATGTGAGTGTTGACCATGAAACACGGGTAAAAGAGTTTAGTGTCAGGGCAATAAGGACAACCAGTGTTATGGACGCAACACCACATGCAGCACAGTTACAGCACTGTCCTTCAACAGGCTTGGTCTTAAACAGCTTCTTCTCCAGTGCTTTCATAAGGGCGGGTAAAAGAAGTAGCGTGCCCGCCCCGGAAACAAACAGGATAGCGGCAAGTAAAGCGCCAACTGTTTTATAGGGTGTAAGCGGAGCCAACAGCAGCGGCAGAAACCCCACGGCGATGACGATGATGTTTCTCATTATCGCCCTGGCCGGCTCTGCAAAGATTGCGGGAGATGTCTTTTCCCATGACTTGAATGAAGGATACATCTGCCGGCTTCTCGCCAGAAAATGGATGGCGAAATCCACTGCAAGACCCAGTGTCATGGAGCTCAGTACGGCAACGGGCATGTCGTAATCTTTACCGACAATTCCGACTGCACCATAGATAGCACCAATGGTTATCGTAAGGGGAATCATCGATAGAATACCCCAGAGTGCGGAACGGAACAGCACCGTCATCATCAGGAACACCACGAGAAAGCTTCCAGCGAAAGCCTGGAGCATGCCGGTGACCATTTTGTGCTGCCAAACGACATTTATATATGTCAGACCGAACCATTCAGACCTGAGGGGGATGGGCGGAGGATTTTCGGCGATATAATTTTCGATGCTTTTAACGACAGCTGACATATCCTTGTTGTCGCCGCTTTTCAACTGGACCCATATACTGCTTTTACGGTAATCGGGTGTGACAAAGTGCCAAAGATCCCCGGGCCTGTGGCTGGACTGGTAGCTGATCATGCACTGCGCGACCGCATTCGAAGTGTCAGGGATCCGGTAGTTTTCTTCTTTTCCCTCAAAAAGCTCCCGGTGCACCGTCTTTATGATATCCGAAAGCGAGTTGGATTTACCCACGATATGGGTCTCGAGCAACGCCTGCTGCAGACCAGATATATAGCCGAGAACCGCCGGGTCTTTGAATATCTGGTCCCGCTGTTTTTCCGCTTCGATAAAAAGGCTTGCCTCGTCCCATGCCCAGACATCGTCATCATTTGCGGTTTCCAGCCTTCTATTTATTATCTTCGAAACTTTCTCATATGCTTCTCTGCTTGAATTGGAAGAAATCGCGATGTCGGCAATCATGTCCGCGAGTTCGGAAAATATTTCCGTCGCTTCAGCAAAATCGAGCGCTTCCGATTTTTTCCCTGCCCTGTCCCTAAAACCCGCAATGAAAGCATCAGGGCTGTATTTTTCATCCTCAGCGGCTAAAGCGAGATACCCCATGTAGGTACCGCCGAAATGCTCGTTAAGCACCCTGTCAGCGACACGAATGGGGTGAGACTTTGTAAACCACTTCACCGGATTGTCATTGATGTTTATCAGGCTCATGCCATATGCCGAAAGTATGACAAGTATGGCCGATGCGGTCAATATGGTTTTGGCGTATTTATATGTGAACCTGCTTACAGCGGCCATTATGCGACCTGTCAGCGTCACTGCTTCATGCTCTCCGGGAGTATGAACCACGCCGAAATTATCAAGGGTTTCGGGCTTGAGAAACATGACATAGGCCGGAATAAATATGATGGTAAGCACCCATGCGATCATGATCCCGAGGGCGACAAAAACGCCGAAGACCTGCACAGGCGGAATCGGCGTAAGGGCAAGGGAGGCGAAGCCTGCCGCCGAAGTGAGAGATGTGTAGAGCATTGGTGTAAACAACCCGGCCATTACCCTGCGCATTGTTTCCCGCCTGTCCTTTGTCTGCTGGTACAATTCGAAAAATTCGCTGATGATATGTATGGAATCGAGTACTGCAATTGGCATGATGAATATGGGTATCATGCTGCTCATAATATGGACTGGAAATCCCGCGATGATTAAAGTGCCCATCGTCAGGATAACCGATACCATTGCAACGATCATTGGCGATATGATCAGCACCAGCTTACGGAAGAAAACCAGCATCAGTATGAAAATCACGATCATAGCAGCAGGAGCCGACACCGCCATCTGGACGAACATTTCGACGCCGAAGGTATCTTCCGCCACGGGAAGTCCCGTGATATGGTATTCGTCATCGCCTTCAAAGCCTGCTATTTTATCCTGAAGAGCTGAATAAACCCTATAGCTGAGATCCTTGTGGGTCAGGGGAATATAGATGGCGAGTGCCTTGCCGTCTTCCGATACCAGCGTTCCGTTCAGGAAAGGTATGTTCTTAGCCTTTTCCCGAACGGCGATGGCCTCTTCCCTCGTTTGAGGCGGTTTGGGCATGAGCCATTCAAACTTTACAACCCCCAATCCGCCCTGCTCGATATTGTCCACGGTTGAAGGGGCAATAAGATCGACTTCGACGACGCCGACTTCCTTGTCATCCTCGGTCCAGTGAAGCGTCTTTGAATAATTCGCCAGTTCATAAACATTTTTAAGTGTTTTCGGATTGAATACACCATCGTGATCGGTATTGTTTACAACACCTACAACCACCATGTCATAAAGTTGCAGTTCCTTTTTCATGCCGTCATGGAACACCCTCACGGGTTCATCCGCCGGAAGCATGTTTTCAGGATCGGTATCCACTTTCAATGAGTTCAGGAAAGGGAAGTTTTCCGGAAAAACAGATGGAAGGGCTGCCCAGAGGATAACGAATGATGTCACTATCAATATGGCCAAGGTTATCAGCTTGTATTTCCTGGTGGAAAAATCCGCTACTTTTTCCCTGATATCCATTTTATCATCTCCTTTCTATAACAAAAGTCCTTCAAGCATCTTTTCTTCATCCTGAACGACCTTGCCCCCCATCACTTTACCGACATTGCCGCCAAACAGCTTCGCCATAAGTGCCATATTCATTTCGGACAAATATACCTTGCCGTCATCCCCTTCCCAGACAGAAATGCTGCAAGGCATCAGGCAGGATACAAAACGATCGGTGGTCAACACCTCTTTCGCATATTCAGCCTTACAAAGCTTGATGATTTTTACCCTTGGTTGAAACTCGTAGCCTGCTTTGTTTATTTCGTGTTTGACATCACTGACGCCCTTTACAGACCATCCCTGCTCCGCAATTCTTTCCTGCACTTTAGCTACTGTTTCATCAAAACTTAATTTTGATTCTTTTGTTACAATCATCATTGACGGCATTATGACTATCATAAGCAGAGCGCAGATTATGAAGCCGGCTACTAAACCCGTGATACCATATATCCATTTCCTGTTACTTTTGTCGGTCATTTTATTACTCCTTTTTTATTTATATGTTTGAGTTATTGATTTACTGTTCCCAATTCATGGTTGACTACTTTTTGGGCGGGAAATTTCATTCCTTGGGCGAAATACTTACTGAAGTGTTTATGAGTTGTGAGTTCAAGATAATTTGTATTTTCAGCAATTTTCGAAGCACGAATTCTCTCCTTGTGTGAAAGAAGGGCCATTTTTGAACCCACTGCGGCGCCGTTTCCGACCTGCCTGTATGTAGCGTTGGGAAAGAACGGGATAAGACCGATTTCGAGAGTGTTTGTTATATTTATAAATGAACCAAACGCTCCTGCGATAATAACTTCGTTCACCATATTATACGGTGTTTCGGTTGCTTCCATGAGAGTTTTTATTGCGGCGTATATTGCCCCCTTTGCCAGTTGGATTTCCGCTATATCCTTCTGGGAGATCACCACGTCCTCTCCGTTCTGGCCCGGTGCCACATGGAATTCTCTTCCGTATTTGCCATGGGTCGTCCAGCGATCCTGCCCGTTGAATCTTCCCTTGTCGTTTATAATTCCCATACGATACATTTCCGATATCGCGTCGATTATTCCCGATCCACAAAGCCCGATTGCCGGTTCATTTCCTATTGTTCTACATTCAACAGCATCTCCCGTGATTTTTACGGCTTCAATGGCGCCGTCCGCCGCCCTCATACCGTTCATGACATGTGCTCCCTCGAGTGCGGGGCCTGAAGGACAGGAAGTGCTTATCATTGTGCCTTGATCAGCTTTTGCAAAGACTATTTCCGTATTGGTGCCGATGTCCACACCGAGTGTAATCCCTTCCTTACGATCAATGCTGGTTCCGAGAATCATAGCGACATGATCAGCCCCGACAAACCCCCCTATTCCCGCCACAATATGTACATAAGCCCCCGGTGCGGCATTTATACCAAGTTCCCTGGCCTTTACATCGAGAGGCAACGTGGTCGATGGAATGTATGGCGAGGTTGCCAGTTGATCGACGGGGAGATCCAGCAAAAGGTGCGTCATTGCGGTATTACCCACTATACAAATATCAGCGACATGTGTCTCTTCAATTCTGGCTTTTTCGGTCAATTGCAAAATCATACTATTGAGGCATTCACGAACCACCGTTGTTAATCCATGAGCCTCTGAAGCGGTAAGATCTGTAGCATGGACGGCCTTGTCGAGCCGGCTCATCAAATCGTCTCCGTAAACCGACTGCGGATTTATCGATCCTGTACTGGCCAGTTCCTTGCCTGTATTCAGGTCCATAAGGTATGCTGCGATTTTAGTGGTTCCAAGGTCTACAGCCAGACCAACAGGGTGATGACCATGAGGAATAAATCCTATTATCTCACCCAAACGCATTAAAACGGCTATCTTCCATTCATGTCGCCGCCTGATGAAAGGAGATAGCTGTCTTGCAGCGGCGATATCTATCAGGGGATTTTTCAGTTTACAGGTTTTACCCAATGTGGCTACCACTTTATCCATGTCGGCAGTCGGATCTTCTAAAGACGGGGGCTGGAGTTGAATGTCAACTGCCATCACAACAGGGTCGGTTGGAATATTCTCCATTTGGCCATCAAGCTGAAGTTTCATTTTTTTCATTGATGTTTTTTCAGGGATATTTACTCTAACGTCACCAAGGGGAAATGTACTGCATGCCAGCCTGTATCCGCGGCTGAGTTCATCTTCGGTCAATAATCTTTTTTCATTTGCATTGGGCGAGGATGTATTACCGTTATTAATGATAACCTTGCACTTGCCGCAACCGCCGTTACCTCCGCATGTAGCCGTAATATTGATTCCTGCAAGACGCGCAGCTTCAAGGATATTGATTCCCGGAAGGACCTTCACTGATTTTCCGATGGGATCAAAGGAGATATTGTATTTCTCTGTGTCAGCCATTTTGTCGAATTTTCCTTTTGTTATTCAATGTGCCTGCATATGGAGTATTTACATAGCCATCCATATCACTTTGAGAACGGATTCTTTCTATGCTGTCCATTAAAACTTCAAGCGGCTGAACGCCTATAAACCGTTTTACTTCTTTTCCTTCCTTCAAAAGGCATAGTGTAGGCACTGCATGTATTTTCGTTTTTATTAAATCATTTTCCGGCTCATCAATATCGATCCTCACAATAGTGACGACGCCCTTTAGCCTCTCAGATAAATCATTCAGTATGAGTGTCTGGGTTTTGCAGGGCGTGCACCATGAGGTCCAGAAATCTATAAGGGTGATTCCCGTATAAATGCCGTCGGTTGTCGGCTCATTCCGGTCGGTGTCGTTACCTCTCATACAGGCTTTTCTCATTCATCGATTGCTGGGTCAGTTAATGATGCTGTAAACCAAACTCAATATCTCCAAGTTAACATCTTATATGAGCAAAGATCGGGCCAATTAGAGAGGGCATAACAGTGTGACCGTTAAATATTTATAAAAACAAGATGTTGTGGGTTTATTTAAGAGAGGAGGGCTGCCTGATTTATTTTTTCAGTATACGTATACCAAAGATTGTAAGCGTATACCGACGTTTTTGAGTTTACATGCCGAGGCGGCGCATTTTTTTGTAAAGACCAGCCCTTGTAATACCCAGAATTCTGGCAGCCTGCGCTTTATTACCGTTTGATTCCGCAAGGGCGGTTTCGACCTGTGTTTTTTCATTCTTTGTTGTAATCGGCTTTCGGGTTCTTTTCAGAGCGCGAATAGATTGGTTGTCACGGGTCAGTTCAGGAGGAAGAGAGGAAAGGTTAATGACCTTCTGACTGCTTGTTGTCACAGCAAAAGAGTGCTCAATAACGTGCTCAAGTTCTCTTATGTTACCAGGCCATTTATAAGATAGCAGAAGGTTCATTACCGAAGGGGTGCATCCTTCTATATTTTTATTATATTCTCTGTTGAACTGCCCGATAAAATGGGAGATCAGGTCCTTAATATCTTCTTTGTGTTCTCTGAGGGGCGGTACTGCCAGGCCCACAACGCGAAGACGATAATAAAGGTCCTCTCTGAATTTTCCCGATTGAATAAGGTCGGGTATTTTTTTATTGGCTGCAGCTATGATGCGGCAATCAACAGCTCTGGGGAAAGCTTCACCTATTCTTGTTATTTCTTTTTCCTGCAGCACTCTAAGCAATTTCACCTGAGATAATAACGGCATTTCTCCAATCTCGTCCAGGAAAAGCGTGCCGCCGGAGGCGGTTTCAAAACATCCGGCCCTGTCTTCAATTGCCCCTGTAAAGGAACCTTTCCTATGCCCGAACAGTTCCGCCTCCAGGAGTGATTCGGGTAGTGCACCGCAATTGACCGCAAGAAAGGTGTTTTTCGCGCGGTTGCTCTCCGCATGAATGGTTTTTGCGATCAGTTCCTTGCCCGTACCTGTTTCACCCTCAATAAGTATGCCCGCATCATTCTTTGAGACAACCTGAATTAATTCATACAGGTTTTGCATTTTGTGGGAACTTCCGACAAGTTGTCCATACTTGCCCATTCTTGCAATCTCATGTTTAAGATTGCGAATTTCATTACGCGCCTGTTTTATCAGACTTACATCAATCAATGCTTCTATGGCGCCTATAATATTTCCATTATCGTCAAAAACCGGCCTGCTTCTTCGCATAACAGGTATAAGTGAATCATCTTTTGTGAGCAACTCACATTCCACTTCTCCGCCGTTGCCGCCTGAAATCAGGGGGCAAAAGGTCTCTCGTATGGATATATCCTGATACGAGCAAATGCTTAGTTTCAATTTATCACAGGTCGCTCCGACAATTTCAGACGCATCATAGCCTGTGAGTTGCTCGGCGGATTTATTCCAGTAGATAATTTTGTGGTGCTTATCCACCATGAACACTGAGCATGGGATTACATCAACCAATGCCTCCCTGAAATTCTTATCGATATTGTCAAGGTGTTCCATTCGTGTCCTTTAAATCAAGATTTTTTTGATCGACTTTTAATAACGTAAAGAAAAATTCATCGAGCCGAATACTTCAGCATTTTTCTGAGTTTCAAAGGATTTTGTCCGCTCGACGTACGCAAACACAACCTTTACCTTATTTACGATCAGGCCGATCCCTCCCATGAATACACAGATAGCAGGCTTTTTGTCCACGCTGTGACTTTCACGGAAGGTATTGCCGTCAAGAAAAATATCATGGAGTACTGCCTGAGCGGAAACCGAAGCGAAGAGATGGGCCCCGAACCAGTTTTTATGTATATTGTATGCTGACTGTTTCAACTCCGCATTAAAACAGGTGGCGGGTTGAATGGGGAAATTGCCGCAATCGTTCGGAACATTCCATCCATAGCGCACTGATAAACCGACGTTCGCATAGGTTTTAACGGTTCCGACAGCCCCACCGGCATTGATTATCATATCTCCGCCGAAACCATCGTTAATGCCTGATGCGAATACTTTTTGTTTGTAGTCATAAATCAAATTTAGGGTCAGTTCGTCCTTGAGCTGATTGTCCCAACCTTTTGCCTCATCGGATCCGATCAGTCCGTGCACCTCGTTCTGGACCTGCTCGGCATAAGAGTGGGGGCCTATGATTCCCAGGCAAAGCCCAAACGTATTCATATGCCGCTCAAGCTTCCTGTGAAAACCGAGCTCAATATAGGTAATCCCGGCATAGGGGCGATCATCAGCTATTAGCTCAGTTGTTTCAGTATCTTTGGGAGTATATATATTCTGGCCTACCGAAAACGTCAGGGCTTTTTCCGCTTCAGGATTGTCAAAACCCAACCGCCTCACAACCGGGTACAGCCATCGATGAAGCATTGCATCTTCAGGCAATTCCGACAATCCATACCTGCTCCAGGTCATTTTTAATCCATTGGTATATTGTTCATCCGTATCGGCAATCACATCATTTTCGAAATACAAACTAAATGTTCGCAAATCCGGTTCCGAAGGTAGGCTGTTATCCGCCTGTATTGGCAAACACCACATCAAAATAACAGAACAGACTATAAAATGAATTGATAAGCGCATAGAAAACCCCATATTGTGAAAATGGCGATTCTTTCCCTAACCGCAATATTTATTCCTTTTTTTTGGAAAAAGGTTTGTTTCAAACATCAGAGAGTGTTTTCGGTAGGATCTTTTCTAAGGAATATTTATCAACATTACAGTTAGTTGTCAATGAAAAACTGGTGGGGCATCAGAAGAAAAAAGGCATCACAAGCAAACATTTTATTATGGAGATAGAATGAGAGAGTCTCATTATCTTTCAACCCCTTGTAACGCAACCTGGAGAGCATCGGTAACGTATAGGTAACGTTATGGTCTCGAATGCCCTGCTGGTGATAACACCAGTCTTCTGAATAGCTTCGGCAACGGCAATGCCGCGTTCTTTAAAGAACAGCTGTTTTGTAATGCCCCAAACAATAAAAGCTGTAAATGTCGAATTGAAACGGCAATATTTATACCATTCTGAAAAGTAGCAATTTTGCAACTATTTCATGGCGCCAGATTAGCTCAACCGCAACCTAATTTTTTTTCACATTTTCCCAAAAACATATTAACCGCAACAATACAATTGGTTGTGAAATCGATCCTAAATATCAGGCCGTTTGGCACCTTGTTTGCTAGTAATATTGAGAAAGGTTGTTCAGGTCGAATCATACAATTATAACATCAACTCTACATAAGGAGGCCAAACCATGCCAGGTGGAAGTGGAACAGGCCCCATGGAGATGGGGCCCATGACCGGACACGCAGCCGGATACTGCGCAGGATTTTCAATGCCGGGATACTCGAATATGGTCCCGGGACGAGGTTTTGGAGCGGGTTTTGGAAGAGGCCGCGGTTTCTCCGGCGGCGGGAGGGGACGGCGAAATATGTTTTATGCCACAGGTCTTCCCGGCTGGATGCGCTTCGGACGCAGCCCTTCCCCCTATCTTAAACCGGATCCGGAAATGGAGGAGCGTGCGCTTCGGGATCAAGCAGATGCTCTGAAGGCTCAAATGGATTATATTAACAACCGTCTCGACGAACTGGAAGCCAAAAGTAAAGACAAGTAAGCCCCTCTCCGCCACTTTTTACAGTGTGGGTCGGTGTCTCTGTTTCATCCGTCATGGCAGTCTGCGGGAGTGTTGCCGTTGCCGTCTATAGGTCACAAGATGTCTGCTTCTCTTTTGGTTGCCCTGAATATCGACGCCACGGATCTATCGACAGAGATCGAATGGCTATCGCAGCGCTGGTGGGGATTTTAAAGAAAATCATGTTAAAAGTTTGAACTGGACAAAATGCATCATGCTTCGAATATCACCTGAATATGATAAGGGATCTTTTGTGGTAATGTGTGGAAGAGAAAACAAAAGGATCATACCAGGGAGATTCATTATGCAATGCGAAAAATGTAATGCCGTTATTGCCGATGGGGAAGAAAAGGAACATTACGGGCAAAAGCTTTGCGAGGATTGTTATATGGACCTTCTTTCACCGGTAAAGGCATGCGATCCATGGTCAGTGTATAGCGCAAAGACGTTTTTGAAAAAACAGGGTCATGAACCTCAATTCAATCAGCTTCAACAAAAAATCCTTGAACTGCTGCGCGAGCAAGGCCCTGTTGAACCATGCAACCTCTCCGAACGCCTTCAAGTGAAAGAGGCCGATATTGAGAGGGAACTTGCTTCGTTGCGCCATATGGAAAAAGTGAGAGGTGAACTGAGGTTTGGAAAGCGTCTGATCCGGCTCTGGGATAAATGTTAGTCGAAGGGTCTCTTTTGCCCCCCCTCCCTGTTCCGTTGAAAGGAATTCCAGAAGATAATAGTTCTATATTCAGGAGGTACCGCATTGATTGTCAAGGATTATTACCAACTCCTGGGTGTCGAAAGTGAGGCATCAGATGAGGAGATCAAGAAAGCCTACCGTAAGCTGGCCATGGAAAATCACCCCGATCGAAATTGGAACAAGCCTGGTTGCGAAGAGCTTATAAAGGATCTCAACGAAGCATATCAGGTTCTTGGAAATAATGAAGAAAGACGGCGATATGACTTATTGCGCCAGCAACCTTATATAAACCACGCCTCTTATCAAAGGAATTTGAGTGATGATTTAATGGAGATCATCCGTGTGTTTTCTCGTGTTGGCGCCGGCGCTAAAGGGTTTGGCGGATGCAGAGGGATGGGTCTTGGGTTAAGGGGTTGCAGACGAAGGAAGAGAACTTTTTAACAACCATTGTGGAGGAATTACTATGTCTTTCAAACCGGAAGTGAATATTGAAAAATGTATCGGCTGTGGCGACTGTGTCGATATTTGTCCTGTAGATGTCTATGAGATTCAAGAGGAAAAATCGGTACCGGTCAATGCTGATGAATGCGTCGGCTGTGAAAGCTGTATCGAAGTATGCGAACATGAGGCGATCACGGTTATTGAGATCTAACGATTTTTAGCGAAAAAAGTATAGAAAATACCTTCTTGCCGGTATTCGGGGCAAGTCTTTTAGCCGCATCCGTGACTTCAGCGGGCATCTGCGTCATTCGCCGTTTCGAAAAATAGGGGCACAAGAACACCATCTGTTTCATTTGTTTTGCCGCTGGTGTATTGATTTCTATCTCCTTTTTGCACATCATTCCCAAAGCCTTTACGATGAATGCAGATGCTCCTTTCTACCTGTTGGCAGGGTATTTTTCGGACTTCATTTATTCAACCGCTTCGTGAATGCCTTTGTATGCGGAAAAGACCGGATTGATGATCATAAAACCACGGCTTGCTTTGAGCATGAAAACCAATTTCGTTGATAAATACCAACGGGTAATCAACTATCTGCGACTTTCAGTGACCGATCGCTGTAATTTGAGATGCATCTACTGTATGCCTGAAGAAGGTTTGAAGTTCGAACCTCGAAATAAAATTTTGACCTATGAAGAAATGCATCGTGTAGTAACCCTATGCGCCCGACATGGTATCCGAAAAGTAAGACTCACAGGCGGCGAGCCGCTGGTTAGAAAAGGCATTGTCGCCTTCATCGAAAGACTCTGTCACATCGATGGGCTTGAAGAAATCACCCTTACAACGAACGGTGTTCTTCTCAAAGACCTTGCCCTTCCTTTACGGGAGTGCGGACTCCACCGAATTAACGTAAGCATGGACACGCTGAAACCGGAAAAATTCTACCAAATTACAAGGAGAGACTATTTTTACCGAGTCTGGGAAGGCATTGAAGAGGCACAATCCGCAGGATTTGATTCTATCAAAATCAACGTTGTTGCAATGCGGGGTGTAAACGACGACGAAATTTTCGATTTTGCACGTCTCACGTTCAAAAATGCCTTTCAAGTTCGGTTTATCGAAATGATGCCCCTTGGCGAGAGCAATGTTTTTTCTGCGGCGATGTTTCTCTCGATCGGGGAGATTCTCAATATGATTCGTGGCCTTGAGACAATCAGGTCTATAGAATCCAACCCTCTGGACGGTCCCGCTCAACGTTACGCTATAGATGGCGCTAAAGGCGAGATCGGGCTAATAGGTGCGTTGAGCCACGGATTTTGTCAAAAATGCAATCGGCTTCGTTTGACAGCCGATGGTCACCTTAGGGGATGTCTTTTCTCCGACCAGGAAACAGACATAAAATCACCTCTAAGGCAAGGGAAAAGCGATGATTTTTTGATTGAACTAATCACAAATGCCGTCAGAAATAAACCCAAAAGCCATGGACAACATATTTACAGCTTGCGAAAAAGTGTTCGTCCAATGAACAGCATAGGCGGTTAAAATAAATTGACAGAAAATTTTTACAGGCGTGTCCTGATAATTTTGTCTGATCCAAATTGGAGGTGCATACGGAGAAAAACAGGAATTAGGTCTCAGAATTTTTGCCTCACGCCAATATTTACCCTAATGGCATAGAAATAATCGGTACTGCCCTATTGCATATTTATTGCGTAAACGCCATTTCGAATTTCGATCTTTTTCTTTTTACAAGTTATTCACACGAAGCGTAACGCAACTGTAACGTTTATGACGTTACTTTTTTTGGTTTTTCATATCCTTCCACCCTCATCAAGGCCCAAAACAAAGCGGTTTTTTACGAACTCACAGGATGCTGATTTCTCAAGCCCGTATGGCACGGATTTTGATTTCTGAATTCAGAAGAAAACTTCGACATTGCTGTCGAAACCTAAAATGGCAGAAATATCGTACTTGGAAGCCGGAAGGTCGCCGAACTGCTAATCTCTCATACCCATTTTCTGGCGCGTTTGGGGTATCGATATGTTGGCACTCGTTCGGTAACACTAAATAGCGCCGATATTGCCCTATAGAGAGAAAAAAGGAGATGAAGATGGAAGGTGAAAGAGAAATGTGGGAAGCCCTTGGTATCGATCTGAAAAGAAATGATGAATTTTTAGAAGCGGCGGGGAAAATATATGGCGATGTGTATATGAAACAATCGAATCGCCCAAAGGGGATGGACTTTTTTGATTTTGTTATGTCAGAAGTGCATAGCATACGGCCCAAAGAAATGGTGGACCATAGAAAAAAAGGCGGGAAAGTTGTTGGAACATTTTGTGTGTATGTGCCGGATGAAATAGTTTTTGCTGCCAATGGCATTTCGGTAGGACTCTGCTGTGGCTCGGATTTCTCTTTTTCCGATGCTGACGACATATTGCCCGCGAATCTTTGCCCCTTGATAAAATCGGGAATGGGGTTCAAGAAAGGAATGCTTTCGCCATACTTTGAAGCATGCGATTTCCTTGTTGGGGAGACGACATGTGACGGAAAGAAGAAGGCGTATGAAATATTAGATAATTTCTACATGCCCACCTACATCATGGAAGTGCCGCATAAAAAAGATCTCGAACAGAGAAAACTCTGGCTCAAAGAAGTTGAATTGTTCAAGGAAAAAATGGAAAAAGAGGCTGGAGTGGAAATAACGGCGGAAGCTTTGGGGGGAAAAATCAAACTCATCAACGCAAGGAGAAAAGCCCTCCAAAGGCTGTATAATCTTCGAAAGAACTCCCCACCTCCCATATCAGGGAAGGATGCCCTACTTGTATCACAGATAGCTTTTTACGATGACCCGGAAAGATTTACGTCAAAGGTAAATGAATTATGCAACGAATTGGATGCGCGAGTTAAAAATGGCGAAGGCGTGATGGAACCAACTTCTCCAAGGATCATGGTTTCCGGTTGTCCTATGGTGGTGCCAAATTGGAAACTTCACAATATCGTTGAGACCAGTGGCGCGATTGTGGTCTGTGAAGAGACATGCACCGGAACCAGATATTTTGACACGCCTTGTGTGGATGAAACGCCTACAGATATCAAGGGTCAACTTGAGGCAATTGCAGACAGATATCTTAATATCAAATGCAGTTGCTTTACGCCAAATGATGACCGTGTGGAACAGATAGTCGAATATGCAAAAGAGTATAAGGCGGAAGGAGTCATTTATTACACCCTCCAATTCTGCCTTGCTTATAATGTTGAATATGAAAAAGTAAAAAGAGCCCTTAACAAAGAAGGGATACCTTTGATTAAAATTGAAACCGACTATTCACAAGAAGATATCGGACAATTGAGGACAAGGGTTGAGGGGTTTTTAGAAAGGATCGCATCGAATAATGAGCTATAAAAATTGGTCCTTAAAGGTGAAAAAATGTTCGCCGGCATAGATATCGGGTCGCTTTTTACCAAAGCAGTGGTATTAAAAGATGGGGAAATTGCCGGCCTGTCGAGAATTAGTTCACGCACCGATCCTAAAAGGGGTTGCGAACAGGCATTAGAGGAAGCTGTTACCAAAGCTGGTTGTAATAATGTAAACATTAAATGCATTGTAGCCACCGGATACGGTAGGAGGTCTTGTTCTTTTGCCGATAAGAATGTGACCGAACTTACCTGTCATGCTACGGGAGCATATTATTTGAATCCAAATATAAGGACAATCATAGATATCGGCGGTCAGGACAGCAAAGTAATCAAATTGGACGGAAAAGGAAATATGGCTGATTTCATGATGAACGATAAATGTGCGGCAGGAACCGGAAGATTTCTAGAGGTTATGGCGCAGGCATTGGAGATCGGCCTCGATTCAATGGGTGAAGTCTCTTTGACCTCAGACGCCCCGTGCTCTTTGAGCAGCACATGCACTGTTTTTGCCGAAACAGAAGTTATCTCTTTAATAGCTTCAGGTGCCGATAAAGAGGATATTGTGGCCGGTTTACATATGAGCATCGCAAAGCGAGTCGGTAGCATGGTGAAATCACTCGGCTTGCAAAAGGAGGTCGCTTTTACGGGCGGCGTAGCAAAAAATTCAGGAGTGAAAGCTGCATTTGAGGAATTTCTTGGTACGAAGTTTGCTAATATTGACGAAGATCCGCAAATCATCGGAGCCTTGGGAGCGGCATTGGTGGCAAGCAAATCCTGATAAGATACAACTTGTAATTGAAAGGACAAATTGAAATGTTAGTGACCAATTTAAAACATCTTGAATCTAATGAAGACATCACCGAAGTTTTAGAGAACAACAAGAATGTTCTAATCTGTTGCGGCAGAATGGGACCAATGTGCATACCCGTTTATTCCATTATGGAAAAGCTTGAAAACGAATATGAACACGTTGCCTTCAGGGATATGGATTTTGACATTCCCGCATCAGATTTTATTAAAAAATTACCTGAATGCCGGTACTTTATGGGGTTGCCGTTTAATGTGTATTTTAAAGACGGAGAGATCGTTAGGGCTAATACAGGCATTCAAAGTAAAGAGCAAATGACAGAAATACTGGACAGAGAGTTCGCTAAATAATTATATGAAATAAATAGATATATTGACTTCATTATAAACACGAGGGGAAAATGGCATATTTAAGAATTCCGGATTTTGAAAACATCAGCCCGGCCATACAGGATGAATTGAAAGATAGATTTCCTGATGTCAGCAGCATAAGCGAAAGTATCATGATGTTGGCTATCCACGAAAAGATTTTTTTTGCCACCCACAGAATGGCAAACAGCTACCTAATGGATGAAACGGAGCTTCCATTCAAAATAAAGGAGCTGATTGCCCTGCTGGTTTCGATTGAAAACGGGTGCAAGTCCTGCGTCGGTATCCATAAACAGATTGCCAAAAAGCTGGGGATGCGTGAAGAGGAAATTGAAAATGCGGCAAAAGGTATTGATTTCGTCGATGCGGCGGAAAATGAAAAAATATTGCTCGCGTTCTGCATGAAAGCCTCTCGAAAAGATAACTATAAAACAACTCCTGAGAATATCGACCTTGTGAAAAAGGCAGGTTTCAGCGAACGACAGATACTGGAGGCCGTTGCCATTGTCGGGTACTTTAATTATATCAATACGATTTCAAATGTTTTCGGCCTGGAATGATGAATTCCGAGAAATCCGGCTGAAGGCGCCATGACACTGATCAACACCCCCCCAAGATCTCTGGGGATCCATCAGGATTGATTGAATAGTTTTCGCCGAATAAATGTAAAGAGCCGTTTCCAGTCCTGAAGGCACAGGGATAAAAAGGCGCCGACACTTCCTGCGGACGCCACCCCCACCGGACACCCCTGCTGCCCGCAAAAGGGACAGATCGAAAACATCGCGTAAAGCCCAGCGAAACCGAGCCACCATCCGATGAACCGAAAGAAATGTCCGAAGGGAGACATCTTTACGCTGCTGGAAGACTTATCGCATGTTTCTTTGTGTTCGTTCTCATGCATTTTTTTAGGCACATTATGACAACTAAAGGTTTATGATACTCACACCGGATTGATTAATGTTTTATAGCAGATATTAATTTTTCAAGCAATTCATTGAGGTCCAGTTCATACTTATCCGCCACATCTTTCAGAGGATCGAAGAGGGCATTACAGCAGAGGCATTCACCTGCCTTTTGGTCGAATTGTCTAAAGATAGCCTCGGTTTGCCTGTACTTGGAAACAATGTCCAGAATCGTCATGTCAGGTGAAATAATCAGTTTTTTATTTGGTGTCTCTTGGCTCTTTCAATGTTTCCGATTTGCCGGGATATCTCTCATCGTCCGTGGATACGGCTACTTTCCAATAGCGGCAAAGGGGCGCAACTCATAAGTGAGGATTTTTGCGCAAGCCCTTAAATGCAGTATCGTCCGTATGATTCAGATTGTCTACCCATGACATTGAAACCTTCTGTATTGAAATCCACCGTGATCGGACGGATCACGGGTAGCAGGCGTTTATCGACAAGATAGGTGAACCCCTCTACGGTAAACACTTCATCGAAATTTTTTGGCTCGTCCAGAGCTATACCCAGTGAGGGCGGGCCTCAACCGCCACGTGCAACAACAATTCGAATCGCAGACAGTTCCTTGTTTTCGAAGTATTTTGCCACCTGATCTCTCGCCGATGCTGTTACAGTGAGTATTGCTTCTTTCACCTTATTTTCTGTCATTTTTTTCTCCATGTGATTCAAGCAAATTCGAGGGCTCGTGTTATATGCCAAAATTTGCACAACGCTTGCTCATCTATCAATAAAACGACTAAAATCTACTTTATGCGATGAGTCAGGCGCTCGCTACTCCCGGCATAAGAAACGGGGGAACGGACAACGATGACAGGACAACAGGGCGCCTTCAAATTATTTTCAGCAGTGGCCGGCTCCAAAGGCCTTAGAGAGATCCTCTCCCCTATAGTACGAGGCATGGCAGTCGACGTACCTATTTTTTGGGCCATGTTCAAAGCGAAGTCAAAGAAAGAATCACGATACTCCGTCGAACAGGTTTCGAACAGAATTATCTTATACATTTTTTCTCCCCTTTTTGGGGCTACAAAAACTCAAAAACACAAGGACTAATTTAAACGCATCGATTTCGGCGGATTTTTTTCTAAAAATGGCCATTAAACCAATGGATAATAGTCAAACCTATATTTTCTATTCACTCCAAGTGCAGAATTGATGCCATTCTTCAAAACAAAATTGGATCAAATACGAGCTTTTTTCAAGTTGCTGATACACAAAAGGTTGCCTCGCAAATGGCTTGAGAAAAAAGCATAGGAGGCTTTAGGTATTAAAGACAAGCAACACTCCCTTTTCATGTGGGTAACTCTTTGTAACGCTTGGTAACGAAAAAAAATGGGCGGCTTGATAGAATCCCGTTCTTTGCACAATGAGGCGCGCTAAAACATATCCAAGCTGAAGATAATTATGGGATTTAGTAGATTTGACAACCCTACTTCTTCGAAGTGGGCATTTTCCTTGCGTAATATGAAAGAGGATATTTCGCTATTCAATTTGGACAGCACTTTTTTAGCCGATATATGTGAAAAAGTCACTCATCGAAGGTTATATTAAGAAAAAATAGGAGGGACAACGTATGGCCGGTTCTACGAAAAGAAAACGGAGAATCACCTTTTACTTAGGGGCACCCGGTGCCCGCGAGGTCATCCTGGCCGGAGACTTCAACAATTGGGACGAATCCTTTATCATGAACATGGAACCCAACGGGAAATGCAAAAAAACACTTATGCTGTCGCCCGGCCGTTATGAATACAAATTCATAGTTGACGATCGGTGGGAGTGTGATCCAGAAAATCCCACACAGTGTGTAAACAGCTACGGTACAACAAACAGCGTTATTATCGTGTCGATGGCGTGATCAACAACCATTCGGTGTTCGCATATAGGCGAAATATAGTGTCAGATAGTTTGAAAGGTTGTTGCATTTTGTGCTTCCGGATATCCTTTTCGGCCATTTTATGTAACCGAAAAGCTGCCGCTGGTCGGTTCTCATTGTTGAGAAAGGCACCTCCTATTTTGTTTCACGCGTGTCAATATAGTTGATTGCTTATTGTCGCATGTCCTTGTAGCGTTATCATAACGCAAATAAACGTTACCTTTTCGCCTGTTAGAATCACATATCAATTCTTAGCAAGTCCAATTGCATAAATAGCGCTATATTGTTGACTGCAGGAGGCAGGAAACCACAAGTCAATATGGCACGATTCTTGATGTTAGATAAAGTCAATAGCGGCAAACAAATATAAATGTTTTTGTTTTTAGCCTTAATAACATGACGAATTGACATCAAACAAAAAGGAGGACTTCAATGACAAAACTAAAACAATTTATGGTAGTCCACCACAATCCTGGAATTGACTGCAATGAAGTTCAGGCCAACTGGAGAAAACTGGTAAAGGTAGAATCGGCTACCTGGGTGCGAACTTACTTCAATGAAGAGAAAGGAACACGCTATTGCATCTGGCTGGCCCACAGTGAAGAGGATTTAAAAAATATTTTCAATGAACTCGACGTGTCCTATGAAGCCATTACGGCGGTTGAGGAAACGGTCCCGGATCTCTGGGGGGAAAAGTGGCAAGAGCATCTTGAAAAAGAAGCCGCGGCGGATACGCTGGGGGTATAGTTTTAATGCGGTGACGGACATTGCCGCCGCTTGCTTCGTGTCCTTCGCGGTTGACCCCAGGTATCAGATACCGTGAAGGACATGAAGCACATGAAAGCTTCCGCATAACATCATGCCTGCTCGAACTCATCTCGTTGAAGCGGTATATTCCATTTCTTCATATATTTCCATATGGCCGTTCGGCTCAGCCCCGCACGACGCCCGACCTCGGCCTTATTCCAATCGCATTCTTTGAGAAAATCAAACAGCAACTCTTTTGTCAATTTTTTTCGTTTTATTGATGGTGTCTTCTCACTTACAAAAATATGTCGGTCGGGGGACACAAAAAAGTGAGATGGTTGCCGAATTTCAATGGGAAGATCATCTACATCAATATAACCTTGATCCCGAAGGACGAAGGCGTGTTCGATGGCGTTTTCAAGCTCACGGACATTTCCCGGCCACTCGTAATCCATCACCAGGCGAAGTGCGGCCTTCGATAATCCAGCGATGTGCTTGCCTATCTTCTTGTTCATGGATCCAATGAAGTGATCAGTCAGGAGCGGAATATCTTCTCTGCGCTCTCTAAGTGATGGCAACCGAATAGGAAAGACTTTAAGCCGGTAATACAGATCCTCCCGAAATAAACCCTCGCGCACTCTTGCGTACAAGTCCTGATGGGTTGCCGTAATGATCCGGATGTCGACTTTTCTTTTTTTGGAATCCCCGACCCGCTCAATTTCTCTTTCCTGCAGGACTCGAAGGAGTTTGACCTGAATATAAGGACTGAGTTCTCCGATTTCGTCGAGGAAAATCGTACCTCCCGAAGCCTCCTCGAACCGGCCTCGGCGATCTCTTCCGGCACCGGTAAAAGCTCCTTTGACATGGCCGAAAAGTTCACTCTCAAGAAGGGTTTCAGCCAGGGCGCTGCAGTTCACCGTTACCAGGGGCATATCCCGGCGCTCGCTGTTAAAGTGAATGGCCCCTGCCACCAGCTCTTTTCCGGTACCCGACTCCCCTGCGATCAGAATGGTGGCCTCACTAGCGCCTGCTGCTGAAATAGCGGTAAACACTTGCTGCATGGCATGGCTCTTTCCAAGAATATTATCCATGCGGTGTATTTCGCCCAATCGCGCCGTTGCTGCTTCGGCTTTTTGCCGTGCGAGGTTCAATTCTGTGAGATCGGTAACAGTTTCCACTACCCCGAGGATATTGCCGTCATCGGCTTTAACAACGCTGGCGTTTTTAATTACAGAAACATCATATCCGTCCTTATGACGGAGGTAACACTCTTTGGCTTCTGAAGATTGTCTCACGAGGATGCCGCAGCCCTTGATACCGTTGGGGCACTCTTTTCCAAAGCAGCGGCTGCATTGAAGAAGCGCGCATGTCCCGCCGAGAGCTTCCCGACTTGAATAACCGCTGATACGCTCCATGGATTGGTTCCAGGAAGTGATTCGCCCCTCGGCATCCATGGTGAACACACCGTCTGCCATGGAGTCAATGATTCGGTTAATAAACCTGACATTCCACAGTTCGTGCGTTTTGTCGGTCATAATCGATGACACCTTTCTTGCGTTACCTACCGTTATGATGCGTTACCGTTCTTATTATGGTATCGCCATCATGCTGTCAACAAATTATAAGCATACCGGCATGAAATCTATAAGGTTTAAATATAATAACAAAAATTAGCTCTTAACACATAATACGAATGCTGGCACTGAATTTGCTCAACCATGAAAAGAAACCTCTAAAATAGCGAGGAGAAAAAATATTGAAACTTCTTATGCAGCTACAGAAAAATCTGGTGTGGGCCATTCCAATTGCCATGATGTGCGGCTTGCTGTTCGGATATCTTACAGATGCCTCTGCACTCAAGCAATTCATTATTCCGGTCACATTCGTCATGGTCTACCCCATGATGGTGACGCTGAATGTCCGAAGTATTTTCAAAGGTGGAGATACAAGGCTTCAAATTACAACTCAGCTGATCAATTTTATTCTGATCCCTGTTCTGGCTTTTTTTACTGGAAAACTGTTCTTCGCAGGGGGACTGGAAAAGTACGGCCTTTGGGCGGTGGGGCTCTTTTTGATAGGGGTACTTCCCACATCGGGAATGACTATCTCCTGGACAGGGTTTGCCAGGGGAAACAAGGAGGCGGCTATCAAGATGGTGGTGTTCGGTCTGGTACTAGGCGCTCTGGCCGCACCGATCTACACTAAGGTGTTCATGGGTACCACCATCGATGTGAATATGCTTCATATGTTCAAACAGATAGCACTCTTTGTCTTCGTACCGCTCATCGCTGGGGTTTTGACCCAGCATCTGCTTCAAAAACGATTCGGCATCGATACCTGGAACCAGCGGATCAAGCCCAAATTCCCCCCGTTTTCAGCTTTGGGGGTAGTTCTGATCGCCTTCCTGGCCATGGGCCTGAAGGCTCGGCATATCATCCAGAATCCCGGGGATCTTCTGGTAATTTTTATTCCTCTGCTTGTTTTTTATTCCGCATCTTACCTGTTTCTTTCCATTTCCGGACGCTTGTTTTTCCAGCGGGAGGATGCTGTCGCCATGGTTTTCGGCGTGGTGATGCGGGACCTGTCCATTGCACTGGCCATTGCCATGACGGCATTTGGGAAACAGGGAGCAACCATCGCCCTTCTGATTGCCCTGGCGTATGTAGTCCAGATTCAATCGGCTGCCTGGTATGTCCGTCTTGCCGATAAAATATTTGGTGTCAGAACAAAGCACAGCCACCGAGACATAAAACCCTCTGTTCAGGCTCAACGCGATGTGATTGCCTTGGCACCTAAGATTCAGATGCAACCTCCCTTGGTTCCAAATATACAAAAAATCCTTTATGCCACGGATCTGTCCCAAACGGCACGGCATGCTGCTCGTTACGCATGCAGTCTTGGTAACCGTTTCGGTGCCGAAGTTTATATCGTCCATGTCATTCAAGATGTCCTCGATGCGCTGTCTACCGAAGCCGGAGTCTCCTTTGCCGACATGATCGAACATGCCGACTGGGCCGCCTTCCAGGAAGAGGGCATCGAAAAAGCAACACAGGCACTCAAGCAACGAATTCGGGAAGCTTCACAGGATGTAAAAAAAGAAATACCGCTTTGCCCCCTGTCGGAAGAGAGAGTGTTCGTCGAAGTTGGGGATCCGGTACAGGAAGTTCTGTCAGTGGCTGAAAAAGGCCTGTTCGATCTGATCATACTGGGCACCCATGGACACGGCAAACTCAACAGCAAGATGCTCGGCAGTGTTGCCGGAGATATTGTTAAAAGAAGCTCCATCCCGGTGATGGTGGTGCGCCTTCCAGAACCAATGCCCACTCAACGACCGGTAAAAACATTGAACAATTCCGCATCGCCACAAGCGCTTGCTTGAGATCCTATAATTTTTTGGCCGTTATCTCTAAGGCGGCGTGCTAAACCCTCACCTTTGGGAGGTATGCATGGAGGCTGTAAATCACATGGCGCCAAGTGTTGTCGCTTCCGGCAAAAAAAGACTCGATATCGATATATCCGAAGGCATTGTGCTGGCACTATTCTGGGCGCCCTGGTGCCGGCCTTGTCAATTGCAGAAACCTATCGTCGATATCCTGGCATCCGTTTACAATGATCGCGTGAGTTTTGTTGAAATCAATATCGATCAAAGGCCCGAGGTGGCTAACCGGTTTGGCGTTCAGAGTATTCCAACACTGATACTTTTCAAAAACAAATCAGAAATCAAACGGTTTATCGGGCTTCAGGATAAAAGCCAACTTCCAACAATAATAGCGATAATGGACAGAATTGTGTAGAGGGTGAAACAGAAAATGAAGGATGGTTTTTCTTCTTATTCCCCCTCTAAAAAAACCATCGTAGAAACGTTCAACATTTTTCGTTGCTTGTCACGATGACTTGAGCAAAATGGTGTTGGTTTCCATGAAATCTATCTGAATCAGACATCCCGGGACAAACGTTTCATCTCCGAAAAGCGTGGTAAAAACGTAACCGCCATCTCCTGCGTCCATCCGAGAAATATCCTCTGCAACCTTTGTTTTATGCCCGTTTTTCTCAATGTATACTGTGCTCAGGCACATGACACCCTCCCTCAAGCAAAGTGTAATTCAGTCTTTCATTAATCGCTCAAGCAATTTTCCAACGGTCCTGGATGCATTGCAGGATCCGATAGACGTTCCCTTAAGTCCTGCATTGAATATGGTTTGGTCTTCCGCTATGGCACCGGTAACAGCAATACCGCGTTCGTTCAGAATATCTGTCAGTTCTTTTTCCATATGGTCATCTCTCACCTTATTGAGCACGGCAAAAACATGCTTTTGAAGGCCATCTGACATTTTTTTGATTTTGGAAGCAATTGAAACCGACTCGAAAGAAGGTTCTACTACCAGCAGGATAGCATCGATCTCTGTATCAATACCCCGGCCAAAATGCTCAACCCCGGCCTCCATGTCAATGATAGCAATTTCTTTTTCTCCCAGTTTCAATTTTTTCAGGAACTCACGACTCAACACACCCATCGGGCATGCACAGCCTTCAAGCCCATGGTGAATCTTCCCGATCGATACCAGGTGGATGGAACCTCGTTTCACTATGTATTGCTTTGGAATATCCGAAACGTCGATATGATTTTCATGGAAAATGTTCTGCCGCCCCATTTTTCCTTTTATTGTCTGTTTCCCCCCCACAAGTTCCATCAATGCCGAAGGCGGCGAGTCAAATCCAAGTGTTTTATAGAGACTTGAATTCGACTCGTCCGAATCAACCACAAGAACACTGTAGTTCCCTGCTTCGGCGGCGCGCGCCAAAAGAGCCGTTAAGGTATTTTTACCGCTGCCGCCTTTACCGCATAAAGATATTTTTTTTCCCATTGAAACCCGCTTTTATTTTTTTATCTCCCCTGTGCCAAGCGGGAGCTTTTTGAAACGGCCGCCATAAACAATGGGATCGCCTTTGTATCCCAGGGCTTTGAAATCAATATAGTCCGTGGTGCCCACCAGATCGCTGACGTCACGCCCCCTTTCGGCCATATAGGAAAAGTCGGTTCCCTTGTGGGCGATGGCTTTATAGTCAACCTCCCGGTTGTCCTGATGGCAGCGGTTACAGGTCTTTTCTCCTTTCAGGCTTTCGTGGCACTGGACACAGGAAAGGGCCATGTCAGCCGGCATGATTTCATGCTCCACACCCCAGTACATTTGGGTGCCCTTCCACTCATAATGACCGCTGTAAGGCAAGTGGGCGGCCTTCATACCGTCGTCGAAGGCTTTCTGCCAGTCCCGGTTCTTCCAGTAGGCGGTGGTGTCGTCACTGTTTGTGGGAAAGAGATGGGGTACAATGAAATACTCATTTTCCGAATCCACCGGCTGGGCCCCTGTCATGATCTTGAAGGGAGAGATCTTCGAGTTGGGATCTTTAATGGATCCCACCGGCTCGCTGATTTTTATAACGTCCCGGGTCAGATCCACGGTATCACCTATAAACACCCGCTTCATGTAGCCGCTGTACCAGGTGTAGGCCGGTTTGGCCGATTCCTTCCACGTAAACTCTCCCTTTTTCCAGTCATAGTCGGGCATGCCGTATTTGTCCTTTTGAACCGCCCGCTCGGTGTCACCAGCCTTGGACCAGTCCCAGTAAACCTTGGTGGGTTTGCATTTTGCGTAAACCGGCGCATGGCAGGTGGTGCAGGCAATGGTGTCGACATGCTTGTTCAGGTGGTGATCCAGAAGACCCTCACCGGTGTGAGGTTGGTCTGTATGACAGTCTTCGCAGGACAGGGAACCTTCTACCACGGCCACGGACGTACTGCGACCGGAAATTTGATGGTTTCGGGTCTTGTGGCATTCCGTGCATTGGAAGTTATAGCCTCCCATGTGAACGTCACAGTTCCGATCGGGTTCCAACAACTGGCGGGACAGGTCTGCATGCTTCACCGCTTCACCGCCACCGCCGTTAAAATGGCAAATACCACACGTTGCACGGGAAGTAGCACCGACGTTTTTCGCCACTGCCACCAGATCCACCTCCGGATCCGGCATGCCGGCAGCCGTGGGGGTTTTTTTATAAGCCCCGGTGGTGTCATGACAGACCAGGCAGTCCATCTTTGTCATATCTGTGAAATCAAAGGTATCATCCTTCCAGCCATAACCGGCATGGCAACTCGTGCATCTGGGCTCGTTGCTGATGATGCTGAGGCAGAAGTTGTTAATTGTATCGGTGGCCTTGCCGTGATCGACATCTTTTCTGTGTTCAAGGGTATATGATGAGGAGCCCTTCCACAGCCAGTGGGCAGATGTGAGCATGTCTTCTCCGGCTGTTTCGTGGCATCGAAGGCACTCTTCTGTTACCTGGGAGGGTTCGGGATTCGTCGGCAGTACCACCAAATTCTTATGGTCCGGAATGTTTTTGCTGTGGCAACCGGTACAGTCTGTCGGTCCTTGGCCCTTCTCCTGGTGACAGCCCATGCACTGCTGATGGTAGGCAGCCTTCAAGCCGAGGCGGTCGGGCCGCTCCTTTTTAAACGGCTCCTGATGGCAGGCCGAGCAGCGGACGAATTCCGAAGCGGTCTCGTCCAGAGGTCGGTAGTGATGACACACGGCACAGTCCTGGGTAACAGCGGCATGCTTGGTGTGCATGAAGCGAACCGGGCCGTAGTGATCCTCGGTTTTCTGAATGATGGGGCTGTTTAAAAGGTAGTAGCTTTCAGTCTGGTCCTTGATGCCGAGGCCCATGTCCCGAAGTCTCAGCTGGCGGCACAGAGTGCATTCGTCTTTGACCGCCTCCACAAAGGGCACCACTTCAGCGGCCCGGATTTCGGCTGCCGCCTGATCCGGTGCGACCCAGGCACTTTCTACTATTGCCGGCGCCTGATCCTCAGATTGGACCGGGAGTTCCCCGCTCCGTCCGGACCTCGGGCCGAAGAGAAAGAACATGACCATAAACAGTACGAGAACAGTAAAAAGAACAGGTCCCGTTTTTTTCATAAGGACACCTCCCGCTTTCCGGACAGTACCGGCAGGTAGGTCACCAGAAACCGGTATATAAACATCAATGCCGAGATGAGGCCGACGGTCACCAGGATTTCTCCGATGGCCGGAAAGTAATTCGCTTCACTCACCGGAGGCTTGTAACCCACCACGAAGACGTTGATCCGATTTAAAAGCACGCCTCCCACAATGAGGGCACTGGCGATGAAAAGCCCCCGCCGGGACTGCCGGACCCTTGGCGAAAGCAGCATGATCCAGGGCACGAGCACCCCGAAAATCATTTCCACCAGAAAGGAATTGGTCTGGGCGGTTCCGTCAAACAGGTAGACCCAGGTGCCCCGGTTCAGCATGTCCCCCACCTTCAGCAGAAGATAGAGCCCCAGAAGGAAAATGGTGATGCGGGTCAGGGGATTCAGTATTCTCATTTCCGAATCGAGCTTCAGGCTTGTGGTGGCCAGGGTAGCTTCGAAAACCACCATGGGGTACCCCACGGCAATGGCCGATGTTAGAAAGAGAAGCGGCAGAATGGGGGTGTACCAGAGGGGGTGGAGCTTGGTGGGGGCGATGAGCATGAGTGACCCCAGGCTCGACTGGTGCATGCACGAGAGCACCACTCCGGCGATGATAAGGAGCCACATGATTTTTGGCAGGATCAGGTCCGCCAGCCGAAGCAGCCACTCCACGGGAGCGTTCAGCACCGCCAGAAAACCGGGCAGGGCCACTCGCCCCTTGAACTGTTCTACCACGATTGGGGCAAACTCCAGGTAGAGAACGTTCAGATAGACCATGACGCACATGGCCACCTCGAAGAGCACCGAGGTCTTGTTCCAGAAAAACATGGGTTTCCAGATGGCCCAGGAACGGCCGATATCCACCAGCAGGCCCAGCACGACAAACGTATAACCGAGCATGGCGGTGAGAAGGGCCGGCCGTGTCACGGGTTCATAATAGTGGCGACCGATGATGTGGGCCAGAAACGCGGTAGTGAACCCTCCCGCGGCCAGAGCCACTCCTGAGGCGACGTCCACACCGATCCACAATCCCCAGGGCCGTGCGGTACTGAGATTGGACACATAGCCAATTCCGCCAATGAAACGTGCGATGATCGTCAGAGCGCCGGCGGCCATGAGTACGGCCAGCATCACCACTCCCGGGGTCCAGAATTTTGCCCGAATGGGTTCGGGCACTGTCGAATGGCTCATTTTTGTTCTCCTCCCTCGCCGTTTTCGGGTCGTTCGCCTTTATTGCGGAAACCCAGCATCACCCCGCTCAACATACCGAATAGGACGATGGGGGACCACAGGTGGGTGAAGAGGGAGTGCTGAATGCTTTCCGCCAACTGGGGCATGGGAGTGTCGGGAACATTCACGAACCCGAGCTTTTCAAAAGGAATTCCGGAAATATACATCCAGCTGGTGCCGCCGGCCTCATTTTCCCCATAGATATGGTCAATATAGGTCCCAGGGTTTTGACCGATACGTTTTCGGGCGATTTCAAGAAGTGTGCTTCGACGGCCGAAGGTCAGGGCTTCCACCGGGCAGATTTCCGCGCAGCCCGGAAGTTTGTTTTCCGATTCGACCCGTTCGTAGCAGAAGGTGCATTTCATCACCCGGGGTGTGATGGGGTTGTCGTATTCGTAGGCGGGGATTTCAAAGGGACAGGCGACCATGCAGTAGCGGCACCCGATACATTTGGAAACATCATAGTGAACCGCACCGTTTTCCTTCTTGGTCAATGCCCCCACGATGCAGGCCGAGGCACAGGCCGGATCCTGGCAGTGCATGCACTGGAGTTTGACAAATGTGGGCACCAGCCGCCCCTGCCTATCGAGTTTCCCCGGCGTATATCGGTTCACCACCGTGTAAGCCCGGGCATCCGGGCGCCTCTTCCTGTCGAGAACCGTGGGATCCTCGAAAGAGGCTGCCGGGGCCGGCAGGTTGTTTACCGTATTGCAGGCCTGCTCGCACTTTCGGCAGCCAATGCACCGGGTCAGGTCCACCAGACAGCCGTAAGGGTCTTCCGGGGCCTTGGATTCCCAGGCCCTTGCGGATTTGCGGGAACCGGTTACCAGTGCTCCTGTGGCGGCTGCGAATTTTAGAAAACCGCGTCTGTTTAGTCCCATATTATCCCTCGCAAATTTTTCACTTCTCACGCATAATTTGGTTATATATCTTCGGCTCTATTTAGATGATCACCACGAAGAGAACGAAGAAAAACAATGCTTTGAAACTGGCTCCTTAATCCTGTATATTCCAAATGCATTTCCCACGGGAATTCTTAAAGTACATTCTCGATATCTTTTTCGAGTTTTGCCCTGTCAACCATGCCGGTAATCTGGCCGGCTAATTTTCCTCCCTTGAAAAAAAGAAGTGTTGGGATGGCCTTGATACCATATTTTACAGGGGTTACCGGGTTATTGTCCACGTTACATTTGGCGAATATCATTTTGCTTCCGAATTTGTCCGCTAACTCATCCACAACCGGTGCTATGGCCTTGCAGGGCCCGCACCAGGGAGCCCAGAAGTCAACCAGGGTTGGTTTTTCCGCCTGCAGTACTTGAGATTCGAAATCAGCGTCGCTGATTTCTATCAGTTCTTCTGCCATGATACTTACCTTCCTTTCCAGAAAATCAAAAGAGTTCATAATCAATATATAATAATTTTAATGCAATAAAATCCTTTGTCGTGCCGGAGCTTATTTTGCTTCTGTTTTTCTTTTAATAAGCCATATTTGAAAAGCATTGCCTGCATTGTCCTTTTGCTCCACCATTGTCAACTCATGCTGACAGGCGGATAAAATACATCTCAAATCTTTGGTGATGTTCGCATCACTGGCAATGATCTCTATTTTTTCCCCAGGTTCCATCTGACGACAGGCATTGCTGACCTCAAGCAGAAAAAGCGGAGGAATCTTATCTCGTGAATCGAACGATTTCATGGATCGCTCCAATAAAGACTTGCTATTACAGCTTACCGTTCACAGATGCTCTGCAAGGGTGGTGCCAATAAAGAGGACAAAGAAAACATTGAAAGTATCTAAAGTATGCTAAAGTGCCAGAAGTCGCGGAGTCTAACAACGCCTTAACTTTAGGCACTCTATCGCACTTTAGGCACTTATTGTTTTGCCTTACCGCAGGGATGTTCACGTGTTAATCTTTTGAACATATCAGCTGTCAACTTATTAAACAAAAGTGAACAATCAGCGTGCAACATCAGAACCATTACCGGAAAACAATTTCTTTTCGTCGATATCGAGTACGTCACTTAAGAACCTTTATTTATCCCTTTTTATCACATACTCAGCTATTGCACGAAGCGGATCTGCTTTCGTATCAAAAATATCCAGCGCCCGTAATGCGTTGTCGATGAGCTGGCGGGCCTTTTCCCTGGATGCTGCAATCCCCATGAGAGAAGGGTAGGTATTTTTCATTTTTTCAGCATCCGTTCCAACCGCTTTTCCCATGACGGCTGGGTCCCCTTCAACGTTCAAAAGGTCATCCGTCACTTGAAATGCCGTCCCAAGCAGCCTGGCATATTCCTTTAGATGCGCAAGCTGCTTTTCGTCAGCACCGGCAAGCAATGCGCCGCTTTCAACAGAGGCCAAAATCAAGGCGCCCGTCTTTAAGCTGTGCAACGCTTCAAGCGCTTCAAGGGGAATCATCTTTCCTTCAGACGATATATCCCTCATCTGTCCCTCCACCATACCCATGGCCCCGGCCGCCTTCGATATAATGCCGATGACTTTCAGAAAGGGGAGAATATTATCGGTACCTCGGGGCATGTCAACGGCGAGAATCTCAAATGCGAGCGTCAGCAGTGCGCCACCTGCAAGAACGGCCGTCGCTTCGTCGAACGCCACATGACAGGTGGGATGTCCTCTTCGAAGGGAATCGTCGTCCATGGCAGGAAGATCGTCATGGATCAATGAATAGGTGTGAATAAATTCAATGGCACAACCCGTTGCGATCAGATCACCATTTGAAACACCGGGAACGGTTTCACTAGCAGCAATGCAAAGAATTGGACGAAGTCGTTTCCCGCCTGCCATAACCGAATACCGCATGGCATCCGAAAGCCTTCCGGGGCTAGTGTTTTTCTGAATATATGACTCTATTTTTTTATTTATAAGGGACCGTTTATTCTTTAAATATTTTTGTAATTCAAACATATAAAAATAGATTAGATTCAGTTTGCTGAGGATAGGGGCTCAAACTGTTACTTTAATAATTTTTCCAGGGCATCCATCGCACAAAGAACAATAGGATAAACTCCGGGACCGCTGGTAAGCAAAGGTTGGGTCCCGTACTGCATGATTGACAGTTCAGAAGCTGTCATTGATTTCTGTATGGCCAAGCCAAGAATATTAATCATCTCTCCTGTAGATTTTCCACCAATAATCTGGGCTCCCAGTAGAACACCGCTTCCCCTTGAGAATATACCCTTTATTTTAACCTTCGAAGAATCGCTGATTTTTCCAGGATGGCGATCCACTCCTTCGCTATAAGCTTGGATAATATCAAATCCTTCTGCCTTTGCCTGCTTTTCTGTCAGCCCGGCTGCTCCCATCGAAATATCATTGAGAGAAGAGGAGAAAATGGCAATGCTGCCTTTACATTGACGGACAATTTTTAAATTGAACAGATTAAACCCGGCCACACGAGCTTCGGCTGCCGCTGTAGATGCCAGCATCAGGCGAGAGGGTTTTCCTGAAAAGTAGTCTCTGTGCTCGACACAATCTCCTACTGCAAAGATATCTTCCATGGATGTTCGCATATATTCATCCGTCCAGATTCCCCCGGTAGGACCGAGGAGAAGACCGGTTTCTTCTGCCAGAGTTGTATTCGGCCTGTATCCTATGGAGAGTATGACTTTGTCCGCAGGAAGAGAAGTCCCGTCTGCAAGGTCGATATGGGTTAATTTTCCATCGCTGCCGCCCAGATGGGATACCATGGCGGATTTCATGATGGAGACTCCATGATCACTCAGCTTCTCTTCAATAGGAACTGACATATCTTTATCGAAGGCCAGTGGCAATATAGAGTCTTCTGCTTCAATCAGCGTGACATTCTCTGCAATCTTAACCAGTTCATCGCAGACTTCAACACCGATAAAGCCAGCCCCGATTACCACCAGATTTTTGGTGGAACGGAGATCATCCCGGATAGAACGGATATATTCCGTATCTTTTTTGATTGTTACAATTCCATCCAGGTCCGCACCGGGAATGGGTGGAACGAAGGGATTGGAACCTGTAGCAAAGACCAATTTGGAATAGGAGTAAGTGTTTCCGTTTGCAGTTTTTAGTGTCTTTTCATCCGCATTTACAGAAAGGACTTCATCATAAGAGAACTCAATACCTTTCTTAATCAATCCGCCAACAGGTTTGATATCCGCATCAACAGAAGGGAGAGAACCTAACGCATAGGGGATCCCGCATGGAATCAGAGCATCTTTTTCTTTTCTGATTACCAAGACAGATTTTTCCTTATAAGTTTGTTTCAAGGCGCTGGCTACCGACGCTCCTGCAGGATTACCTCCAATAATAATAGCATCATATTTCATTGTTGTTATTCCTTACTGATCAGATTTATCCTGATCTTTTAATAAATGGCTCTAAAATTTACCTCTTTGCTTCGCCACACTCGGAAACATGGCAAGGTTCGTGTGCGGCAGAAACATGGCGGATGTAAATTCGTCCATGTACCGGTTGTTACGGGAAAAATCGATATACGTCATGCTTTTGCAGATATCAGCGGCTTCCTGGCGATAGGTGCCTGAGAGCAGAGCCATGTAGGCGCCGGCGATGGAGCTGTTGCCGAGATAGGTGAATTTGTCCCGGTCGATATCCGGAAGCATACCGATGGAAATCGCTTTTTCGATATTCAAGTACTGACCGAACCCGCCGGCGATAATCACCCGCTCTACCATGGAGAAGTCAAGCCCAGCCTCGGAAAGCAGGGTGGTAAATCCGGAAAAGACCGCCCCCTTGCTGTAGATGAGGTTTTTCAGATCCGATTCGGTGAATACCAGGTCTTCGTTCATGGGGGTTTCATCGGCAAAGGCCAGCACATAGGCCGGCCCGTCTTCAGAGAGCCTGACCCGGCGGTTTTCGATATCGGTGGCGAATTTTCCACCCCGATCCACAATACCGGTATTCAGAAGTTCGGAAATCAGATCGATCATCCCCGATCCGCAGATACCCCGGGGTGGTGCGGCACCCACCGTGGAAAAATCAGGTGCCAGTGTCTTCGGGTCGATGGCAACCTTTTCGATGGCACCTTCCTCGGCCCTCATGCCCCAACGGATTCCGCCGCCTTCAAAAGCCGGCCCGGCAGAACAGGCAGCAGTCATGAGCCACTCGTTGTTGCCCAGAACAATTTCACCGTTGGTGCCCACATCAATGAAAAGTGTCAGGGGGTCTTCACGGTGAAACCCGGCATAGATCAGGCCCGAAACAATATCGCCGCCCACATAGCTGGCCGGTCCGGGCATGATGAATACCGCGGCGATAGGATTGACCTTCAAACCGATCTCCCCGGCTTTCATGACGGGGAACTCGGATACGGTGGGAATATAGGGTTCCCGGCGAATATGGTGCGGCTCGATTCCCAGCAGGAGATGAGCCATGGTGGTGTTTCCGGAAAGCACAATGCTCTTGATCTGTATCATTTCGACCCCGGCACTGGCGGCTGCCTCCCCGAGAAGATCGTTGATAGTGGTCCGGGCCATTCGGCTGAGTTTTTTAACGCCGTCCTTTTCGGCGCATATAATGCGGTTGATGACGTCGTCCCCGCAGTCCGCCTGCCGGTTATGTCCGGATGCGGCGGCTATCACCGTGCCGTCGGCCATATCCACCAGATAGACCACAATGGTGGTGGTGCCCACATCGATGGCGGCACCCAGGCTTCGCCTCTGATTCACCCCGGGTCTGACCTCGAGGATTTCGTTGGCGCATTTTCGCTGAATCACCGCAGCAGTGACTTTCCAATTTTCTTCCCGCACCACCTGGGCAAGTTGTCGCATGACCCGGATGCCCACGTTGAGTCGGGCCACGTCACAACCCATCTTTTTCAGCCCCCGATTCAGCCGGTCGAGGTCGCTCACGTTGTCATCCAGGCTCGGAGGCGCCAGATCCATGGGCACCTCCCGAAGCATGGGGTCGATCTCTTTTACCAGCCCTTTGAGCTTTTCGGTAACCTCCCGGCCCATGCCGGCGATCTTGATCCGTCGCTGTGCCGCTTCCTCCGGAATCCGAACCGTCACGTCTTCCATCACCCGGCTCTGGCAAGCCAGCACATAGCCCTTTTTCTTTTCCGATTCCGTAAGAAGTGGTGTGGCGGGCGTATCCAGTTTTCCGGACTCGAGAATCAGCCTGCACTTCCCACAGGCGCCCTTGCCGTTGCAGGAGGCGTTGATGTGCACATTTGCCTGGCGGGCCGCGTCCAGAAGTGTCGACCCGGCCGGTACCTCCACCTGAGCTTCGGGGGTTGAAAAGATAACCCTGCAGTTGCCGGAAGCGGTCGCCGCTTCTTTGTCTTCGGTGTCCCACTTTTCTCTTCGCTTGCTGAGAAACCAGATGGGACACGAAGGACGGAACTTGCAGTAAAGTTCGGGGTCCCGGCACTGAAGGCACTCTTCACACAGGTAGATATTATGCTTCATGCATTGGTAGCTTGTTTCGCGATCCGGATGATTGATGCATTTTCCCATTGGAAATCCTCACAGTACATTCTTGATGATGAATCACTCCCAAATAGACTTGCTTCTATAGCCTACTACTTACGTACATTGTGCAAGGGTGGTGCCAGTATGGAAGACAGTTAAAGTGCTTATAGTATTCTGAAGCTAAGAAATCGATGCGCTCCGTCTTTTGAAAGATGAATAGCTGAGAGCATGTAAAAATTTCGGCTTGCTATAAGGTTATTGATGCGTTAACTTTTTGGACAGGAACGCTGTTAACTTTTTAAACGAAAGTGAACGATTATCGTGCAAAGTCAAAACCAGTATTGGAAAACCATTGTCGATACGATTCAGGATGGTGTCATGATCGTTAATCCCGACGGCGCCATTGTATCGGTCAACCGGGGGTTTGAAGAGATCACCGGGTTTGAAAAGATTGATGTGCTTGGAAAACCCTGCACGATTCTCAACTGCAGCAATTGCGCCATTGCTCGAAATAAACACCGTGGACATCACTGGTGTGTACTATTTGAACGGGGGCGTTTGAAGCGGCAGAAATGCCTCCTCTATCGAAAAGACGGGCGACCTGTCCATATCGTGAAAAACGCGGCACTCCTGAAGGATGAAAATGGGGAGGTTATTGGTGCCGTCGAAACCATGACCGATATCTCCGATTTGACGGAGAAGGAGTGCCAGATTGAATCCTATCGAAAAGAGCTGGATGGGGAGGACCGGTTTCACAGCATGATCGGGCAGTCCGCTCCCATGCGCCAGCTCTTTGGGCTCATCGAAAACGCCGCTGTTTCCGATGCCCCGGTCATTATATACGGTGAAAGCGGTACCGGTAAAGAACTGGTGGCCCAGGCCATTCACGAGGCAGGGCTTCGGGCCGGGAAACCCTACATCAAGGTCAATTGTGCGGCCCTGAACGAATCGCTCCTGGAAACCGAACTATTCGGGCACGTGAAGGGCGCTTTTACCGGGGCGCTTCAAAGCCGCATCGGCCGGTTTGAAGCGGCGACCGGGGGTGATATTTTTCTCGATGAGATCGGCGATCTACCTCTGGCCACACAGATCAAGCTTTTGCGGGTCCTGGAGGACAAAATCATTGAGCGGGTGGGGGATCATAGGCCCATCAAGGTGGATGTGCGCATTATTTCCGCCACCAATCGCGATCTCCCCGGTTTGATTGCCAGAGGGGAATTCCGGGAAGATTTTTACTACCGGATCAACACCATCCCCATGAGGGTGCCGCCCCTCCGGGAAAGGGCCGAGGATATTCCGTTGCTGGCCAGGTCTTTTTTCAATCGCCTTCAGCTCAAGAGCGGGAGAAAAATACTGGGGATTTCAAACGATGCTTTGGAGGCTTTAATGAATTATCAATGGCCCGGCAATGTGCGTGAACTGAAAAGCGCCTTTGAATACGCTTTCGTTTCCTGCCATGGGGAAACCATCGAACCATTGCACCTGCCCACGAACATACTCGAGACCCGACCCGCATTATTCGACTCCGTGGCGGAAGGGATAAGCCTGAACGACATAAAAAAGCAGCGTCTTATCAAGGCGCTGACTGCTGCCGGCGGAAATCGCTCCGAAGCCGCCCGAATTCTGGGCATCTCCCGGACCAGTGTCTGGAACCAGATGAAACGTTTCGGGCTGTCGCACTTAACGGATAAAGGAACCAAAAATTGATGAGTGTCGTCCAGCCGCCTTTATCTCGCTTAATTACCTTTTATAATTATCTATATTTTTGATTTTCACTTGAGACCCCACACCCAGGTCCTTGACTTCTGTCTAAATCTGGCACGTATGTTGCTGTATCATTTGAACAAGTGAGCTTGGCAAATTACCTCCATCTAATTGCTTTACTCACCTCCTCCGCTGCAGCCCGGGAGTCTTGCCTCTCCCGGGCTGCAGTAAGGCTATAGTTATCCAGAAAATTCCAGGTGAACGATTATGTCCACCTGGCTTTCGTCTATTAATGAAAAGGAGAATTTCAATGAAGATATTGACTGCTTATTCAAGCATAACAGGCAACACTAAAAAAATTGCTGAGGCGATCAATTCCAGATTGAGTGACGACAAAACGCTCTGTACTATTGAAGAGGCTCCTGATCCCAGAAATTTTGATCTGATTTTTCTTGGCTTCTGGCTGATGGCCGGTAAGCCTGATCCAAGCGCACTAGATTTCCTTAAACGAATAACCAACCAAAAATTGTTTCTGTTTGCCACCCACGGAGCTGCCATCGATTCGGACCATGCCCGCAGCGCAATGGCTTTGGCAATATCCATGGCAGATTCAGCCCAGGTTATCGGAACTTTCAGTTGTCAAGGGGAGGTCTCCCCCAGCTTTCTCGATAAAGCCCGAGCTAGAGATCCGCAACCCGTGTGGATCGAGGATGCCACCGGTGCTGTCGGCCATCCTAACAATTTGGATATAAGGCGGCTCAGCGAGGTTCTTGACACGAAACTGCCCGAGGTAGTCACTTATCAATAAGGAGAACACAACCATGGATTCAGTTTCTTTTGAACATATCGCTATTGTTTCCTGCGGCACGTTGAGCCTCGAGCTCAATTATCTTAAGGATACGGGTTTTCTGAATGCCCGACACCTCTATTATACCACCCCCGGCCTCCATCAGGATATTCCGGAACTCGAACGTCAGCTGGTGGACCGAATTCGGAAAGCAAAAGCGCAGGCAGGAAAGGTGATTGTCGTGTACGGTGGCAAGTTCTGCTATGTCAATCCGGACGAGCCTACCCGCCAGATGCGGAGTATCATCGATGAACAGGGGCCTGATATTGCCAGGATCGAGGCGACCCACTGCATGGACATGCTCGCAGATGAAACCGAGCGCAGTCGCATTGCCGAAGAAGTCGCTCCCGGAGAACCGGTCTGGTGGATGACACCGGGATGGATCAAATTCCGAAAGGATGTATTCAAAGGATGGGACCAGGCCATCGCCAACGAAAACTTTCCCAAGCACACAGGTGGTGCCATCGTTCTCGACGGTACGGGATACATGGACACCTACATGGCAGAGCAGCCCGAGGCCTTTCTGGAATATTCCGACTGGATGGGAATTCCCATTATTCCCTATCCCGTGACGCTGGATCGATTTAAATCCTTACTTATTCAGCAGGCGAAAATTATAGAGGGGTAAAGATTAACTCAAGGAGATTATATTATGAAGCAAACAGATGTATTGGTATTGGGAGGCCTTTCCGGAATTACCGCGGGAATCAGTTGCAGGCGACACTATCCGGACAAAAAGGTTACTCTCATCCGTAAAGAAGGAACCGTATTAATTCCATGTGGCATTCCCTATATTTACGGTACGGTAGGAGGACCCGAGAACAATGTGGTGCCGGATGGGCTGCTTGAAAATAATGGTATCGAATTGATCAAGGGCGAGGCGACAAGCGTGGATCGCGAAAAGAAAGTGGTAACGATGGAGAGCGGGGAGGTCATCAGCTATGATAAACTGGTTTTTGCGACCGGCTCTCTTCCGATGATTCCACCTATCCCGGGTGTGGATAAAAAAAATGTCTGCCCCATTCGAAAAGAGTTCGGCTATCTCGGTGCCGTTCTGGAAAAGATGACAGCGGTCAAAGACCTGGTGATAATCGGCGGGGGATTTATCGGGGTGGAGTTTGCCGATGAATGCCGCAAGGGGCGGGACATCAACGTAACGGTTGTGGAGGCGTTGCCGCATTGCCTGCAGATGGCCCTTGATGATGAGTTTTGTGCCGAGGCTAAGGAAAGGCTGACCGACGCCGGTATCAAGGTCCTGGTTGACAGCAAGGTCGAAGCCATTTTGGGAGAAGAAGCCGTTACCGGTGTCAAACTGGCCGGTGGCGAGGAACTCAAGGCGGATATGGTTATTCTGGGGATCGGTGCATTTCCCAATACGGAACTTGCCGAAAAATCAGGACTTGAGCTGGGTTTCAGAAAAACCATCAAAGTGGATCGATATATGCGCAGCTATAATGACCCTGATGTGTTTGCCTGCGGAGATTGTGCGGAGAAGTCATCTTTTTTCACAGGTCGTCCGTCCGGCGTCATGCTGGCGTCCATTGCCACTTCTGAAGCGCGCATCGCAGGGGCAAACCTGTTTTCACCGGTCCACCAGAACTGCGGTACCATCAGCGTGTTTTCGACCATACTCAACGAAAGGGCTTTTGGGGTTGCGGGGCTGACGGAGCGTTTCGCGGCGCAGAACGGCATGAACTATGTGGTCAGTACGGATGAGGCGCTTGATACCCATCCAGGCGGCATGCCGAATTCCAGCAAGACGAAATTGAAACTGATATTTGCCAAGGATACGGGTGTACTTCTGGGAGGGGCCGTATCCGGCGGAAGGTCCGTCGGGGAAATGGTTAACGTGTTAAGCGCCTGTATCATGCATAAAATGACCGCCAATGACATCGTGCAATTTCAGATGGGAACGCATCCGGCATTGACGTCGTCACCCATTGCCTATCCCATCGTTAATGCAGCCTGTAAGGCGGTGCTTCCAATCAGGCAGTGATATCCATTAAGAGGAGAAAGCCATGCCTATATACGAATTTAAGTGCGAAGATTGTAAGCATTGTTTCGAAAAGCTAGTGTTCAGAGGGGACGAGAAGTACATTGTTTGTCCGGAATGCGGTGGGGAAAAAACTCAAAAAATGATGAGTACTTCCAGCTTTATCGGTTCCGGTTTGGGATCGGCTTGTGCCGCTGGTTCTTCCGGTGGATTTTCGTGAGCCGGCTGATTCTTTGCGATGGTCTGTCGCAATGGCACAACGAATAAACTACCGAGAAGTAGCGAACTGGTTAGAAGTGGTTTCAAAACCTCCCCTAAGGCCCAATAACGGCGTTGAGTCAATAGATTTAATACTCGAAATACTCAATGTATTGCTCCGTTTAAATCCACCGTCTCGCCTTGATCTTGAACCTGATTGAAGGTTTTGAAACCACTTATAGTGACCAGTGTCGTTTGTAATAGAAAAGGAAACCCCTCATGGAATCCGGCAGTAATCTTGAAAAAATCTTGAAAGCCGATCATTTTGCGTTCACCGGTGAACTCGGTCCACCCCGGGGGACCAATGTGGAGGCAGTAAGAAAAAAAGCCCGTCCCCTGAAAGGGATAGTCGATTCCGTCAACATCACGGACAACCAGACCGCAATGGTTCGCATGTCGAGTTGGGCCACCTCTTTGATCGCCATGCAGGAAGGGCTCGAGCCGAACTTTCAGATGGTCTGCCGTGATCGTAACCGTTTGGCCATGCAGTCGGATATCCTGGGCGCTTATGCCCATGGCATTCGAAACATCCTGTGTCTTTCCGGAGATCACCAGATATTCGGCGACCATCCCAACGCAAAGGGAGTCTTCGACATCGATTCCATGCAGTTGATCAGCATGGTCCGAAAAATGTGCGATGAAGGCAAATTTTTGAGTGACGCTGAAATCAACATGCCGCCCAAGATGTTTATCGGCGCGGCTGCGAACCCCTTTGCCGAACCGTTTGAATGGCGGGTTCACCGCCTGGCTAAAAAAGTGGCCGCCGGCGCACATTTTATACAAACCCAATGCATTTATAACATGAAACGCATGCGGGAGTGGATCAGACAGGCCAATGACATGGGCCTCACAGAGAAAGTCTACATCCTGGCCGGTGTTACCCCCATGAAAAGCCTTGGTATGGCGCGCTATATGCAGAAGTCAGTTCCCGGAATGGATGTGCCTGATAAGATCATCACCCGCTTGAAAGGGGTCGAGAGAAAAAAACAGGCGGATGAAGGCATTAAGATGGCCTGTGAACAAATTGAAGAGTTTAAAGAAACAAAAGGGGTCTCCGGTGTTCACCTCATGGCCATCGAATGGGAGCATAAGGTACCTGAAATTGCCGAAAGAGCGGGAGTCTTGCCTCGGCCGGTTCTTTAATCTTCCAAAGCGTAGCACGGTATCACAATAATTCATCAGGAGACATAAATGTATCAGTGTGCACGAGGTCCTTTGGTTTGGGCCTCTCTAATCATATTCATCATTGGGACGATTTTTCAGGTTCTCCGGTTTTATTCCCTTACTCGAAAAGCCGGCTTGTCACCCCACGTGCCTTTGCTAAAACCCGCACAGGATGAAGAAAGAAAATTATTCCCCGGCCGTATTTTGGAAATACTCAAAAAAGCCGGTCAAACAGTGCTAGCCGTCCATCCGGTAACCATCACAGTGAGCACAATTTTTCACCTCGGCCTGGTTTTTGTGCCGTTTGTTGTTATGGGCCATAACGACCTCATCAAACTGACCTTCGGTTTCAGTCTGCCTTCGGTTTCAGATCATATCTCGGATATACTGACCATGGTTGTTCTACTTAGCTGCGCTTTTTTCCTGTTTCGAAGAATTTTTCTCTTCCGGGTGCGCGCGATCACCACTTTTTATGACTACCTGCTCTTGGCGTTGGCCACAGTGCCCTTCTTGAGCGGCTTTTTCGCTTTCCATCAGATATTCGACTACCGGACAGTAATGACCGTCCATATGATCTCAGGAGAGTTGATGCTCATAGCTATTCCGTTCACGAAGCTGTCTCATATGATTTTTTTCTGTCTCAATCGTTTCCTAGTGATAAACGAACACACTATTGGTAAAGGGCGCCGTGCCTGGCAGATACGATTTCAATCTTAAACCGCTGGAGACAGTAATGACGGATACCAATACAAATGATATAGATACGGAAGCAATAAAAATGACCCTGGATTCCGAGAAAAACAAAATGAAGCTCTGGCTGAAGGTTTGTGCCCATTGCAGCCTTTGCGCCGAGAGCTGTTTTTTATTTACTACAAAAGGCAGAGACCCGAAGTACATGCCATCTCATAAATTCATCAATTCAATCGGCAAGCTGTATAAAAAAAAGGGGAAAGTAAGCCGGAAAACCCTGGAAGAAATAGGCGATATCGTCTGGAACCGTTGTGTGCTCTGCACACGATGCTATTGTCCCTTCGGTATCGACATTCCAGAAATGATCGCTCTGGGGAGGAAAATCTGCCGAACCCAGGATATATACAGAAAGTATGATGAAGAATGATACATGCGAGACTTCGGGCAGGTTCTTTTCTTCCCGAACGATTTGCATCGCTTTTTGAAAGGTGTGGATTCCTAATGGCGTTACCCAAAAAATATATCCGGTTGCCGGTCCTGCTGATCCTGTTGTCGATGTTGTTCGTCATGCCCTACGCCGGAGCACAGGATGATGAACTTATAATTGACAATCCCGGTGCATACAGAAAAAAGCAGCGTGTCGGCGTTAACTTCCCCCATGATCTTCATGTGGGAAATTTTGAATGCCTCGCGTGTCATCACGATTATAAAGAAGGTCAAAACTTACTGGACGAGAAGATGTTGGAAGAAGGAAATCCGAATCTTCATTGCTCCGCCTGCCATAATGAAAACACCGACATCAACCTAAAACAGGCATATCACCGCCAATGTATCGGCTGTCACAGAGAATTTAGAATTCACTGCTGCTGTAAAGTTTGTGACAAAATCATATGGTTAGTCGGTTCGGCTCCGGGACCCGAGCTTTGTGGAGAATGTCATATCAAATAACTAAAGTAATATAAGGGGGTTTTTGAAACCCTCTGTCTATTCAGGGAGATGCTGTAGTGATAAAAGCAAAACAAAAACCAATCGAAGAAATCATGGACGCTGTGAAGGAATATGTCCGCATCCTGAATATCGGTTGTGGTGGGTGTGTCTCGGTTTGTCTGGCCGGTGGCCAGAAAGAGGTCCAAGCACTTAACAGGGAAATAAACCAGCGTTTGAAAGCAGAAAATGCCCCGGGCTATGTAGAAGCATATATAGTCGAACGACAGTGCAATCTGAAATATTTCGAGGGGCTCGATAAACTGGTGGCAAAATATGACTGTTTGATCTCCATGGCCTGCGGCGCCGGTGTACAACTTCTTGCCGAACGCTTTCCTCTGATACCGGTTTTCCCGGCCGTTAACACCGTTTCCATCGGCGTTGACAGGGATATCGGCGTTTACGAGGAAAAATGCAGAGCCTGCGGCGAATGCGTTCTGGGCTATACCGGTGGGATTTGTCCCGTCACCCGTTGCGCCAAAGGGCTTTTCAACGGCCCCTGCGGCGGAACCAATAGAGGAAGATGTGAAGTCAGCCAGGACATACCCTGTGCATGGGTCGATATATATAATCGTTTAAAAGACCAAAACCGGCTGCACCACATTCACAAATTACGCCCGGCCATGCTCTGGCAGAATCAAATCCAGCGGACGACAATCCAACCGTTATACGCATACCGATATTCAGGGAAATAAAAAAGGAGGCACGTTTTATATTCATTTTTTGTATAAATCTTCCCGTATTTTTTTTCAGCAGATCGTTGCTCGAAACGGGTTTTGAGAAATTTGTCACGTTATCTGCCCGAGTGACCCCCTATCTGGATGGCACCTAAAGACGCTAAGCCAATTTGCTTTGATTGTGCCGTGACAAGCGATCCGAAATATATTCTTAAGCTGCCTAATGGTAGTACGCTGATTTTCAAAGAGCAGTACGGCAAATTAGTTAATCCAGGTAGAAGTTTGGTGCAGGCCCGTTAGGCGCTCTGACACTCATGACCGAAGACAAAAGTTAGAACCATTGAGTCGTTTATCAAGAAGCCTGATTCAAAGACGGAAACGTTATTCGATTTTTTCATTGTTCCGATCTATAGGAGTAGTTTTTTCCTTGACAACCGAAGGCTATATAGATGTTTTCTATTTTTGAAAGCCTTTTTCAGCTTCTGGTTTTCCACACTTTAAAATCTATGATTTCCCGCCGGCAATTTCCCGCCCATAGTGTTGAGCATATATCGTCAGAGAAGGAACCTGAAGGATATATCCAATAATTAGCAACAGTATCATTGTAGGCGCTGATTCAATTGGGAATGTGCTCAGAATTACCGCCATGGCAATATTGACGTGGCGTGCCACTGATGTATAAACAATAACAACGGCTTTGTCACCAGCCAAAGCCTCCCGGCGGACTCCCGTATACAGTATTCCGGGCAATACGGTTTTCGATGACATACCTTTGTTAAGCCTGTTGGACGATACGCAGCTCCCTCCATTCATGACACACTGGTTCAATAATATTGGCGGCACCTATTTAAAACTGAAAAAAGGCATTGATATTGAAACCCTGCAACCTCTCATCCCTGCTTTGATCGACCGGAATATCGATGTTCCCGGTCTCATATCCGACCCCACCAAGAAAGCCAGTGATTTCATTTCACTGGATTTTCAAAAACTGGAAACGGCGCACCTCGATTCGCCCTGGGACGTCACAAGGGCGGGTGGAAACAAAACCGTGGCCAGGTCTTTCGTCGGCATATCCCTGCTCGTCCTCTTGATCGGCTGCATCAACTTCACGATCCTCACAACCGCGAAAGCCACGCAGCGGGCCAGGAAAGTCGCCATGAGAAAGGTCGCGGGGGCGAAGAGAAAACATCTGATCGTACAGTTCCTCGGTGAGTCCACCTTTATCGTGTTCCTCTCCATGCTTTTATCCGTGACTATTGTCGAAATAATGCTCCCCGTATTCGAATCGATAGTGGGCAAATCCTTTTCATTGAATTACACGTCGCCATCGACTTTTCTGCCGTTATTGGCCCTGCTCCTTATCGTGGGCATAAGCGGCGGTCTGTATCCCGCGCTTGTTCTCTCCGGTTTCAGGCCCGGAGAAACCCTCAAGGCGAACCAGTCCAAGGAAACCCGCGCTTCAATTTCTCTCAGGCAAGCACTGGTCATATTCCAGTTCAGTGTCTCCATCATTCTGATTATCGCCACCGGTGTGATTTATGCGCAGATGAAATACAGCAAGAACCGCGATTCCGGTTACAATAAGGATAATTTACTGGTCATTAACGGGCTGGCTTATGATGAAAGGATTACAGGCAAGATCGATGTTCTCAAACAGGAACTGTTAAACTTTGCCGATATCTCGGATGTCAGTGTATCGCTGCTTCAGCCCAGCCATAAAAGGGAGGAGAACTTTGCTCCTTTTACGCTCCCGGGACATCCGGAGACAACTCATATGAAAGCCAGAATGTACATTGATGATGATTATTTCAAAACATACCAGATACCCATTATCGCGGGCAGAGATTTTTCCATGGATCGTGATCTCCCCGAACCGGAATTTAATATGATGGCGGAGAATATCAGCGGAAGAGAGTCAACAGAAATTCTCGAAAGAAACACTGTCATCAATGAAACCGCAGCTAAAGAATTTGGCTTTGCCGACGCGAAGGATGCCATTGGGAAAGTCCTCTCGAACACTCTCAACAATATCAAATACACGATTATCGGCGTGGTTGCCGATAATCACCTGTTTAGCATAAATGCACCTCCTAGAGCGGAAGTATATCTGTTTAACCGTAACCCGGTATACATCGATGTCATGACGGTTCGGTTTAAAGGTTCTCCCCAAAAGATAGTATCGCAGGTCAAATCCGTCTGGAAATATGTGACGGGCGATGAGGAGATATCCACGGTTTTCGTGGATCAACTGGTCGCCGGGGAATTTGAACAGGAAAAGACGGAAGAAAGAATCTTTGTCAGCTTTTCCTTACTCGCGATTCTGATTGCCTGCATGGGGCTGTTCGGATCCGCGTCCTTTACCGTAGAGCGGCGAACCAAGGAGATCGGCCTTCGCAAGGTGATGGGAGCTAAAGTCAAAAACATCGTGAGTTTGCTCCTCTGGCAGTTTTCAAAACCCGTTTTAATTGCAAATTTAATCGCATGGCCGGTTGCCGTATTTGCAATGCAACACTGGCTGGAAAAATTTTACTATCGATTCAATCCATTGCTTTTAATACCGATCTGTTTGGTTTCAGGGCTGCTGGCACTCGTTATTGCATGGTCCACGGTGGCGGGGAATACAGCTCGTGCCGCCAGAAAAAGTCCGATTCATTCGTTGCGGTATGAATAGTGAAATTATAATTGAACAGATTATGGTAATAATTATTGGATAATAGTACCAAAAAGGAAAACGTTTTTTAAATTCAAGTAGTATTATCCGAAAGCCGAATATTCAGAGCTTGATTTGATTGAGGATACCAATACAATGAAAAAGCTGATATTATCAGCTAACAGATGATTGATGATGCAGGTGGTGGTGATACTATGACCTTATCTCAGGTTTTAAAGGGAAATCGGGAGCCACAAGATCTTGTGGTAACGATTTAATCAGCGGCCCGGCCCTTTAGGTCCGCTGAGCTTACAGGTTAAACCCCCGATTTCACAACCTTCCTTGCCGTTTCCTTAGATAGGTCAACAAGATCCTGACGATTTTTTGTTTCTATCGCATCCGATTTCAAAAGATCGCATCCCCTGATAAGATGCGTTTCCTTGAAGCCAAGAAACTCAAATATCATGCGGTACTTGGTACACACTTCAGCAAACAGATCCTCCCCCCGGTTCTGAACGGTAATGAGCACAAACTTTTTTCCCGCCTTCAAACGGCTGATTTCCGGCATTGTCTCAAATGGTTCCAAATACGAGTAACAGCGGTCAACAAAGATTTTAAATTGGGCGGAAATATCAGCAAAATAAATTGGTGTCGCCGCGACTAGAACATCTGCATTTTTTACAGATTCCAAAACGTTCGCCAAATCGTCCTTAATAACACAATGATCTGTTTTTGTTTTACATGCGTCACATGCTTGGCACCCCTTTGAATCAAGTTTATTCAAAAAAAAAGTTTGAACAACTGCCCCTAAATCCTCGGCTGTTTTGTTAAATGCTTTAATCAGTGTTGCCGTATTTCCATTAGCTCTAGGACTGCCCAAAAGTGATACTATTTTCATAAATATTCCTCTCCATTCTTAGTAGTCATTAATGTTTAACATGGTAATCACGCGGCCCGGTGTTTGGGCTCGCGTGAATTTACTGGTGTGTGCCGGGCACGGCACATGTTCTTAAAAGTGCGCCGAATGTATCTTATTTTCAGACATTTGGCAAGTCTTAGGCCCAGCCCGATGGAGGCGAAGGGCGTAGCGGTATGGCAACGGGGTATCCCGCCAGAAGCGGGATGCTCCGGGAGGAAGCTGCCTTGCCGAGGCAAGGTACCGCGAAGGTACGGGATGACGAACAGAAACCGAGTATAAGGCGCACACACCGGGACAAGCCTGCAACACAAGGCGAAGTCCCCTATCCATCATAAGCCAGGTACGTATACTCGGCGCTCGTGCGCGGAAAGATGCGTGTTTACCCCGGGAGATCTGCCGCGATGTCCATCAACGGACTGTGACCGAACCGTAAGGGGAGGCGATCACGTGGCAGAAGTCAGCAGAGGGCATAGTAGTCGGCGGAAACGAGCCAGGCCTCCCGATAGCGGGAGAAGTATACCCGGAGGTCTCACCCCGACGAAGGCCCGAACGGTGCCCGGCCGAATGGCTTGGGTAAATGGTCGCGGTTATCAAAGAGCATGTTCTTACCGACATAATGCAGCGGAGGCTGAAATGTCGGTAACGTTCTGCTTGAATAAAACCCGGCAGGCCGGATGTTCTTTATCCGTGCCTGTTCTGACCAGCCGAATCGCCGGATACGGACCCGTATGTCCGGTGGTGTGGGAGGGGCGTCCTTATCCCTATATGTGATGTCTGATCTCTTTTTCATAATGAAATAGTATAAAATCAGTACTCTCATCCGGTTTAATTTCGCCTACCTTCAGATAGCCGAGCTTTTCATAAAAGTGGTGATTACGAAAATCTTTATATGGCGTAAATAAGGACCATTTTTTTATTTTTTTATGCTTTCCTTCAATTAAAGTCATTACTTGTGTCCCAATTTTTTTGCCATGATAATCAGGGCTTAAAAAAATAAACTCTATTTTCATTTCATGATTCGTATGTTGCGCTAAATAAGCTCCACCAATGATTTTATTATTATATAGTATTTTATAATATATTTCATTCTTGATCTTATCTTGGTGCCATTCAATTGACTCTAATCCAGGAGGATAATGTCCATACTTCTCAAAATTCTCTCTAAAACCACTTACTGAAATATCTTTGAGCAATTCAGCATCAGATATTTCGGCAAAAGAAACTACAACATTTGACATATCAAAACCTCTATAAACAATTTGAAGATAGTCTTTTATTTCAAATAAGTTAAGCGGCTCCCACAGAGCCCAAAAGATACCTCGAAGGCCGTCTTCAACTTATTTGTTGGATGAATCCGATTTATCGGGTGAATCTGTACGATGTTTGTCCCTTGGGTAAAAGCAATGAAACCCTCTCCCTCTCTGTCCGCCCGTCAGGGCTTCGTCCAATATGAAAATCACCGGTTTATCCGGTGCATTTTCTGGTTGGAATTAAGTATCATGTCCCCGGAACTCCATGCGATTACAGTATTGAAAAATACTATCAGCAATATGATTAAAGCCAATAAAAGTAATGCTTTTGTTTTGTCGTATACCATATTATTTTCATCTCATCTATCATCTCTCTGGCAAGGAGAAAGAATCAGTATCAATGCATATGATTCTTAAGTATTGTTTCTATCTGATTGATCATTTTCAGATCAATATCCACATATAACCCAATACCGTACAAGAATATGAGAACAACCGAGAGAAAAACGGTGAAAATAACGATCCGTCTATTCTTCAGATATTTTTTTATGGGCTTGAAATTATAATAGATGTGAAATATTCCTGCGATGGACAAAACTATGCCAAAAAAGTTATGTACCAGATGCATCCTGAGCATGAGCTCAAAACCACCTATGAATATCATCATCATACCGGAAGTTGCTAATGCGATAAATGATACTCCGGTAATTATTGAAATATACCTTTTCATCCTATACCTCCCTATCAATAGATAAGATGATATATAAACGTTTGGGGTGACTAACGGTGCCAGGGTGAAGGTCAAAATCGTAAGAATATAATAAAAATACTGGAATAAAAACACTAGCCTCCTCATATATCTCTACAGAAAGCTGGTTGTCCGGTTCGAATTTTGGCATTGCTATTACGTCTTTCCTTGGGTCTAACGGTATTATCTGGAAGGAACCGTCCAGATAATAACCCGAATTATGGTGTTAACTATAAACTCAGAAAACATGCCAAAAAGTCAGAAATCCATAGCGGAAATTTCCGAGATGCTGTTGACTTCATTGACATATTTTTCCGATTGAAGCTTAAAGATTGCCGGTTTTCAAGCAACCTGGAGTAATGAAGCTAAGGACTATGTTTTTTTCGTTATCAATTTGGGATTGTTGAGATAATACCTTTCCCCCACTAAAAAGCAAGAAAAAATGTCATTCTGTAACTGTAAAAGGTGGGTCCGTGATAGTCACCTACTAATTGGCTATCCCGGGTTTACCAGGCCTATCGATATGAGACATTCCCCTGAAGGATGTTGTCCATTTGGTGTATTGATCTGGAAATCAGTATATTGTGGCCAGCCTCCAGGACTTTTAAGCTGTGATACCATACCAGTATCCCAACCAAAAGCCATGTAATGGAATTTAAGGATAATTATCCTATTCACAAAATATCGTATTGGGTAAAATGTCAACAACACCGTAAAAATATACAATATGGTATCCCAACTCATTTGGTAGATCCGAATGTATTTATCGCCAATGAGAAGGCGTGTGGATTGCAGATAGCCTTTAGAAAGCACAAACTGTAATTCAACCAAAATATTCGTAGTGAGCTATTTACTATGTCATCTGGTGATTAGTCACTGTATCGCGAAATACCTCAAGCACTCGCTACGATTGATACTATTTGAATAGCCGTACAAATTTCATCTCAAAATAGTTTTTATAAGATTCTTCGTAATACGGCAAGCGGTCCCCTCTTATCTTCCTTCAGATCTAAAATCGATTGCCAATACCCTATCCCGAGACTCTCTTTCCTAGTCGGGATATTCTCATCATAGACTCTTGTGAAACAGGAGTAACCTCCTACAGGATGGGAGTTTGCTGGGAAATCGGAAATCATAGTTTCTCGGAGCCACCTGTAGCAATCAAATCAAGCCTTTGTATTTTCAGCCAATATGTTTTCCATAATGCTGTTGGCATAAAAATTGATGCTATTCTGTAATCAACTGGAAACACTGTTGGACGCAATCAATTCCGCGGAGTTTTTAAAAGGAATTTTTTAGATGGGAAAAATAATCAGGGATATCGATTAGGTGGATAACCCCCTGATTGAAAAAGAAGGCGCTTTCCCCTCGCAGATATGTGCTAACTGCTATACCCAAAGGTGTATTAATGAAAAACAATGATTTTTTCAGATGGTTAAGAATTGTTTCCTGTCTGTTGCTGTTGACTGTTTTGATAGGCTGCGGGGGAGATTCTTCCAATGACAGCCGCTTGCCTGCGCAATTTACGGCTGTCGCTTTTCCTCAGAGTGCCGCTGAGATAGAAGCTGAAACACAGGCCATGATGACCCGATTGACGGAAGGATTTCAGGAAATCATCGATGCGAAACCACGTACATTTGAGAACACCATCGTCGCCAATGATTATCTTTCCTATCAGGGCTACCGTTATTACGTTATACTCGGAAAGTTGAAGTCTATCTCGCCATCACAAGAGATTCGTGATGCCGCAATGTCAGCTATATCGCAGTTGGCTCAATATATTACAGAGGTTAGGGTGAACCAACAGCTGCAGGCGGCATTGGACTCTTTTTCCTGGACTGAGGACGAGTACAGTGGAGAGGAACTCTTGCTCATACAGGCGACGGTTTCTGATTCTGATCTCTCGGAAGAAGAACGCGTGGAAATTGGTCAGCTTCAGATTCAAATATCCTTATTAACCGAAGAATTCACATACTACTTGCAACAAGGGCTCTATAGTGCGTCTGTCGACGCTTTTACCGATCTGCTTTACACTCACGCCCTGTATGCAAACTTATCGGGGGTTGAGAGTGCGGCAGGCCTCTACCTTGAACCCACTATGGCCCAGGCGCCCGAGGTCGCCAAAGATTTTGTGCGGACAATATCAGCGCAGCTGGATGGGTCATTTCAGTTTTTGCTTGATCAACTGACGAAAATTAAAGTTTCAGACACTGGCGACCCGAATGCAGAGGTTAATCAATCAGACATACATGATTATTTCGATGAATGGGTGGCCGCACACTATCAAATTTCCAACTTTAGCAATTTTTATCTATACGGGGAGATGTTCCCCCTTGAAAACATACTGCAGGCACTTTTCACGATTTCTGAACGAGTCTTCGGTATTCATTTAGAGCAGGCAATCTCTCCAACAGTCCCTTGGGCTGACGATGTGACCTATTTTGAGGCAACGGATACAGATACGGGTGAACCTGTTGCCAGCCTCTATCTGGACATTTATGACCGGGATGGCAAGGAGACAGCATATCGACTTACTCAGATTGCCGCACCATATACTTTGAATGATGTCCGCATGCGACCCGTTCACATCCTGCAGGCCAATTTTCCAGAGCCGTCTGATGAAAGCCGGGTCATGTTGAGCTGGTATCAGACTGAATCTCTTTTCCACGAATTTGGTCATTTCTTGAATTATGCATGCGGAAATTCAACTTACTACCTGACAAAAGTATCTCTCCGCACAGATTATATCGAACTAATGTCACAACTGTTGGAGCAATGGATGATCGATCCGGAAGTAATAGACATCCTTCAGGAGAACTCTCCGTTATTGAGTGATGATGAATTTACAAAATTCCTGCGGGCAAAGCGCTTCTTTGATCTGATTGAGCAAAAACATACTATTGCCCAATCGATGTTTGGGCTAAGTATTTACGATGATTATTCGACTGGAGACATTGCCGATTCGGCGTTTGATCCGCTTGCTATCTATAATGATACCATAGAAGAGTATTATTTAAGAAGCCTTTATAGAAGCGCCACTATCACAAGTCATCATGGAACCTATCCTGCTTTATATTACGGCTACCTATGGTCGGATGTTATAGCAGAAGATATTTCCTCCGTATTCAGGCAGACAGAGAACGGATTCATGAACCGGCAGTTGGGAAAACAGTTGAAAGAGATCATTTATACGAACCCTTATGATTATGATGCAACAACAGATATCAAATATTTTCTGGGCCGTCCATGGCACTCGGATGCGTTCCTGAATTATTATGATTTGCAGTGAGAGGGAATTCTCGATATATCTGCGATATTTATGTGTGGTACACTTACTTCATAAAACCGAAATATAGAAGGATAATCCCGACGTTCTCCGGTTGAAAAAGTACGCCTTCAGGGGGTTATCTGCCGGTCCCGGGTAATATCGAGATAAACATGTTCAAGCCCCACCGGCTGCAGAGACATTGAGCGAATCGGGATACCGTCAAACTTATTGATTATTTCTTTCAGGGTTGATTCCCGCGGCAAAAAAAAGGTGAGTCGACCGGCATAATACCGATGTTCCCAACCGAACGCCGCGGCCTTTTGACAAAGGGTGGTCTCATCACCGGTTTCGATTACGGCGAGTTGTTTTGCCGGTATGTTCGTCCGCAGTTCATCGAGCGCGCCTTCGGCAGTGATGCGGCCCTGATATATGATCCCGATTCTTGAACAAAGTCGTTCAGCCTCATCAAGCTGGTGTGTGGTGAGCATAATTGCAATGCCCTGGGACTGCAAGCTCTTTATTAAACGCCAGAGTTCATGGCGCGCCTCGACATCCAACCCGGCTGTGGGTTCGTCAAGAATCAGGACGGAAGGGGAGTGGACCAGGGCAACCGCAATATTGATGCGGCGTTGCCAACCGCCGCTTAGTTTTTTGACTTCCGTGTGCGCATATTCTTCAAGGCTGAAAATTCGAATCAGTTCATCGATGCGTTTCCCCCGGGCGTCGGCGGGTATGCCGAAAAGTTCGGCGAAAAACTGCAAATTTTCGATACAGGTCAAGTCCTTATAAACGGATATCTCCTGTGGCACGATACCCATCGCATATTTTGTCGATTCCGAGATTTTCTGATTGTTGAGCATTACATCGCCTGAGTCGGCATCGAGCAAGTTGCAGAGAATATTGATCGCTGTTGTTTTGCCCGCGCCGTTTGGCCCGAGCAGCCCGTAAATCTCTCCCGCGACGATGGAAAAGCTTAATCCGTTCAGGACCTCTTTTTCTCCGAAACTCTTTTTTATATTCTTCAGATCGATCATTTTTTTATCCTTTCTTCTCCATGGCGAGCATCAGCCTGTATGAGTGAATGCCAAGCAACAGTGAGACGAGGGTAAAAGCGAACAGGAAAATGAGATGTGTTCTGATTTCAATAACGCCTTCACCGAGGGCCGAAACACGAGCAAGCGCCTGGTTCATGTGAAAGATGGGATTCAGGTAAGTTATCTTGAGAAGAAATGGCGGTAGGATGGCGGTTGAAAAAAAGGTCCCGCCGAGTACCAGCAACGGGACACCAAATGCTGCGATTGGACCGTTAACATCCTCGGTCCGTTTGCTGAGCTTAGCGCCAAAGAAAAAGCCCATACCGACAAATGAGAAGACGCTTAATGAGACGACGAGGATGCCCAGCGGCAGGGAACCATGAAACCTTCCGCCGAAAAGAAAAGCAATGCCGTATACGATAATTGCCTGGCCGATTGCGATCACCAGATAAGCGAGGAAAATACCAAGAAAATAGGATGATGGGCTGAGCGGTGAAAGAAGCAGCCGGCGCAGTGTCCGGCGCTCTCTTTCGGCGACAACGAGAGATACCGGTCCGCCCATACAGGAGAAAAACAGTGCCGCACCGATAAGAATCCCGGGTGCCGTGGTGTCAAATGAGCTGGATGTTCGACCGCCGCCGGCATAGATCAATCCAAAAATCAGCAGCATCAGTGTGGGAAATACAATCCAGAATATTATGCTTCGCCGCAAACGGAACTGCTCCAACAGCACCCGGTGTGCAATTGTCTTGATCTCGTTGAAATGTTTTTTCATGTTGCCTCCTTTGGTTGAATGCACTCCCTTTCGGATTTACCGTCAATATACAGATCTATTCAGGCTTGCGGGAAAGCAGGTGTGTGAAAGGGCGATTTGAGTGTATGAAAGTCGTTTGACGGGTTGTGGCGGTCGGATTTGGTAAAATATTATCGGAGGAAATGCTGCAATAGATAGGTTAACTGAGCTATGATCAGTCTCTCTAATCCCGGAAAAATCTGCTATTTCACCTTTAGATGTTCCAACAATAAAAGCAAATATTGCATCACAGGAAATAGTTGATATCATTCGAGAGGGAAGAGAAAGGTAGAACCTGTCATTCCACCGGATTGTGATGGCTTTCCACCGCCCCAAAAATTTCTGCATGCGCAGGAAAACAATGGCAACCAGTCGTTATTTGTGGCAGTTCAGCGTTTCGCACGATCTGCAGGGAGTGCTGGTGGAGAAGCTTTCGGGTATGAAGTTTAAGGAGTTCGTGCCCAGTTCGACTCCTGAGGCCATGCCTGGTATGAAGCGGCAGACAACTCTTTTAATGAACGGGGACGTTTTACAAATGAATTACGACGAACTTGAAAAGCTGGCGCTGGCATGCGGATTTAGCCATGTCGGCAGACTTGATGCGGACACCATTAAAGTGAGGGAAGAAGTGCGGAAGCTCTGCGCCCAGGACAAATGCCACGCCTACGGCAAGAGCTGGTCCTGTCCTCCCGCATGCGGCACCCTTTCGGAATGCGAGGCCATCATCCGGAAATACAAAAAAGGATTGATTCTTCAAACCACTTCGAACCTTGAAAGCTCCTTTGACTTTGAGGGGATGAAATGTCTGGACAAAGCCCATAAAAAGGCGGTTGAAAAATTCACCCGAAAAATAAAGGAGGCGATCCCGAATGCCCTGGTCCTTGGCGCCGGGACCTGCACTGTATGCAAAACGTGCACGTATCCGGACGAGCCCTGCCGTTTTCCCGAGAAAATGGTATCTTCGATGGAGGCGTTCGGAATGATTGTCACGGAAGTGTGCAAGGCCAACGGTATCCGATACTACTACGGCGAAGGGACCCTCACATATGTAGCCTGTGCGCTTGTGGAATAATGAGTATGACGAGCCAGTTTCAAAACGCCCCATTTCGGCCGATCTCTACGTTGGGCGAAAATTTCAATCCTCGGAATAGGCCTACTATGCCTGTGGTTGAAATCTTCGCTCCGCCTTGAGCTTGACCGAACTGTAACGTTTTGAAATCGGCTCAAACTATTTAAGACATTTCTGGCCCAATTCTTATTTATGACAATCGAACACCAGCTTGGCATATTGCCCGGACATCTGGTCTTCATAGGCCTGCTTGCATTCATCCAGTGAATAGACCTTTGATATAAGGGGTCGAAGATTCATCCGCGCCATCATCTCCACGGCCCTTTCAAATACCAGTTGGGCGAGGAACATCCCCTTGATCGTGATCTCTTTGTGATAGAGGTGATTAAATAGATTCAACGGCAGGTTGTAATTCATGTCATACATGGAGAAATAGACAATCGTGCCGCCTTTACCCACAATTTCGAGACAGCTTTCAGCTGCCCTGGTGTTTCCGGAGGCCTCGATGACGGCATCAAAACCGTATCCTTTTGTCAGCTCCGCACTTCTCTCAGCGAGATTTTCAGAAAGCGGGTCGATTGCCATGTCCGCGCCCATCTCCAGCGCAAGCCGACGTTTTTTCTCCACGGGCTCGATAACGGCCACTTTGGAAGCGCCGGCATTTCGAGCGAGCTGCGCGATCATCAGGCCGATACCCCCGCCGCCGGATATGGCGATTCGCTGCCCGATTTGAAGGCCCGCTTTTTCCATTGCCCGTACCGCGATGGCAAAGGGCTCGATCAGGGTGGCATCCATCAGATCCACGCTGTCCGGAATCACATAGACCTGGGACTCTCTTAAAACGAAATATTCGGCCTGAGCCTTGGGATTTTCATCGGGATACGGACAGAACTGCTCCATCATGTTCCGGCAATAGTGGCATACCCCGCAGGTCTTGTAGAAATTGCCCGTTACCCTGTCGCCGACCTTCAGCCCTTTTTTCGTGGCACCGGGACCGAGCGCTTCGATAATCCCCGAAAATTCGTGCCCCCACTGGAAGGGGGCTTTGAAGGGAAACAGCCCCTTCAGGAGATTCGGGTCGGATCCGCAGATCGATGCATAGGCGACTTTCATCAGGACATCATCGTCATGAACGATTTTCGGCTTCTCTACTTCACGGCAGGCGACTTCTCCCAGGGTATTCGTCTCTTTATCGTAATCCTTTACTAATAGTACTGCCTTCATGATGTCCTCCTCATGTCCTGGATGATAGATGATGGCGCTGAAGTTTCTAATGATTTTAATCGTAACAATTTCTATTGTATTTCGCTTGTAGTGAAATACAATACAAGCATTCCCTACGGAAAGAGAATTTGCCGCAGGCATTGTGGTTTTATTTGCTGTGTTGTTTACGGCAAATAAAAAAAATCTTTTCTTGGCGCCTCTTGGCGGTCTTGAGCGAAGCGGGCGGTAAATTATAAGTTTTCATGAGCCTAAGCAAATGACATTGATTCCTATGTATAGGCAATTTTCGTCTTTCAGAACAAGCAATATTGTAATTAAGATCAAAAAGAGGCTTCTAAAAAAACCTGAATTTTGCGTTTGACTTACTCAAACGAAGATCGTTAAAATTAAAAAGAGAGCCCATATCATAGTATCATAAAGGAGACATGCCCATGGCAAAAGCAGATCCCGGTTTAGTGGCCAGGCTGAAGGAAAAATCAGCCGATATCGCCAAACAACTATGCGATATGACGTATCATATCGGCACGGCTCATGTTGGCGGTTCCTTGTCCATGTGCGATTTTACCGTCGCGCTATATTACCATGTCATGAATTTCGATCCCAAAGACCTGAAAAATCCGGACCGGGACCGGCTCTATTTGAGCAAAGGGCATAACGGCTGCCTGATTTATAATATTTTTGCCGATCTCGGCCTTTACAGCAAAGAGTTCCTTTACAACGGCTATAACAAGATCGATGGTAAATTCGGACAACACCCCAATCGCCTGTATGTTCCCGGATTCGAAGCCTCGACGGGATCACTCGGCCACGGTCTTTCCATTGCGGTTGGCGCCGCCCAGGCCGGCAGGATGGACAGACGCAACTACCGGGTATTCTGCATTCTCGGTGACGGGGAGTTGCAGGAAGGCTCCAACTGGGAGGCCATCATGTTTGCCGCCCACCATAAATTCGGTAACCTCGTTGCGATCGTTGACGACAACGGTGTCCAGGGGAATGACTATACATCCAATACCGTCAATATGGAGCCCATGGCGGACCGATGGAGAGCCTTTGACTGGGAAGTCCGTGAAATTGAGAACGGCAACGACATGCAGCAGGTCGTCGATGCATTCGAAGCGCTCCCGGCGTCCGAGTCCCGGGAAAAGCGTGCGCCAATCTGTCTGATCTTCAAGACCCTCAAGGGCTGCGGCATCAACTTCATGGAAAATAATCCGAAGTGGCACGCCTGCGGTCTGGATGAAGACGCGCTTAATGAATGCAAGCTCTCTATTGAACAAACCAAAGGCGACGGGAGGTAGCGATTATGTCGGAAACTTGGGATTTTGGGACAATGCTCGGTAAGGGTTCCGCAAGGGATATTTTCATGCACAAACTCATGGAGATTTCCGAGACCAATAAAGACATCGTATATATCGCCGCGGATGGCTCGCCGGCGGGCAGCATGCAGGATAAGTTCAGAAAAAAATTCCCGGAACAGTTTATTGAAGTCGGTATCGCCGAAGCAAACGCCATCGGCATCGCTTCCGGCCTCGCCCTTAACGGGAAACGTCCCTATGTCAATACCTTCGGCCCCTTTCTCTCCGTTCGTGCCACCGACCAGATCAACCTCGATCTGGCGTACAACGAGGTGCCTGTCTGTGTTATCGGCACCCATGGTGGTGTGACGTCGGGAGGCGGCCCCACCCACTATACCTTGTCGGATTTCGGGATCATGCGCGCCATCCCCGGCATGACCATGGTGGCACCTGCGGACGCCAACCAATGCGGCAAATTGATCGATGCGACCCTGACATACGACAAGCCGCTGTTTGTCCGTGTGGCCCGGGGTGAAGAGCCCCTGGTGTATGAAAATCAGGATTATGAATATGTGATCGGCAAGGCGATCACGGCAAAGGAGGGTGACGACGCCACCCTGATCGGTGTAGGTATCGGTGTATACAACGCGATGATGGCGGCAAAAGGGCTTCAGTCCGAGGGGACCAATGTCCGCGTGCTCGATATGCACACCTTGAAACCCATTGATGCGGAAGCGATCGTCAAGGCAGCTAAAGAGACGGGGATTGTCATCACTGTGGAGGACCACAACATCATCGGCGGCCTCGGCGATGCGGTGGCGGCGGTCATCGCCGAAAGCGGCATCGGCTGCAAGTTTAAAAAACTCGGTATCCCCGATGTGTTTGCCGCACTTGGCAAACCGGAAGAGCTTTATGAATACTACGGGTACGATGCGAAAGGTATAATCAAAGTATTAAAAAATTTTATGTAAAACCCATAGTCAATCGTTTATGCAAATAAAGACTGATTTACCGCCCGCTTGCCCCGACAACGGGGCAGGCAGGCAGGCGGGCGGTGATGATTGTTATTTTTCAGTAAATATAAAAAAACAGATGGTTAATTCCAACCAGGAAAGGGGCGTCATGGAAGATATTAAAAAATCACAGTCCATTTCGGAGTTGCGCAGTGTCTATGACATGATGTCGCTGAAGGGGAAAAAAGCGTTGGTAACAGGGGCGGCCGGCGGTATCGGCCGCACAACGGCCACGGCCCTCGCCGAGGTGGGGGCCGATGTGGTGTTGATGGATATCCCGGCGAAAAAGGAGTTACTTGAGAAACACTGCGATCAGATTGCCGGCATGCATAACGTACGCGTGATTCCGGTGACGGGCGATGTCTCCACCCCCGATGGCGTGGCAGCGTTTATGGCCGAAATCGAGCAAGAATTCGGTACGCTGCACGTGGTGCACAACAACGCCGGCGTCGCGCTTCCGGGCGACGATGCAAACATCTCTTTTGAAACCTACAACAAATATGTTGCCGTCAACCAGACCGGTGTGCTTCTGGTGATGCAGGCCAGTGCGAATCTGATGAAGAAAAACGGTAACGGCGGCTCCATCATCAACACCGCATCGATTTCCGCCCATATCATCAATCGCGGCAGGCCCGGTATAGATGCCAACTGCCCGGGTTATCCATCGGTCAAGGCCGCTGTCCTGCACATGACACGCGCAATGGCGGCGGAATACGCCACTGACAATATTCGCGTCAATAGTATCAGCCCGGGATATATCGTTTCCGGACTCCACGACGAATGGGACCCCAAACTTCTCGAATGGTTCGCCTCCACCGTCCCCATGGGGCGCCTGGGGCGGCTGGAAGAATTGATGGGTGTTATCGTCTATCTCGCGAGTGATCTTTCGTCTTACGCCACAGGCACCGATATCATTATGGATGGGGGGTATACCATCTGGTAGTTCTATTGAAATCCAAATCGAAATCGTTATCGAAATCGAAAACAGGATTCTTTAATTTCGATGTGAAGGGGGGCACACATGAAAACACTGGTTATTTCAGGAAGCAGGAACCCGGAAGGAAGAACGGCGCTGCTTATCAAGGCCCTCTGCAAGGGTGTCGAAAGTGGTGGCGGCGAAACGGAAGTGCTTTATCTACCGAACATGGACATCGAAGTATGCAGGCAATGCAATAAAGACGGGTGGGGGATATGCAGAGACGAGGATCGATGTATTGTCGAAGACGATTTTTCTTCCATAGTCGAAAAAATAGACGATGCAGACGTTACCGTGTTTGCGAATCCCGTGTACTTCGGTGACTTGAGTGAAAGCATGAAGGCGTTTCTTGACAGGCTGCGCAGGGTAAAGTCAAGAATTCCGAGACAACCCGTTCCAAAAATGCCCGGGCCGTTCAACGATGATGAAGGGCCCGTCGCGGTGGGATTGTGTTACGCGGGCGGCAGTGGAAACGGAACAACCACCTGCTGCATGAATCTCGAGCGAACCCTGATGTTCTGTGGGTTCGATGTCGTCGACATGATCCCCGCGCGCCGGGAGAATCTGGACAATAAACTCATTATCGTTGAACAGACGGGCAAATGGCTTGCGACCGTGCCGTCATCTTCGAAGTGTGAACTGGAGCCGGTTTAAAATTTTTGACAATACCCGCTCAAGGCGATGCCAGCATCCCTTCCACGCTGGCGAGTCGGCCGTCATTCGGTAGAGGCTTTACGCCCATGATCTTCGCGAGCAAATGATAATTGAACACAAATGAATCCAAAGGAGGTCCCGGCATGTTAAGTCAACAGGCAAAAAAAGCGTTTGCAGACCTGGAGCTGCCATATAGTGCGGTTGCCGTCAAATTTTGCCGCAACCGGCCGGAAGGCTTTGAGCAAATGGAAGGGCTTGATGTGTTCTGCAGTTTTCTGAAGAAAGCCCAGGATGAAAACAGGGCCTTCTTCACCACAAAAGAGAACGATAAATGTATGGGAAAAGTGGTGCTCGGCATGACCGACCTCGAGACGAATCACGGCTCGGGACAGGTAGGGTATGAAATGGGCCTGTTCCGAACGGCGGCCGCGAACGCGCGGCTCTATCACGAAGCGACCATGCTGAAGCGCGGGGTCTGCAATTATGTCGTGTTCTGCCCCGTGGGTCTGTGTGATTTCGATCCGGATCTGGTGATTTGTGTGGCGCCCGTGGCCAAAGCCCAACTCCTGTTACGTGCAACCAGCCACATATCCGGCGATTTGTGGGAATCAAAATCCTCCTATGTGATGAGCTGCGCCTGGACATTTACATACCCGTATATATCCGGGAAGGTGAATCATCTCTTCACTGGCATGCACCTGGGTCTTCAGATCCAGAAGGCATATCCGCCGGGACTTCACATCATCACGATCCCTTACCAGAAACTCGACGAAGTCGTCACCGCATTAAACGAAATGGAACATATACCACTTTCATTGCGCGCCGATCCTGAAAGCAAGCTGCAGGATGAAAAAATGTTTGCCCGTCTCGCTGAATTCGCCGCGGATATAACGGTACCGAATAAAGTATAGTCTATCGAACCATTTTCAAAGCGTTTTCTCGCCAGACGCGGAACCAGGCTCAAAGCAGATCCACCAATGCAAGATTGGTCAAAATGACACGTTTTGAAATTGGCTGTATCGTCACCCCGGGAGGAGGAGCATCCGGATAGACCAGTGGTTTGTCGGTCAGGTTCACACTCAAGGTATGAATCAGTCTATATTTGCCGTTTATCAGCCTGAACAGATGTGAATCCGGCATTCCGGTCTCACTATCGCCGAAGCGACAGAAAACATTCTATCTATAGGCTCCTGGGTACACCTTGAGGAGACAAATGTCATCGTCGACGTGGGTCCCATGAATATGGCTGCCCCACTGTGGAGATAAAGAAAACCCCATGGAACGGTAGTTAAGCGTTGGGTAACGGGTGCTCGCCATTTGTCGAATCGATCGGCAGTCGCACCGTAAACGTCGTTCCCTTTCCCGGTGTACTCTGGACATCGATATTGCCGTTGTGATGTTCGATAATTCGATAGGCAATTGATAAACCGAATCCAACACCGCTACCAACTTCACGTGTTGTAAAAAATGGGTTGAATATATTGGGGATAACTTCCTTCGGGATACCGACGCCATCGTCCGCAATCACAATTTGGATATAGGTCTCTTCCGCTTTTGTGCTTATGGATATTTCACCTCCGGAGTCAATAGCCTGAACTGCGTTATGAATAAGGTTGACAAACAGCTGCTGCAATTGACGTGGGCTGGCGGAAATTTCCGGGAGACGGTTGAGATCCTTAGCGACATGTCCTTTTTTGTTGATTTCGCTATCAAGCAGCTCAAGAACCGATCTGATTTCCGTGTTGATATCAACCAAGCGTTTTGCTTCCTCCTCGGACGAGGAAAAGGTTAACAGGTCGGTCACGATGGTTTTGATTCGCTGCAATCCATCCATCGATTCATCAATGACCTCCGGCAAATCGTCTTTGAGATAGCGATAGTCCTCGCTATCGATAATCTTCCGCACACCTTCCTGGATGCTGTCTTGGCGACCGTGTGTCGTCGGGTCCGCACCGACCGCTTCCACAATTTTTTCCATCGAGTCGAGGTAGCGGAAAAAATCGTTGATGTATTTACGTATGGTATTCAAGTTGCTCATCACAAACCCGGTGGGGTTATTGATTTCATGGGCGACGCCGGCAGCAAGTTGCCCGATACCAGCCATCTTTTCGGCACGAACGAGTTGATTTTGCATCTCCTTCAAGTGTTGCATTGCTTCCCTCAAGTCGTCCAGGGCCTTTTCCCTTTCTTCGACGATTCTGCACAACTCTATCCCTGCAATGATGTCGCCGGATTTATTTCTCATTACGGAAGCGATATTTTCAAATCGAAACGGGATCCCTTTCCTGGTGATCCCGACACGCAACGCTTTTGTTATTTGCCCTGTTTCGTAAGATTTGATCATGGGGCAACCATCGCATACCGTATTTCGCTTTTCGTAAACATTGTAGCAGTAATCACCGATGTGGGAACCGAATTGTTCAATCATGAATTTGTTCTGATAGACAATACGCATGTTTAGGTCCTGAATGCTCAGGCCGTCTCCCATTGAGATCATGATATTTTCAAGAATACGAACGGGATCATTCAGCACTTCCGTCAATGTTTCGAGACAATCATTCGTATGAAGTGGTGGTGATGGTTGGCCGTTGCATGGATCCATTTTGACGCTCCTCCTATGAAGTTAAAGAACGCTGTGTGGAAACAGGCGGCGTATAGTCGCCAAACCTGATATGCAGTAAATATTTAGATTATATTACATATACGCCTTTTCTCAAACAAATATTCAATGCATCCGATATGCAAAACGCTTCCCATCAGTTTACCAACACTTCCATTATTAGCAATGTCGGCATCTTAAAAAACAACCGGAAAAAATTTTGTATCTTTACTGTCATTTTCGGATGTGTGCGAGTACCAATCTGATGTCGCCGTAGGAGCACGCATTGCCAAGAACAGTTTTCAGCTCTTTCAACGGTTTTCCGGGCAGTTTGGTGAGTGCCTGTTCAATAGTCCGCCTTTTGTCATCGGATGCGATCCGACCAATCGCAAGCGCATCTGTTGAAACACAATATGCAAGGTAACCTTCGATGGTGGATATCGTCAGTCCTCGTTCCGCCGCAATCCGAGGGATAGAGAGTCCCTTTTCAAACAGTTCGAAAGAGATTTTTTTGGTATCCATGTTTGCTTTCGGTTTTTCCGTTTGCTTTGTCGTCGGGCTATCGACGGAAGACTCGGGAAGCATCACATGCTCAATACCGTGTTCGCGACGATAGTCCGTTACGATTCGAACAAGTTCCTCGCCATAGCGTTGGGCCAGACGTTTCCCGATCCCCCTGACGGTTTTCAGGGCGGGAATGGAATCGGGCAAGTGTCTGGGCGGGGGATGCCAACTCGTTGACATCCCCAAAAAAATACACAGGATCTAGTTGGCATAGGAGTGATAGACGATTTCGCCGGTATCCTGATCGCGTCTGAACTGCCTGAAGTAGTCCCAGGCCAGCTTCGCGTATTCCTGATACAGGCCATGAGGAATGAACTCGATAACGTTCAGCCCAACCATGGGTACGCCCTCATCATTGAGGAAAAACCAGGTATAGAGCGGGTACTCATCGTTGATCATCGTTTCACGGTAGACATCGCCCTTGAAGCCGCTCAGCGGATAGGTTTCAAAGTCGAACTCGACCGTCGGCATTTCGTTGTAGCCGAGATAATCGTTGATGTTCATCTGGAAGTCCGGCGCGATGTGGCCGTTCGCGGAATCAAAGTGGGTAAAGGTGTCATAGGTGCAGGTCGTCAGCATCATGGGGATGTCGACGGCTGCAAACTGCCGTTCCTGTCCGTCCAGATGCGTGTACGGGGTTCCTGACATGTTCACCGCAGCCGCAAACACGCCGGCGTCGCCATACACGGCCCGGTTGGTGGCACCGCCGCCCATGGAGTAACCCGTTACATACACGCGTTCCGGGTCAAGCTGCGGGTAGGTTTCCAGCATATAGCGCACCAGCACAGGCAGAACATCAGACATCGTTTCATACGGTGAAGCGCTCATGAAGTTTGAACCGGGATCTTCAGACGCATGCCGCTCGGCGACCATTGCCACACGTTCCTTACCGGCCAGAGTTAAAAGGCCCAGCTCGTCTACGCACTGCACGGGATCGTCTCCGCCGCCATGGTTGACCAGGATCAGCGGAATGCTGTGCTCAGGCGCGGTGCCATCGAGTACTTCCGTGGGCAGGAACTCGTACCAGGTCGTAATGTACTCGCCGTTGGACGCCTTGTAATCACTGAAGGTCTCGCCCTGACGCTCAAAGACGTGGATGCCGTCCGGCGTTACGCCGTTGATAATCGCGCTGCGCTCTCCCAGAGAGTAGGGTGCCTGGTTCCAGCGGTAGTTGCGGTAATCGGTCGAGGCAGTATTCAAGCCCGCCTTAACGACAGGGATGCGGAACGCTTTGATGAACAAATCATAGTAAGCGTTACGCACGAAGCTTGCCGGATCAATTTTATCGGTCCTGGTCACAATCGTCTGCTGGAGCGGGTGCTTCTGATTGTAGTAAACTTCGTCGTTGCCATTACGGCCTTTGCTGTCCGTTTCATTGCCTGCGGCATATTTGGCAACGATATCTTCCGAGGGGTTGACCAGCCAGACCGGCACGGGCGATGCGACTGTACGGATCTTTTCCATATTGCCGCCCACAAGCAGCATGCCTGCAATACGGCTGATGTAATCAATTTCGCTGGAGATATAGTCGTTGAGGAATGTCGCGCCGCCATCAAAACCGATCAGATAACGGTAAGTGAGGCCGCCAAAATACGCCGCATCGGCATAATAGGTAGTGGCATCAGTTCCGCGAATGGCGAAACCGATGTTGCACATCGCGGATTGGAGCCGATAGAACGCATACTGGTCAGCATCACCAAAGCCATTCTCGGGGTCGATCGGCGTGACCAAGACAACGCTTCCGGTTGCTTCGTCCGCAATTGCGGTCAAGCCCAGATCCTGCAGGTATGCAAGCGCGGCATCCTTATCTTCAAAGGATTGATCTGCATACACCAGAATATTAGTGTTCATGCGGTTGGCGCCGGTCGTGGCACTGAAAATGCCGGCGGAACGGTACACATAGGTTGTGCCCCGGGGATACATATCCAACGCAGGGTCCGGAACGTAAATTCTGCCATACTCGTTGGCCAGGTAAGCCGGCGCATTGGCATGCGCTTCCTCGAGAGTCTCAATCATTGCCGGGTTGCTTTGGTGCTGCTGATAATATGCAGCGGATGCACTAGTGCTAATTAAGACGGTAAACAGGAGTACGATTGCCGGCGTGATGTTCAAGCGTCTCTTTGTGCTCATTGATTTTCTTCCTCCCTTTGTTTTGTTTATGCCCAATGTCATTATCATTATCTTAAGGAAATAAGTGGGGCCATCCAAATCGAAATCGGTATCGCTATCGAAATCGAATTGCCTTTATATCCGATCCCGATTTCGATAGCGATTTCGAAAAAGACATTTTAAAGCAACCAAGGTCTAAGTTAATGACATTGTGTTTATGCCTTGTATTGTTACTGCTCTGGATATTATGGCATGTAGACCAGTTTTCCGGTTTCAGCATCGCGGGAGTAGTGCTTCATGAATTCCCAGGCAATGGTGCCATATGCGGGATGCAATCCGTGAGGAAGCAGTTTCGTGAAGCTGACAGCAAGCATCGGGACGCCCGCATCGTTGTTCATGTACCAAGTGGTGTTTTCGTATTCGTCGTTGAGCATTTTGACAACCGTCTTGTCCGCATCAAAGCCAACGAGGGGATAGGTATTGAAATCATAGGTCAGCGTTCCCAGCTCGTTGAACTCCGCAAAGCGGGCGATTGCTTCCCGGTAGCCTGCGCCCAATGTATGCGCAACCTGATCAAAGGCGCCGCCAAGATCAAACTCCGAGGTTGTGAACATCATTGCTACGTCGACATTTTTAAACACGGCGGCTTGTTCTTCGGTGGGCGCATAGATGCCCCAGGGTGTACCCGCGGCCATGGGAACGGTCGCCGCAAACAGCCGCGGCGCCCATTCGACAGCTTCCACAGTCGCGGCTCCGCCCATGGAGTAACCGGTGGCATATACACGGCTCGGATCCAACGCGGGGTAGGTGTCCAGCATGTACTGCACCAGTGCGGGGAGGGTTTGTCCATTTACATCAAAGGGTGAGCCTTCAAAGATCGAAGCGGTTGTGTCGCTGGCATAACGAGGCGCTACGAGCGCAATACGCTCGCTGCCGGCCAACGTAATCATACCCAGTTCATCAGTCGCCTGCACCGGGTCGTCTCCCCCGCCGTGGTTGCAGAGAATCAGAGGAATGCTATGATCTGCTGCTGTACGATCAAGCACTTCAGCAGGCAGGAATTCATACCAGGTTTGCAGATAGTCGCCATTTTTAGCTTTGATATCAGCGAAACGATTTTCCTGATGCTCAATAAGATAGATGCCATCAGCCGTAACGCCGTTCAGAACTGCATTGCGCTCGGTCAGTGCATAGGGTGCCTGATTCCAGCTATAACCACTGAACTCGTTGGCAGCTACGAACAGACCGGCCTTGACAACCGGTGTACGCATGGTTTTCACCAGCAGGGAGTAGTAAGCGTCGCTCACATATTCGCTCAGTTCTTTGTCTGCGCTTTTGGCTACGATAACCTTGCGTAGCGGGAACTGCTGGTTGAAATATGCGACCTTGTCTTTGGTCGTCTCGGTTGCAAACGCTTCGTTGACCGCCTGGAACTTATCAAACACAGTATTTTCAGGGCTCACCAGATACACGGGTACGATAGCCGCCACATCAAGCGCGTCGTTCATGGACGGATTGACGAGAAGCATGCTTGCAATACGGCCGATATAATCCAGGGTGTTTGCAACGTAGTTGCAGGCAAAGTCGGCGCCGCCGTCGATGCCGATCAGATACCGGTAGGTCAGACCGCCGAAATAGGTATTGTCGGCGTAATATTTCGTGTTGCCTTTCGCGTCTCTGACGGATTTACCAAGATTGCACATGGCAGCCTGCAGTTTCAGATACGCGTACTGGTCAGCCGCACCAAACCCGCTGTCCGGGTTGATAGGCTTGACCAGTACGACACTGCCGTATGCCTGATCAGCGATATCGGTCAGGCCCAGAGATTGCAAATATGCCAGCGCATCGGCCTTATCTGCAAATGCCTGGTCGGTATACACCAGGATGTTTGTGTTCATGCGGAATGCCGCGCTTAAATTGGTATAGATTCCGGCGGAGCGGTATACATAGGTCGTACCGGCGGGATAGCTGTCCAACGCGGGATCCGGCGTATAGACGCGGCCGGTCAGTGCCACAAGTTCAGCGGGACCGTTCGCATGCGCTTCTTCCAGCGTTTCAAAGGTCGCCTCGTTGGCAAGGTGCTGCTGATAAGGCGCAGCAAACGCATTGCCGGCAAGAAGTAAGCCGAGGATCATAAGAAGGCAGAGTAGTTTTGTTTTCATACTGGATTTCCTATTTGATTTTATTGTCATATCATAGCCCCTTATAATGAGGTGATATACCAAGGTTGTTATTATTGGTGATTAAAGTGAAGTCGGGGATGCCGTTACAAAACGGCATCCCCCCTGGTTTTCCAGGTTTAGCGAACGTAGGGATCGTAAATGATTTCCTTTGTGACCTGGTTACGACTGTAGTGTTTGCAGAAGTCCCAGACAACGTTGGCATACTCGGCGTACAGGGCATGTTTGTTGTTCTCGGTATAATTTACGCCGGCCATCGGAACGCCGTCCTTGAGGAACAGCCAGGTATGGTTGGCATACTCATCGTTGAGGATAACTTTCTTGTAGATATCGGCCTTGAAACCAGAGATGGGATAGGTGTCATAGTCCAGATTTTCGGTATCCAGAAGGGGCATTTCGTTGAAACCCAGCACCTGGTTGAACTGCACATAGTAACGGGGGCCCATGTTGTGGGTATCGGCTTCAACAAAGTAGTCATACTCAGAGGTGGTGCACATAACCGGAATGTCGATCGACTTGAACTGTGCAAGCTGCTCTTCAGTGGGCCGGCGCTCGATAATCGCCTGGGGAACCGCAGCTGCAAACAGTTCGGCGCCGCCAAGAACGGCGTCATGGGTAGCCCAGCCGCCCATGGAGTAGCCGGTCACGTACACGCGGGAGGGATCCAGCGCAGGATACGTTTCCAGCATGTACTTAACGATCAGGGGCGTGCACTCGCTGATGATGTCGGTGATGTACTGGTGTTCATACGCAACCGCCGCAATGCGCTCGGCGCCCATCAGCTCCAGATATCCCTGCTCTTCCACGTAGAGGCGAGGATCATCTCCACCGCCATGCATGAGAATCAGCAACGGCACGGTGCCGTCGGGGGCTTTGCCGTTGAGCACCTCGTCGGGCAGGTATTCATACCAGGTTTCCAGGAATTCGCCTTCAGGTGTGGCGACGCTCTTGAAGCGGTCTTCCTGATGCGTGAAGATGTTGATACCGTCCACCGTGCTGCCGTTGATGATAGCGTTTCTGGGCATCAGGGAATACGGCGTGTTATCTGAGCCGTAGCCTTGATATGGCGTAGAAGCGGTAAGAAGGCCGGAGATTGTGGACTGTGAACGCTGTGTTTTAACAAAAAGGTTGTAGTAAGCGTCTTTGATGAGGCTTGCTACATCAACATCCGCATCAACATCCGCTGTATCCAGCGTTACAACCTTGCGGCTGGGGAACCCAGCGCAGTAGGTGGTTTCCTTGTCGCCTTCGACCATGATAGAATCCACTTTGTTAACAGCCTTGTACTTCTCGACAACTGCCTGGGGCGCATTCACAAGGTAAGCCGGCACATACCCCCCCACATCATTGATACGTTCCATCCTGCCGTTGATCAGAAGCATCGAGCCGATGCGGCTGACATAGTCCAGCGTGCCTGCGACATAATTATTCACAAAGGTCGCGCCGCCGTCGATACCGACTACATAGAAGAAGCTGTAGCCGCCGAAGTACTCTGCGTCGGAGTAATAGGTAATGGGATTACCATCCGCATCAACTATTGCTCTGCCGGCACCGGGTCCACCCGCTTTCTGGGCGAACATGGCGGTCTGCAGCGCATAATAGTTTTTCTGATCTGCTGCGCTGAAGCCTTTTTCCGGGTTTGAGGGAGTCACCAGTACAACGCTGCCGATGGCTTCGTCGATGATGGCGATCAGGCCGAGGCTTTCAAGGTACGCATATGCTGCGTCCTTGCTTTCAAAGCGCTGTTCAGCAAATACGACGATATTCGTGTTCTGCCTCGCGGAGGCACGGCCGCCGTATAGGTTGGCTGAACGATAGACGTAGGTCGTTCCCTCCGGATAATTATCCAGTACAGGATGGGAAACAAATAACTTGCCGACATTGGTTTCAAGATTCGCTACTGCGATCGGTCCGCTGACACGGGTTTCTTCAAGCAGTTCAAAGGTTGCTTCGTTGCCCTGGCTGCCGGTGTACCCAAGCGCCAACGCATTTCCAGCTGAGACGAGGAGAATCAAGACGATTAACAGGGATAGTGTTTTCTTCATGATGGTGTTTCCTTTCTCAAAATATTTTATGCCCATTCACACGCATATATTGACGAGAACAACAGTTCCGACTAAGCCATTTGGGATTCAAACCCGGTTTTTATTCTATTGTTAAATTAATTGTAACTCAGCCAATTTCAAAACGTGTCATTTTGACCAATCTTGCATTGGCCGATCCGCTTTGAGCCTGATTCCGCGTCTGGCGGGAAAACGTTTTGAAAATGGCTCGTCTGCTTATATATCACAATAAAATATGTATGTTTCTGAAAATATTTCGGTATTTTTCGAAGTATCGTCATCGGTCCGTGGGACCATTTCCACATTCATAATATATTCCGATATATCAGCCAATTTCAAAACGTCCCTTTTTAACCGATCTTCAGGCGGACAATCTGTACCGGGCCTGGTCCCGCTTGTAGCGGGTAGACGCTTTGAAAATGGCTCATATGGTTAATATTTTCATACTTACAATTGATAATCCGGCAGATATGTACGCGAATCGTTTTGGACAGCACCATAGATCGCTTTTAACAGCTCAGCCGAAGAGGCGGTCTTGCTTAAAAATGCTTCTATTCATATTATCAACTTGACGTGGGCTTTAAATTATGGCACTTTCAATTTGTCAGACAACCTACATTTATATTATTGTATTATATAAACAAATACCATGTAATTATATTTGGAGCGATCTATATCATGAACAAGCTAAAAAAGATCAACCGGGTCAGTGTTTCGGACCAGATTTTCCGGCAGTTGAAAGACAATGTGGTCAATGGATTTTGGCAGCCCGGTGACAAGATCCCGTCGGAGAACGAGTTGGTATCCCTTTTCGCTGTCAGCCGCGCATCGATTCGAACGGCCATCCAGAGATTAATCACCCTGGGATTGTTAGAATCGAGGGTGGGCGACGGAACCTATGTCAAAGTGTTCGACCCCGGTGTTTACATCAGCGAACTGGTCCCCATCGTCCTCAAGCCCGATGCCCAGATAGAAATACTAGAATTCAGAAGGGCCCTGGAAACAGAAGCGCTGAGGCTGTCCGTTCAACGGGCGTCGGATGAAGACATTCGGGAACTGGAACGAATTCATATCCGATCCCGAAAGGCCTTCAAGGAACTGGATCCGGCAACCTATTCTACAGAGGACATGAAATTTCATTCACAAATTTTCAAGATGTCCAAAAACCGTATTTTTGCCACTACCTTCCAGGCACTGCGCGATGTTTTTTTCCCTCACATATATTCAGCGTTTAAAGACTTTATCAACTCCCGGGAGATACCGAGCGATGAGATCGACCTACACACGGCGATCCTCGAAGCCATAAAAAAAAGGGACGAAAAAGCCTGTCTGACGGCCTATGGAAAATTAATGGAAGAATTGACCGAAATGTACAGTCAGTTTCAGAGTCGCGACGATTCCGAAGGAAAGTAAACCCTTAAGTTGCATTAATGTATTCACGACACAGGAGAATGACCATGCTTGATCAACCGTACCTCACTAAAGAGCACAAGATGATGGCCAAGATGTACCGGGAATTCGTAAACAAAGAGATCATGCCGGTACGACAGGAGATTGACGGCGACAAGGATCATATAATCGTCAGAAGAATCCTGCAGGGATTAACGGATATCGGGCTCCAGAAAGCACCGTTTCCGGAAGAATATGGCGGCATGGGAATGACGGAAGTGCTCGGTGCAGCGGTTATGCATGAAGAGCTCGGACGCGGCGACAGCGGGGTCGGCACCGCCGCCACAGTGACCGCCTGGGCTTTTTTCCCCGCCATCTTTGGGAAAAACAAGGCGGTGTTGGATCAATTCGCTCCCGAGTTCTGCGGTACGGAATTGAAAATGGGTTGTTTTTCCATGACGGAACCCGGAGGGTCCCACGGCGGGGGCGGTTGCGATATCGAGAACCCGACCCTCCAGGGAAAAAAAATCAGAACCATGGCCAAGCTGGAGGGAGACCAATGGGTCATCAACGGCACGAAGATGTGGGGATCCAACAGCGGGGAAGCCGATGTGTATTGCGTCCTGTGCACCACCGATCCGGAACTGGGTGAAGAGGGGATCGCTTTGATTTATGTTCCGGCCGATGCCGAAGGTCTTTCCTTCGGTCCGGATGAAAACAAGGCCGGTATGCAGGGCGACAGAAACTGCCCCATGTACCTGGATAACGTGCGGGTGCCCAAGGAATGGCGGGCAGCCGGCCCGGGTATCGACGCCCAACTGCTGCACGGTAATGTCACTGCCGCGCGTATCAATACCGGTGCTCTGGCTGTGGGAAACGCCGTGGGTGCTTTTGAAAAGGTGCTGAAGTATACAAAGGACAGGATCGTTGCAAACAAGCCAATCCGGCAGCATTCAATCTGCGCGGGGATGCTGGCCGATATGGCCATCGGTATCGAAACGGCTAGAAATTACTGCCTTCATGCTGCCTATATGTTCGACCATCCTGAAATCTACGGACCGCCCACCAGCAAAGCCATCATGTCCAAAGCGAGTATCGCCAAAGTTTATGCCGCCGATGTAGCGGTGATGGTGACCAACAAGGCCATGGAACTGATGGGCTCATTCGGGTATGTGCGGGATTACAACGTGGAAAAGTACTGGAGGGACTGCAAGATCATCCAGCTGTGGGAGGGCGGTGCGCAACTGGGACGTTTTGACGTATGCCGAGGCTATTATGACTGCAACCTGTAAGAAATAAAAGGATCGGATATATGAAAATCACCAGTGTCGATGTGATGGAACTCAAACCAAGAAAAGATAAATACTTTCGGCCGATTGTCTGCCGCATCAACACGAGTGAAGGTCTTTACGGCTACGGGGAAGCCGCCCTGGCGTACGGTATCGGGGCGTCGGCGGCCTTCGGCATGATCAAGGACCTTGCCGGCAGCATCATCGGTATGGATCCGTTGGAAAACGAGGCCATCTGGGACAGGCTGTACAAGGGCACCTTCTGGGGGCAGAACGGCGGCCCCGTGGTTTACGGCGGCATGAGTGCCATCGATATCGCGCTTTGGGACATTCGGGGTAAGTTTTTCAATATACCCGTTTACAAACTGCTCGGAGGTAAAAGAAGAGATAAGCTTCGAACATACGCCAGCCAGCTCCAGTTTCAATGGGGAGACGGCATCAATCCGATCTCCGACCCGGAAGATTATGCGGCAGCAGCCAAACACGCCGTTTCCGAAGGATTCGACGCCATCAAAATCGATTTTTTCACCTATGACCGTGACGGCCGGTATCTCTCTTCCGAAGACACCACTCGTCTTCTCGGCCCTTATTACATCGACATGGTGGAAGAGAGAATCGCCGCCGTCAGGGAAGCCGTCGGCCCGGCAGTGGATATCCTGATGGAAGCCCATTCATTCACCGACACTCAGTCAGCAATTCAAATCGGCAAACGGGCGGAAAAATATCAGATCTTCTGTTATGAAGAGCCCATTACTCCCAATCCCAAACTCACCAAACTCGTCGCGGAGAATGTGAGCATCCCCATTGCCAGCGGTGAAAGGATCTATACGCGCATGGGATATGTTCCCTATTTCGAAAACGGCTCCCTTGCCTTGATCCAGCCGGACCTGGGAACATCCGGAGGAATTACGGAATGCAAGAAAATTGCGGATATGGCATATGCATATGACGTGAGCGTACAGATCCATATCTGTTCCAGCCCGATTCTATTGGCTGCGTCATTGCAACTGGAGGCGGTGATTCCCAATTTCTGCATCCATGAACACCACGTCGTCAACAGGGCGTCCGACATCAGAGAGCTTTGCGTCCATGATTATCAGCCCGTGGATGGGTACATGACCATCCCGGAGCTTCCCGGAATCGGCAACGAGCCTTCAGAGTACGCACTCGAAACGGCGGAAATCGTCACCGTGTCCACCGAAAAGACGTTTAAAATGCAGAAGTCGGAATAATATTAAAACAACGTTGGAAATGGATAAAGAAGATGCAATATAATTTCGATCAAGTCATTTCACGAACCGGCACCCATTCCGTAAAATGGGAGTTCATTCCTCCGATAGAGGGAAAAGCCGATGCTGAATTACTGCCGCTCTGGATTGCCGACATGGATTTCCCTTGTGCGGAGCCGATATTAAGGGCGCTTCACAATCGAGTGGACCAAAAAATATTCGGATATAGTGACGCCCGTTCGGAAGAATATTTAAAGGCAGTGCAAAACTGGTTTTTAAAACGCCACCAATGGGGCTTTGACCTTCAGGACATACACCCTTCGCCGGGCGTTGTTCCCGCATTGGCGATTCTGATCAGGAGCCTTACGAAGCGCGGAGACGGGATTATCATTCAGAAGCCTGTTTATTACCCCTTCATCAACCTGATAGAAAATAACCATCGACGAATTGTCAACAATGCCCTGATCGAAAAAGAGGGCTTTTACACGATGGACTTTGTTGACCTCGAAGAAAAAGCTTCCAAACCCGATACAACCCTGATGATTCTTTGCAGCCCCCATAACCCCGTCGGCCGGGTATGGCGGGAAGATGAACTATTCAAACTGGCCGATATCTGCCTGGAGAACAATGTCACCATCATTTCCGATGAGATTCACTGCGATCTGGTCCGAGATCGAGTAACCCATATCCCCCTGGAAAAGATAATTGCGGACGAGAATGTCGTCACCTGCACGTCGGCCAGTAAGAGCTTTAATTTAGCAGGGCTGCAGATTTCTAATATTATAATAAAAAGTGAGGAGATCCGCAATAAATGGACATCGGAGAAATCGGGCAAATCCGGTCTGATAGGAGTCAATCCATTTGGAATCGTGGCAACGCGGGCGGCCTACGCCGGAGGTGCATCCTGGCTCGATCAGGTAAACCGATATATTGACGATAACCTTGAATATGTCAGTCAATTTCTCTCCGAACACTTGGAAAAGGCCCGGTATATAATCCCTGAGGGCACCTACTTTGCCTGGATTGATTTTCGATCCTATGGTTTCACCGCCGTACAACTGAAAGAAATGATTAGGCGGAAGGCTGGCGTCGTTTTGGATGAAGGCTATATCTTCGGTGAGGAAGGGGCGGAGTTTGAACGCATAAATGCCGCTTGTCCGCGTTCGATACTTCATGAGTGCCTGATTCGTATAAAAAACGTGATCTCAGGTAATGAGCAGAAGCTGCTTTAAAACCTTTTGCAACAAATAAACCAATTTTAAGGAGTAGAAAGTGGCAAGCGATACGGCGAATGAACTTCAAGAGGATCATCTGAAGAGATCGATCGGACTGAGCGGCGCAATCAGCTTTTCCAGCGGACAAATAATAGGCGCCGGGATTATGGCATTGACGGGAGTCGGTATCGGAATGACGGGGGCGAGCCTCGTTTTGGCTTTCGTGATGGCGGCGGTGTTGACGATCATCGCCTGCCTGCCAACGGCATATATGGGCGCATCTTTACCGACGACGGGGGGCAATTATCGTTATTCCAGCCGTCTCCTATCGCCGCCGTTCGGCTTCTTTCATCTCCTTCTCTTCTGGCTTGGACAGATTACACTGGCGATGTATGCCCTATCCTTTGCCGAATACCTGGAAAGTATTGTTCCCGGCATTCCCATGAGACTCGTTGCGTTTCTGTTCATCACCTTTTTTTACATAGCCAACCTGTTTGGCGTGAAGTCCGCTGTGAACATTCAAAAGATACTTTTGGCGGTCCTTCTCATTTCATTATTGGTTTTTTTGGTTGTTGGCATGGGAAAAGTAGATGTTGATATGTTCTCCGGCGAGACGCTGTTTACAGGAGGAATTCGCGGCTTCCTTACCGCTTCGGCCTTGATGACGTTTGCAACCTCCGGCGCCGTTGTTGTTGCCGAAATGGGGGGGGAGTTGAAGAACCCGGGAAGAGACATTCCGATCGCCATTATCGCATCAACAATCATCATCGGAGTGCTCTACGCGTTGATTGCAATTGTTGCCGTCGGCGTTTTGCCGTTGGAAAAAACCGCCTATCATCCGCTATCCAATGTGGCGCGCGAGATATTCCCGTCGCCCGTGTTTTATTTTTTTATTATCGGAGGCGCCTTGTGTGCTTTGGCAACCACAATGAATGCAACATTTTCATGGCTTCCAAAAGGTGTTCTGATTGCCTGTCAGGATAGATGGCTGCCGAAAGGTCTTGGAAAAGTCAACGAAAAATTCGGGACGCCGCACTTTATCCTTACGTTGCTTTACATCATCGGGTTGATTCCGATTATGAGCGGAGTTTCCCTTAAATTCATCTCCGAATTAGGAACCGGGGTTATTCTTATTGCGAATATTCTGCCGGTAATATCCTCGCTATTTCTCGCAAAAAAATATCCAGAGGCCCATCAGGCATCAAAATTTAAATTTTCACCTTTAATGCTTAAAGTAATTGTAACCATCGCCATAGTCGTTCTATCCGTCCAGGGATATTTTCTGCTTTCCGACATTCCGCCCAAAACCCTTTTGGCAGCCGGCGTGTATATAATTCTGGCATTGCTATACACACTTTGGCGATATAAAAAAACTGAAACCTCTAGAAATTTTTAGTCAGATTTGGGTTGACAAGGACAGGTGATCATGATAGCAAAACACCAATTGTCTGACAACCGACATTCCTCCTTGCTGATAAACGGCTATTGAGCCTGATAACTATAAAAAAATTTAATAAAAGATTCCGGCATATCGATTTTTCAGTTCTCTCATTTTAGATACTGACTTGGTTAGAGAATGAACTACTTCATCACTGAGCAGAGGAGTATCTGTAAAGGTAATGTGACGCCGCAAGCGACGGTGTATTTCGACCTCGTCCGCCTCTGGGGAATTATAAGAAGAACCAATGGGCTTATTGGTTCTTTACGGGATACTAACCTATAAACATGTATTCAAACAAACGGAGGGATCGTTCTTATTAACCGTCTTAATCAATGGGGGGGGAAAATGAAAAAACCGGATCGAAGAACGTTATCCAGACTTGCAACAGCCGTATTGACAGCTCTCATCCTGTCACTGACCTGGGGGACGGCAATGGGCCAGGATGAGACAGCAGATGAAGATGAATTCCTGTTGGAGGAAATCGTTGTCACTGCCGAGTTCCGTGAAAAGCAGATACAAGACACACCGCTTTCCATCACCGCCGTGACCTCGGACACACTCGAGGCGCGGAATCAGATTCGTGTTGATCAAATCGCAGCCGAGGCGCCAAACGTCTCCCTCCAGCCAGCGGGGGCTTCCGCCGGCAGCTCTCTGATCGCTTTCATTCGTGGTATCGGGCAGACCGATTTCAACCCGTCCGTGGAACCGGGTGTCGGCGTTTATGTGGATGACGTCTATTATGCGACCATCACCGGAAATCTTCTTGACCTCCTGGATCTTGAACGTGTGGAGATTCTGCGCGGCCCACAGGGGACACTGGCCGGACGAAACGCCATCGGCGGCGCCATCAAACTCTTTTCGCGCAAGCCCAAAGGCGACAACTCGGGCTTCTTTCAAGCGACCGTCGGATCGTATAATCGTATGGATGTCAGAGGGGCAGCGGATTTTGCAGTCACGGACAATCTCTTTGTACGGATAGCGGGCACCTCACGATCCAGGGACGGCTATGTGAACCGTTATGATTATGCCTGTCGCAACAATACGCCGAATTACGGCAGCCCGAATGGCTATCCCACCCATGTAGAAAACGGCGCCAATTGCAAGCTTGGCGAAGAAGGCGGTCAAAATATGACGGCCGGTCGTTTCAGTCTGCGATGGGTTCCCACGGACAAGTTCGAAGTTAATTTCGCGGCCAATATCGTAAACGATAATTCGGAGGCAACGCCCTTCGTTCTCATCGAAGCCCCGGACACGCTGGACGGTCTTACCTCTGTCCCGATATTTTTCGATAACGACGGCGACGGCGCATTCACCTCTGGTGATATACCCTATGGGGCACAATTTATCCCACCATCCGGCTCCTACTATAACTATTCGACCTATATGGACGACGGTATAAGTACGCCGAATCCGAATTTCCAGGGTGGCAACCCCGGCCAGGACATCGCGGCTTACAAACCCACTGCCGTGCCCCCGATCAACAACCTTGAATCGAAGGATTACACACTTAGTCTCAATTGGAATTTGACCGATAACCTCTCTCTGCTTTCCGTCACTTCTCACCGGGAGTACCTGAACGCTTTCGGGGATGACAGTGACGGCTCGCCTATTAGTGTCGTTCAATTGCTTCAGAGGATGGATCACGAACAGTTTACCCAGGAGCTTCGCCTCAGTGCCTCGCTGTGGGACGGGTTCGCGGATCTCACGCTGGGCGGATTTTATCTCGACGCGGAGACCAACGAGGACGCGCGTGTGACGCTGAACTATGCGGCCTTTGATTTTCTTCACGGTCCAGACATCGTGCCGTCGGAAAGCAAGGCCGGATACGGGCAATTGAGTCTTCATCTATCCGACCGTGCGGACCTGACCGTTGGTATGCGATATACCGAAGATGAAAAGAGCTATGAATTCCATCGGCACAACCCGGACGGGACATTGCCGGATCCCCCCATGGGCTTTCCCTTTGGAGCCGGCCAACCGGCCAATAACTTGGTAGCGGGCCTGGACGGACTCGGCGTCTCATATTCCAGCGATCGTTTTGATTACCGAGTCGCCTTTGATTATGACATTACGGAAAATGTTATGCTGTACGCCCAGCTAGCAACCGGTTACAAGGCCGGCGGCAATAATGCGCGGCCGTTCTATCCGAGCCAGATTCATGCCTTTGATCCCGAAGAGCTTACCAACTACGAAGTCGGTATGAAGAGCACGTTGTGGAATCAACTCCGACTTAATGCGTCCGCCTTTTTTAACGACTATACAGATATCCAGTTGCCTTTAACAACATGCTTCTGGGCGCCTACTGAACCTGTTAATGAACAGTTACCTTGCGCCACCCAGGAAAATATCGGCGACGCTGAAGTGAAGGGCGTCGAGGTGGAAGCCAATTGGCGTCCGACAAGGAATTTCGCTCTTGATTTGTCATTTGCCTGGATCGACTTCGAATATTCGAGTCTGGAACTCACACAAGTAACACCTGACAGTATTGCACCCTTCACGCCTGAGTTGAAATGGAGCCTCGGCGCACAATACAGGATCGATCTCGGTGATATGGGAGACCTGACGCCCCGCATCGACGTCAAATGGCAGGATGATGTCTTTACAACCACTCTGAACGATGAACTGAACAAGATCGATGCGTATTATCTTGTTAACGGACGTTTGTCATGGTTTTCAAAAGATGCGAAATGGCAAGCGGCATTGGAGGCTACCAACCTGACGGACGAGTACTATTTCCTGACGGTTAGCACTGCTACTAGCTATGCCGTTACCGCAGGCCTGCCGGCGCGTCCGAGGGAGTTTGCGTTCAGCATTAAACGCGTCTGGTACTTTAATTGATATTTATCAAATGTGAAAGGTCGATCAGAAACGACCGCAAATCCGGTGGGTCCGGCGGACCCACCGGATTTACAGTAACAAAAATAATATCAGCAGCCAATTTCAAAACGTGTCATTTTGACCAATCTTGCATTGGCCGATCCGCTTTAAGCTTGATTCCGCGTCTGGCGGGAAAACGTTTTGAAAATGGCTCTCAAAAATAATAAACAGATGGTGAGTCTTGAAACCTACTCTTTCCGTAACCGTTTTGGTGCTTTCGTTACTCCTTGCACAAAGTGTTGCCGGCCAATATCCAAGTGATCCTGAAAACCGTCGGAAATCGTTAGAACGAGCCAAATCACTAGAAATGGATACACAATATGTCCCCCCTCCGGGTGATCCACTCACACACCATACTTCCGGGTATGCAAAAATCATGTGCTCAGCTGTTTTCATAACCGGCCTTGAGCCTGCCTTTGCCGCGGAAAATGTGGGATACTTCACAAGCCCTTATGAAGCAAGGGCGAAGGTCGGAGAACCTATAGTAGACCGGGAGAATAAGGCGGTCCACATCACCCTGCCCAGCGGCGTTGTCCGAACAGCAAAGTACCTGGGCGATCAGGGCTGCGTGGCATTGCCGATCGGGCAACAATCCGTGAGTTTTACACCGGAGCGAATCCGGAGCGAATTGCCCGATTCCTCGGTTCAACCCTGGCCTATGGGCGACAAGATGTCTAACCGGCCATTGCCATCGGAGATAGACGCGGGCAAGCTGCAGAAGGCGATAAATGCCGCTTTCGAGCCGGCAGAAGCGATGACGGCTGCTTTTGTTGTGACCTATAAAGGTCAACTGATAGGAGAACGGTACGGCGAAGGCATTACCAAAGATACGCGTCTTGAGAGCTGGTCAATGGGTAAAAGTCTGACGGCGACGCTGATGGGAGTTCTTATTCAACAGGGTGTTTATACGCTTGAGCAACCGGCGCCGATACCTGAATGGCAAGCACCGGGAGATCCGCGCGGCAAGATTCGGATCAGTGATCTTCTTCAGATGTCGAGCGGTCTGAGAATTATCGCACCGCATGATCCCGACTATGATCCCCGAGGACCGTATCCGGACCATCTGTTTTTATATACCGGCGGCGTCGATTCATTCAAATATGCGGCGACACGGCCGCTGCAGTGGCCATCGGGGACGGTCGGTCGATATCACAACACCGATCCGGTACTGGTTAACTATCTCATCCGCCTCGGGGTTGAAAAACGCGGTGATGATTATCTGTCATTTCCCCAGAGGGAACTGTTCGACAAAATCGGTGTCCGGACAATGGTTTTAGAGACGGACCCCTTTGGAAATTTCCTGTTGCAGGGGTATGAACTGGCATCCGCCCGCGACTGGGCCAGACTCGGAAATCTCTACCTGCAAGACGGCATGTGGAATGGGGAACGCGTCTTGCCGGAGGGGTACGCCGAATTTGTCAGTACCGCGGGACCGGCATGGGAAGCGGATGACAACCCCATTTACGGCGGTTTTTTCTGGATCAACAGTAATGATCATTATCCCGCACCGAGAAGCGCCTTTTCCATGGAAGGGGCCGGAGGCCAAGCAACAATCATCATCCCTACGCATGATCTCGTGATTGTGCGTTTAGGCCACTTCAAAGGCTCGGCTGTCGGCAAGAAAAGTCTCAACTCGGCGCTTGAATCCCTGATGGACGCGATATCGCGCTAAAACCACAAAAAGGGGAGAAGCCGAATCGCGCAATCCGTTTTCGAATTCTTGCCGGAACAAATCATCATAATGCAAATCAAAAGAAAACATGAGGTGGCTTCAAATATTCTATTACGCCAGTAGAATCGAAATGAACGTCCGGAAAGGATTCATTCATGAACAAAAAACATCGATATTTTCACTTTCTTCTAATTATAATCTGTATTTGCTTTTCCATAACTCAGCAAGCAAGCTATGGGGAAGCCGCTGCCAAGACTGCCGCGGTAAAAACTCCCGATACCCCTGGTCCCTATCGTTCAACCGGATTTCCTCAAATCGTTGTGGTCTCGGGAACCAACTACGAAATGGGGGTGCAATACGGTGAACAGGCAACGCCTGCGATTATTCACAATCTCGCCATATTTAAAAGCATGCTTTATAAAAACATCGAGGGCGGTGAAAAAACGGTCACCGCCGATATGCAGGCCTGGAATCACTATTTAATGCAGTATGATCCGACGCTTAAAAGAATGGTTGGAGGGGATGTCGCGGGGGTGCGGAAACATGGGGCATGGAGTGAGCTACGATGACCTCGTTCTTTTGATGGTATACCCGTCGGAGCTCTGGCCAAGGCCGGCCAATGCCTATCCCCCCGGAATTGAAACAGGCTCGCTGAAGACCGTCGGCCCGGAAAGTAAAAAACCGTCAAAGGCATCTTATCATTCATGCAATAGTCTCGCCGCCGCCGGTTCTTCCACATCCGACGGTAAACCCATCCACGCCATTACCCAGATGGCCAATACGGAAATGATGGATAATATTATCCTGATCGCTTTCCCGAAAACGGGCCACAGCTTTGTTTCTCAGACTTACTCAGGCAGAGTGAATTCCAACAGCGCCATGAACAGCAACGGCCTTGCCTGGTCGATGACAGCCATCCCCACGGCGACGCCTGTCTGGGGATTGACCGAGTCTACTTTCATTATCTGGCGCAGGTGGCCTCTTCCCGGGATGATGCGGTGAAATACCTTCAAGATACACCCAGGGGCGGTGTCGTCGGTGGTTTTATACTCAGCGATGCAAACGGTACTGAAGTCTTCGAAACCAGCGCCGATCATTATGCAAGAAGATTCCTATCGGGAGAAAACGGATTTTTAGTTCAGACGAACCATCTTGTCGATCCAAGCTTGGCATCTTATAATCCGCCCTGGTTGTCTCAGGCGGATACTTTGGAAAGATACGATACGGTTTTTCAGCATCTGAGGGAGGCCTCGCCGGGTTCCATTGATTTCGATTTCATTAAAAGGCTATTCTCTTCCGTCGATTGGTATGAGAAGACCGCCGGCATCTGGCATCGCAATGAACCGGGATCGCCGTTTTTGTCGAACGATCACGGATCCGTCAGTGAAAGCATATTTCGTCCTTCAGAGCTAACCGCTTACCTTGCAACCGGAACCCCAAGCGGGAACGGAATCCCGGCTTATGCCACAGGCGAGTATGTAAAAATCAGGCTGTCGCCGGATCCGGAGAAGGTCATAAATCAGGCGGATACCGATGCGTTGACCTATTACTGGGCCGCCGCGGATTTTTTCGAAAAAGAAATTCACACTTCGCCCGCGCCCCCATATCTTACATCTGCCCTGGTCGCGGAAGTCCGGGAACATCTCGACAATGCGATGGTTGCTTATTCAATCGGTATTGACAGGACCGCCTTCGCATATTTGGAAAAAGAGGTCTGGAGGCGTAACGCACTCCGGGGTTCGGCTCTGACCAGCTTTGCTAAGGCTCAGCTCTATGCGCAGATTGCATCAACCGCCTTACAAAGAGCGGGTGCTGAAAAAATGGTCGGAAAAAAAGAATCCAAAAGTTTTTTTGAATAAAGTTTATACGAGTATAGGATTGATAAAATCTTCCCGGTAGGGGTGTAAAATTATATTTTTCCTCATTACAAGTGCAAAATAATTGGGTTCAAAGAGGTGTTTAATCGATATATATGATACCTTTTTTCGAGTAGATATTTATTTAGTTCAAATCCCAAAGCAACGAAAGTGATACCTATCCCCAACTCCACATAGGTTGCGACTAATATAAAGTTAGAGGCTCCCATTACAATCTTGTAGTTTAACCCCTTCTGTATGAATTTATTTTCAATTATCCTGCGTTTTGAGTATTTCAGCATCTTTGGGGAGAGTATCAAGGGGTATTTTGCCAAATCAGACAACGTAATTTTTGATAATTTGATCAATGGATGTCCGATGGGGGCAACTACATGAGAATCTGTCTCCCGCCATTGAATTTTAATTAGCCAAGCTAATATAATACATCAAAACTATTAATTTGTTTTATTTGGTTAGCATACCTAACATATTGATGTCAAATTGTTCATAAATACTATACTTGGAGGTAATTATGAAAAAAATACTATTCATTATTTTTGTTCTTTCCCTTCCTCTGAACCTATGGGCCGCTGATCCACTTATTGGGACATGGAAGACCAATCTTGAGAAATCGAGTTTCCCTGCCAGCCAACAAGGGATAAAAGAAGACATCAACACCTATCGTGAAATTGAAGGAGGTTTAATAGAATTATCCATAAAAACAATCAATCCGGATGGCTCTTTGTATACGGCTTTGTGGACATGGCCTAAAGAAGGTGGGTATGCCAAGGTCCTTTCCAGAACTCTCCCGGAAGGAATAGTCTATGTTCAAACACACATTGATAAAGGCCACTGGTGCGTTAACCTCATGAAAGACGGTATACAATTTGCCAGGTATCATAAAATTGTCAGCAAGGATGGAAAAACGATGAAGCAATCCTTAATCGGCACTAAAGATGGTAAACCTATCAGGGTGATAAAGCTGCTTGAAAGACAATAGCATTCTTTCGAAAAGATCATAATATCCAATGAATACTGAGACGGCCGGTCTTATGATATTTTGAAACCGATATTGAAAACAGCACCCTGATTACCGGCCTTTCCATGAGTCATTTAAAATAGATGGGAAGAATGCCCGGACAAAGAAGCCGCTGGGCATCCCCTGCCGCTGGAGTAATGAACGTCAAATAGCCATACGAGGCTGTAATATGAAAACAAACAGACGTAAATTCTTTCAAACGGTTGGAGTGGAGCGGCTCTCGCGGGTCTGGGCCTTTCTCCCTCGATGGCATCCTTCCTTGGCCATATGTCGAGTTCTACAGCCGAAGCGTCGCCGGAAATGATCGAAGCAGATCCGGAACGGGATGTCCAGCGAATGCTGCTGGATCTATTCAATATCGCCGGATATGGCGTTCATTCCGGCATACATCCCGGTCCAAAGGCGGATGAAGCCATCGACTATATTCTTAAAAAGCTGAGGTCGGCCGGTTTGACCAATGCCAGGTTGGATCCGGTCAAGGTAAATGACGCTTTCCCAAAATCATTTGCAATGAATGTGAACGCTCGGGGTGAAAAAACCCGGCCGGTTTCGGGTTTCCCTAAGACCCGTCCGAATACACCTCTGAAAGTGAGAATCGCCGTTTTATCGGATACCGTGCACGCAGGCGACAAAGTCTGGGCAGCAGACGATGACATGGTCTTCTCCGATGACAAGACCTGTTACCGTTACCCGGGACTCCCTGATTGGCCATCTCTCAAATGGGATTGGGGGGGGCGGCACGGTCACTGTTGGCGAGGGGACGCCATCCACGCATATCTATGCCTGGAAATTTTACGATTACCATGACCTTTACCGACACTGAAGGTGCTATTGTCACCGATACTCGGCAGATTAAAGTCTTGAATGCGCCATCCATTGGCCGGAAACGGAGTTAACAGGGGACGCCCCTAAAAAGGAGACTGTATGATGAATAAGGCGGCTAATAACATCTTCTTGATTTTATTCATTGTGTCATTTTCGCTATTATCCTTTTACGAGTCCGCATTTTCCGGCAACAACTCCATGGATTCAAAATTAGCAGTCGCGTCAGGGAGATTCGTGGTTGAACCTGCCACCCTGATCTGTTTGGGCTTTGAGTGGTATATAGAAGGCGATGCCAACCATAACGCCGTGGTTGAGGTCCTTTACCGGAAAAAGGGAGAGAAGCCCTGGAAAAAGGCACTGCCCTTGTTGCGCATCCAGAACGAGGAATGCATCAACAGTTTTTATGGCAATACCATCGATTATATAACTCCCAATTTGTTCGCCGGCAGCATCATGGATCTTCAACCCGATACGGCCTATGAGTGTAAATTCAATATGTCCGATCCGGATGGCGTTCATGGGAAGGCCGTCAAAACAATCACCGTTAGAACCCGTCCCGAACCCGAACCTTCAGGAAGCGGGAAGGTTTATCATGTTTACCCTTACAACCATAAGGGACCTAAAGAAGCGCCCTATTTCGATAATCTAATGGGTGCCTATTATCTCGGTTACGGTTGCACGGCGGACTGGTGGAATCTGCATCCGCCTCGCGTACAGCCCGGTGATACGATTCTGGTCCATGCCGGGCTGTATAAAGCGAACTGGACCGTCTATGGCGCTACTTATTTTAAAGAGGGCCAGGGGACGAAATTTTCAGGGACCTATTTTTTAACCCAGAGCGGTACTCCCGAAAAACCGATTGTCATCAAAAACGCAGGGGATGGAGAGGTAATCTTCGACGGCAACGGCAACTTCAACCTTTTCAATGTCATGGCCGCCAATTACAATTATTTTGAAGGATTGACCATCCGAAACACCGATGTCGGATTTTGGGCCGGCCAGAAACGAATCGCCGGTTCCAGCGGGTTGACGGTGAAAAACTGCCGGTTTGAAAATATCGATAAAGGAATTCACACGGAGTGGTCCGGTTCGAAAAATTTTTATATCGCGGATAATGTTTTTATCGGTCGGCACGACCCGAACGGGGTTCATGGCTGGTTAAAACCGCCCCGCAAATCATCCTATCCCTTCGAGAGATGCCTGTCGGAATATGCCGTCAAGGTCGCGGGGGCCGGACACGTTATCTGCCATAACTACGTGGCCAATTTTCACAACGGCATATGCCATGCCACATACGGCGTACCGGAAGGATATCCGGCTTATGGCCATCCGGATGTCTACCCGGTGGGGGAAGTGTTGGAACAGGATCGAATGTTCGTTTCCAATGACATCTATAACAATGTCATCAGAAATGTTCACGACAATGCGATCGAAGCGGACGGCATGATGTACAACGGCAGGATTTTGCGAAACTTTTGTGTCGATGGAGCGTCATCGGCCCTGAGTTCTCAGACCCTTTACGGCGGTCCGGTTTATTTTATACGCAATATTATCTACCATAGCAGCTCGTCCGGCTTTGTAAAACACCAATCCAATCCATCCGGTTCGCATTATTATCATAACACCTCAATCTCAAAAGTAATGGCCGGTCTTGGTTCAAACTACCATTTCCGAAACAACTTGATTCTGGATTGGCTTCCGGAAGAACCGATTTTTTCAGCCGAAACTTTCACCAACTATACCTCTTCCGATTATAATGGGTTTTGCCCCAATCCGAGGGCATCGTATTCATTTGCGTGGAATTCACCGCCGATGGAAACAATGAAAGACTATGCCAATCCACCGGTAGTTCGAAAATTTACCGATTTGGCACAGTTTCAAGAGGTTTCAGGGCAAGATGCACATAGTACGTTAATCGATTTCAGTATTTTCCGGAATGTAGACGTGCCGGACTATAAATCGCCAACCCAGGTTTATTATGATATCATGCCATCTGATTTTCAGATGGTTGCCGATGCCGCTGCAATTGATGCAGGGTGTGTTATTCCGAACGTGAATGATAATTTTACCGGTGAAGCTCCGGATTTGGGCGCGTTGGAGGTCGGTATGCCTTTACCCGTATACGGGCCTCGGAAATAATGGCGGTATATCCGGTTTTTATGTAACTATGATTTTTCAAAAACCTTATATACCGATGACTATGCGGATGCCGTGAACCTGACGAAACTGGACCAGATGCAGGCCTTGAAATGGATCAATGAAAACATCGTGGCCTGGGGCGGCGATGTAAATAATGTCACGATCATGGGGCAGTCCTCAGGTGGTGGAGCGGTCTACCATCTTATGGCGGATCCCGAAGCCAACAGGTATTTCAAACGCGCCATCGAGCAGAGCGGCGTGCCGATGTTTAAAGTCATCATGACAACGAAAGAAGAGGCATGGGAAAACTCGAAAAAATATTTGAAATCCTGGGTGTAACACGGTAGAGGCGCTGGTTTCCCTGAGCGACAATGCCATACTGGACAAGATAAAAGATATTCACGCGGAGATATTTACCGGGGCGAGATATGCGGACGGCAAGATCTATTCCGCGACCTGGTGGGATGATTTCAGAAACGGATCTGCGAAGGATATTGACTTTCTTATAGGATCGATGAATGGAGAAAATGACGGGAATGCCATGGATTGGGAGAATTTCCCGGACCCGGTAACAGACTATACCATTGTGTATAACAATTTAAAGATGAATCATGATTGAGAGTGAAAGGATCTATGTTAAACGAGAGAGCAAAAGAAGTATTTAAAAAACTGAATTTGACCATGCCGGCCGTTGCCATACAATATCTTCCGACAGAACCGGCGGACACCGACGCATCGAATCTCAAACTTGCTTTCTGTCAATATGTCATAAAGGCTCAGGAAGCAGAACGTAAGTTTTTTATATCAAAAGAAAATGACACCTGCCAAGGTAAAATGGTGCTGGGCATGATACCGAAACCAACCATTACTGCTTCCGGACAGGCAGAATTGGATTTCGGTATTTATAAAACACGTTCGGCCTGCATGAAACTGTATCAAAATCTTCCAATTCTCGTTCCGGGCGCCGTGAACTTTGTTGTCTTTGCACCTGTAGATATCTGCGATTTTGATCCGGATCTGATCGTTATTTTTGCCGATACTGTTAAAGCTGAAATTCTGATGCGGGCAACGAGTTATATTTCCGGTGATTTATGGGAATCCATATCATCACCGGTTATCAGTTGCAGCTGGATGTATGCATATCGAATAAGGATAGATCGTGAGAGCGGAGCGATCCACGATCTTATCCTGGGTTGGACAAGCCCGTCGGGATTTGAGTAGTGACCTTTATATAAGAAAATATCTTTTTTGACGGGAGGCAGGTGTACCCCCAACATGGGGGAGAGAATTTCTAAGGGCGAGCAGGATCATTAAGCCTTCAGAGAGGCTTTGCGCAGGCCTTTTATGTCATGGCGTTTTTCAGTTCCTCCTGTGCTTATATTTACAGCGAGCCATTGCCGTTTGGTATGCTACCCTGGCGATCGTATCTTCGAACTGACACCCAGTATTCGCATGGGCGCCTGACATGCCGGGCACTTAAAGACCGGCCGGGGACGTGCATCTCGGGCTTGAATCATAACATGCAAAACCAATTGAACGAGTTTCAGTAGCTTTTTGGCATTACCGTGGAGAAAACCATAGTCCCTGACCCGACGAAACCCTTTTGGCAAAACATGCTGCAAAACGAGCCAAAGGAAGTCTTCTCCTTTGGCAGTTCGGTAACGGGTTTTACCGGTACGGCTTTCGGTGTATTTAAATGTGATGTCACCGTTTTGGTTCGAGACGATATTTCTTTCACTGATGACGCCTCGGTATAGGTACCGCGATAAATATTTCAGAGCGGGCAGCCCTTTTCCGATGTGAGTACAGTGGGCAACCCACTTTTGAGGCACCGAATCGGGCAAAGAAAGGCCTGCTTGGGTTAACATCTCCAGGAAACGGGCACGAAACACTCTGGCCAGAGCGAACTCGTTGAAGAGATACTTGCTTTTTTTCTTCTTCCATTGTTTCCTGGTCTTGTTTACACCGCCGCCCGGCACCACGACATGAACATGCGGGTGATAATCCAGGCGACGGGTATGAGTATGCAGGACTGCGGTCATGCCGATGCTTGCGCCAAGATTTTTGGGATTAAGCCCAAAGTCCTTCAGCGTGCCGGAAGCACACGCAAAAAGGGAGTTGTAAACGAGGGTTTGGTGATCCCATGCCAGGAGCCTTAGCTCGTAGGGGAGTGTAAAGGTTGCCATGAAGTACTCAACCGGCAACAACTTGGTTTGCTGTCGGTCCAGCCAGAGTGAAGTTTCATGGTTCTGGCATTGCGGGCAGCTTCGATGTCCACAGGAACAAGGCCGCAGTGCGGCAAGACCGCAGTCCTTGCATTGTAATAGTAATTGTTCGGCCTCCTGTGTTCGACATCTGCGGATTGCATTGATTGCGCGGAAATGCCCCGGTAGAAGCCGGGGACTGTATTTCGCGATAAAGGCATCGTGGTATTCATCGATTATAGAGGCAAGCTGCATGATTATTTCCTCCTTAAATCGACGTGGAGTGTATCGATCAATTCGTTAATGACTTTAGCGGCATTCTGTTTGACGGTATCAGTCAGTTGAGTGTAGCGAGCGGTGGTTTCGGGACTGCTGTGGCCGAGGATTGACTGGATATAACGGAGGTCTAAGCCTTTTTCCAACAGATGAGTTGCAAATGAGTGCCTCAGGGAGTGAATAGAGACTTTTTTTTTATGCCACACTCGTCAACCACGGCTTTCATTGCGGCTTGAGTACCGCCGCGATCCATATGGGTGGTGGCCTTTTGGATGCGCTCGGGCGAACCCACGGCATTGGGGAATAACCAACAACGGTTGCGATGTTTCCACCATAAGGCGCGTAGTGCCTCACAGGTCAGATCCGGCAATGGGACGAAACGATCTTTGTGTCCCTTGCCACGCCGGATATGAACCTGTTTACGCTGAGCGTCGATATCGCCTACTTGCAAGGAGAGGGCTTCCGCCAGGCGTAAGCCCATGGAATAGGTTGTCAGCAGAAATACCCGGTATCGCAGGTTGCGTGTCGCGCCGATCAATTTTTCAACTTCGGCAACGGTGAGGATATCCGGCAATGAGCGCACTTTTGGGGCCTTGACGATATTAAGCCACTGCCAATCTTTTTTGAGGACATGTTTCCAGAAAAACTGCAACCCGACACGATCAATCTTGACGGTACTCCAGGAGTGGGATTTCACCAAATCGGAAAAATATTGTTCTCGTTGTTCCAAGGACAATTTGTCCGGACAACAATCAAAATGTTCACTGATCCGGCGGACGGCGCGCGAATAAGCCTCAATTGTCTTTTGACTTTTGCCCTGGAGTTTGAGAGAACGTAAATGTCGTTGATAAAGCTTGTCAAATCGGTTCTGTTCAGATTTTTTCATGGTATACCTCCTTTTGATTTATGACGCCCGGGATTGGGCAATCCAGAGAGGTATACACTGTTATGAGATTTTTTTCCGCCGCGTAGCGGCTTCGTCCAACCACTTATTTCAGGAAAAGTGAATCATATAACGACAGGATTTTATCATGGCCTAAGACGGCGAAAGATTGTCCAATCGGGATTACGCATGATTTCCATACCCTATAATAAAATTGATGAAGTGGTCACTTCATTGAACGAAATGGATTGGGTGACAATAGCGTTCAGGGAAGACGAAGACAGCAAGGCGGAACTACAGCGCAGGATTGAAAAATGGCAGCAAATGACGCTGGAAATGAATTGTGCGTGTGATTTGCATTAAAAGCAGAGAATGTGTCGACCAAGAATAATCTAAATATAAATCCCCACACTAAAGACGGAATAGAAAATGCGCGATAACTCAATAAGTGTCAAGGATGTCTTAGATTCGGGGCAATTTTCATTATAACAAATCCGGCTCTGTACCCTCTGCCTTGCACTCTCCATTTTCGACGGCTTCAATTTATCGCTGGTTATTACTCCTCCGGTGGCTTCAGATGATCCGGTACAACGGCCATCTCGATCAGAAGCGGTTTCAGGAAAGACCACCGGATACCGACTTTATAGACCTCCTCCAGGTCCCGGATAGCATCCCAGCAGTTGTGACAAGGGGAGATAACCAGCTTGGCCCCGGTGGCGAGAATCTGGTCCCGTTTGACCTTGAGGCCGATGTTTCGCTGCTCCCGGTACCGGCCGAGTCCGTTCATGCCCCCGCCCCCGCCGCAGCAGAAATTGTGCTCCTTGTTGGGTTCCATCTCCCGGAAATCTTCGGCGATGTAGCTCATGATCTCCCGGGCAACGTCTTTCAGGCCGGCGTTTCGGATATAGTTGCACGAATCCTGATATGTCACCGGCTCTTTGATCTTTTTGGCCGGATCGATTTTAATCCTTCCGGTCCTGAGCATTTCGGCCACCCACTCGATATAATGAAAACTCTCCACCGGGGTCCGGCCGGTTTTGAATCCGGCCCAGTATGGTCCCTCGATCACCGTGGCGCGATAGGCATGGCCGCACTCGGTGACGACCATTTTCTTGGGCTTGAGCCTGTCCATGGCGGCATATACGGACTGTACCTGCAGCTTGCAGGCCTCCCAATCCCCCGCGAACATGGCCAGGCTGGTCTCTTCCCACCCTTCACTGGGGACGGTCCAGTTCTCACCCGCCAGGTGAAACAGAACGGCTGCTTCGCCGAGATCCTCCGGGTAGTGCTTGGGTTCCCGGGCGTTTACCGTATAGATAACGTCCGCATTTTCCTTGTCCACCGGGATTTCGAGCCCCGGCCACTCCTCTTCATATTCCTCCGCCATCCACTCGCAGGTTTCCACCCAGTCCTCGCTGGTTACATCCATCTGGGCCCGGTAAACCCGGTGCATGCCGGCGCCGATCTTGAGTTCCCAGGGAACGAACCCCTGGGAATAGCACAGCCCCCTGAGATAGCTGAACATGACTCCCACGTCGATGCCGAAGGGGCAATAGGTGGCGCAGCGGTTGCAGCAGGTGCATTTCCCCCATGCCGTGTCCATAACCATGTGCATGAACGCGTTGTCGACCCGTCCTTTTCTTCGGACAAGCTCTCCCAATGTCGACTGGATCTTGTAGGAGGGCACCTGTTTCGGATCCTTGTTGTTCGCCAGGTAAAAGAAACAGCTGTCGGCGCACATACCGCAATGGGCGCAGATCTCAAGCCAGGTTTTCATCCGTGACTTGAGTGTTTTCCGGATCGCGGCCCACAGGGCCTTCTGGTCTACATCCAGCTGTTTCATCTCCTCGTAATACTGTTTGCCGCTTTTATCCGCCAAGAGGGCGTCCAGCATTTCCTTTGTTGTCACCGGTTGTCTATTACAAAGTTTTCCTTCAGGCATTTTATTGCTCCATCTTTTGTATGATGGTTTAGAAGGGGCTTCTACCAGGCAACCCCCTTATTTTTCATGCCGCCCCGCTTGATGCCGAAATCCATTCCGATCTGGGCGCGCGAAAGAAAAAAGAGAACAAAGTGAGACAGTTTCGTGAGCGGGACGGCTATCAGCCAGACCTCACCGGTAAGAATATGAGCAATGAGCCAGAAATTGTAGTCGGCTACCTGGTGATAGGCCATAAAGCCCGTCACAAAGGGTGCTACGGCGATAAGCAGCAACAGATAGTCATATGCGGTGGTAAGAATGCGTACCTGGGGATAGGCGATCCGGCGAAGGAGCAGAAAAAGACCCGCCACGATGACAACAAGCGTCAGAATATTCGAAAGCCCCTCGGGCAGGGACCAGAGGCTGACCCCCCATCTCTCCTGCAGAAGGACATTATGGGCACGCAGAAAAATCGGCGTCAGGAGAAGGGCGATGTGAAAGGAGAATACCAGAACGGTCATTCCCTTATAGAACCGCCAACTATGGGTCCCGAAGGGAACAAGCCAGTATCCGATGGAACGAAGGGCGCCACGGAAGCCATACACTGCATGCTCGGTGTAGGCGACCCGATCGGCCCGCCAGTCGAGTCCCCGAATGTACCAGACAATCCGGAAGAGAATTCCGATAAAAAAGACCGCAAAGGCGGCCCATGCCAGCGGGCCGGTAACAAACTGATACATAAGCGTTGATCTCCTCTACTCTTCGTCGTTTTCGGAAAGAAACCGCCAGAAACCAACAAATACAAGCAGTGCCACCACCATGATGATATATACCACCCCTTTGGTGTGTAGCATGAATTCCTGGAGTGTATTGAACGTCCCTTCCATACGGGGTCTCCTTTAGTGTGATTCGATGTAATCGGGGTGTTTATACAAAATCGGCATCCGGGTGACGATAAAGCGGAATACCAGAATCCCGATGGTTATAACGAACAGGGTGATTGAAACTTCCATCCAACTGGGGATATACCGTTCATCGGCCGGCAGGTGCCAGTTGAAGGCAATGAGTGAAACATTGAGCCGGTTGAGGACAATCCCAAGTACCGTCCAGCCCGCCGCCCATTTCATCAGGGTCAGATTTTTTTCCCGGGTGCCGATGGCATAAAGAAAACAGGGGAGGGCCACAAACCCCAGAAGCTCCACCAGGTACCAGATACCATAGCCGGTGGCGAGGTAGTGCCAGTTGTTATCCACCGCAATGCCAATCACCTTAATGATGAAATACCCGGCCAATACCCATGAAGCTGCCTTGCCGAATCCGAGTACCACGCTGTCTTTTTCCGCTATATGGGTTTTATCCATCCGGTCGTCAAAATAGTGATGGACGATGGCGCCTTCGAAAATCACCATGGAGAGTCCGGCAATAATTGCCGAAATAAAGAAATAGATGGGCAGATAAGCGGAGTACCAGAGCGGGTGAAGTTTGGAGGGGGCAATTAAGAACAGGGCGCCCAGGGAAGATTGATGCAGTGTGGAGAGCACCACACCGAAAATGGTAAGCACCAGAGTAAGTTTGTGAATTAGATTGCGAAGCGTTTTCAAGCCAAGCCACTCCAGAGCGGCAGGCGAGAACTCCAGGAAAAGTACCGTCAGGTACAGTGCGACGCAGGCGCCCACCTCGAAGAGCATGGAAGTGGTCCCCCGGGAAACGATGAACGGATAAGGGAGTCGCCAGGGTCTCCCCACATCGTAGTTCAGGGCCAGCACCACCAGGGCATAACCGAGAAAACCGGTCAGTATGGCCGGCCGCACGGCGCAATGAAATTTTTTCATGCCGAAGATGTAGCAGGCGGCAGAGGTGACAAATCCGCCGGCAGCCAGGGCAACGCCCACCAGCAGATCGAACCCGATCCAAAGTCCCCAGGGATTGTAATTGGAAAGGTTGGTCACCGGCCCGAGCCCTTGCGTAAAGCGTATTACGGTCACCACGGCACCGAGGATGAGTATGATTCCGGCAACAATATTGAACGGTGTCAAGAGCGGCTTGCCGCTTGTGTTCGCTTCATTTGCCATCAGGCATCCTCCCGTGTATCATCCTTTTCGGACGCTTCTGTTGGTTCTTCCCGTTTGGCCGCTTCTTCCAGGGCTTTTTTCACCGCTTTTTCAACAGCCGAGGTTTTTTCTTTTTCGGCTGTTTCCATTGCGGCGGCAAGATTATTCGCGGCGGTTTCGTTTGCTTTCTCAACAGCAGCGGCCACGGCCTCTGCCTGCTCCCCGGCGGCAATTTTTTCCTTTCGCTTGTTTATGGCATAAATCCCGGTCAGAAGTACCGGCCACAATCCCACCACCATGGGCACCGCACCGAGGGCGCCCGCCGTAAACTCAGGCGCGGGTTTCGTACCGAGATCTTCCCGAAGGCCGATCTTGCTGAAAGGGACATCGGAGATGTAGAGCCAGCTTGTTCCGCCCATTTCCCGCTCTCCGTATATATGATCAATGTACCGGTCGGGGTGTTTTTGAATGCGTTTCCGGGCGATTTTCAGAAGGCCGTCACGTTTTCCAAAGGTGAGGGCTTCGGTCGGGCAGGATGCTACACAGCCCGGAAGCAGCCCATCGGCCACCCTGGGTGCGCACATGGTACATTTTCGAATCCGGGGGGTCAGGGGCTCGTCATACTCATAGGCCGGAATTTCAAAGGGGCAGGCGATCATGCAATAGCGGCACCCGACACATACGGAGGCATCGTATACCACGGCGCCCGTTTCCGTTTTTTTGAGCGCTTTCACAAAACATGCCGATGCACAGGCGGGTTCCAGGCAATGATCGCACTGGATTTTCCGAAACACCGACCCGATTTTTCTCTCGGGTATATTGTAGCTGTTTACCACCGTAAAATGGTCGGCATCGGTCCGGCGCTTATTGTCCATGACCGACAGTTCTTTAAACGGAATCTCCGGCGGGGGCAGCTCATTTACCTCGTTGCAGGCTTCTTCACAGCGACGGCATCCGATGCATCTGGTAACGTCAAAGAGAACTCCCAGGCCTTGCGGGTATCCTGGAAATTCCTTGTTGGTAGCCGCTTTAGCTGTTTTTCCGGCCACCGCGGCAGCACTTGCGGCGCCCATCCACCCTAGAAATTTTCTGCGTGTTATACTCATTGATGATTCCTCTTTTCTTTATGACACCCAATGCAGTCCCGGGAAGCCGGTTTTTCAATTCCCATCTGGTCATGGCATCCCATACACTGTTGATGATAGGCGGCCATGAGCCCGGGACGGAAAAGAGTTTTCTCCTGAAAAGGCTTGTCGTGGCAGGATACGCACCGGGGGGGTGTTTTGGTTGCCGGGCTGTTATGGTGACATCCCCGGCAGAGCGTGCCCCGTTCCGTATGAAAATAGGCGGTGAGTTTGTTGTTCTCGATTCCATTTACCAGGGCGGATACGATCTTTCCATGGGGCATATCCACCGGCGCGTAGGTTTCCGACAGGGACTCGATGGTCACCTTTTCCGGAACATCGGCCATATCATATGTCGCTAACGTCGGTGTTCGTGCCGCCAGCATTTCAGCGGCTGAGGCCACGGGCATTCGATCCGCGTCGGTCCTCACCTCCCCTACGGGTGGCGCCATATGGCATGTGCTGCAGTAGGTCTGGGGCATTTGCCTTGATTGGCTCATGAACCCATGACAACCCGCACAGGCACTTTCAAGCTGTCTCTGTTCATGGCAACCGATACAATTCCGATGCATGGCCTGCTCCAGACTTATCCCGGAACCCTCTCTCTTGCCCGGCGTCGAATGACATTCGCCACATCCCGTCAGAGTTGCATGGTGGCAGACATGGCATGTGTCATTGTACGTCTCATGGGCTTTATGGTCAAAAGGGACCGGATTCATGCGGGCGGCTTTCACCTCAGTGTCTCCCTCCCCCTCTGTTTTGATAAACACAAAGTCGGGTTGTCCTGCCCTTAAACGCGGAACCCTGGGCAATTTTTCTATATTTGCCTGGTGTTCGGCATCATGACAGGCGATACATTCCATTGGCCCGGATGATTTGTTCTGGACGGTCAGGCGGCGATGGCATCCGATACAGGCAGTATGGGATGCCTCGCGAATAGTCATTCGGTCGTCTTCAGGCAGGTCCGGATGGCAGTAGCGGCAGGCGCTTTCCTCACGTCTCTTGTAGACAAGTTTCTTTGCTTCGGCATCATACACATGGTGACATATGCGACACCCCCCTTTCGTCTTCCGGATATGGCGAAGGTGAAGCGAGTTATCCATGACGACGGTCTGCCGATTGGAAATCGTTTTTTTTGTTTTGCCATGGCATCCGGCGCATACGACCGGCCCGGAGGTTTCACCGGCCGAAAGCTGTTCATTGTGACAGGTGATACACCCTGCGTGGTATGTATCCATTACTGTTTTCTTATCCATATCCCCGAAACGCATGTATCTGATACTGAGCTGACCGGAGTCCTCATCCCGCGGATGACAGGTGAGGCAGTCTTTGCCCATTTTTTTGGCAGCTTGTGTGTGTTTGTCGTGCAGGAACTCGACGGTGGGCCGTTCAATGGGACCAAAAATTGTCATGGCATCGATATTGATGACATCGGATCGTTCCGCGACGTTGGAATCCGCGACAACTGTTGACGCCCGGGTCTCCGCGGCAAAAAATGCCATTCCGGCGATTACCGCCAGTAATACAAACTGTCTTGTGCACGTGTTTTTCTGCATTATGAAAATCCTTGTTGAAGCTACTCGTCGTTTCGTCGGAAGTCTCTAGTGTTCAGGCAGAAGCGGCCAACTTGCCTGTTTCTGAATGAACACTATTTATAGTTTCAGTTTGGAGACACTATATTATTATCATTATTCAATAGATCTTGCATGCTTGTTTTGTCGTAAACGTCAAACATGGCGTCCCTGACCCTGCGCCACAAGGGGGAAAAGGCGCAGTTGCCCTGAAACGGACAATCTTTTTCCGGAACAGGCGCCATGCACGCCGCGAACGCAATGTCCCCCTGTAAAAAGCGCATCAGGGCGCCAACGGTCAGTTTTTCCGGCGGCACCGCCAGCATATAACCGCCTTGATAACCTCGTTTGGATTGTACATAGCCGCTTTTTTTCAGCTGCCAGAGGATCACTTCCAGAAACCGCTCCGGAATTGCCTGAGCTTCGGCGATGAAGGAAATCTTGATGGGACCCTTCCCATGCTGTCTTGCCAGTTCAAAAACAGCCCGAAGGGCATACTGGTTTTTTTTGGAAATCAACATCATGCTGCTTTCCTGATTTTTAAAAGCGGGTTATTTCCCGAGTTTAATAGTCAAGAAAGAAAAATCTATAATCGAGGATACAAGTTGTCAACCAATTTTCGATACTCATAATAAATAGTCCTGCTTTGTGGCAGTGAATAGTGCTTTTTATTTGGTTGCAATTCCCGGCAGTTCCGGTTCAAATTTCCATAAAAATCTTGTCAACGGGTGATTTCCATGGTATCGACAATCCTTTGGCTGCAAATTACAGGCGGATATAGTTTATAAACTGACTCATGTCAGAAAGCGTCGATAAGGAGAAGGTTATGACCCGAAAGAACTTCACTTCCTTGGCTATTGTCGTGGTGGCCGGCTTGATTTTACATCTGGCCGTATTTGTCCCTCTGGACCGCAGCAAGAGCATTCCCGCCGACACGGCTATTAAATTCGCGCGCGCCTACTATCGCCTCAGTCCTTCCATGACCCAATGGATGTGCGGCGCCTCAACGGAGACTTGCAGCAACAAATCGGAACCCTGCACCAACGCTGTTTCCAGTCATGACCCGGCGGAATGCCCGAAGGCCGTTTCCGGCAACGAACCGGCTGACTGTCCTAAAGCCGATTGTCGCAAGGAATTGGCCAGGCGTGTCAACGCTGCTGTTGATAATTACTTATACGATGCAAGATTTGACGCCGCGGAACGCGGGTTCGGGGAAGATTTTGCAAAATATGCGCTCTACCATGTTGAAACCCGGACGGAATACCTGGACGATGCCACTGCAGTCGTTCATTTGACCGCCCACAGTCGGCTCGAAATCAATCCGATTTATGCTTACGTTGCCTGGCTTTTCAGGATCGGCGATACCTATGAGGTTGACGCAAGCATTCGTGTCAAGCTGGAAGATGGTGATTGGCGGGTTTGTATGTCGTCGCTTTCATCGCTAAAAATGAGTTAGCGGTCAATTCTGGAGGTAGCGCCGCTTCGGGATGGAAACCATATACCAGACCCTGAAAAAACGAACCCAGCAGATAGCGGCGCAATACCCCGTGCCCTCTTTCTACCGGCGCTATGCCCTGGAAAGCAGCTATTCGGAAGACTTCTTCAATAAAAACAAATTTGTTCTATCGCTTAAAGAGATCGTTTCCAGCCATCTGAGCGAAAACCTCGGCCATGGTTTTGAGCATGCCTCCAAGGTGTCGGTGGATGCCGGCGCCCTTGTTCTTATCGAGGCCCGGCTGGCGGGATTTTCAAGGCCCGCAATCGACCGTCTGCTTTTGTTGTCTCAATCCGCCGGCCTTTTGCACGACATCAGCAGAACCGAAGAGGATCATTCCCGTAAAGGTGCAAAGGTCGCCCGGGAACTGTTAAAAGGGCATGCCCTGGAGGCCAGTGAGATAGACGATATCTGCCGTGCCATCTATAACCATGAAGCTTTCAAAACGACGGTATCGTCACTGACGCAGACCGGAAGCATCATCTCCGATTGTCTGTACGACGCGGACAAGTTCAGATGGGGTAAAGATAATTTTTCCCACACTCTCTGGGATATGGTCCAGTCTTCGAATACTCCCATAGCGAGTTTTGTCGCTCATTTCCCAAAAGGGATGGATACGCTGGTAAAAATCCGTGAGACCTTCCGTACTCGAACCGGAAAAAAATACGGCCCCGATTTTATTGACAACGGCATTGCCATCGGCCGGGAACTTTATCGGGTGATGGAAGAGGAGTATCAGCTGCTGTCGTAATTGGGAAATGTCTCTTGTCGGTACCTTCACATCCAGGGGGACCGCATTTGCAGCTGATATTAAATTTTTTAAGAAAATGAACGTCCAACATCCAACACTGAACGTCCAACGCCGAATGAGGCATCCTGCCGATTTTAATCGTTTTTTATTCCCTGTTTCGTGAATGCCAGCAAGTTGCCACCATTAATTTCTTTCATTACAGATGGAGCGAAGCGATTTTCGCATTCGAGATTGGGTCCCGTCACGGCGGGATTGGACGTTCGATGTTCATTTTCAAAAAAAGAAAAGGGCGCCATTTTAAACGGCACCCTTTTCGTGTTGTTGTATGTGAAAAAATCTATGCCAGAACTTCCTCTTTCACGGAGACCGCCATCTTGAACAGGAAGGTCAGGACAAAGAAGCCGACTGCCCAGACAGCCAGTGAGATCATGAGTTCCGGCCCCGTGGGGATGTATTCGTTGACATGATGAAGCGGTGACGGAACAAATCCGCCGGAGATCATGCCGAGACCTTTGTCGATCCAGGTGCCGATAAATACTGCCACGCAAGCCACGGCCAGGACCGTTTCATTTTTCCGGGTAGCGGGGATTACCAGCAGGATGATGCCAAGTACCATCAGGGCGATGGAGGACCACATCCAGGGCACCAGCGCGCCGTGTCCATGGAGCCCGAAGAAAAGGTATCTCAGGTGATCCATGTGCTCGGGAATCCGGCTGTAGAAGACCACGAAGACCTCACAGAGAAAAAAGAACACGTTGAGAATGATGCCGTAGGTGACGATTTTAGCCAGGGTCTGAATCTGTTCCCTGCCCGGGTCGAATTTCGTAATCTTGCGGACCATCAGGCACAGGAGAATCAGAAACGAGGGGCCGGCGGCAAAGGCGGAGGCCAGAAACCGGGGGGCCAGGATGGCGGTGAGCCAGAATCCCCTGCCGGGGAGACCGCAGTACAAAAACGCGGTAACGGTATGGATGCTCACTGCCCAGGGAATCGACAGATAGATAAGCGGTTTTACCCACATGGGGGGTGCGGCGCCATTTCGTTCGGACTCCAGCACCTGCCAGCCGATGACGATATTCAGAAACAGGTAGCCGTTGAGAACGATCATATCCCAGAAAAGCATCGAGTGCGGTGTCGGATAGAGAAGCACGTTAAGCACTCGAATGGGCTGCCCCATATCCACGAAAATGAACAGCACACACATGGTTACGGAGGACACGGCCAGGAATTCTCCCAGGATGGTAATCCGGCCGAAGGCCTTGTAGTTATGGAGGTAGTAGGGAAGCACCAGCATCACGGCAGAGGCGGCAACCCCCACTAGAAAGGTGAACTGGGCGATATAGAATCCCCAGGTGACATCCCGTGTCATTCCGGTCGTGCCAAGCCCGAAAGAGAACTGTTTCAGGTAGAAGTAGAATCCGATCCCGATAACAATTGCCAGGGCCGCCATCCACCCATAATATCGTTTGTTTCCTTTTAAAGACAATTCAAGCATTTATGCACCTCATACGATGTAGTAAACATTCGGCTCGGTCCCCAGAGCCTCTTTACGACGGATGGTGTAATGGGTGTCGAGTAGTTGTCGGACTTCTGAATGGGGATCATCCAGATCGCCGAAGGTCAGAATGCCGCCGGAAGCCTCAACGCACGCCGGCAGTTTCCCAACTGCAAGACGTTCTGCACAGAAATTACATTTTTCAACCACACCCTTGGTCCGGGTTGGATATTCAGGAGTTTTCTCTTCGATGAAGGGTACCGGGTCCCGGAAATTGAAGCTCCTGGAGCCATAGGGGCAGGCAGCCATGCAGAACCGGCAACCGATGCAACGATGGAAGTCCATGAGAACGACGCCGTCCGAGGCCCTTTTGAAGGTTGCCTGGGTGGGGCAGGCCCGTACGCAGGGTGGATTCTTGCAATGGTTGCACAGCACGAGAAACGGCAGTTCTTTTAACCTTTCGCTCAAGAATTCGTGGTTCTTGGTAGGAAATGCATGCTTGAACTCCTCCTCCCAAATCCATTTGATTTCGTGATTCTTATTGGAAAAGGTCGGTATGTTATGAATTTTGTTGCATGCCTTGATGATCGGTTCCAGATCATCTTTGGATTTGATTTTTCGGGTATCCACTACCATTCCCCACCGTTTGGCGGTCAGCGCTTCCCGGTTCGGCAGCAAGCGCGGCTCTGCCTCGGCATGAGAACCGTCGCCGGAAGCCAACGCGTTCAGTGCCGGTGCGGCGCTCAACCCCACAACCGACAACCCGGCCAGTTTCATAAGGTTTCGTTTGCTGCTGTCCATTATTGAATCTCCTTCGGATTATCGATATGGCAATCCCAACAGTAGGGATTTACCGATACATAGTTATGGCACCTGTCGCAAAATTCGGTCTTATTGGAATGGCAATCCAGACAGGTATTGGTAAGGCTCATGTTGTAGCTTTTCCCCTCGGCATTTACATACAATCGGTTGCCTTCCCGAACCACTGTGTCCCGCCAGACGTCCAGAAGCTGCATGTGCTGCGCCTTCATATAATCCTTCTCACGGACGCATGCTCCGGCAGCCTGGGCCTTTTCAGACAGAACAAGTTCCGGCGCCGGCGCCGAATTCCCAAAATTGACCCAGATCGGTGATGTTACTATTGCCAGAAACACGACCAGCCCGGCCATAATAAGCTTCGTGTTGAACATTTTACTCTTCGCCATCATCCCCCTCCATTCCCGGCAGCGGTTCTCCGCGCAGGTCTGTGGTTCTTTCCTGTTCCCCGGGTAAAATCAGCGCATTGGCTACCAACTCCGTTATCCCGGTAACATCTACCTCTGGGACCCAGTATTCCATGAGTGTGGGAAGTGCGGCCCGATCGATGGCACAGATACAGGCCAGCATGTTCACCCCGTATTTTTTATGGACATGTTTTACGGCGTTGGCCCGGGGAAAGCCCCCCATCATCCGGAGTTCCATATTTTCACCGGCATTGAGTCCCGAACCGCTGCCGCAGCAGAAAGTCTGTTCCCGGATGGTGTTTCGCGGCATCTCGTAGAAATTGTTGCAGACATTCTTAATGATGTATCGGGGTTCTTCCAGCAGACCCATTCCCCGTGCAGGGTTGCAGGAATCGTGATACGTCACTTTCAGGTGATCGTTTCGGCTCGGGTCCAGGTCCAGCTTGCCGTGCTTGATCAGGTCCGCGGTAAATTCCGAAATGTGTACCATCTTGGTGGAGCGAGCATTTTCGAAACGGGTTCCCGTAATGGGATTTACCGGTACTTCCAGAAAATCGGCCGGGCCGTTCTGGGTGTCCATATACTGGGTGATCACCCGCCACATGTGTCCGCACTCGCCGCCAAGAATCCATTTGACCCCGAGACGTTTTGCCTCGGCGTACATCTTGGAATTCAGTCGTTTCATCATCTCGTGGGAGGTGAAGGAACCGAAGTTGCCGCCTTCCGATGCGTAGGTGCTCCAGGTGATATCGAGCCCCATATCCCTCAGATAGTGAAAGAGCATCATGTATCCCATGCAGGTGTAGGTGCCGGGGTCGGCAAATACGTCTCCTGAAGGGGTAATAAATAAGACGTCGGCCCCTTTTCTGTTGAAAGACGGATCCACATTGACGCCCGTGATCTCCTCGATATCTTCAACGAAAAATTCGAGCATATCCTTGAACGCATGGGGTTGGATGCCCAGATGGTTGCCGGTACGATAGCAGTTTGCCACCGGTGTGGCGATCCAGTCGATATTGAGGCCGAGGAGATTTAACAGCTCCCTGGAAAGAAACGTTATTTCGGCGGTATCGATGCCGTAGGGGCAAAATACCGAACAGCGTCGACACATGGTGCACTGGAAAAAGTAGTACCACCACTCTTTCAGGACATCCACTGTCAGATCCCTGGCGCCCACCATCTTGCCCATGAGTTTTCCGGCCTGGGTGTATTCTTTACGATACACCGAACGAAGCAGTTCCGCCCTGAGCACGGGCATGTTTTTAGGATCGCCGGACCCCAGGAAAAAATGGCATTTGTCCGCACAGGCGCCGCACCGGACACAGATATCCATAAACAGTTTCAGGGACCGAAACCTGTCGATACGCTCCCTCAAACCGTCCAGAACGATTTCCTTCCAGTTTTCCGGAAGCTGCCAGTCATCCTCCATGGGATTCCACTTTCGAGCGTGGGGCTCCCCGACATATTCAAGGCTTTTGGGATTTGCCGAATAGCAGTACATCCCTTTGCGAATTTCCGGCTTCGTATCCATCCACCCTTTTTTAGGGGGACGGTAATCTATTTTCGATGAAAGTTCATCGGATGTAATAAGGTCGTCTGACATTCGCTACTCCTTTTCCACTGGCAGGCCAGCTTCTATCATTTTTTCCCTGAACTCATCCTCGTATTCCTGGTAGGTATGAACCTTGACGGGATAATTCCACGGATTGACGTGTCGCGCCGCCCGTGTGTTCCCCGTCATATTCCGGGTGGGGCTGAAGAAAATGCCGCCCATATGCATCAATTTACTGAATGGAAAATATGCAAGCAGCACGCAGACCAGGAACAAGTGAACATAGAAAATGGTACCGATGCCATCCGGGATGACCGGGTGAAAGGTCACGAGTCCCATGGCAAGTTCCTTTACCTGGACAACGGAGGCTTTTGTGAAATACCGCATCAGAAGACCGGAGAAAGCGATCCCGAAAATCAGTATCAACGGAAAATAATCCGAGGCGAGGGAGATATAGCGTATCCGGCCGATAAAGAGGCGTCGCAGAAACAGAAAGGTTACCGCGGCCAGGAGCACGACGCCGGAGATCATCATAATCGGCAGGCCGACCTGCAGAAACCCGTCCAGGGTTTCAAGCAACTGGATGCATTTGGGCACCGGCTCCAGAAAAAAACGAAGATGCCTGATAATCACCGTCAGAAATGCATAATGAAATGCCAGTGCAAACAACCACAGCCATTTTTCCAGTCTGTAACTGAGCTTGCGGTCCGAATCGAGACTGGCGCTGGTATTTCGGAACAGGGAACGGAAAAGAAAGACCTCAAGAAACATCCGCACGATAACGCCGCCGGTTCCGGAAGGATTCTCGAACTTGTCCTGTTTGATCCACGGCATCGTTTCCTGCTGGCCGGCAGTGGTGGTGATTCGAAACGGTACCGGTGATTTGGCCCAACCGACGATCCGGGTAATCACGCCGTAAAGGAACAGCACTATCGCCAGGTAGGGAATTATGATGCCGAAAAGCCCCTCAAGCCCCAGCAGGCCCGTGCCCACGTAGGCAATTAAAAAGAGGACAATTACTGCAATCAGAGAAACTACGTAATTGACATTCATATACCATCACCTCACTTGTTTTGAAGCACCGGATCTTTGTCCGGTTTGTTGTTTATCAGCCCTTTTTGACTGAACGCAAGCAGTGACCCATTTTTCATTTCTTTTTCTTTGAGTTGATAGATCTTTTCCCTGCATTCCATATAGATATCGAAGGCGAGCAGCGCCAGTTCGTCAATTCTTGATTCAAACTCCGGCAGTTCATTAAAGAGATCCGAGGCCGAAATTTCTTTGGAAAGTTTTTTTCGAATGGATTTTCTCAGTAAAAAAATGAAGCCGATGGCCTGGGAGGGGGAAAAGTTCTGAATTGCACGAAGACGAATGATGGGGTCCAGAAAATCAGTCAGCGGTTGTGAATCCATGCCGCTTGTCAGTTCATCAAAGATTGCTTCCAGCCCGCTTCGTGCGGAGGAACCGATAGGATTTGCAAACGGGTCATTTTCCCGCTTCATGAATTGAGCGGAGTCGGCCGGGTAGGTTTCAACCAGAAGATTAAACCAGTCTTTTACTATTTCCTGTTTGTTCCGAACCAGCAGACTTTTCAGCCGCATTTAAGAAAAACCTCTCACCCCACCTTGCATGCACAACATGGGTAAATGAATTGCAGAAAAATTGACCGCCTATGCAAAATATCTGGCCGCCGGGTAATTTTGTAAGCTTTGGATGACACCAAAGAGCGATTTATAATCAAACCCGGGTTCACTGTCAAGAATAAATCCCTTCGTATACAGGGTAATCGTATTTGAATATGACACTGATGTATAAAAGATGAACGTCCAACATCCAACATCGAACGTCCAATATTGAATAAGGTATTCTGCCGATTTTTTGTAGAGAGGAGCGACCAGGAAATTCGCTTTTTGAGGGCAAGAAAAAACGGCTGACCGAGCCCATCCCGGTCAACCGTTTTTAGGAGGAGAAGTGTACGGCTAACTATATTTAATAATCAGCCATAAAGGAGGAGAACAGATGAAAAAATTATCTGGTTTCGCTATTTTTGTAATACAAAATGCATACCAATTTTGTCGGTAGCACATATAAAAATTGAAATTATAATTTTTACAAGCTGTTATGGTTTTGATGACGGGCAGGGGCTGTTTGATGCCGCAGGTGCACATGGGTAAAAAGACGCTTGAAAGTTCAACATTTTGCACCGATACATTGCCATGTGCATACAGACCACTGTTTATATAGAATATTTTATCTTTCGGCGAGAGTTCATATTTTTGAACGATTGTGTCCCCTGTTTGTGATTCGGAATGATGGTGCTGTAATATCATTATGTTATGCCTGTTACGTTTTTAGCCGGCCCGGTTACATTTTTGGCCGGCTATGTTCTGGAGAAAAATGCCCTCTTTTTTGTCGTTTTCATAAGAATGCATTTTATGTTAGCAGTATAACAATGAAACATCTCCTGACCATTGCTGGATCGGACTGTAGCGGAGGGGCTGGTATCCAGGCCGATCTGAAGACGTTTGCCGCCCTTGGTGGTTTCGGTATGAGCGTCATAACGGCAGTGACCGTTCAAAATACCCAGGGCGTAAGGGATTCACAGGATATCAGGCCGGACATTATCGCCGGACAAATAAAAGCCGTTTTTGAAGATATTCGTGTGGATGCCGTAAAGATCGGGATGGTCTCCTGTATCGAAACGATCGACGCTATTTCCGATACATTGGCCGGATATCAATCCGCCCCGGTGGTTTTGGACCCGGTCATGATCTCTAAAAGCGGTTTCCGTTTATTGTCACGGGATGCCATCGGCGAGCTGGTTCGAAAGCTTTTCCCCCTGGCGTATATGATCACACCGAATATCCCCGAAGCCGAACTGATTGCCGGGATTACCATTCAGACAACCGCCGATATGGAAAAAGCCGCGCGTCAACTCCATGGTCTTGGCGTTCCCTACGTACTGATAAAGGGAGGGCACCTGGCATCAGATGCCACCGATATTCTTTATGACGGTTCAGTGTCCAGGCAATTCCCAGGAAAAAGGATCCAAACCATCCACACCCATGGAACCGGATGTACGCTTTCGGCCGCGATTGCAACCTTGCTGGCAAAAGGAGACCCGCCGGCGACGGCCGTCGCCCGGGCGAAAGCATATGTCACTGAGTGTATATCGAATGCACTTGATATTGGTAAGGGCGTCGGGCCGCTGAATCATCTGTTGCCATTGTACCGGCAGGCGGGCCGGGTTCCTTGATCCCTTTCGAATCTTTTTGGATAATATTATAGATAGTTGCCAACCTTGAGATTCTCCTGACTTGACTTTTCCGGATTGACTTGTTAGTTTAGCTTCATGGGAGATAATTAAGGAGGATCAGCTTTGAAAAAGGTGCTGATATTAACAATGGCCGCCGCATTGGTTGCCGTTCTATTTGCGTTTGCGGAAGCGGAGGAGTGGTCTTTTTTTGGTTCTACCGAAAAAATGACGGACTCGTCCGGTTTCAGCAGCAAACCTTTCAGCAATATCCTTTCCCATGATTCTGAAAGCGCTTCGGAGGTTTTTTCAGGTTCCGGTCTCACTTCCTTTGTCCCAATTCAACTCAACCAGCTCGTTGTATCCCTTGTTGATGTTACTCCTGATAGCGATCCGTTTGCCATGGATGAGAAATCATTTTTCTCTCAGCTGCATTTCAATACGGGTATCAAGACCGAGACGTATCTGACGGATTCTGAAACGCATCTGATGAACGAACTGTTTGGTGATGATGACGCCTCTTTCGAGGTGACTTCTTCAGTCATTTTTGTGGGCGTAGGTCTTGATTTCAAATCGGGTTATCTCAAGGGGAATGCATTTGTCGGGCGGCCTCTCGATACCCTGACCAACCGGCTATATAATGCAAACGCCTCGGACGGTATAAAAAATCAGGGGTTGAACACCGACACGCTGGGGTTTGAAGCATCGGCGGGTTACAAGCTGAACGAAAAAATTGCACTGGGCGCCGGTTTCGGCCGAATGAATGATAAAAACAAAGAGACCGAACAGATCGAAGAGGTCTATGCGGTTTATGCCCAGGCAATTTTAGCCATAGCACCCGGAATCAATGTGATACCCGAAGTCGGGCAGATTGAACGCATAAAAGAAGAAGCTGTCTCTGAAACCGAAACAAGGGATGAGTCTTTTTATGCAGGAGCGATCTGGGAGATCAACTTCTAGTTAATTCCCCAGCTTTCGAGACAACACCTCATTCACAATTTTCGGGTTGGCTTTCCCCCGGGTTTCCTTCATCACCTGTCCCACGAAAAATCCCATCAATTTGGTTTTTCCGTTTTTAAAGGCTTCCACTTCCTGGGGATTTGCTTCCAGCACCTTGTCTATTGCCGATTCAATGGCGGAGACATCCTGAACCTGTACCAGGCCTTTCTCCTCTACAATCTTTTTCGGAGGTTTGCCTGAAACCGCCATTTCGTCAAAAACGGTTTTCGCTATTTTTCCGCTGATAACGTCTTCATCAAGGAGTTTCAGCAGCGCAGCCAGGGAAGATGCCGGCACGGGGCTTTCGTCTATGTTTTTCCCCTCTGCATTCAGAAGTGCCATGAGGGGGCCGGTAATCCAGTTGGCGACCAGTTTTGGGCTTTTAAATTCAGAGAGGCAGGATTCGAAGTAATCCGCTATCTCCCTGGCGCTTGTCAGAAAATCCGCGTCCGCCATGGAGAGTTCAAAGGCATCCAAAAACCGTTTTTTTCGTTCTCCGGGCAATTCCGGAAGGTCGCCGCGAACTGATTCGATCCAGGCGTCATCCACCACCAACGGCAGAAGGTCCGGGTCCGGAAAATACCGGTAATCATGGGCTTCCTCTTTGCCACGCATGGAGAACGTTCTATCTTTATCGGCATCATACAGCCGGGTTTCCTGAACGATCCGGCCACCATCCCGGATGGTCTCGATTTGCCTCTCAACCTCATAGTGTAGGGCTTTTTCCACGTGTTTGAATGAATTCAGGTTTTTCAATTCAGTCCGGGTGCCGAGGCGGCTTTCACCTTCGGGCCGGATGGAAACATTGGCATCACACCGGAAACTTCCCTCCTCCATATTACCGTCGCTGATTCTCAGATATCGCAGCAAAGACCGTATCTGCCGCAGGTACGCGCCGGCCTCTTCGGGGGAACGGAGATCCGGCTCACTCACGATTTCAAGGAGCGGGACACCCGTCCGGTTGAAATCAACGAGGCTGACGGGACGGTTCGAATCATGGGTGAGTTTTCCCGCGTCTTCTTCCATATGAACCCGGTTGATACCGATTCGCCGGGTCTCCTCTCCGAGTTCGATATCGACATAGCCATCATGGGCAATGGGAAGCTCATATTGAGAAATCTGGTATCCTTTGGGAAGGTCCGGGTAGAAATAATTTTTTCTGGCGAACCGGCTCTGATTGGCGATCGTACAGTGGCAGGCGAGCCCCATGCGCATGGCGAACTCTACCACCTTTTTATTGAGTACCGGCAGCATCCCGGGCATTCCCAGACAAACCGGACAGGTATGTTCGTTGGGCGCGGCGCCGAATTCAGTGGAACAGCCGCAGAAAATTTTGGTTTTTGTTTTGAGCTGGGCATGGACCTCAAGCCCGATAACAGTTTCGAATGCCATTGGAAATCCTTTATCCGTTATAAACCGCTTCTAATAATGGTGACCGCTTTCAGCGTCTCCTTTAAAACTGAACTTTTAGCAATTCCTCATGATGAGTCAAGGCAAAAAAGTTTTTTGATGTTTAATCCTTTCAGGTTCACATCAAGCTACGCGGCCGAAATTCTCGGCATCAGCCGCCGGACATTGCAGCTCAAGTTGAAGGAATACGGGATCAACTGATATTGGATTATTTATTACGAGAGAACCGGTGCCCGGAACCGGCTCAATCTAAGTGCATTGGAGACCACCGTAACCGAAGAGAGACCCATGGCGGCAGCCGCGAAGATGGGATTGAGCAGTATTCCGAAAAAAGGGAAGAGGATGCCGGCGGCCACGGGAATCAAAATGGTGTTGTATGCAAAGGCCCAGAACAGGTTCTGCCTGATGTTCCGAATGGTGGCCCGGCTCAGGGCGATGGCCGTCAATACGCCTTTGAGGTCGCCTCCTATCAGTGTGATATCTGCCGATTCCATGGCCACATCGGTCCCGGTGCCGATGGCGAGACCCACATCGGCCTGGGCCAGAGCCGGGGCGTCGTTGATGCCGTCTCCCACCATGGCGACTCTCTTCCCTTCGGCCTGAAGCTTCTTCACCTCGTCGGCCTTTCCCTCGGGAAGTACTTCCGAAAGAACCCTGTCAATGCCGATTTGCTGCGCAATTGCCTTGGCGGTTCGTTCATTGTCGCCGGTAATCATAATCACCTCGATGCCCATCCGGTGAAGGGCATCCACCGCCTCTTTGGAATTCTTTTTAAGCGTGTCGGCCACGGCCACGATGCCGGTGGGCTTTTTATCTACGGCCACAAACATGGGCGTCTTTCCCTGGCCCGACAGCGTATCTGCGTTCTCTTCGAGTTCGGCCAGGGAAATGCCCCGGTTCTGCATCAGTTTCAGGTTGCCCAGGAGTAGACTGTGCCCTTCGATGGTCGCCTCGATGCCGTGCCCGGCCACGGCATTGAAATCTTCGGAATTCGCCAGAGTCATGTTTTTCTCCACGGCCCGGCCGATGATGGCCTCGCCCAGGGGATGCTCGGATCCCTTTTCCGCCGAGGCCGCATAGCCAAGTATCCGGTCTTCATCGAACGGCGCCAGGGCGATAATATCGGTCACGGACGGTTTGCCCTCGGTAAGGGTGCCGGTCTTGTCCAGTACAACGGCGCCAATCTTGTGGGCCGTTTCCAGGGCTTCGCCGCCCCGGATGAGAACGCCATGTTCAGCGCCTTTGCCCGTTCCCACCATGATGGAGGTGGGGGTTGCCAGCCCCAGGGCGCAGGGGCAGGCAATAATAAGAACCGCCACAAAATTGAGAACCGCATAGGTAAGCGCCGGTGCGGGCCCGAAAATATACCAGACGATAAACGTGATAATGGCAATGCCGATGACGACCGGCACGAAGTAGCCGGCGATAATGTCCGCGAGCCGGGCAATGGGCGGTTTCGATCCCTGGGCTTCCTCCACCATCCTGATGATCTGGGAAAGCATGGTCTCTTTGCCCACCTTGAGGGCCTCGAATTGAAAGGCGCCGGTCTTGTTGAGGGTGGCGCCGATCACTTCATCCCCTGATTGTTTCTCCACGGGGATCGATTCGCCGGTTACCATGGATTCATCCACCGCCGACCGGCCTTCCCGGACGATACCGTCCACCGGGATCTTTTCTCCCGGACGCACCACTACCCGGTCGCCGATTTCTACCTGCTCCACCGGAATATCCGCTTCCTTTCCGTTCCGGATTACCCGGGCGGTTCTGGCCTGAAGACCGATCAGTTTCCTGATGGCCTCGGAGGTCCGACCCTTGGCCCGGGCTTCGAGCAGGCGTCCCAGAAGAATCAGCACAACGATTGCCCCCGCGGTGTCGAAATATACCTCTGCCGTCAGCCCTTCGGCTGAAAACAAATGGGGGAAGAGCAGCGCCAGTACACTGTAAAGGTAGGCGGCGGAAGTGCCCACGGCGATCAGGGTGTTCATATCCGCCGACCCGTGCCGTGCGGCTTTCCAGGCTCCTGTATAGAATTGCCATCCCACCCAGAATTGGATGGGGGTCTGGAACAGCCATTGGAGAAAGAAGTTAACGTTCCTGCCCAGGGCGAACCGGTCGCCCAGTCCGAACATATTCCAGTAGGCAAGCAGGAACACCGGGACAACCAGCACAAGTCCCGTGATGAATTTGCGTTTCAGTTTCCGGAATTCAGCTTCTCTGACCGCCCGTTCCCGGTCGACGGTTTCCTCATTCTCCGTCGGCCCGGCATCCAGGACCTCATATCCGGCGTCCTTGACCGCCTTTTTAAAATCCGGCACGGAAACGACACCGGGAATATATTGCACAGTGGCATGCTCGGTGGCGAAATTCACGCTGGCGCTCGCCACGCCGTCGAGGCTGCCAAGGACGTTTTCCACCCGCTTGACGCAGGCGGCGCAGCTCATGCCGGAGACCGGGAATTCGACCTTTTTCAGAACCGACAGCGGCAGATCCGGCAACGTCGATTTCTTTTCAGGCTCCTTATCGTCAGGGTTCAGATATTTTTCGGGGTCGGCCTCGAACTTCTCCTTGCAGGAGGGGTTGCAGAAAAAATAGTCCTTTCTCTCATACCGCATTCGGGCGGGTGCCGATGTTTCTTCTACGGTCATTCCGCAAACAGGATCAATAGCAGCCATAAGCTCCCTCCTTTCCGAGACCCTCTGTTTTAATATCAGCTCGCTGTCGGCCTTTGTCAACAGTGGGCGCCTCGTTCAATCTCACTATGAACCGGATTGTAGCGTTCGGGGGGCAAGCCGCTTCCTGAACCCGATGATCAGAAAGAGCCGAATCATTCCGGCGATGGCGGCAATTGCAAATGCGTAGTGATAGTTTCGGGTCAGGTCATAGACTTTGCCGCCAACCCATGGTCCGAGAGCCGCACCGAACATACTGATGAAAATGGCGATTCCCATCAGGGAGCCCATGGCGCGGACGCCGAAGATATCCGCGATGAGCATTGGGAGTTGCGGTATTTCGCCGCCATATGCAAATCCGAAGAGGACGGCGAATATTAAAAACCCGACGGGCGTCGTATTGAAAAACAGAACGATCAGGGATACCAGAAGCAAAACCCCGCAGACCACAAGAGAGTGATAGGTCCCGATTCGATCCGCCATGCCCCCCATGATCAATCGGCCCGCAATACTGATAACGCCGATGATGCCGAGGTATCCGGCCGCCTGAAGGGAGGAGATGCCAATATCCGTTGCGAAATTAACCAGGTGAACCATAACCATCTGGATACAGAAATTGATCAGCCCGAAGATGGCGATTACAAGAAGCATCTCCCTGCTCAGTATCATCTCCCGCATGCCGGAAACCGATTTTCGAGCGTGAGCGGAGTTTTCGGTTTTTCCAAGAGAAGAGGTTTCCTGCGGCGGAGCCGATTTCAGCAGCAATGCGGTTGCGATGGTAACGCCTCCTGCAACGCTGCCGATAATGGCATATGCGCCGGACCAGTCAAAAATGTTGATCAGATGCTGGGAGAGCGGCACCAGCAGCAGCGTGCCGAATCCGGAACCGGCGGCCACGATCCCCAGGGCCATCCCCCTTTTTGTCACAAACCAGCGGGATGTGACGGCACTGCCGATGGTATACGCCCCGCACAACCCGACAGGCAGGATGATGGCATAGGTTGTATAGAACTGCCATAATTCGGACACCCGGCTGGTCAGAACAAGACCGGCGGTTATCATTACGCCGCAGAATCCGAATATTTTCGCGGGGCCGTACCGATCTGCCAGCCAGCCGATCGGTACGGTTACGGCGCCACGAAAAATCATGGCCAGGGAGTAGATCGATGCAACCGTTGCCCTGTCCCAGTTGAACTGGGCGGCGATCGGTTTGAAAAAGACGCTGTAACTGTAAATGATACCATAGGAGATTGCCATCGACAGGCTGCAGACGGCGACAATTACCCACCCGTAGTAGATCTTCTTTCGAACTTGCGGTGTCTCATTCATTTCTGAAAAACCATCCGACACTCAAACCTCCCATTCCGGAGCCAATCCCCGAAATCCTCAATGCAAAGCCGTCCGGCCTAAGGCGGCGGCGCTCTTTCAAGCATACTTCACTGCTTTTTTGGACTTCTACCATATTCCAGGCTTGGGCAATAGAGGGTGTTATGAATTCGTCCCGTCTAGGACAAAGAGATGGTTCCGGATCCCATCGAAATTGAATATTACCTAACAAGCTGGGACAGCTTGCTGAAAGAGTAGATTAATCTGTTAGTCAGGCCTGACTTTTATTTACCTTTTACTTTCATGTCAGGCAATGGAAGGGAAGTAGTAACCGGATCGGCTCAAAAAAGCGCCGGCGACGGACTGCCGAAGTAGTCCCAGTTCGTGCCGCCTCCGAGGAGCGCCGTCTCCTCGACACCAATCCGGTAGCTTCGGGCGTGGACCGCCCGCCCGTTTCCGGTGTAGAGCCCGATGTGTCGGCTCGTGTTTCCCTCGCCGCCGGCGTTCTCCGCCGACAAAATGTCGCCCGGCTCCAATTGTGCCCGCGAGATCCGTCTCGAGCCGATGGTGCGCCACTGCGCGATCGAGTACTGGATGTGGCGCCTGAGGATCTGGAAGTAGCACCAGTTCACGAAGCCGATGCAGTCGAAATGCCGGATTCCCTGGCAGGACTCCCCCCACACAACGCGCGGTGAGTTGATGGCATCGTCCGGCCTCGGCCAGGTGTACACCTCGTGGGCGTGCTGCACATCTTCGGAGCTCACGTCGGCCCGGGGCGTCCCGGCGACCCGGCTGCAACGCCCGCCGCAGACGTAGATGCGGTTGTTGATGTTCGTGAAGGCCGTGTTCAAGATCGGGTGCCGGCGTCCGTGGTCCCGCGGATTTGGGGAAGGGTCGTCCGGGTACATCGACACCCGCCGGCCGTACGACCCGGGAAACGGGTTCGAGTCCGGGCGATCCGGGTAGTTCCCGTAGCCGCCCCATACGTAATGCGCCCCCCGCTGCTCCCGGGCGAGCCGGGCAACCCTGGCCTTGATCTGACGTATCCGTGCCTCAGACATGTCGTAGTACCTCCTTCGGTACGGTCAGTCTGCACTGGCAAACGATAGGAACTTGCTTTTTGATTGGAATTATATGCCAGTATTACAATAGGTTGTCAAGATGTAATTGGCGCAATAAAATCTCCGGAAATAAGAATTTCGAAGTTGTTCAAAAGTGCCTGCCCGTTATTTATCAGGGGATGTCATTTCGTATGTACCCCCGGTGACGATGGAGAAATGAAAAATGGGCCTGTCCGCACGATGGATAACAAGAGGACAGTGTTTCATACCGGCCGGTGCGAAAAGCAGGGTGCTTCTGGTAAGGAGGAACTTCTCATCCCCCATCCAGATCTCCACCTCGCCATTGAGGTTATAGGGGTCCTCGGGATTTCCACCGAAAAAACCGATAATCTCATCGGTGTCATGGACATGTGCTTCCGGTGCATGGCTGGCCGGTTTGCAATACCAGGAGACATTCATCTGGAAAGCACCGGGGACGACATTATTGTCTATCCAGAGGACCCGCTTCGCGAACTTTTTATAAGCTTCGACAAATTCCGGTTTAAACTCGGGGGCTTGAAGCTCGGTAACGATATATCTGCTGTAATCGGATTCAGCCCCATGTGTCTCGTTCAGGGTGTCCGAGTCCCATGATCCCGTGGTCACAACGGAGAAATGGAAAATAGGCCGATCCACTCGCTTGAAAAAGACAGGACAGTGTTTCATGCCCGCCGGGATGAAGACCATGGAAGATTTATCGAAAGTGTATTTCCGGTCCCCCAGCCAGAGTTCCATCTCCCCGTGGAGATTGTAGGGATCCTCCGGATCGTTGCCGAAAAATCCGAGGATTTCACCCACATCATGGGTATGCGGCGGCGGGCTTTTTTCATTGGGCCTGAAATACCAGGAGTTGCCCATCTGGAAGGCACCCGGGACGACCTTGTCGTCTATCCATAGAATGCGCGTAGCGACTTTTGAATATTCGGCCATCTCCTCCGCCGAAAAGGGTGTTTGGAGTTCCTGTACGACGTATTTGCTGTAATCGATATCGGACATACTCCTCCTTCTTAGAGATAGCTTCTACAACGTTTTTAGCGCCTCCTTCACCTCCTTCGCCTCCTTGGAGTCGGGGTTGAGCTTCAACGCGGTCTGGTACTCTTTTTTCGCGAGTTCCTTTTTCCGTTTTTATCATATATGGTGCCAAAAACATAGTGCCACTGGGCAATGCTAACCTTTGAATGTTGTTCTGTTTATTAAAAATATATCTTGAGACCTAAAACCGTCCCGAACATAGTGGACGTGCTATCTTCATCATCATGATAGGAACCGCTTTTATACTTATAATCGAGATCCTCTCTTTCATATCTAACGCCGATGGTTCCGGAGACCGAGGGCGTGAAACAATATTCCCAACCGATTTCAGACGACAGTATCGTTCCGTCACTATCCGATGAAACGCTGCCGTAATCAGAGTAGATCTTAGAGAGCCCAATCATTCCCGTCAGATAAATATTTGACTTTTCATTCAGGTCGAAATGATAAGTTAAATAAGGGCTTATCGAAAACCCCTTGGTATCTCCACTATCTCTATCCATATAGCTTGCGCTGAAATTTCCACCCAATTCAAGATTGTCCCTGACGAAATAGCCCATGGAAACCGAGGCCCCAATGGAGTTGGTCGAATCCGTCTGATCGGAGTCACGATTTACGGCCGACAATGTGGATGCCCCTCCGATTGAAACAGATCCCTTTTTTAACGTAAATCCATCAGCATCATAACCGGCGAATAACACGAAAGCAGTAACGGACAACAAAAAGAATTTTTTCAACATGGTCTTGGCCTCCCTGTTAGAATTAAGTTTAATTTCAAGGCTCCGGAAAAAGACGAGCAATAATTTAAAAAATATTATCAGCATTGAATATTACGGTTGGAAATCAAAAGCGAAACCCGATACCGGTGGTTAGAGAAAAACCATCCAGATCGCCATCATAGGCAACAGGAATCGAAGCAACGGTTTCGTGGATGTCGACATCTTCGATAAACCGGTATTTGCCTTCGATATTGACAAAACAACGATCACTGATATCAAAATCAAGGCCGGCCACAACATGGGCGCCTACGGTGAAGTCTGTTTCACTTTTGTCGGAATCACCCCGTCGTGAAGAGTCGATTTCCGTAGCCAACGTGACAGCATAGAGGCCTAATCCACCACCGGCATACATTCTTACCGGTTTCGACGGATATATACTCTTTACGGTAAAGGTCAAACCGTTGCCGATGATTACGTTTTCCTGGTCGTAGGTTCCAGCGGTGTCGTTGCTACTGTAGAAGTCATTATCGCTGACAATGGAATCCACACCGGCTTCGATACCGAGATAGGGTGTAAGATACCGACCCCATGACAAGGACAAGTTGATGCCGATATCGTAATCCTCGTCATCCAACCTGGCCGGTCGGCTGGTAGGCCCCGAGGTTCACCTTGGTATAACTCATCTTCTGATCCTGTCCGATTGCCAAAGCCGGCACCGCCGACAGGACAAGCATAACCGCTATTACTGCCGATATAGTTAGGACCAACTTTTTCATGTCATCACCTCCAAAATGCTGTTGCTGTTTGTTTTTGTGTTTTATGAGAGCTGAAACAGTTAAGACGCCCTTCTGGCTGGTTTACCCGCAAACCGTTCGGTTTTTCATTTGTTAAGACGCCATTGTGATCGAAAGGGTTGCCTGTGGTGGGAAAATGAGTAAAATTTCTGGAGATGAAAAAGTTGCCGGTTTGTTACCCTTTGTTCCTGTTATTTTCCAATAATCGAATGAAAGACAACATGGTGTTTTGCGGAACGGATTTTCGAAATGGATCGGGCCAGGACTATGGCCGTAATAAAGACGGGCATTACTTAAGATAGTCCAGAAGGCCTTTTACCACCTTTTCCGCATCGCGTTGTCGAAGCTGTTCGTAACGAAGCGCCCATGCATGGTCGGGATACGCAAGGTTGCGCATTTCCAGCAGCAGCTTATATCGGGCAGGGTTATT
>CAXXKH010000011.1:0-311493 GCA_963677545.2 Desulfobacterales bacterium | reverse complement strand
GCCGGTTGTCCTTTCTCCTGTGATCCGGCATGCCCGGAAGATCACTGCCCCAATTGCGATGCCCTTGACTCGCCTCCCGAAATCCAAACCCGGCAGGTCCGGGTGGTGGACCTCCCGCTCAATGCTACCGAAGACCGGGTTTCCGGAGGCATCGATTTTCCCCTGGCGCTGAAACAGGGACGGACCGCCCTTCAACCCGGCCTTGTGGCCACGGCCCATCGGGGCATCCTATACGTGGATGAAGTCAACCTTCTGGATGACCACATCGTGGATATCATCCTGGATGCCGCCGCATGGGGGGAGAATGTGATCGAAAGAGAGGGAATCTCCTTCCGTCACCCCTCCCGGTTCATCCTGGTGGGAACCATGAATCCGGAAGAGGGAGAACTCCGGCCCCAGCTCCTCGACCGGTTCGGTCTCTGCGTCGAAACCGCCGCGGCCCATGAGCCCGAAGATCGGGTGATGCTTATGACCCGGCGGGAAGCATTCGATGCCGATCCGGACGGTTTTATTGAACACTATGAAGCGGAAAACAGGCGAATCGCACAGAAAATCGAATCTGCCCGGGCACGTCTTCAGGATGTCCGCATGCTGGCCATCTGCGAAGCTTCATCAGCGAACTCTGCGTGGAAAACAACGTGGCGGGTCACCGGGCGGACCTGGTGATGGCCCAGGCATCCCGGGCGCTTGCGGCCCTGGAGGGGGTTTCCGACGTTTCCGTGGACCATATTCAAAAGGTTGCTCATCTGGTGCTTATTCACCGCCGTCGTGAGGCCCAGCCGCCACCCCCGCCCCCGCCACCACCTCCGCCGCCCCCGCCGCCGGAGGAGCCGGAAAAAGATCCGGAGTCCGAACAGGACCAGTCCCCGGATGACACGCCGCCTCCGGAAGATAACAGACAGCCCCCGGAGCCGGAAGATAACAATACTTCCGAAGAGGATCAGCCTGACACTCAAGAAGACAATCGGGAAGATTCCCGGGACGAAACACCGCCGAATCCTTCATCTTCTGATGAGGGTGAAGAGAGAATTTTCGATATCGGTGTTCCTTTCAAGGTGAAGCCCCTCTCCACCCCCAAAGACCGTCTGGTTCGCCGGGGCTCGGGACGTCGCTCCCGGACCCGGGTTTCACAGAAACAAGGGCGGTACGTGAAAAGCTGCATGCGGGCCGAAAACGGCGATATCGCCCTGGACGCCACCCTCCGGGCCGCCGCCCCGCATCAGAAACACCGGGGCAATGGAAACGGTCTGGTGGTCAACCTTACCCGAGAGGATATCCGGGGAAAGGTCCGGGAAAAACGTATCGGCAACTTCCTCTTCTTCGTGGTGGATGCCTCGGGTTCCATGGGCGCCCGGGGGCGTATGGCCGCTTCCAAGGGCGCCGTCATGAGCCTGCTTCTGGACGCCTATCAGAAACGTGACAAGGTGGCCATGATATCCTTCCGGCGAAACGAGGCCGCCGTGAACCTTCCCCCCACCACCTCGGTGGACCTGGCCGGAAAACTTCTGGCCGAAATGCCCGTGGGGGGCCGCACACCCCTTTCCGCCGGGCTTTCCAAAACCTTCGAGCAGGTCAGAAACGTACTTCTCAAGGACCCGTCATCCCAGCCCATTGCCATTTTTATTACCGACGGCAAAAGCAACGTGTCTGTGGGGCAGGGGACGCCCGTGGAAGAAGCCATGGACCTGGCCGCCGTCATGTCCCGGGATGATCGTGTCCGCTACATTGTGGTGGACACGGAGGAGGAGGGCCTGGTTTCATTCGGGTTGGCCCGCCGTCTGGCATTTTCCCTGGGCGCCCAGTATTTTAAAATCGACGATCTGAAAGCCGAATCACTGGTCGGCATCGTAAAAGGAGAACAATCATGAAAACACGTCCCATATATCCCTTCAGTGCTATTGTGGGCCAGGAGAAGATGAAACTGGCCCTTATCCTGAATGTTATCAACCCCGGTCTTTCGGGGGTTCTCATCCGGGGAGAGAAAGGAACCGCCAAATCCACGGCGGTCCGAGCCCTGGCGAACATTCTTCCGGAGATCGAACTCTTTTCCGAAGACCCCTTCTGCCTTTCGCCGGAAACCGAAGTGGACGCTTTCCGAGAGATCAGCCGCATCCTGACCGGAGAGGAGTCGAAAGAGCTGCCGAAAACCATCAGGCAAAAAGTCCGGGTGGTGGAACTTCCCGTAGGCGCTACGGAAGACCGGGTGGTGGGTACCCTGGACCTGGAGCATGCCCTGAAAAAGGGAGAAAAACGGGTGGAGCCCGGCATCCTGGCCGCCGCTCACCGGGGTATTCTTTATGTGGATGAAGTCAATTTACTGGATGACCATGTGGTGGACGTACTTCTGGATTCCGCGGCCATGGGGGTTAACAGTATCGAACGGGAAGGGGTCTCCTTCTCCCACCCGGCGCGTTTTACGCTGGTGGGCACCATGAATCCCGAAGAGGGGGAACTTCGTCCCCAGCTCCTGGACCGTTTCGGTCTCTGTGTGAACATCGAGGGGATCACCCGGGCCGAAGACCGGGTTACCGTCATGGAACGTCGGGCCGCCTTCGATGAAGATCCTGAAACCTTCTGCGGAAGATGGACCGATGATTCCGAGGCTCTCACCCGGCGCATTCTCGATGCACGTGCCCTTTACAGCCAGGTGACGGCGGCCAGGGAGCAGCTCTTCGAGATCGCCAAGTATTGCCTCGATGTGGGGGTGGACGGCCACCGGGGGGACATTATCATCCTTAAGACCGCCAAAACACTTGCCGCCTACGGGGGGCGCACCGAGGTGACTTCCGAAGATATTCAAACCGCGGCCGAACTGGCCCTGCCCCACCGGGTCCGGCGCCAGCCCCTCATGGAGATCGCCGACAATGTCCATGCGCTCCAGGCAAGGCGGGAGGGGAAAAGCGCATGATCCGCATTCACGGGCTCGTAAAAACATATAACGGCGTAAAAGCCCTTGACGGTATCGATCTGACGGTGCCGGCCGGGGAGCTTTTCGCCTACCTGGGTCCCAACGGCGCCGGAAAGACTACTACTATTCGAATCCTTACGGGCCTAACCAAAATGGGGAGCGGAAAGGCGACACTGTCCGGTCATGACATCGAGCGGGAATCCCTGGCCGCCAAGAAGTGCTGCGGCCTGGTCCCCCAGCAAACCAACCTGGACAGCGAACTGACGGTGGCGGAAAACCTGGATATCCACGGGCGTCTCTTCGGTATGTCGCCCGGAGATCGAAAAAAGAGGAGTGCCGAACTCCTGGAGTACGTGGAGATGGCGGACCGGACGGACAGCCTGGTGAACCAGCTTTCCGGCGGCATGAAACGCCGGGTCACCCTGGCCAGAGCCCTGATGCACTCCCCGGACATTCTGTTTCTGGACGAACCCACCGTGGGCCTGGATGCGGCCATTCGGCGGCGCATCTGGTCCCTGATCAAAAAAATCCAGCATGACGGCACAACTATATTCCTCACTACCCATTACATCGAGGAGGCGGAATTCCTGGCCAATCGGGTGGCTTTCCTGGATCGGGGCCGGATTGTGGCGGTGGACACCCCCGAAGCCCTTATGGCCGGCGTGGGGAAATGGGCAGTGGACCGGGTTACCGACCGGGGAATGGAGAGCGCCTGCTTCCCGAGCCGGGAGGAGGCACAGGCGTCGGGCGCCGGCGGCAGCAGCGGATTTACCCTTCGGCGGGTCAACCTGGAAGACGCATTTCTGGGCCTTACCGGAAAGAAGGTGGAGGGCGGCACAGCCGCACCCGCGACTGCCGGAGGACACGGCCACGGGCATCAATCCCATTCAACCGGCCATCACACCGGCCATAACAGCGGTCACCACGGCAGCCACCATACCGGTCACACCGGTCATGGCGCACACGGAGAAAAGGGGCACTCATGAACGGATTTTTTGCGGTTTTTCTTCGGGAGATGCTGATTTTAAAACGCCGCCTTAAACGGCAGCTTTCCGGTATGGCGGTCAGTCCGCTGCTCTATCTCATTGCCTTCGGGTATGCCATGGGCAGGGAGATGAGTGTTGACGGCCACACGTACCTGGAATTTCTCATTCCGGGACTGGTGGCCATGGCCAGCATGACCCAGAGTTTCGGCATCGCCCAGGACATTAACGTGGCCAGGTTTTACTGGTTTATTTTCGAAGAGTTCCAGGCGGCCCCCATCAGCAATGTTTCCTATGTGGCCGGGGAGGTGCTGGCGGGGATGACACGGGCTTTTATGGGCATTTTTGTTATTTTGCTGCTGGCCCTGCCCTTCGGGGTGGTACTTCACTACGGTCCCCTGTTCTGGCTGGCTTTGCTTCTGAACAGTTTCGCGTTCGCTTCCCTGGCGGTTGGCCTGGCCATGCGGGTGAAGTCCCATGCGGATCAGTCGCTTCTCACCAGCTTTGTCATCACCCCCATGGCGTTTCTGGGGGGGACCTTTTTTCCGATAGAGCGGCTTCCGGTCTGGGCTCAGAAGATACTCTCAGTTCTACCCCTGACGCATGCCTCCGAGGCAGTCCGGGCTGATGCGTTGGGGGAACCTGTTGCCTGGGCGGCGTTTTTGGTGCTGCCGTTGTTCGGTATTGCGTTTTTTCTGTTTGCGTTGGGGTCGGTTAACAAAGCGAGGGACTGATAACATGCTGCTTGAAATCCTTTATGACGGTGTCGAACTTTATCGGGAAGATAAAATTATCTTTGCCAAATTTCTGATTCCCCACCGGGTGGTTTCCACCTGCCGGGTGGCGGGAGGACCACGGGAAGACCTTTCCCACATTTACAACCACCAGAGCTGTGAACCCGCCGGACATATGTCCAATATGACCCGGATCGCCATCACCGATCCCCTGGAATACCGGAAACGGATCTGCGACCGGCACGGCCTGCCAGCCGACACTTGCGCTACTCTGGGGACGGCTGCCAACATGCGGAACGCCTGCATCGAAACAAGGCGGTTCGGGGATCTCGGCGTCACCACGGTATGTACCGGGGGGGTGGAGGGAAATGCGGGCCGGGTGGGAGATCCGGCCTCGGTGGTGGAGACGGAGGAGGGGTTCGAGCAGGTGCCCCGGACCGATGCCCCCCCCGCTGCCGGCACTATCAACATGATGATTTTTATCAGCCGCCCCTTGATTCCCGGGGCCATGACCCGGGCCGTGGTCACCGCCACCGAGGCAAAGACCGCCGCTCTCCAGGAGCTCTGCGTCAATTCCCGTTACTCCGCCGGTCTTGCCACCGGCACCGGTACGGATCAGATCGCAGTGGCTTCGGCCCTTACCGATCGGAAGGCCCTCACCAGTGCCGGCAAGCATGCCAAACTGGGAGAACTCATCGGCAGGAGCGTGAAGGCGGCGGTAAAAGGAACCCTGGGCCTCCAGAACAACCTGACCCCGTCGAGCCAGAGATCCGTCAAAATCCATCTGGAACGCTTCGGTATTGACCGGGAGGGGATTATCACTGCTGTCCGCGGGTATCTCCCGGAAGATTCGGGGCTTCTGTTCCGTCACAGTTATTCGGCCGTCGACGGAGACCCGGTCACCGTGGCGGCGGTGGCGGCCCTGGTGCACCTCGAGGACAAATTCATCTGGGGTATTTTCCCCGAAACCTGCCGGCCGGAGGTGATGGGTGCATACGCGGCACAGATCGCCTGTTCGGTGAGCGGCGATTATACGAAGATGACCGCCTATCGGGAGAAACTGGTCCCGAATGGCGCGGCTGCCGGCGCCGCCGGTTTACTCAACCTGGCCTGTCGGGCTCTGGCCCTGGGATTTGCAGACAAATGGGAAATAGAGGAATGAAAAAAGGACTATTGATGGTATTCACCGGAAACGGCAAAGGCAAGACCACCTCGGCCCTTGGCCTGGCCTTACGGAGTGCCGGGCACGGAAAGAAGGTGTGCTTCATCCAGTTCATAAAGGGGAGCTGGAAATATGGTGAGTTGACCGCCATGGAGAAGCACCGGGAGCAGATCGAATTCCACGTAATGGGAAAAGGGTTTACCTGGAAATCGAAGGATCTTGAAAAGGACAAGGCTGCCGCCCGGGAAGCCTGGGTATTTGCACAGGAAGCGATTTCCTCCGGGAAATACTCCCTGGTAGTGCTGGACGAGTTTACCTATCTGCTTAATTACGACATGATCAGCAGGGATGAAGCTTTAGCGGTGCTTTCGAAAAGGCCCGATGATCTCCATGTAGCGATCACCGGCCGGGATGCATCGACGGAACTCAAGAAAGCCGCGGATCTGGTTTCCGAGATCAAGGCCGTCAAACATCCCTACAAGGCGGGTATCAAAGCCCAGAAAGGCATTGAGTTTTGAAGATGCAGCGGCTGTTGAATTTCAGTACGCATCCCGGGGAGCCGGAACTTTTTGGCGATGATTGGGGCCGGGCCGAAGCGTTTCTGAAACGCTGGGGATTTGACGGCTTCGAACTCTACCCGGTGGGGAACTACCCCTTTAACCGGATACCCGATTCCCTGGTGACGGGGATTCATTTGCGATTTTTCGTCATTCTGGCGCCCGTCTGGCGCGGGGAGCACGCCCGGCTCATGGATATTTTCGGTTCAAAGGATTCGGCAGCCGCTTTTTACGGCGCCCCATATGAAACGCTCGGACCCGAATGGATCGCAGACTTTTACGCCGACCAGCTCGATCTGGCCCATCGCCTGGGTTGCGGTTATGTGGTGTTTCATCCCGTTCATTGTGAGCTGGCGCATGTCTATGACTGGCGGTTTCCCTGGCGGGTTGAAGAGACCCTGGGGATGTGTGCTGAACTAATCAACGCCGCCTCCGCCCGAAGCGATTTCAACGGCCGTATTTTGTTCGAAAATCTCTGGTGGCCCGGCAGCTTTCGATTGCTCGATCCCAGGGAGTATGAATATCTGCAATCCCGTGTCAATTATCCCAATTGTGGTATTGCCCTGGACACCGGGCATCTGATGAATACGAATCCGGAGTTGACCAGCGAACCCGATGCCGTGGACTTCCTCCTGAATCATATAGACACCCTGGGAGAAATCAAAAGTGAGATTTATACGGTGCATTTAACCCGGAGCCTTTCGGGGGAATACATTCGCGAATCCAGGAAAAACGGGCGGCCCGACGAAATCGGGCAGTCCTTCTGGGAGAAATTCGATACAGCCCGGCGCCATGTGGGCAATATAGATCAACACGAACCTTTCACATATCCGGGTATCGACAGGGTCCTTGAAAAGATCGATCCGGAAAATGTCGTGTTCGAGTTTACCTTCACCGGCATTGATCAGTGGGAAGAGAAAATCGCGGTGCAAAAACAGGCCCTGAACGGTTTCCTGTGGCCGGGTGAAGCCGGGGAGTCTATTGATTCGAGTATACGGCGGGGGCGATGATGCTGGAACGAGCGAACAGAAAAGAGAGGGATGAACGTCCAACATCCAACGTCCAACGTCCAATGTCGAATGAAAAACAAAAACGACGAAGAATCTTTAAGGAAAAAAGCTTTGGCTACGATAAAGAGGGATTAAATTCTTCAGTGCGTTTAAGTTTGGCAGTTAGTCGTTCATTCGATGTTGGACGTTCGATGTTCGATGTTCGACGTTCAGGTCTTTTCTCAGGCTGTTGCTTTTTTATCTTATTTTTCTGTATGCTCCTCTCTTCCCAAGCAGAAGAAATTTCTCCTCTGAAGTACGCCCGTGGGTTTCGGGTGGAAGCTCTTGCGGATGGTTGCCGGCTTGCGACGGTCCTTCCCCCCTGGAAGGGCGACGACACGGTTTATCGTTATCTTCTGGTGCCCCGGGGACACGAAGTACCGGAAAACCATCCGAAAGCCCAGGTCGTTACCGTGCCGGTAGAGCGTTTTGTCACCCTCTCCTCTTCACAGTTGCCCTATCTGGATGCCGCCGGGAAAATGGATCTTCTGGTGGGCCTGGGGGGGACGGAACATATCTCCACGATGTCGGCCCGAAGGCTTGTGGCGGCGGGTAAAATCCATGAAGTGGGGATTTTCACGAACGTGCGGATGGAGGCCCTTCTCGACCTCTCGCCGGATATCGTCATGGCATCGGCGTCGGGCTCCGCCTACGATCCGCACCCCAAACTGCTGGAGGCGGGAATGCCCGTGGTTCTGACCCTGGCCCATATAGAGAAGAGTCCCCTGGGAAGATGCGAGTGGATCAAGTTTCTGGCCATGTTTATCGGCACGGAAGAACATGCCGAAGCCCTGTTCGAAGAGATTGCCGGCCGTTATGAGGCCCTGGTCCGGAAGACCGCCGGCATCTCGCACCGGCCCGGGGTTATTACCGGCGCACCGATCCAGGGGAAATGGGACCCCAGGGGCAGCAAATATCTGCCCGGATTGATCCGGGATGCCGGGGGGCGGCCCCTTTGGGAGCCCGAGGGGGTTTCCGGTTACCGGAAACCCATGGACATTGAAGCCATGTACAATCTGGCCATGACCGCCGATGCATGGATAAATACCTCCACCTGGGAAAACCTGGAAGACGCTTTTGCCGCCGATCCGCGTTTTGCCGACGTACCGGCAATCCAAAACCGAAGGCTATACAACAACAATGCGAAAACAAACCCGTGGGGCGGAAATGATTACTGGGAGTCGGGCATGCTATATCCCGAACAGCTTCTGTCCGATCTCATCGCCATTCTTCATCCGGGACTTCTGCCCGGCCATGAATTGATCTACTATCGCCGATTGGAAGGGGAAACTCGGCCATGATTCGCCCCCAAATCCCCGATAGAGCATATTCAGCACCCACACCCTCCTTTAAGGGTGCTGTCGCCATGCCTCCGGCTTCCGGATGTGTTGCCGGAGGCTGGCTGTGGGTGCTTCTGATTTTTCTTCCCCTGCTTCTGTTCATGCTGGATCTCATGACCGGGTCGGTTTCAATCGGGCCTGAACAGGTCATCAGAATTCTGTTCGGGGGAGAAGCGGAGCGGGCTTCCTGGGAAAAGATTATTCTGCTTTTCCGTCTGCCCAAGGCGATTACCGCCGTTCTGGCCGGGGCGGGTCTGGCCCTGAGCGGCCTGATGATGCAGACCCTGTTTCGCAATCCTCTGGCCGGTCCGTCGGTTCTGGGCATCAACGCGGGGGCCGGACTGGGAGTGGCCCTGGTGGTGCTTTCGGCTTCTTCGGGGGGGATCGGTGCACGGTTTATCGCGGGGCTGGGCCTCACGGGGAAAGCGGGCATGGTGGTTTCGGCGGGGCTCGGGGCCGGTCTGGTGCTGGCGGCCATTCTTTCTCTCGCCCGGCGGGTGGGAAACGTCATGACCCTGCTGATTATCGGCATCCTGTGCGGGTTTGCGGTCAACGCGGCTGTCAGCGTGCTCATCCACTTCAGCGTGGCCGAACGGATTCAGGCCTATGTCTCCTGGACGTTCGGAAGTTTCGGATCGGTCACCTGGGACGATCTCATGTTGTTCGCCCCCATTGTCGTGCTGGGGCTTCTGGGGTGTCAGCTGATCAGAAAACCGCTCAATGGCCTGCTTCTGGGGGAAGAATATGCCAGAAGCATGGGGCTTCGCATACGAACACTGCGAATCGTGGTCATCACCCTCACCGCGCTGCTCTCCGGCACCACCACCGCCTTCTGCGGTCCCGTGGCCTTTATCGGGATAGCGGTCCCGCATCTGGGCCGGGTACTTCTGAACAGCTCGGACCACAAACGGCTCCTGCCTGCCACCGCTCTTCTGGGAGGCCTGACGGCCCTGGCCGCCGATCTTCTGGCCCAACTTCCAGGCAGTGATGCGGTGCTGCCCCTGAATGCAGTGACGGCCCTCATCGGTTCTCCGGTGATTGTATGGCTGATCCTGCGGAAAAGAAATCTGCAACGGACTTTTGGAGGATAATACGATGTATCTGTACTGGCGCATTCAGCAGGACCTGGACTGTCTTGGGGAGGTCATCACATTTCATGACCCCCGGTTTATTCGATCTTTTCGAAGGTGGATTCGGCGAAACAGTGCCGGATTACGGCTGGCGAGTGATCTCTATCATGAAAAAGCCCTGAGGCCCTGCCTGAACTAACGGGCTTCAAACCATGGATGTCCGTTACCTGATCCTCTGTCTGACCACACGGTGCAACCTGGCCTGTGCCTATTGCTACCATGGAGAAGTCCCAAGCGGTATGGACATGTCCGCCGAAGTGCTTTCGAAAGCACTTCGGCTGGCGGAATCCGGATCGGAGTCCCTTCATGTGCAGCTTACCGGCGGAGAGCCGACCCTGCTGCCGGAAGTCATTATTCGAACAGTCGAAACGATCCGTAAATTTACCAGGCCCGTTACGATCGGTATCCAGACCAACGCCACTCACTTCACCCCGGAACTGGTCGCTTTTTTGAAACGACACCAGGTTCAGGTGGGGGTCAGCCTGGATGGCCCGCCGGCGATTCAGGATAAGCTGCGGGGCCGGGCAGCCGACACCCTGAAAGGGATCGGCTTGCTGGAAGCATCGGAGACGCCGTTTCGTGTTACCACGGTGCTATCCCGGGAAAACGTGGGTCAGCTGGATCGACTGGTGTTGACCCTGGCCGGGTTCCAGACAGCCCGGGGAATCGGGCTTGATCTCCTGGTAAAAAAAGGGAGGGCGTCAACCGGTATGGCGCCGGCGGAACCCGTGGCGCTCCAACGGGGCATTTCAGCCATGCTGAAAACCCTTGCGGCGGTGAATGGACGGCGCCGTATTCCCCTGACGCTTCGGGAATTGGAGCTTTTGAATCGCTCCCAACCTTTGAAAAAACTTCCAAGAGTTTTCTGCCGGGCAGCCCGGGGTCAGAGCCTTGCCGTCACCCCGGATGGCCGTCTCTTCCCCTGTGGGCAGTGCCTGGGGGACGAAGCTTTTGCCGCGGGCGATGTGTGGCATCCCGAGCCTGAACGCTTGACGGGTCTCGCAGATTACCGGCTTTCTAATAGTGAGTGCGGGAACTGTCCGGTAAACGGCCGATGCCCCGGTGACTGCCCCAGCCGGATTTATTATAACCATGGACAGGATAGGAATCTATCATGTGTTCTGTACCAAACGCTGTGGGAAAAGGGAAAAAGGCAGGGTTTAAGGATTCAAGGGTTCGAGGGGCCAAGTACATAGAATGCTGTTGTCTTTTTCAAAGCAAAGGGAGAATTGATGCCGAAATCAGATTACTTATACAACTTTCGGGATTCAAGGATTCGAGGGGTCGAGTGAAAGACAATTCTTCACCGACGGATGAGCCTGAATCTGAAATCGGTGGCTATTATCCGGCACATTTTATAAAAGGTATTGTTGCTTTTTTTCTCCCTTGAACCCTTGAACCCTTGAATCCTCGAACCCTACAGGATAAATTTTCATGACACCTTCTTTAAAACTCGCCCTGATTCATTTTAACATTCAACACAAGGAGGCCGCCCGCAACCGGGAAAATCTTCTCTCACTGGTGGCGGAAGCTGCTTCGAACGGCGCGGAACTGGTGGCGGCTCCGGAAATGTCGATTTCGGGGTACGCGTTTGACAGCCGGAAGGATATCCTGCCACATGTGGAATCTCAAAGCGGCCCTACTCTTACCGCCCTGGCCGAAGCCGCCAGGACCTTCGGTATTTACGTTTGCATCGGTATGGCCGAAATCGATTCCCATACCCGCATTCTCTATAACAGTGCCTTTGCCCTGGACCCCGAAGGCCGTATTCGATGCCGATACCGGAAAATAAACGCGGAAGGCCGTTGGGCCTCTCCCGGAGATCCCAAACAGGATAATACTTTCGAAACTCCCTGGGGCCGGGTGGGGATGTTGATCTGTTCGGACTCATACCACGCGCTGATGCCCAGGGTAACGGCCCTTCGTGGGGCAAACCTGCTGCTGGTGCTGGCCAACTGGCCTCCCATCGGATTGAACCCCTGTGAAATCTGGCGGGCCCGGGCCCTTGAAAACGGTTATTATGTTGCCGGTTGCAATCGAACGGGAACAGACCTTACCATGGACTGCAGGGAAGCACCCTCTTTTGCCTGCGATGCCTTCGGAAATCCCCTTCTGGACAAAACCGTGCCGGATTCCGGTGTGCTGTATCTCCAACTGCCACTGGATGATGCGGGACGTCTCGATGGTAAAACACGTGAAGCGTGCATGGCGGACCGACGGATAGCGTATTACCGGGATTGCTGTCTCAACCTGAAATGGACCGAGGACATGACCGACTTTCTGAAGCTTCCTTCTCCGGGTGCTTTGAATGTATACTGCGTGGCGCCCCATGAAAAAGAACATCCCGTGGATGCCCTGGCCCGCCACCTGGATACGGCGCCCCATGCCCGGAACGGCCTTTTCCTGCTGCCCGCGCATTTTTATCCGGATGCGAAATTGGAAAGCCTCTCAACAATTGCCGCAGAGCGTCAAATCCATATTGCAGTCAGAAATTCGGATGACCCTGACCATACATGCCACCTGTTTGACCATGCCGGAAAGGCCCGGCGTTTTCCCCTTCCGTCCTGGCCTTTTGACGGGGACGATGGATTTCAACAGGTGGATGTGGGACCCGCCCGCCTTCTTTTTACGCCCTTCGCGGCCATGCACCATCCGGAACCGGCCATTGCGGCGGCAAAGCTTGGCTGCGATATTGCCATTTCTCTTGAAGATCATTTCACTCCGGAGGATCGTCTTCTGGCCGGTGTCCGCACCATCGAAAACCTTGCCATGGTCGTATGTGCCAAAAATGACGCCGGTATCTGGTTTCCTCCTGAAGGTCATCAGCGGTGGGAAGAAACGGCCGCGAGTCCCGGAGAGGTAGGTTGTTATGTGTTGGATACGCACAAGACCCGCAGGAAGAGATTTCAGGATCTCATCGATTTTGAAAAACTCCTGGAACCGAACGGAGTCATATCTATTACGTCACCGGAAATCGAAAAAAGGCCTTTGAATACTCCTTCTTGAGCGGACTGGCTGAACCTGTGGGCGCGGGCATTGCCTATGCTGCTATCCGGTTCTTCATGGGAAACAGTTCCGGCGTTATTCCGCCGCAGATTATGGGTATCCTCTTCGTCGGTGTCGCGGGAATCATGGTGTACATCAGCCTGGATGAACTGCTGCCCACCAGCAGGGCTTACGGAAAGGGCCACGACAGCCTCTTGGGTCTGATCGGGGGTATGGTGGTAATGGCATTGAGTCTCCTGTTGATGCAGTAAGTAGCTTCTGTCGAGTTCTTTGTCACCGACCTGCTCCATGCGTAGAACAGAAAGCCCTTTTTCTTGATTTCTATTGGGGAAAAGATGTTATCTAAAAATTCCAGATTGATAACAAAAAAACATGACTTTACGTTTCTCAGGTGTGTCCGGAAAGTAACAATCGGATCAGATTAGAGCGATTTCCTATTGACAGATCCGACGATTTAAGGTTTTAAGATACTTGAGTTTTCAATACTCGGCATCAACTTTTTCCATCGTTTTTACAGCATCAGGCGGAAACCGCCCTTATCATGCCCCTGGAAGACGGCAAACCGGTCTCATCCATGTTTCAGGGCGGAATGATTGGCCAGGCAACAGAAAGTGATTTTTCGAAAATCGGGATAGAAAGAGCTGCAAGTCCCTTTAATATGGTTCGCTTTAATGGGTATTGAAAGAAGGGTTATTGATGAATTGGATGGTTTATAGTTTATAGTTTATAGATATAGGAACCTAATTTCTATATCTATAAACTAGGAACCTATATATAGAAACAGTTGGCATATATATAAACGACGTCTAATAACAATGTTAAATGTCAAAGAAATGAACACTTCATTGAATGACGAAAAAGTTGTCGAATTATTTGTTGATTATTTACAGCAAAATGGTCACCCGGGGCTTTCTATTGATTCTTGGCCAGAGAAATTGAATCGAAATACCCCTGATATAGAAGCGATAGCTGGTCAATTTGCCATTGAGCATACAAGGGTTGATACAGTACCCAACCAGTCTCGCGATTCAGCATGGTTCATAGAAGCATTTGGGAATCTCGAAACTGAGCTTAAGGATAAAATAGATTTTCAATTGGATGTGATTTTTCCTTATGAGTCCATCACAACCGGCCAAGATTGGTCAGAAATTAATATCGGGCTTAAAGATTTTATTCTAAATGAAGCGCCAAATTATGATGACGGTACTCACGAAATACCTGATGCTCAAAAAATACCGTTTTGTTTTTACATAAGAAAAAATAGTGAATTTAAAAACAAAATTTATCTCAGCAGGTTCACACCTGATAAAGGAAAATACTTCGAGAGACTTGAAATCCAAATAAATAGAAAAGCACAGAAGCTTAAACCATATAAAAGCAAGTCCTTGACAACCATTTTATTGCTGGAATCAAATGATTTACCACTGATGAACGATGGTATAATGCTTGATGGTTTACGAGGCACATTAAAGTATAAACTTCCAGACGGTGTAGATCAGTTATGGTATGTGGATACTTCAATTGTTGAAGATATTACATTTTCCAATTTCACAGATTTAATAACAAAAAAAGGCCATTTAACAAGTTAATCCAGCAGATTGCCAGGGCGGGCCGGCCTTGGAAAATTGTGATTTCGTATTGCCCTGTCAACTGCTGATCATGGTGTTCGGTTTGTAAAATATGAATGAAAACATAAAAATATTTTCTGGTGGCCCTGAACTCTTAGACCAGGTTTCTCCACTTTGGGAAGAAATAAAAAAATACCATGTGGAAAAATCTCGTCATTTCTCAAAAGAGATGAATTCCAAATCATTTGTATCAAGAAAAACTGAACTCATTTCAAAAGCAAAATATTTACAAGTTGGTATTGCAAGCAATTTAAAAGAGGAAAAAGATGTTGGTTACTGCATCACCACCATAGATTATGAAAACAGAGGTGAAATCGATTCTCTTTTTATTGTAAAACAATATCGAAGGCAGGGCATTGGAAAAAAACTCACCAATATGGCATTGGCTTGGCTAAATGACAAATGCGTAGTTGATAGCTCAATAATTGTTGCATATGGTAATGAGGACGTCATAGATTTTTATAAATCATTTGGTTTTTATCCAAGAAATATTCATCTATGCAATAGACTATAAGGAAAATATTGTCACCGAACCATTTGTTTCACACTCGACCGGGAACCCGGGGCGGCCTTTTTTCATAGGGCCTTCAGCTTCCAACGTTTCTTAAAAGCAAGTCCGCATTGGGCTCCCGGCGGGTGAACAATCCGTTATACCCTGAGGAAAAATGAGCTTTTTGGAAGAAGCATGGAATGAGAGGGAAGAGATAATATACAAGGAATTGTTCGGTGATCTCGGAGAAGGAATATACCCTCTTGATGCTGATATTTTCACTGGTATGTACAAACAAGAGACTATTGATCCTCGATGGCTTCACTATGGAGTTTTCAAGTCAAAGCCAAATGATAATAGGAATACTTGGCTATATGTATCCTCCGGGATGTCAAACCCGTGGGAAACAAACGAGCCTGAAGATTTTTCTGGATTTGGAACTGAATTTGTACTTGAAACTTATGAAGATGCAAATTGGGCAGTTCAGGTTGTACGCACAATGGTTGCTTACAATATACTGTTAGCCCACGGTAGATTCGGTGATTTTCCAATGCTTGATTATGGCCACCGAATTCCTCTGAAAATACCAAATGAAAGTGGATCAGATGTAAATCTCACACATATATTAATTGTGGAACCGGATCACTATAAAAAATCTTTCAATTTAGTATCAGGGCGAGTAGATTTTTTGCATATGATCGGTATCACCCAGTCAGAATATGAATATGTCAAGTCACACAATTCAGAGGAACTAATCCAAGTTTTTAAAAAGAAAGGAATATATCCCATTACTGACAGAAGCAGAATGAGTACATTTTAGGTATAACCCTTAAATCCACGCGAGCCCAAACACCGGGCCGCGTGATTATCATGTTAGGTTTAAATATGAAAATCAAATATAAAAATAATTTGCAGGACGTTTTATCGCTTTCGCTATATACGTATATTCGCATGCCATTGATGATAGTATTGTTTGTTATTATTATCATTTCAAGTTCGTATGTGAATTTTATTGAACTTATTGGGGAGAATGAAAAACTGTTATTGGTTACAAAATTTATTTTAATTGAAGGGAGAGATATATTTTTTATAGTATTACTTGTTGCTGTTCTTATGTTTTTAAGTGTCCTTTCCAAAAAAAATAAAAATTACTATCTCAATAAAGAAATATCCATTTCAAATAATGGCCTTTTTCAAATATCAGAATTTAGTAAAACTGAATTAAGTTGGAAAGCCATTCAAAAAATAGCTAAAACCAAAAATCATATATTTTTATATGTTAATCAAATTAGTGCTTACATCGTTCCGAGAAGAGCGTTTCAAAATCAAAATGATTGGGAATCTTTTTATTCAAAAATAATGCAGTTTAAAAACGAAACCTAACATCACGCTGGTGCGGGACCGGGAAAAGCCGTGCTTCTTTAAAATTTCTGTAGTAGCTCCAATTTATCGGCATTCTCAAATGCCGTGCGAACTCGTTTCCCGGCCCCACAGCTCCACCGTTATGCCTATAGCACATCATGACTATAAAAAATAAAAAACAATGGAAATGCCTTCTTGCAAAAGCAAGGCGTGGAAATCCAGATGCACAGTGGGAGGTAGGTTTCTATTACGAGGAAGGCGCTGTGGATAACTCGGGTTTTACCATAGTAAAGCCCAAACCTTTACGTGCCCTTCATTGGTATACTCTATCTGCAGAGAATGGAAATGATTCTTCTCAAAATGCTTTAAGTGTTCTTTTAAGTACTGGAGACGGTATTAAACGTGATATAAATTCAGCGATCTATTGGAGCAAACAGGCCATTAAACAAGGGAACGCATCTGCCGCACACAATCTGGGCACAATATACAGAGATCTCAAAAAATTTAGCCTGGCCTTTCAATGGTATAAACGGGCCGTTGAAATGGGGAGTATGGATTCCCTTTTCCAGGTCGGACTTTGTTACCTCTTTGGCATTGGTACAAAAAAGGATTACAAGGCTGCATATAAATGTATGCAACAAATAGTAGAGGAAAAATCATCCAATTTATGTGAACGAACTGAAGAAGACGCCCATTATTGGATGGCAATATTCCACCTTCTCGGAATTGGTGGCGCAAGGAGATCTGTTACTAAAGCCCGTAAATTATTGGAGACTGCCAACAAGGATTGTGACCATGAACCGGCAAATGAGATTTTAAACCTAATTGGCAAGACAAAATATAATTTGGCATAACCCATTTTTGCTCGTGCCCAGCTAAATCCGAATCGCTGGGATTCCGCCGATAGGGCGGATGAAACTTGATATTGTTACCCAGTGGGTGAACGCACATGGCGAAAGCCATGCACCTCTCTGCAGGGCTTGCCCTGGCATTGGGGAGAATGGATTAAACAGTAAGTCTTCTGGCAGAGCTTGCTCTGGCCTTAAGTGGTTGATCTGCGGTAGTCCCACATGAGAAAAGTTTAGCCAACAGCTCATTAGTGAAGTCCACGGGCAAAGCCAGTAATGGAAGTCCGAAGCTGGATGGATCAAGATCACAGGCTCTGTATTGAGCTCCGAAAAATGTATAATTGCGGTCCGGTAAGGATATGTTCCATAACGGAATAAAAGTCGACGCCGTGCAAAAGGCGGAAGACAGCAGACCTGGATGCGATACGGCGAGTGTTCAGGTCACCGTCGGAGTCTGAGACCAGGGCATGTTTTCAAATGGGTAGCTCGGGAACTGGGGAGACCCGGAAGTGGCCTTGCTGCGGCAAGGTATCAGGGACGGAAAGCGAGGAGCGAACAAACCTGAGATAAGCTTTCGGGAGTCTTAGCGGATCATAGTACCGATGTCCGGGTGTATTCGGACGGGAAGGTGGGGAAGTTTTGCCCAAGCGACCCGCTGAAGGGAAGGAGAAGCCGGGTATGACGTTTTACCGGAAGGAACTACAGGAGGCACTCTGAGGCCGCAAACTGTATCACCAAATTCCAGTAAAGTGCGAAGGGTGGCTAAGGCCACTCATGGGTAGCACAGTCATGCGCCATACGGGGTGTCGCCTGTATGGTTTCTAAGCCGGTAAAAAGGTTTAGAACCGAGGAACCGGATGAGGGAAATCTTCACGTCCGGATCTGTGGGGAGGGCGCCGGGTAACCGGTGCCTTTACCCGGAACGCGACCCAAAAAGCCGGGCGCGTGAAAAAACCGTTGGCTTTCAATACTTTAGAATATGAAATTCCTAATTGATACAAATATCATTGTTCCGTTAGAACCAGCTTCAATTACGGATTTTGAAATCAATACTGACCATGCTTTAGAATTTCATAGATTAGCCCAAAAATCTGGTAATACTGTTCACATCCATTCCGCAGTCGAATTTGATTTTCAGAGAGATAAAAATGTTGAGCGGTCAACTCTCAGAAAAAGATTAATAAATAGATATGAAAAATTAGAATCACCGCCTCCAATAACTATTTTGGAGCCGTCTCAGGTCGGTGTTACTGAGATTGGTAGTAACGATTACGTCGACAACTGTCTTTTGGCTTCAGTAAAAGGCGATGCAGTTGATTTTTTAGTTACTGTGGCAGCTTCCGGGGTCGCACCAAGATAAGCTGTTGTAAAAGTTTTAAATATTGAAAAAATGCGTGTATATAGAGGGCAATACGGCATTTTTTGAGCCTTAAAAGAGCAATATAGGAAAACAATGAAAGATGAGGGGGTCGCATCTTAATTATTAATTGTTGGGTGGAAGCTTAGACATATATTGGATTATTGATGAAGACCTCACTGCGGGGAATAGCCATTAAGGCGAAAGCAAAAGAGAAACACCGGTTTCAAAACCTTTACCGATGCTTGAATGTGTCGTTTCTGCATGCCTGCTGGAAGGATCTGAACAAGAGTGCTGCCAGTGGCGTGGATAAAGTGACGGCGGAGGAGTACGAGGAGAATCTCGATTCAAATATTCAGGCACTGGTGGGGCGTCTGAAGCACAAACGGTACCGCGCCAAACTTGTGCGGCGCTGTTACATTCCCAAAGAAAATGGCAAGGAAAGACCGCTTGGGATACCGGCGCTTGAAGACAGGCTGGTTCAACTGGCCTGTGCCAGAGTGTTGACGGCAATCTACGAAGCCGACTTTCTGGACAACAGCTACGGTTATCGCCCCAAGCGAAGTGCCAAGGATGCGGTCAATGATTTGCGATTCAACCTCCAGTTCGGAAAGTATGGTTATGTTGTAGAGGCCGATATTATGGGCTTTTTCGACCATATGGACCACGATATTTTGCTGCGGATGTTGAAAGAGCGGATTGACGATGCGGCATTCCTGAACCTGATCCGGAAATGGTTGAAGGCGGGCGTCCTCGAAACGGATGGCAAAGTTATTCATCCTGATAGTGGAACGCCACAAGGCGGTGTCATATCGCCTGTTCTGGCCAATGTGTATCTGCATTATGCACTTGATCTGTGGTTTGAGAAGACGATCAAACCACGATGTGACGGTGTTGCGATGCTGATGCGGTACGCAGACGATTTTGTCTGCGCTTTTCAATACCGCTCCGATGCACAGCGGTTTTACGATGTGCTGCCGAAACGACTGTCCAAGTTCGGACTATCGGTAGCTCCCGAGAAGACTCATATCATGCGTTTTAGCCGATTTCATCCGAGCTATGAGCGCCGGATAATCTTTTTAGGATTCGAGACGTACTGGGCCTTGGACCAGAAAGGGGAAGTTCGGGTAACGCAGCGCACCGCCTGTAAAAAGCTGCAGGGTGCCTGCCGCCGTATCAAAGATTGGATCAAGGAGAACCGCCATTTGAAAGGGATGAGCTTCATCAAGGCGTTGAACCGCCGACTGCGAGGTCATTATAATTATTACAGCGTGGTCGGCAATTTTAGGTCGTTGCGGAGATTTTTCGGTTGGGCAGTAAGATGTTCATTCAAATGGCTGAACCGACGTGGCGGGAAACGGAAAAGCTTTACTTGGGCCGTTTTCCTGAAGGCCATAGAGCGACTCGGTCTTGCCAAGCCCGAAGTACCGCTATCGACCAAACGACACCGGGTGTTTTCCTAATGCTTGCGCCTTGCGCGAAAGCGAGTACAACCGAAGAATCCCGCTGATAGCGGGAGAAAACTGCACGTCCGGGACTGTGCGGGGGGCGCCAGGTAACTGGCGTTCCTACCGTGAGATGCCTGCCAAGGAGACTATAAGATGCACGACTCTCAGAACCTGTTGCAAGCACTGAATCAAGCGCCCAAGATATTATTAGAATTCGTCCAAACAATTCCGGAAGACCGATTGGACTTGCGAAGAGGTGAAGGGTTCTGGTCAGTTGCGGAGCACGTCAGCCATCTGGCCCAAGTGCAGCCCATGCTTTTAGAGCGCATTGAACGGTTCCTGAATGAGGATCATCCGAAGTTTACCCCGTATATACCCGGTAGTGCAAAGGAGGAGGCCAATACTCCTCCTCATATGACCATGGCATCTGCCCTCGATCAATTTGCACGGTACAGGGAAAAGCAGCTTCTGCTTTTGAGAAGTGCAGATAATATCATGTGGAAAAAGACGGCGACACACCCTGAGTATGAGTCATACTCCCTCTACATACTAACCAGGCATGTTCTGATGCATGATTACTGGCATATGTACCGAATGGAGGAACTTTGGTTGACCAGGGATGCATATTTGACAAGGCTGGAATAGTGGGCAGCAACGATGTCTACCACCGACCGTAATTCGACAACCGCAAAAGGCCAAAACAGGCATAACTTTCGCTGGAGCTGTCGCCCAAAAAACCCGATGCGTCTCAGCGGGTAGTTATGCATCTTCATGGACTATGCAAGCTAAAATGATTAAACATGGAAGTAGCGAGTGGAGGGAAGCAAGACAACTTCGATATAAGCTATTCTTCAAAGATACGCCACATGATGAAAGTATCATGGATGATTATTATGAAAGGGAATCAAAACATTTAGCTATTATCAAAAATACTGTACTTATTGCCTATGGCCGGCTGAGTCAGATAGAAAGCAAAGAGTACATAATCTCGCAAATGGTGGTTGAACCAAATTTTCAATCTAAAGGCTTCGGTACAAAAATTATAGAATATATGTTGCAAATGGTTGGCAATAGCACAGTCATTTTAAGCTCAAGGCTGACAGCCATAAGTTTTTATAAAAAATTTGGTTTTAATGTTGTCGGTAAAGAGTTTATAACGGAAAGTACAGGTGTAGCACACATTAAAATGGTGCGTAATAAACATGCATAACATCGGCTTTCACGGCGACGGCAAAAAGCCGCCGCGCGTGAAGCCGGGCGTTGGACGAAGCCGCTACGCGGCGGAAAAAAATCTCATAACAGTGTATACCTCTCTGGATTGCCCAATCCCGGGCGTCATAAATCAAAAGGAGGTATACCATGAAAAAATCTGAACAGAACCGATTTGACAAGCTTTATCAACGACATTTACGTTCTCTCAAACTCCAGGGCAAAAGTCAAAAGACAATTGAGGCTTATTCGCGCGCCGTCCGCCGGATCAGTGAACATTTTGATTGTTGTCCGGACAAATTGTCCTTGGAACAACGAGAACAATATTTTTCCGATTTGGTGAAATCCCACTCCTGGAGTACCGTCAAGATTGATCGTGTCGGGTTGCAGTTTTTCTGGAAACATGTCCTCAAAAAAGATTGGCAGTGGCTTAATATCGTCAAGGCCCCAAAAGTGCGCTCATTGCCGGATATCCTCACCGTTGCCGAAGTTGAAAAATTGATCGGCGCGACACGCAACCTGCGATACCGGGTATTTCTGCTGACAACCTATTCCATGGGCTTACGCCTGGCGGAAGCCCTCTCCTTGCAAGTAGGCGATATCGACGCTCAGCGTAAACAGGTTCATATCCGGCGTGGCAAGGGACACAAAGATCGTTTCGTCCCATTGCCGGATCTGACCTGTGAGGCACTACGCGCCTTATGGTGGAAACATCGCAACCGTTGTTGGTTATTCCCCAATGCCGTGGGTTCGCCCGAGCGCATCCAAAAGGCCACCACCCATATGGATCGCGGCGGTACTCAAGCCGCAATGAAAGCCGTGGTTGACGAGTGTGGCATAAAAAAAAAGTCTCTATTCACTCCCTGAGGCACTCATTTGCAACTCATCTGTTGGAAAAAGGCTTAGACCTCCGTTATATCCAGTCAATCCTCGGCCACAGCAGTCCCGAAACCACCGCTCGCTACACTCAACTGACTGATACCGTCAAACAGAATGCCGCTAAAGTCATTAACGAATTGATCGATACACTCCACGTCGATTTAAGGAGGAAATAATCATGCAGCTTGCCTCTATAATCGATGAATACCACGATGCCTTTATCGCGAAATACAGTCCCCGGCTTCTACCGGGGCATTTCCGCGCAATCAATGCAATCCGCAGATGTCGAACACAGGAGGCCGAACAATTACTATTACAATGCAAGGACTGCGGTCTTGCCGCACTGCGGCCTTGTTCCTGTGGACATCGAAGCTGCCCGCAATGCCAGAACCATGAAACTTCACTCTGGCTGGACCGACAGCAAACCAAGTTGTTGCCGGTTGAGTACTTCATGGCAACCTTTACACTCCCCTACGAGCTAAGGCTCCTGGCATGGGATCACCAAACCCTCGTTTACAACTCCCTTTTTGCGTGTGCTTCCGGCACGCTGAAGGACTTTGGGCTTAATCCCAAAAATCTTGGCGCAAGCATCGGCATGACCGCAGTCCTGCATACTCATACCCGTCGCCTGGATTATCACCCGCATGTTCATGTCGTGGTGCCGGGCGGCGGTGTAAACAAGACCAGGAAACAATGGAAGAAGAAAAAAAGCAAGTATCTCTTCAACGAGTTCGCTCTGGCCAGAGTGTTTCGTGCCCGTTTCCTGGAGATGTTAACCCAAGCAGGCCTTTCTTTGCCCGATTCGGTGCCTCAAAAGTGGGTTGCCCACTGTACTCACATCGGAAAAGGGCTGCCCGCTCTGAAATATTTATCGCGGTACCTATACCGAGGCGTCATCAGTGAAAGAAATATCGTCTCGAACCAAAACGGTGACATCACATTTAAATACACCGAAAGCCGTACCGGTAAAACCCGTTACCGAACTGCCAAAGGAGAAGACTTCCTTTGGCTCGTTTTGCAGCATGTTTTGCCAAAAGGGTTTCGTCGGGTCAGGGACTATGGTTTTCTCCACGGTAATGCCAAAAAGCTACTGAAACTCGTTCAATTGGTTTTGCATGTTATGATTCAAGCCCGAGATGCACGTCCCCGGCCGGTCTTTAAGTGCCCGGCATGTCAGGCGCCCATGCGAATACTGGGTGTCAGTTCGAAGATACGATCGCCAGGGTAGCATACCAAACGGCAATGGCTCGCTGTAAATATAAGCACAGGAGGAACTGAAAAACGCCATGACATAAAAGGCCTGCGCAAAGCCTCTCTGAAGGCTTAATGATCCTGCTCGCCCTTAGAAATTCTCTCCCCCATGTTGGGGGTACACCTGCCTCCCGTCAAAAAAGATATTTTCTTATATAAAGGTCACTACTCAAATCCCGACGGGCTTGTCCAACCCAGGATAAGATCGTGGATCGCTCCGCTCTCACGATCTATCCTTATTCGTTCGGCTGAGTTTATGCAAATTTAATAATCGCTTTTCTATCAAATTTTTTGGTCACGAAATAATAACGGAAAAGATCTGCCCCACATATATCACTCATAGGGAGAATAAATATGAAAAGCTATGCCCTCTTCTTTTGTTTTCTTCTAATGATAAGTTGCTCCAGTGTTTCAAACAAGACTACAGAAACCGCTTCACATGCCGGTGTTGACGGTTGGTGGACAGGAGAATTTCAAGGTGCATATCTCCTTTATAATTTTAAACGTGATGGGGATAGCCTGACAGGGACTGCAGATGGATTGCCAGGTATACCCAAGTTACACCTAAGGGACGGTAAAATAGAGGGTGATCGGGTTTCCTTTTGGGCTGAAATTGACTTAGGTGGAAACAAACTAAAAGCTGCTTACAAAGGTGATGTAAAAGACGATGATATCATGTTCACCTATACAACAACTACAACCGACCTTCAGGGTAATGTAATAGGAAGTTCCCCACCTTTTCCCTTTAATGTCCATCGCATTGGAACAGGCGAAGAAACTCATGATGTTATTGAAAAAATATTAAAAAGGAAAATCGAGAACGGCGAAATAGCCAAGCCGGTTCCACCCGCAGAGTGGGCCGACCCATCTCCACACAGTGTTCAGTTCATAACTGTTGATAAAGATGTTAAATTGGAAGTTCTCGATTGGGGTGGCTCCGGACGATCAATTGTTCTGCTTTCAGGGCTTGGGAATACAGCGCATGTCTATGATGATTTCGCACCCAAGTTAACGAAGGATTACCATGTGTTTGGGATCACACGCCGTGGTTATGGCGCTTCAAGCAAGCCAGCTTCAGGGTATGAAGCCGATAGGCTCGGCGATGACGTAATCGCCATTCTGGACAGCTTGAAGTTGGAGCGCCCAGTATTGGTTGGTCACTCTATCGCAGGGCAGGAGTTGAGTTCTGTAGCATCCCGTTTTCCCGACAGGATATCAGGTTTGGTCTATCTCGATGCTGCCTATCAATATGCGTTTGATAGTAACGGTTTGATTGAAAAAACAACAGAAGGTTCTAAGCTTGAAGCAAAAGCCCCAGCAAGTGGGGGTGAGTCAGCTTCATCAAGTGGGGAGGAGCCAGCTCCACAACCTATTCCTGTGCCACAGCCTCCGCCTCCAAGCGAGGCAGATCTTTCAAGCGTATCCAATTTACGTTCCTGGACTATACGCACCCGCGGTTTTGCAATGCCAGAGGCAGAAATGAGGCGATCACTAATCATTTCTCCGGACGGAAGGATTATTGGAAATCGTAGGGCGCCTGAGGAAACACGTCATGCCAGTCAGGCTATTATGCAAGGCCATAGGAGTTACAGAAATATCCCGGTGAAATGCCTTGCCATTTTCCCAGATAATCCCACTAAAGAGCCTTGGATGAAAGAGTCTGAGTCTGAAGTACTAAAACAAATTGCAGAAATTGAGTCTAAAATGCCTAATTATTTTGAGAATCTTGCAGCAGCTTTTGAGAAAGGTGTCCCGAGTGCCCGCGCTGTTGTACTAACCGGAGCCCATCATTACCTATTCATCACAAACGAAGAAGAGGTATTACGAGAGATGCACAGCTTCCTTGAAAGTTTACCTCAGTAATGAATATTGTACGGGAAAACGGCTTTGCCGAACTAAACACTGGTGCCGACCCAAAAAGCCGGGCGGCACAGTTCCTCGTTAGCCTCTGCTGGGGTTTTAAAAATAGAGTCGAAAAAATGTCAAATTTAAAATTACTAGTTTATCCAGAAAAACCTTTTGATAATTATTTTAGCCCTCTACCCGGTACTACTATAGAGCCAATTCTCCATTGGTGCGCTGCAATTCCGGGTGCAGATTTTATATTTTTGGAGACAAAATTAGATTATAGCTGCAGGAAATTTTGTCTGATGTGGTATGCAGGAGATCAAGCGATTCAAGCAGAAAATGATTTCTATTCCCGGTCCATACAAGATGCACCAGCTTTATTTGGTGAGGACGCCATTTTGTTAAATTACCATCTTGAAGCTTTTGTTTTGCTAGCGCGTTCAGCACTTGACATTTCGTCAACCTTATTTGGCTGGGCCTTACCAGATCCTTTCCCACGGAATCGCTACGATAGTTTTAACAAACTTATAAAAAGGCTATTAAGCGTTGGGGGTCAATTAGAGATAGCATCTTCTTTTGAAAAACTTAGAGATGACCCCAAAAGTTGGTTGTCAATTCTTGTTGGTCGGGAAAATGGTAGAAGTTTAAGGGACAAAATAGCACACCAAACAGAATTCCCGCTTGAATATATGGAATTAAACCCTCCTTCTGAAAAAGAATCTGCGGTTGTGTTTATTAACGACGATTGTTTTTTAACACTACAGGAGTTCATAAATGTTGTTCGCTTTGGTGTAGTCGAGGGATTTATGAGTTTAGAGAAAATATGTTCAGACCATCTCTTAGCTATTGCAAATAAGGAATAGTCTATTGGCTAACAAAATTTTGAAAAGGGCGCGGGCATTCATGGGCGTTTTAGATCAACCTTTTTAGTAAGACTGCCGAGGCATTTTATCCATGCATCAGTAATCACGCCCGGCCCCATAAAATAGTGTCTGTGATTGAAAAATAGAAATGAGGAATGTTTTATGAAACAGCAACAGTTGTTTTATGAAGATCGATTTTTAGAAAGCTGGGCAGGGCCAATAATCACAAAACCTGAGACGGCAATTGTTGAATTAGTAGCTAATTGCTGGGATGCATACGCAACCGAAGTAAATATTACCTGGCCTGATATTAAAGCAGAGCGCCAATTTTCTATTATGGATAATGGAATTGGTATGACGAAACAGGAATTTGATTATATCTGGCGCGCTATGTCCTACAACCGGATTGCGAGGTATGGTTCAACAGTTCAACCACCTGAAGGGGAACAGGGCCTTCCGAGACCGGTTTTTGGGCGAAATGGTAAAGGCCGTTTTGCTAGCTTCTGTTTTTCAGATGAGTATTTGATTTCATCAATAAAGGCTGGCGAAAAGTTCACGTGTAGAGTTTATCGTACACTTGAAAATCCTCTAGTCATCGAGGATTTAGAGTTTATAGAAAAGGGCATAGAGGGTCATGGCACAGAGATAAAGTGTACTAATAAAATCAGAAATATAAGGGTAACTGAAGACCAGATTCGTGAATCTCTTGGCAGCCGTTTTCTTGCGAACCCTTCTTTCCGTGTTTTAATTAACGGTCGCCAGATCTCCTTTAATGACATCTCAGATTCATCCCTATCCACGCATGAATTTGAAATTAAGAATTTAGGCAAGATTAAAATTCTCCATATAGACACTTTGAAAGCTGATAAAACCACTAGACAACATGGTATTGCCTGGTGGGTTCTGAATCGTGCCGTTGGTGAATGCAAATGGAGTGGCACAGACTATCAGAGAATTTTAGACGGCAGAACATCTGAAGCAAAACGATATACTTTTATCGTTCAGGCCGATTTTCTAAGCGATCATGATGCAATTAAAGAAGACTGGTCATGGTTCAAAGATGATAACGAGACATGGAGAACCGTCCATCCAATCGCCCAAGATAAGATTAAAGAAATAATTCACGAAAGCAACAAAGCTGAGAGGGAGTCAAGACGCAAGTCCGTATATGAAAGCGTAGGACCTTCAGTTAATGCATTACCTTTAATGAGTAAGGATCGGGTTAGATCATTTATCAACGAAGTGATTGAAAATTGCCCGAATTTTGGAGAGTCAGAAATCATTCAACTATCAACAATATTAACAAATTTAGAGAAGGCTAAATCACAATATGGATTATTGGAAATTCTCCATAACCAAGAATCAGATGATTTAGACGCACTTTATGACGTCCTTTCAAAATGGACAATCGATATGGCAAAGATTGTGTTAGACGAAATCCAAACCCGATTAAAATTAATAAACGAGTTAAAAATCAAAATTGAGGTAAAAGGGATTGATGAGGTTCATGAACTACAACCACTTTTTGAAAAAGGGTTATGGATGTTTGGACCTCAATTCGAGTCAATTGAATTTACATCTAATCGCGGTATGACAAATGTTATAAGAAATCTTTTCGGTGACAAAAAAGGGAAGGGAACATTAAATAGACCTGATTTTGTAATCTTGCCTGAGAGCAGCGTAGGGTTCTATGCCCGATCATCTTATGATGAAGATTATAATGAAAGCGGATGTGAACATGTTGTGATTGTCGATTTAAAAACAACTGGACTACCTTTAGGAGCTAAAGAAAAGGATCAAATTTGGAAATATGTCAAAGAATTAAAGACAAAAGGTTATATTAAACCGTCAACTCAAGTAGATGGGTTTGTTCTCGGAGATCAGATTGAGGATGGAGAAAACGAACCTCGCAAAGATGGCGATCGTGTCAAAATTATACCTATGCTCTATTCTACGATTTTGCTTAGAGCAGAAAAACGTATGTTGAATCTTCATGAGAGAGTAAAAACGGCACCATTTCTTGTTGAACAAGGTGAACAATTAGAATCCTTTTTGGAACCCGTCCCAGTTCAGCAACAAGCGTTGTTTGTATAGTAGAGCATTTTCCACTAACCCTGCACTGGTGCCGACCCAAAAAGCCGGGCGGCACAGTTTGTCGTTGGGGCATCAAAGAAAGGGGTACAAGTATATGTTTTGCCCAGAATGCAAATCAGAATTTAGAGATGGCATTAAAAAATGTCCAGAATGCATGGTAGGGTTAATTGAAGAACTGCCAAAAGAGCCGAAACCTGAGTACGTGGATTACGAAGAAATTCTTGCGACTAATAACCCTGCAGATGTAGCATTTCTGAAATCAATTTTGGATAGTGAGGAAATCACCTACTTCTTTAAGGGTGAAAATTTCCAGAATGTTCAACCATTGGTTGACACAGCAAGACTTATGATTCGGACCGATCAAGTGGAAATTGCAAAAGAATTGATCAAAGACTTGAAGCTGTCCTACATGGGAATCAACGTGGACAAAGAATCTACAAGTGAATAGGGCCAAGGCCCCAACCAACCAGTGCACCACCACCAGGGCCGGGCGCGTTTGGAATATTCTTCCAGGCTGTAAATAATCAATTACTTTAACAGGCAGTGAAAGCTCTGGCGGCCCCTGACGGGTGCGTTAGCTTTATAAATCACTTGACATTTCCATACAAATAGTGCATATTAATATGCATTTATGATGCATATAATTGAGGAGGTACAGTCATGCGAACGACATTAAACATTGAAGATACTCTCATAGAAAGAGCATCAAAACTTACCGGCATAAATGAAAAAACAGCTCTTGTTCGCAAAGGGCTCGAAACACTAATCAATCTGGAAAGCAGCAAGAGGCTGGCAGCTCTTGGGGGGAGTGAGAAAAAACTCAAGACGCCAAGGCGACGAAGATCGGAGCTATGAAATGATCCTTGCCGACACTAACGTCTGGATCAAACATTTCAGAGAATCTGACGATGAACTCATTACTCATTTGAATATTGGTTCCATTGCATGCCATCCATTTATTATTGGTGAATTGGCTTGTGGCAATTTGGGTAATCGATCAGAAATTTTAACGCTTCTCAAAGAACTCCCCTCCTTACCTGTTGTAGAAACGGCAGAGATTTTAGATTTCATAGAATATAAAGCACTTATGGGGCGTGGGCTTGGATACGTAGATATTCATCTATTAGCCTCTACAATTATTGGTAGTGCTGCTCTTTGGACCTATGATCGTCGTCTCCATGAAGTTGCAAAAGAAATAGGCCTTTCATATCTGAAGAGCTAACATTTTTTTTGCTCGTGCCCAGCTAAATCCGAATCGCTGGGATTCCGCCGACAAGGTGGATGAAACTTGATATTGTTACCCAGTGGGTGACCGCACATAGCGAAGGGCTATGCACCCCTCTGCAGGGCTTGCCCTGGCATTGGGGAGAATGGATTGAACGGTAAGTCTCCTGGCAGAGCTTGCACTGGCCACAAGCAGTCAATCCGCGGAAGTCCCATGTGAGTAAAGTTTAGCCAACAGCTCATTTGTGAAGTCCACGGGCAAGGCCAGTAATGGAGGTCCGAAGCTGGACGGATCGAGGCTACCCCGATAAATCGGGATCTACGACAGGCTTCTGTATTGAGCTCCGAAAAATGTATAATTGCGGTCCGATCAGGATAGGTTCTGGAAGCAGAACTAAAGTCGACGTCGTGCAAAAGGCGGAAGGCATCAGACCTGGACGCGATATGGCGAGTGTTCGGGTTACCGTCGGAGTCTGAGACCAGGGCATGTTTTCAAAGGGGTAGCTTGGGAACTGGGGAGACCCGGAAGTGGCCTTGCCGCAGGCGGTGAGGTATCAGGGGCGGAAAGCGAGGAGCGAACAAACCTGAGAGAAGCTTTCGGGAGTCTTAGCGGATCATAGTACCGATGTCCGGTAGTATTCGGGCGGTAAGGTGGGGAAGTGTCGCCCAAGCGACCCACTGCAGGGAAGGTGAAGCCGGGTGTGACGTCTCACTGGGAGGAACTACAGGAGGCACTCTGAGGCCACCAATTGTATCACCAAATTCCAGTAAAGTGTGCAGAGTGGAAAATGCCGCTCATGGGTAGCACAGTCACGCGCCATACGGGGTGTCGCCTGTATGGTTTCTAAGCCGGTAAAAAGGGTTAGAACCGAGGAACCGTATGAGGGCAATCTTCAAGTACGGGTCTGAGGGTGTAGCGGCCGGAAAGGCCATAATCCAGCGGGTGGAAGTCCCGCCATGTCAATTGCCCGATTCAGACATGTAGCGATGCCACGGTTCATGATGGGTAACCACATGTTTATTGCGTGGTGTATAAGTCCTGGCCGCCTGAGAGATGTACTCTTACGGTGAATGCAGCCTGGGGGGCAAGCAAGTATGGGAGCCTGAACATAACGGAATGACTGCAGCCTCGAAAACGTACGCGTCGTTGAAATTGCATTGCGGCGAGTCTTCGGTGTGCCGAACTCCTCCCACAGAGGGTGAGGCTGACACCTTTTGGGAAGCAACGGGTATGTGCGCCAGAGGGACACCGCGGGGTACGGGTCCAAGCACCTATACAAGGATTATGGAGATAACACCGGGAAGGGCCAACTTCCAGCAGGGACCGACAACAACCTGCAAAGACCGTCCGCAATAGGGATAACCGAAGGCGGGCGGAGGATTTTGGTCTGGCTCATGAGCCCATACGAGCTATGAAGGAGGGGTAATGCTCTCTGACGTGCTGTGAGACAGTGCGCAGTCGGAGGTAGCTCCCGAGACTGGCAAAGGGGCTCTCGGCACTCTACGGGCATGCTGTAAGAACTCTGCTGGGCACTGAACCAGAGAAAAGGAGTAAAATTCTTGCGTATGCCTATGCATGGGTCAAACTGAACGGCCGAGGGCTGTATGCTGGTCGGGGCTTAACGTTCCTGCCGTACAGGAAGGGCTCTTGAAGAAAGTAGAGGTCGACAACCGGACTCGGGAAATCCGATTGTCCGGGATGGGAAGGGGGCTTTGTGGAAACGTGTCTTATGGCGGAACTATGAACCCGCTGCACAACCGAAAGGGTGCATGTCGGAAACTCTCGGCCTAAAGGAGCGCGCGCCGCAATTCTACCCGGAGAGGGCGCCGGGTAACCGGTGCCTTTACCCGGAACAGGACGCCAAACAGCGGGCGCCTGTGATTTTCATTCGCTGTAATATCATGATTGTAATCAAATGAATATTGAATGGAATCTATCTTGTTCTAAAAGCGATGCTCTTGATAAATTAAATGATGCCTTCGATAAAAAGTCGCTAATTGGATGGTACAAAATTCAGGGGAAAATCGAAGGGAATTCTTTTAAAATTTGGACACAAACTCCAGGTATGAGAGGTAAACGTATTTCAATAGGGAAAGGTCAAATTATAGAAAATGGAAATGATGTATCATTATTAAAAACATCCATTTCAATTGTCTGGCCATTTTCATATTTTCGTTTCTCGAGCATTACTCTATCGGTGATTATATTTATAGCCGTTGTATCTTGGGCATTGAGCCTTGTAGGAGGAATATTTTCAGAATATGAAACGCTATCAAATATTGTTTTCCCGGTTATGCTAGCATCGATATTATTATTGTTGTTTTTTTCATTCATTAGATATTTGGGGGAGAGCGAAAAAAAGGATTTGCATAAATTTTTAAAGGGTATTTTTTCAAACTACATTCAATGAAAATCGCTTTTAGCGAACAACCCGATGCACGGGAAAACAGGGCTGGGCTGCCGTGCAAAATTGACATTTTGTATTGCCCTGTTTTCAGGTGAGTAATTTGTTATGGGAGTATAAAGAGACAGAAATGAAACCATCGAAATACTTGAAAAATTTTGCATATTCTTTTTTCCCTCTATTTTTAATTTCATCCTTTCTTTATTCGTATGCTTTTGCATCCCCGAAAATATTCCCGACAAATGGTTGGCAGATAGCCACACCGGAAGACCAAGGTCTAGAATCATGCAAACTCGCGGACATGATGGATTATATTCAAATAGAACAGTACAATATTGACAACATAACGATTATCCGAAATGGACACCTTGTTTTGGATGCTTACTTTTGGCCTTATACAAAGGGGAAAAAACATAATATTGCTTCGTGTACCAAGAGTATCATATCGGCATTGATAGGTATCGCTATAGAAAAAGGTTTTATTGCCAATGTAGACCAGTCCGTCCTCAACTCGTTTCCAGACAAGACATTTACGAATTTTGATAACCGTAAAAAAGCAATGACTATTGAAAATCTGTTGATGATGGCATCGGGTTTGGAGTGCAAAGATACCTATCTCGATCAATGGCAGGGCTTGTATGATATGCGAAATAGCAGTGACTGGGTTAAATATGTTCTTGACCTACCCATGTCCGGTATTCCTGGAAAAAAATTTGAATATTGCAATGGTGCTGCCTTTCTACTGTCGGCGATTATTCGAAATGCATCGGAAATGAGTACATTAGATTTTGCAAAACAGTATTTCTTCACGCCTCTAGATATTTTTGATGTTGGTTGGGAAACAAGTCCGCAAGGCTACCACCTCGGGTATGGAGAAATGTGGCTGACCCCTCATGACATGGCTAAAATCGGTTGGCTTTATTTAAACAAGGGGAAGTGGGGTAATAAACAAGTCATACCTTCAGCCTGGGTTGAGACATCGACGCGAGGGCATATCGATGCAACTCTTTTTGATTATTATGGATACTATTGGTGGATTGGCTCCGTCGAGGAGGGAAATTTCGTTGATTATTATGTGGCTGTCGGCAACGAGGGGCAACGCATTTTCGTTGTACCAGAAAAGAATATAGTAGTTGTATTTACAGGGCGCCTTACAGGCAAGGATAGTTTTGTTCCTAAGAGATTACTTAACTCTTATATCATTCCCGCTGTGTCGTCATCTGACTCTTTACCGCAAAATAAAAAGGACCAAATCCGCCTTAACATGCTGGTAGATCAAGTCGCCAAATCAAATACTTATATATGGGCATCAGAAAGAGAAGGAATAGCTAAAGACTACACGTTTCAGCGTACGGCATTACCTGCCTTCCAATTTAAGTATCCTATAGGAAGTGAAAAAGCTGAAACAGACGGACCTGGTCAGATTATGAGGATGAAAAGTCCCGGGAATGTCGTAATTAGGGCAGGTATTGTTGATATCCCCGAAGGTATACCGATAGAAGAATTCGGGTCAAAATATTTTATTATGCGTCTGAAAGAGGGTGGCTCAGATTTCAAGATTATTTCGAATAAAGAAATCACACTTCAATGCGGCACAAAAGCATATCGAACCGATATTAAATGGCTTTGGGATAAAAACGTATCTATGACGACCTTCCTTGTATCGGTTTATAAGGATGGGGAATGCATATTTTTGAACACTCTTACATGGAATGATCCTGAAAAATGCGAACCAATTATAAACAGTTTAGCTTTTAAATTGATCAGATAAAGCCATATCAAAACGCTGGTGTGGGACCGGGGAAAGCGTTGCTTTTTCAAAATTAGCAATTAGCGCCTATTTAGTGACTTTTCCAATTTTAGTGGGATATCCTTCCCTGGCCCCACAGCTCAACGAACCCCGCGCCGAGGAAAGCTCGGCGCATCTTTCGGGGTGACCTGCCTTCGTTATGAATGATTGCCGGACCAAAAGAACATATTGTAAATACAGAAAAAAAATGATATCTACAGCCCATAATGTTACTTAGCGGTGCTTTTTTGACACTAAAAAGACGCTTCTAAGAAATTAATCCGCATTGAATCATTGGCAAGCCTTGCGAATCCTAACAAAATGGTCAGAGCGAATCGACATCACATTCCTGGTTGTGTATGGCACATCACCCACCGTTGCCATAAGCGTGGGTTTCTTTTGAAATTTGACAAGGATAAGAGCGCATGGCGGAAATGGCTATTTGAAGCCAGGAAACGATTTGGGCTCAGCATTCTGAACTACACCATTACTTCAAACCACATTCATCTGCTGGTATTGACCAAAAGGAAAATGTCATACCGAAATCAATTCAGCTTTTCGACGGAAAGCATTGCCGTGGGAGATGAAGCCTTTGTTACGGAGACAAAAAAGGCATTGGGAGCAATGGCCATTGGGCGAAGTGCGGTCGGGAAGGATACAGATTTTCAACTCAGAGAATCGTTTGTGCCTTACAACGCCCTTTTTGCATTTGAAAAGGACGTTCTAAGGGCCGAAAACAGGCATCCATGGGATGACAATCACACAATCGCAATAGTATAGCTTGGTCCGACAAGGATTTATAAGGGCCATGGCGTTAAAAAATGATCGATATACATACCGCGTGACTTGGTCAGATGACGATGAGGAATATATCGGGCTCTGTGCCGAATTTGCAAGCCTGAGTTGGTTGGCGATAACTCCAGAAAACGCCTTAAAAGGCATTCGGAATTTGGTTGCCGAAGTCATGGCGGATATGGAGTCTGCTGGTGAGGAGGTTCCTAAACCGATTGCCTGCAGATCCTATAGCGGCAAATTCATGGTCCGTGTTCCACCTGATGTCCATCGCAAATTAGCGGTTCAGGCCGCGGAATCTGGTGTAAGCCTAAACCGAATTGCCAGTTCTAAATTAAACCAATAAAGCGAAAGTCGCACACAACCGGTCGTTTCACACTCGACCGGGAACCCATGGCGGCCTTTTTTACATAGGGTGTTCAGCTTTCAACGTTTTCATAGGCAATTGAGCGTTGTGTTCCCGACGAGTGAACTCTTTGTTGGTTTTACGGAGCATGGAATTTTGAAACCAAAAATGACAATAATCGGCTACGGAAAAATGGGGACGGAATTTACAAAAGTTTTTTAACATCCAGAATAAAAGATATTCCACCGTTACCTGCACACGATGCAAATATACCGAACTCTATCGGGCCGAAACAAGTGCTTTAAGTAATGTCCTGGATTTTTTCGGGAATTGAAAAATGACGGATAAGACAGTATGTAATCATATAATATGAGAAATTTCCGTGCATATGTTACAGGATTGCTGCTCATTCCGGTAGTGGCTGTGGGCGCTCTGTTTATCATTCCGGGGCCTGACGGCAATCCGCTGATGAATATGGGGCGTTTGAGACAATCCCTTGGATCTGTTGAATTGAGTCGGCCCCTGATTGAAAAAGCCAAGCGGACTTATTACTCAATTAAATACAAAATAAAAAAGATCAATGTAACCGATACCCTGCCTGAGAAAGCAAAGAATGTCCAGAAGTCGAATGAAATGCCGGAGGCCCCGCCGGAAACACTGTACAAATGGTATGACAAAAGAGGCAATTTGCATTTTTCCAATCAAAAACCGCCGGACAGTGTTGAGTTTGAAATAGTAGAGTGAGACCGCATTTGACGCGGTTTCGCCGTTCCGGAGAGCATAGCTTTACCTTCATTAATTTGAGGGATATATCAATGATAGGCTATCATTATATTTCGCTGGGTGTCCAGAAAAAAGCAGGAGCCGGGAAAAGTCTTCGGGGATATCTGAGGGATAGAACGGATCAAACGGAAGTCCTGTTATGCGGACATGCCACAATGGCCACGGCTCACATCCTGTGGGAGCAGCATTATGAACCGGAGGAACGGTTTCGATGGAGGAAAAATATTCATGACACAACCGTTTTGGGAGGAGGCATACAAGGATCTGGCCACGCCGGTGATTCGCGAGGGGGAACCGAGTCAGGAAATTCGTGAGATCGCTTCGCTGCTGCCCAGGGGCGCCAAAGTGCTTGACCTGGGGTGCGGTGAGGGACGGAACGCGCTTTTTCTTGCCGGGTGCGGTTTCAGGGTGACGGCAGTGGACATTTCAAAGGCGGGCATACACAAGCTCAACACCCTGGCCGAAGAGAGGCGGCTCGATATCTGCTCGGAGATCGCAGACATGCGTACCTACCGCTTTCGGGATCAGTTTGACCTGATCGTTTCCCACGGCTGCCTCCACCTTGTGGAGCGGGCGTCCTGGCAGGAGATGATTCCCCGTTTCAAGGCAAATACCAACTCCGGGGGGTATAATGTCGTCGCTGTTTTTACGGATATGCTTCCGCCTCCCGATGATCTGAAAGATTTCTGCCTCGGCCTGTTCCGGGAGAAGGAGGTGTTTTCGATGTACTCGGACTGGGAGATCATGCTGCAAAAGAGCTACACGATTCAGGATCAGCATCCCGGCAGTCCTCCGCACACACACCCGATTAACAAGCTGATGGCAAGGAAGCCGTCGGGCCACACCGATTCGGGGAAAATATGAGTCACGATCACAGGCATCATACCGCCAATTATAACCGCGCCTTTGTTATCGGCATTGCACTCAATATGGCATTTGTCATTATCGAGGTCTGCTATGGCATATGGGCGGAATCGCTTGCGCTGATAGCGGATGCGGGCCACAATTTGAGCGATGTCGTCAGCCTGTTACTTGCATTGGGGGCCGGCATGCTCGCCAGAAAAGCGGCGACGGAGAAGCGGACGTATGGATTCCGGAAGGCAACGGTGATGGCATCCCTGAGCAGTGCGGTATTATTGCTCGTTGCGCTCGGGGGGATCGCACGGGAAGCTATCCACCGTTTTGCAAACCCGCTGCCTGTAGAAGGTATGACGATAATTGTGGTGGCTTCAATAGGTGTTGTCATCAACACCTTGACCGCATTGCTTTTCATGAAAGGTCAGAAAGATGATCTGAACATCAAGGGGGCTTTTCTTCATATGGCAGCCGATGCGGGGGTGTCGTTGGGCGTCGTCATTGCAGGGGCCATCATTTTTTTCAAAGGCTGGTTGTGGATCGATCCGGTCATCAGCCTTGCTGTTGTCGCTGTCATTCTGGTCGGCACATGGGGTCTGCTGAAGGATTCCATGAACTATGCCATGGATGCCGTGCCTGACAGCATCGACATTCCCGCGTTGAAACAATATCTCATGGACCTCGATGATGTCGATCGTATTCACGATCTGCATGTCTGGCCGTTGAGTACTACCGAGACGGCACTGACGGTCCATCTCGTTGTGGTGGGGTATACCAGACCGGATAACAAGTTTCTCTACGGCCTTCAGCAGCATCTCCACGATCATTTCGGTATCGCCCATTCCACAATCCAGATCGAAACCTCTTCGGGTGGCGATCGCTGCATGCTGGATAGTCATACCTGTTTATAAAGAATTAAATGACACTTCCAACTATCCACTATTAGAAACCCCATTCGGAAATTAACGACTGCTTTTTGCATCCGGTTCAAACGTCCGCATGGCCGAAAGAAAATCCGGAAGGTGCCGGAGGAGATAAAGCAGGCTGTGGCGGTGCTGCCAGGTGCGGCGCTGCAGCTTTTTCCGCCAGGCGGGGTGTGAGTAGAACCGTTTCACATGGGTGTTGTAGAGCTGGTCCAGAGCCTCTTTTGAGTCGATGCCGTTGGGAACGAAAACGAAATTGAGGCAGTTCATCTGCCGCCAGTCTTCCTCCATGCGTCCCGTTTCAAATATGGTTTTCCAGACCGGCGCGCCGTGGAACGGGGTGAATTTGGACATGTTCATATCGTCAAGCCCGAGTGAGATGACGAAATCACTGGTTTTTTGTATCGATTCGGCAGTCTCCCCGGGAAGCCCCATCATGAAAAGGCCTTTGACCCTCAGCCCCGAGGACTTGATGCGGTCCACCGTATCCCGGACTTCCGCGAGATATACCCCGGGCTTGTGAACTTCCATGAGCGCCTCATCCCCGGTTTCGATGCCGAGGGAAACCATGAGGCATCCCGCCGCTTTCAGCATTTCGAGCAGTTCATCGTCCACGTGGCCCACCCGAACCGCACAGTTGAACTGCATGCCGAGGGGGTTGGCCGTGAGTTTTTCGCAGAGGGCGACAATCCGTTTTCGATTGAGAGTAAACAGGTCATCATAAATGTTCAGGTGCCGGATGCCGAACCGGGTCCGAAGATAGCGCATATGCTCATACACATACTCGGCGGAGTTGTAGCGAAATCCCCGCTTGAAGACAGACCGGTCGCAATAGGAGCACTGGTAGGGACATCCGCGGCTCGTGACCATGGTGGCGCCGGGGACGAGAACGTAGCTGAACAGGGGGAGCCTGTATTTTTTTGGGAAACCGGCCAGTTTTTCATACGCCGGGAACGGAAGGGTGTCGAGGTCCGGGATCGGTTCTCGTGCCTGATTTGTGACGGGTGCTTCGCCATCCCGCCACACCAGGCCGGGTATTTCACCGGGCGGTTTTCCAGCGGCCAGATCGGCCAGGGTGACTTCCCCTTCCCCCATGCACAGATAGTCGATGTGGGGAAAACGGGTCAGCAACTCAGCACCTAACGCCGACACATGAACGCCGCCGAATACGACAGGTATTTGGGGCTGAAGCGATTTTATCCGGGTGGTGATGTCGTACGCATCCAGAAATCCGGAGGTGGTTGTCGAAAAGCCGACAAGGTCCGGATGAAGGCCCAGGATTTTCCGGGTATTTGCTTCGGCCCCGGAGACGGCGAATGGCCCGAGGCAGTCGATTACTTCGACATCATGGCCGGCCTGTCCGAGGAAGGCGGCAATGGAAAGGAGTCCCAGCGGCGCCATTCGGTTTGCAACCGCGGTGACGTCTTTTTTGCCGGGTACCCAGTTTGATCCGGCGGGATGAACGAGAACAATCCGCATAAATGGTTCCTTACCGGGAAGTTTTCGGTTCTTCGGAGGAGCACGCCGGCTCGGTCTCGGAAATAGCTACCGGAAACCATGTCAGCAGCTTTTCCATACCGATCCGGGTCAGCCATCGGAAAAAAATGAGAACATACGCCGCTCCGGCAAGATACATGCCCAGAATAAACACCAGGTGAGACAATCCGTAGACCATCGGGCCACCGATGGCCAGGATCAGCGGCTTGTTCAGATAGAAAGAGAGTGCCCCCAGGCCGCCCACCGCCGGCCAGCCGATAATATAGCTGAACGCCATGACCGTGATACCAATAACCATGCGCGGTGTCGGTTTTTCCCGAAAAGCGGAAAGGTCCGCCTGTTCCGTCATGGCGCAGCGAACGAACCTGGTTTCGGCAATGCGTTTTATGAGTCGCCTGATCATCAATCTCCACTGTTCGACCCGGGTTGCCCGGGTTGTATTTTTGCGCCCCCCCATGTAAATAGGGAAGCGGTTTATGCGTTTGCTCGTAAAAAAGAAAATTTTCACACGAAGTCACGCCCGTCCTCCGTCACGCCACGAGCGTGACCACGGAGGATGGAAAGCCACGAAGATAACCGACCAATATTAAGTTTTTTCTTTGTGTCCTTTGTGCCTTTGTGGTTCATTCAGACTTTTTACGAGTTCATCAGAACAGGTTATACAATTTATGGACCTGGGAGAAAAGGTTTTTCATAACTGAGGGCAAACATGAGAGCCGGTTGGGACCGTTTCGATAAAATTTACTGTATCTCCCTCACCGAAAGAGCGGACCGGCGGGCCACGGCAGCCGCCCAGTTCGAAGCCGTCGGACTGTCGGACCGGGTGGAATTTATGCTAGTTGAGAAGCATCCCGAAGATTGTGAGCAGGGGTGCTATGAGTCCCACCTGGCCTGTATGAAAAAAGGACTGGCGGAAGGGGCCGAACGCATTCTAATTTTCGAAGACGATATCGTTTTCGACCGGTTTTCACATGGGCTGCTTGAACGGGCGAGGGATTTTTGTGTCTGGCACACAAGGTGGCACATGCTGTTTCTGGGATGTATGGTCAAAGCGAGTCGCCGGACCACCTATCCGGCGATTCGGAGGATAAAATTCCGCAGCCTGACCCATGCATATGTGATCCACCGGCGGTTCGCCGAGGAACTCGTCCGGCAGGCGTGGCAACAGGTCCCTTATGATGATTTTCTCAGGGACCTGAAGGACCGGGAAACATATGCGCTCTATCCCTCCATTGCGTTCCAGAGCAACGCACGGTCTGACAACGAGCGGTACCTTCCCCTGGACCGGGTTCGCCGGATCATGGGAGGACTTCGGAATCTCCAGAAATTCGATGAATTTTACCACCGGCGAAGGTCGCTTGTCATCGGCGCCCATTTGCTTGTGGCCGTGCTGATCCTGTGGGCAATTCTATGAGATCTATTCGTTTAAACATACCGCTGTTCATTCTTACGATACTTGCCATCCTTGCGCTCATTTGGGGGGGATTTCATCTGGCGGCAATCGATACGGACATCACCCGATTCCTGCCCCGGAAAGAGGCGGTGCTTTCCGATGCCGCCTATATCTTCAAGTACAATCCGATTCAGGGGGAGGTAGCCGTTGATCTTGGCGTTTCCCGGGCCGATCCGGATCGTCTCGCCCAGGCGGGCCGGCTGGTTACCTGGCGGATGGAAGAGAGCGGGCTCTTCACCCGGGTGGGCACGGAATCGATTCAATCCCTGGTGCCGGGTCTGATGACCCACATTGCCGAGAATCTTCCGGTGCTTTTCACGGCGGCGGAGCTGGAGGCGCAGGTGCTGCCGCTGATAGAGAAGGAGAACATCGCGGAACGAATGGCGGCCCTTCCCGGTGAACTGCTGAATTTTACCGCTATCGGCCAGTCGGGCTTCATCGCCCGGGACCCCCTCTCGCTGCGCAATATCATTCTGGCCAAACTGGCACAGCTGGCGCCGGTGGATAATATCCGGCTCTATAAGGGGAATCTCCTTTCCGAGGATCAGAAGCATCTGCTCATCGTGGGCGCACCGGCGCTCTCCGGCACCGATACCGCTTTTGCCCGAAAACTCGATGCGCTCATGCAGACGATAACCCAAGCGCTGGAGGCGGCATACGGGGATCCGAATCCGGTGACACTCTCAGCGGTGGGCGCCTATCGAAACGCTCTCGACAACGAACGGATTGTCCGGCGAGATGTCACCCGGGCGCTTGTGCTTTCCACCCTGGGGATTGCGCTTCTCCTGATTTTTTCGTTCCCCAGGCCGATTATCGGCCTGTTCGCTTTTTTCCCGGCCATTGCGGGGACGGCGGCAGCTTTTTTCGTTCTTGCCCTGTTTCACGAAACCATTTCCATCATGGCCCTCGGATTCGGCGGCGCCATCATCTCCATCACCGTGGACCACGGCATCGCTTACCTGCTGTTTCTGGACCGGTCCCGGGCGAGTTACGGCCGGGAAGCTTCCAGGGAGATATGGGCCATCGGGCTCATGGCGGCCCTGAGTACCGTCGGGGCATTCAGCGCCCTGGGCCTGACCGGTTTTCCGATGTTTGTGCAGCTCGGCCAGTTCGCGGCCCTGGGCATCGCTTTTTCCTACCTGTTTGTCCATTCCGTCTTTCCCCGGATCTTTTCGGAGCTTCCTGCGGCCAGCTTGCGAAGACTTCCATTCCGGCGATTCGTGGAGTGGATTCCGGTTTCCCGAAAACCGGCCGCTCTTGTGACCCTCGCCCTTGGTGTGGGGATGCTTTTTTTTGCCTGGCCGCGGTTCAATGTTAACCTGTCTGCCATGAATACGGTAACCGGGCCAACCGCCACCGCGGAAGAGCTGGTGACCCGGGTCTGGGGAAGCGGGCTTTTCACGAAGGTGTTTCTGATGACCGAGGGGACGTCGGTGGACGACCTCCAGGAAAAAGGGGACCGGCTTCTCGAAGGGATTACGGCGGATATGGCCGAGGGCCGGCTTGCTTCCGGCTTTATCCCCGCAATGGTTTTTCCAGGTGAGACGGGCTGCCGGCGGAATTTCGCGGACTGGAAACGTTTCTGGACACCGGAACGGGTCGAGACGACCCGGAGAACCATGGCGGGGGCGTCGGCCGACGATTTCGCGCCCGATGCCTTCTCCCCATTTTACCGGATGATATCCGCGGACAGCGCACCGGTGGATGCTGTCCGGATCCCGGCATCGTTCTATCCGCTCCTGGAAATTCTCCAGAAACCAGACGGCGGCTGGATGCAGTTCGCCACCCTTACGCCGGGGCCCGGGTATAACCCCGATGCATTTTTTGCGGCCTATGGCGCGAAGGGCAGGATATTCGACAGTGCCTATTTTTCGGAGCGCCTGGGAAGCATCCTCTTCTCTTCTTTTGTAAAGATGTCGCTTATCGTGGGGGCCTGCGTGGCGCTTTTACTGCTTTTCTTCTTTCTCGACCTGCCGCTCACCGCCGTCACCCTGCTGCCGGTGGTGTTCGCCCTGGTCGGTACGCTGGCCACGCTGAGGCTGATGGGGCGCGCCCTCGATATCCCGGCCCTCATGCTTTCCATCGTGGTTCTCGGTATGGGAATTGATTACGGGATCTACCTGGTCCGGGCCCATCAGCGGTACGGCGCCACGGACCACCCCGAGTACGGCCGCGTCAGGCTGGCAGTGATCCTGGCCTCGTTTTCCACCCTTATCGGGTTCGGTGTGCTTTGCTTTTCCGAGCATGTGCTGCTTCGAAGCGCGGGATTGACCTGCTTTCTGGGTATCAGTTTCTGCCTCGTCGGCGTCTTTGTCATTGTGCCGCCCCTTCTTACCGCATATTTGAGTAGTGGTTCCGGGAAAGTCCCCGGTGACACGAACCTTCGAAAACGACTTCTCCGCAGGTACCGCCGTCTGGAGGCATACCCCCGGTTGTTTGCACGGTTTAAAACACGAATCGATCCCATGTTTTCCGAACTTCCGCAATTTCTGGGCGGTGAAATGAAGATGCGGACCGCCATCGATATCGGCTGCGGATATGGTGTCCCGGGATGCTGGCTGCTGGAGCGGTTCGAAGCGCTTACCCTTTACGGTCTCGATCCGGACCCCGAACGGATTCGGGTGGCCAGCCGTGTGTTCGGGAACCGGGGAGAGGTTGTTTGCGGGGCTGCACCGGATATGCCGGAGGTCCCGGGAAAGGCGGATGCGGCGTTTCTTCTGGATATCATCCATTTTCTGGATGACCCCGCCCTTGCCCTTACCTTCAGGCGTTTGGGGGAAGCTATGAATCCGCGCGCCGTGCTGATTGTCCGGGCTGTCGTTCCACCCGAAAACGGAAAGTATTCCCTGTGGTGGAAAACCGATGCCCTGAGAATGAGGATCTCCGGTATTACAGTTTATCACCGGCCGGCGTCGGTTCTTGAGGAGATGCTTGGGGTGGCCGGGTTTAGTCTGGAGCAGAGCATGCTTTCTGGGGGAAATCCGGAATCGGTTTGGTTGATATCGAGAAAATAGCGGGAAAGTAAAAGATGAACATCGAACATCGAACGTCCAACATCGAACATTGAATGAAAGGCGAACAACCACTGCCAATATCCGAAAGAAATACTCCTGATCGGCACGACGGGAAAACCTCACCGGCATTTAAGATCGGCCTGTTGGCGTTTCTTCTTGCGGTGGTATTGGGCTTTGTTGACTACCGGCTTGCCGTGATTCCTCTGTTGGTGTTTGTGCTTCTTTGTGTCATTGCTCCGCTGGTTCCGACGGTCGGCTTTTTTCTTCCCGTCATCAGCAGGGGCCGTCCGGGGAGAAAAGCAGTGGCACTTACCTTCGATGACGGTCCGAATCCATTGTCCACACCGGAACTGCTCGATCTGCTCTCCCGGCGAGGGGTGCATGCCACCTTCTTTGTGAATGGTGATAAAGCGGCCGGCTACCCTGAAATTATACGCGAAGTCCTTGGTCGCGGTCACACCCTCGGAAACCACACCTATCGCCATGATAATTTTATCATGCTCAAACGAAGCCGAACGCTTCTCAGGGAGATTGATAAGACCCAGGAGGTGCTGGCAGCATTCGGCGTAACGCCCCTTGTTTTCCGGCCGCCGGTGGGGGTTACCAGTCCGAGGCTCGGGGGCGTAATTCGCGAAACCGGTATGTATGTCGTCAATTTCAGCCGTCGGGCCGGAGACCGGGGAAACCGGCGGGTGAAGGGTCTCTCAGGAAGGATATTAAAGCGTCTGGGGGACGGTGATATCATTATGCTTCACGATACCCCGCCGCGTGGGAGGAACAAGCGCGAGGATTGGCTTCGGGAAGTCGATCAGCTTCTTTCAGGAATCGAGGAGAAGGGGCTTCGTGTTATTCCGCTCTCGGAAATTATCGGCCGACCGGTGATGCGGCAAAACTGACAATTCACCTCAGCCAATTTCAAAACGCCCCTTTTTGAACGATTCTCAGGCGGACGATTCGGACCGGCCCTGATCCCGCTTGTGGCGGGAAGACGTTTTGAAAATGACTCGCCTGTTATAATAGAATCAATCCGTCAGAAAAACATCCTCATCGTACGGATCATACACTCGACCTTCGGATCTTCCAAAAAGAAGGTAGTGAAGAAACGCCTCCGCCTGTCCCCAGGACAGGGGGAGGTCAGGATATAATTCCAGATAAGCCGTTTCATCGAATGAAACGACACGGCCCTCCTGCTTGCCATAGTAGATGTAATGAGCATACGCCTGATCATAAGTCCAGTTGCGTGGGAGGTCTGGATACAGAGATAAATACTCTTGAGCATCAAAAGCGATCAGACGGTTTTCATTTTTCCCGAACACATTGTAATGGATTAAGGCTTCCTCATAGGTCCAGCTTTTCGGTAGGTCCGGATTGGCGTTCAGGTATTCCTCCAAGTTGAGCGTTACCGCACGGTTTTCCCAGAATCCGAATAGCTTATAATGGCTCATGCATTCAGCCATCCCCCAATCCGAGGGAAGATCGGGATTGGCGGCAAGGTACGCCAAATAGTCAAATCCTTGACGAGATGTTTGTGTCGGATCATCATCCGAACCGATCACATCATCACACCCATCCGGGATGCCGTCATTATCGATATCAATAGAATCGTCATTTCCGGGACAAAGGTCTTCTGAATCACCAACACCATCATCGTCAGAGTCAATGAGGCTGTCGCATCCATCCGGGATGCCGTCGGCGTCGACATCCAGATTGTCATCTTGACCGGGGCATTGGTCCTCATTGTCTGGAACGCCGTCTCCGTCAGTATCCGGGGGTGTATAGGTGACCGTCAACGTGTCAGCGCCTGTATTGCCGGCTGCATCGCCGGCGGTAACCGTTATGGTGTTCGACCCGCTGTAAAGCGTGATGCCGGATTCGCTCCATGAGGTCGTGCCGCTGCAAGTGCCGCTTCCGCCCCGGCTGTTGCTCCAGGTGACTGTTGTCACCCCGACATCGTCCGATGCCGTACCGCCGATACTGATGGCGTCGCTGGTTGTGGCATATGTTGAACTCGACGTTGGGGATTTAATCGTTACAGTGGGATCCGCCGTGTCCGGAGGCGTGTACGTGACCGTCAACGTGTCAGCGCCTGTATTGCCGGCTGCATCGCCGGCGGTAACCGTTATGGTGTTCGACCCGCTGTAAAGCGTGATGCCGGATTCGCTCCATGAGGTCGTGCCGCTGCAAGTGCCGCTTCCGCCCCGGTTGTTGCTCCAGGTGACTGTTGTCACCCCGACATCGTCCGATGCCGTACCGCCGATTCTGATGGCGTCGCTGGTTGTGGCATATGTTGAACTCGACGTTGGCGATGTAATCGTTACAGTGGGATCTGCCGTGTCCGGAGGCGTGTACGTGACCGTCAACGTGTCAGTGTCTGTATTGCCGGCTGCATCGCCGGCTATCACCGTTATGGTGTTCGACCCGCTGTAAAGCGTGATGCCGGATTCGCTCCATGAGGTCGTGCCGCTGCAAGTGCCGCTTCCGCCCCGGCTGTTGCTCCAGGTGACTGTTGTCACCCCGACATCGTCCGATGCCGTACCGCCGATACTGATGGCGTCGCTGGTTGTGGCATATGTTGAACTCGACGTTGGCGATGTAATCGTTACAGTGGGATCCGCCGTGTCCGGAGGCGTGTACGTGACCGTCAACGTGTCAGTGTCTGTATTGCCGGCTGCATCGCCGGCGGTAACCGTTATGGTGTTCGACCCGCTGTAAAGCGTGATGCCGGATTCGCTCCATGAGGTCGTGCCGCTGCAAGTGCCGCTTCCGCCCCGGCTGTTGCTCCAGGTGACTGTTGTCACCCCGACATCGTCCGATGCCGTACCGCCTATGCTGATGGCGTCGCTGGTTGTGGCGTATGTTGAACTCGACGTTGGCGATGTAATCGTTACAGTGGGATCCGCCGTGTCCGGAGGCGTGTACGTGACCGTCAACGTGTCAGTGTCTGTATTGCCGGCTGCATCGCCGGCGGTAACCGTTATGGTGTTCGACCCGCTGTAAAGCGTGATGCCGGATTCGCTCCATGAGGTCGTGCCGCTGCAAGTGCCGCTTCCGCCCCGGCTGTTGGCCCAGGTGACTGCCGTCACCCCGACATCGTCCGATGCCGTACCGCCTATGCTGATGGCGTCGCTGGTTGTGGCGTATGTTGAGATCGTAGTGGGGTCGGTGATCGTTATGGTCGGATCTATTAAATCGTCGCCGCCGCCTGTACCACCATAATCCCAGCCAGAGCACGGATCGAACACATTCATAACGATCATTTCCGCGTAATTCCAACTATCATAAGGGCCACTTGCCCTTCCAATGCCCAGGAATCCTTCCATCCCCCCAGTACCGCCGTTATCATTATAGGGGTACCATAAAATAGCATGCCGGTGTCCCCATGAACAACAATCACCGTCATCGTACATCCATATATAAACACTGCGCTCGATCGGCAGATCAATAGATGATCCGGAAGTCGCAAAATAGGCCAGGTTCTCGGCCACATTGAGGAAATCATAGCACGCGCCAATGGCAGAGTTGGATGCCAGGCGGTCCCAGGGACTATTCCCATCTTCATAATGCCCCCACGCATCATTATCCAGCAGATAGTCCGCATAATATTGAGCGACCGATGTGACATTTTCTTCTAATCCATGCAGTGGATCGACCCCCCTGTCCATGCGCTCCCGGTTTATCAGCCAGAGCGCTTTTTCACCGTCCGGCATAGCATTCCATACACTCTGGGACGGTAAGCTAAGCATGGGGATTGAAGTCCCCAGTTGTGAGTTTTCGGCGGCCCTTGCATTATTGAAGGCATCCTGAATATCTGAAACGCCTGAATATCCGGCGCTCCACCCGATATCGGATGTCGGGTCCGAGGGATAGGCAAGGATTGTTACGGATGGTTCTTCTTCAGAATGAAAAACAGGTTCACAGGTTTGAGATATTTCGCTCGGTGTTATAATCTGTTTTATGGGTTTCCGGTCTGTTTGGGAGAAAGCTGCCGGTATGGATGCAGTCAGGATTATCACTGCTATGAATAAAAATATTGTGTTATTCTTCGCAGAGAACATTCGCTTTTCCTCCAGTTAATATCATTTGCGCCTTTAAAAATAATATAGCACCAGGACAAAATATGCCACTAAATTTTACAATGCGTAACTGCATTTCGTGAACACGGCACGGTTCGTCCGGTATATTTTGCTTAACGCATCATTCTGATAACCGGTGTTTGAATATCCTATAAAAAAACGGGTTTGCGGGTTGACCTTGTAGCTGTAGAGTATCTGGGTGGTGGTGTCTTTTGACCGGCTGTCGATGTCAAAAAGATACAGTGACGGATTTCGTTGGGTGTCGGAGTACTGGAGCGTAACCCGGAGAAAGCTTCTTATCGTGAATTGATAGGTAAACCGCAGATCACTCAGATTGGTGGTATAAAGCTCTTCACTCTCAACCTTCATCTGCTGGTAGTTGTGTCTCAGGCTTGCCATGAAATGCTTCCCGATCTGCAGATCCAGCCATGGATTTATGGAGAGTTGTTTTCCTGATCTGGTATTCAAATAATCGATGGCGTCGCCATAGTCAATGTTCAGGGATATATCGACGCCGGCCATCGGTTTCATCCTTCCAAACAGGCTGACCGTATATTTGCCAAAATAGATGTCGTTGTAAAGCTCGTCTCCCCATCTGTAGGAAAAAGATAGGAATGACTGAAGCGGTCCATCGACATTTAGTTTTATATCGAATTCTTCTCCCAGCTCATTATCCGCGTCGTCGTAATTTTTTTCCCAACCGCCTCCCAGATGGATTCGGCTGAAAGTGCTTTCCGGCCCGGCTCGCCAGGTATGTCCCCCCGAGATTTCCACTTCCCTGTAATCCACACGATTGATAAAGCCCATATCCGCCCGGAAATCCTTGCCATACGCTACGTAGCGGGTCCTCCAGGACCAGTTCATGTCATCGTGTGAATAGTCAAAAAGCCCGGCGAAATCATCGAGATCGGCCTTCTGGCCGAAGTTCTGGATATATTCGGGATATTCGGACCAGGACCTCATCAACTGCATCTCTATCCTGTCGCTTTGCCCGATTCGGATATTGCCGTCCATTCCGGCGACCGTGTTGGCATAACCTTCCGCACGACGGTCCGTAAAGATCACCCCAAGATTGATATCCCTGTTTATCGCACCGCGGTAGCGAACGACTGAGTTGCGACTTTCCACATTTTCGAGCGCTGCAATGAAAGAGCCCTGCTTGCCGGGAATATTGATATTGGTCGTCTCGTCATTTGTAAAAAACAGTCCGTAGGTATGAGCGTCATGTTTTCCCGTGAGCTTAATGCCATAATCGGGAAATGATATGTTTCGGGAATAGACGATATTCATGTTGGTGTTGAAATAGTCCGCCCCCTCAAGGAAAAACTCTCTTTTTTCAGGGAAAAAGAGTGAAAATGTATTATTCACGTCGAGCTTTGCCACATCGGCTTCGACCTGAGAAAAATCCGGGTTGATGGTGGCGTTCAAATAGGAGTCCTGATTGATTCCCCAGCGAATATCAACCCCCGCATCTATATTGAAATCGTCCCGCCACTCATCGGTCAGCGGCAGCAGTCTGTCTTCAGAATAGGTCGTCGTCAATGTGGGAACGATTCGAAGGTCGAGGCCCTGCTCCAGTTGCCGAAACCCCTCCGCTTTTTTCAGCTGGCACAAATAGCATGTGAGGTCGTAGTTTTTGGTATTGTTGGAAAACCTGTGACGTTTGTTCCGGGGGTAATATCTTACCAGATCGATGCCCCAGGTCTGCTTGTCCAGGCCCGATGGAAAACGGAGCTGATCCAGGGGGATTTTCATTTCGACTGTATATCCGTTGTCGGTTACTTTTCCTGCGGCATCCCATATGGCATTCCAGGAAAAATCGTCATTACCGTTGATATCATCACAGATGGCATCGATCTGCACCCCGAAGGGATTGGCAAAGAACTGGAAAGCGCGTCTTTCATCATTGAATGTGTCAATGATGACCCCGACCCTGTCATCATCCCAGCAGGCATCCCGGTCACTCAAATACACACGGATTTTATCCGGCTCGGGATCCGAGGCGATAAACGCCACGTAAAAATTGGTCCCGTCTTCCATCATGAACACTTCTGTATCCACCAGTGCGGGCACATTCTGGGAGGGTTCGGTTTCATTCTCCAGGTACAGATGCTCGGCACCCGCCCACTCCCCTTCGGCGAGGGTTCCGTCAATATCCGGACCCTGTTCGATATAGGGGATGCTGTAGCTGATCGAACCAGTTCGGGAAAAGGCGTCAGGTACTTGAATTAGAAATACAAGCAGACAAAAAATCAGATAGTTGCGTGGTTGTTTTGCCGAAACATTCACTACATGTAACCCAAACAGCTTACCAAGGGTAATCACCCAATGATTGATCTTATTGGTGGTTTGATGAAGTGAATTGAATCGTTGTGGGCATTAAAACGATGGATAATGCTTGTTGATTAACTCTATCATCAAAACAACTCAGTCAATTTCAAAACATTCCACTTCGGCTGACCTTTATGCAGCCGAGCCGCTTTTGGCTTAATTTAAACTTTGAATTGATACTATCAAATTTCCGAATTTTTTTCAATGTAATGAATGAAAAAACTATATCGTGGTATTATTCCCGTACGGGAATATTTAATGGGAGAATCGTTATGTTGGATAAAAAAGTCCCGATCGGGATCGTTACCTCCACAAAGTGATTCGGATTGTGCAAGGGCTTGGCCTGGAACTCCAAATCGCGCCTAAAGGGATTCGACGAGAAGTGATGATTCGTCGTAATTTCCCTCCGGATCGAGCATTCTGGCGACCTTGAAACTGTTGAGGGCGCGTTCCGCGCAGTCGAACTTGAGTTCATATTTGGTCGGATCGGGGTTCGTCATGGCTTTCCAGCGGGAGTAGGACTCGCGTCCGCGTTTTACCGCCCATTCCACATACGTTTTTTCCTGACGCTCAATGTCGTAGTACCCAAGGAAGTTATTCAGGTCGGTGATTTCAGCGAAAGCATCGAGTGGCTTTTGAACGCCTTCAAAAGATTTCGCCACGTCGTTATAACTCTCACCATAGGTTTTCCTGAACCGCTCCCGCAACGGCCCGAGTTCATTCTTGAACTCACGCCATTCAGCAATGAAGGCCACACCTGCTTTCGTGAAGTACGTCCGGGAACTCAACTCCCTGAGGTGCTTGTTTCGCAGCTTGTCCAGAAGGGCCCAGTCTCTGGCCGCCTGTTCCTTGTCGATCACACGGGCTTCCCGGGCGGCTTCTTTCCGTGCTTTTTTCGTGGCCGCCGCTTCTTTGGCACCGATATCCCTGAGTTGCTTGGTGACACCGGCAGGGAGCTCATCGGAAGCCGGGGTTGAACGCGGTGCCGGTATCGAAGCGGCAGGCCTCTCTTTTTTTGCGGCGGGGCCTGTTGATGATGGCTTGGGGTTGACGGGTGGTTTATTCCTGGCCAGGCGCCTGTCCACATCTCTTCGTTGATGATTGTATCTAGCTTCGCTGCCCTTGAGTTTTATACTGTTCGGGTCGACCTGTTTGACCGTCTGAATATCCGCATAGACCCGGTCAAGTATATCGGAGGACTCCTCTATATTTCCGTTAAACCGGAGTTTTTCGGCCTGATGCAGGTCCGAATTGATTTTCTTGATCAGGGCATCGACATCAACGGTTTCTCCAGCGCCGACAATAGTCTCTTCTGCCTTGTTCAGAACGTTATCGGGTTGAGCACGCACAGAGGAGATAACAAAAAGAGATACAAGGACGGCGCAGGCCGTAATTGTCAGACAGACGCCGATTCCGGTGGAAAAGAGTCTATTCTGGAACATAATAATTCCCCTTCCTGTTAAAACGCATTACTGTAAATAACATAATATTTATTGATATTGCTTACATACCGGACCGTTTCCTGCCCGACGGTTCGCAGGACGCCCAGCTCGACATTGCGGAACCATTTGTCCGGATCCAGGTCCATTTCCCGGGTCTTTTGCATCGCCCGGTGGATTCTGGCCGGCCCGGCGTTGTATGCCGCTAGTGACAATCGGACCTTGTCTCTCGGGCGGATATCGGTATCGTTGAAATACCGGTCACGGATAAAGGCGAGGTATTTTACCGCCGCATGGATGTTGTTTTCGACACTGCCGATGTTATCGATTCCCACATTCGGGTCCGATGCCGTGGAGGGCTTGATCTGCATCAGCCCCACGGCGCCTCTGTCGCTCCTCTTTTCCGGGTTCAGCCCCGATTCCTGGAATGCCATGGCCAGAATCAGGCGCCAGTCAAATCCGTATTCTTCGGCATATTTTTCAAATACGGGCCGCAGCTCAATGACTTTCCTGCCGTATGTCCCTTTCAGGGGATTTTTGACCCATTCCTTCTCTTTGTAATAGCGATTGAAGTAGATATTCCCCAGAAGCGTCCCCTTACGGTGCTTTCTGATAAATGTATTGAGGCTTTTTTCAAGCAGGGGATTGTTTTTCCGTACGGCCCAGGCGATCCGTCCTCCTTTTCGAAAGCGGATATTTTTATAAACGCTGATATCGGGAAGAACCTTTGACCATATATCAGCGATATGGCTGTCGCATACGGTCATTTGAATGGCGCCGCTGTTGATGAGTTCCAGGATATCTTCGGTTTCGAGATGCTCATCGGCCTCGACGATCCGAATGGGGGTTTCCCCCTTCCGGGTGAGTGTTCTGTTCAGCGCTGTAATGCCGGCGAAGTAGCTGCTGCTTTTTCTGACAAAGAGCTTTTTCCCCGCCAGGTCCTTCAGGCTTCGAACGGATTCGGATCCCTTGTGGGTGACGAGGATTTCCGAAATGCCGGTCAGGTAAGGAATTGTAAACGCAACCTGATTTTCCCTCGACGGTATAACGGTTAGCCCGGCGGCGGCAATATCGCCATAGCCGGCTACCAGATGGTCCAGCAGTTTGTCCCTGGGGACCGGAATGAATTCAAATGTGACCCGAAGTTCCGATTTTTTGATCCTCCTGTTGAGAAATTTTTCATATTCCCTGAGAAGGGAATATTCGAACCCGCGGGGTTTGGCGCCGTCCAGGAAAAAGTTTGTCCGATTCATTGTGGTCAGCACCCTGACGTAGCGTTCCGCCATCAGATGGGGAAGATCGCCGGTGTCTGTTTTCGTCAGGTGGGCGTCGAGGGGATGCTGCGGGTTGTTCGAATCGTTTCCTGCAAGGGAGGGAGTTGCTATGAACGGTGTCAGCATTAGAAAGATCCAGACGATAAACCTGTCAAGTGCCATGCTATCCCCCATAAGCAAATTTGGAGCAGTTGGTATAAAAAAACCAAAAAAATAATTTATCGCGCAGAGACGCAGGCGCAGAGAAAAACTTAAAATAAAATTTTTGAAGCAAAAGAGCGGTTTTTCAGAGAGTCCGATAGTATCAATGATTTCTCATGTTTTTTAAATTGCTGTTCTCTGCGTCTCCGCGTCTGCGCGAGTATTGCTTTTCAATACCGATATGTGCAAGGTCATTCTATATGAACAATTGTATTCCATCACTGCAATCCCGTTGTTTTGTTTTTCTTTGCGTTCTTGGCGGCTTTGCGTGAAATAATTATATTGTCGTCTCTGTCCATTACCGGCGGGGCTTACGAAACCGCCGGATTGAAAAGCGTAAACAGATGCTCATCCACAGTTGCGTGAAAGGCGGTGCAGGTTTCTCCGCCGTCGATAGTAAAACGACTCTCGAAGACACCCGGAGCAACCGTCTCCACCCGGTGCCAGGCATCGGGGAGAAGTATTCCGGCAGCCTTTGAAATCGCCTCCTTCAGCGACCATATTCTCACTGCCGCTTCAACATCCGTTACGGGGGATGCGTGCAGCAGCTGTTGCTCCCTGTCGGACATAAATAGACGGGCGGCCCGGAGGGCCCTTCCCGCGATGACTTCCACGTCCACCCCTATCGGACCCGGCCCGCATACCGCCACGGCAAAACGGGAATCGTGTGCAACCGACACATGGGCGAGGGGAGTGGTATCCGTGCAATCGCAGCAAGGCTTTGTGCTGTTGTTCCTTACGGTTTCGATTTTTTCAGGGCGTATGTGGAACGATTCTTCCCGGCATATTCGAAACAGGCGCTTCAACGCCAGCCGGGCGCCGAGATAACTCTTCTTTCGCCGGCCCCCCATCTTCCCGAAGCGGGCACTCTCAAGGGGGGAAAGTGCAAGCGAAGCAAAAGGCGCCACGGCGGAAAGTTCTACCACGGCCACTGCATCACACATCCCTTCGAGATCGGCCAGGGGATCCGCCGCCGGCCCGGAAATCCAAGCCGGCGGCTTCAGGCGCCCCCCGCTGGGATCCCGCATTTCAACGTTCCGGGCGGTTTCCCGCGTGCGGCCCTTTTCATCCATGAGCCAGATATCGAAGACCAGCAGATCCGGTGATGTGCGAACGGGAATAATCCGGGCGAAGTAACGCCCACCCGGCTTGGTGGGAGAATAAATCCTGCGCTCTCCAACCGCCACCGGGAAGGCCACTACCCCGTGGTGATGCTGGCCCCAGACACAGGCGGCATGAAAAGCGGCATCAAGGGCAAAGGGGGAGCCCAGTCGAAGAGGTCCTTCGCCATCAGCCGGTTCCGGGCAGACAATATCGGCCAGGGCGCCGTCCGCGCCGAGAAGAAGTTCCCCCTTGATATTCCTGTAGGCCGGGCCGAAAGGGACAAGCTCCCGGTAGATACGGTCGGCGGGTATCTTACGGCAGATCCCTTCGGGTGCGGCGGCAACATCGACGGGAACGAAAGGGGGCGCTGGTTCCGATTGGCGAAACGTCATTTCGGCGTGGGTTTTGGTGCGGGTGATGCCCGCCTTCGGGGAGCGGGTCCGGGTGACCAGGGCGGCTGTCAGGTCACCGGTGTCGGTTCTTGCAATGTCAGCCGAGGCTTCAATCGATCGGGTTTCGGGATCAATAAACAGAAACCTGTCGAAACGGGCGTTCTCGATATGTGTCACCCGGCACGGAGAAGAAAAAAGATCCGCGGCCCGGGCCAGCGATTCCATGGCTTCGACGGCGGGCAGAACCGGTTTTCCCTCGAACCGGTGATCCGCGAAGCATCCCGGGACGGGGATGTTCAGGGGGAAACGGGACGTCGAGTCTATTTGGGAAAGATTTCCCATATGCGAACCGTTTTTTTGTCCACTTCAGTCGGAGTGCCGGAAGAATTCACCGCGCAATGCCGGGTGAAGCCTTTACAGACGATATTTCCGGTTTCCGCATGGGTGATGACATAGTCGAATTGCAGCCGCACACGCTCCAGTGTGGAGGGCCGTGTATGGATGTACATCGCTTCATCGTAGTAAAGGGGTTGGTAGTAATCGACGTCGATCTTGATGATGGGATAGACGTAGCCGCTCTCTTCGATCTCCTTGTATGTATAGGCGACATCCCGCATCAGCGATGCCCGGCCGTATTCGAAGTACCGAAGATAATTCGAGTGGTAGACCACCTGGGAGCGGTCCGTATCCACATACAGGGTTCTCAGTTCGCACCGGTGCCAGACGGTGTCCTCGGTTTTTTCTCGGATGAAGCGCGGGTCCCCTTCGAGAGCTTCGGTAACGAACGGTTTGGGTCTCATGTCACACTCCCTTGAACACGATGCAGCAGTTGGTCCCGCCGAAACCGAACGCGTTCGACAGGAAATTGTCATACACATGAGCCCGGGCGGTTTGGGGAACCAGGTCGAGATCGGCGAATTCCGGGTCCGGAATAAGATTCACCGTGGGAAGAAGGAGCCGGTTGCGCATCGCTTCGATGCCGAGTACCGCTTCGATAGCGGCCGTGGCGCCGAGGGAATGGCCCAGCTGGCTTTTGTTGGCGGATATGGGCAGATGTTCCAGGTGGTTTCCGAAAACCTGCCGCAGGCTTGCCGCTTCGATGCTGTCGCCTTTATGGGTGGAGGTGCCGTGGGCATTGACATGCTGAATATCTTCGGGTGCGAGCCCGGCATCTTCGATGGCCTGTGACATGGCCCGGGTGACGGTTTCGGTGCGGGGCATCGTGAAATGGTGCGCGTCCGATGTCCAGCCGATGCCGAGCACTTCGGCCAGTGGCGTCAGTCCGAGGGGGTGCAGCATCTCTTCCGCCGCCAGGACGAGTACACCGCCCCCTTCCGAGAGCACGAACCCGCGCCGGTCGATGGAAAAAGGCCTCGAGGCCTGGGCCGGGTCCGTGAAGGCGCGGTCGTTGGGACCCACTTTCACCGTGGCCCACATGTTTGAAAACCCCTGGACAATCTCCGGGATCAGGCAGGTTTCCACCCCGCCGGAAAGGGCAAAGTCGCAGTCACCGTCCCGGATCATGCGAGCGCTTATGGCGATGGCATGGTTTCCGGAGGCACAGGCGCCCTGGGGTGAAAAAATCGGGCCCGTGAACCCGAGAAGCATGCCCGCTTTCCCGGCCGGCAGGTTGGCGCAGAGGTTGGGGAGAAGATAAGGGCTCACCTTGGTGGGGCCCTGGTTGACATAATTGTCCATGGCGACGCGGTACGCATCGGTGCCGTTCAGTGCCGAACCGATCATGCAGGCGGTCCTGGGGCCGCTCTCTTCGTCCAGACTGAGACCGGCATGGGACAGGGCCTGCCGGCAGAGGGCCATGGTGAGAAATACGAATCCCGCGTTCCAGTTATAGGTATCGATTTTTTTTACGAAGTCGTATTCGTTCGGATGCCAGTCGGGAATCTCTCCCACGACGTTACACCGGGAATCGACCTTGCAACGGGTGATCTTCCGGAACCCGGCCTCTCCCTTTATGGCGCGGCCCCAGGTATCCGCAAGGTTTTTACCGAGGGCTGTCGCAATATCGTAGCCGATAACAAAGACGCGTCGATTTTTCGGCGGCCTCATACCTTCCGATCAATCCTTTCCATATGGGGACTTTAGCTTATAAATCAGGTTCTTTTAAAGACGGCGCAGGTATTGCAGCCGCCAAAACCAAAAGAATTTTTTAACATAAATTCCTGGGAATGTGAACGACTGTTTTCCGCGGGGCAATCGATATCGATTTCCGGGTCCGGGGTGTAGTTGATGATCGGCGGCAGGGTGTCGCTTTCCATGCCCATGAAGCCGAATATCGATTCGATGGCGCTCGAGGCGCCCATGGCATGGCCGATAAGCGATTTGCAGGCCGTTATGGGGGGGATGTGCTTCCCGAATACCTGGCGGAGCGCATCGTATTCCACCTTGTCCCCCACACGGGTTGAGGTGGCATGGGCATTGATCGAATCAATCGCCTCGGGTTTGATGCCCGCATCCCCGATGCTTTCCGCGATGCAGCGACGGACGGTTTCCAAATTGGGCGCGACAAAGTGATGGGCATCCGAGGTCATGGACCATCCGGCAACTTCCAGGCGATACGGAATGCCGTGGGCTTCGGCAAATTCCCGGGTGGTCAGCAGAATACACCCCGCGCCTTCGGAGATGACAAATCCCCGGCGATCCAGGGAAAACGGCCGGCTGGCTTTTGAGGGCGGTTCCTCTGGCGCGCCTTCCCGGGGGACAAAGGCACCGTTCATGGTGGCGAACCCGGCCACGATGGGTTCCACAAGGGCGAAATCCACTGCGCCGCAGATAGCGATATCGGCCCGGTCCTGTCTCAGAAGCTGGGTGCCTGTGACGGTGGATGTCAGGCCGGTGGCGCAGGCGGTGACGGTGGAGACGATCGGTCCGGTGGCGCCGGTCATGATAGAGACTTTTCCACCCACCATATTGACGCATCCATTGGGATTGGCGCAGGGGAGGGGGAGTTTGCCGCTGCCCATGATATTCCGGTCCGCCTGAAGGATCGTATCGAGTCCTCCCACCGCCGAGCTGTAGGTGACTGCTGTTCTGGGGGCAATTTCCGGAGTGATTTCGAGCCCGCTCATTGCAAGCGCCCGGGTGACTGTCAACAGGGCGTATTTGAAAATCGGCGACGGCCAGCGCGCCTGCTCCCTGGGTTTTAAAAAGGGGTACGGCAGGTGATCGATGGATGGGGCCTCCCCTGCGATGCGGACCGGGAATTCCCGGGTCAGGGGAAAGCGGGTGAGTTTCCCGATGCCGCTTTCACCGGAGACGGCTTTTTGCCATTGCCCGGGAAGGTCGATGCCCAAGGGAGATACGGCATCGTAGCCGATGACCACAACAGCTTTGGGGTCCTTCGATGACATCGTTCAGGTGCCCCTGTTACCATGGAATGAACTGATACAGTTTGGCAAACATCTCGTATACTTCGATCCAACCCTGCAAATCTTCGGTGCTGTTCATATGGGCGCGTTTGTTGACCATTACCCAGCTCATATGGGCCGCACCGTCCTTGCAGGTACTGCAATCTCTCGTTTCGGAAGTGCAGCAGCGGTGCATGGTTTTCAAGTCGGAGGCCCACCGGATAAAATTGGTCAGGTGTCTGGGTTTGGGCGAACGGGAATCGAGGGGCTGGGTGACCGAGGGGCATTCCATCCAGCCGAACTTCCGGCCCTGCATGACGCCGGTGGTGATAATTTTGTGATAGTACTTCGACGAGATGACGGTATCGGGGTATGCATCCAGCATCGCGTCCATTTCATCACGGATGGCGGAAAGCTCTTCGGGCTTCCAGGAAAAGCCGTTCACCCCTTCGTCATTGGAAAGAAGCTGCATATGCACTACCAGACCCACGTCCCGGATTTTTCGGATGATTTTTTCCGTTTTGCCAAGCTGTTTCGGGGTAATGGTGTACAGATAATAGGCGTGCGGATCTCCTTCATAATGTTTACTGGAAATGGAAAAGACGTCTTTTCCCCGCAGGGTTTTTTCGTCCTCTTCGTCTCCCCAGAGCGAGATGCCCAGCATCAGGTCCGGAAACCGGTCCCGGGGCACTTTTATCAGGCCGTTGGTGGCGCAGAAGCTCGGGACTCTCTTGTAGAATGCTTCCATACGGTCAAAACAGAGGGTCGGTTCCCCGCCGATGAGAATCGCCAGGTTGACGCCCCGTTCCAGCTCTTTGTCGATAAAGGCTTCCCACCGGGTGATATCGTTTTCTTCCTTTGCAACCTGATCTTCGTTCGAGGAGAAGAAGAAACACCCCTTGCATCGAAGATTGCAGCGGTTGGTCACATCGTAGATGGAACTGCGTATGTTGAGTTTCGAAATTCGTTTATAGCGTTCATACCAGGAAGCGTCCAGCAGGGAACTGACGGTTTTCATTTTTTTCTCCTTTAATCCATGGGCAGGTCGGCACCGGGCGGAGATACCGGCTTGGTGATGAGGTTGGGGCTTTTTTCGTACCCCATGACCCACACCGAAAGATAGGTGTCTACATAATCGAGCCAGGAGCCCCAGGTGTCCGGGTCCGTGGCATGACGGTACAGCCGGGCCGTCACCACCGCGCTTCCCGCGGCATAATGGCGGCAATCGTTGCAATCGGTATCCGGCACGCAACAGGCGGCGTCACGATCCCAGGTCAAATCGGTCCTGTATTGCCGGAAGGAACGGCCCAGTCCCACATCCGTGGACGGATTGCAGCGGGGGTAGGAGCAACTGTACAGATCATGTAGTCCCCGGGGATGCGTATGGGCGACGATGTTATAGTGCGAGTATAGAATGCGCGGGCCGTATCGGGCCATAAGTTCCGTCATTTCCCGTCTGGTTTCCGCCAGGGACCGGGGCGTGTGTGCCAGGTCTCCGGTATAACCGACGGGGGCCGAGAACATGTTGAAGGTGAGCTTGCAATCGTTTTCCGCCAGGATCTCCATCACTTCCCGGGCTTCGTGAATATTGTGCCGGGTAAAGGTGTACACCCAGACGGCCCGGGGGTCTCCCTTGTAGTTTTCGATCTGGCGGGCTAACATGTTCTTGGCGTTTCGGGTGGCATAGCTCGATTCGTCATTTCCCCAGACCGATACGTGAATCCGATAGTTGATATCCTCCGGGATTACCGTGAGTCCGTTGGTGGCGATGGCGCCAAGGGGCATCTCTTCAAAACAGACCCGGCACAGTTCCGGAACCAGGGATGGTTCGGCGCCGGCCAGAACCACAAAGGTGATGCCGCGATCTTTTTCCGCCCGCATCAGGGCGCGCCAGGCTTCCGGGTCCTTGTTTTCCTCCGCAAATTGTTTCTCGCCTTCATAAAAATAACACCCGTTGCAGCGGATGTTGCAACGGTTGGTCATATCATAGGTCGATTCGCGAAGGAAAAAGTATTTCCTGACTTTTTCCCATCGCTCCCGAACCTCGGACGCCGCAATGAGATCGGAAAACTTGTAGGATTCGGTTGCGGGCAATTCGGTACAGACAGACTCTCTCAAGGGTGACGCTCCATGCCGCACGGTTTACGCGGCCATCCTTTTGTGCAAATATTCGGCGATCAGGCGAATATTGGTCAGTTTCGGGTAATCATCCTCATCGATTCGGACGCTGTATTCATCCCGCAGTACCAATGCCACCGTGGCAAGATCCATGCTGTCGATACCGACTTCGTCCACGAGATCGATGTCGGCATCGAAGGTCTCGGGCGTTACATCCTCCAGTTTCAACTCATTGATCATGATTTCCGCAACACGCAGAATGAGGGTTTCAAGATCGCTTGACATTATCTGTATATCTCCTTAACTAATGAAATTATATCTTATTTTATCCCCGCTTTTCTCCTGATATAGCAAGGAGTCCGCTGGATAACGGTTCGCTGTCGCAGAAAAGCTGGAATGTGTATGTCAAAGGAATTCCCGTTTTCGTTTTGATTTCTACAGTCACCTCATCCCCCGGGTGAATGGCCGACTTGAACCGAATCCTGCTTAAGCGTGTTACCGTTACGGCCCGGTCAAGTGTTTTTTTCAAAACATCAACAACCATGGCCAGTTGGGCCACGCCGGGAAGAATCGGATCTTCCGGGAAATGGCCGTCGAACCACGTTGATCCGGGCGGCACAACCCCCCGGGCGGTAATGGTATCGTCCGTTTCAGCCGGGGAAATCTTCCAGGCGATCCCATCCTGAGACGTAATTTGATCGTATAGCATAGCTTGCCTCATTTATCCATATTATCCGAAAGGAGTCTCTTCATGACGGCATTACCTCCATGGCGGCGGGCGTCTTGCCGAATCCGATGATGAGCGCCCCCTTATGGTTCGGATCGGCGATGTCCACCAGGGAGGCGGCCAAAACCGCGGCGACGGCACTTGCCGCCCCGTATTCGCCTGTCAGCAGGCGGTAGTCGATTACCCGGCCGTTGAATGTTGTCCGGTCCAGGAATCGGGAGAGGCGATCCTGACCTTTATTTCTATCCACAGCGGGAATGCCGGCCAGGAGCCATTCGTATCTTTGATTGATCGAGTCGGGGCCGCCCAGGTGGTCGACAAGTTTTTCCATCGACACATGTTCTTCCCAATCGCCCATAAAATAGAGAAGCCGAAGAAGCGGGCCGGATGCATTTCCCCCACGCTGGAGCATGAAGGCGCCGCCGCCGTCACTCAGAGTCCCGCCGGCCGAAACCGAAGGATCGAAGAGCGGGGAGAGCTTCTCATGGCCTTCGTCGGCCCCCGCCACCAATACCGGCTTGTCGTCCCGGGTCAACCAGTGGGCCGAAAAAAGGGCCTGCTCAAAGGAGGTGTCTCCGCCGGATACGGTAATGTTGGGACCCGTGGCATGCGTTTTCAGGGCGATCTGCCCGGCCGGCGCGTTGTGAACCGAACCGATGAAATCGGTGGGGCTCGAAAATTTTTCTTCCGATGCGAACAGACCCTCCAGGAAGTCGGTGGTTTCGGAAAGAGATCCCCATGCGGTACCGAAATAGATGGATGACGGCGATATGGTGTTGTCACAGGCGCTCGTGCCGTTCGACAGGGCGAGTGCCATTTGAGACAGGCGTTTGAGCCGGCGGATATCCCGGGGAGGAAGGCCTTCACAGAGCGCTTTTTCATCGAGCTTTCCCGTGCAGGGCTGTCCGCTCCGAAGTCTTTCAAGGGTGTTTGCCGTGTGCCCGGCGCCCGTTACGGCGGCCCAGCCGGTGATGACAAAGGGAGGGAACGACGGTGCTTTTGTGCTTTCAGGGCACTCGCGGCGTTGGCCAACGATAAGGGTCGCATTGTTCCCCCCGAATCCGAACGAATTGGAAAGAACGGTGCGAACGGGCATGGATATAGGGGGGCCCCACAGGGGACAGCCCCAGTTCCGGATCCGGAACAATGGCGCCGGTGTTTCCCGGAACCAGCCCGTTTTCGATGGAAAGGGTAGCGATTACCGCCTCGATGGCGCCGGCCGCGGCAAGGGGGTGTCCCATGGCGCCCTTGACGGAAGAGAGGGGCGGGGGGGCTTCCCCGAAGACCGTTTTTATGGCAATCGCTTCGGAGCGGTCGTTGTCCGGGGTACCGGTGCCATGCAGATTGATATAATCGATATCATCCGGTTGAAGGCCTGCGTTTCCAAGGGCCGAGTGCATGGCGGAAGCGGCGCCGTCTCCACGGGGATGCGGCTGGGTGGGGTGGTGGGCGTCGCAGGAGAGGCCGGCCCCGAGAAGTTCCATCCCTTCATGCATTTTGGTGGACGCCTCCAACAGAATCATGCCCGCGCCTTCGGCCACGGACATTCCCCGACGGTCATGAGAAAAGGGGCGGGCGCCGTCGGGATCGATCAATTGGAGGGATTTGAAACCGTAATAGGTCAGGCGGCAGAGTGAATCGATCCCTCCGGTCAAAATACGGTTGAAATTGCCGCCGCGAAGCATGGCGAGGGAAAGCGCAATGGCGCAGGCACCCGACGAACAGGCCGTGGACACCGTGATAACAGGTCCTTTGCAGTGATACCGGCGGGCAAGATCCTCCGCTACCGAGCCGATGGCGTGGTTTCTGTATCGTACCGGATCGTTGCATTCCTCTTTCAGAAGATCTTCGGTAGTGGAAAGACCACCGGTGGTGACACCCAGAATGACGGCATCCGGTGCTTTCGAACATCCTGTCATGGCTTGATCAGCGGCGAGGCGGGCCATGTGGTGGGATTCGGGGAGTTCCCTGTCCCATGTGAGCCCTTCGATTTCTCCAACCGGAAGCGGAGGTGTATGGGGAGGCGTAAACCGGGTCAACGGCCCCAGGCGGGAGCACCCGGTTGCAAGGGTATCGTAAGTTTCGGCCGTGCTTTTTCCAAGAGCGGAAAGGACTCCTCTGCCAGTGATGTAAACCCGTAAGGGGTTCAACCGCCGACCTCGAGGGTTCGAAGGCGGATAAAGTCCGCCATGGTGCGAAGCGATGCAAATACCTTGGCGCCCAAATCCTTGTTGTCGATGGTGAGACCGTAGTCCTTTTCCATCATGATGACCATTTCGAGCACGTCGATGGAATCGATTCCGAGCCGTCCACCCACAAGTTGTTCGTCCGGATCGATGTCCGCCGGAGCGATATCCTGCAAATTTAAAACATCTACCACTTTGGTTTTAAGTTCATCGAGCAAATCGGCCATGGATCCTATCACATTCATGGTTGGGCCGGGGTCTGTTCCAGCCGGGTTCTTTCTTTACAAGGTATCCTGATTTTAGTAGTTAATAATCTTTTCAGGTCCTATTCCCGTTAACGCCGCTGGCGTCGGAAAATTGCCTGGAGAGTCGTTATCATATAAAGGCGCGATCACTCAACCTTTTTATTGAGAATACGGTTATGAAAGACACCAAGTTCCACTGGAACATAGAGGACCTGATACCCCACAGGGGCCGCATGCTCCTTATTGAGGAAATCCTCAGGGTGGACACGGAGGCTGCCGTCTCCAGCACAAAGGTCAAAGAGACCTGGCCTCTGGTCGACGATAATTCCGTCTCCTCCCTCATTCTCCTGGAACTTGCCGCCCAGACCTGCGGCCTGTGCAATGGGCTGGGCAGGATTCAAGACCAGGGGGAAGATTCGGACAAAAAAGGGTTCCTGGTGGGCGTCAAACAGGCCGTGTTTCATGTGGCGTCTCTTCCGGTGGGAACAGGGATCGTTACGGAAGCCGTAAACAAATTCAAATTTGAAAGTTTTCGAGAAATCGATGCCGTTTCGAAAGTGGGTCCGGATGTGGTGTGTGAAGTGACGTTGCAGGTGATGCAGGTATAAATACAGTCAGGAGTCGGCGGTCAACAGTCAACAGAAGGAGTCGGCGGTCAACAGTCAACAGAAGGAGTCGGCGGTCAACAGTCAACAGAAAGTGGTTAGAGGTCAGCGGTCAGTCGTCGGCAGTGGACCGTGAACAGAGAGCAGGGGATGTAGGGCGGGGAGCGGGGAGTATGGGGCAGGGGGCGTAGGGCATAGGGCAAACGGTAAACAGCGGGAAGCCGTTACTTAGCGCTTAGAACTCAGCACTGAACAGTTTGGAGCTATCATGAGCGATACTGAACATAAAAAAACGGTAATTGTCACCGGTGGAAGCAAGGGGATCGGCCGGGCGGTATGCGTGGAGTTTGCGCGCTCGGGGTATGATGTGATCATCAATTACCGCTCGGATCACGACGGGGCGAAGGAAACCCTCGGTATGGTGGAAAAGGAGGGCGCCGCCGGCCGGCTGGCCTGTTTTGACGTGACGGACGCCGAGACTTCCCAGAAGATCCTTGAAGGATTGGCCGAGGAATACGTCACCATCGATGCGCTTGTGAACAACGCAGGGGTCGCGGAGGACGCCTTGTTCGTCATGATGCCCCGGCACAGCTGGGAAAACGTGATCCGCACCAGCCTTGACGGTTTCTACAACACCACCAAGCCGGTGCTCGAAAAGATGGTGCGCCAGAAAAGCGGCAATATCGTCACCATCGCGTCGGTTTCCGGCCTCATGGCCAACCGGGGGCAGTCCAACTACTCGGCCGCAAAGGCGGGGTTGATCGGCGCCAACCGTACGGTGGCGGCCGAGGTGGCGCGATTGGGAGTCCGTATGAATGTGGTGGCGCCGGGTATGATCGATACGGGAATGCTCGAAAATGCGCCGGTGCAGAACCTAAAGCAGATTATCCCCATGGCGCGGATCGGCCGGCCCGAAGAGGTGGCGAAAGTGACACGGTTTTTGTGCTCGAATGATGCCTCTTATATTACGGGGCAGGTGATAGGGGTCAATGGCGGGATGGTTTGAGTGAACAGTCAACAGTCAGCAGCCAGCAGTCGACAGCGGGTGGATTGAAACCTATTTTGAATTCGCAATCGACTCTTTCTGAATATAATCGGATTGACGCGGATGTTACCGGGAATGATCTGAATGGGTATTTTGAAAATGATTCGGAAGATAACCTGTAAAAAATATCTTGGTTTTTTGTTGATTGTCGCTTCGTTTTTCACGCTCGGGTGGGCTGATTCCTTCGAGGCGATCCGGGCTGCCGCCGGGAAGGTGACCACGATAGAAGCAGATTTTATACAGGAGAAGCATATGGCTATTCTGGCCAGACCCGTTTCCGCCGAAGGGCATTTTGCTTATAAAGCGCCGGGGTCCCTGCGATGGGAGTATGCGAAACCGGCCCGGAGCCTGCTTCTCGTGCACGACGGCGAGGCCCATCGCTACAGCCGGACGGAAGAAGGGCTCACCGAAGATACGGGCGCGGTTCAGTACATGGATTTTGTCCTGGAAGAGATTTCCGGGTGGTTGAACGGCCGGTTTGATGAAACCGATATGTTCGAGGCGTCTCTGGTTCCCGGAAGCAAGGTGGTGATGACCCCCAAAGATAAAGGAATGACCGAGTTCATCAGAAGAATCGAGTTGATACCGGCCGACCAGCCGGGCGTTATAAAAGAAGTGATGATCTTTGATGCGGAAGATTCGTACACCCGCTTTTCCTTTGTCGAACCGAAAATCAACGTCCCGCTGCCGGACGAGATGTTCCAGGCCATCAAATGAAGCATATCCTCCAATTGGCGATGTTTATTATTGCGTTGACAATGGTTTCAGGGTGTGCCCATTTGCCCGCTATTGTTCCGGAGAGTAATCCTGCCGCGGTTCCGGCTCCGGATATCCTGAATCGAATATATCCATCAGGGGACTGGCAGTTCAGCCATACAATTCATGCCACGGTACCGGGTGGAAAAACGGTCGAGATGATGGGCGTGTCGGTGATCTCTTCAGCGGACAGCAGTATTCGTTGCGTCCTGATGACCCTTGAAGGCCTCGTTCTTTTCTCCGGACGTTTCGATGGGGATCTCACCGTGGAAAGAGCTGTATCGCCATTCGACCGGCCCGGATTTGCCGAAGGGCTGATGCGTGATCTGGAACTGTTGTTTTTTACCCCCAAGGCCCGGATGGAAAGATACGGACGGCTTCCGGACGGCGAAAGGGTTGTTAGATTTTATTCAAAGGAGAAGGTGACTACCGACCTTGTCCTCCGGGAAGACAGGACCTGGGCTATCTATGAATACTCTTCACAGTCAAAACTGGTGCGGTCTGTCGAAGCACGGAGTATTTCTCCTATTGGGGGGAATTGGAAGAGTACGGCTCCGGAAAACATTATGCTCAAAAGGCCAGGGCTTCTCGGGTACCAACTCGTTATGCGGCTGGCCGAAGCAATACCGTTAGATGAATAAGAAGGGAGTCTTGTGAAAATAAAAATTATCTACCCCAAATGGTCGAAGTTGCAACGTCAGACTGAATTTCATTTGCCGCCCCATGGACCGGTTGTTTTTGCCGCCGCGCTGCCTCCGGATGTGGATGTCGATTTTACGGACGAAAACCTTCAGGAGATCGATTTTTCGGATACTGTGGATCTGGTGGCGATTTCCATGATGCTAACCATTCAGGTAAAGCGAGGGTGGGAGATTGCGGATACCTACCGGAAAATGGGGACCAAGGTGATCTTCGGCGGCATTGCCACAATGCTTCACCATGAGGAGACCATGGCCCATGCGGATGCCGTGTTTCTGGGAGAGGCCGAGGGGCACATCGAAAAGGTCCTCGAAGATTTCAGATCCGGCACACTCAAAAAACTGTATAACTTCATGAACGATCTGCCGCCCATCGAAAGTGTGGGGACTGCCCGACGCGACATTCTTACCCGGGATCTTTACAATTATAAAGGTGTGCAGATGGTCGATCTCGTACATGCCTCACGGGGATGCCGGTACAACTGCTACCCCTGTTGCGTGGCATTCCTGGGAGGAAGAAAATTCAGGCCGAGGCCAGTGGAGACGGCGGTGGCCGAAATGGCGGCCATCGACAACAACCGGCTTTTTATCGTGGATAATTCCCTTGCCCAGGACACCGAGTGGGAAAAAGAACTCTTCCGGGCGATGATCCCCCTTAAAAAGAACTGGTGCTGCCACCCCATAGAAGACAAGCCGGAGGTGCTCGACCTCGCGGCTCGGGCGGGGGCCTGGTATGTCTATCAGGCCGTGTATAACACGTCGAAACGCATGCGCGACCGGATAAAACATTACCACGATTACGGTATCGGTGTTGAAGGGACCATCCTGCTGGGTCTCGACAACCAGAGCGAGGATGACATCAAACGTCTCGTCGATTTTCTTCTCGAAGTCGATCTGGACCTTGCGGAGTTTACGGTCCTGACGCCCTTTCCACACACCCAGGCATACGAGGAGCTGAAACGCCAGAATCGAATCCTCAGCTATGACTGGAACGAATACTCAGCCGACAAGGTGGTTTTTCAGCCGAAGCAGATGTCTCCCGAACGGCTTCAGGAACTTCTCTTTTACGCCTGGGACACCTTCTATCAGGATGAACCCCAGGAGCTGAAGATGTTCAAACTCCTGAAGAAAGTCGTGCGAAGGGAAATGGATCAGAATACTTATCGAAGCCGGAATCGCAATCAATCTCGAATTAAGTTTGGAAGAGGAGGCACTAACTGAGCAGTGGTTCGCTCAACTGTATTAAAAAAGCCCGTCAACAGGATTGTTGGCGGGCTTTTTAAGTGAAGCACTAATGCAATTCAGCGTTTAAAACGAAATTTTTGCTCCGATGTAGAATCTGCGACCAAAAATATCGTGGCTGCTGATATAAGTGCCGAGCTTGGCATCAGTGGAATTTGCGCCAACGGGCTCGGGTTCGGCGTAAAGCAGGTTATCGATGCCGGCGCGTATTTCCAGATTGTCTCCAATGATATAGCGGGCAAACAGATCAAATTGATCATAGGAGTCTACCCCTTTAACATCAGCGGAGCTGCTGGGCGACGGATCCAGCGACGGCAAATGCATCCAGCGTAAACCGCCATAGAATGCGCCGTTGCCGTAGGTAAAGGTGGTAAGCATCTGATAATCAAAAGATGAATTCTCTACGGTTCCCGTGTAGTCAATTTCCTCCGCTCCCGCATATGGGGATATGGCATACTTTTCGAGTTTGCTGTACAGCATATTTACACCCAGGAACCCGGGGATTGCACCAAGTCCGATGTCGGAGAATTCCGAATTCCAATCGAGCTGGACATCGTATCCCTCAGAGTATATTGCCCCCATGTTGAAGTAGATTGCCTGGAATTTTCGGTCGACGCCATGATTATTCATCCCATTGTCTATGTACTCCCGGTTAATGAGAGCGCAATAGGGGTTGCCGGCTGCCAATTCTTCGCCGGTGTAGGTGCCGGGAGCCGAGCCTATTAAGGGGTTGTACTGGGCATCCATACATTGCTGATATACCAAGTCATGGGTTGGGGAGCTGATCGCACCCTCAACTTCGATGTCGTAATAGTCAACAGAAAGCCGTAAATTTCTCAGAGCCGGCACTGAAAAAGGCGAGTCGATAACGATTCCAAGGGTCTGGGTATCGGCCGTCTCGGAATCCAGGTCCGGATTCCCCCCTTTTATTGCTAAGGAGTAGGACCAGAACCCCTCACCAAGGGCGTAATAATTATAGTCATTCGCACTGCCCCCGGGCACGTACTGGTCAAAGCCTTCCGGCGCGCCATCGCGAACCATTAAGTGTTGACACAGGGTCTGCACATTAAAGCGGTTGGGGTTTTCAGGTTGATTCCCCCAATTCGGTACGGATGAATTGCTGTGACAACCATCATTACCGAAAACAATGGAGCTGGCGCCTACCGGCATATACAACTCGGCAATATTCGGCGCACGGTTCGCGTACTGGATTCCTCCGCGTAAACGAACCCAGTCGGTGACTTGCCAATCCGCCATTACTTTATAGGTATCTACTCCTCCCTCGGTACTGTAATCCGAATAGCGCCAACCCGGTTCCAGGGTCAGACTTTTTATGAAAGGCAAGTCTTTGAGGAGCGGGATCAACAATTCCCCATACACCTCGGATACATCGGTACTCCCACTGACAGCCACAGGTAACGCAATGTTACCGACCACCTCGGGGAAACTTTGGTTGGCGTTAAAACCGGTGTCGGGATTGAATTTAAAATTTTCTTCACGATAACCGGCGCCCGCCGCAAACTGAATATCCCCGGACCAGGGCAATTCAAAAAGGCTGCCCTGCATGTTGGCTTCGAAAACATTTTGTTCCACGATAGTGTCGTGGTTCATGCGAAGGGTCATGTAATCGGAACAATCCTGAGTAACGGTGGACGACGTGTTGACACTGCCATCCGGGTTAAATACCGGAATGCCACTTTCACAGGTCGCGATAGTGGATATAAAATACCCGTCCGAAAAGTTCTTGCCATATTGGTCAGCTTCATAGATCTGCTGCGACCTTGATAATTGTGTAAACCCTTCGAGTTGGTTAACGCTGATCGTTGACTTGCCGCGAGAATAGTACACGTCCCAGGTCCAATCATCAGTGAACCCGGATCCAAACTCGCCGCGCAGACCACCGCTGATCTGATACACGTTACTTGTTGTAAGCGTCCGATAAGGCGGCAAGTAACGCATGGCTTGTTCCATGGTCCAGTTCGCGGTCGGATCCGGTCGAGAATTCAGCAAATCAGCCAACTCGGCAGGCACCGGATGATGCGCAAAGCCAGCGCCCCCCTGACCGAAAGTCGGCGAATCGGGATCATCATACAGCTGGTTATAGGGCACGTTTATGGCCCAGATGTTAGTAAATTGCTGCTGGTTAGCGATTGCCAGCGCCTCGTTCTCCGAAAAGCGCAGATCCATATAAAACTCTAATTTATCGTTAAACTCATACGTTGAAGAGCCAAAAATCGAATATCGTTCCAGGGGCATTTGCAGATAGCTGAGATCTTTATTGAAATAGGTAAGTTCACCGTTTTCCGGACTGATTTTAAAACCGGAGTCATATGATATCGGACCTGTATAAGGGTGGGCCGCATCTAACGGATTACTCGGGTTAAATACGTGGCCGTTTTGATCGACGCGGTACATGGACGTAGAAGACGCACCCCATAAAGTTGGCGCATTGCTGCTCGCATTATAGCCGACCAGGCTGGAAGTGCCTAAAGCTGCCGCACCGCTGTAAGAAACGGTATCGGGATCTTTCCAGCCATCGGTAATAAATTCGCGATCTTTGCTCATGATATTGCCTCGATCCGCATAGCTGAAACCCAACATAACATGGCCGTGACCACTGGCGATCCCGGCACCCATTAGAGCATTTATTTGGAATTCTTTGCCGTCACCTTCCTCGGTAATTCCATATTGAGCATCGAATGTCGCGCCTTCGAAATCTTTCTTCAATTTCAAGTTCACGACACCGGCGATCGCATCGGCGCCATAAACGGCGGCGGCGCCGCCGGTAATGACCTCAACCGATTCGACGGCGGCGGAGGGAATGGTATTGAGGTCTACCACCAATGCCGCATTAATGGGTTGGACACGTTTACCGTCAACCAGAACCAGGGTCCTATTCGTTCCCAGACCTCTCAGGTTTACCGTTGCGGCGCCCGGCGCCGATGTTGCTGAAGGTGTCGGCGAGGCGGCAGCACTGGATATTGATTGAGTGCCGGCCGGAGTGAATTGCGGCAATTGGTTCAACGTCGTTTCCAAACCAATATTGGATCGTTCTACGAATGTATCGCCTTTGACTGTAACGATCGGGCTGGATGACTCGAAATCGCGACGAACAATTCGCGAGCCAGTGACGACAATTTCCTCCAGCATGAATTCATCTGACTTCTCTTCATCCTGGGCGATTGCCGTCCCGCAGGATAATACCATGCCAACAGCAATCATGATTAGAGTTAACTGCCTCAATTTTTTCATAAAACCCTCCTTATAATAATGAAACCGTTGAAAAAAATACTCCCGATCAACCCCGATCGGGAATAACTGCCACCTCCCTCCATGAGGTAAAAAATAAGATGTAATGCTTCCGCGAAACCAAATAAATCTTGGGAATACAAAAAACAGTTCTAACCGCAGACACAATCAACACTCCGATATGCCCACATAAAGCCATCACTGCCGATATCAGGCAATATCGTGGGACACAGTCACGTACTGATGCTGCAAAAACTACTTTAGAACAAATTTAAAACAGACTGGAAGGTAAACGCCCATACCAGTTTTAGTTGAAACGACTGCAATTACAAATCACTTCTCAAAAACGAATGAACATCAAACCAAATACGAACTGAAACTTAATCAGAATGAGACTTTTGAAACAATACCCAAACAGGTCAAAAATGACCTAGCACCCAAAAAGACGATGGTGTCGAATTTCACCAAAGTACTTCGTCGTTATCGGGAAAAAATAGTAAATAACACTTGCTTTTTTTCGGGTGTTTTACGAAACCACTAATTTATGGGCTTAGGTTTTATAATAACACGAAAAATATTTGTCAAGCTATTTTCTGCCATAAAAATTTAATATCTTGTAATAAAAATAAAAATAGGCAATGAAGGTGCTATGAAAAAAGGAGGCCAAAGGGGCGTTGAACTTCCCGTAAATAGCCCACCAACCTATCGAACAGAAGGAGAATATCATGAGAGCATCCTTTCCGGTCGTCATTTCCGCGTGCTTTGTGCTGCTTTTCACTTCCGCATGTGCGCAATCCCCAATGGATGCGGATCGCAATTTTATCTATACCGAAGGAACCGCGGAGGTGACCGGGCAAAACGACTCGGCGAGAATTTCAATCGCGGTACGGACGGAAGACCGGGATATAGAGAAGACTGCTTCTGAAAATGCCGGCAGAACCAAAGCGGTGTTGCGTGCGCTGGAGGACGCGGGCATTGAAAACCTTCGGCTGGAAACAAGGAATTACCGTATAACCCCCCAAAAAGATTACAGTGCAAAGCCGGTAAAAGTCACAGGGTATGAAGTGTATAACGAAATCGAAGTGACCATGGAAGGGCTTGATCCCGGCACCTTGTCCAGCCACATGTCCAAGGTCCTGGGGAAAGCGATCGAAGCCGGCGCAAACGATATTCACAATATTCTTTTTTACATCAAAGAAAAGAAACCTCTGGAAAAAGAGGGCTTGAGCCGGGCCACCAGGGAAGCCATCGACCGCGCGGAAACACTTGCCGAAGCCGCGGGCGTTACGTTGAAGCGCATCGCCTCCATCAGCACCCAACCCATTTCCGCGCCGGTAAAACCACAGGTTTTCAGGAGCGCGAAAATGGCCCTTGAATCAAATGCCGTGGCACCACCCATGGAATCCGGTGAAAGCACCATTAATGTCCATGTCAGTATTGCCTATGAAATGGAGTAGCGGTGTGCTGTTCCCTGCGCGTGGTGTTTCTTTTTTGTATGGGGTTTCAAATTGGTGCGTTTTCAGAGGGATGCCCCTCTAAGGTATATGGGAGTCATGACTAAAATATCGATTATTGTGCAATTCGCCGCAATCCTTTTTATGATTCTGTTCACCGGATGTTCCCAGGAAAACGCAACTTTTGAAACTGTTAAACGTACGGATAATCAGAAAAAATTGTATAGAATTGCACTTGAAGCACATGATGAAGATGTGGGTGCCGCTGCAGTAAGGAAACTAAGTGATCAGCATATGATAAGCAACCTGGCAGAAAAAAGGAGCTATACCAAAGAGATATTGCTGGCGGTTATAGAAAAAACCGACGATCAAGAGCTGATAGCCGACCTGGCTATAGATAATGGCAGATACTACTTAGGCGGTAGATCAATAGTTCAATCGGCAATTGAAGAACTATCTGATGAAAACCAGTTATTGAGAGTTGCTCTCGAAGTTATATAGTGAATTTACAATATACCATTATGGCGATTACAGGTCAGACGGTGTGGTCCATAATGCAGATGGGGTAGAGGTGTTGGGAGAGAGTTTTGAAATATCTGTAAAGCTATCGGAATTCCCATTAGTAGAGTGCGGCTGGCAGACGAAATTTGAGTCTGAATTTGAGCCTGAAACAAAAACCGAAGACGGAAAAGTCTTTATTGCAGCAGATGTTGATCAAACGGATCTATTTAGTGGTTTTCCGGCTGACATCAAGAAAAGTTAGATGGAACATGTTGTCTTCAAAAAAGGTAATTCGACCAAAGCCCGAATAAATGCATTAAGAAAGCTGAATGACGAAGAAATATTCAAGAATTTAGCATTGAATGATGATAATAAGAGAGTCAGAAACGCGGCGGTATTAAAAATTACCGACCGAAAACTACTCGCATCCATAGCAGTTGATATAAAGGAATGGGTAGACATTCGGAAAAACGCACTGGGTAAAATCAGCGACCAGGAGGTTCTTGAGAAAATTGCACTGGGTATTCCCGGTGAACATCATATGGATGGTCGTCACATACGGGAAGCTGCAACCCGGAAACTCATAGACCAGGAAATCCTGAGGAGATTGGCCCTAAAACTTGAATGGCTTGAATTGGCCAAAACTGCCGTGGAGAGAATTTCGGATCAAAGGATTCTTGGCGAAATATCTCTTACACCCCCTGGCGGTTATAGCCAGGCCGGAAGATATCTTTTGCCGGCGGTACAGGTGGCGGCAGTGAGAAAACTTTTGGATAAGAAGATATTGCTTGAAATAGCATTAAAAGATACGTGCCTTGCTTCAGTCAGAGAGGCTGCAATCGGAAGGCTTACAGATCAAAAAATATCGCACGAAATAATGAAAACTCGGATGTCAGAAATCATGCAAAGAGAAGACTGAAGAAACTCTCTGCCTCCAGTCCCCCAAATGATTAAAAAGGAACAGTATGCCACCTTATCGTATTGGAAGGGTGTTTCCCGGAAGGTGGAATACGATGTCGTCAATATCGAGGAGTCGGGCGGGTATCATGATACTGTCGCCGAAGGCAAAATCAGAGGAAGCTCTCGTATTGTCTCTTGGGATTTGATCATCGATATGGACAGTTCTTCCTGGCGCGTCCTATACGGGGATTTCCACGACGAAGAGATCTCCTTGGAAACTGCTCGACGTTAGCATTTGAGATATTTCGTTCTTTTCTGCTTGCGAGCATGAAGCATTTCCTGGCGAACGAGTGGGACAAAACCCAGGCCCAGAAGCGAGGCGGCGGAAAGGTGATCCTGTCGATCGATTTTAAGGATTCCGAGTCGAAATACGCTGCCGAACTCCTCCATGACATCACGCCGGACAAACTCTATGAGCGGCGCTGGGCAATGACGGTTCTCGAACAGGTCATGGCAACACTGCGGAAAGAGATACTGGCCGAAGGCAAGATCGCGCAATTCGATCAGATGAAGATATTTCTGATGAAACGAAGCAGGATGTCGAAGGGAAATTGCGATATCTGCCGGCTGCCCTATCTGAATAATCCGAATCGCGGTATCCCGGACCGTCTTTCCGGTACGCGCCTAGTACGACGTTAGAAATCACGGTTATCGTTTATCCTAATTCTGTGGCTGAATACATAACAAAAAATACCCGTTGGAAAATTACAGAATATCTTCTGTCTATTTTTTGTAGTTTTTTAACTTTATCTGCAGAATAATTCGTTTCATCAAATCATTGCTTTATGCCGTTCTATGCGTCTCGCGCCGCAGTTTACCCCGTCGTCGGGGCGCGAGTGACATACAAATGTTGGAAAATAACAGGAACAGATTTTGGTTGTTGGAAAAAAATAGGAACAAGGGGTAACAAATCGGTAACATTCAAGCGCCAGAATATCACTTAAAATCAGCTCTGAAATGGCGTCCACCCGTAAATTGCCTGACAAATAAAGAAAGGAAAGAATAATGAAAAGGAATTTTATCGTTTTAATTTGCTGCATGGTTCTGTTTGGTTGTGTAACGACATCGACATTGAAACTATACCCACAAATGCTAACCGGCCAGGAAAAAGTATCCCAGGAAGGTATAAGTGCGGTTGTTTCAAAAAAAGATGTATGTGTGAAGATCCGTCCATCATGAGACACATATTCATCAAAAGAACGACCGAAACTGGTCGTCAGTCTGTCCTGCACTGAAGGGTCGTTTGCTTTTTCTCCCAAAAGCATAGAAGTTTTCGTAGATGGAATACCCCATAAAGTATATACATATAATGAACTGGTCGCGGATATAAGAGCACAGGAAAAGAAAGCAAAGAATAGAGCTAAAAAGGTAAAAGATACGCAATATATGTCAGCTGGCCAGGCCGGTGGCTTGAACACTGTCAGTACCAATGAGAATTATAATAAAACGCTTTCTAGAATAGAAATAGAAACCCAATCTTCTTTGAAAGAAGTTAATGCCACGGCCCTGAAAAACATAAGGGTACAACCGGGTAAACAGTATAGCGGTCAGGTCACGATAGGAAAAATTCCAGATCCGAATTTGTCGCATGAGATAAAAGTAATTGTAAAGGCGAATGGTGAAACTCACGAGTTTTTGCTGAATCAGGTTGAAGCTTAGAACTTGTAACCATTTCGATTTTGGCCTACATATAAAGGAACGTCGCCATGGCAGAGTATATTCCGGAGTTTTCTTTCAGGGATAAAGCTCATACAGATCATCTGACAATACGCAACATATTAAACCACACATCCGGTTTGGTCCCCCATGCCTACGATAATTTGATTGAGGCAAATGTGCCCTTTGAAAAAATAATTGATAGATTGCAGGAATTGCCGTCTTGCTGTTCAGTCGGTAAATGCTACGGCTATCAAAACGCCTTTTACAGTCTCATTGCGGAAGTCATTAGATCCGCTACGGGAGAAGAATACAGCTCATTGCTTTCAGAGCGGATATTACAGCCATTGGGGATGAACACTGTCTCTTTCTCTAAAAAGAAGTTCATCTCTTTGAATAACTATGCCAGTCCCCATGAAAAAGTCGATCATAGATTAATCCCTGTTACGCCAAAGGGAACCTATTATTCAACAACTGCTGCATCCGGTTTGAACGCGAGTATTCAGGATATGGCGCAGTGGTTACTGGCCATGCTCGGAAATAAAGAAGATGTCATTCCTGTCTCAGTGATTGATGAAGTGTGTAAACCGTTAATAAAAACTCCCCAGGAACTGTATAAATATAACTGGAAAAACCGGCTGAAGAGCATCCATTATGGGATGGGGCGGCGCATTTTTAATTACGCGGGGCACAATCTTGTTTATCACAGCGGAAATGTATGCGGGTATTTCGCTGCCATGGCTTTTTTACCGGAACACAATACCGGAATTGTTGTTTTACAGAATTCAAGGATATATAACCGGTATGTATATGCGTTTCTGGATATGTATCTGGATATTTGGCAGGGAGATCCCCAAAGTTACCTTAAATAGTCCCGGCCATATCGAATTTGAAAAAAATCGGTCGCATATAAGACTATAAATCTGCGGCTTCCGACCTGCGCATCTCCGATTCGGCGCGAAACCTGCTGTCATAAAGCAAAGCCAATGAATTAAAGATCATCCGGCCCTATAATTTCATTTAGGTAAACCCCCGGCTATGCCGGGGGACTCACCAGAGTTTGACATTTACGGGAACAAATGAAAGCCCCTCCAGCGTGAACCGCTCAAAATTCACAAAGGAGAGGCTTTCATGAACGACGTTTCAAGTTTAAAACACAGCAGATGGGAATGCAAATACCATGTTGTATGGATTCCAAAATACCGGAGGAAAACCCTGTATGACCAGTTACGAAAACACCTCGGAGAGGTGTTCAGGAACCTGGCAAGGAACAGAGAGTGCGAAGTTCTGGAAGGGCATATGATGCCGGACCATGTACACATGCTGATATCAATACCTCCAAAATACTCTGTCGCCCAGGTTGTTGGATACATCAAAGGGAAAAGCGCGATACATATAGCGCGCAATTTTCTGGGGCATCGGAGAAATTTTACCGGTGAGCATTTTTGGGCCAGAGGCTATCATGTTTCCACAGTGGGTAGAGACGAAGCCACGGTTAGGGAATACATAAGAACTCAAGAGGCCGAAGACCGCCGGTTAGATCAACTCAACTTGTTTAAGTAGATAACCCGCCACCTTTGAGGTGGCCCTTTTTACAACCGCTTTGAGCGGTTCACATTTTCAAGCCTCCGGCTTTGCCGGAGGTCTTGTGACTTTGCTACTGCGCCATTGATAAGCCCTATAATGGCCGCAACCAAACCAAAGACATGCAGTTTTAAATGGTGTTCTGGTGCAAATGAAAAAACGAGCAGGCCTATACTAAAAAAGCCAGTATTAAACCGTACAGACATCCGGCAGTCATTTTCGGTCTGACGAACTTTTTCAAGAATATCTTCGCATGTTTTCCTTTTTCTACCCGATCTTTGAACTGGCAGTTATGGCTTTTATGATCTCCTGTGAAATACCGTCCATCCCGCCCGGGGAAGAAGGGATCATAATGACATTTGACTGGGAAGATCCGCCCACATCTTTCAGCATATCGAAATATTGGGTCATAAGCACCAGGCTCATGACATCCTGAGCCGTCGACCCCTCGACAGCCTGTGAAAATGCTTCGACTGAATCTTTCAATCCGTCGACAATCGCTTTTCTCTGTTCAGCAATACCCTCTCCCTGCAGTTTTTTTGATTCGGCTTCGGCCTCGGCTTCCTTGACCCGCAGGATCTTATCGGCCTCTCCTTTTTCCGCGGCAGCGATACGAAGACGTCTCTGCGCATTGATCTCGTTCATGGACTCTTTAACCTTGGCATCGGGATCTATGTCCGTTACAAGCGCCTGAACGATTAAATAACCGAAATCGTCCATTGTCTCTTTGAGCTCCCTCTTGATAGCGCTGGCGATTTCTTCTTTCTTTTCAAACACATCATCCAGATCCAGCGTCGGGACGTTTGCGCGGACAACATCGAAAACATACGAAGTTATCTGGGGTTCGGGACTTTCGAGCTTATAAAACGCCTCATAAGCCTTTTCTTTTATGATGTGATACTGAACAGATACTTTTACGTTCACGAAAACATTATCCTTGGTTTTCGTTTCAACCGGAACATCGAGTTGCTGTATTCTAAAGGTGTCTTTTCCCGCGACCCAGTCAATGAAAGGGATTTTAATATTCAGCCCCGGGGTGCAGATTTTATTGAACTTTCCAAACCTTTCCACAACCTTGAATGTCTGCTGTGCCACGGTAAAAAATGTAAAAAAAGCTAAAAAAATCAATGCAACTATTACGATAATCAGCACCGGCATTTTACGCCTCCTTTTATTTATTTTTTTTAAAAGAGCCATTTTTCAAAACGTTTTCCCGACACAAGCGGGATCAAGCCCAAAGTGGATCGCCCTCCCGGGGATCGGCCCCAAAGGGACGTTTTGAAATTGGCTGAAAAGAATGAGCAATACATAAATTATCCTTATATCCGCGAGGATTACTACAAAAAAAACATCCCGGTGTTTCTGTAAATGAGGTTATCATCTTCAAATTTTTACATTATGCATGTTCTCAGCCAGCATCATGACTTCATCCGCCTGCTTTGCGATCTCTATCCTGAGTCTTTTCAGTTGTGCAAGCTCCTGCTGGTCTATTCTTCCGTCCTTAATTGATTCCTTTATCGATTCCGAAAGATGTGACACCGCAAGAAATATATCATTGACCTCTTTTTCAAAATTACTTGTTATTTCATCCGAGACCGGTTTTTTATATAGCACCCATCCGGTTGGTTCGAGAAAGGCCTTGATGTCGGGATCACCAGTAGCTTCGACCGCAGCCCTGATAAAATCGAGGTTTATTTTAATACGTCCATAAAGGCAGTCGTAAATGGTCTGCTGGGATTTGTTCAGTATGGCGGCCATTTTTTGGACCGCCTGTCTGTTTTCTTTTCTGCCGGTTATAATCCTGTGAATTTCAGACGCAATTTCTTCGAATCCCATTTGATTCTCCAATTGAGTTGAATAACGTTGTCTCCAATTATCCGCAACATTTATATTATCGATGAGTTACAGACGTATTAGCTTGATTTTAACGATAATTACAGGAAAAAATTGAGTTATAAAATACAAAACATCAGTGGGATTGATGATAAGTGTGGAGTGGATAACAGTAACTACTGTTCAACGTGTTAATATTTATTGGAATTTTGTTTTTACAGTCATAATCGCAGTCGCTCTTACCAAGGTTAACCGATAGGATATTGCCATTATTGTTTTATTTTCTTCAAATAAAGATGATTTTTATACAATCTCAGCTTTACCCAAGATGTTGGTAAAAAATGAACGTGCCAGAAAAGGGATGAAGAATTCGAAAAAGCGATAAATCGGTTGCATTCAGCTTTTGCTGATCCAAACTGGATCAACACCTCCGACGATCAGACTTGGGCTGTCGCACTGGCGGTCTCTCTGCCGGAACGTGAACAGGCTGACCTGACAATCGTGGACATAATCCCGACAGAGGTTGTCACAGCGGGTATCGAACTGCCGCCTGGAGGACCGATCTCTGCAGATTTAAAGGCGGTGGCGGTGGCTGATCATCCCCAGAAACTGAACGCATTGGCAGAGTTTTACAAGCAGCGTCTAACAACTCGAGTGGATGTACTGGTAGGGAGGACATACATTGAGATAATTCGAGCAGTATTGAAGAACGCCTCTGAGCTCCTTAGGCGTTGGTCGCGAACCCAACCGCGAGATTCTTGAAGTGTCCGTTTCTCTGGCATTGCCCAACTTTGCTTCCTTTTGTATTTTAAAGGGGCCGGTTAATTGACATACAGGGTGATCAGATCAGATCGTGAAATCAGGTGGGTGCTGGATTATGGAAAAGTGGCGTATCAAAAAAAATAAAGGAGTAAGAAGGATCAATCGTATAATTGAGGACATTACCGGATTTTTGAGTCTTACAACACCTTCATTTTTGCCTGGTTATTGTAGAATACCAATCCAGTGCAATTTATAAAATTACTCCGCACTATTGATATCTTTTAAAAATTCTTGCAATAGTTATATTTTAATCGATAATTGAATTCCAGAATGCCGTTGATTTTTTCAGGAGATTCGCCATGGATACCTTGAATGCCGCAAAGAGGACCATGATGCTTACCATCAGCATCGGAAAAAGAGCTTAAAGACTTCAAAACCGCAGGAATTCGAAATTAGGGAGCAAATTATGAAAAACAGCAATCTTTTTGTTATAGCTATTTTATTTTTCACCTTGTTTTTTTCAGGCCAATCACAGGCCGGCGATAAAGCCGAGATAAGCAACGGGCAAATCATTTACGTGCCGGCCTATTCGCATATCTACAGCGGTGACCGTGAAAGGCCTTTCTTGTTGACGGTGACGCTGAGCATCCGGAATATTGACCCGAAACATAACATCAATATAACTCTCGTCGATTATTATGAAACGCAGGGAAAACGATTGGGGTCCTATTTGGAAAAACAAAACTTGTTTTCGCTGTAAATAAGGATCACACGATAATGAAACCCATTTCGAAATGCACTAAGCTTTTACGGATCTCAAACGAGCCAAATGCACTCGAAGAGCGCATAAAGGAATTGAATTGTCTGTATGGTATTTCAAATCTTTTAGAAAATCAGGATGTTTCCCTTTCCTGGATAATGCAGAGGGCTGTTGAACTGATCCCCACGGCCTGGCAATATCCTGAAAAAGCCTGTGCTTCCATCAATCTGGACGGGATGGAATTTTTATCAAAGAACTTTAAACCGACCCAGTGGCGCCAAAACGTTGAAATAGTATTAAACGGCATTCACGTCGGCGAAGTGGCTGTCTATTATGCAGAACCACTTCCGGAAAAAAACGAAAGTCCCTTTCTGGAAGAAGAATACCAATTGCTCAATGCAATCGGTGAACGTTTGAGCAAAGTGTTATGGTTGAAACGTTCTGAAGAGGCCCTTAAGGAAAGTGAAGAGCGCTACCGGGTGTTGACCGAACAAGTCACCGACGGTGTCGCGCTTGTCCAGGATTCACGTTTTCATTATGTTAATCCCGAGTTTTGCAGATTATTCTGCATTATCTCAGCAGAAGATATCCACGATAGGAAGGTCTCTTGTCTTCCTCTGAAACAAGGCGACGAGATCGCAAGCCTCTATGAGATAAGGTCGGAATCCGTTGCTCTTCTGGAAATTAAAAAAATACAACAATATGTGCGATCCGAAAAAACGTTGTGGATACAGGCTTGCCACAACCCGATCACCTATAAAGGCCGCCCCGCACTTCTTTCGACATTTAGAGATATTACCGAAATCAAGGAGCAACAGATTGCCGCGCAGAAGATTGCGGATATGCTGAACAACGAAAATCGGGTTTTGCGATCCTCTTTGAAGGAGAGGTATCGTTTGGGCAATATTATCGGGCGGTCCATGGCCATGCAGGAAGTGTACGAGATCATCCTCAAAGCGGCAGCCACAAATGCAAGCGTAGTCATATATGGTGAGTCCGGTTCCGGGAAGGAACTGGTTGCCCATGCCATACATGACCACAGCCCTAGAAAGAACAAGCGTTTTGTCGCAGTTAATTGCGGTGCAATTCAAGAGTCTTTGTTCGAACGAGAGTTTTTTGGGCATCGAAAAGGTTCTTTTTCAAGTGCCCATACAGATGCTCCGGGATACCTGGATATAGCCGACGGCGGAACTTTATTCCTTGATGAGGTCAGTGAATTGACCCCTACGATGCAGACCAAATTGCTAAGGGCTATTGAAGGGGGAGGCTATCGACCCGTAGGGGGCACAGAACCCAATTTGACGGACTTTCGAATTATTTGTGCGTCGAACATTGAATTGAACGAAAATATACGAAGCGGACAAATGCGAAGTGATTTTTTCTATCGAATTCAGGTTATACAGATAAAAATACCGCCTCTACGTCGGCGAAAACAGGACATTCCGTTGCTGGTCGAATATTTTATGCGTAAAATAACCGGGGATTCCGGAACAAAAAGAGTTCCCGGAAACATCATGGATATCCTTATTGAATACGATTGGCCGGGAAATGTCCGTGAACTGTACAATGTTCTGCAAAGATATGTCACGCTCGGAACCCTCGAGTTCTTGACAACAAACCGTACAATTCCAGCATCTCCCCTAATATCGGATCTGGATCTCCGAACCGCGATTCAAAAACTTGAAAAATCTTATATTGAAAAAGCGCTTCACATCTCTGGTGGCAATCGTTCACGCGCAGCAAACCTGCTGGGCGTGTCGAGAAGAGCCCTTTTTAGAAAACTATCTGCACGATAAGTGTCACAATAGCCCATGCGGGCATTTCCGCCCACTCGACATATATAACTGAATATACGGAAGGTTGTTTGTTGTTGCCTTTCATGAGGGGGCGTTTTTGGCCCATTCTTTAGCTCTTCCCCTTCTCGCTACAACAATTTTTAATAGTTAAATCAGATTGTTGAACTTTATGTTAGAAACTGGCAAACACATTGCAACCCAAAATCTGTCAGATAAGATTTGTATGAAGGCCTATTTGCATTATGACAAATAACATATTGATACTTAGGGTTATTGCTTATGGAAGTTGATAAAAAGATGCCCTTGTATGTTGAAACCGTATCGAACCTGACCGAAACTCGAGAATTCGAAAACAGCGTCATATGAAAGGAACCGCATTGTGGATCAAGATCCTTTCGGGAACTTGAATGATTGGGGTGGTGTTATAAAAATCCTTGAAGAACTTTCAGGCATGGACGGTATAGAAAGATACCAAGCGGGCCTAGTTAGAATCTTAAGATATAAAGGCAACTGGCGGCTTCGTGAAGAAGTTTTGAAGAAAATAAAATACATTCAAACTCCGTCCAGAGATTTGATGTTCCGGCTCTTGGATTTGCTGGCGGATGATAACATCTATTATGATGTCAGAATTCTTGCGGCAGAGGCCTTGAGCCAGCTCTTGGGATATGTCCGTGACGATATTTACCAGGAAATATACCCTGAGTTATTAAAAACGCTCAAAAAGCTTAAGCGCATGCCGCAACCTTCTTTTTTTGATAGCGTGTTAAAACGCCTTTCTCAGGAGGTGTAGGTGCAGCTTCACTGGAAAACACGCAAACCTTTTCAGCCAACAGAAAGATGAGAGGAAAATGCGGATCGGGATACCGAAAGAAATTCGTTTTGAAGAGAATAGAGTTGCCGCGATACCGGATACGGTCGAAAAATTTATAGAGATGGGCTTTTCCGTTTCAGTCGAGACCTCAGCGGGCGAAGGGATTTTAATCGGCGATGAAGAATATGAAATTGCGGGGGCAACCATAGTTTCCGATACGGAAAGGTTGTTTGCCGAATCGGATATCATATTGAAAGTTGAAGAGCCGGTCTATAATGAAAGGCTCGAACAGCATGAGGTCAACATGCTTCGAAACGAGAGTGTTCTTATCTCCTTTCTAAATCCCTCATTGCCTAAAAATGACGAGGTTATAAAACGTCTATGCGAAAAAAAAATAACCGCTTTCAGAATGGACGGAATTCCCGAGATTCCCCATGCACAGAAAATGAATGCGATGGCATCAATGAAGATGGTTTCCGGATATCAGGCCGTTGTTTTGGCGGCAAGCCATCTACCAAGATTCGTACCCATGATACACACAACAGCCGGTATCATCAGGCCCGCAAAATTTTTAATTGTGGGTGCCGGCATTGCCGGTCGCCAGGCCATTGTCACCGCCAATAAACTGGGTGGTGTTGTCAATGTGATAGATGTTCGTAGAGAGGCATGCAGCGAAGCTGTTAAGCTGGGTGTTAATCCGATCAGATTCAAGATACCGAGGGAAATCGCCCTCAAACAAAACGGCAAGGCGAAACCACTTGGAGATGAGTGGTTGGAGATTGAGCGAAGCATTATTCTTCCCTATTTAGAAGAGGCGGACATTGTCATCCTGAGCGCCCGGGTGGCGGACGATAAAGCGCCGATGCTGGTTACGGAGCAGATGCTTCTCAATATGAAGCCGGGATCGATAATTGTGGACATGATGATCGGTGAGGGTGGAAACTGCGAAGTTACCGAGTGTGACAGGATTATTCGCAGAGTGGGCGTATGTGTTGTCGGAATTCGCAATTTACCCAGCAGAATGCCTGTTCATTCCACCTTGTTGTATTCTAATAATATGTATCATTTCGTTGAATACCTCTTTCAAAACGGTTGGGAGAAATATGACACGCAGAACGAAATAATACGTAGCGCTGTCGTAACAAGAGGAGGAAAAAGAGTGCAACATGATTCATTGTCATTTCTATCGAGTGATGCAAAGGAAGTTTTCCTATCCGGAGAATTTATAACTGGGACTCGAAATCACTTCCAAATTTTAACGTGCCGGCCGAAAGATAATCGACATGGCAAACTGAAAGAGTAGAATCATGTAAAGATAGGCATAGGCCCCTCTTGAAAGCTGACAGTGCTGATTTTCACCACCGCTGTGCAAATTTTGCACATTTCAGGGTTTTCTGTTCCCCGGCCTTGATAGCCGCCGTTCTTGTCAAGCAAGTGCTTCCTTAAACGACGGGAACCGCTGTTGATTTTTCACCAGGTTTCTCTTCTCCGTTTTTTTTGAGCATTTTCGTATTATTCTATCATATCAACATTTTATAAAAGAAGTATGAGGCGCCGTTATCTGGCATATTCTTTGCCAGAGTAGTCTTGTGAGTATTGTCGCCACTGTTTAGCATGTCATCATATAAAAATGAGGCTCTATGGTTGCCCCTAAGGAGGTGCTTTATGGAAAATGATGGAATCCTTGCCTGGGAAAGAATGGATGAAATCACACGGATGTGTGACAGAGAACAGCCCGTTTACGAGCAGATCAGCAATTTCAGCATTGCCCTTTATGTTTTCGGCTATTTCTCGTGTTCCGATCTTCTTTCAGCGGATGATATCGACAATGTGGAAGCCGGTTCCGTGCTGAAAGAACATTTTGACAGAATCGAACTGACAGACATCCCCGAAGACTATCACATCGCCGCTTCTTCGGATCGGTACCTCATGGTGATTGGCGACCCCGCTTTCCCGACTCATTTTGCGGTGGTGACGGACATGCAGAGCGTCCGGCCGTACTTCTCGAAACTCCCCTTTTTCGGCAGCGGTTTCGACAGCCTCGGGGAGTTGAAAAATGAATTTATCGGCATCGACGACCTCTCCGACCAGGATATCGTCTATTACCGGCTGAAAAGGCCGGTGAGCCGAGAGAAGAAAACCACCAAGATTTACACCATTACGGATGACGGGAAATACAGTGCTTTTGAATATGAATATACAAACTGAAAAAGGAGGAAATACTTGTGTCGATTATTCATGATACAATCGCTCGCGTCAAGCAACGGGACAGTGAACAGATTGAATTCTATCAGGCAGTAACAGAGGTTCTTGAAACCCTTGAACCGACCGCCAGGCGCCACCCCGAACTGGTCAAGGCGGGGATTTATGAAAGAATCATCGAACCGGAACGCGTCGTCATTTTTCGAGTGCCGTGGATGGACGACGGCGGCAATGTGTACGTGAACAGAGGGTTCCGGGTGCAGTTCAACAATGCCATCGGTCCCTTCAAGGGCGGCCTTCGGTTTCACCCATCTGTAAATCTGAGCATTATCAAATTTCTCGGGTTTGAACAGATTTTCAAAAACGCTTTGACCACCCTGCCCATGGGCGGCGGGAAAGGCGGCTCCGATTTCGATCCCAAGGGTAAATCCGATGCGGAAATCATGCGTTTCTGCCAGGCATTCATGGCCGAGCTTTTTCGTCATGTCGGCCCGGAAACGGACGTTCCGGCCGGTGATATCGGCGTGGGGGGAAGAGAGATCGGCTATCTGTTCGGATATTACAAAAAAATCCGCAACTCCCATTCCGGAGTGCTTACGGGAAAGGGGCTTGAATACGGCGGCAGCCTTATCAGACCCGAAGCCACCGGTTACGGCACGGTCTATTTTGCCACCGAGATGCTATCCACCCGCGGGCAGGATTTCAAAGACAAAACCGTTGCCGTCAGCGGGGCGGGAAACGTGGCCCAATATGCGGTGGAAAAGGTTATTCAAATGGGAGGAAAGCCCATTTCGATCTGTGATTCCAATGCCACCATTGTGGATGAAGCCGGCATCGATGTGGAAAAGCTCGCTTATATCATGGAACTGAAAAACGGGCGGCGTGGCCGCATTTCAGAATATGCGGAAAAATACGATTGCGCTTGTTATGAAGGCGAAAACGTGTGGGAGGTGATTCGGAAACAGGGCATCAAGGTCGATATCGCGCTGCCGTGCGCCACCCAGAACGAGTTAAATGGCGGGAACGCGGAAGCGCTCGTTAAAAACGGTTGTATTTGCGTGGCGGAAGGCGCTAATATGCCATCTACACCCGAAGCGGTGAAAATTTTCCAGGAATATAATATCCTGTATGGTCCGGGAAAGGCGGCCAATGCCGGTGGTGTGGCCACCTCCGGTCTGGAAATGAGCCAGAACAGCCTTAAAATGTCCTGGACCCGGGAAGAGGTGGATCAGCGGCTGCTGATCATCATGAAAAGCATCCATAAATCCTGTCTGGATGCCGCGGAAGCATACGGCAAAAAAGGGGATTATATGATGGGCGCCAACACGGCGGGTTTTATGAAAGTGGCCCGGGCCATGCTGGCATACGGCATTGTCTGAGCACGGTTCCGTCCGGCATCAGTCAGAGGATGGTTCGGGAGAAGTCGATTCTCCCGAGTCGTTCCCGCGCATATTCGACAGGGACACGAGAAATAGAGTATGGCATACTACTCGCATGTTAGTACGGGGTGGGAAAGTCTGGACAGCATCATCGACTATCTGTACCGGGGAGACAACGTGGTCTGGCAGGTCGATGAAATCGACGCCTACCGTAAAATGGTCTCTTATTTCGTAAACAATGCCGTTGCCACGGGTGAGCAGGTGATTTACATGCGGTTTGCCCGGCATGCTCCGCTTCTGGCACAGCGCCGCAATATTCGGGTATATGACCTGGATGTCTCCTCCGGATTCGAATCTTTTACCACGCAGATTCACGGTATTATCACCCGGGAAGGCAGGGACATATTCTATGTGTTCGATTCCCTGTCCGATCTTCTGTACGAATGGGCCACGGATTTGATGATTGTCAATTTCTTCTTCGTTACCTGTCCGTATCTATTTGAATTGAATACCGTCGCTTATTTTGCAATTCTTCGAAATCGCCATTCGTTTAAAGCCATTGCCGGCATCCGTGAGATTACCCAGGTCCTTATCGATATTTACAGCTACAGACGCAAGCTTTGCGTGCATCCCATTAAAGTTCAGGGCCGCTATGCGGGCACCATGTTTTTTCCCCATATCAAGGAGCAGTCCGCACTGGTGCCGGTTATCAACAGTGTCGAGGCCACCCGGCTGTTTTCCCATCTCATGCGGGAAAAGGCTGAGAACGCACAGCGCAACCTGGACTACTGGGATCATCTTTTCCTGCAGGCCCGGAGTCTTCTGGATTCCGATGCCAATCCCATGGAAATAGAGGACAAGGTGGAGCAACTCAGCCGCTTGGTGCTGAGCCGCGACAGGAAAATTCTGGGGATGATCCGGCGGTTTATGTCCCTTGAGGATTTGCTTTTCATAAAGGAGCGGTCTATCGGAACGGGATTTATCGGCGGCAAGGCCCTGGGGATGCTGCTTTCCAGAAAGATATTGCACCGGGACGCGGATTATGACTGGCCGCGTACACTGGAGCACCACGACTCCTTTTATATCGGTTCCGATGTTTTTTACTCCTATATTGTTCAAAATGGCTGGTGGAAACTCTTCATGGCCCATAAAACTCCGGAAGGATATTTCGAAACGGCCGGTGAACTGAAAGAGAAATTTCTCTCGGGGACATTTCCCGAACCCGTTCGGGAGCGGTTTCAACTCATGCTGGAGTACTTCGGCCAGTCTCCCATCATCGTCCGATCATCCAGCCTCCTGGAGGATGCCTTTGGCAGTGCCTTCGCGGGGCGTTATGACAGTTTTTTCTGCGTAAACCAGGCGCCGCCGGGAAAACGCTATGAGAATTTCGAAGATGCCGTTAAACAGATCTTTGCCGGAACCATGAGCGAAGATGCTTTGGCCTACCGGCGTCAGCGGGGCCTGGATCGGATGGATGAGCAGATGGCCATTATGGTACAGCGGGTTTCCGGTTCCGACCATCAGGGGTATTTTTTTCCTGAGCTTGCGGGGGTGGGGCTTTCCCACAACCCCTATGTCTGGAAAAAGAATATGGATCCCGGCGCCGGAATGTTGCGGCTGGTCATGGGGCTCGGCACGCGGGCAGTGAACCGGGTTGAAAATGACTATCCGCGAATCGTGGCCATGGATGATCCAAGGGTAAAGCCCCTGGCCGGTATGCGGGACATCAGAAAATACTCTCAGCATTATGTGGATTGCCTGGATCTGGCCGAAAACGCCCTGAAAACCGTTTTACTTCGAGAATTGGTGGAAAGCGTGCCGGATCTGGACCTGTCGGCCATTGCCGTTCAGGACAGCAGCGTCGAAGGTTTCGGCGGAGGGGGGGCGTCGAAGGCACAATGGGTGCTGACCTTCGATGATTTTCTGACCCGGACGCCTTTTACCGACGCCATGAAACGGATGCTCAAGACTATCGAGAGCGCCTACGGCGGACCGGTGGAGATCGAATTTACCGTCAACCACAATTCGGCAGGCGATATTCAAATCAATCTGCTGCAGTGCCGGCCGTTTCAGACTCTTTATAAAACCGCCGACCTCTCCCTTTCGGATAAAATAGATCCGAAAAAGGTGTTTGTTCGAATAGAAGGGAATTTCATGGGGGGTAACGTGTTGTTGCCCGTTACTTGCTTGATCTGGGTGGACCCCGCCAACTATGCCGGGGCATCCTTATCGAATAAATACAGTGTGGCCCGCCTTATCGGAAAACTCAACAGGAAGATAGCGGATCCGAAAACCAACCCCACATTGCTCATGGGGCCGGGACGCTGGGGTACCCAGACGCCCGCCATGGGGGTGCCGGTGAAATTTTCGGAAATCAACCATATTACTGCGCTGATGGAAATCAGCTACCAGGCCGGTAGCATGGTTCCGGATCTTTCTTTCGGTACCCATTTTTTCCATGATCTCACCGAAACTTCGGTTTTTTATGCGGCGATCTATCCTGAAAATGAGGATATCGTGTTTCAAACGAGGTGGCTTTTGAAACTGCCCAACATGCTTTCCGAAATCTGTCCCGATGAGGAGGCACTTGCCCATTTGGTAAAAGTCTATAATCTAAGAGATCAGGCGTTGGTCATTCGGTCGGATATTGTTACCCAGGAGCTTATTTGCTATCGGAAATAGTGGCGGATAACAGGAAGTGTATCAGGTTATTGTCGTTCCTGTTCAGCGGCTGTAGAGAGAAAGATTTTCATATTGCGAAATTTTAGTAAATTCTTTGCGCTTAAAACCAAGCTGGTGATCATGTTTCTGCTGCTTACTCTTGTTCCCCTGATTGTGGTCGGCGCTTTTTCCATTCATACCACCGAATCACTCATTGAAAAGCTGGTCATGCGCCAGATAGAAACCGTGGCGGCCGATAAGGCCACCATTCTGGAACGGTGGCTTGAAGAACGCAGGCAAGACATGAATGTGATCGCCGGCACGTCACTTGTAAAAAGCCTGAATCCTGAATTAATTGCACCATACCTTGAACTGATTCAAACCCATTACGGCGTGTACGCAAATCTTTCGGTGCTGTCGAATCAAGATGGACTTGTTCTAAGTACTCAGGGGGCGTCGTTTGATCCGGATATCGTTTTACCGGACAGCAACGCGGATGAATCCGTTGTTCTCTCTTCCATTATGTACCACCCCGATGAGATTGAATCGAAATTCCTCATCGCCACGCCGATTATCGACAACGGCATGCATATCGGTTCTCTGTTGGGCACCGTGGGAACCCATAGCATTATAACCGATATATTACAGGTTGCATTGGGAGAAACTGGTGAATGCTATCTTGTGGATAAAAGCGGAACTTTCCTGGCCCATAAAGAACCCCGGCGCATTTTAGCGGAGAACATTTCTCAGTCGGGAAGTTTCAAAAACATTTTTGAAAATCTGAACAGGGAAAAGATCTACCTTGATTATCGAGATATTGAGGTGCTGGGGTTCTCTTGCAGAGTCGAAGGAACGGATTGGTATATCGTGGTGGAACAGGATCGGGATGAAGTCTTCCGGAGCATGGGCAGTTTGAGACACCTCATCTATTATACGATATTTCTGGCCATAAGCAGTGCATTGGTTCTTACCTGGGTTATTTCATTCCATATGATAAGGCCGGTCCGGGACCTCAGCCGGGCGGCGAAGGATCTGGAACTTGTGGATTTTACCGCCGTGACCGTTCAGACCGACCGCCGGGATGAAATTGGTGTTTTATACCGCGCCTTCGCGGACATGGCTCAAAAAATCCAGCAGCGGCAAATCACGCTTGAACAGAAATTCATTCTGAAAGCCGCGGAACTCGAAGAGATCGATCAAACCCTGAAACAGGTCAAGCTTATTGCCGAACGGTCCGAAAAGTATGCCGCTTTAGGGCGTCTGGGCGCTGCCGTGGCCCATGAAATCCGTACGCCCCTGACCTCTCTCAAGCTGTTTTTGGAGTCCATTCAGGGAGAAATTGAAATTTCTCCGGAATATACGGAAGATTTTACCGTTGCCATGGGGCAGATTTCACGCATCGAGATGGCTATCAACCGGCTTCTGGACTATACCAAACCGAAAGAGATGGTTTTTTCGAGCATTCCCGTGCAGCAGTTAATTGCAGACATTGTTTCCCTGATACGACCCTTGGCCAACAAACAGGAGTGCGTGATCAAAACCCAAGTGACCCCTAATCTGCCTGAAATATCGGGGGATAAAAAACTGATTGAAGAGGCGCTGATCAATCTTTTTATCAATGCCCTGGAAGCCATGTCGGAAAAGGGAAGGATCGATGTGACGGCAACACTGGAAAGGATGGAAACGGCCACAGACGGCAATAGGCCCTCCTCCCTTATTCGTCTCGATGTCGCGGATTCGGGGCCGGGGATCGCACCGGAAAACATTGATTTTGTCTTAAATCCTTTTTTTACCACGAAATCGGCCGGCACGGGCCTCGGATTGCCCATGGTTTTCAACACCGTAAAACGTCATAACGGAGAAATTCGTATCAGAAACCAGGAAGAAGCCGGCGTCGTCGTTTCACTGTTTTTCCCACTAACCAATGAAGAGCTGTGATCCCATGGAAAAAATTCTGCTTATAGATGATGACGAGGGATTGAATCATTTTCTCAACCGTTTTTTCAGAAGAAAAGGATATGACGTTACTGTCTGTCTTTCCGGTGAAGACGCCATCGCAAAAATCGGCCTGGAAAATTACGATCTGGTTTTGCTGGATTACAAGATGCCGGGGCTCAACGGGCTAGAGACACTGAAACAGATCAAAGAAGCCCAGGTGAAGACGCCGATTATCATCATGACCGCCTACGGCAACACCGATACGGCCATTGAAGCCATGAAACGAGGCGCCTATGATTATCTGAGCAAACCGTTTGAAAGGAAAGAACTGAGCCGCGTTGTCAGCGAAGCACTGGAATTGAACCGGCGAATGAAGGAAATTGTCTGGATTCCCGACTCGGTTCACTCCCTTGAAACGGTTTCATCCGATACCGCGCTGAAAATGGTGGGACGGAGCAAGGCGATACAGGCGGTTTATAAAACCATCGGCAAAATTGCCGAAAAAGATGTGGGGGTGCTGCTCACCGGAGAAAGCGGCACAGGGAAAGAACTGGCGGCAAAAGCCATTTATCATCACAGCTGTAGAAAGGAAAAGCCGTTCCTTGCCATCAACTGCGCGGCTATTCCGGAACAGCTTTTTGAAAGCGAATTGTTCGGCTATGAACCCGGTGCGTTTACCGGCGCCCATCATACCAAGCCCGGGAAAATCGAGCGTGCAAACGGCGGTACCTGTTTCCTGGATGAGATCGGGGATATATCGCCCGCCCTGCAGGTGAAATTGCTTCGTGTCCTGCAGGAAGGCGAGTTCGAAAGGCTCGGAGGCGTCAATACTATCAAGGCCGACGTCAGGATCATTGCGGCAACCAATAAGGATCTCTCACTGGCGGTCCAGGAAGGATCATTCAGGGAAGATCTGTTTTGGCGATTGAAAGTCGTTTCTATCGATCTTCCGCCCTTGAGGAAGAGAACCGAAGACGTTGAGGAGTTGGTGAAATACTTTGTGGGCCGGTTCGGCGCGGAATACAACAAACCCATCCGGCATGTTTCCGAAGGCGTGTTGCATCATTTTAAATCCTATACCTGGCCGGGAAACATTCGCGAATTGGAAAACTGTCTTCGGCGTGCCGTTATTCTCTGTACCGGAGACGTTATCATGGAAAACCATGTCGAGTTGCTGGACAAGGAAAATGAACATCATGCCCAGGCTGTGAACCGGCAGCAGACGATGGCTCGTATGAAAGACAAAATAGAAGAGATACTTCCCGACGTGATTCAACTGTTCCAGGAAGGTATTCATGCCAACATCATCGAAACCGTTGAGGAAACCATTATTCTAAAAGTTCTTGAAGAATGCGGCGACAATCAGGTCAGGGCTGCCGAGATGTTGGGGATCAGTCGCAATACATTACGCCACAGATTAAAAAAATACCACGGGAGGATTCAGAATGGTTGACGGTGGCACTGATTCAGACTTCACAACCATACCTTGCGAGTATTGCATGTCGGATAAAATGAACCATATCAGGAGGAACGAAATGAGCGACTTGAGATTTTCGAAAAACGATGACGCGATCGAATCAATCAACTGCGGGAATCCGACTGAATCCGGCTTGTGCACCCTCTGCCGAACGGACTGCCAGGGCAAATGCGAAACCTGGCTCGGAAGCCTGGTGGGCAGGAAGCTGCTCTACCCGAGAGATTTCGGTGTCGTCACCGCCAGCGCCGACAACACCTCTCATATGGGTGTCTCCTATAACAGCCTTCGAATTCAGGGATATGCTTATGGCGCCCGGGGGCGCAAAGAAGATATGAGCAACCATCCGGATGACTGCATTTTTCCGGACGTCAACCTGGAGACCGAATTTGGCTGGACGGAAAAAACCAAGGTTCGTGTGCCGATCATGACCGGTGCCCTCGGGTCCACCTTCGTGGCCCAAAAGTACTGGGACGCGTTTTCTGTTGGAAGTGCTTTGTGCGGCATTCCTATTGTTATTGGTGAAAATGTGGTGGGGATTGATCAAAAGAGCCGGATTAAACTCGGGGGAACCCGAAAAGGGAAAATTATTTCCGCTCCGGAGTTGGAGCGGCGCATAGACGGATACCTTCGGTATTACGACGGCTACGGAGCAATCATCGTTCAACTGAATGTGGAAGATACCCGGAACGGCGTTGCCGAGTTTGTCGTGGACAAATACGGCGACAAATGCATTATCGAACTCAAATGGGGCCAAAGCGCCATATATATCGGCAGCGAAATACGGATCACCAGCCTTGAATACGCCCGGTTTCTCAAGGAACGCGGATATATGGTCGACCCCGACCCGACGAGATCCGAAGTGCGGGATGCCTTTAAAAAGGGCGACATCACCTCATTCGCCCACCACAGTCGACTCGGCAACACCAATCAGAGTACCGCTGAACAGGTGCGTCAGGAATTCATGACGACGGTGGAATACCTGCGAAGCCTCGGATTCAAGAGAATCACTATGAAAATCGGCTCCTACGGCATGAAGGAACTCGCAATGGCCATCAAATTCGCTACAGATGCCGAGCTCGACCTTCTAACCATCGACGGCTCCGGCGGTGGCACCGGTATGAGCCCCTGGAACATGATGCAGAGCTGGGGTGTTCCTTCCATCAACCTGCATTCAAAGGCCTACGAATATGCCACCATTCTGGCCGCCAACCGGCAGAAAGTCGTGGATATGTCTTTTGCCGGCGGGTTCTCAATGGAAGACCATATTTTTAAAGCACTGGCCCTGGGCGCCCCCTACGCCAAAATGATCTGCATGGGCCGTGCGCTGATGGTGCCGGGATTTGTGGGCGCCAATGTCGAAGGTGCGCTTCACCCGGAAAAACGTAAACGGCTTTACGGACAATGGTCCGAACTGCCCAAAACTGTTCGCTTCTTCGGCGATACGCCTCAAGAGATTTTTGAAGGCTACTTCGATGTCCAGAAGAAGGTCGGGGCCGATGAAATGAAAAACATCCCTTACGGAGCCATTGCAACCTATACCCTTATGGATAAACTCGCCTGCGGACTGCAGCAGCTCATGGCCGGGGCACGTAAATTTTCCGTCAACGAGATATGCCGCAACGACCTGTTCTCCGGAAACCGGGAAACCGCCCGGGAAACAGGCATTCCCCACGTATCCGATGTAAACGATGCGTATGCGAAACAAATATTGAATTCATGACGCGGCAAAGCCGGAATCCGGTGAAAAAGCCGAACCTGGTATTTTTACAAAAAGGATTACTCTTCTTCAAGGTCCGGGAAGGAGTTGATCCCCGCCCAACGCTGAATCTCTTTCTGATAGCGGCCTTTCCACCCGCCTTTTCGCAAGATTCGATTGTAGTGAAACTTCAGAACCGGTTTGGCTAAATAATTCCAGATGAATGCCCATCCCTTTCCCTGGGCCTTCGCATAGGTGGAGGGGCGCCACCATCCGGCGGTCACCTGGCGGTGGTACCAGAAAAGATATTGCAGTTCCTCGGCTGAAAGGTTGCGGGTGCGTACATTGGCCCACATACCGTTATACCACTTATAATCGGTTGGATTGGTGACAAGACCCGCTGTCAGTAATTCCTCCCGCATGGCTGTTTTGGGATAGGGTGTCAGAATCTGGCAGTAGTGAGTGTCCGACTCGATCTGCTTGGCAAAGCGGTAATTGTTGATGATGTCCTGTTCGTCGTCGTCGGGGAAACCGAAAATGAGCCCGCCGATGACCATCATTCCGTATTTGTGGCACATGGCGACCGCTTTTTCGGAGGCGGTGACGATGTTTCCTTTGTGGGCGGTCTGGAGATTTTTCTCGGACGCATTTTCAATGCCGAGAAAAACCGAACGGAAACCGGCCCTGGCCATTTTTGCCACCATCTCTTCGTTGGAAGACATGGAAATGCAGTCCGCCTGGACCACGAAGTTAAGCTTTTTGTACTTCCGGGCGATGATGGCGTCGCATAGTTCGACAACCCGTTTGGGGTTCAGGACCATGTTGTCGTCGACGATAAAGATCCACCTGACGTTGCGATTGTAGTAAATGTCATCGATGTCCCTCAAAACCCGTTCGATGGGGTAGGTTCGGAAAGAGCGGCCGTACATATGCCGCATACTGCAGAAATTACATCCCCGGGTACACCCCCTGGAAGTCTCTATCAATTCGATCTTGCTGAACATGATATGGTATCCCCAGGTGAGCCTGCGTTTGTCTCGAACCGGGAGCTTGAGGGTGGAGAGGTCGAGGTTCTCCTGCCGGGGATTATGAACCCAGCCCCCGTTCGATTTGTATGACAGAGAGAGAATATCTTCCATTCGATCCTTACCGGCAAGGGCATTCACGAGCCTTCGACAGCTCTCTTCTCCTTCTCCGCGGATCATGAAATCGATCCACCGGGAATCTTCCGATGCGGCAATCTCTTCGTTCATCAGGGTGGCATGATACCCGCCGATGACGATTTTTACGCCGGGCAGGAGCTGTTTGATCAGCCGGGCAATTTTGGTGCAGGTCTCAAATTGCCAGGCCATGGCCGACAGCCCGATGAGGTCCGGGTTGAGGCGGGGCAGTTTTTTAGTCAGATACTTTCGAATGCCGCGCCGCTTTCGAATGAGATCGATGATATATACATCGTGTTCGGGGTCGATATTCCCCGCCACGCAGGCGATGCCATGGGCCGGCATGTGCATGGCGGTCTCATGGACCACAATGGGGGTCACGTCCGGCATCGAAATCAGTACGACTCTCATATCGCATCTCCCACACCCGAAAGGGTGACATCCGGCATCGAAATTAACACTAATCTCATTTGGCATCTCCTGTCGCTGCGTACTGTGCCATCACCCCGCTTACATGGTCTATCAGGCCCTTGATCGAGAAATTGCGACCGGCATAATCGGGGTGAAGCCGGGCGATCTGTTTCAGATGAATGGTGTTCTCACTGCATGTATCGAAGAGGAATTTTCCCGGCTTGAAGAGCAGATCCGTGTTGCGGACACCGAGGATGGATATGGGGGCCTTGCAGTACCGCGCTATCTTGAAAATCCCTTTGTGAAGTTTTCCCACCGCCCCATCCCGGCTTCGGCTTCCTTCCGGGAAGACGATGATGTTGCCGCCGTTTTCAAGATGACCGGCCATTCTGTCCAGGCTGTTTATGAACAGGTCCGAAAAGGGCCCTTCGCTGCTGGAGGGAATGTATCCGGAAAGTGCCAGCATCCGTCCGAAAAGAGGGATTTTAAAAAGTCTTGCCTTGGCGATGGTCGTGTGCCTTGGGAAAAGGGCGATAAGTAAAATGGAGTCGAGATAAGAGACATGGTTGCACAGGACAATAGATCCACGGATATTCCTGACATCCGGGGCGATATCCCAATGCTGCTTCGGGCTTGTCAGGCGAAGGAGAACAAAAAATATTCTGTAAAACCGGCTGTTCAGGGCCTGGAAAGCGGCGGTTCGCTCTTTTTGAAAAAGGAGAGCGAGAAGATAAAAGGGGGAGAAGAAGACGACGAATCCCGCCGTAAAATAGGTCCATAGAAGAAGCGTAACGCCAAGGTCCCTGAGACGCCGGAGCAGGTGTGCGGGAAGGGAACCGTTCGATGACTCGTATGGATGGGCGGACCGCATTATCAATCCGTGAACTTCTTGATGAACAGTATGGTGTTGACGCCTCCGAAGGCGAAATTCTGAACAGCGGCGATTGAAACAGGCGCCTCGAGGGTATCCGTAACGTGGCGGATCATGCTGCATCGCTCGTCAATGTCCACAAGGTTCAGGGTCGGGGCGATGAATCCCTGATCCATCATGTGCATGGTCAGAATGGTCTCGATGACTCCGCAGGAGCCCATGGTGTGGCCCATGTAGCCTTTGAGTCCCGTGACCGCGGGACGGTCACCGAAGATGTTGCCGATCGCCTGGGCTTCCATGACATCCCCCATCTTGGTGCCGGTGGCATGGGCGCTGATAAAATCCACCTGGTCGGGATGGAGCCGGGCGGAGTCGAGCCCCATTCGGATGGTCCGGCTGATTCCGTCGGCATTTGGAAGGATCAGGTCCCCGCCGTTGCTGCCGCAGGCGAATCCGGCCACTTCGGCCAGAATGTCCGCTCCCCGTTTCCTGGCGGACTCGTAGGTTTCGAGAAGTACCGCCCCCGCCCCTTCGCCCACCACCAGGCCGTCCCGCTTTTTATCGAATGGACGGGGGGTGAGATGGGGCGTATCGTTGTAATCGCTCGAACAGGCCAGAAGGTTGTCGAATACCGCGACGGTGGTGGTGTCATACTCATCGGCGCCGCCGCACAGCATGGCATCCTGCATGCCGAATTTAACCGATTCGTATCCGAAACCGATGGATTGGCTGCTGGTGGTGCAGGCCGTGGAAGAGGCGATCACCCGGCCGGTAATGCCGAACATTTTGGAGATATTGACGGCGGTGGTGTGCACCATCGACTTGAGATACTCGACGGCGCCGATATCCCTGAGTTTGGAATCGCCCGCGCCGAAAAAGGTCCGGTAGATATCCCGCTGAATTGTCGGGCTTCCATGGGTGGAGCTGAATGCGATGCCGAGGCGCCCGGATTGAATGAAATCTTCGGTCAGCCCGGATTGCTGGAGCGCTTCCCTGGCCACCTCACATGCATAATAGGAGACCGGCCCCATGGTTTTTCGGTCCCGACGCTTGAAATCATACTCGATGGGGTAATCCACCGTGCCGAAAACACCGGAATGGATATGTTGGGTAAGCAGACCGTCATCCCTGATTTTGCGGACCCCGGAAATGCCATTGGTCAGGCTGTGGGTAATCGTTTCACGGGTGCGTCCGATGGGGGTGATGGCAGCCGCTCCGGTGATGACTACTCGTCGTTCCATATATTTCGATCCTTTTACTAAGTGCCCATCCAGAAATGGCCAATTTGCCCGATATCGGTGTTACACGAAAAATTTAATCCTCGGAATATTAAATATATGCCTGTGGTTAAATTTTTCGTGCGCCTTGATCTCGACCAAATTTACCTATTTCTGGATGGGCACTACTTTGCGTGCTGTCATGCTTCAGCGGCGCGGATATGCGCTATGTTTTCCACATAGTCCAGAATCTGGTTGATGGTCCGGATATCCATGGCTGTTTTTTTTTCATTCCGGGTCAGTTGGGTGCCCAGCAGGATTTCGATCTCCCGGAGAAGTTCGATGGCATCGATGCTGTCGAATTCATACGTGTCGCGCAGGGGCTCGTCGAGTCCCGGGTCGACGATTTCGAATTGTTCATTGAATATTTTGAGTATTGCAGCACAAAGTTCCGATCTGGTCATGGTCATATGTTCCTAGTCCAAAGAAAAATAAGATTATTCAATACAATAAACAGTGCTTAAACTCAACGCATTTCATCAGGACTCAATCGATAAACCGGTCAAAATGAAACCACTCGAAGGGGTGCTGTTCCAGTGCCGCCTGCATGTGATCGGCATAGGCCTGGGCCGCGGCCCGGATACTTTCCGGGCGATCCTTCCGGGTGGGCGGAGAGAGGCGTATCGGCGGCAGGGCGGTGAACCGATAGCCGCGGTTCCCGGTTCTGAAGGCGAAAAAAACGATGACGGGGGCGCCGGAAACAAGGGAGAGGATGTAGGGGGCCTCGGGGAGACGGGCTTTTCGACCCAGGAATGTCACCGTTACGGCGCGCTGTTCGTCCCGCCAGAGGATATCGCCGGCCATGGAGACCACGCCGCCCTGGCGGAGAAACCGGATCCCCTCGACGATGTCGAAGGGAGACCCGCCGTCTTCGGAAATACCCACGACAGTGATGCCGTCCTCACTGATATTCCGTTTCTGGATTGCCTCGATCTCCTCTTTCTGGCGAATGCCCATGTATAAAAGAAGCCTGAGATCCGGAAGGGATTGTTTGAGCAGATGCGCCGCCACTTCCCAGTTGCCCATGTGGGACATGAGCAGAATCGCGCCACTCCCGTCCTTAACTGCCGAAGTCAGGTATTCCAATCCGTCGAAGGAGAAGGTGATGTCGCCCGTGTCGCGCAGGATAAACCGGTCGAGAAAAAGATAGGTGAAATTTTGAAACTGTTTCAAAGTGCAGATATAATGGTAAAAACGGCTTTTGTCCGGGAACAGGGCGGCATAGAAGTCACGTCCCGCCCTTCGCCGCTGGTGTGAGCAGATGAAATACCCGGTGGCGATCCCCCGGGAAACCAGAGAAAAGAACCAGGCGCCGAGGTATTTGGAGAGGAATGTCAGCGCATTATAGAAAAACACCGTCATGGTTTTTGCATTACTCCTGTTTCGTTTGACCGGGTTCGCCAGAGCCCTGGGGAAAATACCCGCCGGGTGATGAGACGGGAGAAGGTCGCTGTATTCCGCATAAAATCCCGGAAGGGGCGAAAGTGTGAGATGCGCTGCCCCATGGGTGCGTAGTTGACACTTACGGGGACTTCGATGGTTCCGATACCCCGGTGCGCGGCCTTTACCAGCACCTCCAGTTCGTACTGGTATCTTTTTGCCGCGACATCGAGGTTCGGAATCTCGGGAAGGGGGTAGATTCGAAAGCCGCTTTGGGAATCGGCAAGAAGAGCGGCCCCGGACACCCAGACCCAGAAATTGGAAAATTTCCTGCCGAATCTGCTGGTCCACGGTGCGGTTTCCATGCCTCTCCGTTTGCCGATGATGACGGCGGCCCGATCAGCGGGCAGTGCCGCGATCAGGTCCGGGATATCGTCCGGGTTATGCTGTCCGTCGGCGTCCAGACAGATGGCCCAGCGGTACTTCCCGGCCACCTCCCTCATACCGGTTAGAAGGGCCGCCCCCTTTCCCCGGTTTTCGCGATGACGCAGCACCTGAATGCCCGGGATCGACTGAACGGCTTCATAGGTATTGTCCGTGGAGCCGTCATCCACCACAATGACCGGGAGATTATGGGAAAGCGTTTTACGAATGACTGCGGCTATGGTCCCGGCGTGGTTGTAGACCGGAATCACTACAGCAATACTGCCCGAATTTGGGGTGTCTGTATCCGGGGTGTTTTCGTGTGGTTGGTTGATATTTATCATTGATGCAGTTGTAAAAAATTTTAATTTCATGCAAAGTCGCAAAGATAATTGTCTAATGTTAAAATGTTTTTCTTTGCGTTCTTGGCGGCTTTGCGTGAAAATTAGTTTTTCGAATTTCGGGCTTCATTTCCTTTTTCGGTGTTTCCAAAGCGTTCCACATCTATTGGCAAAAAAGCCACTCCCCACGCCCCCGGTCCCAAATGAACACCCGACGTCAACGACATGGGCTGGAGAATGATCCGGGCCGCCGGAAGAAGGGCCTCGATCCGCGGCTTTGCATCGTTTAAAACCCACTCCTGGTTGTCCGTATATTCAATGAGTATTTCGGCCGGTGTTTCACCCAGGCGCCCCCCGAGATAATCGAGGGTGAAATCGATCTGCGCTTCCCGGTTTTTTACCACCCCGAGTTTCTGGACGCCGCCGGGGGCCGGGCGGATTACCGGCTTCAGGCTCAAGAGGTCCCCGAAAAAGCCCTTGGTTTTCGAAAGACGGCCGCCGGCCACAAGGTATTTCAACTGATCCGGGAAAAGAAGTTCATCGCATGAAGAGAGAATGTTCTGTATGTATTGCACCACATCCGGCAGTTCTTTCCCGGATGCCGCATACCGGACGGCGTGGTGCGCCAGGAGCCCGAGTTTTCCCGAAGCGGCCCCCGAATCGATCAGGGTCATGCGGCTGCCCAGGGGGTGTTCGGCTCTCCACCCGGCGGCGAATTGGTGATTTCCGGTATAAGCCGAACCCACGCAAAGGTACAGTACCCGGTCATGGCGGCTGACCAGGCTTTCATAATACTGACTCCGTTCAAATGAGGAGGCCTGGGCCGTGGTGACTTTTGCCCCTTTTCGAAGGGCTTCGTACAGTGTATCCGGTGATACGAGGGTTTCGGGAATGGACCGGTCATCCATGAGGATGTAACTTTCAAGGAGCGTCATCCCGAGTTCCCCGGCGGTTTTCCGGGTAAGTGAGCCGGCCGCATCGCTGACCAGATGCACTGCCCGGCCATTGTGGGCCGGTTTTACGCCTTCTATTTTTTCAAGATCGAAGCGGACCAATGCCCCCAGGGCGGAAAGTTCTTCTCTTGCGGATACCGCGTTCGAAGCGTGGAAGTGGACTTTCATCTGTTTTCCCGATGAAACGGCAACCACGTGATCCCCCATATCGGAAATTTTCCGGGTGGTTTCCTCTCCGGAGCCCGACGGGTGAATGACGGCATCGATGCAATACGCCTCTTCAGAAGGGGCGTCGTGAGGTCCGGAGATGTCCAGCCGGTCGCCAAACAATTCCCGGAGAGAGAAGAAGGGGGCTTCCCGGTCGGCAAGGCGGTGGAAAAATCCTTCGAAAAATATAAACATACCCAGGGCGCCGGCATCCACGACACCGGCCCGCTTGAGTTCGGGAAGCGTTTCGGTGGTGGACAGTACGGCGTCTTTCAGTGCGTCCATGGTCGGGGAGAAGGCGTCACCGGAGTGCCCGGCGGGCCATGATGCCAGCGCATTCGCAAGCGCATCGAACACCGAGAGCATGGTGCCGGATTTCGGATCGAGAAGCGAGCGCCAGGCGGCCTCATTTCCCTTCCGAGCAGCCGGCCGGAGATCATCCGGAATGTTGACAGCCGTGAACTCGGAAAAGAAAGCCCCTGCGATATTCCCGGAGTTTCCGGTGGCGGACAGGAGAAGCATTTCGGCCAGAGTCCTGCCTTCCGGATTTTTCAGGGGCGCCAGACTGATGCGCAGGTTTCGGCCCGTATCGGCATCGGCCACCGGGTAGAGATTGATATCGTCCAGGAGATCGGACCATGCGGCCATGCGCTCATACCCGGCGGCAAAGGCGGCTTTCAGATCATCGTGCATCAGGCGGATCCCAGGGCTTTCTGAATCTCTTCCGGAATTTCAAACTCCAGTTCCATCCCGGGGTATTTCACGGCGAGTTGCTCGCTGCTCGCCCGGGCGCACAATTCGTTGTCCGGAATCCTGCGGATCTCGAAATCCATGGCGATTTTAAACCGGGCCTCGGTGACCGTGGCCTTGCAGATGAACTGGTCCCGGGCCTGGAGCGGTGCGATATGTTTGGTGGACGTCCGGGTGATGGGAAAGGCGTACTGCAGTTCCACCATATAGCGATAGAGATCGATTCCCGCCGCCTCGAAAAGGGCAAAGCGTGTCTTGTCGAAATACTTGAAATAATTCCCGTGCCAGACGATCCGCATGGGATCGAGGTCGTGAAAAGAGACGGACTGTTTGAGTTCGTAAGAAAATGCCATTTTGGTTATCCCGTATTGGTTTGCCCGTTAGCCGGTCCCGCCGGTTAGGCGATCATGTCATTGCGGAACTCATAGCATATATGCCGATTGATCGCTATTATCAACAGGACAGTCGCAGTTTGAAAATGGCTCTCTGGATTGGAATTAAAGTACCCGGCAGTCATATATGGATATTTTGGGATCTTCTGTCATGATGGGATAGCCTTTCGTAAGGCTTTGGGCGATCAGCATTCGATCAAACGGGTCCCTGTGATGAAACGGCATCTCTTTTAATAATAGTGCCGCGTCGGCATTGAAATCAAGAAGCAGAAATCCGCTTTCCTGGGCCAGCGTTGCCGGGTTGAAATCGATTATTAGTTTTCCAATCGATGACTTGATCATGAGTTCAGCAATACTGATTGCGCTGACGTAGATTGTATTTGAAAGGTCCTCCAGCATCGAACGTTTATTTTTGTTTATTTTGCGAGGTTCGGACAGTGCCCAGAGAAAAATATGTGTGTCGATGATGATATTCATTTCTCGTCGCCATAAAACATCGCGTTTATTTCAGCATCTTCATCCAATATGTTTTCAGGAACCTTGAACTTTCCAGCAAGTAACCCGAGTTTTCTTTTTCCTTCCGGCTTATGTGCAACCAGATCCGCGATGGGCAGGTTGTTTTTCGCTATAACAACCTTTTCACCATGGTAAGCAAGGGTAACCAGTTTCGAAAGGTTCGTTTTTGCCTCTGAAATATTGACAATCTTCATGATAATCCCGCAGCATTTAGACCTGTTATGGTTTATTTTGGTCAACTGTACCATATTAGACCAACTTGGTCAACTATGTGTCTTTGAACTATCCGGGTGCTGTTCCACGGTGAAACGGACGCCCTGTTCGCTGAAAGGCGAGGCGTTCGATATGGTGATGTCGGCGGTTATTAAGCAGGGGAGAAGTGGGTTAAAGATCCTCCTGCGCGATATGTCACCGAATATATGCCGGAGCGCTCAGGCGCGTTTATTTCGAGGCAGATGAATACAAATCTGCCAGACGCCCGAGTTTACCTGTCCTTGAATTCCCCACATAGTAGTCATCGCCGACAAGGACCAGAACGTGGGGGCCTCGCGAGTCATTGTTTTTCATGTGTGGGAAATATTCATCCACCTCGGGAATTTGATCCGTCAACTCTTTTGCTTTCCCGATGGGCATCAGGGGAAAATCACTGAAAATGATTCCGGATGCGCCGTAATGGGCCTTCATTTCATCAGGCAGTGAACTGTTGACATCGTTTGTTACGATGATGACCACATGATTCCGGAATTGACTTCTCTTTTCTTCCGGTATCTCTTCCATTACCCTGACAAGATTGTCCAGGCTCTTTGCCCTGCCTTTTTCCTTATCGTAGTTGTTATGAAAGTTATCCATGCTGATGAATGTGCCAAGCGGCTCATCGGTGGCGTCCATGTATGTAAAGAAGAGTTCGCGACACTTGGCATAATCGTCGAAGTAGCTACCGTTCGTATTGTAGCTGGGGGACTGGCCGGCCAGGGCCGTTTCTATCAGAATATCAACCAGGGTTTTGTCTTCGTCTTCCCAGAGTGTGGGTTCTCCCCCGGTATAATTAAAATTCCAGTATGAACCATCGATACGGCAGGAATCATCAATGGCGGTTTTGACCTGGTCCCAGGTGAGTTTGTAACCCGGTTTTATGATGTGATCTTCCGCATTACCGACGTAGATATAGCCACAGTGATCACAGTTGAAATTGCATTTGTGCAGCAACGAGACACCCATGATATTTGTTGGTTTCCGGTCGGTATTTTCCAATTGAGCCTCCATGTTCAGAAAGATTGAAAGGTTTCAGGTGTCAGGTGTCAGTTACCGCAGTCGCGGCTATTGCAGTTCCTGACACCTGACACCCGACACCTGACACCTTATTTTCAGGCTATTCCCACCCGTTCGTCAGTCCCAATCCTTCTACAAAATAACCGATTGCTTCGATCTCATAAATCTTGCCGTTGCGAACCTTGAAGATATGGGCTGCCGGCAGTTCGAACGGTCCCCAATCGTTGGCGCGTTCCGTAACACCCGGTACCCCGGTTATTTCCATTACTTTGGGCTCGCCGCTGTGGCGGAAGATTGAAAACGCGAATACCAGCCCTTTTTCTTCATCGACCGCGAGGATACGGCGATCGGTAATGTCGGTGATATAGCTCATCACGCCGGTGCTCAACTGCTCACCGCATTTCATCTTTCTGAAAGTCGAGAAGTCATCGTTTGCGGCTTCTTCGGGGGTCTGGGTCTGATCATTCGCCGCGATGCCGCCATTTTCAATACGCTGGCATTCATCGGCAAAGGGGGCCACATCACCGTTATCCTGAATGATCGCTTCGTAGTATGAGTTGGCGATTTCTATCATCTTTTCCCTGGGAACGCGTTCCATCTTGAGTTCACGCTCCAGAAGTGCCGGGCGGACTTCAGACATGTTCGGGTTGAGGGGGCTGCCGTCGGAATGAACCACCAGATGATCGATTTCCTTGATTTTGTGATCGACGACCTTCAGCCTGACGGAAGCGATGGTCGGTTTCCGATCTTCTTCTATCACCCCCATAAAGGCCACTTCGCCCGAATCGGGATCGGCAACAACTATCTTGAAATCGGTGGGTCCACCCGTAGCGGTTTTCCACAAGCCTTCGCCGATGGGTGTCTTCTGGGTGTTCTCCACAAGGACGACATCTTCAGCCAACGGGGCGGCCGATGGATCATTGGCGGCCAGTGCCGCAAGATATTGATCCATGATTTCTGCCAGGCACGCACGGGTGCAGCTCCATCCGTCGGAGGCGTGGTAGGGCATCCCCATGGCCGCTATAGCTTCGATCTCATAGATTTGTCCGCTTCTTATTTTGTATATGTGTCCGGCCGCCACATTGAACGGCCCCCAGTTGTTCGAGCTTTCGGTAACCCCCGGCATATTTTTTATCGGCAGGGGATCGGGTTCGCCGTCGTGGTTGAACATGGAGAAAATCATGACTAGGCCCATCTCCTCATCGATTGCCACCAGGCGGCGCTGATTGATGTCCGAAATGTATCGCATGATGCCCGTGCTGAGCTGCTCTCCGCATTTCATCCGGCCAAAGGCGGCCATGGCGCCGAAGGTCGTTTGGGCGTCGTCGGGAACCGGGTCCTGGTTGTTTGCGGCGGTTACGCCGCCCTCATGCCGCTGGCATTCGTCGGCGAAGGGAGCTACGGTTCCGTCGCACTGTTCAATGGCATCATAGTAGGCGTTCGCGGCTTTGAACATCTCTTCACGGGAAACCCGTTCGGACGGGTCCAGTTTCGTGACAAGACCCGGACGCGGCTGCAGCAGGCCGTCCGGCATCGGATCGCTGATCTGACGCCAGATCATGTGATCGATCTCGGTAATTTCACCGTTTTCGAGCTTCAGGCGAACGCTCAGTTGAATCGGTTTTTCCTTCTCCTGGAGAAGACCCATATACCCGATCTGCCCCAGCATCGGATCGGCAACGTAGATTTTATAATCCGTCATTCCCGGACCGGTCGCATTTTCCCAGAGGCCTTTTCCGATGGGAACGATTTCCGCGTTTTCCACGAGTTTTACATCCTCGGCCAGGGGAACAGCGGCGGGATCATGACTTACCAGGGCGGCGAGGTATTGGTCCATCACCCCGATCAACGCTTCCCGGCTGTATTCGGATTGGCTTTTGACAGGAGCGGATTGAGTGGCGGGGGCGATTTCTGTGGAGGGGGCAGCCTCTTCCGGTGGCGGTGTCGAATCAGAAGAATCGGAACAAGCGGAAAACAATAAACCGGAAATAAATAAAAAACCAAAAACGACAATTAATTTCTTCATGGACTGTCCCTTCTGTCTGCGCCCATACAAAACGGGCTGTCTTTTTCGATCGTTTCCCTTGAAGGTTCCGGGAAATCTGTTTTGCACTGGCTTGAAAATGTTGATAGCTGGTCGGTGAATCGGATTGAATATTGCTTTGTTAACAACGAGATATAAAAAAAATCCATTCCCCTGTCAAGCCAATTAAGTTATTGTAATCCATAGGGTATGGTACTGATATGCCAGGCGGGTTCAAAACCTGTTCCGATGTCCGATATTTGTGTCGGGTCCGGCCGGATGGTAATTTTCTGTAACTTTTTTCCAGAGTGATTGTATACATAATCAAAAGACAACACATCCCGGAGCAGAATTGATACAGGATCAGGAAATAATGGTGAGTGTAAGAGAGGGGGATACCCATAAACTGGGAGTGCTTTTTGACAGGCATGCCCAGGGGCTGTTCAATTATTTCAAATTCCAGATAAAGGACCGTTTCAGGAGCGAAGACCTTGTGCAGAACGTTTTCTACAAAATTTTGAAATACAGGCACACGTTCAAAGACGGCGCCGACTTCAAGGTATGGATGTATGCTATCGCGAGAAACGAAAAGATCGACTACTTTAAAAAGAGAAGGCCGTTGGATAAGACGCTTGATTTTGAACTGTCAGATGAATGGAGCCAAAGTCCTGAAAAAAGCCTTGAAGATAAAACGGATAAAAAGCACCTTAATAAAGCGTTGGGAAAGATATCTCCCGATAACAGGGAGTTGATTGTCTTGAGCAAATATACCGGGTTGCCATATCGTCAAATTGCGGAGTTATACGGTTGTACGGAGGGAGCCATAAAGGTTAGAGTTTATCGCGCGATAAAAGAGTTGAAAACCCAATATCTGATGATTGCGGGGAGATAAAAAACAATGGAATGCAAAGAAATAAAGGAATTGGCCGTCGATTATATCGAGGGCAGCCTGGATACTCAAACGGCTCGAAAAGTCGATGACCATCTCTCTTCCTGTGATAAATGCCGTGCGGAATTCTCGGACATGAAGTCCGTGTGGCTCGAGCTGGATGACCTGGAGATAGAAAAACCCTCCGACAACCTGAAGAAAAACGTCGAAAATATGATCGATTCATACAACCTCGGTATGAACGACAATACAAGCGCAAAGTGGTATGAACCGGTTGTGAAATGGATGGAATCCTGGTGGCCCAAACGTCTCGTGACTCAGTTCGCCGCAGCGGTTGCCGTGCTCGTTATCGGCCTGGCAACCGGGTTAAACATTGGCGAAAGAACGGAGACGAAAAAAGAGATTGTTCAGTTGAAAACGGATGTGAACCAGCTCAAACAGGCTGTGATGACTTCACTTCTCGATCAGGCGTCCGTGGTGGAAAGGATACGCGGGTTGACAATGACCAGCCGGGTAAAAAATACGGACAAAGAATTCTACTCGACCCTGCTGTTTCTCCTGAACAGCGACTCAAATGTGAATGTCAGGATGGCGGCTGTAAACGCGCTTTCCAACTTTACCGGCAATGCATATGTCAGGCATGAGCTGGTCAAATCACTCGATCTTCAAACATCTCCGCTGGTGCAGATCTCCCTGATTGATCTATTGGTATCGATAAAAGAACCCGAGTCATCCCCAACGCTTATAAGACTTATCAATGATCCTGACATAAATGCGCATGTGAAAACGCGCGCTAAAAAAGCATTGAGAGAATTTATTTAGTTACCATAATCTGGAGGATAAAATGAAAAAATACTTTATAATAAAGCTGCTTCTGATTTTTGTAATGCTGAATCCAGCTATATGCTTCTCTAAAGAGAAAAAGTACGATTCCGTTTTGGAGTTCGGGATTGCAAAAGCAGATAGAATCGTTCAGTTCACCGGGAATGGCGATCTCAATATTACCGGATACAATGGTGATAAGGTCCTGATATCTTCCAATGACATGAGATTCAAAGATTATTATGAGGATGATGAAAAGGCGAAAGGGCTAAAAAAAATCGGCGGCGGCGGATTCAATATTATCAACAATAAAAAAAATAACATTATTGTTATATCGCGTCCGGTAGATGAAGAGATCGACCTGGATGTAAAAATCCCGAATAACACGACACTTAAATTCGGTAGTGATATCAACAAGGATTCCTATGGTAACAGCAGATTCGTGGACCAGATTCTGTCAAGTGTTTATAACGCGACCAGAAAAGCACAGAATGATTTTGTCAGTAACGTAATCGGCAAAACCATTGGCGGAGCGTTTTACGGCATTCTGGAAGGAGACGTCGATATTCGTGATTTTTCAGGAACCATTGAAGTCAACACCGTGGACGGGAACATCGATGCCGAAAATATCGAAGGTGAAGTGATCGCCAGTACCGTTGACGGCGATATAAAAGTAACCTTCAAGAAACTCAACAAAGACAACGCGCTCTATTTCAGTACTGTAGATGGCGACATCGATGTGACGTTCCCCAAAGGCACCAAAGCCGACATCATGGCAAGGACCATGGACGGTGATGTATATTCGGGTTTTGATGGTGATGTCACCATGGGCAACGAGATAGAGGATGACACGGCGACAACCGAGTCCCACCATAATTTCAACAATATTTTTCAGTCGAATTATATCACCACCCGCATTAACGGCGGGGGCCAGGATGTCTATCTCAATACAGTGGACGGCAATATCTACATTCGAAAAGGAGATTAAGATGAGAGATGAAAACTCGTATTTTTGAATAAACCCAATAATATCAACATCTTTTCGATGTAAAATAGAATGAATAGGTTCCCAAAATATTCAACTTGAAAACATACCTGCATCTACAAAATAAATCCGCAAACGCGATTCTTTATCGGATATTCGGATACCGGGTGCCAGGATGACGATATGGATGGAATTGACAAGACCAATTATACGGTGTTCACGAAGCTCAGTTACGCCTGGCAGTCCTGAAATACCTTCCCGGTAGTTGCCTATAGCTCCCCTGTCATAGAATCGGTTTGTCATCGCAATACGGTATATCAATATTGACACAACGTAATGTCCGTGGTATCAAATCAGACATAACGAAATGGCTTTTGTGACTGGTTATTATTCCAAGTTATTTCGCCCACATATTAATCATATTTTCAGGAGAAAAAATGACGGATTCCATATTAACCATGAATGGCCGTCGGCTGTCATTTCAGCCGGGTCAGACCATTCTCGACGTGGCGCGGGACAATGACATTCGAATTCCCACTTTGTGCCATCTGGCGGGTACGACCCCCACCGGGGCCTGCCGTATTTGCGTGGTTGAAGTAAAGGGCGCCCGGACCTTGCAGCCTTCCTGTGCGACCCCGGCTGTTGACGGAATGGAGATCGAGACCCATTCCCCGCGGGTAGTTCGGGCCCGTAAAGAGCTGCTGGAGCTGATGCTCTCATCAGGCAACCATAACTGCGCGGTGGCGACCGGCAGCCGGGAGGATTGGACTGAATTTCAGCTCAATGTGGGGCTGGAGGATGATTCCACCGATTTATGCCCGGCCTGGGGGGACTGCAGGCTCCAGGAGCTTGCTTACGAATATCAGGTGACGGGCCAGAAGTATAAGGAGGCTCCCTGTGAATACCCCATGGAGTTGGCCAATCCACTGATTGTTCGGGACCATTCCCGCTGTATTCTTTGCGGCCGATGTGTGCAGGCCTGCAATGAAGTACAGGTGAACCGGGCGATCAGTTTCGGATACCGCGGTGTCGAAAGCAAAATCGTGGCGGCCGGTGACCGGCCCCTGGCCAATTCGGACTGTGTCTTCTGCGGCGAATGCATACAGGCCTGTCCGGTGGGGGCCCTGGTGGAAAAGAAAGCACGCTTCGAGTGGCGGCCCTGGAAGACAGAGAAGAAAATCCGAACGACATGCCCATACTGCGGTGTGGGGTGTCAGCAGCTTCTCCATGTTCAGGACGGCCGCATCGTGAAAGTCACTGGGGTGGAGGAGGCCGAGCCCAATAGAGGGAGGTTGTGTGTCAAGGGGCGGTTCGGATATGATTTTATTTACTCCGAGGAGCGGCTCAAAACGCCCCTGATTCGAAACAACGACGGAACATTCCGGGAAGCCTCATGGGATGAAGCTCTGGACCTGGTCACGACGAAATTCAAGCAGATAATCGATGAGAGCGGTCCGGATGCATTGGCTGGTGTGAGCTGCGCCCGGAGCATCAATGAAGATTCCTATCAGATGCAGAAGCTCTTCCGGGCGGTTTTTAAAACAAACAACATCGATCATTGTGCCCGTACGTGACATGCCCCGACCGTCGCCGGGCTGGCGACAGCGTTTGGTTCGGGCGCCATGACGAATTCATTCAACGAATTCAGTCGGGCGAAAATGTTTCTGGTGATTGGTTCAAACATGACCGAGGCCCATCCCGTGGCCTCCACGTTTGTCAAGAACGCCGTCATGAACGGAGCCCGGCTGATTGTGGTGGATCCGCGCCGGCACAGGCTGGTGGATTTTGCCGAGCGGCATGTGCCGATCCGGGTGGGCAGCGATATTGCATTTCTGAACGGTGTGATGAATGTGCTGATTGCGGAAGAACTCTATGACAAGAAGTTTGTCGATACCTGTACGGTCGGGTTCGATGATTTGGCGGCCAGGGTGGCGGAGTATCCGCCGGAACGAGCGGCCGAAATCTGCGGTATCACTCCGGGGCAGGTTATCGATACCGCACGGGCACTGGCGTCGGTGAAGCCGGTCATGCTCTGTTACACCCTCGGTATCACCGAACACACCTGCGGTACCAACAATGTACTTTCAACGGCCAATCTGCAGATGTTGTTGGGGAACATGGGCGTGGAGTGCGGCGGGGTCAATCCGTTGCGTGGTCAGAATAACGTTCAGGGTGCCTGCGACATGGGGGCCTTGCCCAATGTCTACCACGGTTATCAGAAGGTGACCGACCCCGCCAGCAGAGCCAAATTTGAAAAAGCTTGGGGGGTGGAAGAACTGCCCGACAGGGTCGGGCTGATGATTCCCCAGATGATGGATGGGCTCTCTACCAGGAAGGTGCGCGGATTTTATATATTCGGAGAAAACTTGGCGAATACGGAGCCCAATATGGCCAAGGTGGAACATGAACTGAGCAGTGCCGAATTTCTTGTCTGCCAGGATATTTTCCAGACCGAAACCACGCGTTTCGCACATGTGATCCTTCCGGCGGCGGCCTGGAGTGAAAACGACGGAACGTTCACCAACAGCGAACGCCGGGTGAACCGGGTACGTACAGCGAGCCCGGCGCCGGGGCAGGCAAAACCGAACTGGTGGATTTTCAGGGAGATTGCGCGACGGATGGGGCAACATTGGCCGTCGGAAAGCGCACAGGAGATCTGGGATAAGGAGATTTCTGTGCTGGCCCCTTCACTGGGCGGGATAAAATACCACCGGCTGGCGGACAACGGCTTGCAGTGGCCCTGCACCGACGAAGCGCATCCCGGTACCTGTTTCTTACATACAGATGGTCAGTTTGCCTGCGGCCTTGGCGTTTTTACCCCGGTGGAGTGGACGCCTCCGGCGGAGGTGCCGGACAAGGAATATCCCTTTGTCCTGAGCACCGGTCGGCGGTTGACTCATTATCATACACGGACCCAGACCGGACGTTGTGAAGGGCTGAACGATATTCTGGGTGAGGAGACCGCCGACATCTCTCCATTGGATGCCGAAGATCTTGCGATCGTCCATGGCGAAATGATCCGTGTACGGTCCCGTCGCGGTGCTGTCAACGTCAAGGCGAACGTCACTCCCCGGGTTCCCAAAGGCATGGTGTGGATGGCATTCCATTTCCGGGAGGCCAATGCCAACTGGCTGACCAACGATGCGTTTGATCCGGTTACCCAGACGGCGGAGTATAAGGCGTGCGCAGTAGTACTGGAAAAATTTTGAATGGCTTAGGAGGTCATGTGGAAACTTACAAGATGTGGATAGGCGGCGAATGGGTCGACGCCGATTCAGGGAAAACGTTTTTGACTCATAACCCGGCAACCGGCGAGGTCGTGGCGCAGGTTCCGGAAGCGGGCCTTTCGGATGTGGACAGGGCAGTTGTTGCCGCCCGGAGTGCTTTTCCCGCCTGGTCGAAAAAATCGCAGGCGGAACGGTCGGCGGTTGTCGCCCGGATCGCGGCGGCTGTCCGGGAGTACAGCGAAGATCTCGCGCGGCTTGAAGTATTGGAACACGGCGCCACGTTGGCCCATGCCCCCAGCATGCTCTATTTCGCCGCCGAGAATATCGATCTGGCGGCATCGAGCGCCAGAACGCTGATGGGAAAGGTCCTGCCGGGAGTCCCAAGTATGGGCAATGAGCCGGGAGCGCCCCCCGACACCGTGGTCTATCTAAAACGGGAACCCATGGGGGTTTGCGCCCTGATAACGCCGTGGAACGTCCCCTCTCTCCTGATTGCCACAAAGCTCGGGTTCTCCCTGGCGACCGGGAATACCTGTGTCATCAAGCCTCCCAGCATCAATTCGGGAATCGGTCTGAAATGGGCCGAGATCCTGGATGAACTGGACCTGCCGCCGGGAGTTGTAAACATCATCACCGGTCCCGGCAGCAGTATCGGCGATGCTCTTTCGCGTCATCCCGATGTGGATTTCGTCGGTTTTACCGGCAGCAGTGAAGTGGGCAAGGATATTATCGCCGCCTCGAGTCAGACCATGAAAAGGGTGATGATGGAACTGGGGGGCAAGAATGCGGCGATTATTCTGGAAGATGCCGATGTCGCCCCGGCCGCGGAGGAACTATGTATGATCGCTTTTCAGAATGTGGGGCAGAATTGTGCCCAGCCCTCCAGGTTTTATGTCCATGAAAAAATATATGACGAGTTCCTGGAAAAATTCAGAGCTGCCGCCCAGAAAATCCGGGTGGGGGATCCATCGGACCCCGACACGGTTATGGGGCCGGTGGCAAGCAGGGAGCAGCGAGACAGTATTGAGTACTATATCAAAACCGGTCTTGACGAAGGCGCGCAATTGGTCCTCGGAGGCACCCGCCCCAGTTCAGAGGTATATGATAAAGGGTTTTATGTCATGCCGACGATTTTTTCAAAATGTACGCCCGAAATGACCATCTCCCGGGAAGAGGTATTCGGTCCCGTGGTCGGTTTTTTCAAGTTCTCTTCGGACGAAGAGGTACTGACGGCGGCAAACGACAGCGTCTTTGGCCTGTGTGCTTCGGTCTGGACCCGGGATTATGCCCGGGGGATCAGGTTTGTAAACGATCTCAAGGTGGGGGCTGTCTGGATCAACCAGCATATGAACCTGGTGCCGGAAACCCCGTGGGGCGGCTGGAAGGAGAGTGGCCTGGGCAAGGAGGGCGGTATTATCGGACCGGAAGGGTATACTCAGATGAAATATGTCTGTATCAAACATTCATAGAAGTGGTTGACTCATAGCGCCTCTTATGAAACTTCGTAACTGTTTAAATCACCCTTTTTCGATTAATCTTGCTCTTAATCTCGTCGTTAATATGGATTAAGAGCAAGATTAAGAGCAAGAGCAAGAAAAATGCAACAAAGTTTCAATCAGGGGATAGCCCCCCTCTCTAACTGAAATCCACCACCATCATCTTTATCCTGGTATACTCCTCCAAACCATACATGGAGTTCTCCTTACCGAACCCGCTCTCCTTGAATCCACCCCAGGGCGTTTCGCCGGAAACCAGCATGCCGGTATTCACTCCCACGGCGCCCGCGTCGATTCTGGATGCTATTTTTAGACCGCGTTTCATATTTTCCGTCCAGACGGTTCCGCAGAGGCCGAACTCGGTATCGTTGGCTGAAGCGATCACCTCCTCGTCGGAGGAGAATTTGACACAAACGCCGACCGGACCGAAGATCTCCTCTCTGAAGATCGTCATGTCGGGCGTTACGTTGCTGAAGACGGTCGGCATGACGTAATAACCCTTGTCATAGGGGGAACCGGTGGGCCGCTCTCCACCCAAAAGCAAGGTTGCGCCCTCATCGATTCCGGACTTGATATATCGTTCGACCCGGTCACGATGTTCTTTACTTACAACGGGGCCCATGACGGTTTTTTTATCATGGGGATCCCCCACAATAACTTTTTTCATTGCGTCGACAAACTTTTCCACGAATTGATCGTGGATTTTTTCATGCAGGTAGTATCGACCCGGAGAAGCGCAGACCATTCCGGAATTGTTGCAGGAGGAACGTGCCGCCTGCATGGCCAGTTTGTCGATATCCGCATCCTCCAATACGATGAATGGATTTTTACCGCCCAATTCCATATGGAGCCGCTTGAGATTGCAATTGGCGGATGCCATCAGGTGTTTGCCGGTTTCCGAACTGCCGGTAAAGGAGATGAATTCGATGTCCCGGTTTTTCGCTATTGCTTCACCGACGCTCCCGCCAGGCCCCGTAACGATATTGACCACACCGGGTGGCAGACCGCAGGTATCCAGGATTTCGGCGAACACCAGCGTCACCAGCGAACTGATGCTTGCCGGCTTTATCACACAGGTATTCCCGGTCGCCAGGCAGGCGCCCAGTTTTGAGGTGACCATCAGGATGGGAGAGTTCCAGGGGATTACCAGGCCGCAGACGCCGATTGGCTGCCTCTCAAGAGTATAAATGGCATTCGGTCTCATGGGAACGGAGTCGCCCATTAACGTGCGGGCTGCACTGGCGGTGTACCTCAGGTTTGACACACCGATATGCTCCCACATCCGTCCTAGATTGATGGGGGTGCCATGATCGATGACATCCAGTTGGGCCAGCTCTTCCGATCGTTTATCCAGTTCGTCCGCAATGCGGTTGATAATTTCGGACCGTTCGGCCATCGGTTTGGCGGACCATTCGGGAAAAGCGGCTTTAGCCGCGCGGGCTGCCTTATCGACATCTTCGGCGCCGCCCAATGGCACTTCGCCGACGGTTTCACCCGTGGCGGGATTTTCCGTCATATAGGTTTTGCCTGAAATTGCGTCCGTGAACTCACCGTTGATATACATCTGGTACTTTTTCATCTCGTCACCTCGGGTTTTATGCAAGTGTATGCCAGCAATAATGCGATATATCAACAATGACACTGCGTATCAAGTACACTTTTACACTTTTCTGAGAAATAGTACCCGGGGGAGGGGGGAGAATGACTCCGGAAGAACCGCAAAAAAAAAGCAGGGGAGGGAATGTCCCGCCCCTGCTCCCCCCCAACTTTTCGATGGAAAAAAAATCAACCACCGTGGACCGCTTGAAATATTCTTATTTCAGCATCTTTTCTTATGGGATCTTCATTTTTCAACAAGCGGCTGTCCATGGCGACTGCCGGCTGCCAGGCGTCGGGGATCTTCAGATATTCCAGAAGATCCCCCGCCGTGGATTCATCCGGCAGTTCTATCCCGACGCCCTCGGGGGAAGCGAACTCGGGAAGCTTACTGCCGAGAGCGCCGAAAAGCTGAACTTTTATCTTCATCTCTGACCGTTTAGAAGTTATGCGTGCTATCCAGTTCTTCGTCCGTAAAGGGAAAAACAACATTATGAGGCGGCAGCGGTTCTTTCATGAAGAACTCCGGCAGCCTGTCGTCTTTCTTGGTCAACCCGGCCTTTTTGTTGAACTCCTTTTCCGCCTTCAGGATACGTACGCCCAGTTTGCGGAAGTCGTCGACTACCCAGTTCGTACCGAGTCTTGCATTGACCAGTCCTATGAACATCTCCTTTGCATCGGGGGACGCGATAGAGTACATGGCGAACAGACATAGCCCCATACTGTCGGCGGCGGCGCAGAAGAGCTGGTTTTCTCTGGAGCCTTCGATCTGCCCCTCTTTTTTCAAAGGATCCAGAACTTTGCCCAGGTACATCGCCACCATGTTGCCGGATGTATGATCGGCGCCCATGGTTGAGGTGGCGAATGTCACACCGTTTCCGATCATGCCCCGGGGATCGTATGCGGCGATACTCTGATTTTTTACCGCGGCGACCCTTGGATTGTTGAAATGCTTTCCGACCGCGGAAGGTCCGTCACCGAATATTCTGCCCATTTCGGTTCCCTTGGCGATCTCTTCCATGATTTCGATGGCGGCTTCCTTGTCACCGAACTTTTTATACCCGGCATCCATGGCCACTGCGATGGCCACCCCGGTATTCATGGTATCGAGACCGATATCATCACAGAGGAAATCAAGACGGGCGATCGTGTCGAGATCGTCAATATCGGTCATTCCCCCCATGGACCATACGGTCTCATATTCAATGGAACTGGAGACGTAATTACCGTCCTTGTCGTTGAAGACATTGGAGCACCTGATAATGCACTGTGAACAGCCGATATGGCCGACCTGTCCGCCCCGCTCCTTGATGGTGTTGGCAAGTGCCTCCCCGCTGATTTTCTGCCATCCTTCGTACTCGCCCTTTGTGGCGTTGTGGCAGGGAAATGCCCCCATCAGGTTGACCGGGGCTACCAGGGCCGGGGTACCGAAGTTCGGAAGCAGCTCACCCTCGAACGGGTTTGCTTTGACCAGCTCGGCAAATTCCTTTGTGGCTTTATTGAATGCCTCTTTGTCGACGATGGGGTCGGTCTTTTTACCGCCCTGGGGAATGATGACGGCTTTCAGACCTTTTGAGCCCATGACGGCGCCCAGGCCGCCTCTTCCCGCCGCTCTGCAGGGACGATTGTCCGTATCGCTGCTCTGGATGGAGGCGGATTTCATCCCGTATTCGCCCGCAGGACCGATACAGAGCACCGCATTTTTTTCGCCGTAGGTCGCCTGGAGTTTCTCTACGAGCGCATAGGTTCTCATGCCCTTGTATTCGGCTGCATCAAGCAATTCGGCATTGCCCTCGAGGTCCAGCTTGAGGAGGCTGCAATCCCCGTCCGCCGGTTTTCCGTCAACGATGATGGCGCCAACACCCAGACGTCCGATTGCGGCGCCCGCGGTACCACCGACATTGGCCTCTTTGATGCCGCCCGTCAACGGGCTTTTCGCGCCCACGGAGACCCGGCTCGAATTAAACATGGTGGTGCCGGAAAACATGCCCACGGCAAAAATGAGCTTGTTTTCCGCACCGAGCGGGTCACAGTCGGCCGGGACTTCTTCGTTTATCATGATTGAAGTCAATCCTCTGCCGCCAATCCCTATGTATTCGTCCGGCATCGGTTCAGTTTTAATTGTCTTGTCATTCATATTGACGCGAATAAAATTCATGTTGATTTCCTCCTCTTTGGAAATGGCTGAAAAAGTCCCTTTGTATGAAGTGTGGCTGGAGTATATAAACCGGGATGCATTAAGTCAATGAATATTTGCAAATATATCCTGTTATATTAATACGTTATATCAGTTTTGACATAAGGGGGCTTGGTGCGGTGCGGGGCAATTGCATACGGATTAAAAAGGGGAGTGTTTTAGGCACTTTTCAGCGTACTCGCGATTCTTTCGGGTCGATTAACGGTATCAGTTGACAATATAAAAGCAGAATGATAGCAATTTTTTCGATATGCCACTTATGATATAACGGTGTTTAAGAAAAAGGAGGGCCTGCTTTGAAAGAGATATCTCTAACGATCAATGGTATTGAGCGCAAAGTGATGTGTACACCTGACAAAGTTCTCATCGATCTTCTACGTGAAGACCTGAAGCTCACCGGGGCAAAGCAGTCCTGCGACCGGAAAGGCCAGTGCGGCGCCTGCACGGTCATCGTGAACGGCAAGGCCGTGCGTTCCTGCCTGCAGAAAGTGGAACGGCTCGAAGGCGCGGACATCATCACGATAGAGGGCCTCGGCACCCCGGAGAATCCGCATCTCATTCAGGAAGCGTTTGTATTGGCCGGCGCGATTCAATGCGGGTTCTGTACGCCGGGTATGATCATGACGACGAAAGGATTGCTGGATAAAAACAGCGATCCGACCATTGAAGAGATTAAGAAGGCGTTTGCTCACAATCTCTGCCGCTGTACCGGGTATACAAAGATTATCGATGCGGTTCAAATGGCCGCACAATTTATCCGGGGTGAGAATTCGCCGGAAAAGGAGCGTGAAAAAATCGGGACGGAGATGATCGGCGAATCCCACCAGAGGCCCTCCGCCATGATCAAGGCATGCGGTCTGGCCAAATTCAGTGCCGACATTCAATTGGACAATCCCCTAGAGGTGGCGGTCGTCCACAGTACGGAATACCATGCCGTAATCAAGTCCGTCGATCCCTCGGAAGCCGTCAAGATGCCGGGTGTCGCGGGTATCATGACCGCCGATGACATTCAGGGAACCAATCGCATTCGTGTATTCGTGCCAGACCAGCCGGTGCTGTGCGAAAATGTCGTACGGACCCTGGGGGATCCCATCGCCATCGTGGCCGCCGAAACACGCGAGCAGGCACGTGCCGCGGCCGCGGCTGTGCGGGTGACCTATGAACCGCTGCCGGTCATGATGACACCAGAAGCGTCGCTGGCGGAGGGTGCCTATCAGATTCACAAACACTCCCCCAATCTTTGCTTTACTCAGCCCCAGACCCGGGGGGATGCAGAAAAGGCGATTGCCGATGCCAAGGTCTCGGTGGAAGCGGAATTTTCAACCCAGATGAACCATCAGGCGCCCCTGGAGCCGGAAGTGAGTGTCGCCTGTCTGGAGGGCGAGGGGGAAGAGGCGGAACTGGTGGTCTATGGGCGTGGCATCCAGATCAATGCCATGGCCGCGCAGATTCAGGAGGCCGTAGGATGGGACAAGGTTCGATACAAAGAACCCTTCGTCGGCGGCCAGTTCGGGATCAAAGCCTCTATTGTCACCGAGGCTGTCGCCGCTGCCGCTGCCCTTCATTTCAAGAGGCCTGTCCGCTATGTCCCCAGTCTGGCGGAATCGATGCTTGTTACCAACAAGCGGCATCCGTTTGCAATGAAGATTAAAATGGGGGCGGATGCCGACGGCTACTTCACGGGCTACACAAACGAATTTGTAGTGGATAAGGGCGCTTACTTTCTGCTGGGCCCGATTATTCCCCTTCGCACCCTGCACATGCTGTCCGGACCTTATAAACTGGATAATATCTACGGCATGGCAAAACTGGCCTACACCAACAATGCGAGCGGCGGGGCGGCGCGCGGTGCGGGGCCGCCTCAGGGGGCCTTCGCTATGGAGTGCGCCATCGATATGGTGGCGGATCAACTGGGAATGGACAAACTGGAAATCCGCAAAAAGAACTCGCTCAGACCGGGTGAAACCATGTCCACCGGCGTTAAGGCGGAACAATGGTCATTCCCGGAGCTTTGCGATGCCATCAAACCGCATTGGGACAGGGCGAAGCGGGATGCTGCCGCGGGCAAAACCGGCGGAGTTATGCGCGGTGTCGGCCTGGGGTGCCACTCTTTCGGCATCGCCGAGCCCGGTGATAACGCCCAGTTGTTTGTCGAGCTGGATCCCGATGACGGGATTACTATTTATGCGGCGGTCGCTGATCCCGGGGAAGGGAACGACTCGATGCTTACCCAGATCGCCGCGCATACCCTGGGCATCCCCCGGGAAAAGGTACGGCTGTATACCCGGGACACCGACAAAACCGTCGACATGGGACCGTCCGCCGGAAGCCGCATGACCTATATGGCCGGGGGGGCTCTGCTCAATGCGCTGGACAAGCTAAAAGCGGTATACAAAGAGAGCGGTTTGAAAACCTATGCGGAGTTCAAGGCAGCCGACAAACCCACGCGCTTCGAGGGAACCAAGGCGGTTCTCGGCGGAGAACTGGATCCGGTGACCGGGCAGGGACCGGGCTACGATTCTCAGGTGCACAACATTCAAATGGCCGAAGTCGAGGTGGATACCGGGACTGGGGAAGTACGGGTGCTGAAAATCACATCAGCCGTGGATGCCGGAACGATTCTCCACCGCCTCAATTTCGAGGGGCAGTCCGAAGGCGGCATGGACCAGGGGGTCGGGTACGCCCTGCGGGAAGAGTACGTGCATGGCAAATCCAATGACTGGAAAACGTTCAAGTTCCCCACGATGCAGCAATCCTTCGAAGTGGAACATGTGACACGAGAGGAAACGCGTATCCGCGGACCGCTGGGTGCCACTGGAATCGGGGAGATGACGATGACCTCCACGGCGCCGGCCGTTATCAATGCTATCCATGATGCTTGCGGCGTCTGGATTTGCGACCTGCCGGCGACGCCTGAAAAAGTGAAAGCGGCCCTGGCTGCTAAAAAGTAGAAAGAAGTTTTGAACGGCAGGCTGATGCCCGGCCTGCCGTTTTTCTTCATAATTGTTTTTTGTCGTTTTCCGCGACTCAGCGTCTCTGCGCGATTACTATATGTTTTTATATGTAATAGTTAATCATTTCTTATAGCCGATGGATCGGAAAGTCATCAAATACTACCGCGGGTTGCTGAAAGAGGGCTTTGCAAACGCCGGTACCCTGGAGAACCCATCCATCCTGCTGGATACGGTCGGTGAAAAAATCCGGATCTGCGGCCATGCTGCGGAAAATCATATGTATGTGTATATCGCCGTTGCCGGGGATGAAACGGTCTCGGATTGCAGATACCTCTGCAACTGCGATCCCACGGCAAACGTAGTCGTTGAAATACTCTGCACACTGATAAAGGGCCTCACGCTGAAAGAGGCGGGAAAACTTCGCGTTGATGATTTTGCGGGGGTACTGGATACCCGGGGAGATAAATTTCTGGAAAAAAGCAAAGGTATCCTGGAATTGTTGGGCAGGGGGATTAACAGATATCTGAAAAAGGCATCTTAGAAAGGAGAATACGCAATGGATGGACATGAAAAACCAGAAGGCAAAGAGAAGAAGATCGGCCGACGCGAGTTCCTGAAGGGAGGCGGTTCCGCACTCGCGGCTGGTGCGATTGCCGCGGGCATGCCTGCTTCCGCCAGGGCATCTTCCGGGAAAACGGAGTATCCGGAATCAAAAGCGTATCTGGTCTACGACAGCAGGATCTGCTGGGGATGCCAGAGCTGTATGTTTGCCTGTTCTTCGGCACATTACGGAGAAGCAAATCCCTCGTTGTCGCGGATCCAGATCATACGCGACGCCCCCTCGTTTACGACCTATCCCAACGATATTGTCATGTCCGTCTGCCGGCAATGCGTGACGCCGGTCTGTGTCGAGAACTGCCCTGTGGGGGCGGCCTATATCGACACTGAGAACGGTAATGTCAGAAGAATCGATGAAGATAAATGCATCGGCTGCAGGACCTGTCTTGAAATGTGTCCCCAACAGCCGCATCGGACGGTATGGAATCCCATTCTTGGCAAATCGACCAAGTGCGACCTGTGTATCGATACTCCCTTCTGGGATAAAAAAGGAGGCCCGGGCGGAGAACCCGCATGTGTAAGCATTTGCCCGGCCAAGGCTCTCAAGCTGGTCAGTGACGCGCCGCCCCAGGGGGATGTCAAGGGGTATGATGTCGATATGGCGCCGCCGCCTCCGAAATTACCGTTTGGCCCAGGTGGTCCCGACGCGGATGCATCGGCATCGTAATCATAAGAGAGGAGAAATAATATGGCTAACGGATTCACAGGAAAAATAGCACGCGTAAATCTTACGACAAAAGAGATCAGCACGATCGATACCGCCAGGTACGAAGAATTCGGCGGGGGATACGGCATCGGAGCCGCCATTTTCTGGGACCTTGCGGTTGCGCCGGGGGAGTGGGACCTGAAAGACCCCTATGATCCCCGTCATGTCCTGCCGATTATGGCCGGCCGTCTAGCGGCCACGGGCGTTCCGGGCGCGGGGAGAACCAGCATCTGCGGTCTTTCCCCCGAGACATTTCCGACCAGCGAATTCTGCCGCGGAAATTTCGGCGGCCGTTTCGCCACCATGTTGAAACTGGCGGGATGGGACGGAATCGTCGTGGAGGGCATGTCCGACAGTCCGGTCTGGATCAATATCATCAACGATCAAATCAGGATCGAGGATGCAAAAGAGCTTTGGGGCACCGATACATGGGAAGCCCAGAAGCGGATCGCCGCAATGGTGGGCGGAAGAACCAGATACGGAGAGGAGTGGATGGAACTGGGTGACTCCCATACCACCGGTATCCCCCAGATCCTGTGTATCGGTCCCGTGGGTGAGGCCAGGAGCAGACTTGCGGCCCTGATCACCGGCAGCGGGGTCAGCGGCAGGGTCGGCGGTCACGGAGCGGTGTTCGGGGCAAAGAAACTGAAGGCCATCAGTGTAATCGGCACGCAAAGCATCCAAATGGCGGATGCCAAAGGGGTACTGAATGCGAGGCTCTGGCATATGGCCAACGGCAATATTATTTCCGGTTCTTTCGGCCCCGCGAAACCCGGGTCAGCCTCGTGCAATCCGTGCCTGAGGGCCGATCGGCGCAGGAACAGCTGTTACGGTGGCGAATCAATGTGCGTGGACCAGTTCTGGCTCGAGACCGCGGAACCCAGGGAGCAGGACCTGGCGGCCGAGGCGTTGATGAGGTATGGCGCCAGTGGCTGGGCAGCCCATTTTGTGGGGCTGTTTTTGTCCGATATCCCGGGAGCGCCGGATTTTTTCAATAAAAAGGTGCCCGTCGAGACGGGCCTCGGCTGGTATATCAAGTATCTATACGACATCGGCGAACTCGGCCCGGGAAAGAAGATCGATTCAGCCCCTCTGCCCATGGAGGAGTGGGGAAGTCTGCAATTTCGAAAGGCCTTGTTGGATGCGGTTTCCCGACGGGTGGGCATCGGTGATGCCCTGGCCGAAGGCTGCCTGCATGCCGCGGAGAAGTGGGGACGGCTGGAAGAAGATCTGGAGAGCGGTGCGCTGCGCTTTCCGGCCTGGGGCGCCACCGGGCACTGGACACTGCCGACCGCGGAGTGGGCCTATAACTACCTGCTCGGCGCGGGCGACCCCAGCTGGCATGGGCTGTCGGGAGCAGTAGGCCCTTCACGGGACGGGACGCCCATCGAGAAAACGCTCGAAGAGTTGTCGAAAAAGACGATCCCCTATACGGACGATATCTTCATGTTCAACTACGCATGGAAGGGAAAAGAGGCGTGGAAGACCGGCCTATACTCCAAACACAAGGCCAAAGAGGTCGCCTTTACCCGGTATTACGCTTCGTTCTGGAATGAATCCATGGCGTTCTGCGAAATGTTCCTGCCGTCTCTGCCGGCCATTACGCCTGAAATCGAGATGAAATACTACAAGGCGGTTACGGGCAGGAGCGACTCATTCGAGGATACTATGCGTGTCGGGCAGAAGATATGGACAATGGAACGTGCCATCCGGGTCATGCACGGAAGAAGCCGGAAGACGGAAGTGTTTGCGCCGTTTATGTACAGGCCCGGCGCGGGGTGTATGACGTACTTTGGCGGGGTTCCGATCTATGAAGACGGAAAATGGCGCTCCGATCAAGCTCCGGAGATGTACCTGGACAGGCAGGGAGTCGAGGATTTCAAGACCCATTTCTATGCGCTGGAAGGATGGGACAAGGAGAATGGCTGGCCGACCAGGAAGACGCTCGAGGGCTACGGGCTCAAGAGGGTGGCGGATACAATGGAAAAAAAGGGTAGGTTGGGCACTTAGTACATGAATTCATAAATACAATCATGTTTTAAGTAGTTCTCTGCGTCCCTGCGGCGCGAGAAATAAATGTTTTTATGCGGAGCCATTTTCAAAACGTTTTCGCGGCACAAGCGGGATCAAGCCCAAAGCGGCTTGCCCTCCCGGGGATCGGCCCAAAAGGGACGTTTTGAAATTGGCTGTGCGGAATATATTTATGTCAACTGCTATAAGTAACGGAGATTATGTATGAATTCAGAGTATCGTATGCTCATCGACGGGAAGCTCTGCGAGGCATTCACAAAAGAGACGATGGACGTCATCAATCCCGCGAATGGCTCCTTCGTCGGCCGTGCGCCGAAAGGCAGTCCCCTGGAAGTGGAACGGGCCGCGGAAGCGGCCTGGAATGCCGCGCCGGCATGGGCGGAAACATCCCCGATCGAAAAGGCGGCTGTGTTTTTCAGGATGGCGGCGCTTCTTCGAAAACATCGCGACGAGCTGGCGCGGCTGGAAACCCTGCAGTACGGCGGGCCTATCTTCAAGACTTCCAATTTCGACATGGTCTTCGACGCGGAACATTTCGAATTCATGGCGGGGGTCGGCCGGGCCGTAACCGGCAAATCCCTGCCCGTCGGCCCCCAGGCGGTTTCCATGACCATCCGGCAGCCCCTCGGTGTTGTCGGCCTGATCACGCCCTGGAACTTCCCCCTCGTGACGGCCATTTCGAAAATTACACCCGCCCTGATGATGGGAAACACCGCTGTGGTCAAACCCGCTTCCTGTGCGCCGCTGACGGTCCTGAAGCTGGGAGAACTCGCTGCTGAAGCCGGCTTTCCCCCGGGCGTCCTGAATATCGTGTCTGGCCCGGGGCCTACCGTTGGCGAGGCCATTGTAAAGCACCCCCGTATCGCTAAAATTAACTTTACGGGGGATTCGGAAACGGGCAAACGTATCCTGGCGCTGGCAAGCGAAGCCGTGAAGCCGGTCGCCTGCGAGCTGGGCGGGAAAAACGCCTTTATCGTGCTTCCCGATGCGGACATGGATGCCGTGATCGAAGGGGCCGTGTGGGGCGGCTTTTTCAACTCTGGGCAGAACTGCGGTGCTTCAAGTCGATATCTGATACACGAATCGGTCTACGACGAGTTCGCTGAAAAATTCGTCGCCGCCACGAAACATCTGCGGGTGGGGGATCCGCTCAATCCGGAAACCATGATCGGTCCCGTTGCGTACAAGGGCCACAGGGACAGCATCGAAGGCTTTATCGAGCGTGCGAAGCAATCGAGCGCCAAATTGCTTCTCGGCGGCGAACGTCCCGATACTCCCGAAACCAGAGACGGATACTTCGTTGCCCCCACGATATTCGGGAATTGCGATCCGAAATCGGAAATCATGCAGGAGGAAGTATTCGGCCCGGTGGTGGGCCTGGCGAAGTTCAGAACCCCGGAAGAAGCCGTGGAGATTACCAACGACACGCGTTTCGGCCTGTGTGCGTCTGTCTGGACCCGGGATCTTAGACAGGGCCTGGTGATGACCAAGCAGCTCAAGGTCGGCACCGTATGGTTGAACCAGCATCTCTCCATCGTTTTCGAGTGCCCGTGGGGCGGGTGCAAGGAGTCGGGCCACAGCAAGGAAAACTCCATCATGGTATTCGACGAATACAGCATGATGAAAAACGTCTGGATCGATCTCGTGGGAACGCCGGCTACTCCCTGGCAGGGGAAGCTCGAATAAAGGGAGGTGACACAATGTACGGCTGGATGGGCAAAATCCTGATTGTCAATCTCACTGAATCCCGGATAGCGGTTATCGACTCAAAACCGTATGCCGAGAAATATCTGGGACACCGCAAGTGCCAATCCGTGGAGTATTATCTCCCCTGGGCATACGGCAAGGAGGACGAGCCCATCGAAACGCTCTTCTCCGCAAAGAGAGCCTCGGCCTCTACGACTGGGCATACCCGATTTCATACTCTTTCGGTACGCTCGACCGTTTCGGGGATCCGGAACTGGAAGCGAAACTCTTTTCCGCGAAAAGCATATGGCGATGTTGAAAGAGTTCTACAGGCTCCGGGAGTGGGATGAGGAGACGGGGCTTCCTCTCAGGGATACGCTTGAAAAGCTTGGTATTTCAGGTTTTACGTCATATTAAAATACCGGTCCATAAAGGCCGTGGTTTTGGGTCGTACCAGCTTGCGGTGGGTGAAAATCGTCACATGCTCTCCACCTTCTACAGCCAGTAGCTCGCTTTTCGGAATGCAGTTTTGAAATACTTTTCCATGGTGTTCGAAGGGAAGCATTGAATCCTCTGTTCCGTGGACGACCAGCGTCGGAACGTTCAGCTCCTCCAGGGGATAGGATATGCCACTCGTGACGTCGATATCGTTTCGAGTCCCGTCTATGCGCTCTCCCATCCGGTAAAAGGTTCCAAGCATCATGGCCCTGAACAAGGGCCCGGCATCCGGATCGTCCATGGTTCGGGACAGAATCTTCGGATCGCGGACGGATTTTGCCGCCATGGTCCCCACATTCTTTTCGGCCTTCCGGTACAGCATTCGGCCGAACCAGGAAAAGCGTGAAAGCGCAAGGGTAAGCTTGAATGAAAGGGGAATGGAGGCAGCCGAGGCCACCGGACCGGCGCATGTGGATACCAGAATGAGTCCCGAACACCGGGCGGGATGCCGGAGACCGAAATGAATCGCCGCGGGTCCTCCGCCCGATACGGCCATGACGCCGGCTGCCGGAATTCGAAGCGTGTCCAGGAGGGCGGCGATCAGGTCTCCCTGGGCCTCGGCGCTTTTCCCGGAACGGATTGGCGTTCCCAGATACCCCGGGCGGGAAAGGGCCAGGAAGCGGTAATTCGCGTCCCCAATGGCTTGGGCCAGCAAGAGGCTTTGATCATAACCGCCCATGGCCCCGTGCAGGGCCACCACCGGCGGGCCGTTGCCCCAATCGGCGTATTCGACTACCCCGAGGGGCGTGTCCGCTATTTTGGGTGTGACTTTTTGCGACAGTTCCGCATTATTTAATCCAAATGGCATTTCAATCTCCTTTTGATCAATTTTTTCGACGCAGCCTATCTGACTATTGCGGGGCTGAATTGTAAAAAAACGACATGGTATTATCGGGGCCGATAACAGTGAATAATCCGGGTCCGGGGCGGTCCTTCAAGCCGTCTCATATCCCCGGCAGAGGGTTCCTTGGGGAGACGCCCGGTCAATGATTTGAAATCTTTAATCATATGTGACTGATCCGCATAACCGCAGGTATATGCCAGATCCGTCAGGGTTTCAAAACGCCCGATCCGAAGGCGGTCGGCCAGATGCCGGAGGCGAACGAGCCGGGCAAACCGTTTCGGCGACATCCCCAGGCTGTCCTTGAAAAGACGCTCCAGGCTTCGGAGATGCATCCCCATTCCCGAGGCGATTATATGAATCGGAAGTTGCCCCCGGGAGGACTGAAGCAGAGATATGGCCTGTCGGCACCGCGGGGCCCGTATGAGGGGAGGTGCCTGCCGCATGAGACCTTCCATTACTCGGTGTCGCGAGGCGGGGTCAGGCAGGGAAAGGAGATAATCCGCAAGGGAATCGATGGAAAAACCCTGCAGTCGAGGCAGATCCACGTGGGCATCGATGAGCTCCGCGGGATGAATGTCCCCAAGCAAGGGAACATTGGCCGGATGAAAACGCATATAGAAATAATCCGCTGTCTCATCTACTTCAATGCTGGCCTGTTCGGTGGCCTGGCCCATCAGGACCAATCGGCTTCCCCGCGGCGAGAGTCGGAAAACAAGACTCACCCCGCTGTCGGGAAGTACTTCAAAAAAGGATCTCCCGAGGCCCACCCGTCCTTCCCGGATACATGAAATCTCGATTCTATCAGCCAGATCCGGTGGCGGCTTTTTGAGTTGCGACAAGTTTTGCTCAGCAGATACTTTCATATTACCACGGTTGGGAGGCCGGCTCCGATATTGGCCATCATATTGGCCGGCTCAAGTCTTGGACCAAAGTTCTATTCCGGAAATTTCCCCGGATTATACCCTCTTCGACGGCGCCTATACCATATATTTTAATGTCAGGCGAGTCAGACACGATTATTTTTTCCGGCTTTAATCCGGAAGACAGAGAGGACTTTGTTCAGGATGCGATGGATGCCCGCGGGTGCGCTCAGTCCTAAGTGCGCGGCGATTTCGCGAACCGTTGGCGCCATCCGATTCTGTGCATGGTTCTTGGAATGAGTCTCTGGATTTTAATCTTGCAATGAATGATGACGGTACACATTCTACTTATCCATTTTATCAGCCTGTTGATGTACGTTTTGTTACACCAATATTGAGACTTACAAATGATCCGGATTTATTGTGGCTCAAACGAATAGAGTGCAAAGATAAATATGTTGAAGGAGTCTTCAGATGGATAGAAAAAAAGTTAACAAACGCTTGTTTCTATCATTTGAGGATGCCTATGATTTACGCTAACCACGGCATAATCGCAGACCGGGGCCATAGGGCGGCCCCGTCTGGTTATGCCGAATGTTGGGCCTAAAAATACATTCTCAATTTTCTATTGACATGACATCTATATGTAATTACAATGTGACTACCCATAAAGGGGGTGACATTATGAGGGCAAGTATAATAAAAATAGGTAATTCTCAGGGGTTACGTATTCCAAAACCCATTCTTGAACAAACCGGTATCAGGGACGATGTCGAGATAGAATTGGAAAAAAATCAGATTATTATCCGTCCAGTTCAAAACGCTCGAGATGGGTGGGACAAAGCTTTCAAAAAGATGGCGAAAAACGGTGACGACAAGCTGGTCATAGACGATGGAGAAATTACAAATGCTTGGGATGAGGAAGAATGGCAATGGTAGTGAACCGTTTTGATGTTTTTCTGGTCGGACTCGACCCCACTGTCGGGTCTGAAATTCAGAAAAAAAGACCATGTTCGGTTGTTTCGCCCGACGAAATGAATGAAAACATTAGAACAGTCATTGTTGCACCAATGACACTAGCCATAAAGGAATATCCTACCAGGGTCTCCTGCCGGTTTAGAAAAAAAACAGGCCAAATTGTACTTGACCAGATTAGAACGATAGATAAATCACGGCTTATCAAAAGACTTGGGACAATTGACTCAAAGGCCCAATTAGACGTCGTTTCAGTTCTACAGCGCATGTTTGCATTTTAACAACGGTCCAAGAAATTAATAAAGCAGATTTTATCGAACGGCTTTCCAATATTATCGATGAAACGCAGACGGGATGTTTCGCCTGGGCGCTCATTCCGAATCACTTTCACTTTATTGCTAAGGACAGGGAATGTTGGTGTTTCACGGGTCATGCAACGTCTTTTAACAGGGTATGCAGTCACCTTTAACCGTCGCCATTATCGGCAGGGGCATTTATTTCAAAATCGTTACAAATCCATTCAATGTCAGGAAGATGCGTATCTTCTTGAGATAGTAAGATATATTCACCTAAATCCTCTGAGGGCCGGCATGGTCGGGAGCCTGAACGAATTGAAGAGATTTCCGTATAGCGGGTACCGGGCGTTTTTCAAGAAAGGGGATTGCCCATGGCAGAATACGGAATATGTCCAAAAAAACAATTTGGTTCAAGTTTTTCGGTTGCACGCAAAAAACTCCGGGAATTTATGGAAAAAGGAATAGCTCAAGGGCGGCGGGACGATCTTGAAGGAGGTGGTTTGATAAGGAGCGCCGGAGGATGGGCCGCAGTGAAAGAGCAATACAAAAAGCAAAGATATTAAATTATTCTTACAAAAGATCGAAGGCATGAAACGGTAAGGGCGAGGAGCCTTGCCTGTTATCTTGCGGCCACCGAGCTTGGCCTGACACAGCCTGAGATCAGCTTGAAATTAGGAATGACTCAAGCGGCGGTGAGCATTGCAATACGGCGCGGCGAAAAATTCGCAAGGGAATTGAAGTGTTGTTTATAGAAATTTATATATCTATGTCCCTATAAAGCTAAAGAAATCAGGAAAATGACACCAGCTGTAAAAATCGCCAAGAGAGCGAAGATTGACTTTAAAATTCATGAATATTCCCATGACCCGAAGTCAGGGTCTTATGGCGAAGAAGCATCCGAAAAATTAGGCGTCGAGAAAGATAGAGTTTTTAAAACGCTTATAATTTCTGATGACAAAGACCAATTGTGTGTCGGGGTAATACCAGTGTCATCTCAATTAAATATGAAACTGTTTGCCAGGGTACTCGGGGTAAAAAAAGTCGCAATGGCCGCAGGGAAAACAGTCGAAAAAACAACCGGATATGTTTTAGGCGGCGTCAGCCCCATCGGGCAGAAGAAAAGACTGCGGACAGTTGTCCACGAAACCGCAAAGGCATTCGAAACCATATTTGTGAGTGCGGGGAAAAGAGGCCTGGAGATAGAGCTTGCACCGGATGATTTAGTCAAACTTACAGAAGGCGTGTACGGGAATATTTGACAGAGTTGAATACGGAATGAACGGAATAATTCATCGCAGTGTTTATCATTGGAGACAACATGGCTGAAGAAAAGTGGATCAAAAAGAACATCAAATATTTTGAAAAAGAAAATAAGAGAAGCGAAGCTGAAAAAGAACTGATTAAAATCGGAAACCCTGTAATAGAATTTCTCACGGAATCGCTTATCAAAAAGGATAATGCGAATGAGGCAAAGTTAGACCTCCTTCGTAAACTTATCCTGAACCACGGACCTGACGCGGCATTGTCAACGTTCAGGGCGTATACCGATAAGAAAAAAAAGTATCATTCCAAAATAGCATGGATCGCCTGGAGAATCCAGTTGAGATCCGCTTCGGATATTCTGGCGGATATCCTGAAAAGCAAAGATAAGCTTTTTGCCGTCGAAGCATTGACGGATTGGGGAGTGCCTGTAGATTTTGAAATAATCACCGAGCTGGTCACAGCCCAATCATCGAGAAGCACAGCCCTGAAAGCTCTGGCGCATCATGATACGGATGAATCAAGGAACCTTGCCTTGGAATACATTACAAACGACTATAAAACAACCCGGGAAGCGGCATTTGATGCTCTGGGGAAAATAGGAACCAAAGAGACATTATACAAATTCGTCACGCTTCAGGATCAGGATAACAGTCATTTTAAGGCCGCAGTCGATTCACTGACCGAAAAATATGCCAGCAAAAATATTGACAAGGAAATCAGACAGCTTGAAGAGATAGGCCGCACCGAAGGCTTTTTGTCTCTTCAGCCGGGTGGCGGGTTCGATGACAACAGCAGAAACATTGAAGCTGTTAAACTTGGTAAATATCTAAATAAAAAGACGGGAAAAGAGGGAATGGAAATCGCCGCTTTGAGAATATCAATTTCCCTTGGAACAGTAGCAGGAAGGGAACTTGAAGCCGCATGGAAAGGAATAGGGGGTTGGCTTTAGTACGGGTGTTTTATATCTGGTATAATTGTCCTGTTTCTTGGGGTTGCGACATACATCCCCTGTCGATTGTTGGTAATTCGAAAGATGCGTTATTCCAATCCTGATAGTGATTTTCAATTACACATCACTTCATCCGGCCTATCACTTGTCGCGTTTATGGTATTTGTTCTGGTGCTTGGTCTTTCCCAACAATATCTTGCCCCACAAACCGAATTTGGCAAGTTCGTATGTACGGGCATCGGTTTTATATCCTTTTGGGCTGCAGTTTGGGCGGGTACGACAATATTCGGTCTGATTTTGACGGCAATGGGATTCAAGCTCTTTCGGTACTCTAATAAAGATGAGTGATTTTGGTTTGTATTGAAAAATGTAATGGCAGGGGCACCCGGGTCGCTACCGTATACATATCAACCAATCAAAGCAGGAGGGCGCGTTCATGACTATAAAACTATACCGTACTGATGACAGGGATCCGTACAAGATCGAGGCTGCAAAGGGGTTCTACCTCAAGAAAGCCAACTCGATGTCCGGGATCAAGAAATTCGTACAGGGCCTCTATCAGACAGGAACAATATCCGCCAAGATTGAGGAGCATCACCGCAATGGAAAAGACTGGGCGATTGCTACCGACCAAGGTACCTTTATGGGAGGATACAGCAAAAAGTTTTACTACCATGGAAGCGGATGAAAGGCCGAACGGAGTTCAACTCATCGGGGGGAATCGGCAAGTCGAGGTTTGCGGAGCTTCGGAACAGATTTGGAAAATGATGGAAATAATGAAGAAAGAAGCAACTTTCACCTCTTGTGCAGTATCTGTGAGCCATAATCATTGGCCCAATTCGATACATTGAGACCGGTTTTTCTCATTCCGGGAACACATCTTTGAGAAAATGCCGCAGTGTCCGAATGTGTGCATGCGACGAGATAAAAGGGGAGAGGTGATGCCCTCCTTTTTTGCAGAGTGTTTCTGAAAATGTCGGGTATTCCCGAATGAGCGCACCCAGAGTCTCGGTGGTTTCACCGTCCAGAAAAACCTGCAGATAGTCCCCTTCTTCCTGAAATGCCCAGGGCCGGCCGGATGAAATGGCCGCGCGAAGAACCAGGAGTGTGGCGGCGATTTCCTTTTTTTGTTCAGGATCTGCTATCTCGGACCTGAGCTGGTCGAGGAATGACAGTACGCTCCTCGCGGTGGGCAGGATGACGCTGTCGAACAGAATTTTCCAGCCGATCCGGAACAGGCGGACCAGATGGGTCGTTTTTAAACGGGTGGGAAGAGACTCGGAGAAAGAGCGATATTTGCGGGGAGTAGTGTCCATTTCAAACAGATACTCACTGCCGAGGTTACAAACGGATAACGCTGCTTCGCCGGCTTCCCTGGGATTAAATTCCCGGCCCCGATATCCGCAGCCCGAAATCAACGTATTGGAAAGATATGAGAGCTCCATGATCCGTCGGGCGTATAGATCCGGATCCAGTTCTTTGATGATTCGCATGGCCCTGGTGATCGGGAATTGACTGTCGGCAACGTCCGGTCCGTCATACCATAGTTTTGCCTGGGAAGGGGGTGACAGGACTCCCGCTTCTTTAAGTGTATCCAGAAAGACAGCCATTTCCTTTTGGGCGGGTTCTGGTGTCTCACCGCCCAAGGATCGCCGTTTCTTTTCAGAAACGTCATCCGCTTCCGCCGATTTGATATAAAAACGGGCACTATGGGGCATCGATTTTTCGGAAACAATGCGGTTTAGTGAAGTACTTCGTGACTGGTCCAGAAAAGCCGCCGCGGATGACGGGATCACAAACCCTTGGGACTCTCTTCGACTGTCTCTTTCGGCGGCGACGTCCTCTTCAAGTATCTCATCCTCGGAAAGCGTTTTCAACAAGCCGCCGTGATCGTCCTCGCTTGTTTCAGAGATCCTGCTGCATCGCCTTAACAGGCGAACCAGCGTATCGTTCTCCATTTCGTCCAGATGCAAAAGCAGTCCCAGGACCGCATCCCAACTGGAGTCGTCCTTTGAAATCACCCGGTAATCGGAAATTACCTGGGTGAGTGATTCACCTGGAATGCTTTTCGGATATTCTTGCCAATTATCCTCCCGATGCATCTCCATGGTATGGATGCTCTCCACACGCACCAGTCGACATATTCCCAGGGCCAGCAGGTCTTCATCTATTTTCATGATTTTCGCCGCGGCAAATGCCGGCCCGTTTTCCATCAGAATTTCAAGCCAGATGCCGAATCGGGCTGCATTGAAGAATTCGGCCCTTCCCGGCGATCTGCTTAACCATAAGTCATCATCGAAAACGGTTTCCAGTTGCGTTGCCGTTATCTGGGAGACGATGGGCCCGGAATCCTCCAATCCCACATACCGGATCAATCGGAGCAGAACCCCCGCATCCAGACGGTTTATAACCGCAGGCAGGCCGGGCTGATCCAGGATGCAGTCCAGAAGATTAATCGCCCGGGGGTGCCTGGTAATAGCAGATGTCACACGAAACTCCTGTGCCGGTAGCAACTGGCAGCTTAAAAATTCGGGCTGTCCTTTAAGCCTGTCCGGCGAATCGTTGCCGAACGGACCGAAAATGATGGCTTTTATGACATGGGATATTCTCGTTGTCAAGCATTATATGCTGCTATAACAACATGTTATAATGTTGACATGGGGGCGTTTGGTCTGCTATACTATTATAAAAACGATGAAATCGTATCCTGCGATCGGTAAAAATCATATGTATCTCTACGATAAAAATGTATGGAGGGTCAGGGGACATCGCCTGCTTTTTTACCATGGTGAATGCATGGTATGATTTTACTTTCATGAAATATCTGATTCCTTATATTGGTATCGGCGCCGGTGCGGGGCAAGTCCGGATTGAAAACTTTACACCCCTTTGGGCCGATCTCTTTTAAGAATATTTTACGGTAATGCATGGGGTGAACAGTGCATTATTTCCAAAATGGGGGCGGATAATGGAAGACCGGTTTGGTGCTGTAAAAGATAGAAATGATAGCGATATGGAGACAATCCTGCAAACCATGGAGGCAATTCAGGCAGGGGTGTGGGAATACTATCCAGCGCTGAACAAAATTATTTTAAAGGGTAAGAGCGTCTGGAATGCAATGCTTGGACGCTCCGTAAAAAGCAGCCTCACTGTTGACGAATTCGAAAACCATATACACCCGGAGGACTTGCCCGATGTATTGACGTGTAACAGGGAATTTGTCGCCGGTGGTGGAAAAGGTGAACTGGAAGTTCAGTTTCGCCTGCGCCGGGCAGACGGTGACTGGCACTGGGTTCTTTCAAAGGGCAAGACCGTGGAGTGGGATGAAGACGGTACCCCGTCACGTATCATGGGAATAGATATAAATATCCAGACACTCAGAGAGGCACAGGATCGGGTTCGTCAGAGTGAACTGAAATTCAAAACCATATTTGAAAACGCTCCCTACGCCATTTCCATCAGCCGCATTGACGATATGAAATATGTCGAGGCCAACCAGGCATTTCTCGACATCCTGGGAGTCAGTAAAGAAGACCTGCACCTTTTAGGCCCCAGTGATTTAAAGGCGCTGTCCGAACAGGAAGAAGCTGATCTCATCGATGAACTTTTTGAAAAGGGGGTTGCCGCCAACCGGGAAGGTACGCTCACAGGGAAAGACGGCAAGCCGATACATACCAGATTTTCCTGCGTGCTTATCGAGGCCCAGGGCCAAAAACAGATTCTATCCATTGCGGAAGATATCACCCAAAGAAAAATGGCGGAGAAAGCACTGCGTGACAGCGAAGCACGTTTCCGCAAGCTCTTCAAGATGGCGCCGATTCCGATGGCCTATATCTCCCGGGACGGCGATCTCATCGACCTGAACGACAGCCTGAAGCATTCAATGGGGCATACCAGAGAAAAGGTTCCAACGCTGGAACGTGCATGGGACCTCGCCATGCCTGATCCGGAACTCCGGGAAAGAGTGACTTCTCAATGGAAAAAAGATCTTGAAAATGCGATTGCCTATAACACCGAAATGGAGTCTTTTGAATGTCCCCTCCATTATATAGATGGTTCCGTGCACGATGTGATTATCCACACCAAATTGATAAATGACAGCATTATTGTAAGCTTTTTCGATATCACCAATCGAAAAAAGACCGAATTGGAGCGGGAAAAGCTCCAGACTCAATTGCACCAGTCCAAAAAACTGGAAGCCGTCGGCCTGCTTGCCGGGGGGGTTGCCCATGACTTCAACAACATGCTGGGCAGTATTATGGGATATGCGGAACTGACCCTGACTGAGATGTCACCTGATGATCCGTTTCGCGATAATCTTAATAATATCCTGACGGCGACCCGCCGTTCCGCGGATCTTACGCGGCAGCTTCTTACTTTTGCCCGCAAACAGACTATTGCTCCTGTATTACTCGACCTCAATGAATCCATCGAATCCGTATTAAAGATGATTCGCAGGCTCATCGGTGAAAACGTAGAACTTTCCTGGCAGCCTGCAACCCGCCCCTGTACGGTACGGATGGATCCAACCCAGCTCGATCAGATTCTGATCAATTTATGCGTCAATGCAAAAGATGCCATTGCTGATGTTGGCAATATCACAATTGAAACGGATACAGTCTCTATTGACGAAGATTATTGCGAGACTCATACCGATTTCAAGCCGGGCAAATATGTAATGCTTACCGTAAGTGATAATGGTTCGGGGATGGATAAAGAGACGATGGAACATATCTTTGAACCGTTTTACACCACCAAAGGTCTCGGCAAAGGTACCGGTCTCGGGCTTGCAACTGTGTACGGAATAGTAAAACAGAATGATGGATTCATCAATGTCCACAGTGAACCGGGGGGAGGCGCCACATTCAGCATCTACGTGCATCGGGTTGATGAAGTGATATCAGCGGAAGAAAAGGGCGGCATTGAAACCATTCCGAAAGGAAACGGCGAAACCATTCTGATAGTGGAAGATGATGAGATAGTTCTGAATATGGCCTCAATAATGCTGGAAAAATTTGGATATCGTGTTTTAAAGGCAGGCACCTCCGAAAAAAGCTTTTTCCTGGCCGAAGAAAACAAAGACCGAATCCAGGTGCTCATTACCGATGTGGTAATGCCGAAGATGAATGGGCGGGATCTGGCTGACCGGATAAAATTGATACTGCCTGATATTGAAATCCTGTTCATGTCAGGTTACGCGGCTGATGTTATCTCACACCAGGGCGTACTGGATGAAGGCGTCAATTTCATAAAGAAACCCTTTTCAGCGAAGGACCTGGCGTTTGCCGTTCGTAACGTTCTGGACCGATAAAACAGTAACGGGGTCTCAACGTCCTGAAAAACTATGAAACCAAATGATCTTATAGAACATCCTGAGGGCGGCCGGTACCGTGAGGTATATCGGTCCGGCAATACTGTTTGCCTGAAGGGCGGCAGTATCAAATCTGCTGTGACCCACATCTACTTTTCATTGAAATCAGGCGAAGTCACTGCTCAAAAGAGGCCGCGCTGTTATTATCCGTCACTCCCGAGATGGCAAGATATCTCACTTAGCCATTGACTTTTGCCGTTCCAGCCGGTCGACATAGGCGATCAATCCCTGGGCGTTGATAAGGTTGTCTTTTTTCATATACCCGAAGCAGTCGGCATTATCGGGAACGCCCATCCGCGCCAGCCGTTCCTCTACTCGCTGCTGCAGGTAATCGGTGAGAAGAGGAAGGGATCGGGTTTCCCGGTAGTAATCCGCGCACTCCTCTGAAAAGAGCGCCAGCCACTCTTTGGTAGATTCGAGCACTTCCCTGGCCGGTTCGGCCATGCCGTAATGGGTGAAATAAAGCCGGAGCGGATTAAAAGACAAGAAACGATCGAGCGTGGCCAGCATGGCATCGGGGTCGTACTGGGTGGGAGTGGTGGAGGGGAGGGCGACTTTGACCCCGTAATCCCGCTCCAGGGGTTTGTAATAGAGGCCCGCCGCATCACCGGTGAAAATCCCCCTGCTTTTCGGGTCGAATACCGCCATGTGATGCAGGGCATGTCCCGGAGAGTCGATCATTTGAAGCGCCCGGCCCCCGCCCAAATCCAGCCGGTCGTTGCCGGCTATGGCATGGATGCGTTCCTCCGGGACCGGGATAACGGGCTGGAAAAGACGATCAAAGGCCTTGCCGTAGACTGCACGGGAGCCCGAAATCAATTTATCCGGATCAGTCAGGTGGGGAACGCCTTTTTCATGGGCATACAGGGTCGCCCTGGGGCATTGTTCCATCAGCAGGCCGGCGCCGCCGGAGTGATCCAGGTGAATATGGGTGACAATGACGGCATCTATATCCGCCGTCGACAACCCCAGGTCGGTGATGGCATTCCGTAGGGCGCCATTGGATCGCGAGGCGCCGGTTTCGATGATAACGTTGCGGTCTGTTCCCCGAACCAGGTATGCTGTTGCGTTGTAGAGCTGGTCCGCGGGGACCAGTTCGATCTGATAAATTTCATTTCCCAAAGGTGTTGCCGATGTCATATTCTTTCTCCGAAACTAAATTTTTTCAGCATTATAGCGATTGTCACAACTATGTTCCGATTAAAACAGATATTACTCGCGCGCGCAGAGAACGGCTAAAAACAAAAAATTAAGATTCGAGTTCGTTTTTATGAAGAAACCCAACCATATCAATGTTTACAAGCTGTTATTGTGACAGATGCCCTAATTCCACTCGAGGCTGTTTCTTACCCTCTTTTCAGGCGGTCGGCAACCCGGGGGGTATAATCTGTTTTATTTTAATTCCTGGTATCGAGGATTTTACGCTTGAGCATTCCGGTCGTGAAATAGTCGACATCGCCCGTTTCAACCATTAATTTCAAACGGTTCTCTTCGAACAGATGGGGGAGTTCCGTCTCTATTCTGCCTGCCAGGGTGTTCAGATCGGGCGTGCCGCCGATGGAACGGACGGTGATGTGAAGGGTGTCGCATCCGTTCAGCGTTTGAAGCTCGGCGGCATATGTCAGGAGTGACGGCTCTTTGTACAGCGCTTCGTCGAGCTGGGTGATGGAGAGGGTGTTTCCGTCCGCAAGCCTCGCTGGTTCGGCGAGCCGGCCGGTGACGTGGTCCAGACGCCGCAGGAGCGTGCCGCAGGGACAACTGCCGGTCAGGAACCGGGCCCGGTCCCCCGTCCGGTATCGGATGAACGGCATGCCCCGCCGCGTCAGGGTGGAGAAGACAACCTCGCCGTACTCACCCTCCCGGACCTGACGGCCGCTTTCCGGGTCGACGACCTCGAAGAGAAGGTCGGCCTCCCGCAGATGATACCCTTCACGGGCCTCACACGCCACACCACCGCCAAAGCCCATCTCCGTCATGCCATAGTGTTCATAAACCGTTGCGCCCCAGGCGCTCTCGATGGCCCTGGCGGCCGAGACGGGGACGTAGTCGGCGCTGATCAAAACGCTTCCGACCGCCGGCCGGCGGGTTGCGCTTTTGCTCAGGCGGGCGAGCAGCGCGATCTGGGACGGTATTCCGACGATACAGGTGACGTTCTCCTTCAGGATTGTGTCGAGTGCGTCTGTCTCGTCTCTTATCGGGCCGTAGAGGATGCTTCGGCATCCGGACCGGTCGAGGCCGCGTTTCAGCAGGTCGCCGATGCTGCCTTCGGTGGCGCCCGGCATGCATATCAGGACAGTGTCCTGCCTGTCCACCATCGTTGTCATGCCGTGATGAAAGAAGTCCACGGTGAGGGCCTGATCGTCTTCGGTGAAAAAAATCCGTTTGGGCCTGCCGGTGGTGCCGGAGGTTCCCAATGTGACGATGCGGCCGATCTCCCGGGGGGAGACGCACAAAAAGCCGTTCGGGTCCGATGCTATCTCCTCCGGCGCCGTCAGAGGCAGGCGGGCCACATCGTCCATGTCCCGGACCGCACCCGGATCGACTCCGGCCAGAGATCGTTTATAGAAGCGGCTGTTGTTTTTTACATAGGTGAGGGTTTCACGGAGTTTTTCAAGCTGGTATTCCCGCAGTTTTTCCCGGCTGAGCCTGTCACCCGCCCCGGTTTTCTCCGCGATCCATTTCTCTAAAGGTGTTGTTTTCATAGAGAGCGCATCATGTCCCTGTTTTCCTGGCGACGATCAGAGTATAGCAGTGATCGGAGAGCCTGAACCCTTCGGCGAACCGGCTGCAGACAAACCGGCCGGCGTCGCAGTCCTTCCCGAACTGTTCCGACAGCTCGGCGGCATAGGTGATGAGGGCGGGGGTGTGGTCTTCCTGAATATCGACGGCGAATCCGGCCGCCGCGAGCCGTGATTCCAGCACTTCAAAAGCGGGCAGGGCGGCGGGATTGTGTGCGGTTCGCTTTGCAAAAAGGTCGGAGATGATCAACCGTCCATTCATCACGAGGGCACTCGCACAATCCGGCAGCGTTCGGCCGTCGTATCCGATGACCGACAGGGAGCACTCGAACAGTGCGGCGTCGAGGCTCTCGGGTGCAAAGGGCAGGGTTCCGCAGTCCCGTTGGATGAACCGCGGGCCGGGATGGTTTTGCCGTGCGATGCGGATGAGCGGCTCCGAGATCTCGAGTCCGGTCACGATAAGCCCGTATTTTCGCATCAGATATGCGGCGGTGGATCCCGCGCCGCAGCCGATATCGGCCACTGCCATGCCGTTATGGAGACCGGCCAGCCGGACGGCCCGATCGGTCAGGCGCAGTCCGCCGGGGTGCATCGCGTGATCCGTCAGGCGGGAGAAGATCTCCGATTCGTAGATATTGGTCACCGCCGCGCCTTCTTCATGCCGGACTCAGGTAGCACGCGCAGAACGGGATCGTCCGCCCGTCCCGGGAGACATGGAGGCTGCACCGGCGGAGCCGCTCGAGATCGAGGGTATAGGCATCCTGAAAAGCCATGGCCGTGATGGTGAAGCCATGCGTGCGTACCCGTTTCAGGAATGTGTCCATATCCTGATAGTCGGCGCCGGGTTCGTATTCGGTGCTTTCGGCGGTGCGCTTCCAGCGGCGGGACACGAAGTTCCTGTTTTTCAGGTGAGCCGTATCGTCGCAGCAGCACGTGGATGTCTCGCTCGGTTTGGTCAGCTTGATCAGTGCGTCCGGCAGCACGACAAAATCCCCGTGGAAGGTACACCTGGGATGGTCGCAGCACGACGGGGCGAAGTCCGCCACTTCGACAAGCCCTACGGTTTGGGCCTCGATGGCGCGCAGGACCTCCGGCAGGGTGATGCGGTCACTGTCGTCCGGCGGTTTCGGATAGCGTCCGAAATAGCTGACCGGCTGAAAGTGAACCCCCCTGATGTCCGGGGAGCCCTCGAGGCCGAAGCGGATGATCCCGCCGATATCGTGATCGTTGACGCCGGGTATGACCGTCGGAACGAGCGTCACGCCGAGAAGATTTTCGGAACAGGCCGCGATGGCGGCCTTTTTCTTTTCCAGAAGGGCCTTTCCCCTGATTTTTTCGTAGATGGCATCCTCCGTCCCGTCAAACTGGAGGAAGACGAAAGAGAGCCCGGCGTCGGCCAGGGCCTTCGTGAAGGCGCGCTCCTCTCCGAGACGCAGGCCGTTGGTGTTGAGCTGAATATTTTCGCAGCCGGCCTCTTTTGCCGCCGCGACGATCTCCGGCAGGTCGTCCCGAACGGTCGGTTCACCGCCTGACAGATGGACGAACGTATTGCCGTCCCGCACGAACTTCTTGAACTGTTCATGGAGCGCGGAGACGGTCGGATCGCCGTCTTTTTTGCCGCCGCTCTCCGCGTAGCAGACGGGACAGTTCAGGTTGCACCGGTCGGTGACCTCCAGCAAAATACAGCAGGTCTGCCGCAGGTGATGGGCGCACAGGCCGCAGGCGTGAGGGCAGTCGGGCGAGGGCGGGCCGGAGAGCGGCGGGAGACCGCTCCACTCCTCAAAAGAGGGGGTGTTTCCCCGCCAGACGACGGCGGAGAAATGGCCGTGCTCCGGGCACTTTTTTTCGAGAAAACAGTCAGAACCGGTTCGAACGATCTCGGCCGGCAGCTGTTTGAGACAAACCGGGCAGACACTCAGCGTTTTTCGGACCTGTTCCCGCGATGACAGGCGGTTCTCTTTTTCCATGTTGCGTTCCTCAGGCGTAACGGTCATTCCTGATCCTATTTATCTTCCAGTTGTGCTTCCACCTCGGCCATCCGGCCCTCGGCCAGTTCCTTCGGAATGAGGCCGTTGCCGCATGTGGGACACCGCATGATTTCATGGGAGAAGGTGTGCCCGAGATAGGAGAAGAGCATTTTCTTCAGGACGAGTTCCTTGTCGCATTTCGCGCATTTCCAGGATCTGTTCGGCGCCACGATATCATCCCTCCCTGTTGAATTTCATCCTGTGAATATAGGCATTCAATATCTCATATTCGCCCGAGTCGAGCTCTCGATACTGAACCCAGTATGTCAGCACGGATTGGACCATACTGCACAGGAAGACGTTGTCGTCGCTGAGGAACATCTCGCCCGATTGTTTGGCCCTCCAGATGGCCTCCTTCAGGTCCTCCTCAATGATGAGTTTTCGGTCCAGCTCCTCCTGGAGTTCCGGGCCGATAACGAGTCTGATCCCGTCCCATTCGTTCTTTCCGGGGACGAACTCTTCTCCGGTCAACTCTTTCATAAGCGTTCTTTTGACCTCCAGAGCGTTCTTTTTTTGAAACCACAGGGTCGGCGAAGGATTCCCGGGGGCGATGCCATGGACCATGTCGAGGATATGCGCGCACACCTTGCTTTTTTCCCGGAAGACCGCCTTGCAGTTGGCACAGTAAACGATATAGGGCTTGTCGCTGGCGTTTCGACGGTGCTCGGTGATCTCGTCATACAGCGCCGGATTGGCCAGACGCATATGCCCGCCGTAGCCGCAGCACCGGTTCGGATTTTCAAGCTCCGCCACCGCGACGCCCGCCCGTTCGGCAAGAACGCGGATGCTCTCCTGCATGGTCCCGTCATCCCGTGCCGTGCAGGGGTCGAACACGGCCGCGTCCTCAAAAGGGCGAGCCGGAACGATGGATTGGTCCGCCGCCATCAGGGAGTAAATGCTTTCCTGTTCTATTTCCGGCATCATGAGTGTGAAGATGTTTTTGCAGTAGGCGCAGGCGAATATGAATGTCGGCCGGCCCATATCCTCCCAGAGGCGGCGGATGCGTTCGACGTTGTCTGCCAGGCGCTTTTTATCCCCGGCCCAGAAGGCCGGTGCGCCGCAACAACCGATCATGATGCCCGTGTCGCGCTTTTCGCGCAGATAGTCGTAGGATTTCAGGACGTGATCGGGTTCCGCCGCGCCGAGCCGGCAGCCCGGGAAAAACAGGTAATCGCAGGTAGTCCTGCCTTCAGGGGGCGAAGTAAAAAAGGCGTCCGACGAGTGGAAATCGAACTGGCGTATCCAGAAATCGTGAAAGGCCGGAATGTTTTTACCGGCACTGAACCGCTCTTCCCGGGAAAACCGCATCAATGCACCGAGATCCACCCCCACGGGGCAGACGCTTTTACATTTGCCGCAGATGTTGCAGGAGTAGGTTTCGCGGGTCAGGGAGCGTTTGGAGAGTGACGAGCCGGCCTGGGAGTCGGTGTAGACCTCGACCCCAAGCCGGGGCGGCATTTTTCGGAACCACTCGATCATCTCGCAGCTGTCCCTGCAGGCGCTGCAGTCGCAGCGAAAACATCTGGACGCCTCGGCTTTGGCTTCATCCGCGGTGTAGCCGTCGGGAGAGGCCATGGTGACGAGCGGCCTCTTCTCTTCCCCGTCGTGGTTCAGGTAGTGCACACATGGGGTGGCGGCCGAATCCGAATCGGGCCGGGTGGCTTTGCCTGTTTGAAAGAATGCTTCCATGATTCTGGAGAGCAGGGCGCCCTCGGCAATGGATTCCATGAGCGGAATGCCGCAGACGGCCCCGCCCATAAAAACCCCGGGACGGGAGGTGGTCATCAGTTCGGGATCCCGGCCGGCCGGAAGACCGAAGGTGCTCCCGTTTTTACCGGTGGCGACATAGACGGCGTCGAAGCCCTCCAACTCGTCCAGAGAGCCGATCTCCCGGTTGAACGCGAAATCGGTCTCGACGGCGGTGAACTGCAGGGCGATATCCTCATCGAACGCCGGAAAATCGGGATGGGTGCGCAGGCCGCCGCCCCAGCCCGGTTCTTTTTCAAAAACGGTGACGCCGAATTTTTTCTGCGCCAGGTTGAGCGCACAGGAAAGACCCGCGGGCCCTGCTCCGATAACGGCGACGCGCTGGGGTTTGGGGGGGATGGCGTATTTCTCGGGCCTGCGGTTGATGGCGTACCGGATACAGGCGGACTCCAGGTCGCGCAAAGCCAGCGGCTCGTCGCCGATGGATGCCCGCTGGCAGTTTTCCCGGCAGGGCTGCGGACAGAGCCTGCTGACGATCACGGGGAAGACAGCAGCGTCCCGAAAAATTCTGTATGCCCGAATCCACAGCCCCTTTCCGGCCCGTTCCATAAAGGAGCGGATGTCAATGCCGAACGGGCAGGCGCACGAGCAGGAGGCCGGCTCCCCGTTAAAGCAGTCGTCGACGTATGCTTTCGATTCTTCAAGCTTCATGAATATTTATCATTCCATCTACCGTGTCGTGACACAGGGCGTGCCGTTTCGAACGCTCCCGGCCGGATACCGTTTCGCAATCCCCGGCAGGGGATTGCGAAACGGTAATATCTTCCTTCCTGAAAGCGGACCGGGCGGCTTACAGGGGATTGGCCTTGATGTTTTCCAACTCTTCCTCGAAGTCGCTGCCGAGGTAATACTTCGGCGGGGTGAGGTCCTCTCCGCGCTGTATGGCTTCCCAGCCGGCCTTGACCTTGTCGGGTGTCGCCGGCAGGGAGTAGATGCGTACGCCGCATGCGTTGTTGATGGCGTTGATGACCGCCATGTGGCCGGAGGACTGGTAGCACTCCGAGCAGCCGGCGGAACCGTGGGGTCCGTCCTTACGCGGCGTCTCCTGGAAAATCAGGTTGATATCGTCCGGAATCACGTCCACTGTGGGGATGCCGCAGCCGGCCATGTTGCCCTGTTTGTTCTCGGCATTGTAATCCTCGCTGAGCGCAAAGCCGATGCTGTGGGACAACCCGCCGTAGGCCTGTCCTTCGACGGAGAGCTTGTTGCCGATGACGCCGATGTCGGAGACACAGGTGTAGCGAAGCACCTGGGTTTTACCGGTTTCGACATCGACTTCCACCAGTGAGACGTTGACGCAGTACATGTATCCCGGATTCTTCTCCCCCTGGCCCGTGTTGGGGTCCAGTCCGGGGGGCAGGCCGATGTTGAACTGATCGTAATGACCGATGTATTTCGTTGCAATGCCTTCGGCAACCATCTCTTCGTAGGTGCGGTAGGTGCCGTCCTCCTTGCGCATGGCATCCATGAGTTTTTTCGCTGCGTCGAGGGTTGCGTTGCCGCCCATGTAGTGGCTCCGGCTGGCGGCGGCGACGCCCGTGTCCGGGCAGATCTTGCTGTCGTTCATGACGAGTTTCACCTGGTCGGGCTTGACGCCGAGCGGTTCGAGTGCCTTGACGGCGTGGGTCAGTGCCCCGATATCGCCGCCCTGGCCGACATCCTCCCAGGTGTTGAAGTGGGTGAATGTGCCATCGGAATTGAGCTCGAGGGCGACCTCGGCCTGGTCGAACACGCCGATGGTATAGATGAAACCGCCCATGCTCATGCCGACGCCGACATGCCGTCCCTCTTTTTTGGCCGCTTCGGCCTCTTCCTTGTATTGATCGTAATAGGGTTTGGCCTTGTCCAGCAGCTCCGTATAGAGGTAGTCGTGGTACGGCATGCTGTTGATGGTCAGGTCCCCGGGCCTTGCGGCGTTTCTATAGCGGAACTCAAAGGGGTCCACACCGGCCTTTTCGGCGACCATGTCGATGAGCGCCTCCGTGGTCGTATAGATCTGGGGGGCACCGAAGCCGCGGTATGCCGCGCAGAAAGCGTGGTTTGTGGAGCCGCCCCGGGCCAGGGCCTTGAAATTCGGAATGTTGTAGCCATGGAAGCCGACGGAAACGAGGTTGTTGAATATCTTGTTGCCCATGGTGCCGTAAGCGCCGTGGTCGAGGGCGACATCATACTCGGCGGCGGTGATCTTGCCGTCCTTGTCGCAGGCGATCCGGGCGTTGCTGAAGGTGGCGGAGCGTTTCCCGGTCATGTGGTTGAACTCCTCGTAGCTCAGTGTGAGCGTACAGGGGATGCCGAGGTTCTGGACGGCGGTGGTGACGAGGGCGAAGGTGTTGGCGCTGACGGAATAGCCGAAGGAACCGCCCACCGGGTTCATGATGATCCGGAGCTCCTCCAGGGGAATGCCGCAGGCATTGGATATGGTCTCCCTGTCTTCGCCGATTCCCTGGGATTTGCACTGGAGTGTCAGCATGCCATCGGTTCCGATGTACCCCTGGACGACGTCCGGCTCTATGGGCAGATGGGGTTCGTGCTGGGAATGGAAGCTGCCCTCCGCAACAAATTCTGCCCCGTCAAAGATTTCGGCCGTGTCCTGTCCTTTGAACACCGGCTGCTCCATATAGAAGTTGGGCAGATCTTCATGCAGCTGAATGGCGTTGGGCATGACCGCCTCGGGAAATGTCATGTAGGCGGGCAGGACCTCGAGATTCTGTTTTACTTTCTTGGCGGCCGCGCGGGCGTTCTCTTCCGTGTCGGCGGCGACGAGTGCCACACAGTCCCCGCGTTTGTTGATTTTTTTATCCGCCATAACGGGGAAGGGCGCGATACCGCGGCCCTTGACGCGGGGAACGAGGGGCGGGGCGTCCAGGTTGTTGGAACCCTTGACATCCTTGGCTGTCATAATGCTGATGACGCCGGGCATCTTTTCGGCCTCTTCGGTGTCGATGCTGATGATCTTCGCATGGGGGACCTCGGAGATGACAACGGCCAGATGCGCCGTGCCCTGGGGCATTTTGAGCTTGACATCGTCACCGTAATCGGTGAGCCCGCACACCTTGGCGAGGGCCGAGGGGCGGGGATGATGCGAACCGTATATATCCTTCTCGCCCTCGAAGTCGTAGGTGATATCCTTCATCGTCGCTTCGCCGCGCATGACTTTGGCGGCGGCCATCACGGAATCGACAAGGGGCTTGTACCCGGTGCAGCGGCAGACGTTCCGGTGTGCCCGGAACCATTCCCGGACCTCTTCACGGGTGGGGTTCAGGTTCTCCTGAAGGAGCCCATAAGACGAGACGATAAAGCCGGGTGTACAGAAACCGCACTGGACGCCGCCGTACGTGATCCATGCCTGCTGCAACGGATGCAAGTGCTGCGGCGTCCCGATGCCCTCGATCGTGAGGATCTCGCTGTCTTCGGCAATATTTTTCATTTTTTTCGTGCAAGATCGGACCACTTCACCGTTGAGTATGATAGAACACGCACCACACACCCCCGTGCTGCATCCCACCTTGGTTCCGGTAAGCCCCATCCGGCGTATCACCACTGCCAGATTGTCCTTTTCAGGATCGTATACAACCGCACGTCGAACGCCATTGATAATCAAATTCAGCCTTGTCACATTCATGATTTCATTCCTTTTAAGTTTAGTTTTTCAGTTAAAAAGAAAGGATTACAAATTTTATGCAAAAAAGGATGTTATATCAAATAAGACTTATCGGCAATAATTTACGAAAATTTTTTTCCAGCCCGTTGTCCCGGGCCTTTTTTCCCCGGGCATTCAGCTTTTGCCTTTGTACTATAGATACCCTCTCTCTTCGAAAAGAGCCCGCAGCCCTTTCAGAAAAATGTCGCACTCTTCCCGGGTGTTGTAAAAATAGAGCGAGACGCGGCAAGCCATGATGTGCTCGGAGGGGTGACTCGGGCGCATCCACCCTTCGCCGAACCGCTTGTTGATGTAGGAATGGACACAAAACCCGCCATCCCTTATCATGATGTTGGCTCTGTCGCTCAGATCGCTTGTTATCCCCAGAGGGTTGGGACGTTTTATACTGAAGGTCAGAATACCGCCCCTCAGAGAGGCCTCCCCGGGACCGAAAACAGTGAACCAGCCGGTATCGCCGTATTCATCAAGCAATGCATCCGTAAGGTATTTATTGAGTGAATTTACATGGGTATAAATATTGTCAAGGCCGATTTTATTGACATAATCGACGGCTTTACCCGCGCCGATCTGTCCCGGATAATTCTGTATGCCTGTTTCGAAGCATTCGGGAGAATCGAGCAGATTATAATCGTCATATGTCGAATCCCCTACCGAGCCGCCGCCAAGAAGAGGCGGTTCGATTGCATCGGAGTTTCCATTTCCTGGGTCCGGTTTGCCGCCAAGCAGTTCGTGTTTGCCGTATAGAATGCCGACACCCCTGGGCCCGCACATTTTGTGTACAGAAAAAGCGAGAAAATCGACATCGAGATCCTGGACATCGATTGGCCTGTAAGGGGCTGTCTGGGCCGCATCGAGCAGCACCCTTGCGCCGTGTTTGTGGGCGAGTCGGATTATTTCCTTCGCTGGTATGGTATAGCCCGTAAGGTTGGATGTATATGCCATACTGACCAGCCTGACACTGTTTGCTCTCAAAATCCGTTCGAATTTTTCAAGATCGAAAGTGCCGTCCTCAATAGATTCAGTGAATGTTATATCGATAATGCCCTTTTGCTTCAGGCGTTGCCAGGGCAGCAGGTTGGAGTTGTGCTCGATATCCGTCAGTACGACCGTATCCCCGGGGTCGAATTTAAAGCCCAGGGCAACGATATTTATACTGTGTGTTGTGTTCTGTGTGAAAATGATTTCACTTTCATCTCTCGCATTGATGAACTCCCTGAAAAGAGTTCTCGAACCTTTCATGCCATTTCCCGTATCGCCCTCGATTCTCGAATACACTTCATCCGCAAACCAGTGGCGGCTCCTTCTTCCGCCACAACCCGGAAAGGATGTGTAATATTCATTCATCGATTCAATGACGGGTTCAGGCGTCAGTGTCGTACAGGCATTGTCGAAATAGACAGGCGCTTTCCCGTTGCGTTTGTTTGCCAGTGCCGGGAAATCGGTCCTGATCTCTTTTATCCGTTTCTCGTCAAACATAGCAGTTTTGTTATGTCGAATATGACATATCGTTGAATATAAAAAAACCTGTAGTCATATTAAAACGTCTATCGCATTCATTCTTGTAACGATAGCATATGCCTAAATTCCGGTGGGTTGTCAAGAAACGGAAAAGAAATGCCGTGCCTTTATCGAGAGAACGCGGCTTGCCGGAATCGGGGGAATATATGCTGAAATTACAGTAGCAAAACACAATATATTGTACTTGAATTTTAGCAAATGAACATCGAACATCGAACGTCCAACATCGAACGCCGAATAAGGAATACTGCCGATTTTATTGGTGCCTTGCTCTTTTTCGCAAAAGCAAACTCTCGCCCAAGGTTGATTATTGTCATTTTTTAGTGTATTTAGTTAGATTAAGAAATAGAAGAAAAAAAAGATTTTGGGACAGGAAACAAAATATTATGCCTGAAAAACCTGCTCGATTCAAAGTACGAACCAAATTATGGCTCCATGATGATGAAGGCAATGTCATTTTCGGAATGGGCCGGACGAAAATGCTGGAAGCCATCGAACAGTGTGGCTCCATCAGCGCAGCCGCCAAGGAGCTGAAAATGAGCTACCGGGCCGTCTGGGCCAGGATCAAGGCCACCGAGGAGCGATTGGGCGGCCGGTCATTGTTGATCCGAAGCAAGGGCGGGGCTTCCGGAGGCGGCGCTACCCTCACCCCTTTCGCCAAAGAACTGGTAAGACAGTATCGGGCCCTTCGAAAAGGGGTACTTTCACAATCCGACAAGCTGTATAAAAAGTTCTGTGAACCCCTGATCGACAAGTAATCCATAGGGTTCCCGCGATTTTTAACATCTGAAGACCTGCATTTATCTTCGCCCTCAAAAAAGCCGCTTGACATCACCCCCTATCTCTAATATTCACTTCGATGTATCAAATTAGGCATATCGTAATCAGCGAACAGGGGAATTACAAAGATGAGTATCGATAGTTTTTTAACTTTCAGCAGTTATGAACTGCTGCCTTCCGTCCGGGATTTTTTATCCCGGCCGATTCAGAATTTTATTGACGGTGAGTGGGTTGACGCGCAGTCCGGAAAAATTTTTGAAAAACGTGATCCCGCGACCAACGAAGTGATTGCGGGTGTTGCACAGAGTGAAGGGGAGGATGTCGACCGCGCCGTAGCGAGTGCCCGGCGTGCCTTCGAATCTCCTGAATGGTCAACAATGCCTACCGGCCAGAGGCAGGATATGCTCCTGCGTTTTGCCGCTTTGCTGGAGGCCAACTCAGAAGAGCTTACCCAGATCGAATGCCTCGATAACGGCAGTTCGGTATCCCGGGGCAGCAGTATGATGATGGCAAATTTTGTCCGATATTTTGCGGGTCTGGCGACAAAAGTGTATGGCGATACACTTGTTCCCACCATCGGATTTCCCGGTATCGATCTCCAGGCGTACACCCTGCGCCAGCCGGTTGGAGTCGTCGCCGGCATCATTCCCTGGAACGGTCCGTCCCTCATGTGGATTACCAAAGTGATCCCCGCCATTGCCCTGGGATGTACCGTGGTCATCAAACCGGCATCGGATACTCCCTTGGTCGGCACACGGTATATGGATCTCCTGGTCCAGGCCGGTCTTCCCAGGGGGGTGGTCAACCAGATTCAGGGGCTCGGGTCGGTGGCGGGCGCCAGCCTGGCGGCACATCCGGGGATCAATAAGGTGAGTTTTACCGGTTCTACGGAAGTGGGCATGGCCATCGGCAAAGCCGCTATCGGCAATATGACCCGTACCACCCTTGAACTGGGCGGCAAATCGCCCAGCATCATTTTCGATGATGCGGACTTGTCGATGGCGCCTTTTTTAGCGGCGACATCGATTTTTATGAACTGTGGCCAGATCTGTATCGCCGGTTCGCGTCTCTTCGTTCAAAAAAAGAGTTTCGACAGGGTTATGGCGGCGATTCAGGATCGCGCCCAGACATTGAAAGTGGGGCCCGGAATGAATCCGGAGGCCGAGATGGGGCCGTTGATCAACCCGAAACAGAAAACGCGGGTTCTGGGTTACATCGAAGACGGGGTGGATTCGGGAGCGAAATTGCTCGCCGGAGGTCAGGGGATCGATCGTCCGGGCAACTTTGTGCAGCCCACGGTTTTTGTGGATGTGGATGACAGCAGTCCGATTTACCGGGAAGAAATCTTCGGCCCCGTACTGGTGGCGTCGCCGTTTGATGGCATTGAAGACGTGGCCAGGCGGGCAAATGATACGCCCTTTGGTCTAGCGGCCAATATCTGGACGGCCAACCTCAGTAACGCCCATAAGCTGGCACGTATGCTGGATGCCGGAACAGTAACGATCAATACGGGTACGTTTCCACCGGATCCGAATATGCCGTTCGGTGGATTCAAGCTTTCCGGATTCGGGCGCGAGAACGGCAAGTCGGCGATTGATTTATTTACGGAGTCTAAGACCGTAATTATGGGCCTTTAGTAAATGATAAGGAGAGGGAAGAAGATGAAAGAAGATGTTTTAGATGCAATCAAGGAGGGCGGCGTATTTTTTGGTGAAGAAAAAAACCAGGCGGTTGCGCGTTGCGTCGATGTGATCAATTACCTGCATGAAGCCGCGTCAAAAATCGCTATCAATTTCATTCTGACCCAATCCGATGAAAAAGCGGAGCATTTTTCCAGCAATCCTGAAGCGCTTGCCGTCCAGGCCATACAAGCAGCCATTCGTCAGACAGTATGCGGTGGACGCAAACCTGGTGAACCGGTTCACTGACTTGTTCTTGTAACGACTTCCAGTGTTTAAAAAAAGGGAGGAGAGAGGAAGCTGCTCTCCCTCCCCCTTTCGCGTCGGTTATTCCGAACAAAATCAAGCACCCAACTTGCCACTCTTTTTCATTACATCCGCCACTTTTTTGAGTCGATACCCTTCGAGTGTCTTCCGGGTAGGCCAGCCGTTTTCTTTGTCCCATCCTTCCAGTTTGTAATAATGGGTTTTAAAGTCTTCGACGCCTTTTTTGTCGAGGTACATGTCTGGGGCTTCGTCGTTACGCCATTTTCCGTTTTCATAGATCGGAACGCCTCCCCAGAACGTCATGCCGGAGGCGCCCGGTTTGTACATGAAAGGCGCGAATACTTCTGTTTTTCTACTTCTTCCGTGCATGACCCGGATGGCACGTTCCAAGGTCCAGATCTTCTGCCCGATCCGCATGGTGTCGTCAAAGGTATCGTTTTCTCCCGTTACGGCTTTGTAGTATCTCATTTCGGCCTCGGGGGTGACGCCTTGGAACTGGGGCAGGAACATTTCACAAAAGGCCATGGATTCGTTCCAGAAGGAGGCAAAATGCCTGCTGAAGGCAACTTCTTTTGCTTTATGCGGAGAATAGATGCCGGTTTTCCATGCCTCTTTACCCTTCCATGCGTAATTGAACATGAAGATATCGTCGGCATAGGGCCCCATTTTCCCGGCAAGTTTTTCAAGACTTTTTTCGATCGGGGATCCGTCACGGGGTTTACCCACAGCGGTGACCAGGCCGTGCCAGCTGGGATCGCCCGCACCAAGCAGGTAGTTGTACGCCCATTCCACGCTCGGCATTGTCCAGTGCCCGGTGGCGCCCCAGGCAGGGAATCTCAACGCGCCGCTCTCCATGTCCTCTTCGAGACGTCCCCATTTTTTCGCTGCATGACAGGCGCCTTCCGCGAGAACGTCACCAATGCCGGCCCTTCTGGAAATTGCGTCCAGTATGGCCTTTCGGAAGGTGAGTTCGCTCCACTCCTCCATGGGCAGCGGACTCGAATCGATCCTCTTGCCGGGCCCGAGCTCACCGATGTCGTAAAGATATTTGATGTACCAGCCGAGTCCCGTTTCAACCGGCACCCGCTTATTGAAAAAAGCCGGAGCGCCCGGAATATCGGAAAGGAAAAGACCCACGAAATGCAGCGCCCATGCGCTGGCGCCATATCTCATCAAGGCCTCTGCCGCCAGATCTTTCTCCATAGAGCCTTTAGTTTCGAGCCAGTGCTGATCAACACACATGGTTTCACCGGCATTGTAACTGTTCCGACGCCTATCGGACCTCAGGCAGGGCATGCATGATGCTGCACCGGGTTGCGCAGGCATCCCGAAGGAGGAACTCATCTGCCACAATCTTATATCCAGAACACCTTTGGCATCGGCCATTTTGACGCTGTTGGTTCCGATGACACTGATCGCCTTCAGCTTCTTTGCCCCGAATACGGCGCCATAACCACCCACGCGCGCACTGATACCGCTGCCGTGGATGAGTGCTGCGAGCCTTGACTTTGCTTCCCCTACAGGACCGATACAGACGATTTGGGGAATGCTTGTGGTATACGCTTCGCCGGCCTGATACCATTCTTCGCCATAGCGGGTTCTCCCGCCTACCATTGCGGCAATCCGTTTCTGGGCTTCCCATGTATCAGTGCCCCAAAGCTCTTTGGCATCTTCGATCTTGATCTGATCATTGATGACGTTGATCCATACCGGGTTGTCAGCCATGCCTTCAATGACGATGCCGTCCCAGCCGGCCTGTTTCAGCATATTGCCAAACCGGCCGCCGAAATTGCCACGGAAGAATTCGCATGTGGGGAATGTTTCCGGAGAAATACCGCAAAGGCTGGTCCTGCCGGCTCCGGGTACGCCCGTTCCCGCCAGTCTGCCGGCCATGATCGGGAGGACGTGACGCGGATCATAAGGGTCTTTGAGGTCCCATTCTCCCGGTGCAACCGCGAGGTCCCAGAAAATGGCGGCGCCGATACCGTATCCACCGCCGAACGATTCATATCTGGCAGTATCGATGGTGCTGATCTCTTTTGTTGTAAGATTTACTCGTGCTATTTTCCCTGTATAGCCATAAGACATTTTATTTCTCCTCTCTTATGATTTCGGTGCCGATTCATCTGCGCCGGGTCCACCCGGTCCGAAGGGGAGTTTCGGGGCCGGTGGCGCCAAAGCGACATCGTACCCTTTGACATCCCCCTGGGGAGGTGCCTCGCTGACCAGCTTGAGCGCCTTGGCCGGGCAGATGGTCACACAGGCGGGTTCTCCGTCCGGTCCCCCCTTTTTGTCCCAATAAGGCGTGTCGATACACAGGTCGCACTTGGTCGATTTTCCGATAATGGGATTCCATACCGTCCGGTGCGGCTGTTGGGGGCACATTTCAATGCATGTCCCGCAGCCGATGCATTTGTCCTCATCGATCCTTCGGACGTTGCCGTTTTTCGTGTCGATATAGGCCGCCCCTACGGGACAGTTCTCAACACAGACCGGCGTCACACATTGCCGGCACACCGCCATGACAATATCGTTTGGATAGGTCGTAAACGAGGGGGCATCGCGAATGATCTGAATCCGCGACAACGACGGGTTCGCCTCTCCGTAGTGTGCAGAGGAACAGGCGAACATACAGCTCTGACATCCCCAGCAGACCCTGCTGTCGTAAACCAGATATGCCTTTGACTCCGGATGATCCGTTTGGCCGGATGATGCCTGGGCGGAAGCGGGAATACCTGTCGCAAGTGTCCCTGCCGCAATTGCGGAACCGCTGCCGATCAGGAATTCGCGCCGGCCTATTTTCTTTTTTTTGTTTTCCGGTTTTTCATGTTCAGCCATTACGCAATCTCCTTTTCTTGCAATTAAAAAGTTGACAATATATCCGCCGAAAAACGGCAGGAGGTCTGACGTTCAGATTCAAATCAAAACGGGGCGACAGATTAAACCGGAAGAACCCCGCTTTTATTTCGATTTTTTGCATTGAATCCATCGGTTCACTCCCACCGCTTGCGGGAATATTGGGCTTTAGAGGAGGGGGTTAAAAAACCTGCATCAAACGCACTTGGACCCTATATATGACAATGTTCTATATGTCAAGTTTGACATATTGGTATGACCAGGAAGCCGTATTTGGATCTGGTATTGAGTGAATCAAAAAATGAACATCGAACGTCGAATAAGGTATGCTGCCGCTAATTTCTTTTAAAAATGGTGGAGCGAAGCGATCTCGGCATTCAATGTTGGCCGTTCGATGTTGGACGTTTATCTTCTAAAAAAATTAATTTAGATCCGAACAAAAAGCCAAACGCGGTTACCCTGATTTGAATAAACGCTCACTCTTCGCAGCGATAATAGCTTTCCACCCCGGTATTCCACCCGCTCAGTTCGAAGACGGGATCGCTTTCAAATGGCAGCTTGTGCAGACTCCGCTAATGTTTCATCTCCATCATTCCCGCCTCCTGAATTTGCAGTTTCCTTTTTATGCGCAAGGTTCTGTTTCCGCATTTCCAGCAAAACAGGTACCAGCATGCCTATCACCACTATAAAGGTCAGAAAATCCGTTATGGGGAATGCCCACCAGACACCGTCCAAACCCCAGAATCTCGGTAGGATCAGGATTGCGGGGATCAGGAACAGTACGGATCTGGTTGTCGTTGATAGAAAGGCCTGCAGTGCTTTTCCTATGGACTGAAAAACCGTCGCCCCGATATTAATGAGCCCAATCAAGTACATGGCCAGGAAAACCCGCCTGGCAGCGTACGTCCCCAGGTCGACCAGATCCTTGTCATCTATAAAAATCCGGATAGCGGCACTGGGATGAAAATAGACAGCCAGAAATACCCCGAGGCCGATGGCCGTTGCTATGATACTGCTTATTTTTATGCCTTTTAATACTCTATCGAAGCGCCGGGAACCATAATTGAAGCCGACAATCGGTTGGAGACCTTGCCCGATTACGATTGCCGGCATCATGGCAAACATCATGACCCTGTTGAGAATCCCCCAGGTCGCCAGGGCCAGGTCGCCGCCGAAGGTAATGACTGTTCGGTTTACAATAATCGCGGAGAGGCTTCCAGACAGTATCATCGCACCTGCTGAGGAGCCGATCGCAAGGGTTTCCCAGGTAATTTTCCAATCCGGTTTCAAATCGCGCAATTTAAATCGCAGCGCGGGTTTTCCAAAAAGATAATAGCTCATAAAGTAAATGACACCGATCAATTGAGAGATCACCGTTGCCCAGGCTGCTCCTTTTACTCCTCCTTCCAGGGGGCCGATAAATATCCAGTCCAGAACGATATTAAGCAGAGCGCTCAAAACCATGCCGATCATGGGCACTTTTGCATTACCCTCCGCCCTTATCAAAGAACTCAATGAAAAGGAGAATGTCATAAAAAACATTCCGATCAAGATGATATAGAGGTAATCCGATGCATAGACCAGGGTGTTGTCCGACGCGCCCAGAAACCGGCACCACAAAGGTACATTCGCCAGGCCGATAACAGTCAGAATAACGGATAATACGAACGTTACGGTAAAAGAGTTGCCCAGCGCCAGTTCGGCCCGCTCCTTCTGGTTGGCACCCAGGAATCGCGATATCAATGAAGCGCCCCCGACACCGGTCGTCATTCCAATCATCAATGAAAGCATCTGGATCGGAAATACAAGTGTAAGCCCGCCGATTGCGTGCTTGCCTACATATCTTCCAATAAAGATTGTATCCACAACATTGTATAAAGTATGGGCCGCCATGGCGATAAAGGCGGGAATTGTAAACATGATTAACAGCCGCCCTACACGGTCACTGTCCAGAATGTTTTTGTCCATTTTTTTCATTAAGCTTTAGATCCTTCCTGCTGATTGGCGTGGATTTCAAATTCCTCAAAAAAAGCCCAACACCGAATTAGGCCTTAAAGGAGGTTTTCAAACTGTTTTTAAATCATTTTTGGTAATAAACTTCGAATTTTGCTCAAAGAAGTTGTCAATTCTTCAAGGTCATTCTCGCTTAAAGAGGACAGCGCTTTTTTAAAAGCGCGGCTTACTCTTTCATGTATCTTCTCCAGGGTTTCTTTGCCTTTGGCCGTAATAGAGATTCGGATCACACGCCGATCATCGGGATCCGGTTCCCGAACGACGATTTCATTTTCGACCAGTTTATCTACCAGCTGGGTCATGTGCGCTTTTGCCAGAACCAGACGCTTTCCGATTTTGGCAACGGGCAGTGCACCCTCTTCGGTCAACAGCATCATGATTTCAAAATGAAGCGGTGTCAGACTGACTTCGATGTCTTCCAACGCAACCCTTGTGAATTTGCTCCTGACAATTCTGTGTGAATATGCCGGGATTGAAAATAGATCCGTAACGACGGTTTTAATGAATTCCTGTCGCATGGTAACGATTCCTTTTTACAAACAATAACAAATTGTTTTCATACTATACTGTATATTAACTATACTATATAGCATATGAATATTACCATTGCTATACAAATTTTGACAAATAGCAACTGCCTCATGTCATGTCAAGAAAAAACAGGATGGTATGTTGTATGCTATTGAAACTGCAATGTTTTTCAGAGGGCTGGATTGCTTGCCATGGCCCTACGCCATTCCGGGCAAAACATTTTTTTCGCGACCCTTGAGCGACGGATGAACAGGCGGTTTCGCAAAGAAGATGAAAACGAATCCCACGGCCAGCACGGCGAGTGACAACTGGAACGCAAGCGTGTAGCTGCCGGTTGTGTCCCGGATGTATCCGGCCACGGGAGTTCCGAGCGCGGAGAGAAAAGTGGTAAACGGCATGGTGTAGCCCATCATTTTAGGGAATTCGCTCCTGCCGTAATAATCGGGGATAAGGTTGCTCATGGCAATGGACTGGATGCCGAATCCTATTCCCAGGAAAGCATTGTACAGAATCACAATGCCGAATGATCGTGTAAACAACAGAATGATGAAACCGGTAATACAAAAAAGGATGGATATCACGGCAAGGGAGTGCATTTTGAATTTGAGCCCGAGAAAACCGACCCCCAACTGACTGAACCCCATAATAAACCCGAAAATGCCGGTGGCCAAAGCCGCGCTGGTGTCCGTAATCCCGATATCCAGGAGAAATGTAAACTGGTGGGTCATTATCATCTGCATGACAGTAAACAGAACGACCGTATAACCGATCAACAACCACATGGTCCGGGTCCGCAGGGCCTCCTTCGCCGTAAATTCAACCGGTGTCTTATAGAGATTGTTTGGGATCTCGTGCGTTGATTCAGCTTTTTGGTTCTCCAGGGAAGAGGGGCCGTCCGGGACCTGGCCGAGATCTTCGGGTTTGTTGACAAGGAACAGCGCGGGTATCACCACACAGAAAAGAAACGCGGATGCCGCCATGACCAGGTAGGTATTGCGCCACCCTATTGAATTGATAAGCATCATCAATGCCGGGTTGAAGACGACCCCGCCGAATCCCATCGAGGCCATGGTGACGCTCATGGCCATGGGCCTTTTCATCACGAACCAGTTATTGATGACCGTCATCAATGCCAGCAATCCGCCCAGGCTCATACCGAAACCGACAAGCACGCCGTATCCCACAAAGAGCTGCCAGATGTGCTGCTGGTAAGCGAGCATGACCAGCCCGGCGACACAAAAGATGTTCCCGAGCACAATGGCGATTCTGACCCCCTTTTTCATTATGAAGATTCCCGCCATCGGACCGGCGAGACCTGTCAGGACCAACGCGACGGACTGGGCCAGGGACATGTCCCCCCTGCTCCAGGAGAACTCCTGGACCCAGGAGGGTAAAAAGAGTGCAAATGATAGCATCATCATCATGAAGACGATGTTGAAAAAAAACATGATTACCAGATTAATCCATCCGTAGAATCCATCCGCACTCTTCAGTCCTGAGCCCATTTATTATGCCTCCATTTCATCTCATTTTAGGAGTCCCCTTTGTGCAAGATCCTCTGCGACATCATTCATATCGAAAGCCATGAGGGTCGTTGCCTTTGGAAGACCGGTTTCGATATCCCATCCACGAAGCTCATAATACTCATCTTTTAGCTGTTCAAACTCCAGGCGATCGATAACGGCGCCTTCTTTTGATACGATCTCGCCGTTTTTTCCCGGCACAATACATTCCGGATCGCAGAACAGTTCTCCTTTCCGCAGCGGCTGTGTAAAATAATAATCCATCAGTTGATCATCACTTCTACCCTTCCATCCCTGTCTTAAAAGGATGGCCCGCTGCATGTTTACATTTCTTTCTCCAAGCCGGTTGAGTTCTGTTTCATCCACCTCTTTTCCGGTCACCGCTGAAAAAATCTGATGTTCAAAGGCAGGCTGGTCTACATTTTGGGCAAAATAATCCGCCCACATTCTCATCCATCTGAGGTCGCATAAGATAAGGCTCTCTTTCACATAGGCCCTGTCACGGGCTTTTTTTGATGCAAGCGCCTTTCCGTCCATTGATGTAAGGTCGGCTGCTTTTTCGCTTCCCCATATCCTTTTTGAATATTTTCGAAAAACGTCGCTGGAAAAAGTGGCATTTTCCGCTTTGTTTGCCCATTTAATCCAGTTGAAAAGAGGGGATACCGGTTCGTGGAGGGTCTGGATGGGTCTTCTCGGCTCCAGGGCATAGATCAGGGCTGTTGCCGGCATGATCCTCGGATCATAGTCTTTCGTTTCACTGTTCCTGTTGGCGATGAAGTCTCCTATTCTCTCGAGAGCCTTTTCTCCTATGGATTTGGCGGCTTCTATCGTTCCTTTTGCAAGAATATCTCCAAAGCCTTTTCTGTACGTAATCATCTCCGTGAGTTTTTCTATGAACTCGGGGCCGCCGATTTTAGACAGGGGAAGCCCTGTCTTCACTTCATCGATCAAGCCCTGTGCATGGCACCAGGCCAGCCAGTCGATCATGCCGTGAATTACCGATGTGTCGAGGCCATACCCGTCACAAGCCCTGGTTGCCGAAAACCGTGTTTCATGGTTCAAATCGCCTTCATATGCCATGATATGCTTGAAATAGAACATTGTCGCCTGGCAGAGGGATTTGTATTTCCGTCCATCATTTTCTTTATATGAATTTCTTCCGCAGCCTAGACCACAACCGAAACATGGATAAGGCTTGAGGTTTTCGATAGTATTCCAGGGTTCATCATAAAGTATGTTTTTTGCGATTTCCTTAATCTGTGTTCTGAGGCTGCTCAGTTTTTCGGGATTGGCGGCTTCAGGTTTCATGTCTCCGGCAACAAGAACAGCCTTCAGGTTCTTTGATGCCATGACAGCGCCCATTCCCGCGGATGCGGATGAGCCCTCGTCGGTAATGATATTTGCCCAGGGTATAAGGTTTTCACCGGCAGGGCCGATCGTCATAATACTGAACGCGTTTCCGTATTTCTTTTTAAGGATGTCACATGTATCAAATGTCGATTTGCCGATGTACTCCGAAGCATCTTTGATCTCGATGCTGTCGTTGGTGATCACGAGGCATACCGGTTTTTCCGCTTTACCCTGTATTGCCAGGCCGTCATATCCGGCAAATTTAAGGTTTACTCCCCATTTGCCGCCCAGATTGGCGTATGAAAATGTCTCCCGGTCACCCAACGGCGATTTTGCGCAGATCTGCCATCTGGAGCCGGCAAATCCCGTAAATCCGGCGACAGGCCCTGTAACGCATATCAGGCAGTTGTCAGGGGACAATGCGCCTGCTTCAGGGGGGACAAAATCCCAGTATAGTTTTGCGGCGATTCCTCTTCCCCCTATAAACCGCTCTGCATAATCTACGGTTTCCAGCTTGTTTGAACTGCCTTCCGACAAGTTGACTCTCAGGATATAACCTGCATATCCAAATTGCTTCATTCAGTTCTCCTTCTTATCGAACTACTCTGTATCCATCCCCCAGCCTTTAAACATCTGCTTGTAAAGACCCGGAAGCGGGAAATTTTTCTCCATAAACATTTGGTGTTCACGATATGCGAAAGGCCCATGCTCGTTTTGTGTCAAACCTGCCATCATCTCAGGCATTTTGACGCGGGGTGCGGAGAATATCAAATCTCCTTCATCGGTAAGCGCCCGCTGGTAGTCACCGGGATCAGGCAGGATAACCCAGTATTTGCCGTCTTTAATGGGGTTGACAACCGACCAGCCGCAGGAAGGGGGGAAGAAATGGTATTTTACTTCAGGGACATCTTCTTTTTTCATGGATAGCAACAAACCCCGAAGTTGAGCAGGTTTGGCGAAAGTCATCACGACATCAGGCACAAAAGTGGCGTTTTTTAAGGGGGCTGTTACCATGCCGATATATTTTCCATACTCAAAAGAGTCATAAGGATGAGACCATTGATTTACCGAATCCGGTTTTTCAACAAGGCCGTACGCCATAACGGCGGTGGGGCACCAGTGATCTTCTTTCAACATGGCAACCGTGGCTTTATCTCGCCTCGACATGGCAAATGCCTGACATTGTGCGAGATGGTACCCCTGTTTTTTGGGCCTGATCGCTTCTTTCGGAATATCTTCTTCTTTTTCCAACATTTTTACCGCGATGGGTGACGAACGCAGTAACAAAATTCTTTCCAGGTCTTCGCCATATTTGTTGTATTTTTCCAATGTTGTCGTGGGATGAGCTTCCCGCGGATCGGACGAGGATTTTGTCGAAGATGCAGCATGTGCAAGGCTGGATGTTCCTAAAACCGCGGCGCCAAGACCCAGTCCAAATACTTCACGTCGAGAGTACTTGTTTGTCATTTTAAAAAGTCTCCTTTCTCATTCAACATAATGGATAAAGCCATCACCCCAATGATGGCCGGTTAGTATATATTTAAAACGGGGATATATATTCAGTGTTTTAAGTGCTGAGTGTATCGGTACAATTTCACTGCGGGAGGAAATCCCGGGGCTCATGGGAGATTCCGAAGTCGCTTCCGGGGACCAGGGGTGAGTATCTGCTATCGTGAAAAAAGCAGGATATATTTCTGCATCATGCATACACACCATACAACGCGCAACCATCATCAGTTGTATTAAAAGCTAAGATGCCGGCCAAAGACAGGAACTCGTCTACCGAATTTAGATTTATGCCAACTACCCGACAACCTGTCAAGAAAAACTCTCGCAACAAATGGCATGCGCTCAGGCTGGATGTGGCGGGCCGGGCAGGGTGTCGCCCGGGCGGGTTCGATGCGGGCATTTCAGGTGTTTGATATAACGTGATATTTTGAGACCGGCTCGAAAAACTTGGAATTGTCGTTTTGTCTGTTTTTTCCAATATACGGACTCACTCTATTAGAAATACGCGGAATTCTTAACGGTTTTGTGATAGAATGGAAGGAATAGGCATAATTAATACATTAGGAGATGCAAAGATGAAAGCTGAAATGAGCCATTTTCTTAACAGTTCTCCGATACATAACGATGCAATCGCCCAACACAAGTACCGACCGAAATGGGGTGCTTTGAAATTGACTGGAATGTTTTTTTTTCTGGTGGTGTGGCTCTTAATGCCCGGTGTGGCCCTGAATAACGTAACTGCTTCAGAATATAACAATAACTGGCCGACCTGGCGGGGCCCGTTGTTTACGGGTGAAGCCGTAAAGGGGAGTCCGCCGACTGTCTGGAGCGAAACCGATAATGTAAAATGGAAAATTCCCATTCCCGGGAAGGGACTTTCTTCACCCGTCATCTGGGGAGATCAGCTGTTTATTACCTCCGCGGTTTCGCTTGACAAGAAAGCTTCGGCCGAGATGATCGAAAAAATGAAAGCGGCACAACCCCAGTGGATGCAGTCGACGGGTAAAGTCCCCGAATATCTCCAGCAGTTCGTTGTTTATTCGATTAACCGGAAAAATGGGAAAATTATCTGGCGGAAGGCGGTTCGCGAGCAATTTCCCCACGAAGGTACCCATAGTGACGGAAGCTGGGCTTCCCAGTCATGTGTGACGGACGGGGAATACCTCATTGCTTCATTCGGGTCATATGGCATCTACTGTTTCGATCTTACAGGTAATTTGGTGTGGGAAAAAGATCTGGGGGACATGAATATCAGGGCTGGCTTTGGAGAAGGCAGCTCGCCTGTCCTCTATGAAGACTACCTTATTGTCAACTGGGACCATGAAAAAGAATCATACGTTTATGTCCTGAATAGGACGAATGGCGATATCATATGGAAAAAGAGCAGGGATGAGAAAACCTCCTGGTCAACACCATTGGTTGTTGAGGTAAAGGACAAGCTTCAACTGATAATAGCGGCCACAGGTAAATCAACCGCTTACAACCTGGAAAATGGTACCGTTATCTGGGAAATTTCCGGCATGACCGAAAATGTGATTCCATCGCCGCTAACGGACGGAGAGCTGGTTTTCCTGATAAGCGGTTTCAGGGGGGCCGCCCTTCAGGCAATCATATTAGAAGAGGCAAACGGGGAATTGAAAGACTCCCATGCTGTGGCATGGACGTATGGCAGGAATACCCCCTATGTCCCTTCATCCCTTCTGTATAATAACAGATTGTATTACCTGCGTGGATATGATGAACGGTTGAGTTGCCTGGAGGCTGAAACCGGGAAGATTCATTATGAGTCCCAAAAGCTCGATGGCATGAAAGGGGTTTACGCATCGCCGGTTGCCGCAAACGGCTTTGTTTATATCCTGGGCCGAAACGGCATGTGTTACGTTATAAAGGATGGTACCGAGCTGAAGGTCGTTTCGAAAAATGTGCTGGATGATCATTTCGACGCATCCCCGGCGATTGTCGAAAATAATTTATATGTAAGAGGGTTAAAGAATCTTTATTGTATTGCCGTGGAATAAAAACGGATGCAGTTGGATGAAAAAATGATTATTTGAAACCGTTTCCGGGAGCTCTCCGCGGTATATCTATCCCCGGATAACTTCCGGATTATTTTTTTAGAAGAATGCACCTCATCTGCTTCTGATCCCTTATCAGCAGTTTCCCGTCGCTCAGTGCCAGGGGCGCCCAGGCCTGTTTTGTGTCCAGCAGTTCCGCCTTCGAAAGGACCTTGAATTCTGAGGGGTTCGGCTCAATCAGATATAATTTTTTCTCACCGTCACTGCTGATAATCATATCATCCGCAAGGATGAATCCGCCCTTGTCGAAATGGGGATTTTTCCCGGTTTTCCATTTGATATTGCCCGAAAGGTCCATGCACATGAAGCCGTTTCTCACCTGGTTGTTGGTGCACTGGCTATACAGATGCTCTTTGTAAAGAATGGCGGGGTGAACATGGGTGCCGAATTCTTTTGAAAACAGGATCTCTTTTACCGCATAGGATTTTTCTTCCTTGACGACCTGTATCAAGGCGCCGCCCGCCCGGTAGCCGCCTGTGACAAAAAGCCGGTTATTCCCGATTTCAGTGACGTTGGGGATAGGGGTTTTGCATTTCCATTCATAAGACCACAGAAGGTTACCGTCTCCGGGGGTGAATCCACAGACGGCTCCCGTCGATCCTTCGTAGCGGCTGGCGGATATCATCACCAGGTGGTCTTCATTGTCGATTCTGACAATCTTTGGCGAAACATATCCCGCATCTCCGGGGAGTTTGGAGGTTTTCCAGACAATCTCCCCGGTTTCCTTATCATAGGACACAAGACCTGCCTCTTGTGTCTGGGAAGCAATGATGACCATGTTCCGATAGACCAGGGGGTTCTGGGCCATCGCCCACTTCGGAATGTCCACTTTGCTGAAATCGGTCCATATATTTTTATTCCAGAGGGCTTTATGGGTATTCATGTCAACGCAGTGAAAGTTGCCAAAAGCATCGGTGACATAAATTCTGTCGCCATCGATCGTGGGCACCGTTCTCGATCCGTCATAGCTGACCGACCCGGGCGCGTCGTAACTGAAGGTCCACTCTTCCCGGCCGGTCATGAGGTCAAGGCAGCGAAGCACATTGACCTTGTCGTCAACCCGGTCGTAAATATAGACTTTGCCGTCACTTACGGCCGGGCCCCCGAAGCCTTCCCCCAGGGGAACCGTCCACAGAACCTTCGGGCCGTCCGCCGGCCAGGACCGCAGCAGTCCCGTTTCACTGGAAACGGCGTTTCTGTCCGGCCCGAGATACTGGGGCCAGTCGGCGGCAAACGCATGACTGGATGCGAATAGAACAACAGACAGTATAATTGCGGCAATATTTTTCATGGAATTTACTCTCTCCGATTAAAACCTTTATTACTCGCGCAGAGCCGCGGAGGCGCAGAGAACGACGAAAAGCATAATATTGAAAAATAAAAGCTCGGTTTTTTGAAATAACTAAATCATATCAAGATGCCTTGGATGCTGTTTTTAATGCTTTTTCTCTGCGTCCCTGCGTCTCCGCGCGAGAAAAGATTTTTTATTTGGAGCACATTTATACAATATGCTACAGTGGCGACAACTAACGAATAAAACTCGTTGGAGCCACTAACGAATAAAATTCGTTGAGACAAACTTTTCCTGCTGGGGAAGCGGAACCCCCGCCTTTTCACCGGCCTCCTTGCACTTCAGGAACCACGCCATGTTTCTGCCCAGAGTCCGCATGATTTGCATCCCCTCCAGGTCTTTTTTGACTTCTTCCGGTTTTGTACCGTGCACCATGTTCCAGTACTGGGACGAGATCACCGGCATTTCGGAAATGGTAAGATATTTCATTATCTGTTCAAGAGCCGCGGTGGTGCCGGCACGACGGGCGGATACAACACAAGCCGCCGGTTTCAGATAAAAGGTTCCCTGTCTGCCTACCTTGTCGGAAAAGAAAACCCTGTCCAGAAAAGAAGTGATCGTCCCGCCGGCGGCGGCGTAATGGACGGGTGAGCCGAAAATAAAACCATCCGTTGTCTTGGCCTTCTCGACAAACTCGTTGACTTTATCATCGATGGCGCATTTCTTCTTTTCAGCGCACTGGAAACAGGCGATGCATCCCGAGATCGGTTTATTGCCGATCCAGTAGATTTCCGTGTCGATGCCTTCACCGGTGAGTGTACCGGCCACTTCTTCCAGGGCAGTGTATGTGCATCCATTTTTATTTGGGCTTCCATTAACGAGTAGTACTTTCATAACGTTCCTCCATGATTTTATTTATATTTTTTCTAACCTTTCGTAACGCCGATAAAGAAAAAATCAGCGGGTAAAGCTTTTCATGATACCACAACCGGGCAAAGTAGAGGCCGATGGGACTGGATGGCAGCGTATCATGTGATGAAAGCAAATCCATTAATGCCCGGGAACCTGTTATGAGAGATTCCCCGGCAGAGCCCATCTGTCTCTCGAAAATACTTCCGTTAACCACACAACTCGCGATAGCGTCTATTGCCAGTGCGGTTTCTTCAATCGTTACGGGCGCATTCTCATCACCGCCCCACCCGCCGCCCTCCTGCTGGGCGGCAAGCAGCCATTCAAGGGCATTGCCGCAAGCGTCTCTTATGGATTCAAGCTCTCCGGCCTTCATACGGCAGAGATGGCTAAGTACCCGGGCGGTGCCGTAGACCGGATTGTTCATTCCTTTCACGTGTTCGTTGCCGAACCATAACGGCATCCAGGACCCGTCTTTGTTCTGTGCTTCACATAAAAATATCAACCCTTTCCGTATTGCCCTGTTGACACGCCGTTGAAGTAACGGCTTCATACGCGGCTTCCACACGGACCAGGCAGCTAGCGCATGGGCCGTCAGGTCGCTGCAACTTCGGTCAAAAGGCAGCTTCCCCCAGCCGCGGCAGAAAGTAGGCATACCGCCGTCGCGGTTCTGCAGACCGAGCAGCCATGTGACAGCCGCCTCGACTGCTTCAAGAGATTGCCCGGCCTCCGGATCGAGAGCCTTCAGGGCCAGCAGTGCTCCGGGGGTATCGTCCGCATCCGGTACGCCGCCGGGCAGGTCTGTCCATGCCCAGCCTCCCGGATCCGCCTTCGTATAGGGATGAACCCGGCGGTGTTGCTGATTCAGCAGCCAGGTCAGGAACGACCTTCCATGACTGCCGGATAGTCCGTCAACTCCCAGGGCCTGGACCGCCATGGTGGACACCCAGGTGGCCAGGTTGGTGTCTATGGGCCAGCTCCCGTCCGGTCGCTGTCCGGCAAGCAGAAATCCTGTCCCTTTTTGTGTCACAATATGGTCCCGCTGTCCACAACCGGCCAGGCTCATGACGACAAAGCTTGTCAGGGGAACGGCTTCGAGGAATCCGCCGTTGTCGGGCTGTATGCCTGTGAGAACATCCAGGGTGTGTGATCTGGCAAGAGTTCGAAACGCTTGTTGTATGCATCCGATCCGTGGCTGGTGGTGAAAGCCGACCTGGCCGATGGCGATCAATGCGGGCAATGCATAACTGACCACCGGCAGCCGAAGCCACTTGAACCATGTCTGGGGCAGCATGGCCAGTTCAAAGGGAAGGCCCTGTACGTATGACCAGCCGTTTTCTCCCAATCTCCCGGCAAGGGCACAATTTGTGAGTATCGGTATGGAAAAGGTCCGGTCGGAACCGTAAGCGTTCAAAACCGCCCGGACGATATCCCCGGGCTTGAGCGAACCGGTGATGTCGCCGATATATTTTTCACACGCATCGAGCATATCACGATCCGGTGAAGTGACTGTCATGGCGCTGTAAACCAGAAGTGATGTACTGAGATTGCTTTTGCTGACGGTCGTGTCGCCCCAGCCCCCGTCAGGGTTCTGGTTTCGGGCCAGCCAGTCGATGCCGGAGTTGATGCAGTGTGCATGGGTACTCCGGTCCACGGATGCAAGGGCGAAGACCGCCGTCGCCGTAGACAGCGCACTGCTGCTGAGTTCTCCGACCCAGTGACATTGGCCGCGGCATTCCGCCAGCAGCATTCGCCGTAATCTGTTGATGGTTGCGTCAAGATCTTTCATGAAATATCCGCCAGATAACCGAGCGCCAGAAGTCCGTAATAGGTGTATTCGCAGTCCGGTGTCGGATCCGCCCAGCTGCCGCTGAATCCTCCCTCGGGATTCCAGAGACTGTCGATAAAGTCAAGATGACGTTCGTGCCCGGTCACTGCCGCCCGGGTGTAGGAGAGGGCCTGCAGGGCAGTGGCGGTACTGAGGAGATCCGGGATATATAATGGACTATCCGCCGAAGCGGCACTGAAACCGCCATGGGGATGGATCCGGTTCATGAGCCAATCCGCCGACCCGGCGGGCAGGGGGTGCCCGAGCATGTGACAGGTGCACAGGGCAGCGGCGGTTGACGGGGTGGTGGATTTTCCGCCCGTCGTCTCGTTGGCAAAACCGCCGTCATCGGTAACCAGCGCCTTCAGGCATTTTATGACCGATTCCGGATCCGGAACGGATAGGCCGAGGTCCTGGCACATGGCAACCGCAAGGAAGCAGCCATAGGCGTTGCCGTGATCGTCAGCATTACCGGTGCTGAAACTCCCGTCTTTGCATCGATGCGCCCACAGCCGGTCGGCCAACCCGCCCCGCAGGCCGGCCTCGATTGTGCCGGATGTCGCGTCCGCGAGATTGGCATGACAACGCGCCAGGCTTGCCAGGTGCACCAGGTCGAGGGCCTGCCCATGGTCGAAGGTGCCGAGATAGTCCCTGTGGGAATCGATGGGTACGGAACACTCCAGGGCGATCAGAAGCTCCAGGCCGAAAACCGTGTAGTAGAGATCCGGCCTGCTGTCACGGCCGATGATGCCCCCGTTGTCGGCCTGGTGGCACAACACGAACGCGCGAACGAGATCGGTTGAATCATTCAGCAGGCGCGGGGCCCTGGCCAGGGCTCGAATCATGTCCCGTCTGAGCGTCATTGCAGCATCCCATCAAATCGAAGTCACCAAAAATTTTGCTGATTACCCGCCGCAGCAGGCCTTTGAGTGCCGGGTTTTGCAGCTGCATCAGCGTGTCTATGGCCCTGGTCTTTGTCTGTTCCATGAGGCCGCGCGTACTCTGCGCCATTCCCAGACGTTTGAAAAGCGCCATGATACGATCGAACTCTTTTTCCCGGACCTCAGGCTCCCGCCACGCTCTCAAAAGCAGGTGACGATCGTGTCCGTGGGCCTGTTCAGTCGCCAGGGCCATGATGATGGAAGGCCGGTCGAGCAGGCGGTGTCTGTCCTCGCCGGGAACCACGTAATCTTCCAGATCGTCCCGGACCTGATAGGCGGTGCCCAGTATCTCGCTATACTCGTGGAGACAAACGAGCACGGCGTCATCCGCCCCGGCCAGCATCGCGCCAAGGGAGAGGGCCACATCGAAGGCCGGGGCGGTTTTTCGCCTGAAAATTTCCAGGACCTTGTCGGAACCGAGGGCGCGCGGATTTCCCGACCAGACAAGTTCTTCGCCCTGGCCAAGGCACATGATGCGATGCGCATGGGCCGCTTTGTTGACAAGAGCGGCTTGCAGATCCCCCGGGACATTCAATTCGGAAAGCAGCTGATACCCCCAACCGATAAGGAGATCGCCGACATTGAGCGCCACCGGGATGCCGTGCCCGGCATGGAGGGTTTCCCGGCCGTAGCGAACGTCGTCATTGTCTTCGATATCGTCATGGATAAGGGAGGCCTTGTGAAAACACTCCACGGCCACGGCTGTCCGCTGAATGTCTCGCTCCGCTATGGTATCATTCGGGGCAAGGGCGGTAACTGTGCATGCCGTCAGGAAGGGGCGCCATCGTTTTCCGTCAAGCGCCATCCATTCCAACGCCAGTGATTCGGTTTGGGTTCCTTCCGGGTTTATGAGGGATTCAAGGGCATCCCGGGTAAACCAACCATCCACCCGTTTGCGCTGTTGTTTCAGGTCGAGCCGGGGAATGGAGGGGTTGTCGGAAATTTCATACAGGGCTTCCCACAACCAGTCCGTATCGATCGCCGTATTGCGGCAGCCGTCGTAGAGCAGCGGAATGGCGACCCCCGGTACGGCGCCCGCTTCCATATATGGAAATACCTTCTCGAGGGTGGCCAGACAACTGACCCCCACGACCGCCTCGATCTGTCCGGTTTCGATCAGAGTCATGACGATGGGCGAGCCCTCGGCGATCAGCACGGCATACCCCAGGTCTTCCGCCTGACGTTTGAAGTCATGGATGATACAGGCTCCGCAGTGTTCACAGAGCAGGCCGATTTCATCGCACTGCGCCCTGCACTTTTCCGCCGAACGCAGACATTGCGGCATGAGCAGCAGGCGTTTGTTGAATGGAATGGCGGCTACGGTGTCCCGCCACAGGGCGTTGTTTACGAGAACTGCTACAAAATCGGTATATTGAACAGGCAGTTGATATTCGTTCAGCACCGCAGCGGCATGGTGCTTCAACTCATTGAGCGTCAGGGGAGCGCAGAGTTTATTGTCTTGCACATAATCCGAAACCATCCGGCGCAGCTCCTCCCGTTCCTTCAGTGTGGGCGGAACTTCCGTTTGCGTCGGATGCGTGTTGTATATCAATGCGAGACTGGCGTCACTCATGGCCTTCCCTCCAGGGCGCCTCCGGCACCGATTTCAGCAGGAGGTTTCAATAATTTTGACGTTTTACTGAAAGTAAGTCGCCATTTCATTATTTCAAGCCGTCCCATGACCTGCAGCGCCATGCGCTTCAACCAGGGGACACTGCCTGCTGTCTGGTTGTCCCACATGAGTTTCGGGACACGTTTGAAATTGATTTCATAACAGGCGCGGTACAGTGCCAGATGGTCGGCGCGCATGTTTTTAAGGGAAACCCCTCCGAATGATTCGATATCCTCCGCCAGGACCGGCTCGTAAAATATGGGGAAAATCACGACCTCCCGGCGGGCCAGTTCCTTCACCATCCGGAGGGTGTCCGACACATCGGAAGGCTGTTCCCCCGGAAGGCCGAGAACAATGCTGATGACCGGAAAAAATCCGGTTTGAGTGAGCCGGTTCACGGCCTCGAGCACCATATCGTGCCAGTCACCCGGAGAGAAAGGGGCAATCTTGCCGGGGCAGTTGGACGCTACCAGTTTCCCGTTGGCGCTCTCCACCCCCATGTTTACCCAGAGGTAACGGGACGGTTTCTCCCAGGTCAACAGGCGCCGTATTTCCATCAGCTCTTTTTCAGAGAGCTGCAGGACACTGGTGACATTCCCGTGATCGATCTGCATGAAGGACAATCCATCAAGTTTTCTCATCTGTGTGAGTAGACCCGAAAGGGCTTTGAAATCCGGCCTGCCCGTGGTGGAACCGTAACGGAAGAAATCTTCGCTGCCGCTTACCACCGATCGTACGCCGGCGGAAAGATTGGTTTCCAGGTCAGCCAGAATAAGATCCGGCGGCAGGTGTTTCATTGGATTTCTGGACATGCTGCAGAAACGGCATCCCCGGCCGCACCCGCGTGACAGTTCGATGATTCCCAGCATGGACGCGCCGTGGATGGGGTGGACATGATCAATTCCGGTCCCGGAGGCGGTAATATGAGCGTCTACGGGCCTCTCCTCGAGAATGTCACGAATGAATTCAGGTCCGGCCTCTTCGAAATAGCCTTCGAAGATAACATCGATACCCAGGCCGGCGGCTTCATCCGGGTAAGATGCGCATTGCCAGGCCCCCGCGCCGCCGAGGACAACCTTGAACGAATATCGTTCTTTTGCTTCCTTCAGCCGGAGCAGTATTTCCCGGGTCCATCTTCGGGTATACAGTTCACCGCTCCAGAACATGCTGGTGGTGGTATTGCTCATGCCATGGCCGAGCGGATCACTCGAGCTGAACAGTACTGCCTTGACCCATGGTCCGAGCAGATCGGGCAGTCGCTCCGGTGTCGTGCAGACCACATCGTCCGGATCGAGGTCCAGGGTGGCGAGAAGAGATGACTCGATACGGCGCAGTCCCAGGGGGGAGATATCTGCCCGTCCCCGAACATCGGTTGGGACCGGGGGACTCAGGAAGCGGCGCATCAGAACCTCGGGTACCGCGGTCGTTTGCATGGTCGCAAAAATCCCCTCGAAAAGTATCTGGTAACGGGCACTCAGGGTGCGGTCGGAAACCAGGATGACAGAGGGGGTGAGAGCGCTATGTGTCATTCGATTTCCCGCTTGACGAGGCCTTCTTTTTTATCCGGTCCAGATCCGTCGGGGAGAGGGCCTTGAGCACCTCCATCGGGATATCGAGCTGCTTGTGCAGGATCTCCAGCATATTCACCGGCTGGCGGGGATCGGGAGAGAATCGTCGACCCCGGTTGCGCAGCATGGAATAGACGTCGGTTTTCTTGAAAAGATCCAGCCTGACGGGGGCGGCGGAGATTTTGGATTCGTCGACCTCGTCTCCGTTTATGGGGGACTGATCTATTTTGGGGAAAATAATCGCCCTTTCGGGGCATACCCGGGCACAGGCCGGGCAGTTGTTTTTGCAGTTATCGGGTTGAGACACCCTGACGCGGTCCTGATCGTCGACCGTATATACACCAAAGAGACAGAAATTGAAGCAGAGCTTGCAGCTTCGGCAGCGGTCACGATCGATTACCGGGAACCAGGGTTCCTGGCGCTCCTTATTTCCGGAAATGTATGAAGGCGCTTCCGACGTGTCTGTTTTTTCCGTGCGGAGCGCATCCATGATTTTTTCAGGTGGCAGGGAACGTGGATTCAGGATCTTTACGGAGGTGTCGACCGGCAGTGGTGCTCCCCCCATATCGAACAGCCACCGAATGGCCCTTTCGTAACAGGCGATGATGACAAGCGGCGTGATCCGGGCCCAGGTTTTCAACAGGGGATCCCGGCGGGCGGCCAGACCGCACAGGTCATCCACAACGACGGTTTTGAAACCGATATCATGGAGTCCCTGCAACAGGGCCGTACGGGATTCCGAAGAGACGAGATTCCTGTGAATGCATTTGCAATAAACCACCAGCCCCTTTTCCGTCATGATCGATTTCCTTCGCTGTTTAAAACATTGTTCCCTTTCAGAGCCAACCCACAGCCAGGCCTCTGGATCCGGATTTTTACTTTACCAGGACACACTTCATTTGCTTCTGATCCCTGATCACCAGTTTCCCGTCACTCAACGCCAGGGGCGCCCATGCCTGTTTTGTCTCCAGCAGTTCCGCTTTTGCAAGGACTTTGAACGCCTCCGGGGTCGGCTCTATGAGATAAAGCATCTTTTCACCGTCGCTGCTGATAATCATATCGTCGACGAGGATGAATCCCCCCTTGTCGAATCCCGGATCCCTTCCGGTTTCCCACTTGATATTACCCGAAAGGTCCATGCAGATAAAACCGTCGCGCACTTCATTGTTGCTGGCGTGACCATACAGATGTCCCTTGTAGAGGATCGCGGGGTGTGCATGCGAGACGAATTTATCGGACGTCATGATCTCTTTCACCGTATAGGCATTTCCACTCTTGTCTATCTGGAAAAGAGCGCCGCCCGACTTGTAGCCGGCGGTAACGAAAAGCCGGTTGTCGCTGATTTGAGTGACATTGGGGATGGGGATTCTGCACTGCCACCCTTCATAGGTCCATAGATGGGCCCCGGTTTTCGGATTGTACCCGAGAATGGCGCCCTTTGTTTTACCGTCACGGCTGGCGGCGGTTATCATGGTCAGGTGATCTTCACCGGAGAGGTTGACAATGGCGGGCGAAACATACCCTGTCCCAACTCCTGTCGCCCCGGGGAGTTCCGGGGTCTTCCAGATGATATCCCCATTCTGTTTGTCATAGGCCACCAGTCCCGCTTCCAGGGTCTGTGAAGCGACAATGACCATATTTTCATAAATGAGAGGATTCTGGGCAATCGCCCATCTCGGAAAGCCTTCGCCGCCGAAATCGGTCCAGATGTTTTTATGCCATAGGGCTTTGTGCGTGTTCTTGTCGACACAGTGAAAATTTCCGAAGAGGTCACAGATATAGATTCGATCGCCATCGATTGTGGGCACCGATCTCGAGCCGTCAAAGCTGACCGATCCGGGAGACTCGTTGCTGAATGTCCACTCTTCTTTTCCGGTCAAAAGATCCAGGCACCGGAGGACATTCGTTTTGTCTTCAACCCGGTCATAGACATATACCTTGCCTTCACTTATGGCGGCGCCGCCAAACCCTTCGCCGAGGGGGACCGTCCAGAGTACCTCAGGCCCTTCCGCGGGCCAGGACCGCAGCAACCCCTTTTCACCGGACACGGCATTCCTGTCGGGTCCGAGATACTGGGGCCAGTCTGATGCAAAAAGCGTATTCGTCATGAGTAAAATGGAAACGAACAGGATTGTCCTAATAATTTTCATGCCGGCTCTCCTTCTTTATAATCAATGTGTTATCATTCATTATATAGTCATTACCTATATAGTCAAGCGATCCGGAATAGGCGCTGATTGCATGTAATGCTTTGTTTTGACACACGATATTGGCCAATCCTGTGGTGGTCTGTAGGATTAGGCAATAAATTAAGATGATTGGTCTACTTCATTATCCGTTTCGTTATTACATACGGTTGTCGGTTTTTGATGCGGCAAAAAGGACATACGATGTACTTGGAAAAAATTAAAACCTTCCGCGTTCTTTGCGTCTCAAGCGAAGCGGGCGGTGAAATAATATGATTCTGAGGACAGAGTATTCAGTTAGCAGCACGGTTTGCCGCGAGCAAGGAGGGGGTCATCATGGTGCTCAGTGGTATGAACACCATGGCGCAGGTCCTGGACAACACCTCATACATGGCTGATTTTGCGCTGCTTAATGATGAGGAGTACAACATTATCGCCAAAGTGACCGACATCATAAATGAAAATACGGTAATCTCCTGCACGAACTGCCGGTACCGTGTCGACGAGTGTCCCAATAACATCCCGATTCCGGACTACTTCGTCCTTTACAACAGCTCGAAACGCGCCGTTACCGACAACCTTTCGAGCCGGTTCGTATACTACCTGAATCTCGCAGCTACACACGGCAGGGCCAGGGAGGGTGTCCCCACTTCCCCAAACCATATACCACATTCAGGATAAGGTATCTGGAACGAACCCCATAATTTTATTAGGTGTTATAGCTTTGCCGGAAATAGGCCTATTTTATTGACAAATCCCGCAGTTGACGATATTTTCAATGCCAGAGAAAATATTAGTATTTGAGTGATCGGCTTACGGTTGTGGTTTCAATTACGGAGCGCCGAGTGAAAAAATCAAAAATCATAATACCTGAGAAAAGGTTGACCAAATTTTGCCGTACACACGGCATTCAAACCCTTTCCCTGTTCGGCTCGGTTCTTCGCGACGATTTTAATCCGGGAAGTGACATTGATGTTCTTGTTGAGTTTAAGCCGGGCACAAGGATCGGTCTAATCAGACTTGGACGTATTGAGAATGAACTCAGCACCATTCTCGGTAGAAATGTCGATCTCAATACACCGGGATTTATCAGCAAATATTTCCGATCCGAAATCATGGCGGAGCGGGAGATCCAGTATGCCGAAACATGACGACACCGTTTACTTTAAGCATATGTTGGATCATGCAAGAGAAGCTGTCGATATTATTGCCGGGAAAACGATAGAGAACCTTCGTAGTGATAGAATTCTTGAACTGGCGTTAATCAGGCTTGTGGAAATTATTGGTGAGGCTGGAAGTCGGTCACTGAATGGCCCGCTCGGCCGCATCCACAGCGGCCTGGGCATTTAAAATTGCCCGATACGCTCCCCGTTTGAGAATATACTCATCCTGGCGCTGGGTCGATTTTTCCCATGAACTGCGCTGGGAATTCATGGCCCTCTGCCAGGCTTCTCCGGCGCCGACGTAGCCCTGGAGCCGTGCGTTGTTGATTTTATGCTTTTCCGTTGCCTTGGTATTGATGTACCAGTCGAAGCTGTCGGCCAGGGACAATCGGCCGCTTGATGTGCTGTATTCCCTCCAGAAAACGGCAACCGCCTTTTTGGCGAAATTGGCGTCATGTACTTTCTGAAGCGCTTCCGCCACAACCGAGATGGGGGGACAAATATTGTGCCGCTGATGAAACTTGATCATATAGATGACCAAGGCATCGGAGGCGCTGAAGTCGCCGGGGCCCATTTTTATTTTAGATCCGATCGCCATCCCCGGCACCGTCATGGTATTGCGCTTGATGGTTTGTTTTGCCATGGCCACATCCGCGGCGGTAATGCTTATGTCACCTTGGGAGGGGGGTAGGGCCTTTCCGGGTGTCTTCGGATTTTGAGGCCTCTGCTGTAGAGACGGCCGGCTTGCTCCTGCCTGAGGGAAAGCGGGCGAGGAAGGGAAGCCCGTCATGCCCTTGTCAAATCCCTTGGGCCGACCGAATCGATCAAAGGGCACTGCCACTGCCAGCGATCCAAAAGAAAAATAACCGGTACTGACCGCAAGCAATCCGATGTCTTCGCCCTGAAACCCGACATTCGGATGCTGTACGCTGCCAACCCGTCTGCCGTTGATGAACAAATCAACCCTGTTGTCCGAAAGTGACTCAATGGAAAGGCTGTTAAAGACATAAGGTTGAACAGCAGCATCTTCTCCGCTTTGAACAACCTGGAATCCGTTACGATCTTTTTTTAAGAACGCATAGCGGCCGCTGCGCTGCAGAATAAAGGCATGATGCGTATCTCCGGACAAGCTGCTGGAGTAAATCAACCCCGCCCCGGAATCAACGGTCCCCTGGCGGACATCGATATTCACCTTGACTTCGGCGATCCGTGCGGGCGAACCGCTTTCTTCAAATGCCGTAATCAGGTAATTCGCCTCGTTGGGCGCACTGTTGTTGACCAAATGATAGAGGCTTTGCTTCAGATGACCGTTCCAGTTGCCCTCGGATCCGCATAGCAGCCACTTCGCCAGGCGAGCCTGAGATGCCGGATCGACCGTATTGAAATTTTCGCTGAAAATGAGGCTGTGTTTGAATGGATCAATGATGCTCGCTCCAGGTGTGGCAAACCGCTGCTGTGCAACAGCAGTGATACAGAGCCATAGATGAAAAAAAATAACAATCCCCATAAGCGGAAGCTTTGCTTGTTTCATTCCTCACCCCCTTGAGATATAGCGTTTGTCATCATTCACCGACGATAAAAAAGGCGGCCCAGTAAAAAGGATGGCGATGCGCCGGCAACGCCTTGATGCTGGAGCGCATCTGCTCGTACTTGGCGATGCTTTACTGAAAACATTCGATGGTCCGCGAGTGATTTCCGGCCGCCCCATAGGCCAGACCGTAAATACCGAGACCGTGCGGTGACGGCTCCATTTCGAAAGAAGATTTCATTGCCAAGCATTGATCGGCGGCAGCGGCAGCCGCCTTGTAATCCCGGGCATGCAACATAATGCTGCATTGGGTACAGACAAGGTCCATGGGGGCGAAGCGGGCGCTTTCCTCCAGTTCAAACGCTTCCCTGCCGATGGCCTCGGCCTGTTGATAAAGCCGTCCCGCCTCACCAACGGCGCCGCTCAACGCAAGATATTCGGCTGTTTCCAAATAACCTATATATTCAGGCATGATGTAGGCCTTGATAATCGGATCTTCTCATCCAGGTATGCGTTGCACAACCGAACCCTTTCCACTGGGAATTCACCAGAATTTTGGCTGAATGCCCAGCATGCATTTGATCAGTGGGATTCTGAACAACGCTTCCAAAAAGAACTTGATCAAATTCAGCCTTTGAATGCCGCCTGACAGTCGCATTACCCTCAGAGCATACTTTTCTTGGTTATAAATACAAAGGCTTTACTTGGTTCGGCCCCATATTGCCGGATTGGCACCATAACAAAAAGTTCACCCGCCGGGAATCCAACGCGAACAGGGTTTAAGCCACGTTTATCTCGACAAGGCCTATGGAATAAGGCCGCTCCGGGTTCCCGGTCGAGTGTGAAACGACAGGTTGGCATTTATCTGTTTCTGGGAAAATATTTTACACCGTCTATACTCTGGAAGTCGGAATCAAGCGTCCATACAACGGCATTGTATAATTTTGCTGTTGCCAAAATAATGCTGTCAGCCATCGGTAATTTGTGTTTCAAACTTAGCTTTGATGCAGATAATGCCAGGGATTGAGTCAAATCTACCACTTTACCTTTTTTCATGGCGGCAATGGCTTGGAGTGCTTCGTTTTCGCTGGCTTCTCTCAAAACCACCTTAAAAACCTCATAAAGCGTTATTGTTGGAACAACAAGGGTTTCAGGGTCATTAAAAAGCTCGAGAAAATGTTTCGCTTGTGACTCACCAGCAAAATATATAAGCCAAGCCGAGGAATCGATTATATTCATAATCTGTCATCCTCTCTTTTGAATTCCGTATTAATGCCTTTCAGGAATCCATGAAGTTGTTTTATGTCAAGTTCCGGAATAAGCTCAATACGTCCTTCGAATTCAATAACTTGCATTTTTTGTCCGGGACGAAGCTGCAATGTCTCCCGAATTGATTTTGGTATTACGACTTGGTATTTCGGTGACACAGTAACTGTTTGCATGCAAAACCTCCAATCGATAGAGTTATTGTATTACAATATCACCATCGATGGGTGCCCGTCAACTTTTAAGATGCCAACGTGGCCATCAGTTGCCGCCAGGGCTACCGCTGAGCGACAAGTATTTGATGATGAAAATCCCGAATCCTTGTCGGACCAAGCAATATTATGGGCTGTAGATATCATGTTTTTTTTCTGTATTTACAATATGTTCATTTGGCCCGACAATCATTCAGAATCATAAAATAGAACAGCCCCCATTATTTTACTTAGAATCTAATTTGTTCAGATTTAAAGACCAACGAGGGGTTGACTGTGCTCCCGGAAGATTCAACAGCCTTCGCTGGTCCGTACCGGTAGCTGTCATTATGTAGATCTTGGACACACCCTCACGTGTCGAGCTGAAAGCGATCAGGTTACCGTCCGGAGACCAAGATGGTGACTCGTTGTCACCGGAGTCATGTGTCAACTGCATATCCCCGGACCCATCAACACTGATTACATGGATATCGCAATGTTCGTCAATCCATGCCGCATAAGCAATCTTGTTCCCCTTGGGGGACCAGCTGGGTGATTCATTCTGTTTCCCTTCGTTGGTAAGACGCCGAACCTGTCCGGTATCTGGATTTTTAATTTGTCTGCCCCCGTGCCTATTCGAGACAAAAAATTTGCCTACCCCCATCAATGTCTGTTCGAGACAAACGCGAATTTTTTCCCATCCGGTGACCACGAAGGAGATACATCAATTCTTAATGCATCGGTCTTTTTTGTATCGGTCAATTTTTCAATGATTTTTCCTTCCCCGGTCATTAAATAAATAGTTTATAAGCTACGGGAATCTGATAAAGTTGCCGCCAGTTCAAGCTTGTTGGGCAACCATACCGGGTTTTGGATGTGTCTATGTTGATCTATTACTGAGCCTCGACTTTCACCCAAATTCTTGATGTACAATTTCCATTTTTCTTCGACTAAAGCTGTGTAAGCTATCCATTTTCGATCAGTGGACCAGGTGGGGGATATTGCGATACTGTTGTGTCTGGTGGTCTGTTGGGGAGCGTACCCATCGAAATCGCAGCTGAAAATTTCCTTAACACCATTCTTTTTGGATTCAAAGGCGATTTTGCTGCTAAAAATACCTTGCACCTTAAACAGCTGAGAAATCACCTTGGCGCAATAGGTATGGATGATCTCCCGAAGCGAATGATCTTCAAGCCGGTCCGTATATCCTAGCTCAAGGCCCTCTATGCCAGTTTGCGTCAATGTATCAAACAGTCTCAGCTCAATAGTTAGTAAATCCCCGGAGATCTTTACACCACCGGTAATCAAATATTCCGCACCGATGACAGTCCAATTCTTAAATCGAATATCTTCCTTTTTAACCCCGATTGATTCCCGATCAGTCAAAAAGGCATCCCGGTCGATCAATTTGAAATACCCGGTAAATTCGAGCGTGTCGGATAAAAGAGCAGAGGATTCTTCACAAATCTTCTGCTCCTTGGAACCGTATGTAATGGCCTTAAAAACCGGTACCGCTATGGGTGTTTTTTTAAAACCTGGATCAGTAATATCAATGTAGTCATAGGATTTCTCACAAAATGCTTCTCCGGGGAAAAACATTAAAAATAAAATCACCGCCAATAATATTATTATCGGTTTGTAAAACTGGTTATCTTGTTTATTCATTGTTTAGTCCTGTGAATATACTAGGGAAGTCAGCAGCCTGTCGGCCGTAGCACGGTAGAGCGAAGGCTGAAGGGCATAGTAGTCGGCGGAAAACGAGCCGGGCCTCCCGAAAAAAAGGGAGAAGTATACCCGGAGGCCTCACCCCGATGAAGGCCCGAACGGTATCTGGGCCGAATGGCTTGGGTAAATGGTCGTGGCTATCAAAGAGCATTTTCTTACCGGCATATTGCAGCGGTAGCTGAAATGGCGGTAGCGTTCAGGACATCTTGGGGACGTCTAAGGACATCTTGGGGACGTCTATGATTTTATGCGTTTCTATTCAATCAGCTTAATAGATTTCTCTCTTTCAATGATTTCTCCCTTTCTTGACAAACGACTAACGGCAGATTGACTGATTTTAAGCCTGCCGGCGATTTCTATAGTCGTCATGCCAAGTTTTCGATGCGCAAAAAAACACAGTAATGCTCTAGCCTGGACAGTTTTCGGTGCCTTATCAAAAGCAAGAACCTGAGAAACATCCATGTCCATCAGTTCCGAAACGCGCTCTACTGCTTTATCAAAATCATACCCACTGTTCTTCAGTCCGTATTTCTCTTCAAGCGACTCCTGCGCAGACCTCAAGACTTTTTCAACGAAATCACTGTCTCCTAAAATACGTTCATCCCCTTTCACGCGGATACCGGCTTTTCGATACCCTTTCAATGCCTCCCATCCCCCCTGGCTCCTCAAAAGTCCTCCACCCGTCAGGTCCTCTCGTTTTCCCTCATCAATACCCTTTTTGACAAACGCCCGATATATTTTCCGTGCCTCTTTCTTTTTCTCAGAAAACAGCCGATAAACGTAATCAACATTCTGCCACAATTGCTTCTTTTTTCCCATGACAGAACTATGTCCGCACCAGGAATATTTATCCAGTTCTTTCAAATCTTCAACGATCCCCGCTCTTAAAGGATTCAAATGTATATATCGGACCAGCTCTTTTAAATAAGCATCTTCCTGGCATAAAATCGATTTGTAACGATTCTGGAAAAGCTGCCCGTGTCGACGATATTTTTTGTTGAACCATCCCGCATAACCGGTAAGAAGACGACTCATGAGCCTGCTGACCGGGACAGAACCGGTTCGAAACAACAAATGCGCATGATTGGGGATCAGTGCCCACGCGAAACACTCGGTTTGCGTTTCAGGGACAAGTTCCGCCAGGCGACCGACAAAATTACTCCGGTCATAATCCGATCTGAATATCTTTCTTCGCTCTATCCCTCTGATGATAATGTGATGCAGTGCACCCGGCGCATCTATCCTTGATTTTCTTGGCATTCTCACCTTATATCATACTTTCTCACCTTAGTAACGCATAAAATCATAGACGTCCCCATTATTTCCCTAATCTAAATGGACAGATGAATTTGGAAACAAAGCCTCTGCGAGTTCGCAACCAGATGATCCCTCTAACAGCATTTGTGCGCCATTTTCTATAGCGCCGCGGCGGCATAAATCAACGTTTGATCCGTCCTTTTTGTAAATGCGAACAATATGAATAATTGGCCATTCACGTTTTCGAAAAGCATCCAATAAAGCAAGTATATTTGGTAGTGCAGCACTCGTGCCGGGAATCTCAAGTGGTTGCCCATCGAGTGTGTCGCATTGTGTATCGATAGTGATGAGAGCCGATTGTTTCAAATTAAGCTTGGTATAGTCAGCCATACTTCCTTTTTCCTTTGATCACGCATTACTGGAAACTCAAAGGCGCCACCTGTTTGTTGCCCTGTGTCGTGCCGGGTTATGTGCATTTTTAGCTTATACTTAAAGCTATATCTTCTTCAATAAAACTTACCAGTGGAGAAAATATTAAAAAATCTAAGGTTTTTTCGTCGTAAATTTCGAAGGCAATAGATGGTATTAATGTGAACTCCAAAATATTTCCAATTATTAAATTGTTAGCATCCAATGCATCGAGCAAGTCTTGCTGAGCCTGATGTATTAGTTCTTTTTCCTGATCGTCAGGAAGATCTGGATTATTATCCCACTCACCAGAAAGGTCGACGATTATGCGGCACGCGTCATCTTCTGTAATCTTTTTTCTTATTGAAGTATCGGCTTCTGGATATATTTTTTCCTCATTTGCGTCATTGTCATTATTAGAGGCACAACCTATAAGATAAAAAATTATAAGGATGAATAAACACCCACTGAAAAATCTTATTTTATTTGAATGTGTAATTCTCATATTTCTCGTACACATAATGCGGTCAGGAGCAGCCGGGGCTTTCGCTGACCGCTAAATATTTAATGCTTTCTGGTTTAGAACAATTTTGTAAACGCGCCCAGTCCCGGCTGTCACCTGGACTGCGGTGTTAACTTCAAATCATTGTATCTGAAACAATTTCCAGCGGCCATCCTCTTTTTGAAATACCAATTCTGTGAATTCAGAATTACCCCATATATTCTTTCTGTTTTTCGGTGTTTTAAATGATATCATCGCAGAATTGTCTGTGATATTAGTAAAAAATACATTATCAGGCGATTCCATAATTTTATCTCCGCTTTTGAGTTCAACCTGATTATTGTTCCAGATATTTTCCGTTAGCTTTTCGGAGATAACAGGGCCGAAACCTTGCCTGAAAAACTTAACAACGTCATCCTTGGATTTGTAGTTGTCCTTTACTGTAAAAAGAAAATCCTCAAGGCTGAAGCAATACAATTGAGCGGCAATCAAATCGCCTTGAAGAGATGACTTTTGGCCTGGCTCTTCAGCGCCCAAAAAAGTACCGAAAAGTATAAAGATACAAAATAGAATGATAGAAGTTTTAATCATTGTGCTTTCCACTATGCCAGTAAAGATGATAACAAAAAGCTCACTTGCCGGGAACCAAATCCGGCAGTGATTCTAAGTGCGTTTGACTTAAAATAGGTAATGAAAAAATCCCGCCCAGGGTTTCCGGCCTATGTGAAACGCCTGGTTCGATGATAGTGTTGCTGTTCAAGGGGTTATTTGCTCTTCTTTTTTCGTTTTAGCCCGCTTTTTAATCCACCCTCAGAGATTACGGGAGACAACCATTTTGGAACCAGAGGCATATTCCCGGAATCCAATCTCTCTTTCCATGAATCGTCGGTGAGTCTTTCTGCCGCAACGAATTCAATGTATGGCATAACAGCTCCTTCACAAAGGACTGTCTCTCCCTTCCACGGATACAGAACATATAATTTCCTGGGGCGTGCGATACCAACATGAAGATAAGTGCCGGTTTGCGGGTCGGAGCAGATATCCACAATCCGGGGTGAATCATCTCTTGGGGAATTGTACGAATTCCCACTATATAGCATGATTGTTGCGATAATTTTCCCATATGAGCGGATAAAAGCTGTTTCGTCAGTGTTCAGATCTGCAGTGCGAAGCTGCTTATGTGCTATCGCCTCGAGCCGTCGGCTCACTATCTCGAATTGCTCCCACAGTTCTTTAAGATCAATGTCTTCTTCTTTGACCACTTCTATCAGATCAGGGTGTTTATCAATTGCTCCTTTCTTTATATCCTCTATCACTGCATCGATCCATTGCATTTGCTCTCTGAAGTTCCCCTCTAATCCCGAAGCTGCTTTTGTGCGGCTAATGTTCAACAATGCGGACAACAGAGCGCGACTCACCATCTCATCACTTGAGAGTTTGTGAAGTTTAGAGAATATCAATTGCCCGTTACTCTCGTCTTTCAAATCGGCAAGAAAACCTTTCAAGCTTTCAAGAGCGTGAATAACATATCCGTAGTCTGGATTGAATGCGCCCACATAATTGAAAAATAGACGAGTTGTGCTCACCAGATCCGCCATTCGCGAAAAAAATTCCGGTTCAGGCTCAACAAATCCAACAGGAATCTGCCTCCCAAACAAAGAGAGAGTATTCTGTTTTGCATGCAAGACCCATGTATGCCGGAGTTGTGCCCACCCCGATAAAGCTGTATTGCAGTTTTTCGCTTCCCATGCTTTCGTCTTCATAAAGTCCGGCATGTCAGGCTCCGGTTTATCCAGAAGCGCTTTGAGCACTTTCAGGTACTGAAGATATAGACTCTGACAATCCGAACCAAAATGATGTCGGATTTTGTCACGTTGGCACTCGAAATAGGTCATAGAAGAATCAATCACCTTTAAAAGATCCTCTTTTCCCGATTCACCGAGGTTTTGCCTTGCAAAGGTCGAACCCAACGAGGCGGCCACCTCCAAACCGGTAGGATAGGAGCGGTTGAAGTGTTGGGGATCGGTAGTACGCTGGAAGAGGATGGCGCTTGGGGTCCGGTAGGGAGAGATAATCCGGAATTGGGGTTGCGTACCATTTGCAGGATTATCTGGCGCGAATTTGATCTGGTCATCGATCATTGGTTCTTCATTATATCCCTCTGCTATCTTTTCAAGCCATGCCCGTTTCTCTTGAAGATCATTGCCTGCCAAATCCATCTGGAGAACTGCCTGAGAATGAATTGCAGCTTTCATCAGATCCCAATTGTCCCCAGCTCCTATCGCAAAGCTGTAGGCACTAAAGAAATTTTCAAAGTCCACATTTTCTGAATATTTTTCGAATTGTATTCTATCTACGGAACTCCCAAGCATTAGAGCTGAAAGAAACTCGACATCGTTTCCTATGCGGAACGGGATCGACTGCAACCATGAGACGGCTCGAAAGTGCCGTTTCAGCCTTTCTGACCGCAGGTAGAACCCACGTGGTTTGTACCGGGAGTAATCCAGAGCAACAAAAGATGTATCCGGTTTAGCCAACCATTCTGGAAGGTATACGGCTTTTGCCGCAATAATTCTCTCGACCTCCTCTGATAAAATCGTGTTCAGCTTTGTATCATCGAACTGAAACGTGTCGTCAATCAGTTTCAGCGCAACTCCCATGGTAAGCATTGCACGTTGTTTCGCCGCTGATACGAGTGCAGGATTGCCTTTCAAGTGGCGGTCGGTATCATGAATGTTATTCAGGACAAGCTTCAGTATACCTGGCAGTCGTCCGGCATATACATTTTCAAGACGGAGAATCGATTCTTCATACAGAACATGGTATGCGTTGAGCAGAGAATCGGAGGTGATAAAAAGCGGTCTTTCGCCGGATAAATATGCCGAGAAAATCTGTCTGTATGTTTCGTCGCTGATAAGTATTCGCTTCGTGTTAAGTAGGTCGATATTTGCAGGTGATAGGCCGCACTTTTTGGCATCCTCTACCCACTGCGTACTTTTCGATGCATTCGCTATGTCATCACCTGCGATAGCACCCGTACAGAAAAGAATAATAGAAAGAATAATAAAGAAAGGTGTTTTGACGAGCGACATTTTCAATGTCTCTATCCTTTCATCGAACGTTGCGCATAACTTGAACCCAAAGCCTAATCCGGCAAAGCCGGAATGTTCAAGGTTCAAGGTTCGAGGTTAAAGGTTAACGACAAAAGAAATGGCGCTTATCATCCGAAAAGATTGTTTCCACACAAAACTTTTTGGAGAGGATGAGCGCCATGCAAAAATTTGTCGAAAAACATCAGCAAAAGATTACAGGTACCATATCGATCTTTGACCGTATAATCTTTAAAGGATATTTGCCGTTTGGATTTCCCGAGGCAATGGAAAAATTTCTGTATCGGAACGGCTTTCTGATAAAAGATTTTAAACTGTTTGCCAAGGATCAATCCGAATTTCTTAAACAAAACGCCATGGAATATGCGAAACGGCAGGGCAGACCGTATCAGTACCTGAACGAAAAAACGAGAAAGGAAGAGCTTGCTCATCAAATTGCTGAAAGAGACGGTATCAACGAGGGACTCATATGTGTTTTTTCCGTTGTTGAACAAAATCCTAGTTTTGCCATGCGGTACGGAGAAAACAAACCCCGTCTTGTTAGTAGCCGTCCCCGGTGCTTGACGTTGTATTTTTATTACATGGATCGACAATTGGGATTCATGCATGTTCGACTTTCGACTTGGCTTCCGTTTATGATCCAGGTTTACATCAACGGTCACGAGTGGCTGGCAAAAAAAATGGACAAAAACGGAATCCATTACAACCAACTTGAAAATGCCTTTTTGAGCATTGAGGATTGCACGAAAGCGCAAAAAATAGCCGACAAATTCCCAAAACAACGATGGGAAAAGATTCTGGCTTCGTTTGCAAGGCGTATCAATCCGCTGCTCAAGACACGGCTTAAAAGCATGGAATATTATTGGGTCACCGACCAGGCCGAGTATGCCACGGACATTATGTTTAAAAGCCCCGCTTCTCTCAGTCCGCTGAACGAAAAATTGCAGAGGCATTCGACCGTCTGCTTCAGTGCCGAGGATGTATTGACTTTCCTTGGGCGCAAATTGAACGGCAACTTCAAGGGCGAGGTCGAGAATGATTATAAAAAGCGTCTGCCGGGTGCTCGGGTGAAACACAGGATGAAAGGTAACGGGATAAAAATGTACGACAAGTTCGGGTCCGTACTGCGAGTTGAGACTGTTATCAACCGTCCATATGAGTTTAAAATCCGTCGCCATGGAAAACGCAATGGGCAAACAGTATTGGGATGGTTCCCCATGGCAAAACGCGTAACCAATTTGTATCGATATGCCGAGGTGTCCAAGGCGGCCAACCGGCAATATTTGGATGCCTTGTCTGTTATTGATGATCCCGAAGCCGCTTTCAGGATGATCGACAAGCTGTGTTCTCCGGCTGAGCTTAATGGAAAAAGGAAACGCGCCTTGAATCCTGTCAGCCCTTCCGATGTTAAACTGTTTGCTTCTGTCATGCGTGGTGAGCATTGCATCCATGGATTTCGTAATGGTGAACTCGCAGAGCACCTGGGTATGGCAAAATCGAAAGATAAAGCTGAACGAAGGCGTCAATCGTCTCGAATATGTCGTATGTTGCAGATTCTTCGTGCTCATCGTCTTATTGCAAAGGTTCCTCGATCCAGACGCTATCGTGTAACGTTAAAAGGGTTCAAATTGATGACGGCAGCTATTTTTCTTCGTGAAGAATATATGCCGAAGTATATTCTTGCTTAGCACGGAATACCTTCTTCAGTTATGCACGCTTTTGCGTGTATGTTTCTGAGAAAGGGTCTAAAGGCTTTCGAAAAAGCCACGTTCAATGCAGCTTAGGAATATTGCTGAGAACGCCCCGCTTTGGGTTTCAAAGTTAATGCGGTTGTTCGCATTTTCATTCTTCACTGAAATAATCTGAATCAATCCTTTTTAATTCATATGTTGCTTCTGTTGATACACCAACATTAAAATCAATCATAAGCTGGGCAAGTCGTTTGCCATCGATCAGGATTATTTTACTATCTATTGCGGACACATAATCTTGAGCACCTTTTGAGAAATCAGATGTTGTAATAAAGATACCTTTTCTGGCACGTTTTCCTTGCAGGGCACCTGCAAATTTTTGTATTTCCGGGCGACTAACGGTGTTTTCCCACTTTTTTGCCTGGATGTATATAATATCTAATCCAAGTCGGTCTTCCTTGATTATCCCATCAATACCTTCATCACCAATTTTACCTATTGCTTCACCTGCATCTTTTCGTGAACCGCCATATCCCATGGCCAATAAAACCTCGATCACTATTTTTTCGAAAAATGAAAAGCCAGCCTTTTTAAGTTGTGTAAGTATATCAGAAGATAGGTTGTTGTTTAAATTTTCGAAAGCCTCTTCAATTTGTTCTTCCGGTGTTACAGATTCTTCGGTTTCATCGCTAATATTATCATCTTTGCTTTTATTTGTTTTATTAAGTCGATATTGTTCTCGACGCTCTGCATATTCTGGAAACTGCCTTAGATATTTTTTGTCCATTATTTCAGGTCGTTTTTTGTAAATCTCTTTACCACGCTCTGTAATCTTTAATACTCCGCGCTCTGTATTATCTATAAGCTTTGCTATTTTTAAATGGGTCAAAGCCCATGATACGCGGTTACCAAAAATAGGCTGTCTTCCGCTTGGAAGAAGTTTCTTTAGGTCCTGTTCAGATAACTTAAAATCATCAGATAGCCTATCAATTAATTCACGTCTCGTATGTTCTTGTTCATCTCCGAAAATTAAAAAAAAGAGGTCGTAAAATTGACTGAAAATCTGGAATTGCCATTATTTTTCCTTTATGCGAACATTGTTATTAGGCGTCGTTTATATATATGCCAACTGTTTCTATATATAGGTTCCTAGCTTATAGATATAGAAACCAGGTTCCTATATCTATAAACTATAAACCATCCAATTCATCAATCATCCTTCTCTCAAGTCCCATCTGAAGCACCTTATGATAAGAGATTATCCAGGCTTTTTTGTCCGGATTCCAAAAACCACCGGCCTCTTTAACTTTTTCCCGTAATTCGGTTTCGCCAAAGCCGATTCGAATCTCGACCCGTCGGTCCGCCGGAATGATAACGCCCGGAACCCAGTCCTGCTCGTCGACAATGAGTTCAATCGTCTTCAGACGCTTCCGTCGAATTTTGTCATAGCGATATCGAACACAAACAAGTTGATCACCATATTCTTTCAAGCAACTGCTTAGTTCCTTTTTGACCGGGAGCTAATGTCGTTTTAATTTCCACCGTGCCGCCTCCTTGCAAGAACCGAGAAACCTAAAGGTGGTGAATGGAGCCTATCCGGAAAACACGGTTCCTGAATGGCATTATTCGCTATCAGCTTAATAAACTGAATTTAAAACGATCGCTGATGGCTGGAAGCTATTTTCGCCATCCATCCGGTAACTCTCATCGCCGGATGGACATTCAATGATATGAGCTTGCCGACAGTACCAAAAATAGCGTCTTCCTTCAATTAAAATATTCGATTCATTGGATATGTTCGAATGTCGACAGATAAGCGCTGCTGATAGAACGAGTGGCATGAAAATCAGAAAAATCACGCGAACACCAACCGGCGACCTTTGGGCAGTGGGATTGAATCCTTGAATTCTCCTGCTGTTTCAATCCATATTAATGGTATTAAAGCAGCTCTTTTTATCCTTCTCAACCGGAATATTTTATGTTAGGCCTTGATGGTTTTTAATCCGAACAGTTAAGAAACTGTAGATTCACGGTTGTTGTACTGTTGTAACAGGATATTAATGATACAGCGTTGGCTCCCCTGCTATTCCAGATTATTGAAGCTTGCCGTGCCGCTCGTGCTGACCCAGGCCGGGCAGATGAGCGTGCAACTGATCGACAATGCCATGATCGGGCATTACGGCACGGCCGAGTTCGCGGCGGCTTCTTTCGCCAACAGCATCTACATCGTTGTGATGCTTTTCGGAACCGGAATTTTCATGGGCATCACCCCTTTGATCGGACGCGTCCGCGGGGCAAGAGATGATGCCAAGTCGGCGATACTTCTTAAAAGCGGGCTTGTTCTATCCGCCGTCCTCATTCCGGTGCTCACGCTTGTTTCATGGTCGATTGCCTGGATCATACCCGCCATGGGCCAGAGCGAGGACGTGGTCCGCCTGGCCGTGCCGTATTACAAAACCCTTGTTGTCGCACTGGTTCCATTCCTTTTATTTACCCTTCTGAAACAGGTCGGAGAGGGATTCGGCAATACGGTTGTGGCCATGGCGGCGACCATCGTATCGAATCTTCTCAACGTGTTCCTGAATTATGCCCTGATATTCGGTAAATTCGGACTCCCCGAGCTTGGCCTCATGGGTGCGGGATATGCCACCATCATCTCCAGAACGGTGATGCCCCTGATGCTGTATGCCGGGTTTATGGCTGTCAAACCCATCAGATATTACTTCGCCCTGCTGAGTACGGTTCGATCCAACCTGCACGAAATCCTCGGAATCGTCGGAATCGGGCTGCCTATTGCCGTACAGCTGGTCCTCGAAATTTCCGCCTTTTCCTTCAGCGCCATTATGATGGGATGGATGGGAAGTATTCCCCTGGCATCGCACGAAATAGCACTCGGGCTGGCCGCCTTTACCTATATGGCTGCAAACGGTGTGGCTATGGCGACCACCATACGGGTCAGTTTTCAATTGGGTACCCGCGACTTCGAAAGCATGGCGCGTGTCAGTTATTCCGCCGTACACCTTGTAATGGTATATATGGGCGTGTGCGGCCTCTGCCTGTTTGTCTTCAGGAATCGGCTCCCCTTGATCTTCACCACTGATCCCGAGGTTATCGCCCGGGCTGCTTCTCTACTGGCGGTGGCGGCGTTGTTTCAGATTTTTGACGGGCTTCAGGTGGTCTGCCTCGGAATTTTGCGCGGTTTTGCGGATGTGAAAATTCCCATGTTTATCGCAGGGTTTTCCTATGTACTGGTCGGGTTGTCCGTCAGTTATATCTGCGCGTTCACATTGAAACTTGGTCCCGAAGGGATCTGGTATGGATTTGTAGTCGGGCTGATTTTTGCCGGGAGTCTGCTGGCCACTCGGATCAGGACTAAAATGGCTCAAATGGAAATGTTTTAAAATTGGCTGTGTTGTTCATCTTTCATAATATCAAACCAATTGGAAGGAGAAATCAAAATGAAAAAGACACTACTGATTCTGGCTCTTCTTGGACTCGTAACCGCATGTTCCGAAGTACCCAAAGCAACGACATCGCCTGAACTGACAGTACTGGTGGAGCGCGCTGCAATCGAAGACCTGTTTATCGATTATTATGCCCAGTTCAGGCCTGACAGCAACCATGATTTTATGTCCTTTTTTACCGATGATGGCAGGCTCGAGGTTAACGGCATGGTCGCTGACGGCATTGACAAGATTAGGGAAATGTATGCAATGATCGATGAAAGCGGAGGGGAAGAACAACCCGAAGCCGAAGATGCCATACCCGAGGGCGTGTCCGAAATGATGTTGACAAACATGAAGATTGACGTTCAGGGGGACGAGGCCGTCGCGACCTTTCTCTGGCACAGCATCAAGGCGGAACTGGTGACAACGGAGGGGAAGATTACGGAGTACGGGCGTGAACGGACGGAACTGGCCAAGAAAGACGGACGCTGGCTCATCACCAACCGTGTTGTGCTCACCGAAGGCGGTATGCCTGAGTCGCTGCTGGAATATTATCCGAAAAAATAAAAGTGATAGAGCCATTTTCAAAACGTTTTCCTGGCATAAGCGGGTTCAAGCCCAAGGCGGATTGTCCGCACGGAGATCGGTCAAAATGGGACAGTTTGAAATTGGCTGGATTGTTTAATTCTAACCCGATGGAAAAAGGAGGAGTTCAATGAGACGTACTACTTTTATGTGGCTTGTGCTTTTTAGCGTGTTACTTACCCCGATGATCACCTTTGCGGCGGAAGAGCTTTCCTGTACGCGTGGAGGGCTTCAGCGTGCGGTCAACCTTTACATTGACGCCCAAACCAAAGGCGATATTTCAGGCCTGCCCCTGGCAACCGGTGCATCTTATCAGGAAAACATCGCGTTTGCCGACATTAAAACCGGCATCGTCAATGAAGCGATGAATGTAAGATTTCATCGCAGTCTGCTTGATACGGATTCCTGCCAGGCCTTTACCGAGGTGATTGTTACAGATAAGGAAAAACCCTATGTCATGGGGACTCGTATGCGAATCAACCATGACAAGATCGCCGAGTTGGAGACGTTATGGACCACAACGGGTTACTGGCTTTTTGACGTCGATAATTATCTGAAGTATTCCTCCATGGAGGACTGGGGGCCTATTCCCGCCGAAAAGCGTGACACGCGGGGGACACTTGTCTCCGCAGCGAATGCCTACCTGGATGCATTTCTGGAAGGGAAGCTCGACCTTGTCCCCTGGGGATTTCCCTGTGTCCGTGTCGAAGGGGGCGCATACACAGGAACGGACGGCAAAGAATCACCCAATGACAGTTGTGAGGTCGGTGTGCCGGCCGGTGTGAATATCACCAGCCGCCGTTTCGTTGTGGATGAGGTTATCGGCTCGGTAGTGGTGTACTGCACCTTTGGCGCAGGCAGCAACGGTGCGGCTGACAGCCATCTTTTCAGGGTGGAAAACGGCAAGTTACGCTATGTGCATACCCTTACCCATCTGAAGATGTCTGATTTCAAAGGGAATATTGACGAGGTTAATGTCCCGAAATAGTAATTCACCCATATAGAAAAACGTGTAAAAAAGGGGACAAATTTGTCCCCTTTTCTTTCTGAACATTAGTTTCCCTCTCTTGCTTTTACCAGCAAGGATTTTTATCAGATCCGATCCATTCGGCCATCTGTTCATTGTAAATCCTACGGTAGCTGAAAAGCCATTGCCCGTTGACTTTCTTCATCTCATCCTCATAGTATCCGTAAGAATTAAGTGCTGCCTTCCTATCGGGATTACCATTCCCCATATGAAACCAGTAGGCTCTTCCAACTGCTTTGTCGCCGTCGATTTTTAATACTATATTCGAGATATTATGACGGCCGGTCGCACGGTATAACGGTTTTTCTTCTGTTACTTCAGATGATTCCCGAGCTTCTGGATTCTCCTCTCCTTCCGGAGGCATCATGCCCCCAAGGCCTTCTTTTATATTTTGTCTGCCTTGCCATTTAGACCCTATGATATCCAGCGTACCGTCCTCCGTGAAGGTTGACACAAAGGTGTCGAGATCACCAAAATCCAGCGCAAACATATAACGCGCCTGAAGATTTTCGATCTGCGCACGGTCTTCTCCATAACTGCTCTGATCGTCATCAGCGGGTTTGCAGGCCATGATGGTTATCAGAGATAACCCAGCAACAACACACAATACCTTTGTCATCAATTTGCTCATTTTAATACCCTCCTGTTTTTTAAAGCGGATTATTCGAGATTACCGATTATTCGGGAAAGGAATGACCGGCATACAAGTCGCTCATCTTCCGTCGTGCCCTGCTGTGCCTTTTCAAGCACAACCCAGGCGATAGGGGCGCACCGTTCCGCCGTTTCAACTGCATTTTCAGTCACGGAAACGAGTTTGTGCCTGCTGTCGCCCTCGGCTTTTTTCCGTACAATCCAGCCGCGTCGTTCGAGTCCGTTCACGAGACGGCTGACACTGGACTTTTCCAGGTAAAGCTTTTCACCGAGTCGCCCCTGTGTCATGGCATCACCGCTTATCAGCACAAGCAATGCACTCCACTGCTCGGCGGTCATATCGATCCCCGCCTCTTTAAAACGTCTGGCGAGTGTGTTGCTCAACAACCTGCTCGCAAGGCCTGTCAGGTCCCCCAAAGAGGTATTTCTGTCATATGAGAACATAATATAATGATTGTATATACAACTATTGTACGTGTCAACCGAATTTTGGGGCTTTTGATCAAATATTGACAAAACTCGTGATGGCCCTATATCTTGAATGTCCTCATATTAGATGCTTGCCTAAAAGATATCTATTTTTACTGGATATCCGCCGCACTGCTCTATGCGCGCCAGTTGATGCCGGACCCCACGAACACGACCGTAGCGCCTGGTCCCATGGCGGTGAGTATTGCGGGAGTTACGAGGGCGGTTTGCGTTATCGTCGCGGGATAAAGATAAACTGGGCCGCCGGCGCTGCCTGGGTCCTGACACTTTGCATTTGCCTGGTATTAAAGCTGGGAATGGGGTACGATAAATTTTTCCTGTTCATTCCCGGATGGTTTATTGCCGCCGTCATCTACGTGGTCGGCAGTAAGATGATTCAGAAAAACGGTTGATACGGAGGCGCCGCACATCATGAAAACGATATGCAAAAGTATTTGCTACCTCGGACTTCCGGCGACGGTGGTCCCATCCATACTGGTTTTCAGCAGGGGGGCCGGGCTGAATGCCCATAAAGCCATAATGGGGATTGGTATGGTTGCCTGGTTCGTGACAGCGCCGCTCTGGATGAAGAAATAGAATGATGAAGAAGAAAAAGTCCGATCTCCCCGGAGGATATCTGGGGAAAATTTTGACGGTTGACCTGAAAGAAAAAAAGTTCGATGTCATGCCGCTGGAACGTGCCATAACAGACCTCCATTTCGGGGGCAGGGGATTGGGCGCGGCACTTCTTATAAAACATTTTCTCTCCCTGGAAAAGGAGGGAAAATACCGGAATGCATTCAGGGAAATCGATCCGCTTTCCGAAGACAATGTCCTTGTCTTTTCGACCTCACCCACCACCGGCACCGGCATGCCCGTTTCGGGCAGATTCCATGTCAATTTCAAATCGCCCATGACCGAAGGTATCGGCAGTGCCAACTCCGGCGGGCGTTGGGCGGTGACCTTTAAAAAAACGGGGTACGATGTGCTGGTGGTAAGAGGAAGATCGGAGACCCCCGTTTACCTGAACATATCTTCCGCCGGCGTATCGTTTCTCGATGCAGAACCATTATTGAATCTGAACACCGAGGAGATAACCGATTTGCTTGCCGGGCAGTCTCCCAAAGGCGCCAGCGTTATGACCATCGGCCAGGCGGGACGGGAAATGGTCCGCATGGCGGCTATCATGAACGATCGGGGCCGGGCCCTGGGAAGGGGCGGCAGCGGGGCGGTTTTCGGTTCCAAAAACCTGCTGGCCATTGTTGTTGCTCCGGACACCGCTCGGCGTATCGAGGTGGCGGACCCGGATGGCCTTCGCGTGTCCGACGAGAGCGGGGTGGGATACAAATCGAGGATGAAGCTGGATCTGGGCAAGATGACCCGGAAGGAGCAGTCCTACGGAATCCTGCCGTCCATGGGGACCCTGGGTCTGTTGGGCATGGTCAATAACTATAACGAACTTGTCCACAACAATATGCGGGATACGAAACATCGCATTGAAGATATCGAAAATATCAGCGGCGAAGCGTTGAGAACCCATTCCAGACGGACCTCTCCCGGAAAGAAGAGAATCGAATCCCGGAAAGGCGCGTGTTACAACTGCCCCATCGCATGTACCCGGGTGACGAAGATCCGGGATGAAAAGGGGGAGGTCATCGATCATGGCGAAGGCCCCGAGTTTGAAACCGTCGCCCTCATGGGCGCCAACCTGTCGATCTATGACCTGGTAACCGTAACAGAGGCCAATTACTGGGCCAACCGATACGGGATCGATACCATTACCCTGGGGGCTACCATCGCCGCTTTCATCGATCTCTACGACCGTATCAACCGCAGGAAAGAGGAGAAAACACCCAAAGAACGTGCGTTTATAAGGGATGTTCAGGACTTTGTGGAACGATATGGGGAACCTGCTTTCGGTAGAAAAGAGATGCTTATCCCACTCGTTCACGCTATCGGCAGATCGGAAGGTATCGGGAAGGCATTGGCCCAGGGCTCCTATCGGTTCTGTGACAAATACGGGCACAAAGAGCTGTCCATGAGCATCAAAAAGCTCGAAATGCCTGCCTACGATCCCCGCGCATCATTCCTCCAGGGGTTGTGCTACGAGATGAACAACCGGGGGGCGTGCCACCTCCAAAACGGATACACGGCGGTACGGGACTATTGCGCGGGTTACGCGGAGTGGCCCGGCGACCGGATCGAAGGCACCGCGGTGATTGCCAGAAACGCGGCACTTCACAACACGACCATCGATATTATTGGCGCTTGCGCCTTTGCCTCGCTCTCCCTGACTCTCGATGAGTTCGCCTCCCTTGTCAATGCGGTGACAGGTTTGAATTACAGCGCGGGAAGCCTGGAAAAAATCGCGTGGAGAACCCTCACCCTGGAACGGATGTTCAATATTCTATCCGGGTTTTCCTGGAAGGATGACTGGCTCCCGCTCAGGTTCTATTCAGAATGCCTGGATATTGACGGCAGCTCCGTGGTGTTGAGCAGCGATGCGTTTCACAAGATGCATCAGGAGTATTACGAGGCGATGGGGTGGGACGAGGAAGGGGTGCCGAAAGCGGAAACCATCAAGGCGCTTGGGCTTGAGGAGCTTATGGCGCCCCGTTTCTAAAATTACTAAAAACTGTGTTCACCACGAAGAGCACGAAGAACACGAAGAACAACAAAGAAGATAAGTGAACGCTTGAAGTAACCATAGATGTTCGGGGTAACAGAAATGTCAGAAGAAAAAACCATAACAGCCATTTACGAAGATTTCCGCAGGGCCGGGGAGGCCCTCCTGAAGGTAAATGGAAACAACACCCACAGCGGGAATCTCTCCGTCCGGGACCCTGACGATTCCGACCGGTTTTTCATAACGGTTTCAGGCTCCCAGGTGGGGGCACTTATCCCCAGGGACATTGTGCCCCTCAGTTTTACCGATGTGCGCTGGGGGGACGGGCGGGCCTCCACGGAGTCGAATATACACAGAAAGATATTGAGCATTCCCGGTGTCAATGCATGCATGCACTGTCACCATATCCTTTCCACGCTGATTACCTTCGACACTGTTGAAAGACAGCTTTTCCTCAGATACCTGAGCACGGATGACAAGGGGAGAGAAGAGTTCTTGTTCCAGCCGGTGGACATAAACGGGGTGTCCATTCTAGGCGGAGTAAAAGTCGGTACCTATAAGCAACCGGTTGGTTCCGTCGAGATGGAGGAACGGATACCAAAATATCTCGATGACCTGCCCATCACCCTGGTCCGAGGCCATGGCGCCTTCACCCGGGGAACCACCCTTGAAGCATGCCTTCGACATGTCAGTGTCCTCGAAACCAGCGCAACCCTGGCGATGGGTCTGGTGCGAAGGGGAATCGATCTGGAACCGATCCAGCGTTTTATCATGGAAAAGGGTGCGCCCTCCGACATTTTTTCATCCCACCCGAAGAAGAAAGAATTGCCGGAAGGTTCGAAGGTTGAAGATCCGTCAACCATTGCCGATTTTTCCTACTGGTGTGCGTATGTTTATAATACATTGATCGGCGCCTATGGAACCGGATCGATGAGCCAGAAGGTGACGTCCCGGGAGATGATCTACAGCCCGGTATCGGCGGTGCCTTCGGGAATGCAGATTCCCCTTGCCAAAATATCCACGGAGATGCGTGAAGAAGACGATGCCGAGTTGGCCCTTCATAAGCTTATATACAACAACACGAATTTCACTACCTGCATGATGACGTCGAATCCCCTGGCCACCGCGGACGGGATGGCGGTCCTGGCGGAGCGGTTCGGGATGGAATCCCTTCTGGGCGGGGATTGCGGTATCTCTTATGCCAGGGATGATCATCCGATGGTCAAACCCATCGATGCGGAGGCCATCTATTTAAATCCAAGGGTCGGTCTGGTGGATATCTCGCAGATCATTAACCGGTCTCCAGAAAACCCGATACTGAATATGCTTCGCTGGTACAAGGGATGCTGTATCGTGGCCGGATTTGGCGTTATTGCCGTGGGGGACACGACCCTGGAACAGGCGGCACACAACGTCTCTTCCGCAGAGCGAATCGGGCAATTCAGGAGCGAAGTGTTTGTTAACGAGAAGATGCTGAACGGGCCGAAACTAGCGTCCTTTGAACCGAAAACCGTTTAGAAAGAAGTGTACTTCAAAACAACAACAAGTTCTCACGCAAAGCCGCTAAGAACGCCAAGGTTACAAAATTTAATGGTTTTTCTTTGCGACTTTGCTCGGTGTGAGATTCAGGCTTTTTCCGGGTGTGTCACAGACTACTAATGATGTCTGTGGTTGAAATTTCCGCTCTGCTCCCGCTCGAAGTCCGGGATTTCGCTTTCGCTCAACTTGCGTATGACCGAACTGTCGAATATCCCGCCGTTGTTTGGCGGGAAACCGTTTTGAAAATGGCTATAGAGCTTATTCCATCAGGGTAACAGCATTTGGATCTGGTGTTGAATCATTCAAAAGATGAACGTCGAACATCGAATGTCCAACATCTAACGTCGAATAAGGTATGCTGACCCGTTGACTTCTGCTTTTTTTACTGCCGCTCCTGCAGCTTCTGCCAGGCATGCATCTCCAGGAAACTGCCTGCTACATGGCTTTCCATCTCCCGGAACAGCCCGTAGGGGACAGTAAAAGTCAACGTCTCCCTGTCCACGGCCGAGCGTTGTGAAATATCGAAAAAACCAATCACGGCCCGGGGATTCTCCTTTTTCGATTCCGCGTACCCGAAGAGTATTGACTGGCATGCTGCGCCAAAGGGGGCCGTAACGCTCCGGTTGGTCCCGCGATTGTAGTCGGCCATCACAACCAGGGCTGACAGCTGATCCGCATTCGCAAAAAAGATGATCAACTCGGGATTGTCCTGTTCGGTGACCAGTTCCCAGGGCTTGAACACCACATACTCGGTGGGGACATCGGTCATCGGAAGGGACTCAACCCATTTCCTCGTCACTTCGGGATTTTTGTAGAATCGTTCCCCCTCTGCCAATATCGCACCCGCCTTGCCCATTTTGGCGGCCTTCTCCTTGTCTCCCGTGGAGAGAAGACAATCGATGGGGAAATTCTCGTATCTGTCGCCAAATCCCAGGCCGGTTCCCCCGCCGGGACAACCGAAGGACTTTCGGTCAAAGTAGGCGTTGCGGCCTTTCTTGCTCGCCGCTACCAGCATGGCAGCCACACACCCGAACATACTTCCTTCTTTGAAGTGAAGCCCGTTCTCCGGTTTGTCGTTCGTCAGGATTACTGCGACCGGCTGCATTTTAAATTTCAGGGCATTGACGAGTTGACTATCCATGGTAATCCTCCATTTTTGTATGAAATTGGCTCATCCATATACACCATATTCTCTTACTGCTCCTACCCAAACATCCACCAGCTCCGGTTTACATTCGAACATCTCCCTTCATAAAAAATGACCGGTGTAATGCCGTTTTCGATCAGTGTCAGCATCATGTGTCTGAGCTGCGGCCAGTAAAACGTCTCGAATTGCTTTATGGACATGAAGCCGTCCGATCCCCTGTGCAGGGGGAAAACGTATAGGGAAGTCCGAGAATTCTGGTGTTTGCGATGGCATACTTCAGCTGAAGCCGGCTGACTTTCTCTTCCGCCGCCAGCAATTTTTCAGGAATCCGTATCATGTCCAGAAATATGCCCCGCATGCCGCGCAACGTATCGGCGATGAAATCGAACGGCGCTTCGGCCATCGTGTTGAAAAAAGGGATTGGCGGAAAACCCAATGCCGCCAGTTCCCGGGACGATGCAACCGTCTGTTCGATCCACTCCACAATTTTACGGCCGTGGCCCATAGACCGGCAGCGGCTTTCCAATCTCCAACGCACCCAAATCCGGAGCTTCACCGGTAAAATTATCATTCACATTCGGAATGATACACCCTGCATCAATTGCAGCGGCATCGGCAACCATCTGAAAATCAGATGGCATGATATCATAATAAACCTGGGTTGGCGATTTATAGTCCGGTACGTCTACATTCCGGAAAATACTGAAATCGATTAACGTACTATGTGCATCTTGTCCTGAAACCTCTTGAAACTGTGCCAAATCGGTAAATTTTCGAACTACCGGTGGATTGGCATAGTCTTTCATTGTTTCCAACGGCGGTGAATTCCACGCAAATGAATACGATGCCCTCGGATTGGGGCAAAACCCATTATAATCGGAAGAGGTATAGTTGGTGAAAGTTTCGGCTGAAAAAATCGGTTCTTCCGGAAGCCAATCCAGAATCAAGTTGTTTCGGAAATGGTAGTTTGAACCAAGACCGGCCATTACTTTTGAGATTGAGGTGTTATGATAATAATGCGAACCGGATGGATTGGATTGGTGTTTTACAAAGCCGGACGAGCTGCTATGGTAGATAATATTGCGTATAAAATAAACCGGACCGCCGTAAAGGGTCTGAGAACTCAGGGCCGATGACGCCCCATCGACACAAAAGTTACGCAAAATCCTGCCGTTGTACATCATGCCGTCCGCTTCGATCGCATTGTCGTGAACATTTCTGATGACATTGTTATAGATGTCATTGGAAACGAACATTCGATCCTGTTCCAACACTTCCCCCACCGGGTAGACATCCGGATGGCCATAAGCCGGATATCCTTCCGGTACGCCGTATGTGGCATGGCATATGCCGTTGTGAAAATTGGCCACGTAGTTATGGCAGATAACGTGTCCGGCCCCCGCGACCTTGACGGCATATTCCGACAGGCATCTTTCGAAGGGATAGGATGATTTGCGGGGCGGTTTTAACCAGCCATGAACCCCGTTCGGGTCGTGCCGACCGATAAAAACATTATCCGCGATATAAAAATTTTTCGAACCGGACCACTCCGTGTGAATTCCTTTATCGATATTTTCAAACCGGCAGTTTTTCACCGTCAACCCGCTGGAACCGGCGATTCGTTTCTGGCCGGCCCAAAATCCGACATCGGTGTTTCGGATGGTCAATCCTTCAAAATAATTGTAATTGGCGGCCATGACATTGAAAAGGTTGAAGTTGCCGTTGCCGTCGAAGATTACCTCTCCATCCCCTGCGTTTTTGATGACAATCGGTTTTTCGGGAGTACCGCTCTGGGTTAAAAAATAGGTCCCTGAAAATTTCGTCCCCTGGCCCTCTTTAAAATAAGTAGCGCCATAGACGGTCCAGTTCGCTTTATACAGCCCGGCATGGACCAGAATCGTATCACCGGGCTGTACGCGAGGCGGATGCAGATTCCACCAGTCCGCCGTGCAACCGTAACCGAGATAATAGGCGCCCATTAGATTATCGAAATAGGGCGCTTCTTTAGGTCCCTTATGGTCGTAAGGGTAAACATGATAAACCTTCCCGCTTCCTGAAGGTTCGGGTTCGGGGCGGGTTCTAACGGTGATTGTTTTGACGGCCTTCCCATGAACGCCATCCGGATCGGACATATTGAATTTACACTCATAGGCGGTGTCGGGCTGAAGATCCAAGATGCTGCCGGCGAACAAATTGGGAGTTATATAATCGATGGTATTGCCATAAAAACTGTTGATGCATTCCTCGTTCTGGATACGCAACAAGGGCAGTGCCTTTTTCCAGGGTTTCTCTCCCTTTTTCCGGTAAAGGACCTCAACCACGGCGTTATGGTTGGCATCGCCTTCTATATACCACTCAAAGCCCAAACAGATCAGGGTGGCAGGTTCGACCACAAATCTCCCTGACTCGACCGCTAAGTTTGTATCCATGGAGTTGTTGCCGGAGAATGCGGACTCGCAAAAGGATAATAGCGAAAATGACACCATGAATAAAATCAAGCAGATGCTATTAGCTGCCCAGACTTTATCTCCTACCCGAACGGTATCTGACAAAATGGCGATTCTCATTTTAGACCCTTTCAAAGAAACATACACGCAAAAGCGTGCATCTTTCGATCAGGTTGGTGGTAAACTGAAATAGATTTCAATCCGCCGGCTGTTGACTGCCGACTGCATACTGTCGACTCCGGCTTGCCGGATTAGGGGGCGTATTCGGACGGGTCTTATCGATGTTATCGTAACGAAGGATGGCACCGAGGGATAAAGGCCCATGCCCGCAGGAGTTGCGCCAACCGTTTGAAAGAATTTACGCCTGTTTGTTTTCATATGACGGCCTCGTATATCTGATTTGGCGTTAATTGGCCCCGCCGCAAGGCGGATGAAATGGAATGTGTGGTGTCGGCACAGCCAATTTATTTATAAAATTGCGCACGGGCAATCAACGCCGCCCCAAGCGCCCCGATAATCTGGGGCTTGTCCGGAACAAGGAGTTCCCTTTTCAATTCCGTTTCCAGGTATTTTTTCATACCGGTATTTCTGGCCACACCACCTGTAAAAACGGCATCGGGTGCACAGGTGAGGCTCGCAGCCATGGTGACGACCCGTGAGGCGGCTGACTTGTGGACGCCTGCTATCAAATCTTTTCTCTCTTTTCCTTTTGCCCTGAGCACGACGACTTCCGTCTCGGCGAATACGGTACAGGTACTGCTGATGGTGCAGGGCGCGTTGCTCTCAAGCGCCAGTGGCCCCATCTCGTCCATCGATTCGACCTGAAGAATGTGGGCCATGACTTCGAGGAATCTTCCCGTCCCCGCGGCGCACTTGTCATTCATGGCAAAATTGACCACATCCCCCTTGGGACTTACCTCTATGGCCTTTGAATCCTGCCCCCCCATGTCGATGATAAACCGTGTCGAAGGGATCACGAAGTGGGCGCCTTTCGCGTGGCAGATTATCTCCGTGGCGGTTCGGTCGGCGAATTCGATGTTCTCCCTTGCGTATCCGGTCGAGACGACATAATCGAGCGCTTCTATGGCGATGGAAAGACCCGCAATGTCGATTGCTTTTTTTACGATGTTGTTTGCCGCCAGCTTGACGTCATATCCCACGGGTTGAACGGCATACCCCAGGATTCCACCAGCTCCGAGGATAACGGCTTTCGCTGTTGCCGCCCCGACATCGATGCCTGCGACTATCATGTTTTTTTTGCTTTCAGCATCTCGGCAAATGTCTCCACCTTGGTCCGGAGCGATTCGGCGCTATAGGCCCTGCTGTCGAAATTGTCTATTTCAAGGGATAGAACGGGAAGCCCGGTTTTTTCTTCCAGATATTTTTTCTGGATGTGCGATATCGTGGCCACGGGACGGCAATTATAGAGATACTGCGCGATGTAACCGTCCAGTTTCATGAAATCCGCCGCCTTTTCGTATATCTTGACCTGCCCTTCGGTACCGAAGTAATACCCGGCCGCCAGCTCATAATCGGCGATTATTTCCCCTGGCGTCGTGTAGCCGCCCCTGGGCTTGACTTTCATTCCTCCCCAGCTCCCCAGAATAAATGTCAGGGGTACCGCCAGCCCCGATTCTTCTATCAGGCGCGTCACCCTGGGGGTCGGCCGTATGCCCGAGCCGCACCATGACCCTGGGCGCCCCTTTCTCCGTGACGCCTATACCGGCTTTGACGCGTGTTTCGAGTTCATCGATCAGGATATCCATCGCCTTAATCCCCTCCTGTATGATGCCGCGTCCCGTCGAAGAGCCGGAAAGCGCTTCCAGCAGTTCGAGTTCGGTGATGCTTACCGGCACGGGATCCGCTTTCATCACCTCCGCCAATCTTGCCAGATTGTCCCTGAAGGGCTGGGTGCTTTTTCGGGATTTTTCCCAGGCGTCTGGTGCTATCTTGATATTCAACACCGCCTCAGCCTTTTTAAGCGCCTCATTTATCCGTGCCCCCAGATAACGGACCCGTTCGGGCGAATAGTCTGGGAATTTCTCCCCATTGGGTATCCATGATGCCGTCGATATAGGCCATGGGAACGCCGTGGAGCGCGGTGACGAGATCATCGGCCTTGGACCCCATATCGCAGTAGTAACTGGATGCCAGGCCAAGATCCGGCATGGGAATCATACCCAACGCAATACCGCCTATCTTTGCCTGCCACAACGAGCAGAGGGCGTGCCCGGGGGGGAGCCCGTTGGCTTCGCCCGCTTCCAGGATCGGTTTCAGTTTGTTGAAAATCTGCCCCATGGTGTGATCGAGTACCATGTCGGGGCGCGCTGACGAAGACATCGTCCGAAGAGGCGCTCAGCATCAGACCCGGCCCCAAAATTGCCGGAAATCCGTAATAGACGATTTTTTTGCCGTCTTCTTTTGCCAGAACGAGATCTATCAGCTCTTTGAGCCAGGCCCCAGGAGTTTTCTCACGCCTACCAGCGACACGTCATGATTCCGTCTTACCCAGGCGTCGGCCCTGTCCATATCTTCGGGGCCGATCCTCAGTTTTTCAAAAGAGGCTTCTATTCTCGGCCGTTCATTCGTAATCTCTTCATCTTCATATCCGCAGAGCCTGAAAAGATCGTCGTAATACTTTTCCATGACCTACCGCCTTATCGTTTCTAGAAATGTTTCAATACGGGTTTCATGGGACCGGTTTCCATGGCATCGTATTCAGACTCCAGAACCAGCATGGGAAGTCCGGCCTCTTTTTTCAATCTGTCCGGGAAAAAATAGGATTCGACTTTATAGGATTCACGGTACATCAACTGGTACCAGATCACTCCTGCGATATTATATTCTTTGGCCTGCCCGATCAGGTAATCGAGTCGTTCCGTGCCGGGCCTGAACCAGCCCGCACATATGCGCTTCATAAAATAGGTGTCGGCCAGATTGGAAAGGAGGTTCCCCTCGGGCGTTACCCTGTCATGAAAGGGGCGAAGTCCCTCCGCGAATTCCTCCACTACGATGTCCCCGCCACACTCCGCGATGATATCCATCACTTTTGTATCTCCGCGGGCAAGGGTCGATCCGGTGAGTAATATCCTGGGGTTGTTCCCGGAAGGAGGGGCATCTCGGCTTACTTCCTCGATGTATGATTCAAGTACATCGATCATCGTCTCTTTATCCGCCAGAAAGGATCCGTGATTCAGGGCGACAACGTCCATGCTTTTTATGGCGGGGTTTCCTGATTTTCTCATGAGACTTATCTTTTCAAAGAGCGCTCTTTCCCTGTTGCACAGCCCGATTGAATGTCTGAGTTTCGATTCGGTGATCTCGATACCGGTCAGGTCCTCCAGCCTTTTTTTAAGCCTGCTTATGCCCTGAAGATAATAATCGCGGGAGATGTTGTCTTTTATATGCGGAACGCCAAAAACGAATGATTCCTTTTCAGGGGTATTGAAACCGACCGTGTTTGAAAACGCCCGGACATGATTGTCGGTTATCGGAACAACAATAAGATCGACGATATTATAGTACGGGTCATTCCCCGAGGTGAGGTAGCCGATCTGGCTCCGCCAGAAGGGGTCGAACCATCTGCAGACATAGGCGGCGGAAGCCCTCAATATATCGTTATTCCCCGCTTCGATAAAACAGAAGGGAATGGCTCCACAGGCCAGAATGAGTTCCTCCGGCAGATAACCGCCGGCGGCATACGCCACGATCTTATGCCCCCCCGCCTTCGCTTTTTCCAATTCCGTTAGCCGGGTTTTGAGATGTGCATCAAGTTTTTCAAGAGCAGTCATTTTTTCCTTTTTTCTATCAGGGCGATTTCAATATCGGTTTTAGAATATCATACGACCGGCTATCCCAGTATTCAATGGATATTATGATTTTTTCGAAAGAACGCTATTGTCTTTCAAGCAGCTTTATTACCCTGATAGGTTCACCATCCTTAGTGCCGATTAAGGATTGCTTCATCGTTTTACCATCTTTACTGACAATTTTTTGATACCTGGCAAATTGAACGCCGTCTTTCATGAGGTTTACGCACCAGTGACCTTCATCGATGTGTGTTTGAACGTAGACTATTCCTTCAGGAAGCGTTCTGGAAAGGACCTTGGCATACCCGCCTTCTTTGGGCCATGTCCACAAAGCCGTATATACGGAGCCATCCGGATTGATTGTTTTTATGGATAATTCTATTAAGCCACCTTCGATCTCACGATAGGTGTTGATATCTTCTTTTATCCCCTGCTGGCTAGGAGGAAAACTCGATTTCTCAAGATTGGTTTTCCATATGCCAATAAGTGGATCGGCGGCCCAAATGGTCCCGGGAAAAATAGCGATGAACAGAATTAATAATATTTTTTGCATAATATCCCTCCTGATGAATTGTAAAATAGATTTAAATTAAGACTATTCTTCAATTTACGGATAATTTGACACGATTACATTATGCATGCTACTGAAATAAAGCCAATTAATAGTTTTAATGTATTTCATTAGAGCGGCTAATTAAAAATGGAAATTCAACAACTTGTTGGTTTTTATCATCTTTGCAGGGAAAGAAGCTTTTCAAAGGCGGGCGCCGCGACTTTTCGAACCCAGTCCGCTCTAAGCCAGCAACTGAAAGCTCTTGAAAATGAATTGGGATGCCTGCTGATTGAACGCATGGGGCGACGCAGGCTGCAGCTAACCCAGGCCGGTGAGCTTTTTTTTAAATTTACAAATTCTTTTTTAATCCAGTATGACAGCCTGGTTGAGAATATAGAAGAAATCAAGGGGGGAAAATCGGGATTACTTAAATTAGCCGCCCAGCACGGTCCCCTGCTTTATATTTTCCCGGATTTGATTAGAAAATATAAAGAATTGTATCCGGAAGTGGAAATGAGGTTTTATGAAAAAACGCCCATGGATATCATAGAGGGGGTGAAATCCGGAGATATCGATTTCGGAATCGCGAGCGAAGATCTTATCCCGAAAGATTTGGAATCTATTCGTTGGCGGGAGACCGGTTCCCATGTAGTCACGCCAATCGGACATCCATTGACAAAATTATCAAAAATCACTTTGGCTGATTTGGCAAAATACCCCTTGATACTTTCGCCAAAGATACTGAAATATTCAAAACGCAGGATACTTGAGAAGACATTCATACAGGAGGGGTTGAATTACCAGGTAGCAATGGAAGCCTCGAACTTTACATTGGCCTCAACCTATGTAGAATTAGGGGTTGGTATCGCTTTTGTCGCATTGGGCTTCGGATTTAAAGAATTTCTGCCTGAAAAAAAGGTATCGTATCTTTCAATCAGCCATCTTTTTGAACCCAATTATTTCGCGATTGTCATGAGGAAAAACATGGCGTTACATCCTTACCAGGGAGATTTTATCGATCTTATACTCGAAAATACTATGGCGTACTGACTTCCTTAAAACCTAAAGCGTCTCATGGCATAATCACCAGGAGCTTCGATTGATGCCAATCTTTCAGAGGCAGGGATCGGGGTGTTTGGGACAGAATCAGATATACCGTGATATTCTTTCAATATAACCCGTAACCAACTTTTCAATAGGGCTTCTATGTACGACAAAAGCAATGGTTTGAACTATTTTTTTCTCTCCTAAGGGGTGATTGGATACAGGGGTAAAATAGTCCAGAGGGAATCCTCCCTTGGTAATACCAATGAATTGATATTTATCTCTGTCTTTTTTTAAAAAAATAGGTTGTCCACTTGAACCATGACTGCCTTTGATTGAAGTGATAATATTATTTTCCGGACTTGCTTTGAATTCTTTTCGAGAATAATTCTTCTTCATATACTCTTCATCATATTTCAGCACTTTTCCTTCACGTTCAAATAAATGTGAATTCGCAGGCAATATAAGTTTTCCAAGATTCTTTATTATTTTAGATTTATCGTATAAATCTTTGCCGTCATATTTCACTTCAAAAGTTTCTTTCGATATTTTTCCGGTCAACCATGAAAAAGATGATACCCTATCATCTAAGGACGGGATTTTTTCATTGAGGTGTAGTTTTGCTTTTCCTATATTCTCTGCTTCAGTCGTTTTTAACAATGCCAAGTCAGCGCCAAAATCATATTCAACCACTTCAAATTTTCGTTTGAAGGTAAGTCCATAATCTCTTTTCGATTGAGGGATTAAGAATAGATCTTTAGACCCCTCATCGACAACATGATAAGAAGTGATAAACAGATTGTCGCCAAGGTGTGTAGCGCTTGCAACTGTTTCTCTTCCGAATTTACAGATCAGATGGATATCATAAAGCGTATCCGTGATTTCTTTTTTATTTAAATAAGCTTCTGATGGCTTTAAAAAATCCTTTAATAATTCTATCTCCAGTTCTTTTTTGGATTTTTTCTTGGATTTCGCTGGATTGGTTTCGGTATTGTTTTCAGAATTATTGTCACAGGCAAACAGCGAGGGCAATATCAGTACCGTTCCTCCCCTAACGCACATTCCAATGAAATTTCGTCTGTCCATATTGTCCATATGAATAGAAATGGAAAATAATTTTTAGATCTAAATGGCTCATTTTTTGAGGAACGAAATATAGGGAGTTTTGCATTGTATGTCAATTGAGGGTTACCTGATAATAAAAAACATAAAATATTCTCACCACGAACACGAAGAGCACGAAGGAGAAGCGTTTTAACTAATCGGCTTTGTTTTCATGAGTATTTTCTTTGGGATCGTTTTTGTGCGTTTCATCGACACAAGGGAAATCCCCGTCAAGACCAGCAGTGCCGCCAGGATTTTATCCCACGTAAAAACGTCCTGCCCGATCCCGATCGCCACGGCCGAGGCCACGAGGGGCTGCAGATTCATAAATATGCTTACCGTGCTCGCCTCCAGCTTTTTCAGCGCAAGGGGCATGAGGAAAAACGCCAGGGTGGTTGAAAAGAGAAATGCAAAGATCATCTATTCTCCGCAATCAGACAAAGAAGTACCAGGTACAATTTTTTCACCATGTCCTGCTCGTTCTGGAGAGGTTTCAGGCTTTTACTTGATCCTGATCAGTTCGTATTTGCGGGTTCCCGGACCGATGGCGGACTCCGAGGCTTCCGAGTCCCGACTCAAGGGGTGATCCTGTTCAAGGAAACACGGCACATTCCCAGGCGGCCCATGGTATATGACCCCGGCATCTGCATTGTCGCCCAGGGGCACAAGAGATGATAAAAACAGGTATTATCGGATACGGGTTTTCGTCGAGGGTATTTCATTTGCCTTTTATTGAAGAAAAAGAATATTTCGGGACACTGTATGATGGCGAAAGAGCGGTAAGGGTTGAAACCGAGGCGGGTTGTTACCAACAGTATTATTCGGCATTTTTCAAAGCAATCAGGAAGGGTTGGGCTTACCCTGTAAGTGGCGAGGAGGCACTGAATGTGATAAAGATTCTTGAGCTGGCTGGAATCAACATCCGGGATGGTAAAACCGTAACCAATTGATTCAAAAAGGAATTGATAGGTTTCAATCGGGGCCTTCCGCAACGCCTGGCTGATATTTCAACCGCCAAGCACCGCCCGCACTTTTTTCGATATTTCCGACAGGGAGATAGGCTTCATTAAAATCTCCTTGATTCCATTCCGGGAAGCTTCCTCTTTTCCAATTTTTTCACTGAATCCCGTGCATAAAATAATGGGCAAATCCGGTCTGATTTCGGTTACCGCTTTCGCGAGCTCGTCTCCGGTCATATTGGGCATTGTCATATCCGTAACCAGCAGATCAAACGCTTCAGGGGACTTCCTGAATGTATTCAAAGCGTCGACGCTACTGAGGCGTGTAGTGACCTGATAACCAAGGCGTTCAAGTATATGACCGATCAATTCCGCGACGATCTCTTCGTCATCCACCAGCAGAATTCGTTCATTGCCGGTCGGGTGGGGCACCATCTTCCGGGTCTGCAATTCCTCGGGAACGTTCTCGTTTGCAGGCAGAAGAATACAGAAAGTTGTTCCTGTCCCGGGCGCGCTCTCCACTTTAATTTCGCCCTTGTGATCTTTCACAATGCCATATACCAGTGAAAGGCCGAGTCCGGTTCCCTTTCCTTTTGGTTTTGTAGTAAAATAGGGATCGAATATCTTTTCAAGGGTGGCGGTATCCATCCCGCAGCCTGTATCAGACACGCAAATTCGGGCGTGACGCCCCGGTTTTATGGAAAGTCCCGCGGTTTCATCCCGGGTCAATTCAACTTCCTCCAGTGAAACCGTTATTTCTCCGTTTGACGCTTCGACAGCATGATAGGCATTGATCATCAGATTCATGACGACTTGCTGTAATTGGGTTGAATCACCCATAACAACAGCACCGTCGTTCCGTATATTTTGATGGATATTGATATTTGACGGAATGGTCGACCTGGCAAGCTTGTACGTCTCCTCAACAATTCTCCGCAACCGGACCAGTCCCGGTGAATGTTCGGCCTGACGACTGAAAGTGAGAATCTGGTTGACCAGATCCTTTGCACGTGAACCGGCATTCCAAATATTGTTCACATATTTCAATTGCTCGGTGTCGCCTGATAAATCTTCCCGTAACAGCGCTGCATATCCGAGAATCGGTTGGAGCAGGTTGTTGAAATCGTGGGCGATGCCGCCGGCAAGCGTGCCGATGGATTTCATCTTCTGGCTTTGGAGAAGCTGTTCCTGAATATGTTTTCGTTCTGTAATATCGACAACAATTCCTCTCATTCCAATGAAGTTCTGTCCCTGAAAGATTGGATTTGAGTGCACCAGTACCGGGAAGGTTGATCCATCCTTTCTTTTTGCGCGATATTCTTCCGCTCTGGTCAATTCTCCTTTTAAGCGCTTCAAGATACTATTATGCATACGCTGGATATCTTCCTGTACAATCAGGCCGGACAGGTTTAATCCCATTTCTAAATCCTGGGGAGAATATCCAAAAATATCAAATGCCTGGTTGTTTGTATAGGTCAGATTCAGGTCCTTGTCGGTTTCAAATACAATTTCAGGCAGCATTTCCGTCAGATCTCTGAACCTTTTCTCTCCCTCTCTCAGAGCCGTTTCGCCCCGCTTCCGATTGACAATCATCCACATGCTTTGCATCAGCAGGGTCAATTGACGGACGTCCGATTCGTTGTAAGGCTCTTTTTTATTGCCGACCCCGACGACGGCGACAATTTTATTACCGTCAAACAGGGGCAGGTTCATATGTCTTTTCAGTGGCACATGGCCTTCCGGCAATCCGCGTTTCAACGGGTTCTCAGCTTCATAATCGTTTGTAATGATATATTTTCGCTGCCTGACCGCTTCGCCCCAGAGTCCTGTTTCTTCAACAGGGTAGGTTATGGGCTTGTCGATAATGGCGCACTGGGTCATCGCTGTTTTTGACCAACTGTGCATGGTCAAAACGGTTTCATCACTGTTCATGAACGCCAGATACCCGATGTCGCTTCTGGTCAGGCTGACTGCGCCTTCAAGGGCAAAATCGGTAATCTGCTTCAATGATGCTTCCGTCATCTGGCTGAGTGTCAGCTTTATCTCCAGGCATGTTTCATTAAAACGAATGGCCTCTTCAGCCCGTTTTCGTTCCGAAATATCCCGGAGTATACCCACCGCGTGCCATTCTTCGTTCAGCAACACTCCAGACAGTGACAGCTCGACGGGAAATTCACTGCCGTCTTTTCGAAGGGCGGACAGCTCAATGGTTTTACCCATTGCTTCGCCGTACCCGGAATATTTAAACACTTCAAATGCCTCGGCATGAGCTTTGTGGAAGCGTTCCGGTGCCAGGAATTCATGCAGGTTTCGTCCAAGCGCCTCTTTTTCGGTATATCCGAAAACCTTTTCCGCCGCGGGATTCCAGAAGGAGATCTTGCCTCGCGGATCCATCATCAGGATAGGATCGCGGGCCGAATTCGTTATGCTATGAAGCTGGATTTCGATGTTCGATGTGAAATTCCGATGCATTTAATTTTCCTTGCTTGAAAAAATTCATCATATCCAAGTCTTATTTTCCTTCATGGACACGTAAAAAAGCAAGGAAAAAGCCAAATACCAAAGAAATCCGTTATAAATCCTGTTTCCGTCTATTGTGGGGACGGCTCTTGTGCCGTCATAACTCACCGATCCGGGCGCTTCATTGCTGAATGTCCACTCTTCGTTCCTGTCAGGGCCCAGGTACTGGGGCCAGTCGGATGCAAAAGATGAATTTGTCACGAGAAAAAAAGAAAGTATCAAAACCGTACGAAGGATCCTCATGTTTAGACGCCTTTCTCTGAATCATGACATATGGATTTTATAGGATTAATTATTGTATGGCCGTATATTTTTGAATACTTATTTCTCTTTATTTATTACCTAATCCTACAAACAACAAAATTAACATTGAATATTTTCAAATCAGTTTTTATGTTTATTACTGAGAAATAATGATATTATAACATATGACACACCATTTCAAAAAAATCGATTGGCCCAATATCTTTGGGCAGGCGATTGAGATGACCTTTTTTTGAGATGGCTTGTAACAGCGGTTTCGGTGAATGGAAATAACCGATCTCTTCAATATTGAGGGATTGGGCGCCCTGATCTCGAAGGTTGTCAATTAATTCCGGAGGGTCTCCCCATATGGCAACAAATGCAGAAAATAAACGGATGGTTAAATTGATCGGAGCACTGGCCGAGTATGACGGGATTACAGAGTCTGTTCTGGAAAACGTAATGATTTTGCGCTCCGGTAAGCACCTTCCCAGGCATTCCATCGTATATGAACCCTTTATCTTTATTTTAGCCCAGGGCAGGAAAACTGTTTTTCTCGGGGATGAGATATATAAATATGATCCTGACCACTATTTTGTGGTGACAGCGCCCATACCCATGGAATGTGAAACCATTGCGAGCCTGGAGGAGCCGCTGATGGGGGTAAAGATCAAGGTGGATCCCGTCATGATAAGTGAACTGTTGATAAAAATGGACAATATAAAACCGATTTCGAAATCCACGCCGAGGGGCGTGTACTCATCAGAACTCACAGGAGTGATAAAGGATGCCGTTATAAGGCTGCTGGAGTGCCTGAACGATCCTGTTGACGGCCAGGTCCTGGGACCGCAAATCGTAAGGGAAATCGTCTATCGCCTTTTGTGTGACGAACATGGTGAGGCCCTTCGTCTGCTGGCCGTCAGCCACGGACGTTTCAGCCAGATGGCCAAGGTCTTAAACCGGATACATATGGATTTTGACACCAAACTCAATGTCGAAAAGCTCGCGGCCGAAGCGAATATGAGTGTCTCTTCATTTCACAGTAATTTTAAAACCGTGACCAGCACATCCCCGATACAATACATAAAAGAGATTCGATTGCAAAAAGCGAGAATGTTCATGGTCCAGGATGGACTCAGTGCTGTCGAAGCAGCTTTCAACGTGGGTTACGAAAGTGCCTCCCAGTTCAGCCGGGAATTCAAGCGGCATTTCGGGCATACGCCCGCGGATGAAGCTGTCAGGATGCGGAATTTTTTGGGGAATTCGTTTTTCAGGGAAGCAGTGTCTTGAAAATTTGAAAGTTATATGATGGCTAATATCTTTAGAACAGCATTGTGGACAACACTTGTTATTAGGACGCCCCTGAATGAGTAATATATCCCGCACATCGATATGGACGATCACTGTTATCATCATTATTTTCTTTTCAGCGTGGGGAATAAACCGGCATCGCACGCAAAAAAATGAAAACGGTGCCGTTGGCGTGCGGACAGACAAGCTGACGCCGGCCAATCCCGGGAGAGACTGGCCGCGGTTTCATGGTGACCGGACACAGAGTGGTTTTGTGCCGGGAGAACTTCCGGATCAACTCTTCCTTGTCTGGCGATTCCAGGCCGGGGGTGACGTCAAGTCGTCTCCGGCAGTTGTGATGGGAAAGGTGTATTTCGGATCTTCGGACAAATATATCTATTCCATTGATGTACAGACAGGCGAACAGCTCTGGTCGAAACTACTGGACGATGGGATCGAGGCATCTCCGACCGTGATCGACCATGTGGTTTATATAGGTACTCTGAACGGAACCCTGTATGCCTTGGATGCGGCGTCAGGAGATGAACGTTGGAAATTCAGTACGGGGGACAAACTTATGGGGGGGGTGAACTGGTTCAGAGACTCCGATAACCGGCTTCGAATCCTCGTGGGCAGCTATGATGCGATCCTCTATTGCATCGACGCACAGACCGGCAAGTCTTTGTGGACCTATGAAACCGGCAACTTCATAAACGGTTCCCCCGCCGTTAACGGGGAATATTGTGTGTTTGGCGGATGCGATGCGGTCATACATATCATATCCACATCCGACGGGAGAAAGGCCGGAGAAATAGATACGGGCGCCTATATTGCCGGGTCCGCGGCCATCAGGGGAGATTATGTGTATGTGGGCAACTATGAGGGTGATCTGCTGAAGGCCTCACTCGATACCCATGAGGTCGTCTGGCGGTACAATATCGATGGAGAACCATTTGTCTCCTCGCCGGCCGTTACGGACGAGGTGATTGTAATCGGCGGCGGTGATATGAACGTGCATTGTATCGACAACAGGACGGGCCAGGTCCGCTGGACTTATAAAACCCTGGATGCAGTGGACAGTTCGCCGGTGGTCGTCAGCGGGCGGGTGCTCGCGGGCAGTGATGACGGCAGGTTGTATCTGCTGAGTTTAGGGGATGGCAGCCTGCTGTGGTCCTATGAAACCGGGCGAGCGATAACCTCTTCTCCCGCCGTGGCGGATGGCATGGTCGTGGTCGGGTGTGACGACGGAATGGTATACTGTTTCAAATGAAAATCATTCAAATAACCCCGGGATCCGGTGATAATTTCTATTGCCAGAACTGTTTTCGTGACCAGGTACTGCTGAGAGCCCTGCAGTCGCAGGGGCATCAGATAAAAATGGTCCCTTTATACCTGCCGATCCAGTTCGATTCACCGGAGGTATCATTGGATACTCCGATATTTTATGGCGGTGTCAATGTATTCCTGCAGCAGAAACTGGGGGTGTTTCGTAAAACACCGCGCTGGGTGGACAGCGTGTTCGATAACCGGTCACTGCTGTCCAAGGTGTCTAAAAAGGCGGGGATGACCAGTTCCAGAGAGCTTGGTGAAACGACGCTGTCCATGCTGAGAGGAGAGAGCGGCTACCAGGCCAAAGAGTTGAAGCGTCTTATCGATTGGTTGACCCGGGACCTGGAGAGGCCGGATGTGATTATTCTTTCCAATGTGCTGCTTGGGGGGATGGCTTCCGAGTTGAGAAAGCGCCTTCAGGTTCCCGTGATCTGTCTGCTCCAGGACGAAGAAGCATTCGTGGACGGTATGGGAGAGCCCTACAGCAGTGACGTATGGGACCTGCTAAAAATATGCTGCAAAGAGATCGATGCGTTCATTGCGGTCAGCAGGGATTACGGAAGCCGTATCGCGCCCAGGCTGGATCTTGATGGAAGCAAACTTCACACGGCATATATGGGGATCGATTTAAAGGAATATATGCCCGCGGAATTTCCACCCGACAAGCCTACCATCGGCTTTTTGTCGCGAATGTGCCCGAACCGGGGACTGGACATACTGGTGGAGACGTTTATTCACCTGAAGCGGAACCCGGAACTGGAGGCGTGCCGGCTTGAGATCTGCGGCGGCAAATCCCAGGCGGATGAACCGTTTCTGAGGGACATTCGGCGTCAACTGGAAACGGCGGGTGTTGCCGATGACGTACACTTTATTCCCGAGTTTCTGGGTGAAGGGCGTCGTCAGTGGTTACGGGAGCTGACGGTGATGTGTGTCCCTGAAAAAGAGGAGGCCGCCTACGGGCTTTATGCCATGGAAGCCCAGGCCTCCGGTGTGCCCGTTGTGGTGCCGAAGATCGGTATTTTTCCGGAGATGATCGACTTGACCGGCGGTGGGGTGATTGTGGAGTTCAACTCTCCCCTTGTTTTTGCGGCCGTCCTCGAACCTCTTCTGCTTGATCCCTATTCTACCCATGAGCTGGGTAAGACGGGCCTCAGGGGGATGGCGAAGCATTTCGATGTGGAAAAGACAACTGCAGACCTGATCGATCTGCTTGGTAAAGTTGTTGAGAGGACTTAATGAAGGCGTTTATACAATATTAAAAAGCAATCCTCGCGCGGAGCCGCAAGACGCAGGGAACTACCAATTGCTATAAGCTTATTCCGAGGATTTATTTTTTTGCCCAACAGGATGATCGGCCCCAATTGAACGTTTTTGAAGCTGGCTTAAGAGGGGGAAAATGCTGGAACTGATCAACGTTACAAAAGGCTACGGCAATCCCGATAAGCCCGGGTACGTGCCTGCGATCAGGTCGCTTTCCATGAAACTGGACCCTGGTGAATCCATGGCGGTTCTTGGTCCTTCGGGGTGCGGAAAGAGCACGCTACTGAATCTGATCGGCGCCCTGGACAAGCCGACCGGGGGGCGAATCAATTTCATGGGCCGGGATCTGACGGACCTGGACGAAAAAAAGCTCGCATTTATCCGTAACCGGGAGATCGGTTTTGTATTTCAGATGCACCATCTGATGCCCCAATTTACCGTCCTGGAGAATGTCCTGATTCCCACCCTGGCATGGCCGAATACCGGCAAGCAGGCGGTTTATCGAAAAAGGGCGGCCGAGCTTATTGAAAAGATGGGCATTACCGAATGTATGGATCGTCGTCCCGGGGAACTGTCCGGCGGACAGCGCCAGCGAACCGCCGTTGCCAGGGCATTGATCAATTCGCCGAAACTCCTTCTGGCGGATGAACCCACCGGCTCGCTCGATCACGATACCGCCGTGGCGGTTATGGATCTGTTGAATACCCTGAACCGCACCGAGAATATCTCCCTCGTTGTGGTGACCCACGCCGTCGATCTGGCCGGGCGGTTTGAACGTATCCATACACTCCGGGACGGCAGGCTGACCAGGGAGGGGAGTGCATCATGAGGAGATTAGTGTGACACTGTTCGGGTGGGTCATTCGAAGCCTTTTTCATTACAGGCGGATGCATCTCGCGGTAGTGCTTGCGGCGGCAGCGGCAACCGCGACCCTTACCGGTGCGCTGCTTGTGGGGGACTCCGTCCGGGCGACCCTCAGGTATTCATTCCATACCCGCCTTGGAAATGTTGACCGGGTTATTTCAGCCAGGGAAAGGTTTTTTACCGAAGATCTCGGCCGGCGGATGCAAAAAAGCGGTATCGATACCGCGGCTCTTCTGCAGATAGGCGGGATGGTGACCACGGGGGACGGCACGGTCCGGGTCAACCAGTTGCATATTCTCGGGGTGGATGATCGATTTTTCAATATGTCGCCGGCCGGAAAAACACCCGAGGGCTTTACCGGGGGGGCGGTACTGGTCAACACGGCCCTTGCGGCACGGCTCAACGTAACGGCGGGGCGTCCCACGGAAGTGGTTCTTCGTGTCGATAATCCTGCCGCCATCTCCCGTAACCTTGTCCTGGCGCCAAATAAAAACAGTACGATCGCCATGCGTCTTCCCGTGGCGGGCGTAGCGGACGACAGCCATTTCGGGAGATTCAGCCTCGAAGCAAACCAGCAGGAGCCGCTTAACCTCTTTGTGCCCATTGCCTGGCTGCAGAAGCAGATCGAGCGGGACGGGAAAGCGAATTTGCTGCTGATCTCAAATCCATCCGGGGAGTTGACGGAAGAGATATTGACGGAGATCCTGGACAGGGAATGGCGCCTGGAAGATGCCGAGGCACGGTTGGTAAAGAGAGGCCGGCGTGTTTTCGAGCTGAGCAGTTCCAGAGTGTTCCTCGACCACTCACTGGGCAGCGCCGCTTTTGAAACACAATCCGATGCGTCCAGGCTGTTGACTTATTTTGTAAATGGAATAAGGCGTGGTGATCGTATGACTCCCTATTCCATGGTGACCGCGGCAGACCGAAAAGGAGCATTTGATAAAATACTTCCGCCGGACATGACGGATGACCAGATAGTGATCAACGAGTGGCTGGCGGATGATCTTGGCGCCAACGTCGGCGATCAGTTGACCCTGATCTATTATATTCCCGGCGATTGGCAGACACTTACGGAGGCCCGGCGAAATTTCAGAATCCGGCGGGTGATACCGATCGAGGGTGTTGCGGCGGACCCGGATCTTACGCCCGATCTGCCGGGGCTATCCGATTCCGAAAATTGCAGGGATTGGGACCCGTCACTCCCCATCGATCTCGACCGCATCAGGGACAAGGACGAGGCTTACTGGGATAATTATCACGGTACTCCCAAGGCGTTTATCACCCTGGCTGCCGGCCAGGCCATGTGGGCCAATCTCTATGGCGACCTCACGGCCGTTCGTTTTCAAGGGGGGGCATCGGACCGGGATCGCCTCGCTGAAAACATTCGCGGGGCTATCGACCCTTCGACACTGGGCCTTACCCTGCTGCCTGTCCGGGAAAAGGGCGCACGGGCCATGAGCGGCGGCACCGATTTCGGCCAGCTTTTCCTGGGGCTCAGCATGTTTTTGATTATATCAGGCATACTGCTCACATGGCTTCTGTTTGTCTTCAGTATCGAAGGCCGCAAGCAACAGACCGGTATGCTTCTCGCGGTCGGCTTTACGGCAAAACGAATTCGAAAGATTTATCTCCTGGAAGGTCTGCTTGTTGCATTGATCGGCGCTCTTGGCGGCACCTTTGTCGCGCTGGTCTACACCAGAGTGCTTATATGGAGCCTGTCAAACGCCTGGCAGGGGGCGATCGCAGGTATGGCGATCCAGTACTCATCTTCCATGCAGTCACTTTCCATCGGGTTTGTGTGCGGGTTTGCGATCGCGCTTCTTGCAATGCTTCGGGTACTTCATCGGCAGATGAGGACCAGCGCGCACACCCTGTTGAGCGGGAGTGAATCCACTGCCGACAGTTCTTCCGGAGTTAAAAAACGCGCCTGGATTGGATGGGTGCTGTCCGTTATCTTCTTCTCGGCGGCAATTCTTCTTGTCATCATGAGCGGGTCGCTCGGCGGAAGTGCCATGGCGGGCGCTTTTTTCGGGGCGGGCATCCTGTTGCTTGTGTCCATGATGATCTGGATCAGAAAGGCCCTGGATCTCATGGGGGCAAGGCCGGCCGGTTCCATGAGTTCATTGGCTTCCCTTGCGCTTCGCAACAGTGCCCGCAGCAAGGGACGAAGCATGGCGGTGGTCGCCATGCTGGCGTGTGGTGTCTTTATGGTGGTTGCGGTGGGTGCCAACCGGAAGGATGCCGGCAGGGGGGCGGAATTGCGAACATCAGGCACGGGCGGTTTCGCTCTGTATGCGGCTTCTTCAGTACCCGTTGCCCGGGACCTTGATTCGGTCAAGGATCGCGATACCTGGGGGATCGATTCATCCAAACTGGGGGAAACCAGTTTTGTCAATCTCCGGGTTCGCGACGGTGATGATGCGAGTTGCCTCAATCTCAACCGGGCCCAAGAACCGCGAATTCTCGGGGTGTCCGTCGATGAGCTGGCCCGGCGGGGCGCCTTTTCCTTTCAGGAAGTTCAAAAAGGAGCCCATCAGGAGAGCCCCTGGCAGCTCCTGACGCAGGACCCTGGTGACGGGGCTGTCCCGGCAATCGGAGATTACCCCACCATATACTGGGGACTTGGCAAAAAGATCGGCGACACCCTTGTTTACCGTAACCGGAAGGGGGAGGCGATAACACTGCGTATCGTCGCCATGATGAGGAGTTCCATACTGCAGGGCAGTCTGATTATCTCGGAAAAGGCCATGGCACGCTGCTTTCCCGAGGTGGAAGGATACCGGGCATGGCTGATCGATACGCCTTTCGACCGCAAGTCGGAAATATCGGCGTATCTTACGAAGCGGATGGCCGATGCAGGACTTTCGGTTGAGACGTCAATAGCGCGTCTTGCGCTTTTCGCCCGGATGGAAGATACATATCTGTCGATTTTTCTTGTTCTGGGAGGACTGGGCCTGATACTTGGCTGTATAGGGCTTGGTCTTATCGTTGTACGAAATCTTCTCGAGAGACAGGGAGAGCTGGCCATGCTGAGGGCCGTCGGTTTCAGTCGGGGGACACTCCTGCGGATGGTATGCTATGAACATATATATCTTCTGATTGCGGGGCTTTTTGCGGGGCTGATCTGTGCGATTGTATCCGTTGCTCCGTCCATCCACGCTGCCGCCGGACAATTGCCCTTCGGGTTGTTGACGGCGATGGCTCTTTTAATTGGTGCAAGCGGGGTGTTCTGGGTGGTGATCGCTACCGGGGTGTCGCTACGGGGTGATATTTTGACGCCTTTACGGAATGAATAACGGAATGAAATATACCAATAAACTCATAACCCTTTGTCCTGTTGCACTTATTATCATCGGCGGTGTGTCGCTTCTGAGCCTTCTTCTTCTGCAGGGGCGGGGCGCCGATATATCCCTGCGTGTTCCCATCGTTGAAAATATAGCGATTCCATCCAATGATGTTCCCTTTATCGGAGAGTTGTCGACATCGGATGGGAAGCCTTCCGCGTTGCCCGGTTCCTGGCCGGGTTTCAGGGGGGGCAATCTGGATGGAATCGTCTCTGCAGCGCTGCCCGGACCGCTCAATCTCCAATGGGAAACCCATAAACCGAAGGTGCTATGGGACATTGAACTGGGGGAGGGATATGCCGGGGCCGCGGTTGCCAATGGCCGTGTGTATATCCTGGATTATGACCAGGAGAAGAACGGGGATGCCATACGCTGTCTCTCCCTCGATGACGGTCGGGAGATCTGGCGTTATTTCTACCAGGTCAAGGTGAAACGGAACCACGGGATGAGCCGCACGGTTCCGGCTATTGCAGGCGATTGTGTCATCACCTTCGGCCCCAAATGCCATGTGGTATGCCTCGATGCCGATACGGGTGCTTTGCGCTGGAAACGGGACCTGGTTCGGGAGGACGGCGCGGAGGTCCCGGCATGGTATGCGGGGCAGTGCCCCCTGGTTGACGGGGAAAAACTCATTCTTGGCGTCGGGGGGAAGGATGCGCTGATCATGGCCCTGGACTATAAAACCGGCGAAGTCCTCTGGAAAACGCCAAACCCCAAGGGTTGGAAAATGACCCACTCTTCCCTTGTCCCCATGGATCTGGGGGGTGAAAAATCATATGTCTACTGTTCAGGCGGTGGCGTGGTCGGTGTCTCCTCGACGGACGGCAGGCTTCTCTGGCAATATTCGGGCTGGCGTATCAATATTGCAAACGTACCGACGCCCGTAATTATCGACAGGGAGCGCATTTTTCTGAGTGGCGGCTACAATGCCGGCGCCATGATGCTGGCAATAAAGCATGCCGGAGACCAATACACACCGGAATCCCTTTTCAAGCTCGATCCGAAAACGTTCGGTTCCGATCAGCAGACCCCCCTGTATTATGACGGCTATATTTATGGCGTGCGGCCTGACGAGCAGCTCGTCTGTATGGACCTGGACGGCAATATTCAATGGACCAGTTCTTCCGCGAATAAATTCGGGCTGGGTCCCTATACGATAATTGGTGATTATATCTTCGTTATGGACGACAGCGGCCATTTGACCGTGGCAAGGGCAACCCCCAGAGCCTATGAGCCTTTGACCGATGCACAGGTGCTGGCGGGGCATGATTCATGGGGACCCATGGCGTTTGTTTCCGGGCGTTTAATCGTGCGGGATCTGACCAGGATGAAGTGTCTAAATATTATGGACGCAAAGAGCTGAGGGCTTTGGTGCATACCAAAGAAAAACAAGTGACAAATTACTATCCGCGATGGTTTTAAAGAGGTTTGTAATGGAGAAAGATAATCAAAAAACCAGACGTGAATTTTTAGGGGATGTCCTGTGGACCGGCTCTGTTGCGGCCATGGGCGGTTTCGCCAGCCTCGGAATGCCCGGGGAGGCCGGGGGAGCAAAAAGAGACCTTCGGGCTGATCTGATCTCCATGACCCGAATCGACCCCGAAATGATCCTCTACGAGGAGATGGACCGCCCGGTAAGGACAGGATTGAAAGAGTCCCGTTTCGTGACCGTGGACCCGTCAGGATTTTTGAATGTGGCGGGCGATCAGTCCATAAGGGTGATGGATACCGGCGGCGGAATCAAAGAGACCATAGCGCTGTCTGTTGCCCCCTTCTGTCTGGCAGCCGCGGAAAAGCGGTTATATATCGGAACCAGGGACAGGATTGTCATTACCGACAAGAAGGGCGGTATTCAAGCCACCTGGCCCAGCCTGGGGGATAAGGCGTGGATTACGAGTCTCGCCGTCGATGATGAAAATATTTATATCGGTGATGCCGGCCAGCGGATTGTCTGGTGCTTTGATCTGAAGGGTAATTTCATCCGGCGTATCGGAGAGAAGGACCCCGGTCGGAACATCCCCGGGTTTGTCGTCCCCGGCCCCTATTTTGATCTGGCCATGGCTCCTGACGGGCTGTTGCGGATTGCAAACCCCGGAAGGCACCAGATAGAGGCATACACCGTAAAAGGCGAACATGGATTTGCCTGGGGCCGATTCGGTAACAGGCTCGAAGACTTTACTGCCTGCTGTAACCCGGTCAGTTTCAGCATCCTTCCGGACGGCAGTATTATCACGTGTGAGAAAGGGGTTGCCCGGGTCAAGGTTTTTGATACTTTCGGCAACCTCAAAGGTTTTGTGGCGGAACCGAAACAGCTTGCGAACATCTCTCCCGAGGTTGGTGTAAAACAGGAGCGGGTCCAACGGTACGGATTCGATATCGCGGCGGATAATATGGGGCATGTTTATATCCTGGACAGGGCCAGGAATGTTGTGCGTACGTTTAAGCGAAAAAAGAGTGTTTCGTAGGAGCTGATTTCAAAAGATGACTACTTCAAAATAACAGATAATTCTCTTGCAAAGCTGCAAAGAACGCAAAGGTAATAAAAATTCAATGGTTTTTCTTTGCGTACTTTGCGGCTTTGCGAGAGGTTCAGGCTCTTTACGGATGTGTCAAAAGCCACAAACGTAGACCCGAGTTAGATATGTCGTTTTGAAAATTGCACATAGGAGCAAATTTTGGGAACCGAAGATAATAACAACAAGAAAAGCCGGCGCGAATTCCTAAGGGATGCCCTTCGAGGGGCATCCCTCGTGGCTATCGGCGGTGTCGTCGGCCTGGGGCTGTACCGGGGCCGAGGTGATACCCTGGTCTGGCAGATAGATCCCTACAAGTGCAGCACGTGCGGAAATTGCGAAACGGCATGCGTGTTGGAGGAGTCGGCCGTAAAGTGCGTGCATGCCTATGATGTCTGCGGCTACTGCAAGATATGCTTCGGATTTTTCGAACCACAGCCCAATGCGATCAACGAAGGCGCTGAAAACCAGATCTGTCCCATGGGGGCAATCAAACGGACCTTTATTGAAGATCCCTACTATGAATACACGATCGATGAGTCCCTCTGTATCGGTTGTGCAAAATGCGTCGAGACATGCAATGGCTTCGGCAATGGATCCCTGCACATGCAGGTACGCCACGACCGCTGTGTAAACTGCAACGAGTGCGCCATTGCGCTGGTATGTCCCGCCGATGCCTTTCGAAGAGTGTCGGCGAGTTCACCCTATCTGTATAAGAAGGGGGACGCGGCTTGAAACTGAGAATTTTTTTTGCGCTTTTTGCCGGGCTTTTGATTGTTGGTACGGGTATCGATGCCTTTTCAATAGAGAGATTCCCGCCGCCCCAGTTCGAGGGGGACTATGTCCGTCCGGTGCATACCGCCCCCATGCCCCGGGGCGGGGCATGGCCCCTGGTGGATGCCATCGTCCTTATATTCGCGCTGGGCGTATCGTCCTTTCTGGCGCTTAAACAGCGAAGCAGGGCGGCAATCTTCAGCCTTATGGTATTCTCCATCGCTTATTTCGGGTTTTACAGGAAGGGATGCGTCTGCTCGATCGGCGCCATACAGGACATGTCCATTTTCCTGTTCAGTGCGGACTATACGGTGCCGCTTTTGACCATTTTTTTCTTTGTTGCCCCCCTTGTGGCGACGCTTCTTTTCGGAAGAAGCTTCTGCGCCGGTGTCTGTCCCCTGGGCGCCGTTCAGGACCTTACGCTGATCAGGCCGGTAAAAGTGCCGGCCTGGCTCGAACACGCCCTGAGATACTTCGCATATGTATATCTTTCCCTTGCCGTCTGGATGGCTGTCTCGGGAAGTACTTTCGTGATCTGCAAGTATGATCCCTACGTGGCTATTTTCCGCAGGAACGCGAACCTGAACATGCTGATCCTTGGCGGCATGCTGCTTGTTATCGGTTTTTTCATCGGACGGCCGTACTGCCGTTTCCTGTGCCCCTACGGTGTGATTCTCCGCCAGTTGTCACGGCTTTCCAGGTGGCGGGTGAAAATTACCCCCACGGACTGCAACCAATGCAGGCTCTGTGAAGATGCCTGCCCCTACGGCGCCATACAGGCGCCTGTCCCCGAATGGCCTGAAGCGACATATAAGAGCGATAAAACACGCCTGGCCTGGTTCCTTGTTCTGCTTCCTCTTCTTGTTCTCCTTGGTGCCTGGATTGGAAACGGACTGGCTCCGTTTGTTGCACGCACCCACCCGGCGATTGCCCTTGCCGAGCGTATCTGGACGGAGGAAAACCGGGACCTGGAGGATACCACGGATGCCAGCGATGTATTTCGGGCCTCCGGTGAAACCATCGCCTCTCTCTATAAACAGGCCGGGGTTGTCCGGACACGCTTTGAAAAAGGCGGGTGGTTTTTCGGCGGTTTTCTCGGGCTGATCCTTGGCGGCAAGCTGATCCTGCTCACGATTCGCCCTAGACAGAGGGACTACGAGGCCGAACGGGCCGGGTGTTTTTCCTGCGGGCGATGTTTCAAGTATTGTCCCAAGGAACAGGAATATCGCCTCCGGAAAGTTCAGGAGATCGGAGGGATGAAAAGCAAATGACGGCTCCTGGACTCGACAGAAGAATAGAACTGCGAAGGACGCTTCAGACGGCGGCCGTTGTCGGGGCGATATTTTCAATCGTTTTCCTGGCAGTGCTGATTGTAAACGGATACCGGCAGTATGTGTCAAGCGCTGATGCGTATTCAAGAATAACGGATCTGAAACTGCAGCTGCTGGCTCAACCGGATGACGATGCCCTGATAAAAGAGATAAGAGAGCTGGACCGGGATTACCGGGCCGATAAACTCCGTCAAATCGATTTTTCCGGACGCTCTTCTCTGATGCTTCTGGTCAGCGTGATTGTCACTCTAGGCGCGATAAAGTGGCGCACCCATCTCAGGGGGATTGATCCCGAACCTTGCGACGAAAACAACGAGCCTTTCAAACTGCGAAGACTGGGTCAAAGCAGGTGGGTGCTTACCGTGTTTGTCCTGCTGTTGACGGGCCTGGCTTTTTTGCTCGGGCGACATACGCCGTCGGAATGGGTTGCCCAGATTGAGGCGGGAATGGTGGAAAAACCCGATTACGCCATTCCCGAGGAACTGGCCCGGAACTGGCACCGTTTCAGGGGATTCGGCGGTGCCGGCGATACGGATTTTACAGGCATTCCCACCCACTGGGATATCGAAAGCGGGGAAAACATTCTCTGGAAAGCCCCCGTCCCGCTGTCCGGATTCAACTCTCCCATTGTATGGCAGGACCGGGTGTTCCTCTCCGGCGCGAACGAGGAAAAGCGCGAAGTCTATTGCTACGATGCGTCCACGGGCAGTATTCTCTGGACCGGGGAGGTGCCGACCGCTCCCCTGGGAGATAAAAAATTCGAAGTCATGGAAGACACGGGGTATGCCGCATCCTCCATGGCCACGGACGGGGTCCGGGTTTATGCCATATTTGCTACGGGAGATCTGGCGGCATTTGATTTCAAGGGACGGCTTCTGTGGCATAAAAGCCTCGGTATCCCCATAAGTCTTTATGGATATGCTTCCAGCCTGGAGGTGTGGCAGAACCGCGTGCTGGTGCAGTTCGATCAGGCCAGCGCGGAAGATGGAAAGTCCCGGCTGTATGCCTTTGACGGGGCGACCGGCAAGCTCGTTTGGGAAGCCGAAAGGCCGGTTCCCAACAGCTGGACCACGCCCATAGTTGTAAAAGTAGAGGATGACTACCGGTTGATCGCCACGGGGGATCCCTGGGTGATCGCCTATGATCCCGACGACGGAAAAGAGATCTGGCGTGCCGGTTGTGTAAAGGGAGATGTGGCTCCTTGTTCGATTCTCGCCGGAAACTTAATTATCGCCATTGCTCCGGATATGTGGAATGTCGCCATACGCACAGGAGGGGCGGGAGATGTTTCCGAAACACATATCGCGTGGGAGAACGACGATGTGGGGCCGACCATTGTCTCCCCGGTTGCCGATGACACCCGCGTCTTTTTTCTGGATACCTACGGCACCCTTTATGTTGTGAATCTGGCGGACGGAAAGCTTGTTTACGAGCATGATTATAACGAGAATATCAATGCGTCCCCGACACTCGTATCCGGTAAACTCTATGTCCTGTCTACTGATGGAAACATGTTTATCGGAACACCGGGTGAAACGGAATTCACTCTGGATAGCAGCAATGCGCTCGGAGAAGAGTGCTTTGCCACGCCGGCTTTCATGCCGGGGCGTATTTATATTCGAGGCATAGAACATCTGTACTGTATTGGAAATGGCTCACTTGAACTGAAAAAATAGATAACATCATCGCATCATGTATTGAGAATGAAGCAGCCTGACTTGTTAAAAATAGACGATATTATCGCATCGGCCGGAAAGACCGCTGATAGGATACTGCCGATCCTGCAGGCCATGCAGAAGGCATACGGCTATCTTCCCCAGGAGGCGCTGGAACGGGTCTGCGAGAAGACCGAAATCACCCCCGCGGCCATTATCGGATTCAGCAGCTTCTACGATCAGTTCCGGTTTACCCCCGCGGGCGAACACACCATACGGGTATGCCTGGGGACCGCCTGCCATGTAAAGGGCGCCCAGGGTGTGTATGACGCTTTCAGACGATATTTACACATCCCCGAAGACGGCGATACGGACCCGGAGGGCCGCTTCACGGTTGAACCGGTGGCCTGCCTCGGCTGCTGCACGCTGGCGCCGGTGGTACAGATCGGGGAGGTGATCTACGGGCATCTTACCGCGGATTCGGTGGGAAGTACTGTCCGGGATTATCTGGCCTATTATAAAGCACGAAAGAAGCGGCGGCCAAAGCCGGATCGATCCTCCGGCAGACCGGGTAAAACAAAGGGAGAGATCCGGGTGGGGCTCGGTTCCTGCTGCCAGGCCAGGGGAAGCGGCCATCTGAAACGGGCCGTTGAGCAGGTGATCGAGGAGACCGGCATTCCCGCCGATATCAAACATGTCGGGTGCGTGGGGATGTGCTACCAGACGCCTCTCATGGAGATTTTGCTTCCGAACGACAGCCGATATCTCTACGTCGGGGTTAAGCCGGAAGAGGCAAGGGACATTCTCCTGAAGCATTTCAAGCCGAAGGGGATTGCGGCCAGAATCATGCCCATGATTTCACGGGGGCTGGATTCCATACTGAATGCGGGAGATCCGGTTTCCCTGCCCCGCTACGCCATCGATAAGCGTGAAAAACACGTGGCCGATTTCCTGGGACGTCAGAAGAACATCGCCACGGAGCATTGCGGCAGTATCAGCCCGACGAATATTGACGAATACATGGAATCGGGTGGCTTCCAGGGGCTTCGCAGAGCGGTTGCCGAACGTACTCCCGAAGAGATAATCTCCGAAATAGAGACAAGCGGCCTCAAGGGTCGCGGCGGGGCCGGTTTTCCGACTTCCCTGAAGTGGCAGGCGATACGCGGCCAGGCCGAAAAAGAGCGTTTTGTCGTCCTGAACGGAGACGAGGGGGACCCTGGTGCGTTCATGGACCGGATGCTCATGGAGTCGTATCCCTTCAGGGTCCTCGAAGGCATGGCCATCGCCGCCCATACGATCGGCGCCAACCGGGGGTATCTCTACATTCGTGCCGAATATCCCCTGGCAATCGAGCGAATGACCGAGGCCATGGAAATGTGCCGGGCCAGGGGATTCCTTGGCGAAAACATCTGTGGCAGCGACTGGTCCCTCGATCTCCGGATTGTCGCCGGGGCCGGGGCTTTCGTATGCGGTGAAGAGACGGCGCTTCTGGCCAGCATCATGGGGCAGCGAGGGATGCCGCGGCTTCGTCCGCCTTATCCCGCCCAGGCGGGGTTGTGGGGAAAGCCGACCCTGATCAACAATGTCGAGACCTATGCATTGGTCCCCTGGATTATTCGAAAGGGCGGGGCTGCCTTTGCCGAAATGGGAACGGAGAAGAGCAAGGGAACGAAGGTGTTCGCCCTGGCGGGCAAAATCGCCCGGGGAGGGCTTATCGAAGTACCGATGGGCGTCACCCTGCGCCAGGTGGTGGAAGAGATCGGCGGCGGTATCGCGGGGGGGCTGAAGTTCAAGGCTATCCAGATCGGCGGCCCGAGCGGCGGGTGTGTACCGGCCCATATGTCGGATATCCCTGTCGATTACGAGTCTCTCACCGCTGCAGGGGCCATCATGGGGTCCGGCGGGCTGGTGGTCCTGGATGAGACGGACTGCATGGTGGATATCGCCCGGTACTTTCTGGAGTTCACCCAGAATCAGTCCTGCGGCAAGTGCACTTTCTGCCGTGTGGGGACCCGCCGCATGCTCGAGATCCTGGACCGGCTCTGCACCGGAAAGGGAAAGCGTTCGGATCTCGATCAACTGGAAGAACTCGCATATCAGATCAAACAGGGGAGTCTTTGCGCCCTGGGCGGTACGGCGCCGAACCCGGTGTTGTCGACATTGGCCCACTTCCGTGAAGAGTATGAGGCCCATGTGGAGGGGCGTTGCCCCGCGGGAAAATGCAAGGCGTTGATATGCTACCGGGTTACCGATGACTGCATCGGGTGCACCGTCTGTGCCCAGCACTGTCCTGCTGGGGCGATCGCATTTACGCCCTATGAGAAACATGAGATCGATACGGAGAAGTGCATTCGTTGCGGATCATGCAAATCGGTGTGTCCGGAGGATGCAATCGTAATAGAATGATATTTACGATTGGTTTCAGGTGTCGGGTGTCAGGTGTCAGGAACTGCAAGCGTGGCAACTGGTTGCTGACACCTGAAACCTGACACCTGCTTTTACACTTAAAACCGATATGAAACGCTAAATATTATGTCCAATATAGCCATTACAATAGACGGAAAATCCGTAGAAGTTCCGGAAGGCGCCACCATCCTCGACGCAGCCAATGCGCTGGGTGTCGAGATACCCACGCTCTGCTTTATAAAGGAGCTGTCTCCCCGCACGAGTTGCATGGTGTGTGTGGTGAAGGTGGAGGGGCGAAGAAACCTGCTGCCGGCCTGTGCCACCAAAGCGGAAGAGGGGATGGTTGTATCGAGTGATCATCCGGAGGTGGCGAAGGCGCGCCGTACGGCGTTGGAATTACTTCTGAGCGATCACGTGGGGGATTGCATGGGCCCCTGCCAGGTCGCATGCCCCGCCGGTATGGATATCCCCCGAATGCTTCGGTATATGTCCGAAGGACGCTATGACAGGGCCATCGAGACCATCAAGCAGGATATCGCCCTGCCCGCGGTCACTGGTTATATCTGTCCCGCTCCTTGTGAAAAAGCCTGCCGGCGCGGACAGATGGATGAATCAATTGCTGTCCGGTTGATAAAGCGGTGCGCCGCTGAACTCGATCTGGCCGAAACCTCGCCATACCGGCCGGATATTCCGCGGGAGAACGGTAAAAAAGCCGCCATCATCGGAAGCGGGCCTGCCGGCCTGTCGGCCGCATACTATCTGAAACGGGAAGGTGTCGCATGCACTCTCTTCGATGACCGGGACGAGCCGGGGGGGATGCTTCGCTATGGTGTTCCCGAAGAGGAGCTGCCGAGATCGGTACTGGATGCCGAGATCGTGCAGATCCAAAGACTCGGCGTAGTATTCAAACAGCAGGTCCGGGTCGGCAGGGATGTAACCTTTGAAGAGATAAGAAAATCCTTTGATGCCGTATTTCTCGGCGTCGGGAAGGTTGCTTCCGATGATCTCGAGGTGCTTGGTTTTGACACGCGCCATGGAACGCTTGCGGTGGACCCGAACACATTTCTGACCGAAATCCCCGGAGTGTTTGCCGGAGGCAATGTCCGCCGGGAGCAGAAAATGGCCGTACGGTCGCTGGCGGACGGGAAAAAGGCGGCACAAAGCATATTAAGGTTCCTTAACGATGAACCTGATATCGGGACCGCGCGGCCCTTCAACACCCGGATGGGGAAGCTCGATCCCCGGGAGCTTGAACTCTTTTCGGGTTCCGCCGGGAACAGTGAACGAACGAAAATAGTGGATCGCAGCAACTCCCTGGACAAGGCGCAGGCATCTCAAGAGGCTTCCCACTGTCTGCACTGTGACTGCCGCAAGGCGTCCGCCTGCAAACTGCGAATATATGCGCAGGCGTATGAGGCAAAGGCCTCCCGCTACAAGGGAAAGAGCCGCCCCTTTGCCCGCCATGACGATCATCCCGATCTGATATATGAACCCGGGAAGTGCATCAGTTGCGGAATCTGTACCGGGATAACGGAGAAACAGCGGGAAAAGCTCGGCCTGACGTTCGTCGGACGGGGATTTGATGTGAAAGTTGCCGTCCCCTTTAACAAGTCGATTCTGGAGGGGCTTGCGGGGCCCGTCGATGAGATTGTCAACGCCTGTCCCACCGGTGCCCTTGCGTTTAAGGAAAATAAGTAACTGATTTTTATCAGAAAACAATAGATGCCGCTGTTAAGCTTTTTACTCGTCATTTTTTCCCCTTCGTGTTCTTCGTGGTGAACTATCTGTTTTGTTTAAAAGAAATATCCGAACCACGAAGAGCACGAAGGACACGAAGGAAAGAATTTGATGAATGATATGATCGGGGGCCAATATTTTTTGAGAAAATTTTCTCAAGTGCGGGTATCCTGACTACAAGTAAGTGGTATTGACTTGGTACCCTGAATCGTACTAATTACAGACAAAGTATTAATGGCTTAGAGCCAATTTTAAAACGTTTTAGTTCGGTCAAGCTCAAGGCGGAGGGGAAATTTCAGTCCTCCCGATTTCATCGGGATCTCCTCATATTAGGCATATTTCGAGGATTGAAATTTTCGCCCAACGCGGAGATGGGCCGAAGTGGGGCGTTTTGGAACTGGCTCTCGGGATTGATAGAAAAGAAAAGGGGGTAACATGGGCGCTTACGACAAGAACATCTGCACCACGCTGGAAAAGATCGAGCTACAGCCGGGACCCACGAAAGAAGAAAAAGAGATGCTGGCCAGAGAGGGCAAGCGGATCAAGATGGACCATGTTCTCTGGCTGGATGAGGATACCGTCGCCGGGGGATTCTACGGCGAATCGGCCTGGATCTGGCCGAGTTCCTTTCCCAACCAGATTTCCCAGGAGGAGTTGGACCGCCGGACCACCCCGGGGCCGCCCATGTTTCCCCACTACCACGAATTCCCGGAACTGCTGGCCTGGTGGGGAAGTGATCCGGATGATCCGCGCGACACGACAACCATGGGGATGGTGATGGGGGATGAGGAGATTCTCCTCGACAACAGCTGGGTCGGATATATTCCGGCGAGAATGTATCACATGCCGACCTGGATTCCCGGCGGCAGAACGACGGAGAAGCCGGTCTTTCACTGGACGGCGGGACCGGGGATGTATACCAGGGACAAGGACGAAGATCCCGCGGAAGACAAAGAGGCGGATATGCCCATCGCGGGCCAGCCGAAGCTAAGCACGCAGGAGAACAGAAAACTCTTTGTGCTGGGCGGCGATCAGAAGGAGTGCCCGGTTAAAATCGATTTCATGTCGGACCTGGACCCGAAATATACCCGGCACCTGGCCTATATCGATGAGACGATTATTCCCGGATGTGAATACGGGTGCAACACCATGTTTTTTCTGCCGGGGAATCCCTCCAAATCGGGTACCCGGATCATGGAACCCCATACGCTGCCGTACGGCACCAACATCACGCTGATTTCGAAGAATTATGCGGATGTAACCGATCTCTGCGCGGAAGCGGAGCTCTGGATCGGCGGCGAAAAACACATCATCACGAAGAACTTCGGCGCCTACATTCCACCCGGGGTCGAACAGGGGCCTCTTATCGTTAGGGATATGAATAAGCAGCTCTTCTTCTCCATCTGCAACCCCGTCGGGGAAGGGATCAAGAAATTCCCCGGGAGAAAGTAATTCCGGGCTCAATATCAAGCAAAATCCCCGTCAATTGAATTTGGCGGGGATTTTCATTTTCAAAACAAAAAAACATTCTCACCACGAAGAACACGAAGGAGAAAAGATTTAACAAAAGCCATAAAACACAAAATTATATCTTTAATATCTAAACGCTTTTGTTTTTAATTTGTATTGTTTTTCTTCGTGTCCTTCGTGCTCTTCGTGGTGGATAAGCAAGTTTCTGTTTTTTATATAGTTTTTGAGTCTATTATAACAATTACGTATAGCGGTCGAGACACTCACATGCCGACCTGGGACCCCGGCGGAGCGCACGGATCTTTTTTATGCAATATCGGGGTTACCTCAGCTTCAGCGGAAAGTACTTTTTAATGTCGTAACGTCCCGCGTTTCGCGAATAAGCGCCTATGGTGCTAAGGTTCAATCCTTCCTTGTCCACATGAAACGCGAAGCCGCAGTCATGCATTGACCTGTTGTTGATTACAATCGTTCCCTGTGTTCCATTGCAGGCTTCTTCGACCCATGTGAAGAGATAGATATCGTCCCGAAGTTTCACATAGTCCGCGTGAGAACTCCACTGCATGCCATAGGCGCCGTCATTCATAAATATGGTCCAGGAATAGGAATAGGGCGTACTATATACATGCAGGGAGCTCATCGAATCACTGTAATTCCACGTAAGCGCACCGCCGACCAGTTCATCCGTGAAGCCATGACGATAGTATCTGGGAGGCGTGAGGCCTTCGGATTCAAGAACGCCGAAGTCGATGGCGTATGAAACTTCATTTGCCATGTACTCACTGCCGAGTTTTGAACTGACGCAGGTGGCAAGCGCCGTGCTGAAATCCACCACTATTTTTTTACACTCGGCGGGTCTCGTGCCACTCAGGGGATGGCAGAAGTATATCAGGTTATCCGCCGGTTCAAAGGCCTCATATTTCTCCTCGTGCCATTGTGATTCGCCTTCGCGCTGCCAGTGGAGTTTTTTCATTTCATCGAATCTGTAATTCATTACCGGTCCCTTACCATCGCAACGGACGGTTATTCTTTTTCCGGCAAGAAAATCGGTTATCGGCATCTTGTTGTTGCCGCCCATTATCCCGTCTTCGACAAAAACGGCGGTTTTTTTCTGAACGGCCGCGTGCACTTCTTTCTCGGTCATGGGCGGATACATCGAAAGCGGGCGATAAACGATCCGCTGCCCTTTTCCCGTCATCGGCGGCATGTGCGCGCCGAAGGATATCTTTTCGCCGCGATCCGCCAGCGGTTCGAAATGGGCAATCTGGCCCAGGATTTCCCCCGTTCCCCGGAACATATAGTATTCAAGCTCATCCGCTTCATTAAAACCGAGGCGCACTCCCACCTGATCCGCATTCTGGATATCCATAACATACAGGGTCATTATACCGGACATTTCGCACTCGATCCTGTCCAGAATGTAGAGTTCGTCGGTGATCATGATGTAGTCGGAAGGTCCGCAAAAGGTAAGCTCCCCTCCTAACCGCGTCAGCTCTACAAAGGAAGAGGAGACAACGGACGGGTAGAATTCAAGCGTCTCGATACTGGTATCCTGCTTCCAGTAAAAGCCTTTGCCCTCGATCCTGTTTGTGAGGTGATGCCGCTTTTCCGGTGCCTCTTTTCCAGGGACTTCCACATATCCGTAGTACATCTGCCGCTGGACTTCCCTGAGGTCCTTGTATCCGCTGAACCACACTTCAAACACGGTGGCCAGATTGGTCGAAAGATCGATGATGACATTGAAGCCCTTCTGGGTTTTCGGCACCATGTGGGAGAAAAGGACAACGTTTTTGATCGATAGGGCGCCATAACCCGCTTCAACAGCCGCGGCGCCGTCTTCCGAAATGGTCAGTTTATGTTTGGCCTTGAAGGAGTAGGTTAAAACGGGACCGTCGTCGGTCAAAATTTTAATCGATTTTCCCTTAAGGGCGTCCGTATACTCCGACCGGCATTCGGGACCGGCGGCGGCAGGGACAAGCTTCCGGTCGATCTGTTTTTCCGTGAGTTTGGTGTATTTGATCCTGTGCAATTGATCTTTTGGGAACCTGATAGTTTTCATTTTCCGACCTCCTTAAGAATACCGTTGAATGCCACAATTACAATTTCTACCAAAATCTAAACCGTCATGAGTTTATCCGGCCCCGCGGGGTCGATGGGATATATTTAAAATTTTATTCAATGCTGGAAGGGTTTGAAATCGACTATAGGGAGATCTTCCCTGTGTGTCAATATTATTTACCTCATAATAGGAGCCATTTTCAACACGTCCTCCCGCCACAAGCGGGACCAGGCCCAGTAAGGTCCGTCCGCCTGGAGATCGGTCAAAAAGGGACGTTTTGAAATTGGCTGAGTTGCTTTCATGTATATCCGCATAGTATTAGTTAAGCCATTGGGATAATGGGATATCCATAAAAATACAAATTGGCAATCCTGATCGAGATGTTGTGGCGTTGATTATAGAAATTTATAGATTTATGTGCGTCCCCCTATCACTATGTGCGTCCCCCTGTCACTCAGTCGTCCCCCTGTCAGTCCAAAAGATGTGATCTGTTTAAGGGGTTATTCACGATAAATGATCGAATAGCTTATACACCGACGAATAACCGCTGACGACACAATCCGTCCGGATTTCAAAGCCGTCTCGGCCAATTATCAGTCCCGAGCCTTTAGCCTCTTTCTCTATTCGAGAAAAATACTTCAGGTTTTTAAACATAGACGGGTTTACGGTCTGGGCGGATTTTATCTCTACCGGTATCGGACCACTTCCGGTATCGATTATAATATCAATCTCATTTCCGTTGCTTTCACGAAAATAGAATATATTGTCGCTTCTTCCGAAATGGAGCCTTTTTTTAATAAACTCACTGATAATAAACGTCTCAAATATTTCACCCCTGAGGGGATGGTTTATAATCTGGCTGACATCCTCTATCCTCAGCAGATAACAGACAAGCCCGGTGTCGTAGAAATAGAGTTTGGGTGCTTTAATCAATCGTTTGTTCAAGTTTTTATAATATGGGCGGAGGCGATAGATTATAAAACTGGCCTCAAGAATCGATAACCATTCTTCAACGGTTTTATTTGAAATGCCGCATTCGTTTCCCAATCCGGATTTGTTTAGTATCTGGCCGGTTCTTCCGGCGCATAGCCCTATGAATTTCTGGAAAAGAGACAAATCATGTATCTTGCTGATCTGTCTGACATCCCTCTCCAAATAGGTCGATAGATATGCGGAGTGAAAGTTGACGGGCTTTATTTTCTGGTCATGTATTCTGGGGTAAAATCCACTGTATAACACTTCATCAAGCTTGTGCGTTTTCTCAGCGAATAATTCATTGTATGAAAATGGGAGCAGCTTTAGTATTCCGGTCCTGCCCGCGAGGGACTGATCTGTTGAATTTATGTATTCGAATTGATTACTGCCCGTCAGAATAAAAACACCGTTCTGTTGTTTTTCATCCACTATCGTCTGGATATACGAGATTAATTTCGGGACACGCTGTATTTCATCCAGGACGGCTCCTTCAGGATACTGATTCAAAAAAGCAATGGGATCAGTATCCGCAAATTCCCGCGTGGTTGGATTTTCAAGAGATGCATAGGGCATTTCCGGGAAACTGTTTTTAACGAGCGTTGTTTTACCCGATTGTCTCGGCCCGGTTATTGTAACGACAGGAAATGATTCGAACAGCTCATATAATATTTTTTCCGATTCTCTCTTTATCATCGCCCGGCCTAATTTTATGCAATATGGATATTTATTCCCCAAATTGCATAAAAAGTCAAGCTAATCTTACTCTGTTAAAATAAATTTGCCACAGATACATTCTGTTCAATACCCCCTTGAGAGGTGCAGGGATCCACACAGACACGCTCAGACTTCTGATCTCCAGCAGTTTCTGTCCTCAGACCTCAGGCTTCTGACCTCTAATATGAAACTTCGCCCGAAAGTTTCTTTGTTGATCAAACTGGGCGCTTCAGCGGCCAGCGGCGGGGCTGATCTCTGGGGTAATAATGGGGACGTCTATGATTTTATGCGTTACTAAGATGAGAAAGTATGATATCAGGTGAGAATGCCAAGAAAATCAAGGATAGATGCGCCGGGTGCACTGCATCACATTATCATCAGAGGGATAGAGCGTAAAAAGATATTCAGATCGGATTATGACCGGAGTAATTTTGTTGGTCGCCTGGCGGAACTTGTCCCCGAAACGAAAACCGAGTGTTTCGCGTGGGCACTGATCCCCAATCATGCGCATTTGTTGTTTCGAACCGGTTCTGTCCCGGTCAGCAGGCTCATGAGTCGTCTTCTTACCGGTTATGCGGGATGGTTTAATAAAAAATACCATCGACACGGACAGCTTTTCCAGAATCGTTACAAATCGATTTTATGCCAGGAAGATGCTTATTTAGTGCCTGAACGAAAACCGGGTAAACTCATCGTTAAAAAATAGCGCTGAAGCGCATTCAGTAAATGCAGGCGATTCATATTGAAAGAAGTAATAAAATTTTATTCAACCAAGGCGTTGGAGTACGAGTTTAGAAACACCTATGCCCCGGTAGTGACAAAATTCAAAAAATACAATTACGCTGCTTGCCTGTAGCGTTTTAGTGCTGCTTTTTCTTCTCGGTGTAAACGCTTTTGTTCTTTCCGTTGTATCTTGGCGCCTAATATCTGAATGTTTCGAGCAAGCACTGCCAAAGAAACATATCTCTTAAAACCATATAAACCGTGGTCAGGGCAGCGATCCAAAGCATGGTTTTCCAGCGCATTGATGGCAGACTCGACAGCTGAATGCTTTCGCCTCGCGTGGACAAAATCCTGTGCATGCTCGATGGCTTTTGCCTTTTCAGATAATTTGCCCTTCCTGGGCAGAGCAACGTTGTCTATGATGCCAGGAAGCTTTGTTTGGTTGTCGGGACTGTGGAATCCCTTGTCAAAGCTACAACCGTTCAATTCAGGAAATTTTCGTTTCGCGGCGGAGACCATTTCAACAGCGACCTTGTCATCTGTCTGCCCCTTCATGACCTGATGGTGCAGGAGAAAGCCGTGTTGATCCTCAAGTATGCACACTTTCAGCCCCAGTTCCTGAGGAACGCCGGCTTTCCCTTTACTGATCCACTCGGTATGCGTCTCGAAAATCGAAAAGACTTTCTCATGGTGGGGGATGGTTTCATCATCGATCACACGACGCTGTATCTGATCAATCTGCCGCTCGGCATGGGCCAAATATTGTTCGACTGCGGCCAGCCTAAGGATGCTGTCGTAGCCCATGCCTCTTAAAATCTCGATGTCCCGTCGGACGCGCAGGACATATCCCGTTGCGGTATCGATATATGTTTGGTGGGCAGCGATGCTTTCAGCTTCGTTTTTCGAGCGTTTCAGTTTATTGGCCTTATTGAACATCTTTTTGATTTTACGCAAGATATAGTCGCTCTGTCGCCATTCGGTAAGCTCCAAATCCGAAAAAATCTGAGCAATAAGTGTAATTGTTTTTCGCATCGAGTCCCACAGGAGGTTGATGTCAGTGGGAAAGTGAACATCAGTCTCAACGACAAAAGAGTCGCAACGCCCAGTAAGAGGTTTTTCCTTATGTCCAAACAGCGCGTGCCCTTTATCAATAACCAGGCTTCCAATTTGATCAAGCACTTCAGGGGTCAGCAGAGGCACGTTGTCTTTAACCGTCTGGAGCGCATAACGATTACTAAAATCAATATGCCCTAAAAATTCACGAACGGTTTTGTGTTCGTTTGCGATTTCCACCAACTTGTCGTAATCAAAATTGCAGTTCAGACGAATCGTTCCGAGAACAAGGATTTCCCATAGATTCATTCCGGGACGACCAGTTATTTTGCTGGTGTTTTCCGGCACGATACTTTCCAGAATTCGGAAAATTTTCTTTCGGAGGGGCACGTCCCGGTAAATGGCTTGCAGCCCCAGTAGGAGTTGAGGAATTTCGTCTCGGCTCTGAATATCGATTTCAATCTTGTCGATGTCCAGCTGGCCAAATTTCAGTTGCTTTTCGATGACTTTTCTCATATTGTTTTTCCGCGAAGATTTTTTTCTTTTGTTTGATGTTTTATTCAGGTTTTTATTGTTAATTCCAAACGTTAAATACCAGCACAGCATCAACTATGCAAGTAAAATTGCGTAAAAGTAGAAAATCTTCGCATCTTTTTTTCGAAGCAACTCACTGAAATGTAAAAAATATCCGTTTTCGTTCAGGCACTATTTAAAAGAGCTGGTCCGATATATACATTTGAATCCTTTAAGAGCGGGGATCGTTGAAGATTTGAAAGAACTGGATAAATATTCCTGGTGTGGACATAGTTCTGTCATGGGAAAAAAGAAGCAACCGTGGCAGAATGTTGATTACATTCATCGGCTGTTTTCTGAGAAAAAGAAAGAGGCACGGAAAATATATCGGGCGTTTGTCAAAAAGGGTATTGATGAGGGAAAACGAGAGGACCTGACGGGTGGAGGACTTTTGAGGAGCCAGGGGGGATGGGAGGCATTGAAAGGGTATCGAAAAGCCGGTATCCGCGTGAAAGGGGATGAACGTATTTTAGGAGACAGTGATTTCGTTGAAAAAGTCTTGAGGTCTGCGCAGGAGTCGCTTGAAGAGAAATACGGACTGAAGAACAGTGGGTATGATTTTGATAAAGCAGTAGAGCGCGTTTCGGAACTGATGGACATGGATGTTTCTCAGGTTCTTGCTTTTGATAAGGCACCGAAAACTGTCCAGGCTAGAGCATTACTGTGTTTTTTTGCGCATCGAAAACTTGGCATGACGACTATAGAAATCGCCGGCAGGCTTAAAATCAGTCAATCTGCCGTTAGTCGTTTGTCAAGAAAGGGAGAAATCATTGAAAGAGAGAAATCTATTAGGTTGATTGAATAGAAACGCATAAAATCATAGACGTCCCCAAGATGTCCGTCCCCAAGATATCCCAAGATGTCCCGCGTCCCCAAGATGTCCCGGGAGGCGCTGTCATGAGGCTCTCCGTCTGCATTCATAGATTTTTCTCGGAGTATATGACCGAGATGAAAGGATGCAGCCACAGCACCGTGAAAGCATATCGGGACACCTTCCGGCTTCTACTGCCCTACACCGCCAAAAAAATACGGCATCAAGCCGGACTCGCTGCGGATAGAACATCTGAGCATCGAAACGGTGCTCTCGTTTTTGAACCACCTTGAGAAAGAGAGGGGCAACAGCGCTCGAACCCGGAACCACCGCCTGGCGGCCGTCAAATCACTGGCGGTGATGATCCGACTGCTGTATCCCGAGCATCGCCGCTTGTGCGACGGGATCGAAAGTCTTCACCGGAAACGCACCCATAAGCCCCTGGTGGGATATTTGACTCACCAGGAGATACAGAAGGTGCTTGACAGCGTCGATTTAAAGAAAAACGAGGGCTTCCGGGATTACGTCCTTTTACACCTGCTCTACGACTCCGGCGCGCGGGCCTTCGAGATCGCCGGCCTGTCTCTGGACGATTTTGATCCCGACACCAGGCGACTTACCCTTCTGGGCAAGGGAAGCCGCACCCGGATTTTGGAACTTTGGCCGAAAACCGCGCAGCTTTTGGAAAAGTATATTGCAAAGCATCGAAAAGAGCCGATGCCGCCCCATGGGACGACACTGTTCACCAACCAGCGCCGCGCTCCGTTAACACGCTTCGGCATCCACCGCTTATGCCGCCGGTATCTTGAAAAGACGCTTTCGAATAAACGCCTCAAGTATCTCAACCCGGTCCACAGCTTTCGTCACAGCTGTGCAATACACATGCTGAATGCCGGGTATGCGCTGACGGACATAAAAAATCGTCTGGGCCATGAGCGACTGGAATCGACCATGATTTATCTCAAACTCGAAACATCAATTAAAAAAGAGATCCAGAAGGAGTATATCGCACATACGAAATCCCTCATGAACCAGGACAGGAAGCTCGACGAGCTGCTTGACTGGGGCGACAGGGACAAAATTTTAAACTGGCTCGACCGGCTGTAAACAAGACTGTCTCGCCCAAGAAGGAGAAGTCTGCCCGGCGCCAAATTGTTATGTTGACAGTTTTTTTAAAAAACCGTATGTTTACGCGCTATCTTATTGAAATTTTCCGCAAAACGCCAAATCCGAAAGCTCCGTCAGTATTTTTTATTATTTTGGAAGGTTAGGCAAACTCGCAACATAACAGAGCATCTGGGCGGGGCGGCCTTGGTAGTTTGGAATTCTGTATTGCCCTGTTTTCTGCTGAGTTAATTGTCGCTGTCCAAAAACGGGGAAATCCGCTTGACAATGTTCACATATATGTGTACTTTTAAGCCATGAAAAATATCCAATTTTATCGCACTGCGTCCGGAAGTTGCCCTGTTGAAGATCATTTGGATAGCCTGACCGATGCGAAAGTGACCCAAATTACATGGGTATTGAGATTGATTCGGGAAATAGATCATATTCCGCTTAGATATTTCAAGAAACTGGTAAATACAGACGATATTTGGGAAGTCAGAGTTGACGTCGCTAAAAACACTTTCCGTTTGCTCGGTTTCTTTTATGGGAAAGAATTGATAATTTTAACAAACTCATTCCAAAAGAAGAGTCAAAAAACGCCAAAGAAAGAAATTGAATTGGCAGAAAAACGCAAGAAAGAATACCTTAGTAGGAGGTAGTATAATGGATGATTTAGACAAATATATAGAGATAAGAAAAAAGAAAAGCCCTTCTTTCGGAAAAAAATTTGAAAAAGGATATGAGCAATTTAAGATCGGTGTCCTCTTGAAACAGGCTCGCCTTGAAGCAGGCCTCACTCAAGAAGAGGTCGCTTCTATATTAAATACAAAAAAATCTGCTATTTCCAGAATTGAAAATCATGCTGAGGATATTCGTCTATCAACTTTAGTAAACTATGCCCAAGCAGTTGGTAAAAATCTTCACCTTAAAGTGGCTTGACCACAGCGAACCACCGCATTAACAACGGGCTGGCAAAAGCCGTTCTGCGACGCTCCACGGCTTTCGCCAGCCGGTTATGCGGATTGATATGTGGCAAAAAAATATTGTAACTATCTTGCTTTTTGTGTATAGTCCTACTATACATATAAAACTGGAGGATTCTCATGAAAGCAACTATTGTGGATTTGAGATATAAAATGAATGACGTGCTTAAAGCACTAGACAGAAATGAACAAGTCACTGTTTTTTATCGAGGTAAAGCTAAAGGAACCTTAATTCCATTAGGGAAAAAGTCCCAATTAAAAATTTCTGATCATCCTTTTTTCGGTATGTTATCACCTAATGATGAAAAAACAGTACAGGATGTAATGGATGGTTTAAGGGGATCAAGATACGAGGATATTTGATACGGATATTTTTATATGGGCACAAAGAGGCAATGAAAAAGCCGCAAAAGAGATGGAGAGAGCAGAGGAGAGATTCCTTTCTGTTCAAACCTATATGGAGCTTTTACAATGTGCTAAAAATAAAACCCAACACAAATATGTAAAAGATTTTCTATCATCTTTTGGCTTTACAGTTTTACCACTAACCGAAAATATCGGACATCGTGCATCTATTTACATTGAAGAATACAGCTTATCTTCTGGTCTCAGATCAGGCGATGCAATAATTGCAGCCACAGCTGTTGAAAATAGTTTATTACTTACTTCAAGCAATTCAAAGCATTTCAAAGTTGTTAAAGAACTTCAATTTAAGATCTTCAAACCATAAAGCTTAACCACATATCAAATCACTGGTGCCGACCCAAAAAGCCGGGCGGCAAAGTTCTACGTTGTGCGTAGAAAAGGCAGCCGAATGCGTCAATCGTTCGTTGAAATTTTACGACAAAGAAACATTTATTTTCCGTCCCACAGCTTTAGCAAACTTTTCAAGCGTTGAAAGGCGGATATCAGTAGCATGATTTTCCATACGAGAAACAACAGACTTCGTCGTTTTTAAACTTTTTGCAATTTGTTCCTGGGTCAGTCCGGATTCAAGGCGAGCTTGTTTTAGCATGAGCCCAAGTTTAAAAGTCTCAAGGCGTTCGTCGTAGCCTGACCAAAATTTGGGATCTTGTTTCGCCCGCTTTTTTTTATATTTTTGGAAATCGCTCATTTTTTTGCCTTTTGGTTATAATAATCTTGTTTGCGTTTTTCAGCAGTGGCAATTTCCTTTTGACGTGTCTTTTGAGATTTTTTGGTGAAACCATGATTCAAAATCACAAGATCCTTCCCATCCAAAAAACCCAATATCCGAAATATGTTATTGCCCAGCTGTACCCTAACTTCCCAAAGGTCATCAGTGCCTTGAAGTTTCTTAAAAAACTTTCGAGGTACAATATCGAGTTGTTCTGTGATATCAAGCACAAATGCGATTTTTTCAAATTGCTTATTCGTCAGAGTATCGAAATATTCTTCAACAGGGCTTTTCCCTGTTTTGAATTTGTAGAATTTGATTTTTCGCATGGTCGTATGTTCGCACATATGCGAACTTTATTCAAGGGATTTATTTTCCAAAAACGCACAACAAAACACTTAACGCAGACGGCTAAAAGCGGGGCGAATTGAACATTTTGGCGATTAACATCTTTTTGAACTTTCTGGCAGCTCGTACCTCTCTATCCGCCGCCGGTTAGTTTTGTGTTAACGTGGCTTCCGGGGTCGCACCAAGATAAGTTGTTGAAAAAATATTTAATATTGCAAAAAAGCGTGTGTATAGAAGACAATACGGCATTTTTTGAGCCTTAAAAGAGCAATATAGGAAAACAAAGTGGCTAGAGCACACCGGCATTTTGTTAGCGGTCAGATTTATCACACCCCAGTATATTGGCTTCGCATTTCACGGGCGGGTTACCCATCGTTGCCATAAAAGGGAATTTTTACTGAAGTATGCCAAGGATCGGCATCGTTGGCTGCAATGGCTCTTTGAGGCGAAGAAACGTACGGGCTTAGCATACTTATAGATTGCGATAGATTGAAAAAACTTTGTGGGTTTGATAACTTCAAAAGCTTTCAGGCAGTTCATCGGAAGTGGGTGGAAACGGCGGTGGGTGAGGTGGTTTCCCAAAGAGAATCTATATGGACGCAAGCGGTAGCTGTCGGTACCGATACCTTTGTTGAAAAAATTAAAAAACAGCGATTGAAAGCAGCACCAAAATAGTTACTGTTTTTAAGTTCCCCTTGATTAAAAGGAATATCTGGAGGTCTAATACCATGTCAAAAATATTTAAATTGAAAAAATTGCCCGTTGGTACTTCAATCACAAAAAATTTATCCAATGTTGATTATCACGATTCATATATGATTATGGTGGGACATGATGAAGGTATTGAAAGAATATCAGAAAAAATACTTTCTCTACCACGTTGGGTTGTTGTTGCTTTACGAATACGCTACTATCTTCTTGTAAAACCGTTTGGTCTTGATACTGGTAAATTTAACGATGTTGAAAAAGGCTCTAAAAGCAACTTTGTTCCTGTTCCAATAATAGATAAAAACGAGAATGAAATAGTCATGGGGGCAGATGATAAGCATTTATACTACAGAATATCAGTCATGAAAACGAAAGTAGAAGAAATAACTGAAATATATTTAAGTACTATTGTCAAGTTTCACAACATTTTTGGAAAGATATATTTTGTTCCAGTGAGAATAGGGCATAAATTAGTGGTTAGATCAATATTAAAAAGAATGAGTTAACTCTTGAATATTAAAATATTTCATAACGAATAAGGATAGATCGTGAGAGCGGAGCGATCCACGATCTTATCCTGGGTTGGACAAGCCCGTCGGGATTTGAGTAGTGACCTTTATATAAGAAAATATCTTTTTTGACGGGAGGCAGGTGTACCCCCAACATGGGGGAGAGAATTTCTAAGGGCGAGCAGGATCATTAAGCCTTCAGAGAGGCTTTGCGCAGGCCTTTTATGTCATGGCGTTTTTCAGTTCCTCCTGTGCTTATATTTACAGCGAGCCATTGCCGTTTGGTATGCTACCCTGGCGATCGTATCTTCGAACTGACACCCAGTATTCGCATGGGCGCCTGACATGCCGGGCACTTAAAGACCGGCCGGGGACGTGCATCTCGGGCTTGAATCATAACATGCAAAACCAATTGAACGAGTTTCAGTAGCTTTTTGGCATTACCGTGGAGAAAACCATAGTCCCTGACCCGACGAAACCCTTTTGGCAAAACATGCTGCAAAACGAGCCAAAGGAAGTCTTCTCCTTTGGCAGTTCGGTAACGGGTTTTACCGGTACGGCTTTCGGTGTATTTAAATGTGATGTCACCGTTTTGGTTCGAGACGATATTTCTTTCACTGATGACGCCTCGGTATAGGTACCGCGATAAATATTTCAGAGCGGGCAGCCCTTTTCCGATGTGAGTACAGTGGGCAACCCACTTTTGAGGCACCGAATCGGGCAAAGAAAGGCCTGCTTGGGTTAACATCTCCAGGAAACGGGCACGAAACACTCTGGCCAGAGCGAACTCGTTGAAGAGATACTTGCTTTTTTTCTTCTTCCATTGTTTCCTGGTCTTGTTTACACCGCCGCCCGGCACCACGACATGAACATGCGGGTGATAATCCAGGCGACGGGTATGAGTATGCAGGACTGCGGTCATGCCGATGCTTGCGCCAAGATTTTTGGGATTAAGCCCAAAGTCCTTCAGCGTGCCGGAAGCACACGCAAAAAGGGAGTTGTAAACGAGGGTTTGGTGATCCCATGCCAGGAGCCTTAGCTCGTAGGGGAGTGTAAAGGTTGCCATGAAGTACTCAACCGGCAACAACTTGGTTTGCTGTCGGTCCAGCCAGAGTGAAGTTTCATGGTTCTGGCATTGCGGGCAGCTTCGATGTCCACAGGAACAAGGCCGCAGTGCGGCAAGACCGCAGTCCTTGCATTGTAATAGTAATTGTTCGGCCTCCTGTGTTCGACATCTGCGGATTGCATTGATTGCGCGGAAATGCCCCGGTAGAAGCCGGGGACTGTATTTCGCGATAAAGGCATCGTGGTATTCATCGATTATAGAGGCAAGCTGCATGATTATTTCCTCCTTAAATCGACGTGGAGTGTATCGATCAATTCGTTAATGACTTTAGCGGCATTCTGTTTGACGGTATCAGTCAGTTGAGTGTAGCGAGCGGTGGTTTCGGGACTGCTGTGGCCGAGGATTGACTGGATATAACGGAGGTCTAAGCCTTTTTCCAACAGATGAGTTGCAAATGAGTGCCTCAGGGAGTGAATAGAGACTTTTTTTTTATGCCACACTCGTCAACCACGGCTTTCATTGCGGCTTGAGTACCGCCGCGATCCATATGGGTGGTGGCCTTTTGGATGCGCTCGGGCGAACCCACGGCATTGGGGAATAACCAACAACGGTTGCGATGTTTCCACCATAAGGCGCGTAGTGCCTCACAGGTCAGATCCGGCAATGGGACGAAACGATCTTTGTGTCCCTTGCCACGCCGGATATGAACCTGTTTACGCTGAGCGTCGATATCGCCTACTTGCAAGGAGAGGGCTTCCGCCAGGCGTAAGCCCATGGAATAGGTTGTCAGCAGAAATACCCGGTATCGCAGGTTGCGTGTCGCGCCGATCAATTTTTCAACTTCGGCAACGGTGAGGATATCCGGCAATGAGCGCACTTTTGGGGCCTTGACGATATTAAGCCACTGCCAATCTTTTTTGAGGACATGTTTCCAGAAAAACTGCAACCCGACACGATCAATCTTGACGGTACTCCAGGAGTGGGATTTCACCAAATCGGAAAAATATTGTTCTCGTTGTTCCAAGGACAATTTGTCCGGACAACAATCAAAATGTTCACTGATCCGGCGGACGGCGCGCGAATAAGCCTCAATTGTCTTTTGACTTTTGCCCTGGAGTTTGAGAGAACGTAAATGTCGTTGATAAAGCTTGTCAAATCGGTTCTGTTCAGATTTTTTCATGGTATACCTCCTTTTGATTTATGACGCCCGGGATTGGGCAATCCAGAGAGGTATACACTGTTATGAGATTTTTTTCCGCCGCGTAGCGGCTTCGTCCAACAAGCGGTTTCACAAAGGACCGCTCGCACCTCGCGGCCTGTGAACCGCAACGTTACGCGCCAAAAAAGCGCGATCAATTGGAATAAGTAATGTTAACTTTCAGAGTAGTCCACGGAAAAAAAGTACCTTTAGACTTGCTACTTATAGCCGATTCGTCAGAGGATAGCATTAATCAATATCTTATTGGAGCACATTGTTTCGGCGCGTTTGATGAGTCGAATATTGTTGGAGTTTGTGTTGTTAACAGGAACCTCAATGACTGTACAGAAATATACAACATCTCGGTATTGCCGGAAAAACAGAAGCAAGGAATCGGTACAAAGCTATTGGAGTTCGTTATCAAGAAATTGGTTGATAGTGGTGAAAAAAGAATCGAGTTAGGTACCGGTACGTTCGGTTACCAGTTGATGTTTTATCAACGACTCGGGTTCAGAGTAGAAAACGTCTGGAGAGACCATTTTATCGATAATTATGATGAACCAATTTTTGTTGATGGTTTGCAACTTAAAGATATGCTTCGACTATGCCTTGTATTATAAAAAAACATTGCGATGCGTAACGCCATTACAGACTTTTGCCATTGTTTTCGAAAGGTTTTGCCTCGCCGCTGTATAGGTTATAGCTTCCATTTCAGCACCTCCTGTACAGAATATTGTACGCATCAAGCCGCAGTTATCAAAAAAAAAATATAAAGGGCGTGCTCATCCCCAAACGTCCCCGTCCCCAAAATCCTTGCATCGTCCACCCGGTTCCGGCCCGCGTATCTACCCTTTCGCCTTCAGCCAGCGCTCCAATTTCTCCACCCGAAGGGGGTGGGTATCCCGAAAAGAGCGGGTTTTGGCCACATGTTCACGGTGGCGCTTCAGAAACCCGTTCCGGCGGGGATCAAGGGACGAGGCGTCGTTATAGCGCCGGGCGTAAACGTAGGCGAGATAATAGTGGGCATAGCAGTTGTCGGGTTCTAGTGACAGGGCGGCCTCAAAGGCCTGGGCCGCATCGGCATCCCGGCCCTTCCGGTAAAGGATGAATCCTCTGAAATTGCGTCCGAAGAGATCCTCCGGCCTTTTTTCGATATAGGCTTCGATGGATTTCAGGGCGGCGTCGTACTGGTAGTGGGCGTCCACGTGGGCCACGGCCAGGTACTTGTCTGGGCGGGGATCTTCGGGGTTCAGCCTCTTCGCAGCCTTGAGAAGCGGAATCGCCTTCCGGCCCATGGCCGTCAGGGCATACAGACGCCCCAGGGCCATGACGGGTTCGAAGTTGTCCGGGTCCGCGGCCCGCTGCGCCTCCCGGGCCAGTATGGCCTCGGCCCGCTCCGTGTCCCGGTCGGTGGTGTAACGGTCTTCACCCGTCAAAGGAATATCCTGACCGCTAAAGCCGAAACAGTCCATCAGCATGCCCATATAGGGGTGCTCGGAGAATTCCACCCCCCAGTCCGGCGCCGTGCCCATGCGGATATAGCGCCGCTGGTGGACGAGATCGAACTGCCATCCCTCCGTTGTTTGGCAGAGCAGAAACGGTGAGTTGTCCCATCCGGCCTTCTTTCCGAAATAGATCACCGCATGGTCGCCGTCCCGGAGCACCGTAAACTCCTTTTCCGCATATTTCCGGACATTTTCATCGAAGCTCGAATCAGGCATCCCGGTATAATCCCGGTAGGCCAGACGGGCCGTCGGGGTCAGTATCCCCAGCCACGGGTCCCGCTGCCGGTCCCGCCATTTTCGAATCAGGGTTTTCCAGGCCTCCCGGGGGGTGTCGCCCGCCGGATAATCGGTGTTGACGGCGCGGCTGAAGACGGCCTTCGATGCATGCGCATCCAGTTGGTACTTTGCCCCGCCGCCCTGGGAGAGGTACCGGGCATCCATATCGGCAATGGCGGCCCGGTCGTATTCACCGCTGAATTTGACCCGGGCCCGGGCCTCGAGCTCCTCGAGAAGGGCGATGAGCCCCGTGTCGAGATGCCCGGCGCTGTAATGGGGCCGAAGCTGCTTTTCCTGGGAATGGCCGGAAAACAGATCGGTGAACACATCCTCCAGTTCGAAGCCGATCTCCAGCCGCACCTGCTTCTCATCGTCCACCAGCAGCAGAAGGATTCCCCGTCCGCCGAACGCTCTACCAACCCCCCAGTTGGAGAACATTGCCACCGCCGCCTCGTTGACGGTATATCGCCCTTCGAGACTCGGCAATGCGGCAACCAGGATTTCAATCCCGTACCGCTCCCGAATGTTCCGCAAATACCGGATGGTGGTTTCGGTAACGTCGGTCATGACGCCCGCATAGTCGAAAACCAGCCGCATTTGGTCCGGCCGCGCCCGCATGACCGTCGAGAGGTCAGCCCCCGGGCGTCCACCGCAACTCACCACCAGAATCATCGCAAACGCAAGTATCATCCGTTTCATGTGGGAATGATATGACAGCAGCTTTCCGGGGGCAAGGGAAATGTAGGAATAAATGAGGAGGTTTTTGCACATATCAATTCAGATAGATGTACAATTCATTTTTTTTCAGGCTCACCACTTCAAGTATTGTCCGGATATCACAATCTAAAAGGTTGGATGGCTGAGCACTTCAGTCTGGACACTCGGGCTTTCGAATTGACCGGGATGCAAAAGTAAATATTTCAGGGGGCGTTGGGGCTTTTTTTTGCCTGTGCCTTGAATTTCATGGGCTTGAAGCTGTCTGAGGGCGTTTTCAATTTGTGCTTCAGACCGTCCTGAGATTACCAGGTTGTAGTAACTGTTTCTCTCAAGTACGCGTGTCTCCTGATCTTCGATACCCGCTATATAGTTAATGATGTATTCTTGTTTTGGCGGCGGCAAAAAATGGTTTCCGAAGAACTCTTTCGAGAAGGCGCTGGAGGAATGCTCCGCCACTCGTTGTTCAAGCAAATCGACCAGAAGATCACCTTCCGGGATATGATATTCATATTTCCCGATGGCATCTCCTATGTATGTCAAAACCCATAGGTTAAGGCGCTGATCCTGCATCAGCATGGCTTCAAAAAGGTCCGCTGCATTGTCCATGGCCGCATGGCTGTTTCCGATAATATCCGCGGCAAATATTAAAATCATATTGTCGACTCTGGGAGACTCATTTTTTTTCTGTATGAGCAGACTCACCAGGTCGCCTGAATTTGGAATATGCGTGTTGCTCCGGGCCATCTCTTTATAGACCCACATCAGTGTATCATAATCAATTCTGTCACCGCATTGGGAAAGAACCTCTTTGATGTCGGAATAGACTTGCCGGCCGTTATTTAATCCGGCCGACGGTTGATGCGCCAATGCAGGTTCTTTGTCCGAAGCACAACTGCACGACAGGAATAACAGAAAAAGCATGAAGATGTTTTTGGTTTCCAATCTCATACTCAATATTTCACTAAATACCTCATCATATCCAAAAGTGCACTTTAAGCAAGAAAATTTCCCATGCCACTACCAGTGAAAAAATAGCAACAAAACATCCAAGAAGACGACGCACCGGTATATGTAAATATCGTGTGAATGCATATGGCAAGGTCAAAATGATCGCCACGGACAGGACCGTCAGCCCGTACTTTACAAAAACGAATGTAAATTCATCTATATTCAGGTAATACGCCATGATCGGATTTCTTTCGACAGCGCCGATACTTGACAAGAATAATGTCAGGAACGCATCGCATAAACTTAACAGCAGTATCGCTACTACAGTCAAGTTTATAGCGTTGCTATAAGTATCAAACACAACGATTTTCTGAAAATCGCTTTTCCGCCGCACATAACGACGACGGTGATAATTCAACAGGTCTTTTAAAGAGGGGAATCTTTTTCGTCGCCTGTCAATGCCGGATCTTCGTTCCGAACAGCCATTTTTCGCGATTTTTTGCTCAACACCGTTCATCTCTCTCATCTCATTCCTCCTTGGAGAGCAAGGATACAGCAAAATCCATGCCTCAAAAGCGGGCATAATAAGTCACAATATTAAAATTACAAATGTAATTAGCTGGCTATAGAGCAATTGGGGTATTAAAAAAACGAACAGATCCCTTTCAATGCCGTAGGTTTTATGTAGCTAAACACCCAAGAATTATGTAATTCATTACATAGAAAGTCGGTTAAAATGTTGAGATTCATAACAGAGATGTATTCCATTGCTCAATTTGGGCCACTTTGCCAAAACTACGAACTATTTCGTTGACAATACGAAACAGTTCGTATATGTTCATAGCGGATTGGACCGCTATCTTAATTATTCAAACCAAACAATAAATAATTGGGATACAACCCTCATGTCTCCTTATTCGGAAAATTTAATACCTGCATCCATATAAGCTGAAAAACAAATTAAAGAGGAGGTGCAAAATGAAATTATGCAGGCTATTATGCTTTTCATTGATACTCTGTTTTGTTTTTCCGGTATTGTCATATGCTGACCAGCTTGAAGACGCTAAAACGACCATTCAGAATGAAGATTTCGAAAAGGCATTCGAATTACTTGGTCCTTTGGCCGAAGAGAACCATGCAGAGGCTCAGTTCCTTCTGGGGTCTCTGTATATTAATGGACAGGGCGTCGAAAAGAATGACACGAAAGGGTTGTCATGGATAATGAAGGCCGCACGCCAGGGATATGATAAAGCAAGGTTACGTGCTTTCGGTATATATCTGGAATTGGCGGGCCAGGGTGATGCGAGTGCAATGTACAATCTGGGATATATGTGCCTGCACGGCTGGGCGGGAGAACAGGATATCGATGCCGGTATCGGATGGCTGGAAAGTGCCGCGAAGAACGGCCATGTACGTTCGGCTAAAATTCTTTCAGGAATTTATGCTGATGGAAAGTTCGGGAAAACTCCTGATAAAGACAGGGCATCCTTTTGGAGTAATCCACCTGCCGAATCTGCTGCCGGTATTGATGGAACCTCGAACAGAGAAGTACCGGCTCAGGGCGCTTCACCCACGGGATACACTTTTGATAGTGACACACGGGAATATACCCTGGACGAAATGATAGTCAAAGGTGAAAAAATTCTGCCTTCATTGAGAATGGCAATCCTCAGAGCAGAAGACCTCAAGGTTGAAATATTTAATTCTCTTAACAGTACGGATGACTTCGATATTGCATGCGAATGGCGTGCCCCCCTTGGATCTAATCTTCGCAGACGGGAATGTGACGTGGGGTATATGAAGAAAGCACACACGGAAGACACAAGCCGCTTCATGGATAATTTCTTCATGGATTATATGGTGGGTTACACACAATTTCAGCCCCGCTCGGACTACCAGCTGCTTAAGGAATTCGATCAAAAAACCGAAGCCTTGAACAGGGAAATGGTGGAATTGGGTAGAAAGCATCCCTCTCTGGCCAAAGCAATGATAAATGAATATGAACTCAAGCAACGCTACATTGTCGAGCAGCGGAAGAGATTTAAAGACAGTATTTTGATTGGACGGACAGCGCCTGAAGCATATTTTGGAGACGAACTGAAATTTTTAAACATTGCTTATCTTGCGTATAATGATGAGATGATGGAAAAAGAGATATGGAGCTACTGGGACAAAAGGCTCAGATCGATTATTCATCGGGAGCCATACCGATCAATATGGTTGTCCACCGACATCAAGACGTTCGCGGATGTATTTGTTGCGTATGTGAATAGAATCCTATCAGGAGGGGGATGAAGCGAGGTCTCATTTGAGATAGCTTGTAATAAGAAAGGAGTCGGAAATGTGCAAATACGGAAGAGTATTGTTACTACTTTTGCTGTTTTCTGTTTCTATTAATGGATGTGGTTCGGGAGATGGCGACTATGAAGAACCTGTACATGATCTGGGCTGTAGCGACTCGGAACAGATCCCCGAATTCCCGACTAAATCGCTCGATCCACTTGATGTTGAAGCAATATGCGATAGTGAAGAATTTTGTTCTAATTATTTAAATATCTGGAAATCAGAGTTTTTGACAAGAAATAATATGACTGAGGAATATTTTAACAACCATATTGACGTAAATGAAGCATACTTTAACATATATAGTCATGGCGAGAAGTTTCACGTCGAATACACTGTATTCATAGATTGGGCCGCTATCGAAAATTCTGATAATTTCATTGTTTTTATCGCGTCATCCGCTGAAGCACATAGTGATTATACAGGCCCGCGAGATACCTACCTGCCGGAATCCGAAATCAGTGTCGTGTTAGATACCGGGATTTTTAATTCTTCAATATCGCCAATAATATCCATAGACGAATTGGCGTATGAAGATGCGAATGATGCGCTTCAAGACCTTCGGAATGTAGCTGATACTTGTTCGATGGAATTCTACGAGTTGTCATACTGGATACCTGGAAGTATCCCACGCATGGACGGATATCCCTATCTGTTCGGCCGTGGTGTCATCGATCAGGATTCGAATCAATGCATTAAGGGCCGGGTTAATCTTTCTACAATGGAAGCAGAGTTTCATTATAATGAATGTGTTATCGATTGAGGGCTAATTTACGGGCAGGCAGATATGAAATCCTTTGATACTTCCTTGTTGTATTACTTAAGCGGTACCGGCAATACCTACCGGGTTGCATGCTGGATACGGGATTATTTGGATGAGAGCGGAATCGAGTCCTCCCTTAACCGAATTGAGGATACCGATTTCCAGGTTGATTTTCATAATTCAAAGCGGCGACTGACCGTGGTGTTATTCCCAACCCATGGATTTATGCCACCCTGGTCTATGATAAAATTCCTGTTCAGGATGCCTCGGCAAAAAAATGCGCCGGTTTTAACCGTTGCCACCCGTGGTGCTTTACGGATCGGTCCACTTAAGATACCCGGTGCGGCGGGATTTGCGAATTTTTTTGCTGCTTTGATTTTATTTGTTAAGGGGAATAAGGTTCGGGGTTTTTTCAGCTTAGACATGCCGAGCAATTTTATTAATGTTCATTCCGGCCTCAGTAATGGTTCGGTGAAAAGAATTTCCGATAAAGCCAAAAGCAAAATTGTTACCTTTATGCAACCCATCATGTCCGAAAGACGGCTTTTATTAACTCTAAACAACCTGTATGAGGGAATTTGGACAGCCTTTTTATTCTGGTTAATTCCTATATTTCCAATTCTGTATCTGATTTATGGTAAAACAAGTATGGCAGAAATGATGTTTTCGAACAACAGATGCGTATCCTGTGGAATATGTGCAAAAATATGCCCTAATCATGCCATTGAGATGAAAACCTTTCTCGGGAAAAAGCGCCCTTTTTGGACCTATCACTGCGAAAACTGTATGCGATGCATGAGTTATTGTCCCCAGAAGGCTGTCGAAGCCGGGCATTCCTTTGCTATTATTCAATACATTTTTATCACAACCCTTGTGGTAGCAAAATTATTCCCCTGGTTAACCGCTTTCACAGGCTTTTCATACGGGCATAACAACTACTGGATCATGATCTTGCTTGAATCATCATATTATGTGCCCGCGCTTTTTTTATCCTACTGGATCTTCTGGATGCTTATCAGGATTCCCGCGGTCAATACTATTTTCAGTATTACGACCCTTACTCATTATTTCAAGCGCTATCATGAGCCTGAAACCCGTATAAAAGATCTAAAACAAATTCATAAAAGAGAAACCAAATTGCCGGCTTCGGAGTAAACCACCGATTTATGGATGGGTACTGATTAATCCCTAAAGTTACTACGCTATCTTCCGAAAAATAATAAAAGATGCACAAATGTACCGGCGGCGCTTAGATTGAAGAGCCAATTTCAAAACGCTCCATTTCAGCGGATCTCTTCGTTGGTCGAAAATTTCAATCCTCGAAATATGCCTAATATGTCTGTGGTTGAAATTTTCGATCCGCCTTGAGCTTGACCGAACTGTCGAAGATCCCGCCGTAGTCTGGCGGGAAAACGTTTTGAAAATGGCTCTGAATACTGTCTATCCCACCTACATCTGCTTCTAACCTGCGCAAACGCAGGAAGAAAACGATATGAAACGACGTGAATTTTTGAAGGTAGTCGGTTTTGGAGTAGCAGGCTTGGCGCTGCCGCTGGGAGGTTGCGGCAATTCAAACGCTCCCAAGGCGACTGATCTACAAAACCTGCTCAGCCTGCGGAAGGATATGGCCGACAATATCGAAAATAAGCAATTTGATGCCGCGGAAAGAAGCTACGAACGGCTCAGGTGGCTGGCAAACAGCGCCGACACCCTTCACGGCCACACCCTCGGCACATTCGCGGGCTGCTACCTGGGACACTGGCTGTACCTGTTTGGGCATGAATCGCAGGGGGGGATGATGCATTTCAAGCCGCACATGAACATGCCGGCATCACACTATCCAATATCATGGATGGTCGTGACCAGCACCTGAAAGCGCGTGTTATAAATATGGCCTATGGCCCAGACGGTAAAATACTCGGGCCTGTGGGGCGATGCAGGACGGTCCGGGACTATTATGCTGGAGCTCGAGACGCTGCTGGCAACCCACACACTGGGCGATGCCACCACCGACGTTATCGACGCCGCCTACCCCGGTTTCGGACTGGGGCTTTATGCCGCCGGCCTCACTGACGATGCCCTCGATTTCATTGCACGTATTACAGACGGCGGTATCGCGCACCGGATTGCCCTGACCGATATTGCCGCCTGGATCGCCGGACTGGGCGGGCGGGAGCAGGCCATAAGTTTCGCGGAGTCTCAGGCGACAGATGCCTCGGAACTCTTTTTTATTCTGACGGATCACAATGCCGCCCGTCCCGGGATCGCCCGTACCTTTCTGAACCAGGGTCGGGTTCAGGACGCCCTGTGGACAATCGATGTCGCGGAGCCGCTTATTGACCAGTTCGATGAGTCCGACACATCTGCCGCATGCATTAAAGCATGGGCCTATGACAAGCTGGCCGCTCTGTACAGCCTGAGCGGCGATGAGACTGGAAGTTCCGCGGCCGGCGCCATTGCCGATGAGCTCTGGCGGACCTGCCAGGCCGCTTAAGGGAGGTGCGACATGAGTTATATGGTTCAGCAGAATTACTGCATATATACGGATATGACCTTCCCCTGCTCATGGGAATGTATGGTTTACTGTCCGACCCAATGCATTACTCCTTCGGGGAGCACAGTCGAAATCGACCCGGGTGGATGCACGGAATGCGGTGTCTGCAAAACCGTGTTTGCGGTTTACGCCATTATCGATGGATCCGACACCGACCCGGCACATGAGGCGGCCGACTACTATTTGGCTGCCGAAATCCGGCTTTTCCCCACAGGCGAGCAGCCCTCCAATTTTATCGCCTGCGACGGTTCGCTTATGCAGATCAGCAGCAACAACGCGCTATCCTCAGTGATTGGTTGCAGTTTCGGCGGCGACGGATCCAGTACGTTCGCAATGCCGGACACCCGCGAAGCGGAAAATAGCTTGACCGGATTCAGCTACTATATCTGTACCTCCGGAGTTTATCCAAGCCATGGAGATTCAGGCACTGAGGACAGCAACTACATACTCGGAACACTTATTCTGGTGTCCTTCAATTATGGAACAAGCTTTACATGGCGCTGTGACGGGCGTTCGCTATCAATCAGCGATAATACTGCACTGTTTTCCCTGATTGGTACCTCTTACGGTGGGGACGGCGTGTCGTCATTTGCCTTGCCCGATCATACGGATAAAGTCCCCGCTTCGGGACTGTACTGGCATATTGTCCATACCGGTTTATATCCCCAAAGGCCCTGATATGACAGAAATCGGGCCGCGGGCGCATAACAAAGATACTGTACGGGAGTAAAAAATGGCTGCTCAGATAGGTGTGATAGATTATTTTTTTACGTTCAACTGGGTTCTGTCCGGCTGGCTCAAATGCGACGGCTCGCAGGTGGAGATTTCCCAGTATCCCGATTTGCATGCCGTCATCGGTACGCAGTTCGACGGCGACGGCTCAACCTATTTTCAGCTTCCCGATCTGAGCGGCAACATCCCCGCCGGGTACGGCTCAGCCGGCATTGCCTACCAGGCAGTAGCGCCCTATGTTAATAATCACTTTTAGCGGAACAAAAATGGCAATTTTTGCCAAAACAAAAGCTAGAGCAATGCCAAAATGAGCGGTTTAAGCAATCATTTACTATAGTCACGGATTTCATGATGCGCCAGTCTTTTCAGCAAGAAGTGCAGCCGCGGCTTCCAGAGCGGCGTCGATTTTAGAGGAATCTTTACCGCCGGCCTGCGCACGGACCGGGCTTCCGCCGCCTCCGCCACCGGCGGTTTTCGCGGCGGTCTTCACGAGATCACCGCAATGAACGTTGAATTTTCCGACGGCATCTTTGCCTGCTCCCGCCGCAAACAGCGCTTTGCCGTTTACTTCCGCACCCAGCACCACTACCATGCCGCCTAATTGTTTCTCTTTAATCGCATCGCTTAAAGCGTCGGCAGTGCTGCTGAAGGCGTCTTTCTCCAAAACGCCAAGGTTCCTGACCACCCATGGAAACGCCCCTTTCTTATTCGCGGCTTCTTCAAACAGCGAGCCGAGAACACCTTCCGACTGCGCGGTGGAAAGTGTTTTTAGCTGTGTCTCAAGCGCTTTGATGGAATCCATAAGTCCCTGCACCTTGTCGACAAGTTTCTCCTCACCAATCTTCAGGAGCTGGGTCAACCGGGAAACTGTGGATTCCTTACCGGCGAGGAATTCAACGGCTTTCGGCCCGGTAATCGCTTCGATACGTCGGACACCGGCGGAGATACTTGTCTCGGTGGTTATATGAAAGAGGCCGATATTGCCGGTTGCGGCGACATGGGTTCCTCCGCAGAGTTCTTTACTCACCGGATCGATCGCGACGACACGGACTTCGTCTGCATATTTTTCTCCGAACAGTGCGGTTGCTCCCGCGGCCTTCGCCGTTTCGAGATCTTCGATCGAGGTTTGCACCGGAAAATTTTCAACGACCCATTCATTCACCTGTTTTTCAACGGTTGCAATCTCTTCCGAAGTCATGGCTTTGAAATGAGTGAAATCAAAACGCAAGCCGTCCGGTTCCACTTTCGACCCGGCCTGTTGAATATGATCGCCGAAAACTTTACGCAATGCCGCCTGCAACAGATGCGTCGCACTGTGATTACGCCTTGTGGCACTGCGCAGTGCCGATGCAACCGAAGCCTTGAGCGATCCTTTCATCGCGGAATCGGTTACCGCCCCGGCAAGCACTCCTTTATGTACCGCAAGGTCATTCCATTTGATCGTATCAACAACAGTAATTTCCCTGCCGTCACCGGCGGTCACGGTTCCCCGGTCTCCCACCTGTCCCCCCGACTCGGCATAGAACGGTGTTTTATCGAGAATAAACAGGAGCGTTGTTTTTTCATCACCTTCGTCAACAATTTTATACCGGCGGATCTTCACCGTGCACGACTCTTCATCATACCCGACAAACTCGGTTCCGGAGTTCTTACCAAGCTCCGTCCAGCCTTCCGGTGAAAGTCCCTCATCCGCCTTGCGGGCGCCGCGGGCACGCGCCTTCTGCTCATCCATAAACTTCCGATACCCCGCCTCGTCGACAGTGAATTGCTTCTCTTCCGCCATAAGCCGTGTAAGATCCATCGGAAATCCGTAGGTATCGTACAGTGTAAACACACCTTTTCCGTCAAGCCGGTCGACACCGTTCTTTTTTGCGGCATCGATCATCTGCTCGAATTTTTCAATTCCCATTTCAAGCGTCGCCCCGAATCGCTGCTCCTCGGAACGGATCACCTCTTCGACATACTGCCGACGCAGACCGATCTCGGGGAATGCCTCACCCATTTCAGCGATTACCACCGGCACCAGTTTGTAAAGAAACGGCTGCCGGAAACCAAGCTCACGCCCGAACCGGTATGCCCGACGCAGCAACCGGCGCAGGACATATCCCCGCCCTTCGTTCAAAGGATTCGCACCATCGGTAATGGCAAACACGAGCGATCGGATATGGTCGGCAATTACACGAAACGGCGTGCCTTCGGGGCTTTTGTCGTATCTCCTCCCGCACATACGTGCGACTTCGCTGATTATCGGCTGAAAAATATCGGTATCGTAATTTGAGTCGACATCCTGCAGCACCGCGCAGATCCGTTCAAATCCCATTCCGGTATCGACATGCGTCGCGGGCAGCGGTTTGAGCGAGCCGTCTTTCTGACGGTCATACTGCATAAACACCAGGTTCCACAGTTCACGGTACCGGTCGTTTTCACCGTTAACGCCTTCAACCGGATCGGCATAGGTTTCTTTCCGCGTTGTAGGATCTCCGATATCAAAATGAATCTCGGAACAGGGGCCGCACGGTCCGGTCTCGCCCATCTCCCAGAAGTTGCTTTCATCCCCGAACCGCATGATGCGGTGATGTTCGATATTGGTCTCGTTTTTCCAATGCTTTTCCGCTTCATCGTCACCATCGTGAATCGTCACGAACAGGCGATCCTTTGGAAGTTTCCAGACTTCGGTCATCAATTCCCAGCCCCAGCGGATCGCCTCTTTTTTGTAGAAGTCGCCGAACGACCAGTTACCGAGCATTTCAAAAAAGGTGTGGTGATAGTGATCGCGTCCGACTTCTTCGAGATCATTGTGCTTACCGCTGACACGCATGCATTTCTGTGAATTCGCAGCGCGTTTCAGCCCTTTGGGATTGTCCCCCAGGAAGATCGACTTGAACTGATTCATTCCCGCATTGGTAAACAGCAGCGTCGGATCATCCTGCGGAACCACCGGTGCGCTCGGGATAAAGGTATGCGCTTTACTCTTGAAAAAAGAGATAAAATCGTTTCGTATTTCTTTTGATGGCTTCATAATTCCCCCTCTTCAAGGTGAAATACCCTGACCTTAAAAGGGGGTCAAGTCTATTCTTGGCTTTTTCAGCCAGCGCCCAAAAGAGGCTTTTAAGTTTTTTATCCGCAGATTTCGCGGATTGACACAGACTCTATGGCAGAAGGGCAGATTCCCCTTCCAATTCCTTCAGGTTTTGTATAATGGCGGGTATCTGCTGGCAGGGAATGGAGAAAAGGGACTGCTCCGGTATAAAGGCCTCTTTTGCCCTGGTGCCGAACGTCTAGCTGGTTTATAAGGCAGTTATACACCGGGTTCAAGCTTCGGCTGTTTTATGTTTTTCAATCCATTCATTCGCGGCCTCGACACGGTTTTTACCCAAGTCCTTGGCTCTGTAGAGTGCACTGTCCACCCGTTTCAAGAGTGAATTTACATCCTCTTCCGGCAGAAAAGCGGTGATACCGAAGCTTGCCGTTACGGAGAACGCGTCATGAAACTTATGCGCGGATAGTGAACGGCGTAGTTTTTCAGCCACGATCCGTGCTCTGTCTATATCGGATTGCGGCATTAACACCATGAATTCCTCACCGCCCCACCTTGCCGGGACATCCGTGGTACGGATTTTTTCTTTTACCAGCGAGGCTGACACTTTCAGGACGTTATCGCCTTCAAGATGACCAAAGTCATCATTGATTTGTTTGAAGTTATCGAGGTCATACATGATCAAAGCAAATGACGTGTTATACCTCATGGAGAAATTTATTTCCCGATTCAACCGCTGGAGGAATTCCCTGCGGTTAAACAACCCGGTAAGATTGTCGGTGGTGGCGAGAAGATAAATTTCCTTTTCGTACAGCTTGCGCTGGGTGATATCCCTGCATATGCAGAAAATCAGCTTTTTCCCTTTAAATATCGTTGTGCTGTTGCTGAGTTCAACGTCAATGATGGCGCCGTCCTTTCTGGTCTGTTTCGTTTCGAAATAGTGGCCGGAATCGTCAATCTGCCGGAGCTTTTTCAATATTTCTTTCTTGCTGAGATGTTTGTCCCAGTCCCAGACATGAAGATTCCGGATCTCTTCGCTGGAGTAACCGAGCATGTCTGTGAACTGCTGGTTCGCCTCAAAAACGTCGCCGTTCTGGTCGAGAACAACGATCCCGTCTTTTGATTGCTTGAAAAGAATATGCCACAAAGAGTTCCTGTCCCTGAGCAACCCTTCAATAGTCTGGTCCTGACGATCCGTTTTTCTTGAAATCATATCGAAAAGATATCCTCTTCTATTCCAAATTGTTTACAAATTTTGCAATACGTTCACACCCCTGTTCAATTTTACCAGATACCGATCGGAAGTATTCATCGGTCACATGCGTATACCCCGGCCAGGTTTCAAGCGCCTGACTGCCGTCGAAATCGACCCCCGCCACCCGCACTCCCAGGCTGGTGGCCGGCATATAAAAATCGGAGCCGGGCAGGACGGCGACACGGACTTCGTCGAGAAGCGCATTCACCATGGCATTGGAGGTGATGATTCCCTTTGTATGGGGGCACTGACGGCGCTGAAGGTTTCACTGATCACCGATTTCAATGTGGACATCATCAGTTCCAGAGTGTCGGGAACCAGGACAACCCGAGACGGTATCCACCCGCGGCAAACGATTTCGACAGTCCTCCGGAAACAATGGTGCCTTCCGGGTGGTGAGTGGCAAGGCTGCCCATGGCGTATTGATCGAAATCGATCATGGCGCATATTTCATCTGAAATCACGATAACCTGATACGACCGGCAGATTTCGGCTATTTCCTTACCAGGACACCTCGGCTTTCCGGAAGTCTCCGGCACGGAAGAAGCTGAGTTGTGAGGGATCGATATGCTTCTTTACCGCCGCCTGAAGCTGCCGGGGTGTGAGCGCCTCTATTTTCTTCTCCAGTTCGGAATCGAATGCCATGGTCCGGTCCCAGAAACGCCTTTGATTGAGAATCGATACCAGGTTCGCTTCCTGGGCGCGATTTACCTGCCGCAACTGAAGCAAGCTTTTTTTTGCGGCCTCTACCTCCTCTTCCGTAAAGCCATTCTCAAGGATTTTATTGAGTTCATCCTTGAACAGTTCCTCCACCCTGGGCGCATTTTGTGGTGCGCAGATGGCATAACCGTATACGATCGCCCTGTCGTCCCCGGTGGGGATTCCAAACTGCCCGCCGATACCGTAGCTCAGACCTTCTTGGTCGCGTATACGGGCAAAGAGGTGTGAATTCATGCCGCTGCTGCCGAAGATGTAGCCGGCCAGTGTCATTGCGGCGAAGTCGGGATCCGTGTCCGTCATCGGGAATGTCATACCGGCGATCCACATGGCGTTTGATTTGTCGGGCGCCTCTAAGACTTCGGTTGTAGGGGTGAGTTTCTGGTATTTTGTTTTCACCCGTGCATATCTCTTCGGGCTTTTCCAGTTGCCGAAAAGATCCCGGATCTGGCTCTTGACAGCGTCATCGTCGAAATCACCCACAACCGAAACAAGGCAGTCCGAAGCACCGTAAAAGTCCTGATGGAACTTTTTCACTTCGTCCAGTGTGAGTGTCGTCATATCCTCGATCTGTTCATCCAGAGTGGACACGTAACGGACATCGTCTTTCGGGTAGGGGGAGATGAAGCGCTGGGCAGCCAAAGATGCCATCACCTGGGGGTCGCTTTTTCGGTTTTCAATGGAAGCAAGCGCCAGTTGTTTCAATTCATTGAATTCATTCTCGGGGAAGGAGGGCTCCCTGAAGATTTCAGCCACCAGGTCCAGGACGGGGGAAAGGCTTTCCCTCGTCGCCTGGATGGTCGCCGAGGCGCCCGTGGCACTTCCGGATACGCTGACCTGTGCCTTGAGTTGATCGAATGTGTCTTTGATCTGCTGGCGTGTATGCTGTTTCGTTCCCCGCATCAGCATTGCGCCCGCGATGCCGCCCGCGGTGGATCTGCCTTTCAATGATTTTACACTGCCGAAATTGAGGCTGATGATCATGTTTACCTGTTCCCCTCGGGATTTTTTACTGAGGAACGTCAGCTTTTGTCTGCCGTTAAGATCGCTTCGTACGACCCGGTTTTCGATATTTTCGGGTGTGGGATCGAACGCCTCTCCTTTTGCGGTTTTGACTGCACTCTTATAATTTTTTACCAGATCCGCTGCATCCGGAGACGCCGGTATTTCCACCCGCAACGGTTCCTTCTCGGGATAAAACTTGCCGGTTGTCCGGTTTGAGGGGATAAAGTATTTTTCGGCTGCCTGTTGCACCTGGTCGCGGCTTACCTTCTGGATGCGGTCCCTGTACAGGAACAGAAGACGCCAGTCTCCCATGGCCTGCCATTCGCTCAGGTTTCGGGCGGCCGCTTCAGAATTTTTCATCAGCAGTTCGAAACTTTTCGCGTACTGAGCTTTCGCCCGGTCCACTTCTTCTTCGGTAAACGGCTGGGACTGGATGCCGTCAAGGGTCGCGCGCATGGTCGAATCCGCGTCATCCATGGGTTTTTCTTCTCGAACGGCGGCAAACGCCATCATGACGCCCGGGTCCATTCCCCTCAATGTGCCGGCGCCGACGGCCGCGGCTTGCTCCGTTTCCACCAGAGCCTTGTACAAACGGCCCGATGGCTGGTCCCCCAGGATCGAGGACGCGATATCGACCGCGGCAAAATCCTCGTGTGTGCCGGCAGGGACGTGGTAAACCATGAAAATGGCCTGAATATCACCCACACGGCGCAGCACCACGTATCGTTCGCCGTCCTGAGGCGGTTCGGCGGTGTAGGTCCGGCGAAGCGCGCGATCGGGTTTGGGAATGGGTGAAAAGTATTCATGGACGAGCTTCAGCGTTTCGGCTTCGTCAATCTTGCCGGCAACCACCAGCATCGCATTGTCGGGCTGATAAAAGTGGCGGTAAAACGCCTGAAGCCGTTCGATCGGTACGTTTTCAATATCGGCGCGTGAACCGATGACCGAATTGCCGTAATTGTGCCAGAGGAACGCGGTGGAAAGGGTTCGTTTCTGGAGTACACCCAGTGGATTGTTCTCTCCGGCTTCGAACTCATTGCGGACCACGGTCATTTCACTGTCCAGGTCTTTCTGGGCGATAAAGGAATTCACCATCCGGTCGGATTCCAGATCCAGCGCCCATCTCAGATTGTCCTCGGTTGCCTGGAATGTTTCAAAATAGTTCGTGCGATCGTAACCGGTGGTGCCGTTGGGTTTTGCGCCGTGATCCTGGAGTTCCTTTTTTATGTTCGTATGTTTCTCCGACCCTTTGAACATCATATGTTCCAGGAGGTGTGCCATGCCGGTCTCTCCGTAATCCTCGTGACGGGAGCCGACCATGTATGTGATGTTGACCGTGATATTGGGTTTGGTGGGATCCGGGAACAACAGAACACGAAGCCCGTTCTGGAGCCGGTATTCACTTATGTCCTCTACGCTCGTTACATACTGGACGCCGTCGGGCAGGGGTACCCCGCCCTGGCGGGGTTGCCCGAAAGCGGTCGAGGCGATAAGCGCGATTATGACGATAATGAAGATCTTGAGTCCACGACTGCATGTTATCATTATATATCCCCCTTTGAGGTCCTGGAGAAAGGCATTTAAATGGTTGATAAGAACTTGCTTCTTAAGAGTGATAAACATCGATAGACACTTATATTATATGGCAAAATATACAATATGTTGTCAAGGAAAAGGCCCCCGTGTGAGCAGGGGAGCGCATTTGAGCACGGCAGTGATGTATTGAAAAATGAACGTCCAACATCTGATTTGCCAGAGGCGAGCAAGCACCTGTCCGTTTGAGGTGGATCGAATGTCCAGCACTGAAATAATGGCAGTATCGTAAAAACGACCTGTCTCACACGAAGCCACGAAGCACACGAAGAAAAACAATAATATTGAATCGTTAACTTCGTGCCTTCGCATGAGATTTGTTTTTTTGCGAGAGCATTGGTACTGCCCCCTCAGTCCTGTCGAACTGTTCAATACAGCTAAAAAGTACATTAATTGTACGTATAATGATCAATAATTGATCAAAGAGCCGCTGCTTCGCTTATGAGCAATTGCCGCCTTTTCGTTATATAATATCAGTATAATCTATTGGTTGTGATGCATTCGCCGGTGTGGCACGAAAGTTGTTAAAACTTACAATAAACAGACAAAACCCGAACAAGAGGCGTGAAGATGAAAAATAAAAACATACCAGTGGAAAACGAGAATGTGGACAGGAGCCAATTTGCCCTCCTGGGAACCAGGCGTTTCAGGCCGTTTTTTCTGACCCAGTTTTTCGGGGCGTTTAACGACAATGTATTTAAAAATGCCCTTGTCATCATGATCGCCTTCAACGCTATCCATTCGAATCAGGTAAATCCCGATATCCTTATCAATATTGCGGCAGGGCTTTTTATACTTCCGTTTTTCATGTTTTCCGCAACCGCCGGTCAGCTTGCCGATAAGTACGAAAAGGCAAAACTCATACGTATAATCAAAATAGCTGAAATCGTCATAATGGGCTGCGCTTTTATCGGTTTTCTCTTCAACAATATCGTCGTTCTTATCGCAATTCTCTTTTTTATGGGAATGCAATCCGCCTTTTTCGGCCCGATAAAGTTCAGTATTCTTCCCCAGCACCTCAAACCGGGTGAAATCGTCGGCGGCAACGCAATGGTGGGAATGGGAACTTTTCTCGCCATACTCCTTGGAACCATTGTGGGCGGGTCCCTGTGTCAATTGGAAAAACCATATATAACAGGTCTGGCGGTTGTTACATTTTCAATCATAGGGTGGGTATTCAGCCGTTCCATTCCCGATGCAAAACCTGCCACACCAGAACTCAAGCTTAACCCGAATATTTTTTCCCAGACATGGGCAATAATAAAGTATGCAAAAAAGGATCGCACCCTGTTCCTGTCGATGCTGGCGGTTTCATGGTTCTGGTTTATCGGTGCGGCCTATCTGGCACAGGTCCCGAACTATACAAAAACAGTTCTTAATGCGTCGGGCATCATAACCACCTTTTTACTGACACTTTTTTCCGTTGGTATAGGTGCCGGCTCTCTTTTATGTGAAAAGATGTCGGGTGGAAAAGTAGAGCTGGGTCTTATGCCCCTGGGGGCTGTCGGGCTGAGCATTTTCGGAATAGATCTGTTCCTGGCGTCTCCGATATCGTCGTTGGAAAATATAGCAGGCATAACACAGTTTGCAGCTGCACCCGGAAGTGTTCGAATTATAATCGATCTGTTGTCCATAGGTGTTTTCGGCGGATTATATATTATCCCCATGAATGCATTTATACAGGTACGTGCCCAAAAAGAGTTCAGGGCAAGAGTAATCGCCGCAAGTAATATCCTGAACGCCCTGTTTATGGTAATAGCCGCCCTGTCGGGGATAGTGCTCATCGGCCTGTTGGAGTTTACCATCCCCGAATTTTTTCTGATGATTGCGATCGCCAATACCATCGTATCCATATACATATTTTCAGTAATACCGAATTTTGTAATCAGGTTTCTTGTATGGGGGATCGGTCACGCACTTTATCGGGTAAAGCACATCGATGTCGAAAACATTCCGAATGAAGGCGCCGCGGTTCTTGTCGCCAACCATGTGAGTTATGTTGACGGGGTAATTATGGGAGGCGCTTGCAGAAGACCTATTCGCTTTGTTGTGCATGAAGCCATATATCGTGCACCAATTCTGAGTTTTATATTCAGGAGCGGCCGGGCCATTCCAATCGGAGGGAAAAAAGATAGCCCCTCAGCATACAGAAATGCGTTTGAGAAAATAAAAAAGGCGTTGAGTGACGGTGAACTGGTGTGCATTTTCCCCGAGGGGCGTCTCACGCCCGATGGTGAAATCCACAGGTTCAAAAGGGGAATAGAGAAGATATTGAAGGATAATCCCGTTCCGGTGATACCGACAGCTCTGCGCGGGCTCTGGGGGAGCTTTTTTAGCCGGAAAGACAATAACGCGTTGAGGCGCCTTCCAAGAGGTTTCCGATCAAAAATAGAATTTATCGTTGGCAGGCCGATGACTCCGGAACTGGTTACGGCCGAGGGGCTTGAGGAAACGGTAAGGCATCTCAGGGGAAACAATCCATAGAAAATACTTCTAAAGTAGAAGGCAATGACATTGTATAGAGAGGAATAATTATGGAAACAACATCCGTATATGATAAGAAGCGCTGGCTGAGCCAATATGAAAATGGTGTTCCGCACGAAATAGCGTTCGAGAGAAGTCTTCTCCCTGATTTCCTGGAAAGAAGTGCAGCGCTTTTTCCCGAAAAAAGCGCTTTGAATTTTGAAGGCTGCAGAGTTACCTTCAAAGAACTCAATTCGATGGTTGAAAATTTCAGCGCGCATCTCTACGCGTTCGGTGTCAGAAAAGGTGACGCCGTCGCAATCCTGCTCCCGAACCTGATTTCCTGTGTTGTCAGCTATTACGCGATTATAAAGATCGGCGGTATTGTCGTGATGAACAATCCGCTCTATTCGGACAGGGAGCTTGAACATCAATTCAATGATTCCGGCGCAAAGGCGCTGATCACGCTCGATCTTCTCGCCAGCAGAATGATAGACCTTCGTCCCCGTACCGGCATAAAGCAGATTGTATATGCTACTGCCGGTGATTTTCTGCCGCCTGTGAAGAAGCTCATGTTCAGAGTGTTTGGGAAAAGAAAGAAGCTCTCAGCCCGGGTTGGAGATGCAGATAATCTTTATACGTTTAAAAAACTGATAAATAAAAAAGCCCCGAAAGCATCGGAAGTGGAACTGTCCCCTGACGATATCGCAATGTATCAATACACCGGCGGCACAACCGGTGTGTCAAAGGGCGTGATGTTGACGCATGGCAATTTAAGCCGCCATGTCCAGCAGTTACGGGCGTGGCTGCCCCGGTTTGAAGAGGGAAAAGAGATCATGCTGGGGGCGCTTCCCTTTTTTCACGTTTTTGGCCTTACGGTTTGCATGAATTTTTCGATTCTGATGGGCTGGGAGAATGTCATCGTGGTGAAACCCCGGGCGGAAAACCTGATCGATGCCATCAAAAATCACCGACCTACTTTCGCACCGATGGTTCCTACCATGTATATCAATATCCTGAAGCATCCCCGCATGGAAAAAGCCGACATGACCTCCATAAGGGCGTGTTTTTCGGGCAGCGCCCCAATCCCGGTTGAAGTCATAAAAGAATTTGAAGCAAAAACCGGAGCCGTCATTCTCGAGGGGTACGGCCTGTCCGAATCCTCGCCCATTGTCAGTGCCAATCCATTTTCCGGCGTACGAAAATCCGGAAGCATCGGGATACCGTTTCCGGATACCGAATGTCGCATAGTCGACCTGGTGAATGGAGAAACGGATGTTCCTCCCGGGGAGTGTGGAGAGCTTGTCGTCCGGGGACCCCAGGTCATGAAAGGATACCGGAACCAACCCGAAGAGACGAGACAGGCATTAAAAAATGGATGGCTCCATACCGGTGATGTCGCCAGGATGGATGAAGACGGGTATCTCTATATCGTCGATCGGATAAAAGAACTCATTATCTCCGGCGGATATAATGTGTATCCCCGGGATATCGAGGAGATAATCTATACCCACCCGGACATAAGTGAGGCGGCCGTCATCGGAATCCCCCACCCGAGCCGTGGGGAATCCGCGAAAGTGTTCGCGGTGTTGAAGGATGGAAAAAGCATGGCGTCTGAAGATTTAATAGATTATTGCGGCGGCAAACTTGCCAGGTACAAATTACCCACTGAAGTGGAATTCAGAGACAGCCTGCCGAAAAGCGCGGTCGGCAAGATCTCGAAGCGGGAATTAAAAGCGGAAGAGGTTTTTGTATAGAAGCGAATTTAAACCTTCCCGCCGTTTTCGGCGGGAAGGTTTAAAACCACTTTTAATTATAAGCAGGCAGAAAAGAATAATCTTCCGAATAATTCAGCATCTGTTCGGTATAATTATCGGGGTATGAGATTTTCACATCTGCAATCTCGCCATTTTTTTCTATGGCTTCATATACCGGATTCATAAAACCGCTGTAAGGGGCCAGGTTCAGTTTTGCATACCGCTCCTTCACCTCCTTATGGAGATCGTAATCAATTTTGACCCCGTAGTTTTCCACCAGCCGTTTCCCGGCGTCGTAATCGCCTTCCGATTTTATCCGCTGAACCTCCTTTAACAACTCGGCGAAAAGATCGCGAAGGGCCCCGAAATCATTTATTTTAAAATAAGTTTTGCCATTGTTTACCATTTTTTCGATGACCTTTTTTTCTTTCCCATGTTCATAAGCCCATTTGGAGATCAACTGGCGGCACCGCATATGTGCCTGTTCAACTTTTTTGCCCAGTTCGATTCTTCTGACCTGGGTCATCAGGCCGTTCTGGATATAATCGATGTATGCGGCTTTGGGCGCCTCTTCGTTGGGAAGCAGCCCCAGGTCAACCAGTTTCGGGTCCATGAGATAATAGAGGGCGAACAGGTCGGCCCTTGCCTCTTCGAGGGGCGAATGATAGCCTTTCAGCGCGTCCGTGCTTACGCCGGGCAGCAATTGTCCGGAACCGTGGCCAAGACACTCGTGCAGGTCGGTATGGAGATTGTCCGTCATATATCCGTACTTGTGCAACAATTCGACTTCCGCATCGTCATATAAAAACTCTTCATAGAACCCGTCGCCGATGGATGCTTTATAATATGAATAGGTGATGTTATCGATGGTGACGGATTTTGAACCGTATTCTTTTCTGATCCAGTCGGCATTGGGGAGGTTGATGCCTATCGGGGTGGCGGGATAGCAGTCTCCCCCGAGTTGCGCGGCCGTGATCACCTTCGCGGAAACCCCTTTCACCTCTTTCTTCTTGAATCTGGTATCGACCGGGCTGTTGTCTTCAAACCACTGGGCGTTCTCACTGATGGTTTCCGTTCTTTTGGTAGCCTCGATATCCTTGAAATTCACCATGGCTTCCCAAGTGGCTTTCATCCCCAGGGGATCGGCATAGGTTTCGATAAACCCGTTGATACCATCGATCCTTGACGCCAGGTCCTTTACCCACAGGATATTATACTCATCCCATGTTTCAAGGTCGCCGGTTCTGTAAAAAGCGATAAGCTTCTCGAGCGATTTCCGCTGCTGTTCGTTTTCGGCGACTGTTACCGCTTTTGCAAGCCAGTATACGATTCTTTCAATCGCCTGTCCGTAAAGGCCGTCGATGCGATATACTTCCTCCTTTATCTGTCCGTTCTCTTTTACGACCCTTGAATTCAACCCATATGAAAGGGGCGTGTTATCGGTGTCATCTTTTAAGCTGCTGTAATAGGCTTCCACCTCTTTCTGAGTGAGCCCTTTATAAAAGTTTACCGCGGAAGTTTTGATGATGTCCGTATCGGTATCCTGGTTCATCCGTTTGGGATAAACTTCCGGATTGAACATTACGGGAATTATCTCATCCATCAAATCACCAACGGTCTGTCCCTCTTTTACCGGGAATGACTTCAAGTCTGAATTTTCAACCAGGGTCCGGAAATATTCCCCCGAGAATCCGGGGAGAAATTTATCCTCGGAGTAATGGTGATGAATACCGTTGGAAAACCATACCCGCTTGGTGTAGACCATAAAGTTTCTATACGCTTCACTCTCTTTCGAGCCGGTATACGTCCTGACAATATTTTCAAGCGTTCTCCGGATGGCAAGGTTGTACTTCCCGTATTGGTCGAAAATAATATCACGACCGCTCAGGGCCGCCTGACTCAGATAATAAACCAGTTTTTTTTGATCCAGGCTCAGTTCTTCAAAACCCGGGACCTTATATCTTAGAATTCTCAGGTCGGCAAATTTATCCACTTCATATATAAAATCGTTCACGGGCTCTTTGTCTCCGATGTTACTGCAACTAGTCAGTCCTGCTATCACCATAATCGATATAATAAATAATAGGTTCTTCATAGTTTTATATCTCATTACAGGTAATAATTGGCGATACAAACTTACTTCTTTATGGTAATTATATGCCAGGATTACGATAGGTTGTCAATGATCAATGCCTGCGGGATGTTGTGTCTGTTTTGGACTGCGTACCATCCATACAAAAAGTGCAAGTCCGATTGCCGTACAGACGGAAGCGGTATAAAAGACGGAATTCAGGCCAAGCCAATCCGAGATACCGCCAAGTGCAATCGGTCCGACACCATTGCCCATTTGCATCGCCATCATGAACATCGTCATGGACGCGCCCATACCGAAGACCCTGCCCTCATGAACGACATATGCCGTGGCCGCAGGCACGCCAAACGCCTGCCCGACCGCAATAGATAGATAAATGACAAGCAGGGACCAGAAGCTTGCGGACAGGGGGAGGAGCGCCAGGGCAATAACAGATACGATGCCGCCCCAGAATACCATGGACCGGCGATCCCACCGGTCCGCCAGGCGGCCGGTATAAGACTGGAGAATCGAGACCGGTGTCCGGGATGCCAGAAGTATCCCGATCAGGGTGGCGCTGAGCAGTATTTTCTGATCCGCATACAGTGGCATGAAAGCCATAAGGCTCGCAGTACCGATGCCTGTCGAAAGCCGATAGATGAAAACGCCCCGGAGTATCCGGCTTTTCAGCGGCGCTATGATCGATTGGTGCTCTTGAGCAGCCGTTTTGCGCGGCATCTCCTTCAGGAAGATCAGGGTTGCAATGAGACCCAGTGCATTCAACACGGCCATGACCAGGAAAGTGGTCTTGATATTGAACGCATCGGTAATCACCCCACCCGCGAGGGGGCCGGCGCCGATCCCGGCGAAGAGAACGGCGTTGAAATATCCCATCCATTTGCCTTCGCCGCCTTCCGGAGTAATATCCCCCAGATACGCCTGGGCAATAGGCAAATGGGCCGAAGCGCCCAACCCTTGAACAAGGCGCCACAGGATAAGGTGATGGGGGTCATTTGCAGACATCAATCCGACGGATGAAACCGTCAGGACGAAAAGGCCGGCACTGAGGAACAATTTCCTTCCGTATCGGTCGGAAAACCGCCCGACAAAAAGGAGTGTTGCAATACTGCTGATGTTGAAAGCGGCCTGTATCAGCCCCACATCCAGCGATGATGCCCCCAGGGTGTCGGCGTATATGGGGAGGAACGGGCTGACGATGCCCATACCCAGCATGGATATGAACATCGTCCCCACAAGTATGACAAAAGCATGCTTGTTCATCAATACAGTCTGAAGAACAGTGTTCTGCCGCGTCCGGTTGCGCCTCCGGAATCAGGGTCAAATACCATGACGGGTTTGCTGTCTTTTTTATCGACCGCGAATGCTACCCATCCTTCTATTGAATCACCCGACTTAATTGTTCCCCTGAGTACCGGTTTTGGTACTGTTACCGAAATCTGCGGGTATTCCATCAAATCGGATGTCAGGGCGACCCATTGAAGCGGTTCGGTCCCGATATCGAAAGCAAGCGTGTCTGAAACCGCTCTTCCCTTTATGCCGAATTTGACCCGAACCAGCAGATATTCATACCCTTTAGGAGGCTTTATGTTTTTTGCATTCACTTTTTCCAGCATCTCCATGGCTTTCTTGCCACGAACCGTTTCAACGACGGTGATGGTGATATCATAGATATTGGAATATACAGAGCCCAGTTCGACCATGGACCGAACCGGGTCGCCGATCGATGCGGGGTTTGTAGACGAATTATACTCCGCCAGCACCGGCGCGAGAGATACGGCAAAAACTAGTGCAAACAGAATTATTGCGGCTATTGCGATTTTTCTTTTCATCGGTATGTTCCTCCTATCTCCAGAAATCCACGGACGCGCTACCCACATACCCGAAATCTCCACCGGACCAGAAGGTGTTCGTACCGCCGCCGGTGACGACGATTTCGATCGATGTCGTGGGCTCGTTATTGTCCCGGGATGCCATAAAGGCTGAGTTTCTTGTCCGGAAGTTCCCTTTGTAGCGGGAAACGGGGACCACGGCATCCATGCCTCTTTTCAACCAGCCGGCATAGGGCTCCACCCCGTCTTTTGCTTTTTTCAACGCATCCCGATTCTGCGACCAGTAGAGCCAGCCCGGCGTTCCGGTGTTATCGGCAAGATACCTGGCAAAGGCCTTCTTGGTTGCATACCCGTTAGACGCGACATCGGCGGCCACAATGGGATCGAGAATAAGCGTCGCCTGGGTCGTGCCGAAGGAGAAAAAATGCTCCAGCCATCCCCGGATGACCTCGTGGATCGGCAGCGGAGAATACCAGGCGATATCGTTCAGGCTCCAGCCGCTGAAGATGCTTACGACACTATCCGATTTATTGAATCCTTTTTGCACATGCAAAGGCTTCCAGCCGGAAGGCAACCCCTCCTCATTTTCAGGGAAGCAAAGATTGTTGTAATTGAGCTGATTCCCCTGGCTGCCCAGATAGGTCTCTCCGGGTTTACCCGATCCTCCGAGGTTCCGTGAGATAAGGGTCCAGCATCTGCCGATGGATGAATTGGCCTGATTCACCGGGCCAAGTGCGCCGATGCTTTTATTCATGCCGATTTCATCGGTAATGGGGCCGTTCACTACAACCATTCTGGCGAAAGAGGATGTAGAGCTGAACATGGAGGTGACGCCTTTGGATGCGATTGCCAGAATTACCGGAAAGTACTCCGGTTTTGCACCTGCCATAACGGCGTTCACGGCCACCATTTCAACCGTGTAGTACCAGGCTTCATGGGGCGGGGAGGGACGCATCTGGCCGACCCATTCATCCGGCGCATGGCTTGTGGCCGACAGCATCTCCCGGACTTTCTCCTCGGTTGGAAGGATGACCGGATTGCCGTCAGTATAGCCCTTCTCATGAAAATACTTCATCAGGTTTTCCGGTGTGTCGGGGGGCAACAGTCTCGGCCGGGGCTCTCTTTTAAGGAACCCGCCTTTGCTGTCAGCGACGGAGAGAGGCCGAGTCAGACTTTCGTAGATTTCCTCAAGCATCGGCTTCTTGGTGACCGGATCATTCGCGGCGATATATTCCCTGCACAGATCCGCCGGTCTGTCCGTTATGGGATGCGGCGTATAGGTGATCCGCATGTTGGGAATTCCCTTTTTAAAGGAAATTGTCGTTACGAGTTCGAAAAATCTTTCGGTTATCATCGGGACGGCGGGGATGCCCATTCTTTCCAGGGTGACTGCATGGCCGACGACCGCCGGCGAACAGCTACTTCAATGCCCGACAAGCACAATGGCGCCGTCCCCCTTTTCTTTAATCTCCGCCCACAATTTCGGATCATCGTCCATATACCCCGCAAATTTTTCACGAAGAACCCATGTCGTTTGGGGATATTTCGTTTTTAATGCACCGAAGAGTTCATTAACAAACGGTTTTGTGTTGGGGTATTTGGTGTCTACGATATAAATGGTTTTTCCATTGAGAGAAGCCGGACGGGGCGCCATCGGTATCTTCCGTATCTCAGGCTTGATGCCCCGGGGATTCATTACCGTTATCCTGGCTTCATCCGCTGCAAATCCGAATGAAGTCGTTAATATGATAACGAAAAAAAGTAGGGATGAATTGATGAATTTGATTTTCATGGGCCATCCTCCGCCAGACTAGTCATGAGATTGATAGAAATTAACTTTGGGATTATTATAGAAAGATAAATGTTATATGTCAAAAAAATATATATAAAAAATATATAAATTCTTGTTTCCCGGTTTAAATGTCTCTTCGGGCGCAAGTTACCAATGATCGCGATCACTCTAATACTATGGGCAAAATCACCCCCCCGGCGGGAACGACATGCACTTGTGCCCTGTCGATTCGCTTCCGGGCCAATGCCAGGGCCTGATCCATGGTATCGGCGTGTTCGAAGCCGAGACGTCGAGCCGTTCGGTCATCAATATCCCGGGATACCAGGATGACACGATAATCGTTCTGGACGAGAAGGGCTTGTGCCATTGACATATTGAACTCCGGTGCGCCATCCTCCATGATTCTCTGATTATGATCAAACCGTTCGAATACGGCCGTTTTTAAATACGGCGCATGTTCCCTTCGGAACCGTTCGCAGCCTGTGAGGTAATCTTCGGACAGGGGAACATGGCAATCAGCAACGACAATGATAGTACCTCCCGGACGTGTAATTTCCGACGCCGGCGCAAAAGGTTTCATGATCTGGGTGCCTTCGGCGTAGGGGAAACTGGTGATAATGGTCACGTCGGACAATTCTTTAAAAGGCATGGTTAAAATATCGCGGCTCATGGCCACACCGGTTGCATGGGCGCCGATGGGGTCGCCGCAAACGACCCGGTATAGGCAATCATTGTGATCCAACACGCTGTTGACAATAAAATTCAACCCCGCCTGGACACTAAGCTTTTGAATTTCTATGTAAAAATTATTGTTGGACAGATGATTGAGACCTGATCCTTCACGAAAGGCGTATTTTAGATGGTGCTCCAAAATGGCCTCGAAATTGGCCACGGCCGGGAACATGATTTTGCCGCCCCCGCCAAAGCCGTTGAGGGGGTGGGGAAAAATGGAGCCGATACCGATAACAAAATCGGCCTCGTAAACCCTGCGGTTGATTTTGACGGCGGTGCCGCTGGTCAGTTTGCCCACCGGTACAAGATCCGCGGCGTGACAATCGTGATTAACAAACTCGTATGAAGCAACAAGATCCCTGCCGTAAACCTGTTCCAGCTCCGGCGACTCCACCCTGCGGTGCGTTCCCAAACCCAGGACCACCACGATGCGGTCGCGGGTAATACCCGCACTTTTCAGCTCCGCCAGCACCGCACGCAGCATCTGCTGCTTGGGGGACGCCCTGGAGGGATCTTCTATAATGACCGCAACATTCATTTTACTGCCGAGCGTCTTGGATAAAGACGGGTGATCCACAGGCATTTTCAGTGCCTGAAGGGTCGCCGCCTGTGTATCATCCAGGCCGGATCGGTCATTGAACTCGGCAAAGGTCAACAGTTGCCAATTCGGGGGCAACGAGAAATGGGTCCGTCCACTTTGTTGTCGTATATACAAATCCGCCATACTGTTTTCTCTCAGTCAATTTGGGCAATTGTTACGGATCGTAAGGGTATCATCTTAAGTATTTTGATACAAAAGAAAAGCTGTTTTTGGGTTTATTTGAAGGGAAGCGACTTTGATCCCGCGAAATCGGACACAAATCAGTTGATTAAATGCATGGTTTTGGTATGTTATCATGTAACAAGATCAATAAATGAAACGTTCTGGAACTGGTTCGAGCGGGTTTGATTGAAATGGCTGAAGTAACCTGCAAAATGTGCGGGAAATGTTGCTGATTTGAAATTCCCCTTACGTTATTGGATATAACCAGAATTTCGAAATTTGTCGGGTTGGATGAAGAAACCGCTTTCAGGCAATATGTTCAGAAAGACATTTCCAAGAAGTCAGGTCTATTTAAAATAAGAAAAAGGGAAGATTCAACCTGCATTTTTTTAAGCCCGGAAAATCGATGCATGATACAGGAGGCAAAACCCAACGTTTGCTCATTTTATCAATGCAGTTCAGAAGTCAAGGAAGATATTTTGCCCTGGACGTCCACCTATTCGGAAGAACATGGACAGGCCAAAATATGGGAACAGTCGGTAGCTTCCGTAATCACACGAAAATATATTCAAAAGAATTGTACGAACTGGGACGGAAATGATTTCGAAAAAGCGCTCAACACTATTCGAAACAATGTCATTACAAAGGAAAGTCAGAAAATTAAACTGGCACGCAACGAAGCAAATGAGCCCATATGTATGATATATGACTGTCTTACTTGTAAAGAAGCCGGCACCTATGCTGTCGAAACACCCATAACACTCGATGATATAAGTCGAATTACCGGCAACCTGAATATAAGATGGGAGGATTTTTTTAAAGACTATCTGTTCGAAGAATTGAGTTCATTCGGGATTTTGAAACTGAAGCGAAACACACAATGTGCGTTTTTTAATCCTGAATATTTCCAGTTTCAGGTACATCGAAGATACCGCCGGGCTGTAAATTGGGCAAGCGCCGGTGACGGATGCCGCCGTGGGAAATTCCGCGGCGGCGGGGAGTATAATAGAAGCAACGCAGGTGATGAAAGGAGTGTCACAATATGGCCGATATAGTAGGAGCAAACGGACAGAGGAAAGAGTTTAAAGTCGTCGGGAAGCCGAACCTGCCCGGCAAACTATCCTACTCGCTGGCAACGGGTATGGCGAAATTCGGTGCCGACTATGTATTTCCCGATATGCTTCATGCCAAGTTTTTAAGGAGGTCCCTATGCCAATGCGGAGGTGAAGAGCGTTGATGTGGCTGCCGCAAAAAAAATTCAAGGTGTTGTCGATATTGTCACATGGGAAGACGACGACCTGATGAATTTCGGACGTCGCGGGGGAATGATGGGAGGGCCCTCGGGGCCTTATGTCGACAGAACGGCCGATATGGAAGACGACGAAGTCGCTGTGATCGTCGTTGCGGAGAGCGAAGAGTTGTGTGACGATGCATTGAAAGCACTCAATCCGAAGTGGGAGGTCCGTCCGCATGTTGTCGATATCCTCGAAGGGAGAAAACCGAATGCTCCCCTCATCCGGCCCAATAAGGGAAACCAGGGCGGTTTTTCATCCCGTGGCGGCGGCAACCAGAATCCCCCCCCGAAGGGCAACGTTAACTTTTCCAACGTGAACCGGGGCGATATCGAAGCCGGTTTCAGGGAGGCTGATCATATCGTCGAGTATGATTTCAATATGCCCACATTCTGCGGTCATGCCCCTAATCCTTTCGCGTCGGCCGCCTACTGGTATGACGATCCGCGGCATAATCCGGAACAGCAGAGCTTGCACATAGAAGGCGCCGTCTGGACTGCCGACCAGGGGAAAAATGCAGTGGGCGCCATGTACGGGCTTCCGCCCGAAAAGGTGAGGCAGTACGGCTATTTCCAGGGCGGCAAGTATTGTGACTGGGGATTCCGGAAAGTCCAGCAGATTACCCCCCTGCTTTCCAAGAGAGCCGGAAGGCCGGTCCGGATGGCGATAGGGGCGGAAGAAGAGATGTACGACCTTCAATATGAACCAGCGGTTCTGCCGCCTGAAGGTCGGGTTATAAAAGCAACGGCCTGATCACGGCCATCGACGATTTTTCCATCTCCGATGCCGGTGTCCCGCCCGTATCGACCCTGGGTACCACCGGCGATCAGGGGTACGGTCCCTATTTCACGACGAAGTGCACGAATATCAAGCAGTCCATGGAGGTCGTGAACAGCAACAGGGGGAAAATGTACACCAGCGGACAGGCACTGTCCTTTCAACTGGGATTCGCTGACGATGGCGATACACCTGATTGCGGAGAAACTGGGAAAGGACCCGGTCGATATTGCCACACTGAATCTACACGGTCCAACGGACTATACGGATCCCGATCCGGTACCCAGTTACGAGATGTGCGTGGCGGAGGCCAGGAAAATGATGGACTGGAAATGGCACCCGACCGGTGGAAAAAAACTTCCCGACGGAAGAATGCACGGCGCCGGCTTCCGCTATCAGATGTGTCCCAGGCACTCTTTTTCGAGCTATCACTCCAAACTGAGAGCTTAAGAATGGCAGGGTGCGTATGGGAACCCAGGGCTGTTGCACCGGGCATTTTTGCGGTGGAAGGAAACGCAATGGTCGTTGCCGAAGAACTCGGCCTCGATTACGAAGATGTCTTCATCGACTTCGACTATAACGAGCCGTTTGCGCCGGTGGGTGGCGGCAGTGACGGGACGACGGCCTCCGCCTGGGTCACGAAAGAATGTGCCAATATTCTCAAAAAACGGATACTGGAAGCCGCTATCGAGAATGCCGAAAATCCGCCGCCCCCGAGCGGATTCGGTCCGCCCCAAAAACCCGAGCCCAATCCGCTGAAAGGATATACCCCCGAGGATCTGGATATGGGGGACGGGAATGTCTATGTCAAATCGGATCCGGGCAAGGCATTGCCTCTCGCCAAGGCAGTCGGACAGGCGCATCTGTTTGCGGACCTACCAGGGCAGGCCCCCCACGGCGCTCTGGGCCACGGGCATGGGAAGATATCTCGACACCATGAACACGGCGATGTGCGAGGTGGCAGTGGATACGGAGACCGGAGAAGTGGAAATACTCCGGTTCGGCGTGGTTGCGGATCCCGGAAAGGTAATCCGGATGACATCGCTCGAAAGCCAGATCGAACAGGTAATGAATTTCAGCACCGGGTGCCAGCTTCTGGAAGATTTCTTCTATGACGAGAAGACCGGTGTAAAACTCAATGCAAATATGTTTGACTACAAGAAGGTTACCATGCTGGACATGCCCCACGTGGATAAAAAGTTTCTGGAATCACGCGCGGGCAATGCCGCTTACGGATCCAATGGCATCAGTCATTCCCTGGCCAATACGCATCTCGTTATCTGCGCGATACACAATGCCATCGGCAAGTGGGTCGATCCGCCGGCGACTCCGGACAAGGTTCTCAAGGCTTTGGGGAAGGCATAGGAGATGTTCAAAGAGCATCCTAAAGGGCTGCGGGTGTTGTTTTTTACCGAAATGTGGGAGCGGTTCAGTTATTACGGTATGCGGGCCATCCTTTTGCTCTTCATGACCACCGACGCGGCGAGGGAGGGACTGGGACTCGCGACGGATACCGCCGGCGCAATTTACGGATTATATACCGCCGGGGTCTATTTGTTGACCCTGCCCGGTGGGTGGATTGCGGATAACATCCTGGGACAGCGCAAAGCCATCTGGTACGGTGGCATATGTATTATGACGGGGCACGTTTCTGCTGGCGGTCCCGGGAGTGGTGGGAGTATTCTATGCCGGCCTCTGTTTTGTCGCCGTGGGAACCGGTCTGTTAAAGCCGAACATAAGTTCCATCGTCGGGGATTTATATCCGGAGGGAGGGGCCAAACGGGATGCCGGGTTCTCCATATTTTACATGGGAATAAATGTGGGGGCGATACTGGGACAAACCGCCGTTGCCTACTTTGGCGAAAAGGTGAACTGGCATCTGGGATTCAGCCTGGCAGCCTTCGGAATGCTGATCGGATTGATTCAATACAGATTTTCACAGAGCAGCCTGGTGAAATAGGACTCCAGCCTAAGGTAAATAAAGAGATAAAAGCGGATGAACCTTCGAATCAACCGGCGGCTATTGCCCTGGTTGTGATTCTGATAGCGCTGCTGGTTCTCCTGCAGATATTTGGCTACATCGACATGCTGAGCGCCGTTGGTATTGCCCAACACGGTCGGTGTCCTTATCGTAACCGTAATTCTGTTCTTTTTTGTTTATGTGTTTGTCGCGGGCGGTTTGAACGTTACCGAGAAAAAACAGACAGCCGTCATCTTTTTTCTTTTTATCGGCGCCGCCCTGTTCTGGGCCGGATTCGAACAGGCGGGTTCTTCACTCAACCTGTTCGGGAGGGATTATACGGACCGGTTTCTACTGGGCTGGGAGCTGCCGACCGGTTGGCTGCAGAGCATCAACCCGATTTTTATCGTCATTTTCGCACCGATCGTCGGTGCGCTATGGGGGTAAAACTGGCCGCCCGCAATATCAATCCGCGAACCCCGTTCAAATTCGCAATAGGTCTGTTTCTGCTGGCCATGGGGTTTCTGGTGATGTTTTTTGCGGCCCGGATTGTCGCCACCGGAACGAAGGTGGGCATGACATGGCTTATTTTGACATATTTCCTGCACACCATCGGTGAGCTGACATTGAGCCCGGTGGGATTGAGCGCCACGACCAAAGCTGGCCCCGCGTAAATATTACGGCCAGATGATGGGGGGTATGGTTTGTCGGATCCGCACTGGGGCAATCTGATCGCGGGTCTTTACGGCGGGCATTTCGATCCGAGAATTGTACAGCAGATGCCGGATCTGTTTATGGCGGTTCGTACAATTTGGTGTTGGCGGGAGCATTCTATTCCTGGCGTTGAGTCCATTGATGAACCGGTGGGTGAAGACGGAGTAGTAACACCAGGTGTCAGGTATCGGGTGTTACCTGTTTCGGCGGACAGCCCTTACAGCACCGCATTGCCATGATTCTTTCATCAAGGCTTCTTTCCCATTCGGATCGCTCGGATCGATCACCAGCACTTCGATAATCCACTGGCTGACATAACGTTTTTCGTTTTTTGACGACCAGTACCAGGTGTCCGCATCGGAGGGGAAGGCGGGCGTCTTTCCGTAGAGTGTTTTAAGTTCCTCGGGGCTCGGCAGCCGCCAGTCGTCATATCCTCCGGTTTCAAGCGATGAGACATATGCGGTTGCCTCTTCATAGGTCAGACACCGGTTTTCGGTTATTCGGGAGTCCAGAAGGCACCACATCAGTCTTGATTTGCCATCCAGAACCGTTGTTTCATTGTTTTTTATGGAAAAGCGGGAATCCACCGAAGTAACTTCCCGGACCATCCGGGTCGTTGCATCCGCGAGGCGTTTTTGTTCGGACAGCGCCTGGAGCCGATCGATCTCGCGATCGATTTTTTCCCTGACCGGCGTGCCCGGGTAGGCTTTCAGATAGTCCGCGTACACCGCCAGTGCCGCTTCATAATTCGTGCCGCAACGATGGGCCCGTCTTTGAAGCTGGTCGAAGGATTGGCTTGCCTGGTATTTGTCCCCGTGCTTGACCAACCATTTGGTTACCGTTTCGGTGTGGTCGGATTGCGGGTAGATGGCGAGATACTGCCGGCTGAACTTGGTGCACTCCCCCCAGTCCTGTTTTTGTTCATTTTCCTGTATCATGCGTTCGATATAAATAAAAAACTCATCTTCCATGGCGGAAATGAGAGAACGGACATCTTCCTGGTGGGGGCTGTCAGGGTATTTCTCCAGAAAATCGCGATAAAGGGATATGCGCTCGGGGCCGAGCGCCTCGGCGGCCGTCTTCATTTCTTCGAAAGCCCTGTTTTCCATCCGCACCGAAAGGGCTTTCAATGCCGCCGATGCGTTGCTTGCATATTGGCTGTTCTTGTTTTCCTCAAGATATTTTTCATAAACCCTGACCGCCTCTTCAAAAGCGCCGTCGGCCGTGAATCGGGAGGCCGTTTGCTCTATGGCTTTAAACGCCTTTTCATCGTTCTCCTTCATAAGGGCTTTGATCTGTTGAAGCACCTCCTCGGAATGTGCACTACCCGGATTCTCACGGACGTAAGCGTTTAAAAGATTCAACTTCTGCTCGACCGTTCCGGCTTCCTCGACGTTTAGAACAAACGCCTCATAAGCGACCCGGTTTTGCTTGGCGCTCGAAAGAAAGTAGGTGACGAAGCCGCCGGCGACGATCAGGACGGCAAGGACGGCAAACAGCATTTTCCAGGGGAGTCCTTTTTTTGAATCCCCGGGTTTGGCTTTTTTTCCGGTTTTGGTTGACGCGGGCGCTTTTTCGGTTTTCTTGACCGCCTTCTTGCCGGCATTGGCTGTATCGGGCTTTTTTATGGGGGGCTTGGCGTTTTTCGAAGCGGTGGCATTGCTTTTCACCGGTTGTGCCTTTTCGGAGGAGGCGGCCTTTCCGGTTGCGGGGCGGGAGGGTTTATCCTCTGTTTTTTCAGATGGCTCTGTTTCCGGAGGCGGGTTGCTTTCCGCATCGTCACGAAGGCGCATGGCCTCCATGAGGATGTTCATAAGGGGTTGTTTTATAGTGTCAACGGTTTTGCTGCAGGATTCGGTAATGTCGATGACCGATTTTTCCCAGCTGATAATCCGTGTGGCGGCTTCTAATTGTGTATATTTACCTGTTTCGGCGTCGATGAGTTGTCCGTCCAGAAGATAGAGCAGACCGGTCCTGTTGCCTGAACCAACAGACAGGGTACATGTAATTTCCTCCATCTGGGCCATTTGTAAAAAGGCATCCAGGCTGATTCCTTGAAGTTTTCCACCAATACTGTTTTTCACGATCTTTCCACTTCCGGTTATTCCATTTTTTTATTATCGGCACGTGCGTGGTCCGAGTTTAATGTACAGGAAAATATGCCAAAGAAAAAAACGGCTGTAAAGCCCTGTCATTTTATAAAGCGGAAAGAAACAAGAAACTTGAAAGTTATTGACGGAATTAATATAAAATCGAAGTTATTTTTAAAATGGCTCAGATGGTTAAAATGAAGACGTTTTTTAATAAGGGAGCGTTTCAATGTCAGCAGACAATATGACGGGGAAAGATGTGGCGGACAAAGACGATGAACTTCTTGATCTGGTGGACGAAAAGAACAGGGTCATCGGCCGGGTATTGCGCGGAAAAGTTCACGGTAATCCCTCCCTCCACCACCGTTCCGTGCATGTATTCGTGAGGAATGCCGCCGGCGATCTGTTTCTGCAAAAACGATCATGGGATAAACAGATCCAGCCGGGAAAGTGGGATACATCGGTCGGCGGCCACGTGGAAGCGGGGCAGTCCTATGAAGACGCCGCTAGGAAAGAAGCAGCCGAAGAACTCGGCATAATTCCGGAAGACGCCTCCCCGATGCGGTTCAGTCACGAATATGTCTGGAAATCCGATGTGGAAACCGAGCATGTCCGCACGTTTTTACTTGATTATGAAGGTCCTTTCAGATTGCAGCCAGAGGAGATCAGCGACGGCCGTTTCTGGTCTATCGGGGAGTTGAAAAGCGCGGCCCGCAGCGGGGTTCTGACCCCCAATCTTGAGGAGGAGCTTCGATTGCTGAATGTTCTTTGATATTTCTTGACAATTCGAATCGGGCAAGATTATTGAGAGGGTATATTTTTTCAGGCAAACATTATCAGAGTGAAAGAGAGATCCGTATCCACCGCGGGTGACGTACGAACCGGGAGGAAGCAATGATTAAGCTGATCGCCGCATATCTTGTTTTTTGTCTTCTAATGGTATTGGGGAGCGCTTTCGGGCAAGAGGCGAAAAATTACTCGGTAGCTTCCATTATCATGGAGGTGGAGGGTTCCGCCTGCCTTGGCCAGGAGCATTCCCGCCAGGAAACTGAAACATTGGCGAATACCGAGGCGAAAAGGGCGGCCGCTGAACGTGCGGTGACCCATGTGTCCAGTGAAACTGCCGTGGAGGACGGGAAACTGATGGCGGATTTGATCGACTCCTATACCAAATCCGCTGTCCGTGTCCTCGAAGAGTTGGAAAAGGGATGGTACCAATCCAATCCTTCGTCGGGATTTGTCGATTCGTGCTACCGGGTAAAACTCAAGGTCGAGGTGGTTCCCGAGCAGGATACGGCCGACTCGAAAACAGCGATGAAGGCGGCCCTTCAATCACCGAAAGCACCACTTGCCTTAGAGGTATGGACGGACAAGGAAACCTATCGTATCGGGGACACAATGAAGTTTTTTTTCCGAGGCAACAAGCCGTTCTATGCCCATGCCGTCTATCAGGATGCGGAAGGCAACCTCGTGGAAGTAACGCCCTTCAACCAGCCCAGGTATTACATGGGCGGCGTGATTTACGAAATTCCGGGCGGCACGGATCGCTTTACATTGAAAATAACCGAACCCATTGGTGAAGAAAAACTTGTCTTATATGCGTCGACCCAACCCATGGCAGACTACAGCGGAAGCGAGGCGGGCGGGATGCTGTTGATCCAGCCCGGACAGCAGTCGATGGGTACGGCGACCCGGGGATTGACGATCCTGGAGGGGCCCAGCCACGAGGAAGAAGGCAGCAAAGCGGAGTTCGCGGAAGTGGAAACAATGGTTCGGGTTGAGAAATAGCCACGATTTTTCATCGCACGTCGATGCCGTGCCCCATGCCGATGTTCGCACTCCACGTCGATTTTGATCATCGCCCGACAATTACCTGTGCCGCAAGAAAATAAAATCGCCGCCTTCGTGGCCTGCCTTACGAATATCGGAGTATTGGGGCGTCTGATCGGAATTGAGCATGATCGGGCCCCTGATTTTTGTAAACAGCTGCGTACAGTCCATAATTCCGGTGTTTTCATCGAGGGCGGTAATGAATGCGGAAGCGAAGACCGAGTGATTGCCTGTTCCGCCCCGGTCGACTACCGGTTCAAGCCCGCCGGAAGCCAGTACGGACCGTGCCCTTTTTGTCACTATCTTTGAATAATAATCTCGTGTTCTCCGGACGATGTGTACACCCCGGGCCAATTTGCCGGCATAGCAGCTGTCGGATACGATCAGCACGTGTTTTGCGGACAGTGCCTTGATGGAAGTCGTGATGGAGGCATTGGAGAGCCAGTGTACCGGATTGTTGTTGGACGCATCGACCGGCAGCCAGTATCCTTCATCGCCCGCCTCATCCAACCAGCCGTGGCCGGCATAATAGATCAACAGGTTGTCTTTCTGTTCAAGATTTCGCCTGTATCCTTCCAGTGCGATCAGAATGTCCGACCGCGTTGCGTCCAAGAGGAGTTTTACATTGAATCCGTAATCCGTTTTCAGTAATCGGGCGACCGTTTCCGCATCATTCCGCGCGGTTTCCAAGCGCGGCAAAAATTCGTAGTTACCGTTGCCGATAACGAGGGCATGGTATCTGCCGAAATCGACATCCGACGGTGCGGTGTCGGGTTCCACCGATGTGTTCTCCAGGTTGGTACGGGCGGAAAAAAAAGTTTTCGGTTTGCTGGTTACCAACGGCGGGGTTTCAGTCCTTAACCGGGGAGCCGGTGTGATCGTCTGTTCCGCTTTTTGATAGACCGGCTCGGGTTTCTGTTTGACGCGTTCCGTGTTTCTCAGCGCTGCAACCAGGGCCGGATTACCGAGTTCCTTCGCGGCGCTGAGGGGGGTTTTCCCTTCCGCATTTTTGACATCGACGTTCGCACCATAGGAGATCAGGTATTTTACCAGGTCCACGTTTCCTGAATAAACCGCCAGATAAAGAGGGGTTTCGCCGGAAGATGTCTTGAGATTCACATCGGCGCCGTTTGACACCAGATACTTGGCAAGTGTCGGATTATCGCTCCAGACGGCCGCGTGCAGGGGGGTGAAACGATAGACGGTATCGAAGGCGTTTATGTCCGCGCCTTTTGAAAGCAGGTATTTGATTACGTCGAGGTGTCCCCCGTAGGCCGCCACGAGAAGCGGGGTCGAACCATCCTTGAACCTGTGATTGGCCAGGGCGGGGCCCTGGCCCACCGCCATCATCACATCTTTGAGATCCCCTTCGGAAGCGGCTTCATAGATGTCGATACCGCCGCATCCGCATAGAATGACGACAATAATGAGAAACAGTATTTTTTGGATAAAGGTACGTCGCATCCGACCAATTCTCCAGTTTCCGTCGTTTCCTGAAATATCCCTGCGATGACGCCCGATTCGAACCCTGAACTACAGAAAAAGGATAAAAACACATCATATAGGATATTAAAATATGGCAGGATTATGATGGGGCGTCAAGGATTATGCCGCTCCCATATGACCGGCACGTATTTTTATGCACCTCTTCCGTTACGACCTGAATGGCCTCTCCCTTTAAAGCCGCAATGGTCTCAATGGCAATGCTTTCAATGTATCAGACCTGTCCGATCTCTCCGGTTTCCTTGTTCTTCCAGTATCCCCTGGATTGAAGCGGCCAGTTGAATCTTATGGCGCCCTCCGTGGGGCAATCGTTTACACAGCATCCGCAATACCAGCATTCATCCGGATGGAGAATAATGGGCGGCTTACCGCGTTCGGGATTGGGGATATACACGTCGATCTGGCATGTCTCGACGCAATTATTACACCCGATGCAATATTCCGGGTCAAAAATGACAGGTTGGTTCGGTGTGACGACATTGGGCATTGCAATTGGTTCTTGTTGGGACATATCAACCTCCTATAGAGTGTTATTTTCCGTTATAGACACCTTGATAGTCGGTGTTATACTTTTCATATTCCTCTTTCATGTTTCCCCAGAATCTCTGATCTTTCAGGCTGGTCGTAAACTTGTCGTTTATAAGCTTCGCGACCAGGAATTTGTTCCACTCCGGCGGATCCATCTGGGGATAGTCGATGCGCTGGAACCCGAAGCGGCTCGCCTTTCGTGCCAGTGACGCCTGGATGATCATTTTCGAGTGTGCCAGCATGGTGAGGTCCTCAACGGTTCGCAGCAGTTTGTGCGGATCCGGCGCGTAGAGTTGCGGGGCGAATTCCTTTTCCATTCTTTCCAGGGCGCCGAGGCCCATTTTGAAAAGGTTCTCCGTTTTGTACTCACTGTTGTAATATTGATTGATTCTGGCGATGCCCGCGTGGAATTCCTTCCACTCGATGCCGCTGTCCCGGCGGGTCGGTGCGTAAACCCTGTTTTTTTCTTTCTGTATCTGATCACGGGAAACCTTGCCCTGGGCGACCTCTTTCACATATGCCGCGGCTTTTCTCCCCCGGCATATCTTCCGGTTGCGGCGCAGTAACTGTGATCCTGACCGCCGAGAAGCTGGGTGCCCGCGACATATAACCCGTCCAGATTGGTTTTCAGGTTCCAGTCCATCATGAAATTGCCGCCGCCGTTCCGCCACTGGGGCAGACATGCTCCCTCTATGAGTTTATAGCTCTGCAGCAAATCCCGGCTTCCGTCGTATCCCGCCTGGTTAAAGGTGTCCATGATGATTTTGGTCGTGGATTCTTCCATCAGCATCAGATTCCAGGTGGCCCGTCTCTCAACGTCGGACATGGCCGGGAAATCACCGTAAAAGGGCAGCTCATAAGTACCGTTTTTCACGTCTTCGATAATTTTCGCCTCGACATCGGGCATCGGTAGCATGGCGCCGGCATCCTCCCAGCCCTGAATGGGATAAGGCACTCGTTTCCCGTTCGCGTCCACGATGGGCACGTTTTCATAGCTGGCGTCGCCCGCACCGGAGTACCATTTGTGCTTCAGACCCGTGGCGATCCGGATCGGCCTACTCATTTCCAGATTCGTGATTTCCGCGCCGGCCTTGAACGCCATTACCAGCCCCTCGCCGGTCCAGGTCCTGGGGTGCATGCTGGACATGCCGCAGAGTTCAGAGTTCATCAGCCACAGGTCGCCGCCGCCGCCCGTGCAGATGACGGTCGCTTTGGATTTGATGATAACAAACTCACCCGTGCGGCTGTTGAGACCCGTCGCACCCACGACGCGTTCACCCTGAACTCCGTTTTCAGTCAGAAGGCTTGTGCCGGCAATCCTGTCCATGACCTTGACACCCAACCGCTTGCACTCTTTTTTCAGGGCGGGTTTGAAATTCGATCCCCAGATCCGGATGACGACATTTGATCTTTCATCCGGGGGATTGAAGCCGGGTTCGCCCGCGCCGGGAAGCGGCAGCAGGTCATGTTTGACGCCATATCTGGGAGAGAACATCAGTTTGGAGTCATCGTACCTGCCTTCGGCCCCGACATATTCGTTATCGGTATCCCGGATTTTCCCCCCCATCCGTTCCATTTCCAGCAATGTGTCCCAGTCTTCCCGACATTGAATCTGTATGCCGATGCCGCAGTTCCACGGGCCTTCCGCCATGTGCTCCGCCCACTCGTCGGGATCGACCCTGGAGTGGGGGTTGGCCGGCACGTTACACCAGTGGTCACAGCCCGGTCCGCCGGCGCCGCTTCGGACCGTGTTCCCTTTTTCGAGCAACACCACATTAGCGCCTGTCCTGGCAGCGCCGATTGCGGCCCAGCAACCGGCAATCCCCCCGCCGATGACAAGCACGTCCGTTTCAACCTCCACTTCTTCCTCGAAGCGAATCGGATACGGCCAGCTAGGCGCTTGTCCTTCTTTTTTGAGGTAATCGTGCCATGTAGTCATTTTTCAATCCTCCATTAAAGTAGACGTTTAAGGAATTCCCTGCAGTGCGGGCGCCATCAGGGAGCAGATGAACAAACCGCGGAGTGGGTTCAGGAATCCCCTTTATGAAGTGTAAATTAAGTTGAGTTGGTAAGATCTCCCTTTGCAGGGAGCAGCACAAACAACTTGAAATGATCTACCATATCGAATTGCTATTTTCAATATGTATGGCGGATGGATGGCTTGTTCTTCACTGTCATTCCGATTTTCCCAACGGACCCGCGAAAGAGTGTTCCCCGATTACTTCCATTAAATGGCAGTAATGCCACTGGGGATCTTCCGGCGCCGGTTTGCTTTCGTTATACATCGAGCAGCTGTCCGGTTTCTCCAGTGGATACTCCTCCAGCGGGTCGTCCTTAAGGTTAAAAAAACGGCAGGTATCACTTTCGGTATCACTGAGACACATCACTTTATACGTCGCGTTTCGTGCCCCAACATATTTGGCATTATTTTTCAGCAGGTTCAAGGATTCCGTGAGTATATACCCCCTGTTCGGATCGCGCACGTTCTTCTTTTTATCGAAAAGAATGGATGTCAGCGAAACGGAATCCAGTGCGATCTTTCCATTGCCTTCGCTATTGTTCACCTGCTCCGGTATTTCAAGTCCGGCCAATGCCAGTGTGGTGGAAAAAAGGTCAGTTGCATGAATAAATTCATTACTCCATGAGTCGGCCTTGATGCCCGGGCCTTTGATTAGCATCGGTACCAGCGCGCCGCTCTCATAGGCCGTTCCCTTGCCTCGGCCCTTTTTAGTGATATACATGTTGTCGATAAAATCCATATTAACCCATCCGTACATCGGCGTGCCGTTATCGCCAATAAGTATCACATAAGTGTTGGGATCCAACTTTTCGACAGTATCGAGCAATTTCCCCGTCAGGGTATCCAGGGCGTTGGTCATGGCGCGCATCAGGGATTCACCACTGCAGGCGCCGGTGTTGTTGGAACCGAATTCACCGCCGCAGGTCTTCATTTCAGCCAGGGTCGGCTCGTCAAGCGTGTCGGCGTCGGGTACGACCATGGCACTCGGTTTTGATACAATCGTTCCGTGGGAGAGATTAAAAGCGAGCCATGCAAACCATGGCTTGTCGGGATTCTCCTTCTCGTTTTCAGTGATCCATTCAATGGTATCGGCCACTTTTACCATGGGGGCAAAGGTGCTGGGCGCCATACCGGGCAGGGATCTTACCGGTGCAGTTTCAGTGCGCCATTCATTCGCCGGTGTTTTTTCATCCTGGATCTGGTAGTCATAGCTGCATCACGATATCCGCGGACTGTTCACCAATTGCATCCGTAATTTCAATACGATAGTAGTCGGCTGAGAGCCTCAGGTCCGAAAGTGCGGGAATATTCACAAAAGGTGATTCCACACCACCGGCACCGACAGCGAAAGTCTGTTCGGGAGCCATATAAAGCTCCGCAACGTTGGGCGCACGCTCGGCGCGGTTGTAGCCGCCGCGTACACGAAGCCAGTCCAGCATCCGCCAGTCCGCCAGGGCCTTGTAGGTATAGCTGACCCCGGTCGTATTATAGTCCAACGACGGCCACCGATTTCGAGATCGAAGCTTTTTACAAAGGGAAGATCCGCCAGCACCGGGACAAGGAGTTCGGCATAGAGTTCATCCGCCTCTATGGTTCCCGACGAGTTGCCGCTGGGATAAACCCCAAGGGCCTGTTCGCTGAAGGAGGTGCCCTGGGTGACGATGGTATCGTTCCGGTACTTGTATTTGTTTTCACGGGTACTGGCGCCGATCGCGGTGCGCAGCTTGCCCGCGGGAAGTTCCAGGACGGGACCCTGCACGTTCACCTCCCAGATGGTCTGTTCCATCAACTGCTTGGTCTTGAGATCGGCCTTGATGGCATCCCAGCAGTCCTGGGTTACGGCACCCCAGTCGAAGGGATTGAGACCGCTGGTACAGGTCGCCACCGAAGCGCCGAATCCCCCTTTTACCTGGTTGCTGAAATCACCGAAAGCCGGATCGCTGCTGTCGAATCCCTGGCCGAAATTGGGCCCGCTGTTCATGATCCATTTTGATCGCCGCTGCCGGGATGGTATTGATGTCCAGTACCCCCATGCCGTTCGATGGTGTGCCGCGACGGCCGTTGATGAGGACAAGCGTACGGTTGGTGCCCAGACCGCGGAGCGCCACGGTGGCTTCACCCGGCGTGTTTCGTGCGGTCGGCTGAATGTCGCCGCCCGAAGTCGGGACATCTATGGTCGGCGTGAACTGGGGCAGTTTGTTGAGTTGACTTTCGATCGCCACCGAAGCGGATTGATTGAACAACGTCTCGTCAACGGTCACGATCGGGCTGGCCGATTCGTTGTTGTTCCGTACGATACGCGAACCGGTGACCACGATCTCTTCAAGTACAAATTCGTCGCCCTGAGCGAATGACGGGCTTATCCCGAGTCCCAACGAAACAAAGCACGGGATAAGGCACAATAATAACCGATTTCGAAATGGAAAACATTTTCTTGGCTCCTCGCTATATGGCATCGGCTGAGATGCTGAAAAAAGATATTGTGAAAGCGTTCCTGAACGCCTTGAAAGGCAGAGCCGCAGTTTAGAATAATTACTTATCATCCTCTTCATCTTCCGGAAAATGCTTCTCCAGACATTCAGGGCAAATGCCGTGGCTGAATTCCGTGTCGGAATGCTTGGATATGTACAATTCGATCTGATCCCAATACCCCTCATCATTACGAACCTTCTTGCAGAATCCGCAAATGGGCAGAAAACCCTGCAATTTTTTGACTTCTGATAATGCTTTTTGAAGATCCTTGATCAGTTGCTCCCGCTCCTCTTCGACCCGCTTTCGTTTAGTGATGTCGTGAAACGTCCAGACTCTCCCGTAGTATTGCCCGTCTTTTCCAACAACAGGGGCTGAATACCGGTCAAGGACCGTTCCATCCTTCAATTCGGTCTCGTCCTGGCTTTTCTCTTCCGGGTGTGTGTACAGGTAGGTGGTCCTTTTGATAAATTGTTCAGGATTTTTGGTCATGCTGATGACATGCTGAACCTGCGGTCCGTCATCATCATTGTCGGCGATATGTCGCGGGATCTTAAACAGGTCGACGGTTCGCTGGTTCTGCAGGATCTTCTTCCCCTGAGCATCGACCACCAGAATGCCGTCAATGGAAGACGCCAGCTGGGCTTCAAGGAGTGCGGATTTCAGGTGCCACTCCTCCTCTGCTTTCCTGCATTCGGACACCGTTTTTTCCATTTCCCGAACTCTTTGTTCCAGTTCCTCATAAGTGGGTTTGTCAGACATTTTCATCCCTGTTTAATCGTTCATTTAATGTGATGGCTGCAGGGTGAGGTTCCAGATATCCGGATCACCCGTGCTGGTGGTGATCACCGGACGTTTTGCGACACCAAGAACCTTTTGGGTCTCTTCAGGCATGGCGGTATTCATATACGCCCGTAATTCACCCATGGTGACAACGCCATCCCTGGGACCAATGCTTTGAAAACCGTCAGCGGCGCCATTGAGACCTTCAATAAGGAGAAGCAGACGAAAAGAGCTTCGACAACAAGGACGGATTGTTTTTCTCTCTTCCAATGCCATGCGGGACCCTGTCCATGCGATAGCCGGTCGCGGGGATTTTGATGTCCGTATCATATGTGGCAAAATATACTTTTTCCGGATCATCCGGGTCCGGAAAACCGTGCCCTGCCAAAATAAGACAATTTGGTCGTTTGGTCCGGCCTTGGACAGCCAACGATAAATTTTCATAAGTTTCTTCGATAGTCCGATTTAATCCGGTTCGTGAATTCGGGTAGTACCTCAATATCATATGCTTTCTTGATATCAGCTCTATTTCTCCCAGGCCATAATCCCACTTCGCCTTTTTGAATGAAACCGGCATGACGGAAAATTTCGGGAATTGCTCCAGCCTGATATCCCTGGCAACTACCCAACCCTGTTTCACAAAGCTGCCCGAGGCAATGTTGGATTCCGCGTACATGATGCCACGCTTTATTCGAAAAATTGCTTTTGTGTTCTTTCCTTGTATCTGCCAGAGTCCATCGATAGCGGTTGGTTCTCCCGTTTGCATACTTGAATAGTGAGGGAATGTCGGCGTCGTTGTACACCCGGAAATAGTTGTCAGAATGGATATGATAATAAATGTAACGAAACGATTATATTTCATTTATTTCCCTTTCAGAAAAGCTTTCCGGCGCGGCTGTTATGCGTCCGTACGGATGTCGTGGCGTGTACGGTGCATGTCCTTTGAAACAAGGTAAATATATCGAATATTCAGACATCTGGCAAGTCCCGGGATCGGTCTTAGCCGGTCTGACGAAGGTGGGCTATAGTGAAGCGGACACGCGGGCCAATTGTAATTTAATATCCATACGCCGGCATCAAATATCCCCGAATAGGGAATCCCCGCCCTCTAAAAGAGTTAGAATATCCATCTGAGGAGTGAATCAACAAGAGTTATCAGAAATGCGGCTAAAAAGGTAGTGCCGATCCCATCGATTTCGAAGTCCCCCATCATTTTGTCCGTAAGCAGAAGTAAAAATCCATTGATGATGAATTTGAACAGGCCGAAGGTAATTATCAATAATGGCAGGGATAAAAGTATGAGCAGCCAGCCGATCAGGAAATTGATGAGGCTGTACACTATCGCAACAGTAACCGCGGTACCGAAATTCTTGAGACGAATTCCGGGCATGAGTTCCGCGACTAAAAAGACCGCAACGCTGAGCAGTAAAATATTCCACAAAATATTCATCATTGGTTCTCCTCCATTGAAACGGGTCTAATATGCCCTATGTAAAGCAGAAAGCATACCAAACTAAAAATTTTTTAGATTTTGTTTATATTTCTTGATGTTAACTGTTGTCGGGGCTTTTGTGAGGGGAGCTTGAAAAACCAATAAAGGGCCGGTTGAACCCATGGTTGGTTTTTTTAGCCAGGGGTGGTCTGAAAAACCTTGAAGGAGCCGAATCACTCTCTGGTTGGTTTTTTATGGAACTAAGTATCTCTATGGTGTTTGCAGAGGGAGTGTTTTTAGATGAGTGCCTAAAGTGCCTTGAATTAATGAAGAAAAATTGTATGTAAACAACGCCTGAGATTGCCAAAAAATTAAAAAAATATTATAGTTCCACCTGAAATTCCTGACTGACATTGGACTCTTAGAATTGGACGTTTTTCCGGTTACCAGCCCGGTACTCTTTCACATGTCTAAAAGGAGGTCCATATGAAACATCCCGTGGTCAAGACAGTGCTTCCCGGTCCTAAAGCTTCAAAACTGATCCGTGTGGACGAAAACCACGTCTCTCCGTCATATACCCGGGACCATCCGCTTGTAGTTGAAAAGGGGGAGGGGCTTTGGGTCGAGGATGTGGATGGAAACATATTTCTGGATTTCACGGCTGGTATCGCCGTTTGTGCGACGGGGCATTGCCATCCGAAAGTGGTGCAGGCTATCAAGCAGCAGGCTGAGAAGCTTCTGCATATGTCAGGGACTGATTTCTATTACACCCCTCAAATTGCTCTGGCGGAGAAGCTGACGTCTTTAGCTCCGGGAAGCGAAACCAAAAAAGTATATTTCGGGAATTCGGGCGCGGAGGCCGTGGAAGCGGCTTTCAAGCTGGCCCGCTACCATACGCGACGCGAACTCAACATCGCTTTCTTTGGAGCGTTTCATGGACGTACAATGGGCGCTCTCTCCCTTACGGCGAGCAAGACGATCCAGAGGAAGCATTACTACCCCTTTGTCCCCGGTATTACACATATTCCATACGCCAACTGTTACCGATGCCCATTTAATCTCTCGTACCCGAAATGTGAAATAGAGTGTGTACGCTGGGTGGAGGAAACCCTGTTCAGGACGACCCTGCCTCCGGAGGAGTGGCGGCCATCTTTGTCGAACCTATTCAGGGGGAGGGGGGATATATCGTTCCGCCTCCTGAATTCCACCGGAAGCTCTTCAAAATTGCCAAAACGTATGGAATTCTCTATGTGGCCGACGAAGTCCAGTCGGGGATGGGCCGCACGGGGAAGATGTTCGCCATGGAACATTTCGGAGTTGTTCCCGATATAATCACCCTGGCCAAAGGAATCGCATCGGGAATGCCGTTGGGGGCGGTTGTCTCGAGGTCCGATATCATGGACTGGGAAGCCGGTTCCCATGCATCCACGTTTGGCGGAAATCCGATTTCCTGCCAGGCTGCCCTGACGACCATTCAGCTGCTTGAAGAAGAACTGATGGCGAATGCCGCGAAGCAGGGAGAACGGCTGCTGGCAGGACTCGAAACACTGCAGGAATCCTATGAGTGCCTGGGGGATGTCCGCGGCAAGGGGCTCATGGTGGGGGTCGAGCTTGTCAAAGACCGCGTCACCAAGGAACGGGCAACTGAGTGGCGTAAGAAAATTATTATGGGAGCATTCCGGAAAGGCTTACTGCTTCTCGGATGCGGTGAAAACAGCATCCGCTTTTGCCCCGGGCTGACAGCCACCGCAGAAGAAGTGGATCTTTGCCTGTCTATTTTCGAGGAGACGCTTCGGGAAGTTGCGGGATGAGTAATGAAACCTTATTCAAAGTTGGAAGTTGGACGCTCGATGTTCGGCGTTCATTGGTTTGTAGTAAATTATCACCAGGAATCATAGTAGAGGGTGTAGAAAGGCACCCTTAACGGCCTGGTTCTGCATCAGGCGGTTAAAACCATATGGCAATGGAAGAAATCCTGAAAAAACTGGGTTTGGTGGATGACCAATCGGGCGCGGGGACGGGGTCCTGGCTTGAATGCACGGGAGACATTGTCGAATCGGTTTCACCAATTCATGGCCGGGCAATTGGCAGAATTCGTTGCGCCGGAAAAGAGGAATACGAAAGCGTGGCAGCTGCTTCGGCAAAGGCTTTCCGGGAGTGGCGAATGGTGCCTGCACCGGCGAGGGGAGATATTGTCCGCCAGTTGGGAAATGCTTTGCGCGTACACAAAGAAGAACTTGGCGCTTTAATAAGCCTGGAGGTGGGGAAGATTCGGGCCGAGGGCGAAGGCGAAGTCCAGGAGATGATCGACATTGCCGACTTCGCGGTCGGGCAATCCCGCATGCTGTATGGCCTGACGTTTCACAGCGAACGAAAACGGCATCGGATGTACGAACAATGGCATCCGCTTGGGCCCGTCGGTGTCATCACATCCTTTAATTTCCCCATGGCCGTATGGGCATGGAATGCCATGATTGCGCTGGTTGCAGGGGATACGGTTATCTGGAAGCCCTCTTCGAAAGCGCCCTTATGTGCCGTTGCGATCATGAATATTGTATGGCGGGTATTGAAGACAAACGAACTACCGGAAGGGATTCTCAATGTTGTAATAGGTAACAGGGATGAGGTGGGAGACTCCCTGATTAACGATGGACGCATTCCGCTTGTATCCGCAACCGGCAGCGTGAACATGGGCCGGCATGTCAACCAGGTGGTGGCATCCCGATTGGGGAAGACGATTCTGGAACTGGGCGGGAACAATGCCATCATTGTAACCCCCACGGCCGATCCGGAGCTGGCCGTGCGGGCAATTCTTTTTGGCGCGATTGGCACGGCCGGGCAGCGATGTACTACCACCCGGCGGTTGATTGTACACAAGGATATATACGAGACGTTTACCCGGGCACTTATCAAGGCCTACAAGCAGGTCCCGATCGGTGATCCCCTGAAAAAAGAGATCCTTATGGGGCCGCTGATCGACCGGAAGGCCGTGGACGCCATGCAGGCGGTCCTGGAGAGATTGAAGGACCAGGGAGGAAACGTGCTCTATGGCGGTGAAATATTGTCGGGAGGGTGTTTCGATACCGGTACTTATGTGACGCCCTGCATCTGTGAGGCCGAGTCTGATTACCCCGTTGTCCGGGAAGAAACTTTCGCCCCCATTCTGTACCTGATTCAGTACGAGAAGCTGGAAGGGGCGATTCACTTCCACAACGCGGTCCCGCAGGGTCTCTCATCGGCCATTTTTACCAATGACCTTCGTGAGTCAGAAGCTTTTCTGAGCCATATGGGGAGTGACTGCGGCATTGCAAATGTGAACATCGGGACCTCGGGGGCGGAAATCGGCGGTGCTTTCGGGGGCGAGAAAGATACGGGCGGCGGCCGGGAGGCCGGTTCGGATGCGTGGAAAGCTTATATGCGGCGACAGACCTGCACGATTAACTGGTCCGGGGAACTTCCGCTGGCCCAGGGGATTCGTTTTGAAACGGCATGAGTCCCGGTTCTCTTTAATAAAATGGATTTAAAAATGCAAAATGAAGAAATCGACAGGAATGAAGGGGATAAGTTATCACTCAACCTTGCAATTATTGGTGGCGGCAGGACCTGTAATGCCTTCCTCAAAATAATCCGGGTAGAACAGTCCAATTATCCGAATGTCCGCGTGCTCGGTGTCTGTGATATCGATCCGAAAGCACGGGGGCTGGCAACCGCCAGGGAAATGGGAATTTTTGTTACGGATAAAATTACGGATCTTTTCAAGATTGAAGGCGTCGATGCCGTATTGGAATTGACCAACAATCAGGCCCTCGATGAAATCATGCGATTGAAACCCGCGGGCGTGGCGGTTATCGAACATGATGCCGGTCGATTGCTGGAAACCGTATTCAGCGTGAGCCGTAAGCTTACGGCCGCTGAAAAATGGATCGATCTGGAAAAACGGTCTTATGATATTCTCTTTCAGCAGACCAATATCGGGGTTGTGGTGCTGGCGCCGGATTTTTCCATAATAGATGCCAACAGGGCATACCTTCAGGCCGTGAAAAAAACCAAAGAAGAAGCCATCGGCAAGCCGTGCCATGAAATTGTAAAAGGATTCTTTGCTCCCTGCTCTTACTCCCAGATGGGTTTCGAATGCCCGGTTTTACATACCCTGAAGACCGGTGAATCAGCCATTATCATTCACGAATATCCGGTTTCGGACAGCAAGACAAGCTACTTTAACATTGCGACCTATCCCATAAAAGACAAGCATGGCAATATTGTCCGGGTTATTGAACTGTGGCGCGATGTCACCAAGGAAATCCTGTCGCGATGGGAAAAAAAGCTGCAGCGGATGGAAATGGACATGAAAAAGATGGTCCAGGAGGATCGAATGATCTCCCTGGGCAGGCTGGTGGCAAGCTGTGTTCACGAAATCAACAATCCCATTCAGGGACTGCTGACCTTAAGTCATCTGATGCAGGAGAAACTGGAAGAAGGGGCCCCTTCGCCTAAGGATGTTACGGATTTCACGAAATATATCAGCCTTATGACCACGGAACTGGAGCGTTGCGGCGGGATCATTTCCGGACTGCTCTCTTTTTCACGGGAATCCTCCATCGAATACAAGCAGGAGGATCTCAATGATGTTCTCAGTTCCGTTATCGCACTGACGAAGCATAAGATGGAACTTTCAAATATTCGTTTGACAACGAATACTTCCGATGCGCCACTGATCGTTATCGGTGATAAGAACCAGCTTCAGCAGTGTGTCCTCAACTTGATTTTTAACGCCATCGAGGCGATGCCGGATGGGGGCGACTTGATTATCAATGCTGAATCCGAAAGCGAAAAAAGTGTCAGGATCGAAATCAAGGACACGGGTTGCGGCATTCAGGAGGAGGACCTGCATCATATCTTTGACCCTTTTTTTACTACCAAGGAAGAGGGAAAGGGCGTCGGTCTCGGCCTGTCAATTGTTTACGGTATGGTGAAAAGCCATAAGGGCGATATCAAGGTTAAAAGCAGGGCGGGGGAGGGCGCCGCTTTCGTTCTCAGATTTCCAGCCGCTTCATACCCGCCGTAGTGTTGCGCATGGCTACAGGAGAAGTGCCTGTTGGCTACACTACCGTAAGTATTTGTATTTAAAGAGGATTAGAGCTGTTTTTTAAATATTTCGCCTTAAGCTGTAGTATATAGATACACCGGTTTGTTTTTTTCACCGGTTGAAAATCTTCCCGCGCATGGCCCCGTATAACGATTCAGTGTTTGTCCATCACGTGCTTTTTTTATCCAGCCTTCGAACCATTCAAGGGATATGCCATCATAAAAGCATATGTATTCTTATAGTTAAGGTGTCGGCCCGCTGATACCTTCCCTTTCGCGGAGGCCCCGTCTGTTTTCAAACGGAGTTTCATGCCCGGCATATGAACCCGTTTTATTACTTCTGGCATTCTGTTTGCTCTGGATATGGTTACTCCCTGGCAAAATAGTTTGCCCGCGGCAGTGATTGCGGTTGCAACCCTGTGAACAGAAAGGAGGGGCGTAACATGAAAAGAGACGATCAAAAAAATCGGAATCAACATTCGAAGGGCGTTGTCGGATTCAATGTCGTTGAAAACGAGTGCATTTGGATGAAGGCCGGCGTGGTCAATTTCCGATTGTGCGACAATGCATACGACTGCAACACTTGTGCGTTTGACATGGGGATGCGAAAGACACTGAAATCCGGAAACAAAAAGAGTGATCACACCGACGGTTGGGCGGAGAGCCTGAGAAGTCGCTATCGCGATGAACCGCTTCCCTGCCGACATGCATTGACCGGCAGGGCTGCGTCAACCAAAATCTGTCCATATAACTATGAATGCTATCATTGCCCGTATGATCAGTGGCTGGATGACTATGACGAGAGGGAGTTTACACAGGCGCCTTCGCACAGGCTCGCTTCGGGCTATCGACTCGTGGAAAACTATTACTACCACCCGGGTCACACCTGGGCGCGGTTTGAGCACGGCGGGCGGATACGTGTCGGGTTTGACGACTTTCTCGCGAAATTGTTCGGGCCCCTGGACAGACTCGAACTGCCGCCCCTGGGCGCCATGTTGAAGCAGAATCAAATCGGCTGGCAGTTCAGCCGTGAAAAGCATGTCGCTTCTGTCCAGTCACCCGTTTCCGGAACGGTTTTGACGGTAAACTACCGAACCCAGGAACATCCGGACATTGCCCACAAAGACCCTTATAACGAAGGTTGGCTGTTCATCATCGAGCCGCATATGCCTAAAAAGAACATGAAAAAGCTCTATTCCGGATCGGAAAGTGTACAATGGATGGATACGGAAAGCAGAAAGCTCCTGGGATTACTGGGGCCGGAATACGAACGTCTGGCTGCCACCGGTGGTGGGCCTGTTGACGACATATATGGGAGTGTCCAGGAACTCGAATGGAATATGCTGGTGGAAACCTTTCTTGCCGGATCGAATACCCGGTAGGCGTTTCAGTGTATGAGGGCGGTCTGGAAATACCTGTGACAATACCTGCAGAAGAATATCGGCGTTGCGTCCAGATCTTCCAGTGAGTCCGAGAAATGCATCAGGCATTTTGTGTCTTCACAATGCAGGAGATTGTAGAGATGACCGATTTCATGCAGGGCTATCTTGACAGCCCTTTCATACAGCGTCGATGAGGGATTCGAATTCACACGTGAAGGATTCGGGGCCAGACGGAAAAGCGATATAATTGCAAATTTCCCGCCCTGCTGGGCTTCTCCATAGACGTGTGTAACGATGGGAACAAACAGATCTTCCATGAAAACAGCAATTACTTTGCCGTACTGTTGCAGGTCCAGTTCGGAAAAGGCCTGTATCATTTTTCCGGCATCAAACTGTCCGCGGTTGTTGTTGTAAGCCATAACCGGCGGATCGAAGGGCGGGACGATTTCCGGGGTCAGCTTCAGATAGGCTTCAATATTGGACGCAATAATGCTCAGGACCAGATCGGGAACGAAACCAACCGGAAGGACACCGATAGCATTTTTATTCCGGGTCATAGCGTATGCAGGTTTCGTGTTTTTTCATTGTCCATTTCGCTTGAGACCCAATCGTTTTATCTTCTTGTGCAGCGTCACCCGATTGATGCCAAGAATACTTGCGGCTCTGGTGACGTTCCATTCGGACTCCTCTAAAATAAGGCGGAGATATTCCCGTTCGTTTTCCTGTAATGAAAGCCGCTTGGAAGGTATGGCATAGGCAGCCTGTAGAAAAGAAAAACTGTCGGCGCCTAGTGTGCGATCTTTGGCAAGCACTACGGCCCGCTCCACGGCATTTTGCAGCTCACGAATGTTGCCGGGCCAGTCATAGTTTTTTAAAAGGCAGAGGGCATCGTTGTCGATGTGGTCTACATGTTTGTTGGTTTCCTGACTGTATTTCTCAAGAAAATGGGCGACCAGCAGTGGAATATCCTCTTTCCGCTTTCGTAATGGCGGCATCTGGATGGTAATGACATTGATACGGTAAAAGAAATCCTCACGGAAGTCCTCGTTCTGAATTCTTTCACTTAAATTGCGACGGGTGGCCGTGATGAGGCGGAAGTCCACATCGAGAACCTGGCTGCTTCCCACCCGTGTGATCTTCTTCTCATCCAAAACCCGTAAAAGATCCACTTGCATTTTGGTGCTGATTTCTCCGATTTCATCCAGGAACAGAGTCCCTCCGGAAACGACCTCGAGAAAGCCCTTGCGAGCATGTACCGCACCGGTAAAAGCGCCTTTCTGGTGGCCGAACAACTCACTTTCGAGCAGCGTATCCGACAGGGCGCCGCAATTGATGGCAATAAAGGGAAACGGATTCCTTTTGCTCTTGGCATGGATGGCTTTTGCAACCAGCTCCTTGCCCGTCCCGGTTTCGCCGGTGATGAGAACGGAAGCGTCGCTTTCGGCAATTTCGGGAATTAATGCAAAGATTTTTTCCATGACCTGGGATTGGCCGATGATATTGTCAAAGCGAGTGATCCGATCGAGGTGACTTTTCAGATAGTCCACCTCGGATGAAAGCCTTTTCTGCTGCACCAGCTTTTCCATGACCAGTGTAAGTTGTTGAGGTTTGAACGGTTTGAGCAGATAATCGCTGGCCCCCAGTTTCATGGCTTTCACCGCTGTCTCAATGGTGCCGAAGGCGGTAATGATGACCACGAATGTATTCGGATATGTCTCCTTGACCTTTTCCAGAAGCTGAATACCATCCATTCCCGGCATTTTGATGTCCACAAAGAGAACATCGAAGGCGTCTTTTTCCAGCCTTTCCAACGCTTTGAAACCGGATTCAGCGGTTTCGACAAAATGACCGGATTTTTGAAACCAGAGAGAAAACGATTCACGGATGATCAGCTCGTCGTCAACAACCATGATGTGCATTTTGTCAGGCATCCGGTCCCCCAATCTTTATGGCAGGTATGGAATTGAAGCTGCCGGCGGTTTATCGAGGGGGGGTGAAGGGAGTGGCGAATTCCCAAAACACCCGGCCGCCAGGAAGCCAGAAATTGGAAATCCCGCTATTTGTTTAAATATCAGTATACCTTATATCACCGTTCAATCATAGCTTCAATTGTCACACTTTTCCATCGAGGAACGCGCCGAACCGTTTCATTGTGCTTCGGCACATAGATAACAGTTGAATGCAGGGATTCATTTGCGCACATCACACAAAATCCACTTGTGGTTCAGTTCCGCCGGCCTTCAGGAAAATGATCCCCAAAATCACGCTTCCCAAAAAGAACAAAAGGCCTGCGACCGGCAGTAGAAACACTGTTCGTTCCGGTAAAGCGAAGTGGGTAATATAGTCAGTATTCATAACAATGTATCAATGTATGCCATGCATATCATAAAATATCATGAGCTAAAACAAGACTGTCCAGAGTGATCATGCCGACAATCTCTCCCCTGTCATCGACAGGTGTACGGCGCACGCCTATACGCTGCATCAGCCGTATCGCATAACGAATATCCATTTGCGCCGGAACGGTGATGACCGGTTTGGTCATGATTTCGTACACAAAGACGGTTTCAGCGTCACGATTCGGTACTATGACACTTTTTACAATGTCCATTATCGTCACAATACCCCAGGCATCGTCATCACCTCGTTTGTCCACAAGCAATTCGGTCGCACCGGAAGAACGCATGATCGCGGCGGCTTCCTTGACGGATGCCATTCCATCTATACTTAGGACTTCTTTGCACATGACATCTCTCGCCCTTATGATCGATTCAGACATGAATCCTCCTTGTCAATTCAGTTTTATATATAAAAACAGGCTTATAAATACTTGTCCCGAATTTCTTCCTTAAACTTCTCCATTTGGCTATCGAGACCGAGAACCTCCTCAACGGGCAATACAAAGGCAATACCTGTTCCGGGTTTATCAAATTCCCCGGCGGTTTTGATGGCTTCCAGAACAGGTTTTACAATATGCTCTTCAAGAAGGAATATAACGATATCCGTCTGGTCTTCCAGCGTCAGACCGAAAAAAGTCTTGGCCTCGTGCATACCGGTACCGCGTGACGGTATAATGGTTGCGCCTGTTGCGCCGGCGGTTTTGGCCGCATCCACAATCGTGTCGGTCTTGTGGGGTTTGACCGGTGCAAAAACAATTTTAAATCTCATCGGTTTTCTCCTGTTGAGCGTTTTTTTATGTTGCGGCTGACGAACCAATGGGTCACTTGCGCATATCCCATGACTGTAATGATGGGAAACAGGCTTGCAAAAGCAATGAGGCCAAAGCCGTCGAGGGCCGGATTGCGCCCGGGAACCGCTTCAGACAAACCCAAACCCAGCGCGGCAACCAACGGCACGGTAACCGTTGATGTCGTCACACCGCCGGAGTCGTAGGCCAGGGCGATCATTTTTCTGGGGGTGGTGAATGTTTGCAAAACCACAATGATATATCCGGCAAGAATATAAATATGGAGTGGTGTCCCTGTAACGATGCGAAAGGTTCCCAGCGCGATACCTATAGCAACACCAATCGCCACCGTGATTCGTAATCCCCAGGGACTGATCACGCCACCTGAAACTTCCCCGGCTTTGAGCGCCACGGCTAAAAGAGAAGGCTCGGCAATGGTTGTTGAAAATCCTATCAAAGCGGCAAACAAATAAACCCACAGGTATGCAATCCAGTTTGTAAGAACAGTATCCTCCCCTCCCAGAAACGTCGGGTCTGAAAGTTGAGCGGCCATTAATTTGCCGACCGGAAAAAGGGCTTTTTCCAAGCCGATAAGGAAAAGGGCCAGGCCGATAACCACGTACACGCCCCCGATAAGGAGACGGCCCAGGTGGGGAATGGGCTGGCGAAGAACAAATAATTGAAAGAAAGTTATCAGAACGAGGATTGGTAGAATATCTCTGACGGTTGTCAGCAATATGCTGCCGGAGTCGATAATGAAGTTCATGATTTAACACCTCGTCATTTAAAAACAACCACGCCATAACCCATCACAAAGATCATCGGCAGTAACGATGCAAACGCGATCAGTCCGAAACCATCCAGCAGTGGGCTTCGTCCCTTAATTATCGATGCGAGACCAACGCCCAGGGCGGCAACCAACGGGACTGTGACTGTCGAAGTGGTGACACCACCGGCATCATATGCGATTCCAATAATCTCTTTGGGTGCAAAAAGCGTCATGAGCATAACCAGCATGTAACCCCCGATAATCAGATAATGGATAGGCCATCCCCGGATAATGCGCAGAACCCCGATTAGAATGGCTATACCGACTGAAAAGGCAACAGACAGACGCAATCCGAACGCATAACGATTCATGGATTCTGTTGATGATGAAATCAAATCGCCTGCCGCGGCTATTTCGGCTGCTTCGGAGGAAACGGCAATCAGTGCCGGCTCTGCAACCGTAGTGGAAAAACCCATTAAAAAAGCAAAGATCAAAAGCCAGGGAAGGCTGCCTTTACGTGCCAGTGCCCGGGCCATGGCTTCACCGATAGGGAAGAGACCCATTTCCAGACCCTGCACAAAGAGCATCAGGCCAATAACGACCAGAATACTTCCGAAAATTACTTCACCAAGGTCAGGAAGGGGCTGCTGAAGCACAAATGCCTGGAAAAAGGCGATCACAATAATAATTGGAAGAAGATCTTTAAAGGACGTCCACAGTTTTTTCAAGGATAGTTTCAGAATTGCGGATATGGCGGTTTTGTTTTTCAGGTGGTACATATTCCGTGGATATCCTCTTTTATACAAAAAAGAAATGTCTCAAAGATAGACAAGAAAAGACAATCTAACTGATTATTTTTAAAATATCAAATTTGGATTGTCCTTTTTTAGCTGTTTTTGGCTCAGCCACTTTTTAAATTCCGTTGCGATGATACGTTCTCCCGTTATCCCATCGGAAAGGTCCGACGCCAGGAATACGACAGGTTCCGCCATTATATCGGGCGACAGAAGCTTGAAGGGGAGTCGATGCGCCGTATTCCGGGGCAGCCCCCCCGTATCGACAGGGCCGCCGGGCAGTAAGACGTTCACCATGATGTTGTACTTCCTGAGTTCGTTCGACATGATATTCGAAAGTGCTTCCGAGGCGGCGCGGGAGGGACCGTAGGGGGCAAACATGTTCATTGTGGACAAGCTCGTCGATATATTGATAATCCGGCCCTTTTTCCGTTGAATCATCATCGGCACAAATCCCCTCGCTACCAGATAATACCCGTTCAGGTTCGTATCGACCATTTCTCTCCAGATATCGGGGGCTATTTCATGAAAGGGTTTTGGAGAAGTCATGAAGTCGGGGTATGCCCTGTGCATCATGAGGGCCGCATTATTGACAAGAAGATCGATCCGTTTCCACTCCTTCCGGACCCGGGCGACGACCTCTTCGACGGATTCGACCCTGCGCACATCCATCGGCATGGCATGCGCGTCGAGGCCTTTTTCGACAAGCGTATTGACGGCGTTTTCCAGTTTTTGGCCCGGCCGCGAGGCCAGCGCCACCGTTGCGCCTTTTTCGAGCAGCGCCCGGGCCATGGCATATCCCAGGCCCGAAGATGCGCCGGTTATGACGGCATGGAAATTATCGAGTGAGATATTCATGTGTTTCTTTCCTGGGATTTTCCAACCGGTATCACATCGTCTGTTTTTTGGACCGTCGCCCGGGCCCATGGCCCATCCGCTATCCGAATGACGGAATGAACCGCCTTCATCACATATTCGCTGCACTTTATCACATTTTCCTTTTTTATGCCCGGTATATCATAATTGATCCGCTCCGAATCGAAAGATTTTTTCCGGCCCGAGACCGGGGGCGAAATCCGTACGGAAACATACTGTCTGTGCTAGTTAAAAAAACAGGCCCGCATAGTATTGACATGCGAGAGAATTCCAAATATATTCTGCTTTCCGGAAAAAATCCAATCAACTTACAATTATGTAGAACAGAGAAAATGGAGGAAGAACCATGTATCGCTGTGTGAAAGCTGTTGTGCTGATCTCCATCATTGCTGCCTACCTGTCCATAGATACCGTAACGGCACAGACTAAAGCCGATAGTATGACAACAGGGACCGAACAATCAGACCGGCCAGAACTGTCGGTAGAGGCATTTATTAAATACGACGAATTCGGAGGCATAAAACTTTCTCCATCCGGGAAGTATGCGGTGTTTATGACGGGAAAGTATGGACGGAGCATTCTTGTTTTCATGACCGTGAAGGAGAGAAAAGGAATCAGCAGTTTGAACTGCCCGGAAGGTTTTGAATTTTACGATTTCGATTGGATTTCGGATCGACGCATCGTCTATCAGATAGCGGAAAGACAGGATTCAGGAGTGCTGTCGGGGACGGGCGAGATGTTCGCCATCGACGTGGATGGCAAGAGTCGTAATTTTATATATGGGTACCGTGCGGGACGGCAGCAGAAGCAAACCGGATCCAAGATCAGTATTCAGGAATCGAGCTATGCGACTGCCGAACTGATCAACCCGCTTCCGAATGATAAAAAGCAAATTCTTATCAGCGAAGTGCCATGGAGGAAGGATGGCGGTATCTACTACTACGATCCGGATGCAAAGCCGATCATCAGCCTGCTTAATGTCTATACGGGCCGAAAGCGGAAGATCGACATCGCGCCGTTTCCCGGTGCAACCGTGATCACCGACCAGCAGGACCGGGTGCGTTTCGCCATAGGTGTCGATTCAAAGTTTCAATATACTGCCGGCTGGAAATCCGATCCGGATGGTGACTGGGCTGATTTCGAACTGCCCGGATTCCGGGAAGGTTCCATCGTACCGATATTGATTAGTGAAGATAGTCGCTCGGTCTACTTCCTGGGCGCTGGGTCGGACAGCCAGTACACCGCACTGTTCAGTCTGGATCTGCAAACAAAGGGCGTTACAAGGATATTTGGTTTCGAAGAGAGCGATATTTCCGATGTCATTTTAGATTTTAAAAGAAAACGCATTATCGGTGTCGAATCTTCCACCAACAAGCCGGTTGTCCACTGGCTGGACCAGAAAGATAAAGACACTCGAATCTGGATGGCACTGGCCCGCACCTTTTCGCCCCAAGACGTTCGATTCGTGACAATGACGAAGGATGGCAGCCTGGGTGTCTTTCTTGTCAATTCGGACACCAATCCAGGCGACTTCTACTTTTTCGATGCCAAAACGAACAAAGCCGACTATCTGCAGCCGGCCCGGGCCTGGATAAAACCGGAGGATATGTGCCCCAAGCAGACCTTCACCATTGAGGCCCGCGACGGTCTGAAATTGCACGGTTACATCACACGCCCCAAAGGAGCCGGACCATACCCGATGGTAGTATTTCCCCACGGCGGACCTCATGGGGTTCGCGACAGTTGGGAATTCGACCCGGAAGCGCAATTGCTCGCGAATCGTGGCTACGCGGTCCTGCAAGTCAATTACCGCGGCAGCGGCGGTTTTGGCGAAGCTTTCGAGCGGCTTGGATACAGACAGTGGGGTGGAAAAATCCAGGACGATATTACGGACGCGACGTTGTGGGCCATCGAACAGAAAATCGCGATGCCCGACCGGATCGGTATCTTTGGTAACAGCTTCGGCGCATACGCAGCGCTTGAAAGTGTAATTCGGGAACCGGTGCTTTATCGTTGCGCCGTCGGCAATGCCGGTATTTACGATCTGGAACTGATGTTCTCGACGGCCGATACCGCGCGCTCGAATACGGGACAGTCCTACCTGCGAATGGTCTTGGGCAGCGACACCGATCTCCTCAGGAAGTGGTCGCCTGCGTACACTGTGGACAGGCTCCAGGTTCCGGTGCTGTTGATTCACGGTAAAGAAGACTGGCGCGCGGATTTCAAACAGGCGAAACGTATGAAATCGGCCCTTGAAAAGAACGACAAACAGTTTGAGTGGATGGCGTTAAAAGGCGAAGGCCACGGGATTCATGACGAGGAGACACGGACTGAAGTATACGAGCGTATTATCGAATTTCTGGATAAATATCTAAAGGCGCCGACTGTTGAGAGCGCTGCAGTCAGTCAGCGATAGTACACGCCATCTCAAAAAAATCTTTTGAGTCGATATCTTTGAAGAAGGGATTGGTACGACTTCCCAGGATTGTCCTAACCCCCCGATCTTGGAGCAAAGTCCTTTTCCAAATGGTTTGTAAGCAGTTTTCGGGATGTCTTGCCTCTTTAAGGCCTCTTTGTTCTTTCCTTAAACGCCTTGGTAAGAACCTTGCCTCCAATGCCCCAGTTGTCGGCCTCGTTTTACTTCTTCCGCGATCTTTTCCATGTCAGTCGCTGTGACGTCATCCGGATTCACCCCGGCCCCGAAAGATGCGACGGCCATAGAACCTGAAAACAGTCCCCCGGGCGTTGTCTCTTCGGGATATTGCGGGGAAAGACCTGTAACCGGATTGTCGTAATGGAACTTCGGGACATAGAATTTCGGAAAAATCTCGTAGGCGGCGGTGGACGGTCTGTCCGGGGGATATTCTTCGTTTATCCCCTTGGCCGGTTTTGCGCTTTTGGCCCAGCCCTTGTCATAGTCTGCGCGCAGGATCGGGTAGATATGCATAGACTGGAAGTGCCAGATTCCGTCCTGTTTCACATATTCGTTTTCGTAGACCCCGCCGGCCCAGTTCGCGTTTTTTCCATGGAACCCCAGCATGGTGAAGACACGCCATCGCCCTTTGGCCGACTTTCCGTCCGGGGAGAGGGATACAACCGGCTGAAGCATGATGTGGGGGTAGAGGAGGCCTTCGGGCAGTCCGAGCTTTCCGCCCCCGATATCTTTCAAGAAAAGCTTGCGAATCTCTTCCTTCTTGAGGTCACCGACCGGGTAGTGCCCGATGCCGTCCTCGGCGAAAAGATCCGCCAGATCGTTCCAGAGACCGAATTCCGCGTAGTGGCCATACGCGACCTGCAGGCGTTTTACAGCCCGTATGGCTTCGGCCCGTTCGACCATGGGGGGTGTAAGCTCGGCGATATGAGTCTTGAGAAGGCCCAAGCGGGATTCCGACTTCCAGCCGGTATCGCTGGCGCCGCAGGCGATCATGCAGGTTATTGCCAGCGCCACAACGAGAGGGACAAGGAACGCCTTGCCATGGAGTGCATACGTTGGACGAGATCTGTGGAGCATGAGTACCTCTCCTTGTTTTCCGAAGTCCTAAAAGAGATTGTATCCCTTTATTGCGGGCCGCGGTTAGGTGGACTTCCTGATTTTTCCAATTACGGTAATGGAAATGACCGGCTTTATTTTACTGTCGGTTTCAATATCGAGCGTATCGTAATATCTCCCGGCCGTTTCCGCGGTGTTTTCGACCGTCAGCTCATATCGTACCCGATCCCTTTTTTTAATTTCTTCCAGGTCGAAACGAATGTTCTCTCCCCGTCTTGCTGTAATCTTTCGGATCGTGAACGGGTTATCACGCGTTGGCGCGAGTTTCAGGATTTTTTTGATGGCTTTTCCCGGGCGTCCCTTCAATTTCACGGTTTTCGGGCTGAGGGTATAGGGTTTGATGATTTTTGCTTTAACGGTGAGGGGAATTCTGGCATTGGCCGGATCATTGGTGGTGATCGTAACCGTCTTTTTAAGGGTTTTTCCCCCGATGCCGAAGGTGCAGAAAAGAACGGAGACAATCCCCTCCCCACCGGGTGGAATGGTCTCCGGAAGTGAGTCCACTGTAAAACCGCATTCACTTCTGCCCCTGTGGACGTTTAAGGCTGAGGTCCCGATATTCTGAATAACAAAATCGTGCCTTATGTTTTTCTCTTCCACCGTGTCCGGGGATTCGAAAACGGTTCTGGGTACATATGCCGCCGGTTGGGAGACCGGTTGGGCGCCAGCCGCCCAGAGCATGGTTCCGGATGAAACAATGGCAAATATGAAAATTAACCTCAACACGATAAACGCTTTCTCTTAACGGCGATTTGCATTCGCAAGGATGGAACCTGCTCTCTTTGAGAAATAATATGCTAAAGTGACGACAGGTTGTCAAGGGGATAGGTTATATGAGTGCCTAAAGTGCCTTGAGTGCACTAAAGTGCCTAAAGTTTTGGCAGAAAAATCAATTTATAGATTACCTGCGATTATCCACTTATCCCGCTTTCCACCTTGACATCGCACTGTAATTCCGGCACATATATAATTCCGGGAAGCAAGTATCTGCCTTATAATTTGTCGTGTAATAATAGTTAAAGAGCGAATTTCAACCTGATAGGCACTAATCGTTATGCCCGAGATCATTCCCATCGGCGGCGGTAAAGGCGGTGTGGGCAAAAGTTTTATCGCGGCAAATGTCGGCGCGCTGATTGCGAAACGCGGATACCGCGTCGTGTTAATCGATCTGGACCTGGGCGGCCCCAACACGCACACTTTTCTCGGATTGAAACACCCCAAGGGGGGAATGAATAACTACCTGAGCAAGGCGGTAAAAACACTGGAACAAGCCGCAATCCCCACCCCGTTTTCCAATCTCTTTTTCGTCGGTTCTACTCACTGTTCAATGGAAATTGCCAACCTGTATCACGCACAGAAATTAAAATTGATAAATGGGATCAAAGCACTTTCATTCGATTTCGTGATCCTTGATCTCGGGGCCGGCACCAGTTTCAACATGCTGGATTTTTTTCTGATATCCGACAAAGGCATTTTTATCTGTACACCCGAGCCGACTTCCATCGAGAATTCATTCCGGTTCATAAAAGCGGTCTATTTAAGACGTTTGAAACAAAAAATTCAATTGAATTCATACCAGAAAATTGTAAAGCAGACTGTCTCCAACCCTGGGGATATCATCGAAATCGTGCTCAAGTTCGATCCTGAGCGGGAGGTGTTTTTGCAGGAAGCGATTCGCCGGTTTCAGTTCGGTTTTATTATCAACCAGCTCCGAACCGGAAATATCAATTTGGGAAAGCATATTGAAACAGCGTGCAACCGCCATTTTTATTCTGAATTTCATTTTTTGGGGAATGTCGGTCACGATAACCGGGTTTCGGAGAGCATATTAAAAAATAATCTTTTTACCTTTCGATATCCGGACTCAGCAACATCACGGGCCCTGAACGGGATTTGTGAAACACTGATTCAGAATTCCATGCATGATGTCAAAAAGGTGGGAACGTGACGAGAACATTCGAAGACAAAAATTTTTACGAAATTCTGGACCTGCCGTTGAGTGCCGGATTGGCTGAAATCAACAGGGCATATGCGGAAGCGCTTGAAATGTACGATGAAGACGCGCTGGCGACCTACGCCCTCTTTACGGAAGAACAGCGGAAAGCAATATTACATGACATCAAAGCGGCTTTCCACACATTGTCGAACAGGGCAAAAAGAGCCGGGTATGACAAGATGCTGATCGCCACCGGACAGGTTGAAGCCGGTGCATTTCCCGATCAGCCCGGGGATTCAGCGCCGGGAAAACCGCAAGATTCGCTTTTATCCGGACCGGGAGAGCATACCGACCCGATGGCGCAGCATTCGAGGGAAGAAAAATTCGGAGAGTTACTGGATGCTGTTTCCCAAAAAGACCTCGTGTCCGGTGAAGATATCAGACAGCTGCGGGAAGCGCGGGGGATCGATATCTCCGAAATATTCCAGAGAACCAGGATATCCAGGACAACCCTTCAAAAAATTGAGAAGAATCAGTACGGGGAACTGCCGGCCGAGATATTCCTCAAGTCTTTTCTCAAGTCATATGCAGAGGTCCTTCAAATCGATCCGAAAAACATCGTGGACGGCTACCTGAAGGGGATGGCGACAGCCGATCAATGAAAATACCCAAGTAAAGGCACTTATTTTCCAGAAATCTTTTTTCTGATCGCGGAAACGGCTACCGCAACCGAAAGAAAAATGCAGACACCCCCTGCCAGGAGCATCACATATGCATTCTTGACGATGCCGGGCTTCAGTAAAGACAGCCCGGGATCCGTTGAATCGTAATAGACAGGCACCACTGAACCGACGGGATAATTATTGAGAACATCCGCCGCACTGCCTCTGTTGTTCTTCAGATCGTCCGATGCCGTTATCTTGTTCCCGGTATATGACTTGCCGCTGACAACATAGTTGTAACGTACTGCCGGCCGGTATTTCTGCTTGTCATTGGAGCGGGTCGACTCCACTCGGGAATAAGATATCGTTCCTTTAACCGATGGCCAGGAGTCGCTCTTTTTACCGACATTGTATCGGTAGAGCCCAAACCCACCAAACACCAGACCGAACACCAGAAGCGCGATAACAAGAATTGCGGAATTCCCACTTGCTTGTACAGGGAGATCAGGAGTCTCTGACATTTTTTTCTCCTCGTTCAAAAAAGGTTTTATGACAATATTTTTATGCAGCCCGCCATTTGTGACGATACTGAATGACGATGTTCCGCCTGTTCCCGATTTTTCGATAAATCTTCTCGATGCGGCATCAAGTCAAAAATGTCTACCTGGAAATATACAATGCCGGGTCGAATTTACCCGTAACGATAGGAGATTGTGCATTCCTGGTTTCCCTGCGAACATGCTCGGAGAGATAAGGTATCAGCTCTCCAAGGCTGACGACATTATCTTTGTTGTAGTCGGCCGCGCCTTTGAGCGCGCTCAGCAGGAAATAGGTGAAAACACCATGCCCGCCGCCCCATTTTTCACTTTCCTGGGAATACTGCCTGCTGTCGGAAGCACTGATCACACAAATGCCTTCACCGACGGTCGATAAATACTGTAGCCCTGAACTGATTGGATTGATTTCAAGGCTCCGGCTGTCCCTGCGTGAAATGTCGAATTCGTGTCCGATACCGCCGGAATGGCAGGCGTCCGCGATAACGATAATCTTCTTTGCCTTGATATAACGATTGATCGCCGTCTCGATGTCCCACATGGGAAATCCCGTGGTGGCAATTTTATCGTACATGGCATCGAATGGGAGCAAAAAAAGATTTTCCGAAGCATCCGGCGAATCCGGTGAGCCGTGACAGGCGAAGTAAAGAGTGACGACATCTTCGGCCAAAGCCTCCCGCATCCAGAAAAAGAGAGCCTCTTTTATACCGGCAAGCGTGGCGTTTTCATTGAGAAGCAGTTTGACTCTTGATGGCGCATACCGTCCTCCTTCCGGTGAAACGATCCACTCATAAAAAGAACGGGCATCTTCGTCCGCGTATCGAAGCCCGGGGATGCGGGAGTCCCGGTATTGTGAGATGCCGACGATGAGCGCCCATTTTTGCCCCATGAAATGAGAAGGCGCCGGTTTTACAACAGCGGATGACGCTGAATTGTCGAGTTCCCGCGAGTCCGCAACCCCCTTGGCAACCACCGGCTTGGCAGGCTTTTTGGACGCGGTAATATGTTCAAGCTCACTTCGGACCCGCAAAGCGATATCATCCGTTAGTGCGGACACCAGCTCGTTATAAAACACATAGACTTTTTTGTGGAACCAATTCTGGTTGGCTTTGCTGGTGGGTTTATGTGTCATGCTCCTGGTGAACGGTCTTTCAAATATGACCCTTCCATCTCCGGCCTCAATCATATATACAGCCAGGGCCGCATTCATCTTTTCTTCACCATTCAACCAGCTGTTGGACGTTTTTTCACAATCTAATCTTTGAATGCTTATATACAGTATATACTCCCCTTTGTCGCAGAGGATATCATTGTCAACTGAAAAGAACTGCTTGTTGAGCGCTTTTTGAAGTGATTGCCGCAAATAATAAGTCTTGGAACGGGAGAGAGGCACTTTGACGGTTTTTAATCCGTGAGAATAGAAAAAATCGTCCTCCAGGTCCGGCACGGATGTCACATCGAGCTTGATGCATGCCGTGGCCTTTTGTGGAATATTCGAGCCCGAATGGATTGCGGGATTGAAAGGCTGAATTTTGACCGCACAACCGTTCGTCATTGCAATGGCCAAAATCAATCCGCAGAGTCCGGTGAACTTTTTCATCTGTTTTTACCTTGCGATTCGCAGTGTCGGATCGAATCTTCCGGCAATGGTCGGGGACTGAGCATTCCGGGTTTCCCTTCTGACCTGCTGGGAGACAAACGGGATCAGTTCGCCCATTGTAACTGCCTGATCCTCGTTATAGTCTGCTTCTCCATCGAGGCCCCTGATGAGAAAATGGGTAAAAACACCATGCCCGCCACCCCATTGCCGGCCTTCCTGTGAAAATTGGTTTTTATCCGACGCGCTCAAGACGCAGATTCCCTCGGCGATTTGAGAGAGACTTTGAAACCCGGCACTGATGGAATTGACCTTCAGCCCTCTGGCGGCACGTCGGGCGATATCGAACTGCTGTCCCACGCCGCCGGAATGACAGGCATCCGCAATCACGACGACCCGTTTCGCCTTGATGAATCTTTTCAGGGCGGTTTCGATGTCCCACATGGGAAAACCGGTGGTGGATATTTTGTCGTAATGTGCATCATATGGGAGCAGATATAGATTCTCCCCGGAATCGGGTGAATCCGGAGAACCGTGGCAGGCAAAATAGATAATGACCGTATCTTCGGCAAGCGCCTGGCGCAGCCAGTCGAATAGCGCTTCTTTCAAGTTCGCGGCGGTGGCTTCCTGTTCAAGCAGTAATTTTACATGGGCCGGGGCGTATTTTGCACCCGTGGGGGACACTATCCATTTATAAAAGGCAGTTGCATCGGCAACGGCATAACGAAGGGAAGGTATCCGCGAATCCTTATACCGTGATATCCCCACGATAACGGCCCAATGAACACCGGCAGGTTTGTACGCCTCCGGGGGCTGCATCGAACCCATCCGCGGCGGAGATATGTCCGTCACGTTTTCCTCTGCCTGGCGTTGACGCTTATCGCCCCGGGTCAGATGCCCCATGAGTTCGCGTGCGGCCAGAATGCCTAAATTATAGTGTTGATTGATATTGTTGCTCTCTTTGTTAAAGGAGCCTGCCACGCCACTTGGCATCTCAACCTGAAACCGGATCGGATTCAGTCCGCTGGTAATGAATTCAGCGCGGCACATGAAGGGGTCTTTCATTTTTGCACGTTTGTTCTGGTTCAATTCCACAAGGAACCGGGAGTTGTTGCCGTCAGGCGCGGCACGTTGGTTGATGCGCCAGGCCGGAGCGTAATGGTTTACGTATTGTTGAAAGCCTTCCGCAAACCCCTGCATGGATCTCTGAAGACCGGCTGTACGGGCTTTCTCGGAAAATCCCAGCAGGATAGTGGCCGACTCTCCGGAGAGAA
>CAXXKH010000010.1:0-51733 GCA_963677545.2 Desulfobacterales bacterium | reverse complement strand
TGCTCAAGAAAATGTGCCTTCGGAAGGTATCGGCGATCTGCTGGCCGACGGTGTTCGGGTTGCGGCGCGTAAAATCGGAAGCGGGGCGGAAAAATTCGCCATGCACGTCGGCGGTGAGCTTTTGGCCATGCATGATCCCCGCTGTTTCCCGGGGTGGGGCGCCACCTATGTCTCCGATGCCGCGCCGGCGCGGCACGTACGCGGTGGAACCGCGTTTGCCGAACATGGCGGTGTCAACGAAATTGTTTACAAGGCCCTGGGGGTACCCCTCAAGATGGAACCGTACAATCCGGAAGGTAAAGGCAAATACCATGCGATCCTGGCCGGTTGGCAGCATTGGGTCAATACATCCGGCGCCTGCCTGTTTGCCGTGGATGCCCTGCCGTTTCCCTTCCTGGATTTCATGAACGCCATTACCGCTGGGACCTGGATTGGGAGGAGGTCAAGCAGACCGGCTCCCGGATAGCCACCCTGCTGCACGGGTTCAATGTTCGTGAAGGGTTTACGCCCGCCGATTTTACCCTCCCCGACCGGGTCGACGGGAAAACGCCTTTCAGCGCCGGCAAGCTCAAGGATGTGACCATCGATGTGGAAGGGTTGAAAAAGCAGTTTTACGATGCGATGGGATTTGATTTTACCACCGGTGTCATATCCGACGAACGAATTAAGGAATTGGGATTGGAGGGGATACTGACCTAACTTGAATTCCGGATTCCAGTTCCGGCTAACAAGGAAATGATTACTAAAGGAATTTTTATTCATTAGGGTTCAAGGATTCAAGGATTCAAGGGGTCGAGTGAAAGACAAAAAAACAACGGCAAAATATCAAAATCGGGCCGATTTCAGCAGCTATCCGCTTTTTGTTTTCAATAAGGCGCCTGTTCCTTTTTTCCCTTGAACCCTTGGCCCCTTGAACCCTCGAACCCTCAGGTATTGGAATCCCGAAAGTTGAACAACTTAATTAATAAACAAACAGAAGAATTAAACCCAGAGGAAAACAAATGTTGCTTAAAGACAAAGTAGCCATAGTGACCGGCGGCGCCCAGGGAATGGGACGGGCAATTTCATTGAAATATGCGGAACAGGGGTGCTCGGTGGTTGTGGTGGATCTCAACCACGACCGGGCCCTTGCAACCGCTGAAGCGGTTGAAAAAAACGGGTGCCCGCGCTATTGCGGTAAAGACGGACATTACCGACGGTGCGGCAGTTGTCCGGATGGTGGCAAGTGCCATGGAGATTTTCGGCCGGATCGATATCCTGGTGAACAATGCCGGGGGGGGTTGCCGGTACCGAGGGTACCGGCAATTCCGATACCATTACCGAACAGGAGTGGGGACCGGGTCGTCAATCTCAACCTGAAAGGTCCGTTTCTGGTGACGATGGCAGTCTTGAAGCACATGAAACAGCTGGCGAAAGGTAAGATCATTTTTGTTTCATCCATGGGCGCGGTCAATCCCGCGGTATCGGTGCTGCACTACCATTCCGCCAAGGCCGGTATCCTTGGATTCGCCAAAAACCTTGCCTTTGAACTGGCCCCCCGGAATATCCATGTCAACACCATCGTTCCCGGCCCCATCGAGACCACTTTCTGGGACTCCCTGATGCCGCCAGGAGAAGGCCGGGATGCATTTTTCAAGGCCCTGGCCAAAAAAGAGGTGCCCATGGAACGGATGGGACGGGCGGAAGATATCGCCGGAGCGGCCCTGTTCCTGGCATCCGGCCTGTCGGACTATGTGACCGGTCAAACCATCTGCGTCGCCGGCGGGCAGCCCCTGCTTTCCCACGGCGCCATTTTCGACGTTGAAGGCTTCCTGAACAGTCAGAATTCTTAGGACTGACGGGGGCATTGATCCACTATTAACTTAATTTGAGAGCAAGGAGTAAAAGAATGAAAACACTTGAGAATAAAGTTGCCATTGTAACCGGTGCGGCGAGTAAACGCGGACTGGGACGTGCTATTGCCGTTCGTTTCGCACAGGAAGGCGCCAATGTCGCGGTTTTAGATAAATTTGCAGTGCCGAAAAGCGTTTGGGCCGAAGATGAAGGATGGGGCGGACTGGTGGACGTGGTAAAGGAGATTGAAGCCGCCGGCCGGCAGGGCTTGGCCCTGGAAACCGATGTGAGTGATGGCGCGGCCGTTGATGCCGCAGTTGCCAAGACGATGGAAAAATTCGGTAAAATAGACATCCTGGTCCACGGCGGCGGCGTGCGCGGTCCCATGGGAAAAGACCTGGTGGATCTGAGCGATGAGGAGTGGCGAAGTGTTATCGACGTGAATTTGACGGGTTCTTTTTTGATCTCCAAAGCGGTGGCTAAAACGATGATCCCGGACGGAGAGGGAAAGAAAATCGTTCTTATCGGCTCCATGGGGGGGACAAAGGGATATCCGGGCAGCGGCAGTTACTGCAGCTCCAAATTCGGCGTGGTGGGGCTGGGCAAAACCCTTGCCCAGGAGCTGGCCAAGTATAAAATCAATGTGAACATGATTCACCCCGGCGGTTTCGATACCAATTTGCGTGATGATCAAATCAGGAAGATTTCCGAAACCAAAGGCATCAGTCTGGCGGAAGCGATCGAAGAGGAGAAAAAATCCGGACCGCCCGAGAATTTTATTCCTTTCGGACGGCTGGGCAGACCCGAAGAGATCGCGGATCTGGCGCTTTTTCTTGTCTCCGATCAATCGGTCTATATCACCGGGCAGGGAATCATCATTGCCGGAGGACTCTCATAGAGATGGCGGAAGCAACATATGAAGTAATCGAAACGGGCGCCAGCAGCTGGCGTATTGAAGATGACATGGTCAGGGCCTTTCTGTTCGAAGGAACGGACGCCTTTTGAACTGCCTGCCAGGATGTATGTGGCGGAAGGGGCGGCATTTTTTTATGAATAATTGGTTGGACGAATGAGCCATTTTCAAAACGTTTCCCGTTATATGTGGAATTAAGCTCAAAGCGGATCGGCGAGTGCGGAGATCGAACATAAGACTCCGATAAAATCGGAGGGAATGAAACGTTTTGAAATTGGCTGGGATGAATGGAAATGATCAAGTTTTTTTCTTTTTTTTGTATTTCTTTTTTTCTTGCCGCCTCCCTTTCGGCACAGCCGGGACAGAACGGACCGGACCCGGGAACATTTACCCGGATATCCAAACATCAGGATTACGGCCTTACCATCACCCGGCTGGTGGTTGATCTCGGAGAAGGCTCGGCGGTGATGCCGAAAGACCTTACGGAAGGATCATTCGAGGTGTCGGGAAGCAATAAATCCGATAAAGTCGTCCGAAATATCAAGGAGATGTCCGTTACTGACCGCAAAGGGTATATCGTCACGTCCGGAAGATATGTTACGATTGACCTGGACTTCGGGTTTGATTCGGATGCCGATAATGCCTATACTTATATTGTTACGTTAAATAAAGACCTCGGGAAGTGTGGAAAAGGTACGAAGTTTGTCCAGAAAGGAAGAACTTTACGAAGATAATTTAACGGAAAAACCAGAGGATTTGCGGAATGATGAAAGAGGTGTTGGGCTTGATCATGGGGGGTGGGCAGGGGTCGCGGCTCTATCCCCTGACGAAACTGCGGGCGAAACCCGCGGTCCCGCTGGCCGGGAAATACCGGCTGGTCGATATTCCCATCAGCAACTGCCTGCATGCCGGAATAGACAAGATCGCCATTCTTACGCAGTACAATTCGGTATCCCTCCATCGGCATATTCAACGCACCTATGCCCGGGATATGTTTTCCGGGGGATGGGTTCAGATCCTGGCCGCCGAGCAGACCCCGGACAGCAGCAACTGGTACCAGGGACCCGCCGACGCCGTGCGCAAGCAACTGCTGGAAATCAAGTCGGCCCATACGAAGTATGTACTGATACTTGCCGGGGATCATCTCTACGATATGAATTACCGCGACTTCATTCAGTACCACATCGACTCCAGGGCCGATATCACCATGGCGGTCCAGCCGGTGGGCGGCGACATGGCCCCGGCCCTGGGAATTCTCAAGCGAAGTCCGGAAGGGCGGATTCTGGATTTTGTTGAAAAACCGTCCGTGAAGAGTTTGCCGGGTCTCGAAAGTGTTCCGGGGACCGATACGCCCTTTCTGGCTTCCATGGGAATTTATATTTTTCCGACCGATCTGCTGCTCGAGGTTCTGAATACGGATGGGGATGATTTCGGGAAGCATATTATTCCCGGTGCGATCGGGGATTACCGGGTCATGGGGTATGTCTATGGCGGATACTGGGCGGATATCGGGACCATCCGCCGGTTTTATGAAGTCAATCTGGAGATGGCGTCGCCGGAACGTCCCTTCGATTTTTACAGCCCGGATCGGCCGGTTTATACCCATGCACGATTTCTGCCGCCTTCCCGAGTACATGACGCCGTGCTGAAACATGTCCTGCTGGCGGATGGATGCCGGGTGTCGGGGGCGGAAATAACCCACTCGGTGGTGGGGCTTCGCTCCATGATCGAAGCGAATTCCGTTATCCGCTCGTCCGTTATCATGGGGGCGGATTACTATGAAACCGAGAGTGACTGCAAAGAGAACAAACGGGCAGGGCGGCCATGCATCGGCATCGGACAGGACTGTCAAATAGAAGCCGCCATCATCGACAAAAACGCCCGCATCGGACGGAACGTACGTATCCGTTATCTCGATCGTCCGGATTCTGAAACGGACAACTGGGTCGTCCGGGACGGTCTGGTGATTGTTACGAAAGATGCGGTGATCCCGGATAATACGGTGATATGAAAATACTCTATGTGTCTCCGGAAATCGCGCCGTTTTCCAAAACCGGCGGGCTTGCTGATGTAGCCCGGGCGCTTCCCAAAGCCATCAAAAGCCTGGGACACGATATCCGCTGCATCATGCCCAAATACCCGTCCGTGTCGCATGCCGGTGCAACCCTTACACGTGTTGCCTCTTTTCCCGTGATGATGCATTACGGGGTGCGGACGGCTGTGGTGTATCTTGCCGAAAACGGCGGTGTGCCGACCTATTTCATGGAGAATGGTGATTATTTCAATCGGGAGGGCAACTACGGAATCGGCAACTGGGACTATCCGGACAACCTGGAACGGTTCGTCTTTTTCTGCAAGGCTGCTCTGGAATTCTGCCGGGCCGAGGGGTTTTCACCCGATATCATTCACTGCAACGACTGGCAGACAGCAGCTCTGCCGGCACTCCTGAACATTTTCTACCGGGGAAATTCAGAGCAATCCGTTTTCGCGGATTCCCTTTCTATTGTCTTTTCGATACACAACAATGCCTACCAGGGTATTTTCCCGGAGTCCCAGTGGGCAGTATTGACGATCCCCTGGGAATATTATCCGAACGATTTTGAATACTACGGCCGGATCAACCTGATGAAAAGCGCCGTCATTCATGCAGACAGCGTCCACACGGTAAGTGAAACCTACGCCCGGGAGATCCAGAGTACGGAATTCGGTTTCGGGTTGCAGGGCGTGTATCAGGCCCACAGCCGGGACCTGCATGGTATTTTAAACGGTGTGGATTACGACGAATGGAACCCGGCTGTCGACTCCCATGTGTACGGTATTCGCTATTCGGCCGAAGATCTTTCCGGCAAGCGGGAGATCCGAGCACGCCTGCGCGCGGAATATCAGCTGCCGAATCGGGACGATTTCCCGTTGCTCGGCATCACTACCCGGCTGGTACCCCAGAAAGGCATCGATCTTGTGACGGCAACCGCGGAAGGGATCCTTCACCTGGGAGCACAGCTTATCATGCTGGGGGAAGGGGAGCCGCGATACCATGACTATTTCGAGTGGCTCCTAAGCAAATACCCGGACCAGGTGGGGGTGCATATCGGCTATAACAATGACCTGGCCCATAAAATTATTGCCGGCGCCGATATGTTTCTGATGCCGTCACATTTCGAGCCCTGCGGGTTGACCCAGATTTACAGCCTCAAATACGGTACCCTGCCCGTTGTTCGTCTGACCGGAGGGTTGGCGGATACGATCCAGGACGGTGTCAACGGGTTTACTTTTTTTGACTACCATCCCCATCCTTTCTACGAAACGGTGAAGCGTGCCCTCGATCTCTTCAAGCACAGCAAGGCACGGTGGCGCCAAATGATGCTTACTGCCATGGCACAGGATTTTTCCTGGGAGCGTTCGGCTGAGAAAATTATAGCCCTCTACCGTAAGGGAAAGAAAAAATAATCCCAACGACTTTTACACCTTCGACCAACGCGATTTCCTGAAGATCGGGAAGGTTTGGCATATTCGCTTTCTCCATTTTTTACCTCCCTTTAGCGAATGAATACATATAATTTTGATGATATAGAACTGAAAATGCAGGTAAAAAGGTGCTGAACTTTAAGCCCTGATTCGAAAGAATCCGTTACAGATCCCATAAAACACGAAATTTCGAAAAAAAATCAAGATGATTTAAAATATTATCAATAAATATAGGATAGTTAGCTTTAACGTTGTCGGGTGCGGGATTGCTCGTCATTTGACAACCCATAGCAATTCTGGGATACATTTATTTAAAAAAGCGTTTCCCATCGTTATCGCTGCCTGGAAAAAAATAGAAGGCCCGTTTTTTTCGGGGCTTCTAAATTGGATGGCAAAGGAAACTCCTCAAAATGGAAAAATTCTTACTCTGTTTTGTCCCTTTTTTTGTCGCACTCGATGCCATTGGCGTTTTACCGATTTTTTGGGGATTGACGGACGGGTTAAGTCCAAAACGCAGGAAGAAGATAATCATACAGTCACTTCTGACAGTTACTGTCGTCGCAGTCGCTTTTCTTCTCGGTGGTCCTTTACTTCTTGAACTTGTCGGGGTCGGTGTTTCCGATTTTATGGTTGCGGGCGGGATTTTACTTTTTGCCATATCTCTTTCCGATTTGCTGACGGGGGAAAAACGGCAGCGGGCAGTAGACCCGGAGACAATCGGGGCTGTTCCTATCGGTATCCCGTTACTTGCCGGGCCCGCGGTCTTAACCACTTCAATATTGCTGGCGAATGAATATGGGACCGCGCCAACAATTCTGGCATTGCTGACAAATATAATAGTCGTCGGTATCGTATTTTTTATGGCTTCTCCAATCGAGCGTATTCTGGGACAGGTGGGAAGCAAAACAGTTTCAAAGGTCGCGAGTCTTTTTTTGGCATCGATTGCGGTGATGTTGATCCGTCGCGGCATCATTGAGATTATAAAAACAAGTTAGGGGAAGGACAATGAACTTACATCATTCCAGACAATTAGCGATTTTAATGTTTTTCACCGTTTTATTGGTCGCCGGTAGTTTGTCGGCTCAGACGAAGCTGTTGCGGTTTCCGGATATTCATGCGGATACGGTGGCGTTTTGCTATGGGGGGGATTTGTGGAAAGCGCCTGCCGACGGAGGGATTGCCGTGCGCCTTACGGCACATCCCGGACAGGAATTGTTCCCGAAGTTTTCGCCCGATGGCAAGTGGATCGCCTTTACCGGTCAATATGATGGCGACGAGCAGGTTTACGTCATTCCGGCGGAAGGCGGGATACCGAAACAACTCACCTACTACCCGGCCCAGGGCCCACTACCGCCACGCTGGGGATACGACAACCAGGTGTATGGTTGGACGCCGGATGGGGAGAAAGTGCTGTTTCGCTCCCTTCGCGATGCGAACGAAGGGAGTGTTTTGACCGCGCTGTACACGGTGTCTACGGATGGCGGTTTGCCTGAAAAGCTTCCCATGCCCACATCAGGAGCGGGTGATTTTTCTCCGGATGGCAAAAAAATGATTTACTCTCCCCTGTTTCGGGATTTTCGCTCCTGGAAGCGCTATGAGGGAGGATGGGCTCAGGATCTCCACGTTTTTGATTTAATGACAAACGAGACCAGAAATATTGCTTCGAGCAAGCGTACCGAGCGTGACCCGATGTGGATCGGGAACAGGATCTATTTCGATTCGGATCGCGACGGTACACTCAATCTTTACGCCTATGATATCGAATCGGATGAACTCACAAAAATCACACACAGCACGCAGTGGGATGTCCGTTGGCCGAGTTCGGACAATAATAGCAAGATCGTGTATGAGCTGAATGGAGAGCTTCAGGTGTTTGATACCGCTTCCGGACAGGACCGAAGGATCTCCATTACAGTTCCCGACGATGGGTTGGCCATGCGTCCCTCCCGCTATTCTGCTGAGAAGAACATTGAAGATTTTGAGATCAGCCCAAAAGGTGAACGGGCCTTGTTCGTGGCCCGGGGAGATGTTTTTACCGCGCCTATCGAAAAAGGGGCCGTCAGAAACCTGACCAACTCCTCAAATGCTCACGATAAATGGGCGCGCTGGTCTCCGGATGGTGAAAAAATCGCGTTTATCTCCGACTTGAGCGGTGAGGATCAGGTCTATATAATTGACCAAGACGGTACGGGAAACCCCAGGCAACTGACAGACGAATTCAACGTGATGCTGTATTCACCTGAGTGGGCACCGGATGGAAAACGAATTGCATTCGCCGATAAAGACGGAAAGCTTTTTGTGGTGATAGTTTCAGACAAAAAAGTCGTGGAAATAGCAGACGATGCGTTCGGGCAGATACGTGACTATGCATGGTCCGCGAACGGCGGGCACCTGGCTTTTTCGATGGCGGATGACAATCAGTATCGCTCAATTTATATCTGGAGTGTCGTTGATGGCGAAGTCAGGCGTGTTACGGGGTCTTACTTCAATGAATACCATCCTGTATGGGATACGGAGGGCAACTACCTCTATTACCTTTCGGATCGACAATTTGCACCGCAGATCAGCACTGTCGAGTGGAACTTCGCCACCAATTGCCAGACCGAGATTTTTGCCCTGGCCCTGCGAAAAGACGTAAAACACCCCTTCCCGCCGGAAAGTGATGAAGTAACTATCGGTGAGGAGAAAGAGGCGGATAAAGAAAAAGAAGGGAAAGACGGGGATAAAAAGAAAGAGAAGAAAAAGTATATCAATATTGATTTCGACGGGCTTGCAGCCCGTTCAGCCCGTGCGCCGATAGAGCCGAATAACATCGACAAGTTCTCTGTAACGAAGGAGCACTTGATTTATATGACCTCCGGGGCCCAATTCTACGGGCGGGACAGCTACGAAAAGTCGAATCTTCATGTTTTTGCACTGGAAAAGCGCAAGGATAATGTCTTCGTTAAAGATATCTCCCAATACGTGGTTTCGGCCGACGGCACCAAGGTGCTGGCGAAGCAGGAGACGGCCTACAATCTTTACGAGGTGAAACCGGGGGAGAATGAGGAGGTAAAGGATAAAAAAACCGTTTCCACCAAAGGACTGATGGTGGATCGCATCCCGGCCCAGGAGTGGGAGGAAATTTTCGACGAAGTCTGGCGGCGTTACAGGGATTTCTTCTATGTGAAGAATATGCATGGATATGATTGGAAGGCGATAGGTGAGCGGTACGGGACCTGGCTGAAACATGTGGCGCATCGTTCCGATCTGAATTACGTTATCAGCGAAATGATTTCAGAGCTGAGTGCCGGGCACTGCTATATTGCCGGGGGTGATTTCGAGATCCCCGAACGTCCCAAGGTTGCGCTGCCGGGCGTACGATTCGAACTGGATGAAGCAGCGGGACGCTACCGGATTTCAAAAATCTTTGCTGGTGAAAATGAGGAGGAGAAATACCGCTCTCCCCTTACGGAAGTGGGCGTGGATGCCGAGGTCGGGGATTACATCCTGGCAATTGACGGTGAAGAACTCAAAGGCACCGATAATCCTTACCGCCTGCTGCAACACAAATCCGACCCGGTAACAATCACGCTCAATTCGAATCCAGCTTTGAAGGATGCACGCAAAGCAACCTATAAACCGATTGGAAGCGAGGCGAACCTTCTCTATCTCGAGTGGGTGAAGGAAAACCAGGAAAAAGTCGCGGAGATGACCGATGGCCGTGTCGGCTATCTGCATATACCGGACATGGGTTCAGCGGGTATCTACGAGTTCATAAAATGGTACTATCCCCAAATCCGCAAGGGAGGCCTCATTGTCGATGTACGCTCCAACGGCGGCGGCAATGTGTCCCAATGGATTATCGAACGACTGGATACCCGATTGCTGGGGACGCGGTTTGATTATGCCGGCGATATGGCCAGAACATATCCTGCTGCCGTGTTTCATGGCCACAAGGTCTGTCTCATCAACGAAACCTCCGCCTCGGATGGTGATATCTTCCCGTACTATTTTCGCAAATCCGGGCTTGGGCCCCTGATCGGCAAACGCTCCTGGGGCGGCGTCGTTGGCATTACAGACCATGGGCCTTTACTCGACGGCGGCCAGGTTTTTGTACCGCAAAGCAGCACCAACGATGAAAACGGTAATTGGATCATTGAAGGCCATGGCGTTGATCCGGATATTGAAGTGGAAAATGACCCGAAATCAGTACTCGAAGGCCGTGATCCTCAACTTGAGCGCGGCGTTCAGGAAGTGTTGAAATTGATGGCCGAAAAGCCCATGAAACTGCCGGTCCGACCCGCGGATCCGGTTAAGACGGAATGAAACGAATTGACGGAAAAGAGAACAGCCAAATCACAGCTGCCTTTCTGGCGATGATTTGGCTCGCCCTTATTTGTTGCGGCTGTATGATGGTGCAACCACATTCGGAACCGTCTCAGGACCTGTTGGACAAGGTCCTGAGCGGCAGGCCTCTCTTTGGCGATCGGGCGGTGGGGGTGTCGCTTCCGGAAGAAGATATTTTCGAAATATCCCAGGATATGCGCGATTTTCTAAGCGCCCATATCCCGGCCAAATCAAGCAATTACAGCAAACTCCGAAGGCTTGTAGAATCTGTGATGGATAAATCGCAACTGGGGTGGGAGTATGATGTTTTTAAAACCTACAACGCCAGGGATACATTTCGAAACAAGCGAGGAAACTGCATATCATATGCCATAATGATGGCGGCCCTGGGCAGGGAGTTGGGCTTGGAGATGCGCTTCAATGAGGTTCTTATCCCACCTTCCTGGGATGTACAGACGGAACGCTCAGTTCTTCTTTTGCGCCATCTGAATGTATTGACGAGAGCGAGGGGCAAGCGTGTGGTGTTGGACCTCAACATGGAGGCGTACGACAGCAGTTATCCACAGCAGGAAATTACTGATTTCGAAGCTGAAGCGCATTACTACAACAATCGGGGGGTAGATTTTCTAAACGCCGATGATATGAAACAGGCCTTTCTCTATTTTCGGAAGGCGTTGACGTTACAGCCCAAGCAGGCTTTTATCTGGGGCAATATGGGCGCCCTGTACCTTCATTATGATCACTATCCGGAGGCGGAGGCGGCCCTCCTTCACGCGCTTGAACTGGACCCTTACGAACTCACCGCCATCAGCGTCCTTCAGCGTCTCTATGTAAAGCAGGGTAACACCAAACTGGCGAATTACTACAGGGAGGAAGCAGAGCGGTCCCGTATGAAAAATCCATACTATCGCTATTATCTGGCCAGGAAATTGCTGGACGAAAACAAACCCGGTCTTGCGTTGAAACAGATCAAATGGTCAATTCGCAGGTATAGAATGGAGCATCGCTTCTATTTCATGGCGGCAAAAATATATGCCCGTCTCGGAATGCAGATAGATACCGAAAGAAACATGAGACGGGCCGCCGAACTGGCCAAAGATGAGAAGAACCGGCTTATGTATCAATCCAAGATGGCGCGGTTGAGGGAAATATCGAGGCAGGATCAATAAGAGTATTGAGCCGGCTTCTACAGCTTTTTCTTCATTTTTATGTGATCTATATCGGCTTCCTTGTAGATACCGCCAACCTCGATAAATCCCAGCTTGCCGTAAAATCCTTTTACACGGTATTGAGATGACAGCCACACCTCCGCGAATTGCATCTCATTGGCTTTGTCGATCAAGCGCCGCATTACCATTTTCCCGACGCCTTTTCCCCGATATTCCTTTCTGACGGCAATTCTGCCGATGTGACCGTCCGAAAGCATTCTCCCTGTTCCGATTTCAGTGTCCCCCTCGAGCACGATGCAGTGGATCGCGGCCGAATCCAGGCCATCGAATTCAAGCTCCCGGGGCACCCCCTGCTCCTTGTTAAAAACATCGATTCGTATATTTCTGATTTGATCGAAATATGCATCGTAATCAACAATTTTCGTTTTTATCATATCGATTTTCTCTAACTGTCATACCCAAGACAGATAGGCAAATACGGTGGCAGTGTCAAGTCGCCGGTGCCATATGAGAGGGATGCGAAAGAAACTGTAAAAATATGTAAAATCCAGGGGATACCGTCCAATGGACATTGACAAAAACCAGCAGCTTACATAATAGCATAAAGAGGCAACAATTGATAATCATTTATAGAGGAGGATTACAGTATGAAGAAGCACTTGAATGCCGCCGTAGTGGCGGTACTTTGCCTGGGCCTGTTTTTCGGTCTCCAGGTAATGAACAGCCAGGCCAAGGCGGCGACGGGCGGCGAGAAGATAACGGTGCTCACGCCGCTGGGCAGCCCGCCGTCGATCAAACTGAAAACCATGGCGCCGAGGCTTGATACACTCGATGGCAAGACCATCTATGTCGTTGATGACGGATTTGTGGGTGGTGATAACCTTCTGTATGAAATGGTTGACTGGTTTGAGGATAACTACCCGAAGACGACCATGGTCTTTAAAAGGAAAGGCGGTATGGGATTTGCCGCTGAAGACCCGGCACTATGGGCTGAGATGAAGGAGAAGGCGGATGCGATCATCATCGGCCTTGGCCATTGAAGTCAGTGCGCGCCGGCAGTTGTCGGCCACTCGATCAACTTTGAAGCAAATATGGGCATCCCCTCTGTTTCTATCGTTCTTTCGGAGTTTTACGAGCAGGAGATTGATAAAGCGCTGCAGGAAGGAATGCCGGGCATACGAACCCAGTGGATTCAGGGGCCCGTGTGGGCAAAGACGAGAGAAGAGTTGCGCAGGGATGTCATCAACGGAAACAACCCGCTTTCCGGTCGCAACGTCATGAAGGAAATTGTTGAAAAATTTACCAAACCCCTGGCCGCTGAAGAGAAAAGGACTGGGGAAATTAAGCGCGACAGGGGGCCGGAGACCTATACCGGTACGCGGGAGGAGCTGGATAAGCTGTTCCTGGAAAAGAGATTTACCGACTTTCTGCCTGTCGTCCTGCCGACTAAAGAGCTGGTCGATGAGATGTTGATGGGCACCAGCCACGACCCGGATGAGATCGTCGGCAAAATGGCGCCCACACCCGGCGGCTATTTCGAATACTGGACCTTTACGGTGAGAGATGTCGCTGTCAATGCCGTTATGGCGGGATGCAAACCGGAATATATGCCGGTGCTTCTGGCGATTGTTTCCGGGGATCCGAAAACCGGCATTTCCCAGGAGGCCATATCCATTTCGGACAATGGGTTTATGAGCGGTATTGTCATCAATGGAAATATCCGTGACGAGATCGGGTTGAATTATGATGTCGGCGCCGTGGGGCCATTTGCCCATGCCAACACGACTATTGGAAGGGCATACAGTCTTGTGTCCATCAATTGCGGAAATGGTGGCAAGGTGGGGACTACCTACATGGGCGTTATCGGAAATACCGGTAATCTCATCAACATGGTTATTGCGGAGAACGAGGAAAAATCCCCCTTCAAGCCCTTTTCAGTCCGGCTTGGCTATGAAAAAGGCGAGAATGTGGTCAGCCTCTTTACGGGGTGGGGTATCCTTTCCGCCGCGAACTGGGCGGTGAACGCCTGGGGCAAGGAGATGGATTATCCCAATATTATGAAGGAGATCGCGAAACAGCAGGGATTTTTGTTCGGAACCTTTTTTGTCCTGAGTCCCCCGATCGCCGATTTTGTGAAAGCCAAATTCGATACGATTGAAGAGCTGGAAAAATATATGGCGCCGCCTTCACCTTTCGCCAATTTCGGGCCGCCGCCACCGGCACCCGGTAAAAAAGGCGATGCACCGGCGCCACCCGCCATGCAGATGCGAAAAATGCCGACAATTCCCGTTATCGTTACCGGTGCAACGAACAATAACTATTGGAGTGCCGGCGGTTTCCGTTACGGACGCAGTATCAAAATTGATGACTGGCGATAGTCAGGTCATGGCTGATAGCTGACAGCCCATCCAATAAATTAAAAAATATACCGCGGAGGTTGCGCAGAGATATGGATAATGTCTTGTCGACGCGACCCCGCGGTTTTTATTTTTGAGCATTTCAGTTATGATATGATCAGGTAAATAAATTGTTGTCATTGAAAAGGAGGGAGGTCTTATGAACAGATCACGCATTTTACGGATGCTGGCAATATTCGGCATGCTGACGGCTTTCACGCTGTCATCCGCCGGTGTCTTGCCGGCTAAGGACTCATCGGAAGCCCAATACGAGGTTCTCAGCCCATGGGGGGAGGCGGACCCCAAACCCCTGAAAGGGATTTCCCCCAGGGTGGATGACCTCTCTGGAAAAAAGATCGGAATATTTGCCAACTACAAACGTGCCGCCATTCCGATTGCCATGTCGCTCCAGGAACGTATCAAGTCCGAATATCCGGACTCAACGGTCAGTATTTACCATTCCGATCAATGGAATGTTACCGAAATCGAGACGGAAAACAAGGATACCTTCAAAAAATGGGTCGAAGGGAAGGATGCCGTCATCCTCCTTGTGGGGGACTGAGGTTCCTGTACCAAGTTTCTCGTCTACAACGCCATGTCGATCGAGAACCTTGGTACGCCAGTCGTGTTACTGGCGAATCCCGGTTTTTTAAGAGATGCACAATCCGCTTCATCCAACAAAGGCATGCCGGTCCTGAGAACCCTTCCATTGAATGTGGCATGCGAATCAACTGTAAAAAAAGATATCGACACCGGCACGTTCGAAGCGATGCCGGCCATTGTCGAAGCCCTGACCAGACCTTTGACCGATCATGAAAAAGCACCGAAATGGTCGACGGAGCAACCGCCCCGGATTGCTTTCAAGGGAACCTATGAAAATATAAACCGGTTCTTTTACAGAAACGGATGGACGGACGGTTTGCCCATCGCTCCGCCGACGGAGACGGCCGTCAGGGAGATGATGACGGGGACCGATCTGCCCGCGGACCATGTCGTTGCGAAGGTGATTCCGAGGCAGGGCAAGGCCACCATAGAAAAAATAGCCGTCAACGCCGTTATGGCCGGTGCACTGCCCACCCACATGCCGGTTATCATTGCCGCTGTTGAATCTTTTGCGATCCAGAAAACTCGGTTCGACACGTTCGAAGTGAGTACGGGATCATGGGCGCCTTTCTTTGCCATCAACGGCCCCATACGCGACCAGATTCATATCAATTACAGCTCGGGGGCGTTAAGCCCCGGCGATATCGCCAATGCAGCCATCGGAAGGGCTGTCGGTCTGATTGTCAAGAACATTGGCGGCGCCCGCAAAGCGGTTGAAGATATGGGGGTAATCGGTAACCCAGCAAAGTATACCCTGGTTATCGGCGAAGATGAAGAGAACAGTCCCTGGGAACCCCTTCACGTGGAAAGGGGATTCAAGAAAGAAGACAACACGCTGACGGTATTTTTCCCCAACAGTTATATGCAGGCCGTACCAAAGGGGACCGATGCGAAAGGCATCGCGAAGGGGATGCTCGATATGAACCCCTGGAGCATGTCCTGTTTTGTCGTCATTCCGTCACATGCTGAAATTCTGGCGAGTGAAGGATGGACGAAGAAAAGCCTCAAGGAATACCTGGTGCGGGGATTGGAAGATCCCATGAAGGCTTATCTGAAAAGCCAGGGGGGAGAAACGAAAAGCGAGGATATTCTATCAGCACCGCCTGAGGCGGCAGATCCCGACAGTCTGATGATTCTAGTTGCCGGCGGCCCGGGTGCCTGGACGGGCCTGCTCAGAAGCGTCGGTGGGATCCAGAATGATTTCGTCACGGTAAAAATCAACCTTCCCGCCAACTGGGACAAGCTTGTAAGGAAGTACGGGAATATTGTTCCCAACTATGCACGCTATTAAGATTTCCTGAAATTACGTTAAAAGCCCTGGCGAAGATGATGTTTTTCTTTCCATTTTCGCGGGGCTTTTCAATTTAAAGGCATGCAAAAACACTTAATCTCTCGCCAAGGCCCAAAGAACGCAAAGGAAAACAATCTGAAATCATGTAGTTTTCTTTGCGATCTTGGCGGCTTTGCGAGAGAAAAAAGTTGTATGAGCTTATCTCACATCTACAGACGGAATTTCAGTTGGCAACGAAAATAAGGTAGTCACTTCGGAGCCGCCCCCTCTTTGAAGTGTGCCACGGTCTGGGCAAGAATGAACTTCTGGTCCGGACGGAGGTTAAGCGTTTTTGCAATAATGTCCGCATCCGCAAACGCTCGAAGGATGCACGCCAGACCTTCCGAAGCACAGAACAGGTAGACATTCTGACCGATTGCGCCAGTACCGGCAAACGACCAGGTTTCCGCCGTCGGCGCCACTTTATCGCCAAACTTGGCTTTTGCGAAGTCAGCCACATAGATAAGATTCAGCGGCGCCCCGGCCACGAAATCCTGAGTGCCGGCGACGCCTCGGACATCTTCCTTTCCCAGGACCTTCAATTCATGTTTTTGGGCGTCATAGAGAAACAGTCCATCCTCGGTTGTCACGTAGATGTCGACATTCTGCCAATCGACGGCGGAAGGCGCCGTGCGTTTGTTGGGAGGCCGGTTCACGCCATCCGCAGCCCAAAGCAGATTCGATAACATCTGCATCGATAACTTGGTGTCGTCACCGAAACCTCCCCGGGTACTCCGTCGTAGTTTCAGCGCCTTCATCAAGGGCATGCCGCCGTCTATTTGAGGCGCCGGAAGCTTGATGATTTCGGTTTCTTCCGCCGAGGCAAGGCCTGTCACTGCGAAAAAGAACAACCCCATAACCAGTAGTGCTACCGTTTTCTTCATTACTAGTCTCCTTTCTGCTCAGTTATATTTCCATTTGGTCAGCGATGTTTTTCAGGCCCAAAGCTTCAAGCCTGGCGCGGGTCGGTTTGCCTGTCTCGGAATCCCAGCCACGCTCGGTGTAATATTCGGTGAGCATTTGCGTCAATTCTTCACGGCTGATTTTATGACCTTTTGATTCTCCTGCTTTTATCGGTTCTTCCATGAGACGTTTTGGTAAGGTGTCGTCCGCTTTTGTCAATCCCTGACGCATATTGAAGGCTTTTGCGACATTGTTGATCCGCTCGCCGACTTTCATTACTTCTTCCGGAGTAAACATCAATCCGGTCACTGCTTCCATCAAAGATGCCGTGTTCTCAAGCGCATTTCCGGGCAGTGCCATATCGAGCAGGAATCCGCACATGGTCGGACAATCCGTGGTGGCGGTCCTGAGGTCCTGATTCCATACCGTCAGTTTGCCTTTTCCCTCTGCACTGAAGCGGTCAACCGCATGGGGGACCGGAATGCCGAAGATTTCCTGAAAGGCATATCCCCGGCAGTGATCCGCACCCGTAAAGGCGGTTGCGTAGTTCAGGCCATGGGCCTTCGCCCCGCGAATATCATATCCCGGCAATTCCAGGCCTTTGACATGCATGGCGTACTGGTCGGATTCCTTACCGATCTTCTCCGCCGCTTTTTTCACACCGTCGGCGAGTATGTCCCCGAATCCTTCACGGAATGCCATCATTCGAATGAGTTTTATCATGGCCTGATGGTCTCCGAATCGAGCGGAAAAACCGCCGAGGTCCGATTCGGAAAGAATCCCTTTTTCAAAGAGTTCCATGACAAATGCAACCGTCACACCTGCCGACATGGTATCGATGCCCAGTTCATCGCAAAGCCTGTCCGCCGCTACGATCGAGTCGGCATTTTCAACGCCGGTCATGCCGCCCAGCGAATAGATGGTTTCAAATTCGGGTTCCCCCAATGTCCCCGCATATTCTCCCTTTTTGGGAACCTTGAGCTGTGTACATCCCACCGGGCAATTATAGCAATGGCTTCTTACCCACCGTCAACGGACCCTGTGCCGCCATGCCGATTTTACCCGCCAGGTCGAATTCACCGGTCGTCGAATAATTTTTCAGGGGGAAAATACCGAGATCGGTGAGATGGTCCACTACCATGGGGGTCCCCATTTTGGCAAAAGCAGGGTAGAGGACATCACTGTTCTTCATTGTTTTTGCCATCTCACCCCGGGCAACCTTTAATTTCTCTTCGGATGCAATGGGAACCGCCTGACTTCCCCTCAAGGCAATGGCCTTAAGGTTTTTACTTCCCATCACCGTGCCGACGCCCTTTCTGCCGAATGCCCGGCGTTCATTGATGATGGATGCAAAGTTGCACAGGTTCTCTCCGGCCGGCCCGATACAGACGATACGGATATTCTGATCCCCGAGATCGTCTTTGATCATCTGCTGACAATCACCGGTATGGCTTCCCCACAGCTTGTCGGCTTTTTTGAATCGAACCTTGTTATCGCTTATCCAGAGGTAGGTGGAATGTTTTGCCTTCCCTGGATAATCATCATGTCAAAGCCTGAAAATTTCATTTCAGCGGGAAAATAGCCGCCGGACAGCGACATCCCGACTGCCTGTGTCAGGGGAGACTTGGTGGCGACGGCCATTCGGCTCGCACAGGGGACACTGGTGCCCGTAAAGGGCCCGGGAGCAAAAATAAGTTTGTTTTCAGGGCCCAGGGCGTCCGCGTTTTCCGGTACTTCATCATATAGCGTTTTGATCGCGAAGCCCGTCCCGCCGATATAATTTATTGCCATTTCCGGGGAGAGTGCCTCGATTTCGTAGCGTTCCTCCGTCAAATCGATCCTCAGGATTTTACCCGTATAGCCCCCTTTGTACATGGTCATCCTCCTCTATGATTCGAAACCATTTAGGTTGCATAACACATGCTGATACATGCCCCCGTCACAGGGAATATTGGCGCCCCTGATCCAGCTGCTCCAATCACTGCACAGGAAGGCAACCACTGGGGCGATGTCCTCCGGTTTCCCCGGGCGATCCATAACCCTCATGTCTTCTTCGGCCCGTTCACCGAGCGTTTCCAGAAAGTCGGGGAGTATCGGTGTCTCAACGGGGCCGGGGCTGATGCAATTCATGCGGATGCCGCGATCGCGCCAGGTCCACCGGTTCAACATTGTCCATACGATGAGGGCTTCTTTGGAGAAAAAATAGGAGCGTCCATCGTCCTGGGTAACACTGTTTCGGTCACAAAGTTTCTCGACTCCGTCAAAATCCTCCAGGGCAAGCAGATCTTTGATTTGCGGTCCGGCCTCCGGCCACCCCAGTCCGGCAAGAGAGGCGATATTGACGATAGAGGCGCCATCGCTCAACTTGTCTATCATCAGTTCAGTAAATCGCCGAAGACCCATGAAGTTCACTTTAAGGACTCGTACTCTATCACTGGTAGGCGGTAATCCCGCGACATTGCATAACGCATCGATACCATTCGGCATCTCTTTTGTCACCGCCGATATGGAGAACGGGTCGGACAGGTCCGCTTTGACATACTTGTCAATAAATCCGGTTGGCGCGTTGAGGTCAACACCAATGACGATTGCTCCCTGGGCTTTTAAAAAACGAGCGCTTGCGGCGCCAATCCCGGATGCGGCCCCTGTGACGACAATTTGCTTGTCCTTTAGCAGCATGTTGCCTCCTGACAGAGTTGATGGTATGGAAAAGCTGTATTAATAACACAATATCGGGGAATTATCAAAAAAAGTCAAGAAATCCAATTTCCGTTTTTCAAGCATAATAATTCGGAATTATTCATATATTAAAAAAAGGAGGGAAAATGTTTCGTGCAATCACGGTTCTTGCGTTGCTTTGCAGTGTTTCCTTTGGTCTCTTAGCGGATGTGTCGGCCGGTGAGGTTCAAAATCCATACACCAGGGCGATGCTGCAGGAGAAGGTGGATGCCTATATCGCCGCGTTGAAAAAAGGAAGGGCCTCATTGATGCCACTTGTCCCCGGGGCAAAATACATTGAAAACAGGAAAGAAATTTCTTTTAAAGACGGTGTCTGGCGGGAGCCGCCGGTTGTCGATTTTCATCGCAGTTTCCTTGACACGGAAAGAGGCGAGACCTATTCGGAAATCATATGCGCGAGCGGAAGTCACCCTTATGTTATCGGGACGCGTTTGAAGATCGAAGGAGGCAAGATTGCCGAAGTGGAGGCCCTTGTGACCGATGAGGACGACTGGCTTTTCAACGCTTTAACTTATCTCAAATACTCTCCACGGGAAAGCTGGGATATTCTTCCGCCAGAAATGAGAAGCAGTCGACAAACGCTGATTCGGGCGGCAAATGCTTACTTCGACATATTTAAAGACCCCTCTTCTGTAGACGAGGTCTCTTGGAACATTCCCTGTGCCAGGCTTGAGGGCGGCATATATTCCAATCCGGAGAACAGACCGGATGCGTCCTGTACGGGAGGTCCCCCACTCGAAGGTAGTGTGGATATCACAAACCGGCGCTTTCTTGTCGATGTCGATATGGGAACGGTTGTGGGCCTGGCAAATTTCGGGAGTGAAAACGGCTGGCCGGACGCTCATGTATTCAGGCTGGAAAACGGAAAGATGCGATTTATCCACACGTTGACGGTTTGCCCTGACGGGTGTGAACTGCCTTCTCCTGAGACGCCGGAGGGGAAAACTGGAAAATAAAAAAACGAACATCGAACGTCCAACGTCCAACATCGAACGTCGAATAAGGTATTCTACCGATTTCGAGGGGTATTTTAGACATATATGAATAAGCTTCAGGCATTGTTTTTATTCACAGCTTTTCCGAAATATGCGAAAGAACATGTAACCTTATTCGATGTTCGGCGTTGGACGTTCGATGTTGGACGTTCATTCTTTTATTACTTCTCCTCATCCTTTATGTACAATTTTCCCGGCACAGTCGTAAAATGAAATATGGGCCTGTCAACCCGTTTGAGAATGAGGGGGCAGTGTTTCATATGGGCGGGGATGAACAGCAGTGCGCTTTTGGTTATGGTATGCTTTTCATCCTCGATCCATATCTCGATTTCGCCGCCGAGGTCATGGGGGGCGTCAGGATTATTGCCGAAAAAACCGATGATCTCGTCAGCATCATGAACATGGGGAACATTCTCGAGGGTTTCCGCCGCTTTCAGATACCATGCGGTATTCATATGGAAGGCGCCTTCTACGACATCCTTGTCCATCCATAGAATTCGTTTTCGCATATTTTGAGTAATCAGCCTCTATTTTTTTCTTCTCTTCCGGAGCTTTAAGATCGGTTATTATATATTTCCCATACTTTGACTCAGACATTATTTTTTTTCTCCTTTTTTTTCTCTTTCCTGTGCGAGCCGCCCTGGGTCCAAATCGAGGTTCTGTCCAAACTCGAAATCCGGATAAGAGCCGTCTGCCGCCGGGACCGTAAACAAATAATTCGGGCCCGCATCCACTGCCGATTCTTTTGGTTTCTCAAGTTGCGGTACCCATTCATAAGGCAGACGGTACGCCCTGTAAACAAGGTTTCGAATCATGGGGATATCGGAATCCCACAGGTAGGGATTCATGTATTCCCATACGATCTCATAATCCTTTGTGATTTCTATGATCCGGCCCTGGGCGCCTTCGGTGATAAGCGTGTTCCCGTTGGGAAGCCGCTGGGCGGACGATACGTTGACACTATACAATTTATGGCCGTACACCGGAGCCGGTTTCCCCGAAGCATTCGGCGCGTATTCCCATACGATCTCTTTTGTAATCGGGTTGAATTCCACGACCCTGGAGTAATCCCTTCCTCATAACGGATATGCCGTCCGGTGCAAAGTCCGTGGGGGGGCCGTAGCCGGATGCGCCGCCATTGTCGAAGACCCATTATATTGCCGGCTCCGGGCAGCCCTTTCGGAATCATATGTGTATGGTGGATACCGATCATCCAGCCGAGTTTTTTGTCATCGCCGTCACGATAGTAGGGGCCGGTACGCCATACGATTCCGCCGCTGTCGTGATCGATAACGGCAAGGAGGCCCGCTTCCCGGCTGTCCAGTATGATGTTGTCGGGGTGGAATCTTTTGTCTCCTTTATCATACCACCTGTTGGGGCCGAGATACGAGGCGCAGTTCTGATGAAACCAGTCGAAGCCGTCCCCCTCACTTCTTGGTTTCTCTGTTATAGCGCTGCATGGCCTCCCTGGCCGCTTCATCAAAGCCCATTTCATCGACATGCTCGGACGCTTTCCAGGTCCAGATAATTTTTCCGGAAGCAATATCCACTTCGTAGAGGACATCATCGATAAGCCGTACATTTTTATTTATGTTTTCATTTTTGACATTGTAGTGCGCGAGGGCGAGCAGGGTGCCTTTTGATGTGTCCGGCGGGGCGGCATCCGGCATGTAATATCCGGCCGGGTTTCCTTTCAGCTGAAGATCGTGATGCTGCCTTGAAACCCACATGGTGCCGTCCCCTTCGTTGGCCTTCCCCTCCTGCCACTTGTCAAACCGCCAGAGGACCTTGTCGTTGAAGTCCCTGATCTGGATCTGGATGGCGTCCCTGGTGCCCGTGTTTCCATGATGACGTGGCGGACAAAAGATATCCCCCGGGTAGACCTTGTTGGGATGATGGAGCTTCCCCTTCCATAAATGGACCAGGTTACCGTTCATATCGATAAGGAGTCCCCTTGTCCACGGAAAGTATGGTGAAGCCGTTCCAGCATTTGTCGGGTTTGTAAACGGTCGTTCCCAGGGGATAGACGGTCGGATGGGAGTGGATCGCGGCCGGCAGCAGAACCAGTGTGGCAAGTACGAAAAACAGGAAATAGCATTTCATTTAAAGGCCTCCCCGGATGGATAAGTTTTGATGGCGTTATCGATAAATAAATTCGCGGAATAATAGCACGAGACGGGAAACTCCGCCAGGAAAATCACATCTACTAAGATATTAGTTGACAATAACTAATTCTTTAGTTATAAGATGCCTGCAATGGAGGGCATTATGAAAGAAAATCTCAAGCATCGAAGGGCGGACGTAAGACTTCTTACCAAAGTTGAACTGGAACTTATGACTATTCTCTGGCGTTTAGGTGAGGGATCGGTAACCCATGTGCTGGGCGAGCTTCCCGACGGACGAGATCTTGCCTACACTTCCGTTTCAACAATCCTGAGAATCCTGGAGCAGAAGAAGATACTCAAGGCACGTAAAGAGGGCGCAGTCATATCTACATTCCGTTATTGAGCAAGGCGGATTATGAGGCAAGGACAGTCCGGCATATCGTCGATCGCGTTTTTGAAGGAGCGCCCATAACCCTTGTAAAAACACTTGTCGACACCCTCAACCTTGATAATGAGCAACTTGAGGAGATAAAAAGAATAATCAATAAAAAGGGTAGAGATAAATGAACGTTGCACATATTATCGCAGCATATCTAACCTGAATATGATGGTTGTCGCGGGATTTGTCGGCCTTACGGTATATCCGATACTGGCAGGCGTCGCTAAAAGAACCATAGGCTCAGGGGCCTTGTTGAAGCTGCATTACACGGTACTGTCCGTATTGATGCTTCTGTTATTGAGCTACCCGCTACTGCCGGAGAGGGCACCTTCAGACCCGGTGGTCCAGATATGGTCCGCCCAATCCATGGATACCGTCAGCGTGGACTATTCGTCCCGTGAAGATAACGGTTATCTCGAACTTCCGGGTATCCGTGAGGTCGAATCATTCGATTCGGGTCCTGCCAGGCTTGCGTTTTCCGGTTTTATTATCTTTCTATCGATATGGGGTGTTCTCGGTTTGTCCAATGATCTGAGAAACTTTTCATTATGAGAAGCGGATCATATCTTATACGGAGATACGGATCAGTTTCAATTTATGCGAATGACAGTATCAAAGTTCCTTTTTCCTACTGGCTGCCCGGAAGGGCCAATATCATCATTCCAACGGACCTTATAGGGGATTGGCGAATTTAAAATCACAATTCTTCATGAACTTCAGCATCACCGCAACGGTGATACAAAATGGCTCTATTTCTTATGGTTTTTAGATCGATATGCATCTTGAACCCTTGTAGTTATCTTTGGCACCGGGGCCGTGTCCGAACTCCAGGAGTTTGCCTGTGACGAAGCGCTGATCAGCCGAAAAAATATTGATCCGCGGGAGTATGCCCGTTGTCTTTACAAGGCGGGGTTGTCGGCATCAGGCTGGAGAAGCGCACCTTTATGTGCGGCGGGATTGATGTTGATGGTCCAACGCCGTCTTTTGAAGAGGAGGATTCAAAATATGCTGGAAAAATTACCGAATCAGCTGAAATGGCAGATCAATATGGGTGCTGCGCTTTTAATTGTCGGGCTGATGGCTTCGATTTCATTTGCTTCAAAAGGAATGCTTCAAGACAGGAGAATAACGGAGGCCCAGGCCGTGGCCATGTCCGAGAGGGCCGGGGAAGGCACGGAATTTCCAGTTATGGTAAATGATCTCGTTTTGAAGGAGCTTAATGCCTATCTGGGTACACCGGAAGGGCGAGAATTTATAAAGGCTTCCCTTGAGCGAATGGAAAATTACCGGGAAGGCATTGAGGGAAAGATAAAAGAATACGGAGTGCCGACGGAATTTCTCGCCATACCGCTGGTGGAATCGGGTTATCGAAATCTCGAGCAGAACGAGCGGTGGGGTGCGGGGCTCTGGATGTTTATTCAATCCACGGCTCGTGCGTTTGGCCTGACGGTTAATGACGAAGTGGATGAAAGGCTGGATGTCGATATCCTGAGCGATGCCGCAATGAGATATCTTCTGGCAAACAAACTCAGATTCAACGACTGGCAATTAGCAGTATTGGCTTACAATGTAGGCGAATCGAATGTTCAGAAAGCAATTGAGAAGGCAGGCTCCAGGGATGTGTGGAATTTATCGAGAACATTATATGAGAACGGCAACAACTATTATGCAAAGTTCATGGCGGTGGTCATCATTCTTAAAAATCCTGATATTGTCGCTCATAGTAAAAAAGACATACTATGGAGATCTCAAAATACTTCAATTACAGTTTTAGCAATTTTCATGTGTTTATGCTTGGGCTGCGTATCCCGGTTTTCAAAAAAGCCGGCATACGATTCTACCGCACCCGAGATAGTGTCAACGGCTACCATATCAAACGACATTGCCTCATCGGCTGAAGTATCGGAAACTCAGGAATCGGCTGCCTTGGGATATGAAACGTGTACCGATACCCCAATCTATGGTGAAGAGGAAGCAGCTCTCTCCACTATTCTGAACCTGTATGAGGAAGCACTCGAGGCGATAGACAAAGGTGACTACAGCCTCGCGGAAACCCGCATCGACAGCGCGGCTGTTCTGTCATCCGGTATCGATATATCGGTAATAGAAGACGAGTCCCTCGCGCTCAGGTATATGAATACACTCGCTTCGCTTTTTCAGGATTACGGCAGGATTTTCAGGGATGTCGATAAAATCAACCGGGAATCACCACTTGACTGGCTCGATCAGCTGGCGGAAACGAAACCGGAAGATTTCAAGAATGGCAAGTGGACGGACGATGAACTCAGGCAAATCGTCCGGAAAATCGCACTCCGTTGTGATGTGCCTATAGAATATAATGAACGGGTAAAGAAGGCTATATATTTTTTCCAGACAAAAAAGAAGAAGACAATGGCGAAGTGGATCCGTCGCAGCGGCCGTTATATGCCTGTTATCAAGGAAATTTTTGAAGCGCATGATTTGCCCCTCGATCTTGCTTGTCTTGCCATGATTGAGAGCGGATTCAATCCCAGAGTGGATTCCCGTACACATAATTCCGGATTGTGGCAATTCGGTTCCGCAACCGGCCGGATGTACGGGCTGAAAAGAAACCAGTGGTATGATCAGCGCGACGATCCCGTCAAGTCCACAAAGGCTGCTGCCCGTTACCTGAATGATCTTTACGAGATATACGGCGACTGGCTCGTGGTAATGGCGGCCTATAATGGAGGGCCTGCACGGATAAATCGGCAGATAAGGATCGGGAACAGGGATTTCTGGTCAATGAATCTAACACGGGAAACAGAAAACTACGTGCCCTCATTCATGGCAGCGGTGATAATATCAAAAGCACCGGATGTTTTCGGTTTCGAGAGCATTCAAAATGAAGCACCTTTGGTCTTCGATACGGTCGAAATACCCTATATGAGCCTTCAAGCAGCAGCAGAATGTGCGGGAGTCGATTTGAAAACACTAAAGGAATTGAACACCGAATTAATAAAATCGCATACTCCCGTGGGGCAGGATTATTCTTTAAAGATTCCTGTCGGAAGCAAAGAGCGATTTCTCATTGAATACGTGAAACTGCCGAAAGAGAAGTATTTGCTCCCGAAGGTCGACAGCTACTATGTCAAACGCGGCGACACCCTTTCCGGTGTTGCCGCGAAATTTAGAGTTTCAGTGAATGCAGCCTTGCGGTTGAAAATGGCATCCGGAATCAAAACAGGCTTCGTATCGGACAACGCCTGAATATCCCGGGCCATGTTATTGCCTCCGACTCGAAACGTGGAGATGGCGAGATCATGTATATAATCAGGAATAACGACACACTGTATGAGATGGCCTTGAAATACAACGTGTCCTACCGCGATATCATGCGCTGGAACGAGATTGAGAACCACCGTACTATCCGGCCGGGTCAGAAAATAATAATCAATACCAAAGGATGATGGCGAAGCAGATGGCCCATCGCCTATCACCCAAAGCACATCGCCTCCGGTGAAGCCGGTTCAGGCTTTCAGATCACAGCATAAAATGACATCTCCCAAAGGTGCTTTGAACATCATGGAAAGGGTGGCGCACATATGGGCGCCGGTGATGGAGAGATACGGCCGGGTGATCTCCAACTGGCCGGGATGCATGATGGCCCGACGCATATAATGCCGCCGAAACCAGTCGGCGCTGTTCGCATCATCCAGGGGCTTGAAACGACGGTCTTTTTTTTCGGCGTGGGAGCGGGAAGTGATGGTGTGACCGATTTGCTTGCCGTTCGGATTCAAAAGCCAGCAGCGTATGACGGAATCATCCTCAAAAAGCGGTTCGCAGGAATCTTTCAATGAGCAGTCTTCCTGAAGTAGGGCAACGGCGGCCAGAAAGCGTCTGTGGTACCGCAGATACGTTTTTTGAAATTCTTTTCCACGGAGTGCTTCCGAGGATCTATAGGTATCGAAAAGTTCAGCGAAGGCCGGCTTGATTCCGGACAATTCCATTAGATCATGATGGGGTTTTGCAAAATAAAATCCTTGAACCATATCGGCGTCGCTTTCTACGGCGATGATGGCCTGCTCTTCTGTTTCAATGCCTTCCATGATCACCAATGATCCTGCCTGATGGAGAAGAGAGACGATCCCCGGCAGCAGTTGCCGGATCTCCGGATGTGTGGAGGCACGCTCCAACATGGAGCGGTCCAGTTTTACGATATCGGGTTTGAGCGTCCATACCCGGTCGAAATTGGAATGGCCGGCCCCGAAGTCATCGATGGCGGTGAGACATCCCAACTCCTGATAGTACTTTACGGTTTCAATCAGACGAGTATTATCTTCCACTGAAATCGGGTATTCCACGATTTCAATGACAATACGATGGGGGGGGAATTTGAATCTCTCCAGGAGTGCGCTGAAAAAGGCTCCGAAACGCTTGCCGTGCATGATGGTTTTCGGTGCTACGTTCAGAAAAAGCCAGTTGGTGTCGTCGGGAAACGCTTTGAAATTGTTGATGTGGATGAAGCGGCAGAGGCGATCCAGGAAAACAATGTCCTGAAGGTCCTTCCCATGGGAAAAGAGCGAATCGGGTCGTATCGCTTGACGCCTGAAATCTTTGGCTCTGATCAGCGCTTCATAGCCGACGATACGTTTATGGGCCAGGCTGAAAATGGGTTGATATGCACTTGCAAGGCGAAAATTTTTAAACGCCCCGAAAATGCGGCCTTTCTCGAAATATGTCGATTGTGCGATCAGCCCGGGGCTGAGGTTAGACATAATGGTTTCCTTTTTTATCCAGGCGTTCCGGGTGATCGCTTTCATCTAAAAACATAATACCTTTCCTTTATCCGTAAAATTATTATGGACTTTTTGAGCAAAAGGGATGCCACTTGTGGGATGAATCGGGGAATGATGAGGTGTTACAATGAAAATATATATATAATAAGCCAGTTAGAGCAGTATGCTCCATCGACGAAGTTTAGCCCTTCATTTTCTTAATATTACAGTAGTGTTGTTTTGGAGGGTAGGTAGTGACAATTTTGTAATCATATCAGCCTTTGTTTCGAGGGGCTGCCGGGACCTTTTGCCCGACGATCACGAAATGTTTCTGCAAATCGTTATAAATATCTATCTGTTTGAAGCCGGCATTTATCAGTTGACCCTCAATTTGTTCGGGCAGGTATCTTATCTCCACGGGAGGTCCTTCCGGCATATCCTCCTTTTTCCAATCAACAATAAGAACTTTCCCGCCAGCTTTAAGGAGCCTGTTTGATTCTTTAATCGTCAGAGACGGAGTGTCCAACTCGTGATGCAGGTTTATCATAAACACCAAGTCTGCAATTTCGTCATTGAGGGGTATGGAATGTTCATCTGTTTTAATGGGAACAATGTTGGGATATTTCGGAGAGACATTTTCCTCCATCCAGTTGATCATCACCTCGGATGAGTCACATGCATAGATTTTCGAGGGGTTGAATCTCCGGAGAAATGCGATGCTGAAAAAAGCGGTCCCGGTCCCCAAGTCGACAAATACGCCGGGGAATTCCATTTTTAACTTTCCCCAGACGTAATCGGGGGGAATGTCTATCAATCTCTTAGGATTATTTAATTTTTGCAGTTTCTTGGGATCAAATTTGTTATTTGTCATGGCAATACGGTTGTGTAATTTAGTGGTTTTTTCAGGGGAAAGAGCTTAATTCCCTGAATTATACCAGCCCTATCTTCAAATGTCATCCCATAGCTGTTCACGATACGGGACAGCCGCGTCTATACATTGACAAGCGATCACAATCCTGAAATATAATCGGGCTCGGGAAGAAGGTTTCCATCACAATGCTCCGGTATCGGGAAACATCTTAATCCGGATCATATCCCGCTGGTCGATACACATGTTACAGAATTCGGGGAATCGATGTGTACTGGAAAAGTCGGCATTAGCGTAAATAAGGAATATTTCAATCAAATTGTCTATGACAAAGGAGGCGTGTCCATTGAAAAAGATTTATTCATTAACGGCCCTGATAGTTTTTCTGTTTATGGTTTTCGGTTGTCAGACTACTAAAATCCAGGATGCTGAAGTCACGGCGGGTCCCGCCGGCGTCTATCTGGCGAAAACATCGACACCGAATGGTGAGGTCGAGTTTACACTGACCATCAATGCGGACGGGACCGGTAGCGCCGAATCGCCAATGGGAAAAATGGACTTCACGGATGCAAAGATAGAGGGGAAAAGCTTTGCGTTTGACGCTGTCATGAACTCTCAAATGGGCGAGATGCAGCTTGCTTTTAACGGGGCGGTAGAAGGAGACAATGTCAGCGGCACCATCGGAACGCAAATGGGTGAGATGCCCTTTTCCGGTCATAGAAAATAACAGGTTCGGATCTTCATTTATAAGATGAGCCTGGAATTATTCATAGGCGGGCGGTATCTTCGACCCGGGAAGAAAGCGGGACTTCTTTCCCTTACCTTTCTGTCGGTTACGGGGGTTTGCCTGGGCGTCATGACTCTTATTGTCGTTATTGCCGTGATTACCGGTTATAAAGAGACGATTAAGGAGCGTCTTTTAAGTGTCACGCCTCATATTGTGGTGAGGCGTCACCTGTCGAACATATCGGACTACCATCAGGTCCTGGAAACAATAGTAAATACGCCGGGAGTGAAAGGCGCCTCGCCCATTGTGCCCTGCCAGGCCCTCCTGCGATCCGCGTCCAATACCAGCGGTTCGGTTGTGCAGGGGGTTGATGTCGGGACGGTGAACCAAGTGATTGCCTTCCTCGAAGCTGCGCTGTTGACACGGTATGATACTTCCGACCGGGAAACATCGCGGACTGAAGGAATTATTCTGGGAAAGGGACTGGCAGAGGAACTGAAAGTCCAGGTCGGTGATGGTATTCAGCTTATTTCCACGCAGGAAAATATTCTATCCTTCAGTCGAATGCCCGGTGTGATGCAATTCCGGGTTGTCGGCCTCTTTGAGTCCGGTATTGATGATTTCGACAAAATGCTGAGTTTTATTTCGATGCCCACCGCCCAGGATCTGCTTGGTCTGCGCGGAGATGAGGTCACTAGAATTGAAGTCCGTGTTGCAGACGTCTATAGCGCGGACCAGATACGCGAAAACATTGTTGCCGCGCTCGGGCCCGATTTCTGGGCTGTGGATTGGATGCAGAGATATCAAAATTTCTTCTCGGCATTGAAACTCCAGAAAGTGGGCTTGTTTATCATTCTCACGCTCATTGTAGTGGTTGCGGCGTTTAATATCGCGGGTACTCAGTTCATGATGGTAATGGAAAAGAAAAAGGAGATCGCGATTCTTCGTGCCATGGGCGCGACACGGAAGCAGATCCGCAGGATTTTCGTATTCAAGGGCATGATGACCGGACTGATCGGCACGATCCTGGGAGAGGGTATCGGTTTGATCCTGTGTGGTCTTCTTTCCCGGTACCACTTTATCGATCTTCGGGCCGATGTTTACTATGTGTCCACACTGCCGGTACAGGTGCGGCTATTCGATGTCGCGGGCATATCTCTGGTTGCCCTGTGCATCTGTTTTGTCGCGGCGCTTTATCCGGCAAATCGGGCGGCAGGGTTGAAACCCGTGGATGCGATCCGGAATGGATGAAAGGCGGATTGTGAATTCGAGATAGGGTTCAATCCTCCTGCTGTTTACTGTTGACTGCTGACTGCTGACTCCGGCTTGCCGGTTCAGTATCCTCAACCTCTTCAAACATATTTGCCTGCACACCACAAATAGGACAATGACTCGGTGGTTTCCAGCCCTGGTGAACGTAATTGCAAACGATGCATCGCCATTTTTTCATAATGTATCATCCCTATTCATGCTTGAGACTTCCTTTTTTCAAGGAAAATCAGCGTATGGGTTGTCAGGTTTTTGCTCTTGAATTCGGTATACCCCAACTTATGGTAGAGATGCAAAGCCTCTTTGCTTTTATGACCTGTAAACAGTTCGAACCTGTCGGCTTCGCTGAACCGGTCCTCAATATGATGCATCAGTTCTGATCCGATGCCCTGATTCTGATAATTCGGATCAACGATGAGGCGACCGATAAAACATGTTCCGTTTTGCATGTGTGCTCTGACCGAACCGATAATTCTTTCGGAGATGACTGCTCTCAGAAAGACCTGTTTGTTAAAATCAGCCTCTATTTCGTCAAAAGTCTGTATCAGGGGTGGAAGCGTATCATCATCGTATCGTCTGGCCTCACTTCGATAGGCAATTTTCTGCAGACTTAAAATTTTTTCCGCATCACCATGCGTTGCTTGTTCTATATTCATTTTCAACCGATTCTATCTCAGGGAATGTTTTCTACAACCGGTCTCTTCACAGGGGACGTTGACCTTGTCCGGCGCCAGTTTGGTTGCTGTGCCCAGGTAGGCGTGACTGAAGAACGGATTTTCAGCAACGACCCTGGCAATCCATATGGGCTGTTGAAGCTGATGATCGCAGGCGCGCATGGTCCAAAGACCGGCCGGTCCGCTATAGCTGAGGCCTTCCCAGGCCTTTTTCACGTCAGTGACCCTGGTGGAACCTGCCTTTTTTACAGCTTCCGCCCAGAACATGATTGCCAGGTAGGCCTTCCCCGTGACCCGGTCGGGTAGTGGCCCTTGGCCTTTTTGAAGCCTTCGATGAATGCCTGGTTGGCAGCGCCCGGGATGGTCAGCAGGTACCCTTCCGCGGCCACACTGCCGATCACCGCATCATCATTGTCAATGGCGGCAATGTTGTTTTCATCATCCAGATAGTAGCAGGCGAATTTGGCCTTGAGCCCCAGTGGTTTGGCCTGCTTCAGTAAAAGGGTCAGGTCGCTTCCCCAGTTGGGGGTGAAGATCACCTCGGCGCCTGAGTTGATGATCTGGGTGACATAGGGCGCGAAGTCTTTGGTGCCGGTGGGGTGAAGAATCTTTCCGACAATTTCGACATCGGGCTTGACTGCTTTAAGCTTTTTCTCGAACCCGTCGATGGCTTCCTTTCCGAAGGAATAATCCTGTGCAATACAGATGACCTTCTTATAGCCCTGTTCGGCTACCCAATGGGCCAGTGCATAGGAATGGGTGTCCGTATTGGCGCACACCCGAAAAAAGTTGGGGCTGCATTTTTCGCCGGTGAGATTGGCGGCTTCCATCCCATAGGTAAAAAACAACAACTCCCGTTTTTTCGCCAGCATCGTCATGGCGCCGGCCACCGAACTCCCGGTACCGCCACAGAAGAATTTTACCCCCTCTTTGAGGATCAATTTGGTCGCTTTATTGACTGCAATCGCCGGTTTGAATTCGCTGTCAACGGGGATTATCTCAACTTTCATACCGTTGATGCCGTCCCTTTCGTTCAGTACTTCGGCGGCATACCGAGCCCCTTCCAGATAGCGGTCTCCGGTATCCTTGAACGTTCCCGAAAGTGGTTCCAATACGGCAAGCTTGATGGTGTCCGCCGCCCGGGTTGCCGGGGCAGCTAAAAAGGTGATTAACACAACCAATATTACAACGCTCGATCTCATATCGATTTTCTCCTTTAAACTTCCAAATATTTATTACGAATATCTTCGGCGGCAACAAGCTCCTGTCCGCTCCCTTCGAAAACAATGCGCCCCTTGGACATGATGTAAAACCCCTGGGCCAGTTTCAAAGCAGCTTTGTAATTCTGTTCGACAAGCAGGACGGTGATTCCGTCGGCACTTACGGTTGCCAGCATCTCCAGCACCGACCGGGCGACCAGCGGCGCCAGACCTTCGGTGGGTTCATCGACGAGAATCAACTCCGGGTTGCCCAACAGGGTTCTGGCAATCGTCAGCATTTGCTGTTCTCCGCCCGAAAGATGCCCGCCCTTATGATCCCTACGTTCCGCCAACCGTGGGAAAGAATCAAATATGCGCTCGACTGTCCAGGCGTCTCCGTGGTTGTCCCGGGTAGAATTTTTAATACCGATCAACAGGTTCTCCCGGACCGTCAGGCTCCTGAATATGCGCCTCTCCTCCGGAACGTATCCGAGGCCCAATCTCGCGATTTCATAGGGTTGACATTTCTGAAGATCGTGGCCTTTGAAGCGGAGGGTCCCCTGGATTTGGGGGACCAGCCCCATAATGGACTTCAAGGCCGTCGATTTGCCCACACCGTTTCGCCCCAGCAGACAGACCATCCGGCCGGGCGGAAGCGCCATGTCCACTCCCTGAAGCACATGGCTCTTGCCATAGTAGCTGTGCAGGTTTTCTATTTCAAGAATCACTATGTTCCTCCCCCAGATAAGCATCCCTGACCCTCTGATCATTGCGGATCTCTTCCGGTGTTCCGCAGGCCAGTATCACCCCGTAGTGCAGTACGGAGATACGATCGGCCAGGGAGAAAATAACGTTCATGTCATGCTCGATAATCACGCAGGCGATGTCCCGGGTCACCCGGCGGATCATGTCGATGGCATCTGTTGTCTCCTGCTTGCTCATGCCGGCGGTGGGTTCATCCAGAAGCACCAGTTTGGGCGCCATGGAGAGGGTCACCCCCAATTCGAGGGCGCGTTGCTGCCCGTAGGCCAGGTCCTGGGCCGGTGTGTCCCGGTGGCCGAGCAGTCCGACGCGGTCGAGAATCTCTTCACTGCAACGGATCAACGCCGGGTCCTTGTGAGGCTGTCGAAACAGGTGGTGGCGAAGGCCGGCCCGGGAACGCACGCCGGCAAGTATGTTGTCGAGTGCGGAAAGTTTCTGGAAAATATTGGTTATTTGAAAGGAACGGGACATTCCCATACGGGCGCGGCGATATGCCGGGATATTGGATACATCCTTGCCTGAAAATTTCACCCGGCCCGATGTTGGCGAAAATTTACCGCTGATAATATCGAAAAGGGTTGTTTTGCCGGCGCCATTGGGCCCGATAACGGCGAATTTCTCTTTTTCTTCCACTTCAAAATTCACATCGGTCAGAACCTCGAGCCCGCCGAAGCTTTTTTTTATATCTGCCGCCTGGAGAATGGCCATGGACTACAGCTCCTCTTTCAAGGAGTTGCCGGACGTGAAACGCTTCCGAAACCATTCCCTGGCAGACATTGCCAGACCTGCAATACCTCCGGGGGCCATCAGAACCATGGCGATAAACAGCAGGCCCATAATCAATGGCCAGCTGTCGGTCATTTCACTGAGAAAATTCTGAAAATAGGTATAGAAAACCGCACCGAACACCGGGCCGATGAAGTGTCCGATACCCCCCATGAACGTCATCAGCAGGACTTTGGTCGTCATTTCAAGGCTGATGGCATCCAGGGAGACAAAGGCGTTCATGATGGCATAAAAAGAACCGGCCAATCCCGCCAGCGCGCCGCTGAGAACAAACAGAATCAACCGGGAAATATGGGTGCTGTATCCCAGAAAACGCATTCTCTCTTCGTTTTCCCGGATCAGCAGGACGGATTGCCCCATGGCTGTACGGGTGAAAAACCAGCAACACCCAATGGTTGATCCCAGGATGATCAGGCTCAGGTAGTAGACGGTAGGTTCATGGAACATGTTCAGGTTGTAAACCCCCAGATCGATATCGGGCAGGTTTACAATCAATCCATCGTCACCGCCGGTGACGGAAGACCATTTGATACCGATGGAGAAAAAAAGAGCATTGAACGCCAGTGTCAGTAAAGCAAATGGCGTGCCTTTCACCCGCAGGAGCAGCATACCCACCAGCAGGCCCACCAGTGCGGTGAACAGGGTGGCAATCGCCACTGCCAGCAGCAGCGGTAATCCCGCAATGTACTCCAGTGCGATGGCGGTAGCAAAGGCGCCCGTTCCGAAAAACATGGCATGGCCGAAAGAGAGCAGTCCGGCATAGCCCAGCAGCATATTGAAACTCACGGCATAGAGTGAGAAGATGGTGGCCTCCGTCAACAGGCGAAGTTGATAGCCGCTGATCAGCCGGGGCATGGCCAGTAGCGACAGAAGAGCGATGAAAATGAACACTCGTTTTATTACCGCTCCTCTGGTTGTCATGACTGTTTCTCCCCGAACAACCCTTCGGGTTTCAGTATCAGAACGAGAGCCATCATCAAATAGATTAGAACCATGGAAAATTTCGGAAACCAGAGAACGCCGAAGGACTGGAGCTCTCCGATCAAGAAAGAGGCGAGCACAGCGCCTCCAAGGCTGCCCATACCGCCCACAACGACGACCACGAACGCATCGATGAGAATGGATTCCGCCATACCCGGAAACACGCTGAGAAGCGGTCCCGCGATGACACCCGCAAAGGCGGACAACGCCGCACCCGTTGCATACACGGCCATGAATAAAAAAGGCACGTTAATTCCAAGGGCTTCGACCATCTCGCTGTCATCCACTGCCGCGCGGACAATAATGCCGATGCGTGTTTTGTAAAGTACCAGTGCCATTAAGGAACCGACGGCTACCGACACCCCGAAAATGAACAGGCGGTATATCGGATAGGTGGCACCGAAGAGTGTAATCGTATCCGCCAGGAAGCCGTTCACCGTCATGGCCTGTGGCGCCGTACCCCATAAAAATTTCACGGATTCCTGGATGACATAAGCCAGACCGAATGTCAGCAACAGTTCGTATACGTGACCACGGGCGTGAACACGCCTCAGAAGGAATTTTTCGACGAAAACGCCCAAGGTGAAAAGAATCATCGGACTCACAACAATTGCCGGCCAGAAGCTTCCGCTATGCTGCATGACCGAAAACGCCACATAGGCGCCCAGCATATAGAATGCGGCATGGGCGAAATTCAGCACGTTCATCATTCCGAAAACCAGGGTGAGGCCGGAGGAGACCAGAAAGAGCAACCCGGCGTAGGCAAGACCATGCAGAAAAAAAACGAGCGTTTCGCTCATTTCGTCACCTCAGGGAAATAGGAGAATTAAAGTCAAACCGTGATGCACTTGTATCGATTTAAGGGGAAAAAATCAACTGTCAGGATGCTTTCGTATAAAAATATTAATCTGGACATTTCATTAAATCAGGGATATATGCAATAAAAAATCTATATTTTTTTGTCTTATCCGGAATCATTTCTATAGTACTTTTTCAGCGGCGACGAATAATCTAATGTTCGCGAAAAATGCCGGCTGGAAAGCAGATTAACCATTTCATAAAGAGGGGGGATATTATTTTGAAAATGAATAGTTTTTCTCGTTTATTGGCCTTTGGAATTATCATTCTGTCTCTGATAACAGTTGGTTGCGCGGCAAAAAAATCCCCGGTGGGTGACCCCCAGACCGGCCTTGTTCTCCAGTATCGCTTTCCTCAGGGTCAGGCGCTGACATACAAGGGCGGCTCGGATGCGGTCCAGAATCAGGAAATGATGGGACAAACCATGACGACGACAATAAAAACGGATGCCGGTTACAGCATCAAGGGCACCGGTGTTGATGATCAAAACAATCTCATGGCCCAGGTTATCATCAATAACATCGATCTTTCCATCAACAGCATGCAGGGGAACGTAAATCCCGACACATCCGGCCTTAGTGGAAAAAGTTTTAGTGCCACCTACTCTCCGAAAGGAAAAGAACTTAAAGTTACCGGCATTGAAGAGCTGCCTAAGATAAGCCTGGGGATGAGCGGAGAGCGGAGTGCGAAGGAGTTTTTTACCGATCTTCTGCCGGTGTTACCCGATGAAGTGGTAAAAATGGGTGATACGTGGACCACTCCGATAGACAGAAGCATTCAGCAAGGCCCGATTGCAATTACAATCAAGGGCGAGGCGGTAAATGCCCTTGAAGGAGTTGAAACCATTCAGGGGATGGAATGCGTCGTCATAAAAACCCGGTCGGAAAATGCAATTGAAGGAGCGGGAGAACAGATGGGGATGCAATTGAAAATCAAAGGCGTTTCGAATGGAACATCCACGGTTTACTTCGCCTATAAGGAAGGGATGCTTGTTAAAATAAAAAACGATGAGACTTCGAAGATAGATATCGATGCCGGTACGATGGTGATACCGCAGACATCAGAATCGAAATCCGAGGTGGCACTTGTTCTTTAATTTCGGAATGGAATCCTGTTTTGCTGGATCTATTATGAAGCGCTTAATAATACCGCTTTGTTTGTTGCTGCTGTGTCTTTCGGCTCTTCCTTCATTTGTTTGTGCAAAGATCGTTTCGGGCACAGTCTATAAGGATAAAAAACAAAATGGAAGTTTTGATCCCAAAGAAAAGGGGATTAAGAACGTTTCCGTCAGTAACGGCGGTATCGTTGTGCTGACAGATAAAAAAGGCAGATATAGCATCGAACTCTTTGATGGCGATACCCTTTTTATATCCAAACCTTCAGGTTTTTCCGTTCCCCTGGATGAAAACAACCTGCCGCGGTTCTATTTCAATTTCGATAATGCCGACGGGTTTCAGGGAAAGAACCCGCTGCATCAGCATATTATCACAACCGCCGCCGGCAGCTGGTGGAACGGTGTGAAGGATGTAGAGGGCATCCCCCACAGCTTTCAGGTCGACGGAACGCCGAACGGTTATCACATCATGAGTGTTACCGGGAACAAGTACTCGCTGCGCTACAAGGCAGCGGGGAAGCCGGATGATTGCCAGATGAGAATCATGCTCAAAAAAAACCGGAAAGGAACTTCTTTCCAATATACTGCTGTCTGAAATCGATGACATTCAAATAGTGGTCAATCTGTTCGATGGGGGCCGAAATCGATCGTTTCCTGCGGCATCGATAATAGCGCCCCCAATTTTTTTTACTCCCGATTCACGGGCCGACAAGAGCAGATGGAGCAATAGATTAATAGGGAGTATTATAGTGCATAAAAGAAGTCTTTTTCGTTCAGCAGTCTCGTGGATGATTATGCTGTCTCTGACGGCAACAGGTTGTGGGGTTAAGAAATTTGTATCGAGTAATCTCCGAACCGGGCTGATTCTCCAATACAAGCTGCCGATAGATCAGATACGTATGTACCGGGGTGTCACGGATGTAGTGCAAAGCCAGGAAATGATGGGGAAGCCCATGGAAACAACACTGAAAATCGATACCGGTTACAGCATTAAGGGGACGGGTGTCGATGACCAAAACAACCTCATGACCCGGGTTGTCATTGAGAGCCTCAATATTGCTATCAGCAGCATACAGGGAAATGTAAGCCCCGATACATCCGGCCTCAGTGGAAAAAGTTTTGGTGTTACCTATTCTCCGGAAGGAAAGGAACTTAAGGTTGCCGGTATTGAAAAACTGCCCAAAATCGGCCTGGGCATGGGGGATGAACGGAGTGTGAAGGAATTTTTTTCCGATCTTCTGCCTGTGTTGCCTGATACTGCTGTAAAGATGGGTGACTCGTGGACTACGTCGATAGAAAAAAATGTTCAGCAAGGTCCATTGGCGGGTGTGATCCGGGGAGAAGCGACCAATGTCCTTGAAGGAATTGAAACCCTACAGGGAATGGAATGCGCAGTCATAAAAACACGGACGGAAAGTACGGTTAAAGGATCAGGAATACAGATGGGCAGGGAGTTGAACATCACAGGCGTCATAAGAGAAATATCTACGTCGTATTTCGCATATAAGGAGGGGCTGGTTGTAAAAAAAACAAGTGATGAATCTACGGATTTAAATATTGATGCCGGTACTGTGGTGATACCACGGACAACAAAAAAAAATACCGAGATACGTCTCGTTCTTAATTGATATCAACAAGTCAGCTTTCTTCTTGAGGTTTTTAAAATTTTACTGCTTTTGCAGTTTATGTACGGCCGCGGATACAACGTCAATAGCATGGTCAATTTCCACCGTGGTGGACATGCGGCCGACGGAAAATCTCAGGGTTCCTTTAGCCCATTCTAAGGGTACATTCATAGCTTCCAGCACATGGGAGACAGTCACACTGTCACTGTGGCAGGCAGCGCCCGCGGAAGCGGCAATCTCGAGTCCTATTTCTTCCAATATGCGATTGGCTTCCAAATCCCTGAAGGACAGACTGAGTGTATTCGGCAACCGTTCTTCCTTATGTCCGTTCAGCCGAACGTTGGTCACTTTGGCTGTGATACCATCGTGAAGCCGGTCACGCAATTGTTTCATATGAGCCATATTTTTATCCAGGTTTTTTGCAGCCAATTCACACGCCTTGCCGAGGCCGACTATTCCCGGTACGTTCTCGGTGCCCGCACGCCAACCTTTTTCCTGTCCCGCGCCATGGCAGAATTTATCCAGCGCCAGGCCCTTGCACACGTACAGGGCGCCGATACCTTTTGGCGCATACAGTTTATGCCCGGCAATGGAGAGCAAATCCACTCCAAGTGAAGAGACATTGACCGGAATTTTCCCGAGTGACTGTGCGGCATCGGTATGTAACACAATCCCATGTTTTTTCAGCGATTCGGAAATTTGCGCTATGGGCTGCACGGTGCCTACTTCATTATTTGCATGCATGATTGTTACTAAAATAGTATCCGTGCGGATAGCTTGTTCAACTCTCACGGGATCTACCATTCCCTCACTGTTCACTGGAACTCGTGTGATCTCAAAGCCTTCATCTTCCAAATATCGGCACACTTCCAATACCGATGGATGCTCAAAAGCGCTTGTGACAATATGTCGGCCCTTCTGTCCAAGTGAAAGTGCAATTCCTTTTATCGCATGGTTATTGGATTCAGTACCTCCGGAAGTGAAGAAAATTTCCTCGGGGAGGCAGTCAAGGAAGTCCGCCACCTGACGCCGGGCCGCTTCAACAGCCTGTTTCGGTTTGATACCATACCAGTGAGAACTGGATGGATTCCCAAACTCATCAGCAAAAAATAGACCCATAGCCGTAAGCACTTCCGGATCGCAGGGCGTTGTACCATTATAGTCGAGATAGATAGGCATATCCAGGAAATCTCCTTTTAGTAAGTTATGGTAGTAACCAGTACGTTCCGTTCCCTGTCCTTCCCCCTTGTTTTGAATTTTCCAATACCTCCATACGCCACGAGCCCGCTGATCGCCAGATTAGAACGGCATGTGTATTGAGTTTTGAATAATTCAATATCCATGATTGGACGACTTTGTCATCGAAATAAACATTTACGGCGTGATCTTTGTTTAAATCCAGATTTTCCAATACCGGACCGTCATGTTTTCTATTGAAATATAATTTTTCGGAATTATCGATTTTCAGATATAGCTTGTCAGTATGCTCATCCAATGGCTTGGCAAGATTTTTGCCGAAATATACACTGCCCGTATTTTCGTTAGCAAAAACGGATGTTGAAAACAGAAGGAGAATTAATACAGCCAATTTCAAAACGTCCCTTTTGGGCCAACCCGCGGGAGGGCGATCCGTTTTGGGCTTGATCCCGTTTGTGTCGGGAAAACGTTTTGAAAATGGCTCAATGATTGGTTTCATTTTATTTGGGCAGGTAATCCTCTCTTACGGGTGAAAATACCTCCAACGCTACCGAGTCTTCAATGATTTCCGCACCATGTTCGACGCCGCCCGGAATACACCAGCTGTCGCCAGGTGTCATCTCTTCTTCTTCCGAGCCGATTATGAGACGAATTCGGCCATTTACAAGGTAACCCGTCTGCTCGTGCGGATGGGAATGTCGTGGTAACTTGCTTCCCTTTTTTAACAGGAATTCGACCATCAGGGTCTTTTTCCCATATACCAGCGTCTTCTGCTCGATTCCAGGAACGGAACAGGTGTACCCATTTTGATTGTGGTTATAAAACATACTCGCCTTTCTTGGTTATTGGACATTGGTCATTGGTCACTGGTCATTTGTCACGGCTACTGGGCATTACTCTAATGACAAATGACCAAAGACCAATAACGATTATTATCTCGACCTGTCTGGATGTCTATGAGACACTCCCAAAGGCTTCCAGAATATCATTCATGGTGTGATGCAGTTTGACTTTGTCCCTTCCATCACCTGGCTCAGATTTGCCACGCAGCCGTGGCAATCGAAACTCACGTTGTCAACTCCTGTTTCCAGAATTTGCTTCATTTTTCGTTGAGCACACGTTTGGACTCTTTTCCCTCGATCAATCGGACTATTTCCGCCTCGGCTTCTTCCGGCTCCATTTTCATCACCGGGCAGTTTTGAAGGCATATACCACATTTAACACATTCGTTCTGATCTGCTCCGGCGGGGATAAATCCATCCAAAATAGGTAGTGCTGACCATTAACCTCTCTATTCCTTCGGGCGTTTCAAAAACAGCATTGTCCGCTCGAATGTGCAGACGATTTCTTCCTGCTGATTACATACCTCCTGGCGGAGGATGCCTATTCCGCAATCCGGTTTGCTGGTACTCTCAATCCTGTCCGCGATCGTTGTTTTCACCCTTATGGTATCCCCGGTTTCACGGGGGCTGAAAACTTGACATTATTTATCCCCAAAACGGCGCGGACCGTTCCGTAAATGAGTTCATCGGCCAGACCGATTGCGTAGCTGAGGGTGAGGGGCCCGGGCGCCACGCGCATGCCAAGCCCCTTTTCCCGTGCAAAGATCTCATCCGTGAAGAGGGGATTGAGCAACCCCGTAATAGAAGTAAAGAGCACGATGTCCGTTTCACTCACGGTGCGCCTGGGACTCTGATACTCATCCCCGACGTTTAATTCCTCGAAATATTTTCCTGTCACCTTTGTCTCCTGGCATAAGGTTGTTCTTCCTATATAGACATCCCCTTGGGGGGATAAGCGCCTTGTGTTCTCTGAAAGAAACGATCGAGGTTCTCCTCTGATCCGTTGTCTATCGCATCGGTTCAGAAAGCCTGCTTCCATCAGGCAATATCATATCATGGGGGATACCGTGTTCCTCCATGTAATACCGTCGGCAACTGTTCCAGTTGGTCTCTGATGAACAGTATTCATCATTCCATTTCTCTGAAATCTTTCCCTGACGTTCCCATACTCTTAAAGGGCACATCGAATACCATTTGCATGCCATACGATCAATATATCCGTGGTAGATTATCTACTCTTGCGTATCCAGTCCCCATTTTTTAAAGTATTCTTTATAAAAAGGCGGTTGCTGGAAATCCCCTTTTATTTCAGGTGTCCAGGCCTGTTATGAGTCATCGCTCTGCAATCTTTTGCTCAAAACGACAACAGGATCATCTCCATATCCAACTTTATGATAAAAAGAGATAACGTTTTTATTTGTATTTCTGACCATAAGATCGATTTTGGGGCATCCGATTTTCGATAATGCGTTTTCCGCATATGCCAGCATCGATGATGCAACACCTTGCTTTCGATATTTCGGTTTTACAGCAAGATAATAGATCCACCCTCTGTGCCCGTCATAACCGGCCATACAACTGGCGATGATTTGTTCACTTATTTCCCCGACGAAAAAAAGTTGGGGAGAATCGTCAAATTTCCTTCGAATGTCTTTCCGGGGATCATTCCAGGGGACAACCAAACCGCACTCAACCCACAAATCGATGAGTTGATTTTCATCTTTCGGATTATAAATTCTAATTCCTATATCCATGTTTAAGCTCTAATTATCATCCCCGGGATATTTTAGCATATATCGTATTGAAGAATCGTTTTTTACACGTTCCAGTTTATAATGAATTCCGCGCATTAACTGACCGTTTGATTTACGGATGTAACTATATTCCGTCAAGTTCTTTTCATGAATTAGAAAATACTCACTTTCTGACAGATTTGGTGTCGCTTCTTTTGTCAACCAGACCTTATTGTCGGAATATGGGACTTGTTTATGGTTTGACATTTTTCTGGCGGAATAAAGCAAATCATGTTTAACGTCCGGATCGTTTAAATCACCACGCCAGAAAACCAGAGCCAATTCTGAATCCGCTATCCCATAAAAATGACCTCTTACCAACTCAATATACTGGTCCGCTTCACATGGATTGTATTCCCCTTCCAGTTGGTAACATTTTTTATCGGTTAGCCGATACAAGCCAATATGCTTATCCAAATTGTAAGTGTTATTCTGATATGCGGAACAACCGTTTAAAATAAATGTAAATAACAAAAAAGACGATAAAATGTTAAAACAATATATTGGCCTGTGAAGAGATACAAACATTGCTATGTCCCGCTCGGCGAACTGTTTTGGAGGCGCTCTTCATTCTTGACAGTTAGATGGGTTCTGTCAACAATAATGGCCCTCTTTTTTTTATCCCTCTCATGTAATTAGCAGTTTTTTATAAAAAGTATCAACTGATTCTCCTTGATGCCTAAGGCATTTCTTAGCGTTAATAAAGTTGCGGAAAGCCGGCATATTATTCCGGCCAGCAGTTCAGTTGCCCGGACCATTTCCCCACATGAAAGGATTATTCAGTTCCGGTCTGACATTTCTGATTGTGTAATTGATGCTCGGGTCCGGTGCGATGTATCTGATTTTACAATCGTAGTTCTTTGGAGAGGGCTTGATAAGCTTCATTGAATATTTGGTTCCGGGGTAGGGTGCCGGAAGCGGGTGCGCCGGTTCTGATATGCCTGTTGAATCCTCTGGTGTTCCGCCCTGGTCTGTTTGCGGGCTGCCGAATGTGTTGCTGCTCAATCCTAATAAAGAAAGAGAGAAAAACAGGCAGACCCTTTGAATAGTGTGTTTCATTTTGACCTCCTTGTTTGTTTACCGATCCCCATGGCAGCGGAAGTTTCAGCCAGTCGGATGAGATTGATGAATTCACCGCGGTAACCGAATGGGTCATCTCCCTTTGCTCCCCGGGCAAGCCCGACAACATCATCGTAGTCAAACTCGCGGACATAGGAGTCGCCCCGCAGGATCTGCCCGAAGGCCGCAACAGCCGAAGCAAAGCGGGACTCGGCGGGTGCAGCGGATATCTTCGCGTATTCGTTTCTCTTATCGATGGGGGTTTCGATTTCACGGCTCGAAGATTCACCCGGCAATTTGTATCTCACTTTCAGATATGCATACTCGGCAGTTTTGCTTCTTTTAACAGGCGTGGCTTTTTCCCGGTCGCCGTATCGCAGATCGTCGATCAATTTGGCGTTGCTTGACGTCGGGGTGATTTCATATATTGCCGTGACAGTATGGCCGGAGCCGATATCACCGGCATCCACCGCGTCGTTTTTAAAGTCTTCCCGATTCAGCATCCGCGTCTCATACCCGATCAACCGGTATTCGGCCACCATGGCGGGGTTGAATTCAATCTGGATCTTGACGTCGTTCGCGATATTAAACATGGTGCCGGAAGCTTCATCCACCAGGACTTTCCGGGCTTCGTTCAGGCTGTCGATATAGGCGGCATTGCCGTTTCCGTTCTGGGCCAGTTTCTGCATGAGCGCATCGTTATAGTTCCCCTGGCCGAAGCCGAGCACGGAGAGATAGACGCCGCTTTTTCGCTTACGTGAAACGAAATCCTCAAGTACTTCCGGATCATGGATTCCCACATTGAAATCGCCGTCGGTGGCGAGGATGACCCGGTTGACGCCATCGGGATCCATTCCGGACTCGGCCAGTGAATAGGCCATATTAATCCCTTCTCCACCGGCAGTCGAGCCGCCCGCGCGAAGCCGGTCAAGGGCCGCAAGGATCTTTCCCTTTTCAGAGACCTTGGTCGGTTCGAGAACAGTCCCGGCCGCTCCGGCGTAGACCACGATGGCGACCGTATCGTCCGCTTCGAGGGAATTGACAAGCATTCTGAACGAATTTTTCAGAAGCGGCAGCTTGTCCTGGCTCTGCATGGAGCCGGAGACATCGATCAGGAAGACAAGGTTCGATTTCGGTTTTTGCGCGGGCGTAATATCGAAGCCCTTGATCCCGATGTGCAGCAGCTTCGTGTCCGGGTTCCACGGTGTCGGGAATACGGTCACGGTCGGCTTGAACGGGACGGAGCGATCCTCGGGAAGCGGATAGTCATAGTCGAAGTAGTTGATCAGCTCTTCGACGCGTACCGCGTTTTTCGGGGGCAAATGACCGTTGTTGAGACTTCGCCTGACAAACGCATAGGATGCGGTGTCGACATCGATGGAAAATGTCGATACGGGCGCTTCGGAAACCAGTTTGACTGTATTGGCACTGGTGGTGTCGAACTTGTCCCGACCCACGTAGGTCTGATCGACAGGTGGTCGCACTCCCGGCTCCATTGGAAATTTTGCAGCGGATAAAGCCATTGTCGGCATACCCCTTCCGTTTACCTTTACTTCCCTTCTCATGGCGGGGGGAGGTGTATGAACAACTGCCTCCTCCAGGATAAACTCATCGTTAGGGTGGAGGAGTGGTGCTGGTCTACTACCGACTTTTTCCTTTTTTATTTCTTTAGCACTGTCCTTGAGCTCCGATTCGATGTTTCCGACCGCGGAAGGTGATCGGGGTGTCTCATCCAGTTCTGGCCGGTCCGCAACCTGAACGGCCCTCGGTTTGACGAAACGCGATTTTTCGGAAACGAAAACCGGCGATAGAGTGATGGCAAGGGCGATGCAACCGGCGGCGATTCCTGCTGTGGCGATGGCGATGCGTCGAGTCATAATGGGTCCTCCTTTTCGGTTTTTACCCATTAGACGCTCCATCCATGAAGATCCTTTGACATTTTTCTTTTTTTTCTCCGACTGACGATGGAATTCGGCCAGTGCCGCCCCGATTGCTTTATCTTTCGCTTCTTTTGCCGGTTCGGGAATTGGGAGGCTGTTTAATATTTTTTTCAAATCATCGTTTTTCATAATCTTGCCACCCGTTACATGTTTTTTTTAATTTTCTTTCGCGCCTGGTGAATCCGCCAGGAGATGGTTGTCTCCGAACATCCCAGGACATCCGCGGCTTCCCTGTGGCTCATTCCCTCGGCCGCCACCAGCATCAGTGCCGCCTTCTGTTTGTCCGGTAACTTGTCCATGGCGGCGTATACCTGCCGTGTAGCGATCGAGTCCAAAGGGAGACTGCCGGGGTTATTATGGCGTTGATCATCGGCGAAGGCGGATTCATATGTCCTTCTCGTTGCATTTTTTCGATGATAATCTTTGGCCGTATTGATGGTGATTCGATACAGCCATGTCCTGAACGACGACTTGCTGGTAAAGGAGTTCAGCTTGCGGGTCAGTTTGATGAAGACTTCCTGGGTGATCTCTTCGGCGTCCTCCCGGATACGGCACCATTTATAGGAGAGGCTGTAGACGGTAAGATAGTGCCGCTCGACGAGATTTTCGAATGCGTGCTCATTTCCGCTGTTGGACATGTCAACCAGTTCCATATCGGTATAGTCTATCATAGGCAGTTTTACCTTTTATGGATTAGACGCATGCGGTCGGAAAATCCTTTGAAAAAACATTCATTCGGATGGATTTTTTCACCTTAACAGAAATACACAGGAAAAAGTACCGATATTCCGATCGGGTTGTCTTGTGTGATGTTTTATGCGAAAAATCAACAGAGGAAAAAAAACTTAACCTTGCGCAAAAAACGTCCCGACGAAGGTAATAACTTAATATTAATGTTTTTTTTCTTCGTGCCTTCGTGACTTCGTGTGAGGCAAGTAGTTTTTGCGATATCGGCAATACCAAGCGTGCAATAGAGAGGAGAATTCCATGAACGGTGCCCAGGCACTACTGAAAATACTGGTTGAATCAGGGGTCGAGGTCTGTTTCGCGAACCCGGGAACGAGCGAGATGCACCTGGTGTCCGCCATTGGCGGCACGGACCGGATGCGCGCCATCCTGTGCCTGTTCGAAGGGGTGGTGACCGGGGCGGCCGACGGATACGGGCGCATGGCCGACAAGCCGGCGATAACACTGCTTCATGTGGGGTGCGGATTGTCGAACGGCATGGCGAACCTGCACAACGCCAGAAAAGCCCATACGCCGATGGTGAATATCGTCGGGGACCATGCCACCCACCACCAGCAATATGACGCTCCCCTTTCCACCGATGTACCGGCCTACGCCCGGGTATGTTCGGACTGGGTCAGGGTATCGGAATCGCCGGAAGATCTGGCTGCCGCGGGCGCATCGGCGGTGACGGCGGCGATGGAAGGTACGGGCAAAATCGCCACGTTGATCGCACCCGGAAACCATGCCTGGGAAGAGGCCGGGGAGGTGATATCCGAGGCGATTGTTTCCGGACCGGCAGAAGTGCCGTATCAGCGCATCAAAGAGATCGCGGACTTGCTTGGAAACGGCAAGCGGACCGCATTGATTCTCGGCGGCCACGGCTTGCGCGAAGCGGGGCTGGAAGCGGCGGGCCGTATCGCCGGATCCACTGGAGCGGGGTTGCTGTGCGAAACATTTCCGGCCCGCCTTCAGCGGGGCGCCGGACGTGTACCCATCGAGCGGATTCCCTATTTTGCGGAAAAAGGGGTGGCCTTTCTCAAAGAGTATGAGCAGCTCATTTTAGTGGGCGGACGGACACCGGTGGCATTCTTCGCTTATCCCGGCAAACCGAGTCTCCTGGCGCCGGACAATTGCTCGATCGATACGCTTGCCACGACGGATGAGGATGTGGTTACTGCCCTGGAGGATCTGGCCGAAGTGCTGGGCGCGGGAGAAGAGGGGATCGACAGGCGGAAGCGCGCGACCGTGTCGATGCCGACAGGGGCGTTGACTGCGAACGCCATCGGTCAAAGCGTGTGCAAGCTTTTGCCGGAAAATGCCATTGTTACCGATGAGTCGATTACCTGCAGTCAGCCCATTTATATGATGACCGAGGGCGCGGCCGCTCACGACTGGCTTACTCTTGTCGGCGGATCTATCGGTATCGGTCTTCCGCTCGCCCTGGGGGCATCGGTGGCATGCCCGGATCGAAAGGTGGTTGCGCTTCAGGCGGACGGCAGCGCGATGTATACCCAGCAGGCACTCTGGACCATGGCACGGGAACAGGCGGATGTCACGGTGATACTGCTCAATAACGGCAGCTACGGGATTCTGAATGTCGAGCTGGCCAGGGTGGGGGCGGGAAAGCCGAACGAGAAAACGCTCTCCATGTTTGACCTGGACAACCCGGTCATAGACTGGGCGGCGCTTTCTGAAAGCATGGGCGTCCCGGCAAGCCGGGTAACGACCGCGGAGGCATTTCACGGGCGGTTCGAAGAGGCGATGAAGGTAAAGGGGCCGCACTTGATAGAAGCGATAATTCCGGTTTCATTGGATAAAATTTTTCAAGCCTGAGCCGGTTTTTTCGTGATACCGTCAAAAATAATTTTGCACAAATCCTTCTGGAGCAGATCCACGTCAATGGCAGATTGATAAGTGATGGCGTCCAGGACCATATATTCAATGCCGCCAATAATGAGGCGCCGGAGATGTTTCGGAGAGATGTCATCCCGGATTTCGCTGTTTTCGATACCCTCGTTGATGATGTCCGTTATTACCCGGGCATAATCTCTGACCATGCGATAGGTTTCGCTTTTAAAATACCCTTTGTAGCTTCTGACTTCCAGCAGGAGGATTTTTGCGGGGATGCGGTTTTTGTCATAATAGCTGATCTGGCTCCATATGAGCTTCCGCAGTTTATTCAACGCCCCTTCGATGCCGTTTATATCCATAAGGATCTGTTTGTTGAAATCTTCCAGATCATCTGCCAGAACCTGGTGCAGCAACCCTCGTTTGTCCTTGAAGTAACGATAGATGAGGGCCTCGTTCATGCCGGATTCCCGGGCGATTTCCGCGGTAGTGATGGCATTGAAGTCCTTATGCGCGAGCAGTGTCCGCATGGCCTTGGCAATCTTGATTCGGCCGGGCGGATAAGGTTTATTCGGTTTTTTGGTGTCGGGTTTGGCGTCGTCGGTTGACATGTTCCTTATTTCCGTTCCTTTGTATCCCGGTGTCCCCCTGCAATCGCGGTTGTTCCCAGCGCGGGGCGGAACCCTGTCGGGATTGCCTTTCGAGCCGATCGTGCTCAACACCGGAGTAAAATAATTGGGGAAAGATACCAGACCTATGAGGGGTGAGCAATGTTTTTTTGTTCTCAGTCGAAGCAAGGGCTTTGATTCCGGGTTTTTACTTTGACAAGCAAGGTGTTCCAACGGTATAGGAATCCGAAAATTGGTTACGGGGGATAGGCGACGGAATGGATTATTTTTTATGTGTTATCGGGATGGCGTTGTTCCTTGAAGGGCTGCCCCATGCGGCGTTTCCCCTGAAAATGAAAAAGGCGATTGAAAAAAATGCTCGAAATGCCGCCCGCCGCGCTGCGGCTAATGGGGCTTTTTATGATGATAGTGGGTCTGTGCCTGGTGTATGTGGGAAGGCGGTAGGGTTCATGTATTTACTGGACGATTATGATTTCGAACTTCCGGAGACCTTGATTGCACAGACACCGGTGGCGGGGCGGGACAACTCCCGACTGCTTCTGTTGCGGCGCGATTCCGGGGATATATCCCATCGCCATTTTTCAGAGTTCTGCGATGTTCTCGTCCCCGGCGATGTCCTTGTGGTTAATGACACCCGGGTGGTGCCGGCCAGGCTTGTGGGGCGGAAAAAGTCCGGTGGCCGGGTGGAAGTGCTCATCCTCGATTATGCCAGGGCGATGGAAAACGCACGGGCAACCGGCGTCGTGTCGTGTGACTGCCTTGTAAAAACCGCAAGGCGACTCCAACCCGGCGCCAGGGTCTATTTCGGTGAAGACGTTTCCGCGGAAATCGGCGAGAATCGGGACGGTGTCTTTTCCGTGACGTTTTTTTTCGAAGGGGATTTTGGCGGAGTGCTCGATGAGATCGGCAGCGTACCGTTGCCTCCTTATATCAAGCGGGAGGAGAACTCAGCCCGCGGAGAAGATAAAACCGCCTACCAGACGGTCTACGCGGCACAAAAGGGAGCGGCGGCGGCTCCAACGGCGGGGCTCCATTTTACCCGGCCATTGCTCGACAGAATAGAATCCGGTGGGGTGATGATTGCACCCGTCACCCTGCATGTCGGCTATGGCACTTTTCGACCGGTGAAGGTCTCGGATATCCGGGAGCACCGTATGCACAGTGAGGATTTTTCAGTTCCCGAGGCGACCGCCGAGACGATCAACCGGGCAAAGGCGGAAGGTCGCAGAGTGGTGGCGGTGGGGACCACCTGCGTGCGAACGCTCGAATATGCGGTGAATGCTCAGGGGCGAATAACACCCGGCCGGGGCGAGTGCGACCTTTTTGTATATCCCGGTTATCGGTTCAAGGTGGTGGATGCCATGCTTACCAATTTCCATCTGCCCAGAAGCACCCTAGATTATGCTGGTAGCGGCGTTTGCGGGGCGGGAAAGAATTCTTGCCGCTTACCGGGAAGCGATTGACCGGGAGTACCGGTTTTTCAGCTATGGGGATGCGATGCTCATCATCTGACGTTCGTCAGATAATCGTCATTGGACATTAGTCATTTGTCATTAGGGGACATACCAATAAGCGAAGACAATTGACCAATGACGAATGACCACTGACCAATGACCAATGACCAATGACCAATGACAAGTGACCAATGACCGGTGACGAATGACCAATGACCACTGACCAATGACAAGTGACCAATGACCAATATATTCAATTTCAAAGTAACAGCAACATCAACCAAATCCAAAGCGCGGGCCGGTGTCATCCAGACCGCCCATGGTGAGATCAAAACCCCCGTGTTCATGCCGGTGGGGACGCTGGGAACCGTGAAATCCCTTTCACCGGAAGATCTCAGGGAAGCCGGCGCCCAGATAATATTGGGAAATACCTATCATCTCTACCTGCGGCCCGGCTGTGACGTGATCGATCTTTTTTCGGGGCTTCACCCATTCATGAACTGGCACAACCCGATTCTTACGGACAGCGGGGGCTTCCAGATTTTTTCCCTGGCCAAGCTGGCGAAACTAACCGAAGAGGGGGCTTCCTTTCAGTCTCACATCGATGGATCGGCCCATCTGCTGACCCCTGAAAAAGCGGTGGACATCCAATTGTCCCTTAACGCGGATATCATCATGTGCCTGGATCAATGTATCGCCTACCCCGCCACGGAAGCCGAGGCAGCCGAAGCGCTGGCACTGACGAGCCGTTGGGCCAGACGCTGCAAGCAACAGTGGCTTGACAGAGGGCCGGGTACGTCCAATCTGTTCGGTATTGTCCAGGGGGGGATGTTCCCCGAGCTTCGGAAGCGATCCTGCGACGAACTCGGGGAGATCGATTTCCCGGGGTATGCCCTTGGGGGACTCAGTGTGGGAGAGCCTAAGAATCTGATGCTTGAAATCGGGGAGGCCGGTCTTTCATGTCTGCCTGATGACAAGCCCAAGTATATCATGGGCGTCGGCACACCAGAGGACCTCGTGGATCTGGTGGGGCTGGGGGCGGATATGTTCGATTGCGTGATGCCCACCCGAAACGCCCGGAATGGCCAGTTGTTTACGTCCCATGGAACGATCAATATCAACAATGCCCGATTCAGGGAGGATACCGGGCCGGTGGATCCGGAATGCGGCTGCTATACATGCCGGCATTATTCCAGGGCCTACCTGCGGCATCTGTACAGGTCGAAAGAACTGCTTGCCTATCGGCTCAATTCGATTCATAATATCCATCATTATACCGAGTTGATGGCTGTCATGCGGGAGGCCATTGCCGCGGATCGTTTTGAAACGTTCCGGCGGGATTTCTACAATAAAAGAGATGTGGATTAAAAATAGGGAGACATGACATGAAAGAGAGGGTACAGACGGTAATCGATAAAGTGCGT
>CAXXKH010000009.1:0-8447 GCA_963677545.2 Desulfobacterales bacterium | reverse complement strand
AAGAAAAAGTTCTTACGGAGAACTGCAAGACAGATACAGGTGAACATCGTAAAGTGCAGCCACCCTCTATTGCAGTCATCAGTAATGGAAGAACCACCTCAGACTCAGGAGAATAAACATGAATGCTAAACTTATTACCAGTTTAATCCTGGCCGGATTGGCAGCTATATTTATCTTCCAGAATGAAGCGATGGTGGAGCTGAAATTTTTATACTGGACACTTCCAACGTCAATGGCACTAACGATGTTCCTGATTCTTTCATCAGGAATAATAACAGGCTGGTTGCTGCGCGGAACTTTCCATAAAAGAAAAAGCCGCATCCACGACAAAAAGGGTGTTTTTTCCGCCCAGAGAATAAACTAATCACCGGTCCCTACGAATTATTGATCAGGGATTTGGAGATGCCGGATATGAATGGTTACCATCTGACCCAAACGATCATCATGACAGGTCGTCACGAGAACGATTGCCTTAAAATGATGACCTCACAGCGGGTTGACGGGTGGCTTTTCAAGCCTTTTGGATTGAAGGACTGACTCCCTGGACACCCAGGCACATCATTCGCATGCGATTGTACGATCAATAACAGCCGGTTCACTTCATCCGGCATAGTGCCGACCGATGTTTGCCGTTTTCTACTGGTGAAGCCGCCCGCCTTCATCTCGTATATGAGGTCAATAACAAGACGCACCTGGAAGGGCCACTATAGCCCCCCTCGGCCTTCGTCATTTCGGAAGAGGAAATGTGTAAACGACTTTCACAAGTCACCACCCAAATATAGGAGATATATGATGAACCAAAAAGAAGATAGAGGCCGAGGTGGAACAGTTGCAGATTAAATTAGCCGAATTTTAGGCCAATGCGAGGAGTTCCGCAGCCGATGCCCGCATAAAATATTCTAAACAGCTCAAAGAGCTTGAGCAGATGCTCGATGCCACAAAGGCCAAGCTCAGAGAGCTTGGCGAGGCGGGCGAGGGCGCTTGGGAGCGTGTCAGGGACATTGTGGAGAATGCATGGGGTGCCCTAAGCACAGCCATTCGAGGTATGCGTCAGCCAACTGCTGATGAAAAAGCGGCTGATGAAGGTGAGCGGCACAGACCCTTCTTCGATATCACAAGCATCCGGGCCCCATGTTCTACCCCCTCTGCCCTATACCGAAAATGCATTGGCGCCGGTCATTAGCGCAAATACCATCGGCTTTCATTTTGGAAAGCATCACCAAGTCTATTTGGGTAACCTGAACAGGCTTATCGCAGGAATCGAATAAAGCGACTTGTCACTGGAAAAGATCATCAGCGTCACCACGGGACGGTCCGAAAAAGCTGCAATCTTCGACAACGCGGCCCAAATTCGGAACCACACGTTTTACTGGAATAGTATGCAAACCAATGGGTAGAGCCTCCCGTGGTATTAAAGCAGAAAATAGAAGCCTCTTTCAGCACGGTGGACGCCTGCAAGAAAGAAATGGCCGGCGCGGCTGTTTCCCAGTTCGGCAGCGGTTGGGCTTGGCTTGTGCGCGAAGGCGATACGCTTAAGGTAGTAAAAACTGCTAATGCCAATGTCCCATTGGCGACAGACCTGAAACCGCTTCTGGTGATTGACGTTTGGGAGCATGCCATTTACCTGGATTATCAAAATCGGCGGGCCGATTATGTCACCGCCGTGCTCGACAAGCTGATCAACTGGGAATTTGCCATACAGAACGCCGGATGAAAGTAGGAGTCCCAAGGTCGGCGTTTAAAGGAGACGAGCGATATGGCCAAACACGGTGAAGAGATGAACGAAGATACCCAAAAATTCTTTTCAATTCCGGTTAAAAGGCGCCGCGAAATGGAAAATCGAAAATCAGATGGACGCGATTCTATCTTCGTTTGAGCAATGACAAATCACGCATTTCCATAATATGCCCCTAACAACTCAGCGGCTTCATTCGTTCCCTAAAGGCAGTTGATAAAGGGGATGACATTGCAAAAGCATCCAAGGGGTCAAATTGGTAAAGCATGACTTATGCTTGAAATAGAAGGCGTTATGCAACAGCGTATCAGCAGTATGACCGGTTACGACATCAGAGCCACCGATCGAAACCTGCGAAAAGCGGTGGGACTGAATAATGCCCGTCCATAAATGACCAATTTGCCTTTTCTGGATGGACAATAGTTAGGGGATCGTCAAGCGGACGGAATTCTTTCCGCGCGCAGATCCGTTTTCGGTGTGAAATGTACCACCCGAAGGACACCGCCTGCGCAAAACATAACCGAACAGTAATGGAGAAAAAAACTTGTCGAAGTATTTTCATGGAAGGAATTAAAAATGATTTATACCGTAACCTTAAATCCCGCGCTGGACCGTTTCATTGTTGTTGAACAGTTGCTTGCGGAAGATACCACCCGCATAGTATCCGAAACGCCTTATGCTGCTGGCAAAGGCATTAATGTATCCAGGGTGATTCGGGAGTTGGAGGGGCATGGTGTTGCCCTTGGGCTTGTCGGCGGTTATGAAGGGTTACAGCTGGAAGGATTGCTTGTTAATGCGGGGGTCTTGGCGGATTTTACCAGGATTTCAGATGATACGCGGACCAATATTATTCTTCGCGAACAATCAAAAGACCGGCAGTATGCTATCAGTGCCAACGGGCCGGAAGTTCATGCGACAGAAATCGGCCTGTTTTATCAAAATGTGAACAAAATTCAGGATATGGATTACCTGATCCTGAGCGGGAGCCTTCCGCGCGGTGTTTCACCGAATCTATATGGTCAGCTGATCCTTTCCGGGAAGAAAAAAAGTGCTTTTACCGTTTTAGATACAGATGGCGAATCACTGCACGAATCCATAGAATATCAGCCGACATGCATAAAACCCAATATTTATGAGCTTTCCAGGCTGGCGGAACGGGAGCTTCACACCGAATCGGAAATATTTGGCTTTTGTGAGCACCTCCACAAGAAAGGAATTGAGTATGTCCTTGTTTCAAGAGGAAAATTGGGACTGCTTCTATCCTCGGTCAAACAAAAACTAAAGGCCATTGCACCACCGGTTGAAGTAGAAAGCACCGTTGGCGCGGGTGATTCGGTGGTGGGAGGATTTGTACTTGCGCATTCCCAGGGCAAAGATCTTGCGGACTGCCTTCGACTCGCCTGCGCCGCTGGAACGGCCGCCGCCGGGACGCCCGGCACGGAGCTTTGTCATCGCGCAGATGTTGAAGACATTCTGCCTAAGGTTCAACTTTCAAATTTATAACCTAAATCTTGCATAAAAATTAAAAAAGAAGTTTGCAAAATCCAACTATAAAAAAAGAGATCGTTCAAATGAAAAAAGAAATCCTCGTAAAAGGTTTATTGACTATCATGGTGCTGGCCCTGATGGCGGTGCCGGGTTGCGGTAAAAAGGAAGAGTCCGGGAACAAGACCGCGGCCGTGTCCACACAAGATGTAAAAAAGGAAGCCAAGGAAGCTTACGATACCACCAAGGCCTATACCCAGGAGCAGATCCAAGCCTTTCAGCAAGAAACGGAAGACAAACTCGCCCAATACAAAAAGGACATCGATCAATTGCAGGCTAAGGCTGAAAGATTTGAAGGAGATGCGAAGGCGAAAGCCGGGCCAGAACTGACAATATTGCGTCAAAAGCGCGATGCGGTGTCTGAAAAGTTGAAGGATCTGAGTTCTTCCAGCGCAGATGCTTGGGGCCAAATAAAATTTGGTGTCGATGCAGCATTGGCGGATTTGGGTAGCGCCTATGAAAAGGCTGTGGCTGAGTTCGGCAAACCATAGTGGAGTCGTCGTCGGGCGCGAATTTGAAGATAACAACCTATAAAGCGAGGATACCCATGGGCCAACACAATCTGAACCGTATGTTTGCACCGCGCACGGTTGCCGTGGTGGGCGCCAGCGAAAAAGCAGGCACCATCGGAAACGCCTTGATGCGAAATCTTATGAATGGCGGGTTTCCGTTTCCCGGAATTGTGCTGCCGGTGAATCCGAAGTATGCCACCCTCCACGGGCGGGCGTGCTTCGAATCGGTGTCCGCCCTGGAGACGGGCGTGGACCTCGCCGTTATCGCCACGCCGATTCACAGTGTGGCCGATATCGTCAGCGAATGCGTCGAAAAAAAGATCGGCGGCGCCGTCATCATTTCGGCGGGAGGCAAGGAGATCGGCGAACCGGGGCAGGAGATAGAGGAAGAAATTCGGCGAATCGCCGCCGGCCGGTTGCGTATCGTGGGGCCGAACTGCATGGGCATTATTCGGCCCAAGGTAAATCTCAACGCCAGCTTTGCCGCGGAGATGCCCGTGGCCGGAAATCTGGCCTTTGTATCCCAGAGCGGTGCCATTTGTACGGCGATTCTCGATCTGGCGTTAAAGGAGCGCATCGGCTTCAGCCATTTTGTCAGCATCGGCTCCATGCTGGACGTCGATTTTGGAGACATCATCGATTATCTAGGAAATGACGCCTCGGCCAGAAGCATTCTATTGTACGTCGAAAGCCTCACGAATTTCCGCAAATTCATGAGTGCCGCGCGTTCCGTGTCCCGGATCAAACCCATCATCGTTCTCAAATCCGGTATCAGTGCCGCCGGCGCCAAAGCCGCTGCCTCTCACACGGGCGCCATGGCCGGAGAAGATGCGGTCTATGACGCTGCCTTCAAGCGCGCCGGCATCGTGCGGGTGGACACCATCGAAGAACTCTTCGACTGCGCAGAGCTGATGGCCAAGCAACCGCGCCCGCGCGGCGGCCGGCTGGCGATCCTCACCAATGGCGGCGGGCCGGGCGTGATGGCCACGGACACGCTGGCCCGGTATGGCCAGGTGCCCGCGCCCCTTGACGCTAAAACGCTGCAAGCCTTTGATGGGTTCCTGCCGGCCTTCTGGAGTCGGGGCAATCCCATCGATATTCTTGGAGATGCTTCCGCGGAGCGCTTCGGCCGTGCCATGGAGGTATGCTTCAACTCGCCAAACCTGGACGGTGTGCTGGTGATCCTTGCGCCCCAGGCCCTGACCGATCCGTTGGCCGTGGCCGATACGCTGGCGGCCGCTTTAAAGGTGCGCACCTATCCGATCTTTGCCTGCTGGATGGGCGGTAAGCGCATCGGCAAGGCCGTGGACGTTTTGAATGAAGCGGGAATCCCGACCTATGATACGCCCGAACGGGCGGTCCGGGCGTTTCTATATATGGTCGAATATGCCCGGAATCATGAAATGCTTTTGGAAATCCCGCTGAAGCTGCCCCGACACATGGATTTCGATGAGGAAAAAGCTCACGCGCTGATCGCCGGGGCGCCGGCCCAGGGATTTTTGTCGGAAACGGACGCCAATGAGATTCTCGCGGCCTATGGCCTGCCCGTGGTCAAGCCCCGCATCGCCGAGACCGAGGAGCAAGCCTTGGATATCGGCCGGGAGATGGGATACCCGCTGGTCATGAAAGTGCACTGCGCACAGATCACCCACAAAACCGACGCCGGTGGTGTTCGTCTGGATTTGCGCAGCGATGCCGATGTCAGCCAGGCCTACGCCCAAATCGTATCCTCGGCCCACCAATTCAAACCCGATGCCCACATCGAGGGTGTAACAATGCAGCCCTATTTTTCAAAGCCGGATTATGAAATCCTGCTGGGTGCCAAGCGGGACCCCAATTTCGGTCCTGTGATTTTGTTCGGCATGGGCGGTATTTACACGGAAGTATTAAAAGACAGATCCCTGGGACTGCCCCCCATGAACCGATTGCTGGCCCGGCGACTGATGGAGGAAACCAAAGCCTACTCCTTGTTGAAAGGATACCGAAACCGTCCCGCCGCCGACATGGAGCGACTCGAAGAGATGATCATCCGGCTGTCGCAACTTCTGATCGATTTTCCCGAAATTGCCGAATTGGACATGAATCCAGTGCTCATTAAGGACGGCAATCCCGTGGTGGTCGATGCCAGGCTGCTCCTTTCACCGCCGCCGGCGCCTTCCTCACTGCATTTGGTGATCGGTCCGTATCCGGAGGAGGAAGAGTCCCATATGGTCGTCGCGGATGTGCACCCTGTTTTTATCCGGCCCGTCAAGCCTGAGGACGCCCCGCTTTTCACGGCGTTGTTCAAGACCCTGTCGCCCACGACGATTTACCAGCGTTTTTTCGGGGCGATAAAGGAACTGAATCCCGAAATGCTGGTCCGCTTCACCCAGATCGATTACGACCGCGAGATCGCGCTGGTGGCCATAGATGAAGATTCAGACACCGACTGCTTGTTGGGGGTGGCCAGAATCATCGGAGAGCCGGATGGAAAAACAGGAGAGTTTGCCGTCGTGGTGGGCGATGCCTGGCAAGGCCGGGGCATTGGGTCGAACCTGCTTGGAAAATGCCTGTCCATTGCCGAAAAGCAGGGCTTCACTACGGTTCATGGCGTCGTGTTAAAAGAGAACCAAAACATGCTCGCAATGGGAAAAAAGCTGGGGTTCGACATTAAAAGAGATGCCGACGGCGGAGACAATGAGCTGGTGATTCATTTTGGTTCGTAACCGTTAAGGACAAACTTATTAAGGAGAAATACATGAAAACAAACATGGGGTTGTGGATAGATCATCGCAAGGCGGTGATTGTGGCAGTTTCGGGCAAGGGGGAAGAAACAATCGTTATCGAATCAAAGGCAGAAAAACAGCCCGCACGGTTTGACGGGGTACGTTCGACGACCCCCTATGAATCTCAGAAGGTTCAAGCGGATGGTAGACAGGAGATAAAATTTACCGACAAACTCAACATTTACTACGATGAGGTCATTTCGGTTCTTTGTGACGCCGAGTCCATTTTGCTTTTTGGTCCTGGAGTGGCGAAGGGTGAACTGAAAACACGTTTAGAAGATGACCATCTCGCTCACCTCATACAAGCTGTGGAGACAGTTGATCAGATGACAGATCGCCAGATTGCAGCGAAAGTCCGGGAATACTTTAGCTAAAGCTCTCAAAGGAGAACACTCATGATCGATAAAGACCAACTTTGCCGTAAGATCAGAGATATTTATCCGGACATTGGAGAATGCGACGTTGATATTAATGTTGCATTCGATGAGACCAACCAGCGGTGGGCGATCGATTTGAAAAAGGGTTCCCGCCGAATGAAGACCTTTCTGGAAGAAGGAGACGCGGAATTCTGCCTACAAGGTGGACAGTGTGTCAGCCTGGGCATTGATATCGGTCAATTGCACGACACTATCGCGCGCATGTAACGCAAGGTTCAGAGCCCCTGACGACCGGATGAACGTTGGCTGCACAAAGACTGCGGTCGCAATGAGGGTGCATGATGATAAGAATAAAGTTTTTTATAAAAATAGGAATCTGCAAGTCGACAACCCTGACAGTGCTTCTGATCTGTGCATTTATGGCTATGATGCCCGGCTGCCGGTCCGATTCGAAAACCGATGGGTCATCGGGGGTCGTTGTCGTCCCCCATGGGTACATGGCCCGCCTGGAGCAGGTGCATGACGGCCGGATGATCGGGTTCGGTCCCTTCGTGGGCTATTATTTCCGGCCGGAGGACCCTGGGGATCTGAGCCGGCTGCGATTCGTCTGCTTCAACGAAAACCGATTCTACAGTTCGGACATGCCCAACGGTGCCAAACTATACGAAGGGACGGCGGTGCGGACGACGCTGCCCCAGGCCGATGGGGTGATCCCGGCCCAGGACAGGATCAATCCGGTATTCTTTGGGGAAGCGCCCGAGGCCTGGCGCGAGACGCGGCCGGAGCCCCGGGATGAATTCGTGCATTTTCACTCCGGCTACGACGCTACGGGACCGGTGCATACCGGATACTGGATTCGCCATGTGGCCGTCTCCGACTTCACCTATGACATGGGGGGGCGGGTCGGGCAAGAGAGTCCCCTGTATCACCGGGTCAATAAAGGGCCTGACCGGGACTTTGCCAGGATCATCGAATTCGACAGGGGGCCAAAAAAAGACGATTGAACGGTATCTTTCCAGACTGACTCGAAACCATTGAAGACGATAAATTAGATGGGAAGGAGACAAATTACATGAAAAACGGCAAACTCATTCGTTATGCGGCAATCGCCGCGGTTTTGCTGCTCGGCGTCTACTGGTCGGCGGCTTCGGCGATCGGCGGCGCAGCCGGCAAAAATTATCCCAACGCCCGTTTCCTGGCCACCGGCAAGGAACAGGTCATCACCATCCAGGCCGATGGCGGTCTCTCGGAAGACGACATCAAAGGCATGATGGCCGACGCCGAAGCCAATGCGGGCGAAGACAAGGCCCGCCGCGAACTGGTGGAAGCGAAGAACCAAGCTGAAGCGCTGGTGCATCAGACCGAGAAGCAGCTCGAAGAGCATGGCGACAAGGTCTCCGAAGACATCAAAGGCGAAATCGAGAAAGCCGTCGGCGAGCTGAAGGAAGCCCGCGAAACGGACAACCTCGCAGACATTCAGGCCAAGCATCAGGCCCTGATGTCCGCCGCGATG